>CAVZEC010000006.1:0-595247 GCA_963774165.1 uncultured Alphaproteobacteria bacterium | reverse complement strand
GATCTGCGGCAGGCGGTTGGCGATGGCCACGCCGATCTGGGCGTTGGCCGCGTGCACGTTGGCCTCGGCGGCGCGCACGTCGGGCCGCTGGCAGACGAGATCGGCTGGCAGGCTCAACGGCAGCTGCCTCGGCAGGCGGAAGGAGCCGATCTGGAAGTTGGCGGCGCTCGCCTCGCTCGGGAAGCGGCCGGTGAGCGTGGCAAGCAGGTGGCGCTGCTGATCGAGCTGCCGCTCGAGCGGCGGCAGCAGCATCCGCGCCTGCGCCGCCGCTGTCTCCTGGACCAGTACGTCGGGGAGCGCGATCTGGCCCAGGCTGTTTTGCCGGCGCAGAATTGCGAGCAACCGCGCCTGCGCCGAGATCAGGCGGCGCGTCGCCGCGACCTGTCCGCGCAGCGAAGCCTCCTGGATCGCGGCCAGGGCCTGACGTCGGCTGTCAGCGTGAGATAGACGCCTTCGCGCTGGAAGGCCAACGCCTCGGCTTGGGCCTCCAGCGATTCCGATCTGGCGACGTGTTCCGCCCCACACATCGAGCGCGTACCCGACGGTCACCTGCGCCGTGTGCAGGGAGTAGACCGCTGCGCCAGTGGCGGCAGTCGGGGTGACCGTGGCCAGCGGCTGCCTCTGCCGTGTCGTATTCCAGTTGGCCGCGACCTGCGGAAACAGCGAGCCGCGCTGGGCCAGCGCGCCGGCTTGCGCAACCCGCACCGCAGCCTCGGCGGCCTGCAGGTCGGCGTTGTGCGCGATCCCCATTTCGATGAGGTCGTTTAGATGCCGAGACCGGAAGACCTCCCACCAGCGTGCGGGTATGTCGCCGCCCGGCACGTAGATCTTCCCGGGGCGGCCATCGTGCGCGGGCAGATAGCCCGCCACCGGCGGCGGCTCGGGCGGCTTGAAATCGGGTCCGAGTGTGCAGTCCGCCAGCATGGGAAGAACCAGCAATCCTTGGAGCAGCCGGCGCGCGTCCCGCGAATACACGTTTCCGCCGATGGGGCGGACGCGCGCAGCCGAGGTGCCAGAAAGTCAGCGCCATCGCGTTTCAACTCTGAATTGGAATGCCCGCCCGTTCTCCGTCGCCCCTCCTTGCTTGTGAGGTCCCCCAGGGGCAGGAGCCAGACTCAAGTCATGTGCTAGACATCGGAAAAAATCTATAGAGAAACAGTAGTATATCGGCGTTCTACCTGCGAACGTGGTTGTCGAGCATCAGCTCTGCCGGAAATCGACGGAAGTATCTACCGCCGGCCGTTACTTGTTCGGCCATTCCGCCTTTGGTCGATAGCAGGTCGATGCAAAGAGAGAGGGGACCGTGCGTGACGGGCCCCGGCATTGGCGGCTCAGGTGAGGTGGTGGTCCGTCGCTCTTCGCGATCGGTTACCAGGCCCGATGGTAGCTGCGCGTGAACACCGGCCGGTAACCGACGACGCGGTAGTAGCTCACCGTCCGGACGACCCTGCGCACCACCGGCTAGTAGTAGCCCACGACCTCGTAGTACCGCGGGCAGCAGCCACCAGAATAGCTGGCATATCCGTTCCCGTAGTAGCCGCAAAAGCCACCGGCCGCCGCCGGCGTCGCAGCGATGGCCTGGACGCCAATCAGTGCTCCGGCAGCCGCGGCGAGCGACAACAACTTCTTCATTTTTGGCCTCTCAAGTTTGTAACGGCAAACAACGAATATTAGCATCACGGACGATGTGCTTGGCGCGTCGGGCCGGCCGACAGTTAACAATTTGCGGATTCTTCCGGAGCAGGATTGTGCCTCTACTCCAACCGATCCGCGAGGAAATACGACGTCGGAGCAAAAGCGCAAATCCTGCATCGCTCCTCGCATCAAGGAGGAAATTGCCCATTGCTTGATCCGGGGGCGGAGTGGGCGCCTCGGAAATTCGGCCACTCTTGTTCGCTCTGCAACAACGAGCGGCGTGCAGGAATTGTTAAGGAGAATATGGCAATGCATAACCATCTAACGCCGCTCCTCTTGTTCGCCGTACACGGAGGGGCCCCGCTTTGAATCGCATCCCACCTGGACGGCAACCGAGCACGACCGAGATGAACACAGCGCCGCGAGCTGCAGGACCTGCGGAGAGGACGACGGCAGTCCGTCGCCGGCATGAGCGCCGATCGGCGGCGGTCACGGCGCTCGTGCACAGTCACGGGCGATTTCAGACGGTTTCGATACTGGACTTCTCGACGGGCGGCCTGCAGTTGCAGGGTGCGTTCGGCGTGGCCGTAGGAGATCAAATCTCGATCGAGCTGCTGTCCGGCCAACGCCTCGCAGCCAAAGTCGTATGGTCGCTCGGCAGCCGGATCGGAGCCCAGTTTACGCCGGCGCTTCCGGCCGATCATCCCGGCATCGTCGCGCTCCAGCGCACGGTCGGCACGCCGGAGGACGGCAGCGCACCGCGCTAGTAGCGGGGCGAGCTACGCGCGCCCGAGAAGTCAGCTCACCAGAGCGATCAGGACACCCAGCACGACGCTGCCGGCGAGCACCGGCCAGAGCGCGATCAGCTGTCGTGGAGTCCAACCTGGCATGTGCGAAAAACGCCTGAAGCGTGAACCGGTTCCCGTCGGAATTACAACGCGATTCAGGTGACAGAACTTGGGCAGGTGCCGGCCGCGCGACACGACGCGAACGAAACATGCCGTTGCGGGGCAATAGCGCTTCCGGCTGCAATCGGTCTGTCGCATAGTGCAAACAATTATCGTGATTTCAATAGGATATTTGATTTTGGCTCTTTTCTGTCTCTCGCTTGCGAACCAGCAGCAAGGCATCGGTGGCTGCGCGATTGGGCAAAGAAATGGCCCGCACCTGGGGGGCAAGTGCGGGCCTGGGGATGTGCGGCGCGTGAGGGAAGCAGAAGGGGGGTTCTGCGCGCCGTCTGGCACATAAAACTCTTCCCGAAGACTTTGGTTCCAAGCGTGATTGCGGAAACGCACAAGAGCGCGGCGAACGCCAGATACGGCGGGAGCGGCGCGGGGATATCGTATAACTCAACGATGTAGTGTTGGTGAGCTGACGTTTTGTTGGAGTGGCGTGGATGGAAATGCAGAAGCACTTGTCGGTGGCTCAGTGGTGCGATCGCAGCGTGCAGTTGCGGGAAGCTTATTGTCCCTGGCTTCGTGAGCGCCACCCAAAAGGTACGGTGGTGATGATCAATTTGCTGACGGCGGAATATTTGGTGGGTCGGGATACGACGAAACTCATGGCAGAGTTCACCGCGAAATTCGGGGACGCAGATTGGTGCCTCGATATGGTGCATCCCGTGGCTGTCAGGCGTCGCCGACGTTAGGGAGTGAGGCGGTGGAGCGAAAGCGGCCGGACGGGCTTCGAGGGATTTGTGGAAGTGAGGTGAGCTACCGCGACGATGGTATGAGTTCGCTATAGCGTTCTGAGGTCGGGCAAGGAGATCAGTCCCAGCGCAGCGGGGTAGGCACCACGTAGGATTGTCGAGATCGACGCGTTTGCAGCGACGTTGCCAATCGCGGACATCGTAGAGCAGGGTCGAGCCGGTATCGTCGCGGGCTACGCGCAAGACAAGGCCACAATCGGGACATGTAATCGTTTTGGCAGGCATAGGTCTCGTCCTCGGCGCGTCGGGAGGACAGCGCGGGGACAAATACTGAAATCAGAAAAGAGCGATATCCCCATCTCGGGGGAGACTTGTGGTACGGCGCTCTATTGGGTGCTGGTTGAGGCGGCGTCGGTTGTGCCGGTTGGTTTGAGCGGGTGAGGATTGTCGTTGGCTGCTTGGGGTGGCTGGATGCTGGGAGAGAAGAATACCGTTGTCGTTGGCGTCGTCCATTATCGTCGAAGTCGTTGAAGAATGCTCTGCGGAAGCGGAACTTCGGATGCGTGGGATCATTGAGCTGTGCCCATGTCGTCTGCTTCGGTGGATGCGGGCGAGGCCGCCGACGCTTCGTGCGTACCCTGATGGGATCGGGGCGCCGGCGGCCGATTGGAAAGACTGGGCCGAAGACATTGCGGAGGGGAAGAAGCGCGGCCTAAGAACGGGGGAGTACTCAAGGCCGCGCTGATCTGAGTTGGCTGCCTTAATGCCTTGAGCGAGCAAGGGCGCTGGCGCTGCCGAACGGGGGTAAGGCGAGCACCTCCCAGAAGGACCTACCGGGAGGGAAAACCGGAGTGTCGCTGTTAGAGAAGTCCAGATAGTTCATGTGGAACAGAGTCGGAAAGTACCTACGTCGCATCGGTAAAAGATAAGCAGTGACAAGCGTCGATTAAGGGCGCACGGTACGGAAGCATACGCAACACTAGGCCCCCCCTCGCTCGTCGAGCTTGGCCTTTTCAGTCGATCATCGCGCTTGTTGCGTTGCCGGGGATTGATCGACGGCTCGGGACACTGCGGCCCACTTCAGAGAGACCGCCCTGCCTCTGGCATTTGCGCTTAGCCGCGCAGGTCCGACATGGAACATCCAGCACTCCGAGGGCGCTCGGTCCTCGTTGCCGAAGACGAACTTCTCATCGCGATGGACATTGCGCAGGCTCTGGAGCGAGCCGGTGCTAATGCGACGACGACGACGACCGTGCGTCATGCACTGATCCTTGTTGAGCATGACGGTTTGTCGGCGGCCATCATGGACCATGCACTCAAGGACGGTGACAGCACCGAGCTCTGTGCGCGACTGAAGGAACGCGGCATCCCGTATGTGAGCTATAGCGGTTTTGACCCCGTGAAGGGTGCGAGCATGGACGCCCCGCATATAATGAAGCCCGAGAGCATGGACGTGTTGATGAGCGCGGTGGAAGAGCTTCTAGCGGGACCTCCGGGCGTCTCTTAGCGCGACGCACGCTCTCTCGCTTGAAATGCGCCAACTCAACTGAATGAGAGAATTCATGAACACAAGTCCGGCATTCTGGCTCATCATGACGATCGGAGGGGCCGTTCTCTTGGGCGTAGGCCTGGCTTATGGCCTGATCTCCAGGCGCGGACGGCGCGAAAAGGGGGCGGACCTCAATAGGAAATAGAGTGACGCATTTTGGATGATCGCTGCACGCATTTCGCGCGTGGTGTGGTTCACGGATATTGGATGGATGCCAATAGGGTAATCGCCAGCAAGAAAAGAAGACTCAAACTGAGCCCCGCGAAAGCGAGGTATCGGTTCGCTTGAGCACGATCAATGTGCATGTGTTTCTCCCGAGGGTCTTGATGCTTCACACGGTGGCCGCGTTGCGGCCATGAAAAGCCCGAGGCGCGCAAGGCACCCCGGGCTCACCGAAAACAAACGCGTCGTTTCTTAGCGGGTCGGGTTTACCGGCCCGGAGCGCGATAGTTGATGTTCTTCGCTAGTGCCTTATCCACTTCCTCAACGGTGAGCAGAGGCGTGGTCTTGGTTCGGACGAGGCCGGAAGCTGACACCGCCAACGAGAGCGAAGACGCAGCGGTATTGTCCGGCAGATCCACGATGACGATCACGTCGTCTTGCCCGAAGGTATAGTAGGTGGCCTCGAGCTTGCCGCCGAGTGTCTCTACGGCGCTCGCGACCGCTGTCCTTCGTCCTGATGCCTTGTCTTTCTGAAGGCCCTTGAGACCCTCAGCTGTGTATGATGCCTGTATGAGATATTTCGGCATGGTTTTTCCTTAATGGATGTTGACGACTACGAGCGACTAAAGTTGCCGACCTCTGGCGAATGCGTCGACGTCCTTCTGGGCCTGTACCTTGTCGAGCGCGTACTTGCTCTGAACCTGGGCGACCAGCTCATCCTTGCTCTTGAGAGCAGAGACCTCAGCGTAGGTGAACTTGCTCCACTGCTTTTGGATCTCGCCTCTCATGCCGGCGGTCGTTGCGGGACCTGCGTTGATTGACATTTTTTTCTCCTGAAAACAGTTTCAACATAGATCGAATGACCATCACTCAAACTACGCTAGATATCTGGGCGTCTCTTCGGTTGGAACAAGGGGCATCGTAAATATTAAAAATATAACCGCAAACACATCGGCGAAGCATATGGCCAACAACGTAGTAGCCTCGGCCGGCATCGCGGAAATCTACTCAGTACATGTCTTGGTGCGAGAATTGTATGCTTGGGTGGATCGGCAAGCTCGACCAAGCGGGCCCGACGATGCCTTGGCTCTACTGCGTGTCGAAGAATGTGAGCCATGCGTTGCTCGATGCACAAAAACCGTGTGGCATCGTTGTTCAACGAGACCCGGCATCAATCACCGGGGCGAGGCCTCGCTGATGAAGCGACCGATCAAATTCACGGACAAGTGCTTTGTTGGCGCGATCTGCTCGGCAATAGTGGTAACGCCGCCGAGTGCTGCTTGGGCTGGGTCGGATAGGCTCTTCAACGGGCGAGTATGCCGCCGCCAGGATGTTGCGCGGCTTTATTGAATGCTGGAGGTCGCATCTGCGCCGGTCGCTGACATGGGCACGGTAGGGGAGTTGTCGTTGGCGGCTTCGGGTGTGCTGGATGCTGCTGCTTGGTTATCGTTTGCAGGAGCGGACACAATGACAGTGCGGGTGGTCGTGCTCTAGTGAGACCGGAGATGCCGGTGACGACGTAGTCTATTGAATGGGTGCCAGCGGCGGTCGTGTCGATGGCGACGCGACGCCATCGACGAAGGGGTGCAGGTCGGCGGGGGCAGCTCACTTACATTTCGGCGCGCACTTGCAAGCAGGCGACGATGCGGCCGGGACTGGTGGGGGCGAACCTAGAGATCTTCGGGAAAAATGTGTGGCGGGTTCTGACCGTCAATGTATTTGGCGTTGGCTCGTGCCTCCATCCTGCCCCGTTCACGGTAGAATACCGCGAACAATTCTTGCTTCGAACTGACAGAGTTGCCTCCTATTTTCCGCAACGCGCCGTAGCTCGCGCTGCAAATGACGCGCTCATTCGTGAGCGTGTCTTCCATGGAAAATTCGACCCAATCAGAATTGATCCGGGGCAAACCCAGCGAACGCCTTAGCGGTATGCGCTCCCCCAGCCACGTGGCGCAGCCTGCGTCTCACCGAGCGAACAACGCAACAAACATGCAAGTCGACGGCATGCCGGATTCTGATGAACGTCAAACTGAGTGACGAACGGCGTCAGGGTTGAGCTCACTAAGTTGGGTCAACGCAGAAGGAGCTTGGGAATCGTGGATGCGGGGGAGGTCGGTTTCCGGGAGGCGGGTCTAATGCAACGTGTGCTGCAGGCGTTCAAGCATTGCCATGCCGAGCCGGGTTATCCGCCACTCGGCTTCATCGATAAGTGCGATGAGCTTGTTTGCTTCGAGCGGCACAGTGAAGCGCTTAACCTCAGGGATTGCCGGAAGCGGTCTGTCGGCGATCAGCTCCAACATGACATGTTGTTGGTCCGTGAGTTTGAAGGACATGGGGATCCTGGCCCGTATGTAGCGTCGACTAGAAAGGATTGGCCGCGTCCGGAGATGAAGACGCGGCCCACCCTTCAGAGGGTCGAGCCCTGACCTATCCCGCATAGCCGGGCAGCCCCAGAGGTGGCCGGCACCTTCAGAATGCTCCGTCTGCCACAGCCGCTAGATGGCGAAGGTTGTTGCCTGTGCGTATCACCGCTTTGGGGGAGACTTGGAAGGCCCAGACTTCAATAAGCGGGTTCGGCAGGCACGGATGTTGGAAGGCACGCGCTCAGCTCGAGGCCTTAATGAGCGATGGATGAGGCGATGGCTATGGTGGAGGGCATGCTCGCAGAGCCCTGGCATCGGAAGGGTCATCAGGAATCACGGCTGCGGGAATTTCTCGATTGGTGCGGGTCAACCAAGGGCGTAGCGTCGCACGCCACTGAAAGCTGGATGCGAACTGGGTGGCCAATACCCCTCCAAGGCGAGGCGTTTATGCGTCCGATCATGTCGGCGGGGCGCTTCTGGCCCTGGGGCATGGTCAGTTCACGCGGCGGGTGGGGTCCTCGTCCCTGTATTGGCGCAACGTGAGCTTCGCCACGGGGAGCGAACATCTTCAATTTCTACAAAGATGATCTATGCGAGCCGAATTCTGAAGAAGTGCTCGGCGGAAAATAAAAGGCCCACAGTTTGGGGGGCTGTGGGGCCTTTCATGCCGGGGCACCATGGAAGTCACGGGCAGGTCAATGTGTCTCCGGATCGAGAAACTGCGAAGGGGTGCGTGTTGTTCTGCTAACGCATTCTTTCCTGACGGCAGCGGCGGGGAGCGGCAGTTGGCCGGAACAGCCGCCAGCAAGCGTATCAAGTGCGACGGCAACCACTTAGACGTATCAAAGTCTTGAGCGTGCGCATGACCAACCGCCGTGGAACGAAAAGCTCAGGCTTGAGCGTTCAAGACCTTGACATGCCAAAGGTGCAGAATTTTATTTGTCATCGGCTGGAAGAACCTACGCGCCATCTTTGATGAGAGTGGCCCGTGATGCTCGCTAGACGAGGCCACGAGGGGCGTGGCGGATGGCGCAGTCCTCGCGCTGTCGGAGGTAGATGCATCGCCGCTGACGCGCGGACGAGCCGACTGCATTGTATGAGTTCCTGACGGTCTATCGTGCTCGCACAGAACGTGAAATCTGTGAGGCGGCATTGGATGCCGTCTCACGCTCCCTTCAGTGCGAGCGCTCTTAAATACTAACGTTCGATCGCTCGGGCGTAATGCGGTTCATAGCCTGGCGGGGACTTCTGACGTCGATCGCCGGGCTGTGGGAAATAGTTGGCCATTCGCCGTGGGCTCGCGACGCCATAGAACCGCAGCCTATCTGCGTCGAGAACGTAGACGAAGCTGACCTTCCCAGACATGAAGGTCACCGTGAAGGCCGAGGGTATCGGCGCACTGCGCATTCGTACCGCTTGTTGCGAAGGTGCATCTCATCGGTAAGTTCATGACCTACTACGAAGCGCCTCATGTATTTAGCAAGGCCGAGATCGACCTTGCTGTTACCATTGCTCGGCAGCTTGGCTTCGGTATTGAGAGGATGCGCGCCGAGGAAGCGTTACATGAGAGTAAGGAACGCCTCGCGGCCGAGCTCGACGCTCACCCGACAGCTCCAGAACATTAGCACCCAGCTAATTCACGAGAACGATACCCAGGCCCAAAAAATTCTTGACGCCGCCGTCGTCATGATGCTGACTTCGCCAGCATGCAAATGTTCCACCTGGAGCGTGGTGAGCTTGAGCTATTGGCGCACAAGGGTTTCGATCCATCATCTGTAGCTTTTTGGCAGTGGGTGAGGCCCGGTATTGGTTGCATCTGTGGAGCCGCGATGGCCAGCGGCGAGCGTGCGATCGTGCCAGATGTCGAGGGCTGCGATTTCATGGCCGGAACTGAAAGTTCTTGAGGCCTATCGTAAAGGCTGGGATGCGGGCGATGCAGTCCACACCCTTGGTCTTGGACGTGCTTGCGCGGCAAGCTGCTGACTTGATCCGAGCGCAGGATACGGAGCTGGTGGATCAGCGGTTGGCTGCCATCGTGGGCTCCTCTCAAGACGCCATCGTGAGCAAAGATTTGAACGGCATTCTCACCAGCTGGAACGATGGCGCGCAACGCCTGTTCGGTTACGCGGCCGAAGAAATGGTCGGCAAGCCGATTTTGATCCTGATACCGCCGGACCATGTGAACGAAGAGCTGATCATCCTTTTTGCGTTCGTCGCGGGGAACGTGTCGAGCCTGTGAAACAGTCCGGCGTTGCAAGCATCTTGATCGATATCTCTATCAGCGTATCTCCGATCAAGGATGACGTCTCGGGTCAAGTCATCGGTGTGTCCAAGATCGCCAGAGATATTACCGAACGCAAGCTAGTGCAGGAACGGCAAGAACTCCTGACGCATGAGATAAACCACCGAACCAAGAACATCTTCGCACTGGTGCAGGCCATCATCGCCAGAAGTTTTGCGGACAAGAGGACCGTCAAGGAGGCGGAACAAGCAGTACTCAGTCGCCTGCATTCACTGGCTCAGATGCATGTGATGCTAATCGACAAAGAATGGCAGGGAGCAGACATCGCCGATGTCGTGCGAACGGAGATGAGCCCGTATGCAGGGCGTGCCACCATAGAGGGCCCGAGCATCCGATGCAAAAGCGGCCGAACGGATTAGCAGTGCACGAACTTGCCACCAATGCAGTGAAGATGGGCGCCTTATCCAATCAATCCTGATGCGTCCATATCTTGGTCAGTTGGCAAGCCAAATGGACATCACCAGTTCATATTCCGATGGCAGGAGCAGGGTGGACCACACGTGAAGGCGCCATCTCGCAGGGGATTGGTAGCACAGTCCTCGAACAAGTGATGGCTGAAACATGTCGCAGACGCCACCGCAGATGGAGTTCATCTGAGGCGGTGTGCGCTATGAGGTTACAGGCTCGTTGGATGCCATTTCAACGCAATCTGGTCACTCGACCACGTAGATCGGTCTCTTATGTTGTACTTCGATCGTACAGCTACTGTCGATCGGAGCACTGGAACTAACGGTTGCGCCGATGTTTGCCTATCGTCAGGGTGATTTCCGCCTTGCTCTTTGCGGTAGTCGACCGCAGCGAAGTCTACCGCAGGGCACAGGGTGACGGGACAGGGTCCGGGGGAGCGCCACCATTGTCGCGATCGGAGGGTATCTCGCGCTCGGCGCCGGCTTGATGCCGTGGGCAACAAAGCCTGGGCCCGAACTGACTGGATTGATCCCATTCTTCGTGGCGGGGGCGCCGGTCGCTGAGCTTGCGACGAGTTTTTTGCTTTTCTCATCCTTTACGGAGCGCCGCACATGGTCGCTCCTCTTGCTCGGGTGCGGATATCTGCACCCGCGTCATGACCATCCCTCATATATTGAACATCTCCGGGCGCGGTCTTAGCGGGGCGTTCCGTCATCGGCACCGCTCAATCAACGGCTTGGATATCATCGTTTGGAGATGGGGTTACGCATTCTCAACGGCCCTTGCCGTAGTTCTTGAGGCGCGTTACCCCGCTTCCCGGGTGCGGCCGAGCGGGTCCGGTGGTCATCCTTTGTGGATGTTTTGCCACGGTGGCGGCTGTGATCCTGCTGTCGGTGATCGCTACGGTACTTGACGTCTGCCAGCGCTGTTAGTGGCGGGCAATGGACGGCTCTCAATCTCACGCTCAATAATCTTGCCATCGCCATCAGGAGGGGCCGTCCTTGTGATCCTCACTCGGCTGCGCCACGCTGATGAACTGTACTTATGGCTGGCCCTGGCACGACGGCGATTGCGGTGGCGAATGTCCTCTCGGGGCAGGCGGCGGCCGCTATACGCTCGGCTGGACGCTGGGGCGGTTGAGTTGGGGTCGTGGCCGCGAGCGTCTTGTTTCTCTACTTCATGGCAGGCGGCTCGGTGGCAGCAGCTTGCTGACACCAACGAACGCCTCGAGCAGCGTGTCGCGGCTAGGACCGCCGCAGCCCGCAATCCGGCGACGGCGAACTGGCAAAGTCGGTGAACGAGCGCGATCCTTTCGCTGCGCGAGGTGTATCATCGCGTGAAGAACAACTGCAGCTTGTCGACAGTCTCCTTGCTTTTCAGTGGGCGCGAATTGGGAAGGCGAAGCGCGCGTGGCGCTGGAAGATGTAAGGAGGGGTCATGCTCGGCAATTTGTGCATCAGCAGCTCATGCAATCGCCGAATATCACGACCCTGGATGTGAGGACATTCCTACACACTCTCGCAGCCAATCTGACTACGGCCTCGGGCGGAGGTACCGAAGAAGCGGCGGTTGCGGTCCCGCAGCCGCTGCCGGTGAATTTCTATTTCGCGGTGCCGCTCGGGCTGCTGGTAACGGAGATGGTCTCGACGTTACCAGCAGCCCGAGCGGCACCGCGAAATCAAGATTTACCGGCAGCGGCTGCGGGTCCGCAACCGCCACTACTTCGGTACCTCCGCCCGAGGCCGTAGTCAGATTGGCTGCGAGAGTGTGTAGGAATGTCCTCACATCCAGGGTCGTGATATTCGGCGATTGCATGAGCTGCTGATGCACGAGTCCGAGGGCGTTGACCCTCCTTCTTACATCTTCCAGCGCCACGCGCGCTTCGCCTTCCCCGATTCGCGCCCACTGAAAAGCAAGGAGACTGTCGACAAGCTGCAGATTGTTCTTCACGCGATGATACACCTCGCGCAGCAAAAGATCGCGCTCGTTCACCGACTTTGCCAGTTCGCCATTCGCGGATTGCAGTTCGGCGGTCCTAGCCGCGACACGCTGCTCGAGGCGTTCGTTGGTGTCAGCAAGCTGCCATCTTTGCCGAGCCGCCTGCCGCATGAAGTAGAGAAACAAGACGCTCGCGGCCACGACCCAACTCAACCGCCCCAGCGTCCAGCCGAGCGTATAGCGGCCGCCGCCTGCCCCCGAGAGGACATTCGCCACCGCAATCGCCGTCAGTGCCAGGGCCAGCCATAAGTACAGTTCATCAGCGTGGCGCAGCCGAGTGAGGATCACAAGGACGGCCCCTCCTAGGATGGCGATGGCAAGATTATTGAGCGTGAGATTGAGAGCCGTCCATTGCCCGCCAGCTAACAGCGCTGGCAGACGGTCTATTCCTGCCGTAGCGATCACCGACAGCAGGATCACAGCCGCCACCGTGGCAAAACATCCACAAAGGATCGCCCGCCGGACCCCGCTCGGCCGCACCCGGGAAGCGGGGTAACGCGCCTCAAGAACTACGGCAAGGGCCGTTGAGAATGCGTAACCCAGTATCCAAACGATGAATATCCAAGCCGTTGATTGAGCGGTGCCGATGACGGAACGCCCCGCTAAGACCGCGCCCGGAAATGTCAAAATATGAGGGATGGTCATGAGCGCCGAGTAGAGATATCCGCACCCGAGCAAGAGGAGCGACCATGTGCGGCGCTCCGTAAAGGATGAGAAAAGCAAAAAACTCGTCGCAAGCTCAGCGACCAGCACCCCCGCCACGAAGAATGGGATCAATCCAGTCAGTTCGGGCCCAGGCTTTGTTGCCCACGGCATCAAGCCGGCGCCGAGCGCGAGATACCCTCCGATCGCGACAATGGTGGCGCTCCCCCGACCCATTGTCCCGTCACCCTGCGCCCTGCGGTAGACTTCGCTGCGGTCGACTACCGCAAAGAGCAAGGCGGAAATCACCCTGACGATAGGCAACGTCGGCCGCAACCGTTAGTTCCAGTGCTCCGATCGACAGTAGCTGAACGATCGAATTCGACGTAAGAGACCGATCTACGTGGTCGAGTGACCAGATTGCGTTGAAATGGCATCCAACGAGCCTGTAACCTCATAGCGCACACCGCCTGCCATGAACTCCATCTGCGGTGGCGTCTCGAAATATTCAGCCATCACTTGTTCGAGGACTGTGCTACCGAAGCCCTTGCGAGATGGCGCCTTCACGTGTGGTCCACCCTGCTCCTGCCATCGGAATATGAACTGGTGATGTCCATTTGGCTTGCCAACTGACCAACTGATATGGACGCGTCCGGATTGATTGGATAAGGCGCCGTACTTCACTGCATTGGTGGCAAGTTCGTGCACTGCTAGTGCGAAATTTTGGGCCGCTTTTGCATCGAGAAGTATGCTCGGGCCCTCTATGGTGGCACGCCCTGCATACGGGCTCATCTCCGTTCGCACGACATCGGCGATGTCTGCTCCCTGCCATTCTTTGTCGATTAGCATCACATGCGTCTGAGCCAGTGAATGCAGGCGACTGAGTACTGCTTGTTCCGCCTCCTTGACGGTCCTCTTGTCCCGCAAAACTTCTGGCGATGACGGCCTGCACCAGTGCGAAGATGTTCTTGGTTCGGTGGTTTATCTCATGCGTCAGGAGTTCTTGCCGTTCCTGCGCTAGCTTGCGTTCGGTAATATCTCTGGCGATCTTGGACACACCGATGACTTGACCCGACGTATCCTTGATCGGAGATACGCTGATAGAGATATCGACCAGAGTGCCATCCTTGCGACGCCGGACTGTTTCATAGGGCTCGACACGTTCCCCGCGACGAACGCGATCAAGGATCATGGGCTCTTCGTTCGCATGGTCCGGCGGTATCAGGATCAAAATCGGCTTGCCGACCATTTCTTCGGCCGCGTAACCGAACAGGCGTTGCGCGCCATCATTCCAGCTGGTGAGAATGCCGTTCAAATCTTTGCTCACGATGGCGTCTTGAGAGGAGCCCACGATGGCAGCCAACCGCTGATCCACCAGCTCCGTCTGCTTGCGCTCGATCAAGTCAGCAGCTTGCCGGGCAAGCACGTCCAAGAGACCGAGGGTGTGCGAGCTGCCAGTGGCCCGCATCCCCACCTTACGATAGGCCTCAAGACTTTCGGTTCCGGCCATGAAATCGCAGCCCTCGACATCTGGCACAATCGCACGCTCGCCGCTGGCCATCGCGGCTCCACAGATGCAACCAATACCGGGCCTCACCCACTGCCAAAAAGCTACGGATGATGGATCGAAACCCTTGTGCGCCAATAGCTCAAGCTCACCACGCTCAGGGTGGAACATTTGCATGCTGGCGAAGTCGGAACGCATGATGACGACGGCGGCGTCAAGAATTTTTTCGTACAGGGCCTGGGTATCGTTCTCGTGAATTAGTTGGGTGCTAATGTTCTGGAGCTGTCGGGTAGCATCAAGCTCGGCCGCGAGGCGTTCCTTACTCTCATGCAACGCTTCCTCGGCGCGCATCCTCTCAATACCGAAGCCAAGCTGCCGAGCAATGGTAACAGCAAGGTCGATCTCGGCCTTGCTAAATACATGAGGCGCTTCGTAGTAGGTCATGAACTTACCGATGAGTTCACCCTTCGCGACAAGCGGTACGAATGCGCATGCGCCGATACCTTCGGCCTTCACGGTAGCCTTGAGTGTCTCGGGAAGGTCAGCTTCGTCTACGTTCTCGACGCAGATAGGCTGCGGTTCTTTGGCGTCCCGAGCCCACGGCGAATGACCTTCCACAGCGCGGCGATAGACATCAGAAAGTCCCCGCCAGGCTATGAACCGCATTACGCCCGAGCGATCGAAGGTTAGTATTTAAGAGCGCTCGCACTGAAGGGAGCGTGAGATGGCATCCAATGCCGCCTCACTGATTTCACGTTCGGAGCGAGCACGATAGAGCCGGTCAGTGAACTCATACAATGCAGTCGGCTCGTCCACGCGCTTGCCGAGCGGCGATGCATCTACCCCCGACAGCGCGAGGACTGCGCCATCCCCCATTGACACGCCCCTCGTGGCCTCGTCTAGCGACATACTCACGGGCCACTCTCCTCAAAGATGGCGCGTAGGTTCTTCCAGCCGATGACAAATAAAATTCTGCACCTTTGGCATGTCAAGGTCTCGAACGCTCAAGCCTGAGCTTCGTTCCACAGCGGTTGGGTCATGCGCACGCTCAAGGCTTGATACCCGTCTAAGTGATTGCCGTCGCACTTGATACGCTTGCCCGGCTGACGGCGGGGCTCTCTGGCCAACTGCCGCTCCCCCGCACTTGTGCCCGTCGCGAGAAGGATGCGTTGGCGGAACAACACGCACCCCTTCGCCGTTTCTCGATCCGGAGACACCGTGACCTGCCCGTGACTTCCATGGTGCCCCGGCATAAAAGGCCCGCAGGCCCCCCCAAACTGTGGGCCTTTTTCTTTTTCCGCCGAGCACTTCTTCAGAATTCGGCTCGCATGACGCCTTCGCATCAGTCTTTCCTAGAAGAATTGAAGATGTTCGCTCCCCGTGGCGAAGCTCACGTTGCGCCAATACAGGGACGAGGACCCCACCGGCCGTGGCGTCCGCGCCCCACGCATCGTCCGAGCCCTCCGCCCGCTCTTCTCCTCCCAAACACCAAGAGCCAAAGCAGCCGAATTGCCCTAAGCCATTGAAATTAGATACGATGTCTCCACTATGCGACAGTTGATCGGCCCGTTCAGTGGTGGCTGAACTCGAATGTTAGTTTAGCCCAGGGCTCCACGTTGGTGGGAGCGTGGCCGTTGGAGCGGTCCACAAGCGCGGAGACGGCCACGCGGCAATCGCTGGTAGAAGACCTAGGGGCGGGCGGCCGATAGCCGGACCATAAATCATGATGCCCCGCGCCATCCTAATCCAACAACAAACTCACCGCAAAAAGCGTCTATTGTATAAAAGTGAGAACGCGGCGGGTTGGACGTTTGGCCTCCGGCGCCTTTGACCCCAATCGAGTCGCATTTTCTGCTTGCAATGAATTGCAGGCCGGTCGCTGGGGTGCTGCCACGGTACAATGGGCTCAAAGCCTGTGGTCTTCATCACCAACATGACCGCTGGCGTGGGTGAAAATATTGAACAGAGCCTTGCCAGCTACGGGGCGAGTGCTGCAGAACCCAGCGTACCATCCTGTGCGCTACGCTCTGTGCAGAGCTTGGCGGCAGGCGTTGAGAATGGTGTTGAACGCGTAGGGTTTTGAATGAAGACGCTTTGCGCAACGGCGAGCGTGGCGTCGGCCTTGATCGCGCCCGATGTATATATGACCGAGATCCTGGGAAAGGCGTCTCTGAAGCGCGTACCCACATCCCACCCCGTTAGCGTCCCGCCAAGCTGGATGTCCGTGAACACAACATCAACATGTTCGCCGCTATCGAGGAGCGCAACGGCGATCTCGCCCGTATGAGCTTCGAGCGTACGCCACTGCGCGCAACGCAGATGATCGGCAATCATGTCGCGCACGAGCCATTCGTCTTCAACTACGAGCACGACCGGATACCCCATGTAAGGGCCGCCTTCCTTTATTATGATTTGCGGGAGACACCCAGCGGAGCTTCCACCGAACACGAAGACGAAACTGGCCTGCCCCACATAGCGGCACCAGGCATTAGGTTAAAGTCCGGCCGCTACTGGTCGGCGTCTGCGCTAACCGGAGCGCAGCGTAGGGCAGAGCAGACGCCGACGGCAAGATCGTCTCGGGTGCAGGCGGGCGATAGCCGAGCGAGGAATGCGGTCTGATTGTCTTGTAGTGCCGCCGCCACTGCTCGATCAGCACCTTGGCCTCGTGCAGCATCGAGAACTGCTCACCTGCTAGCAGCTCGTCGCGCAGCTTGGAGTTGAAGCTCACCGTAGCCGTCTCCGGGCTACCGGGCTCAATGAAGAGCGTCTTCACGCCAATCCGACCCAGCCACTCGCGCACGTTGCGAGCGACGAACTCTGGTCCATTATCCGAGCGAATGTGCTCTGGTGGCCCCTGCGCGACGAACAGCTCAGTGAGGCAGTGGAGTACATCGTCGGATCTGAGGTTGCGCGCCACGACGATGGCCAGGCAGCGTCGTGTGTACTCGTCGATCACGGTGAGCATGCGAAAGCGTCTCCCGTCCTCGGTGGATCTGCGTGCGGAGTCGTCGGCCCGCGTGATTGGGCCTTTCCGGCCGTAGCCGGATGCACGAGCCGTCGTTGAGCCAGAGCCGCCCGCGCTTGGGTTGCTTCTTGGTACTCTCAGCCCTTCCCGCCGCCAGATGCGATACACGCGCTTGACGCTCACGTGCCAGCCCTCGTCGAGGCGGACGGCGGATGCGCCGGTAGCCATAGCGTCCGTACCGGGTCGCTAGCCTCACGATCGCCTCCGTCAGAGCCGCTTCGTCAGCGCGAACTCTTTGCTGCCGACGCTGCGCGTCGAGCGAGGCTGACCGACAATCGCACACGCACGCCGCTCCGAAACGGTGAGCTGGTTGCGCACGTCGTCCACGCCACTTCAAGAAGGGCTTAGTATTTTCCGACAGGGCCTCCTTCAGGATCTGCTTGTGGGGCGGGTCGAGGTTTCCGAAACAGCCCTTCTTCAACCGCTCGTTCTCGCGCCTCGAGTTCCTTGAGCCGCTTGGCCTGATCAATCTTCAGGCCTGGTGCTCACGCGCCCATTTGTGGTGGGTCTACTGATATCCCCCGCACCTCGGCAGATCTTGCCCGCCGTCTCCCCTTGCGCGATCCGCACCTCGGCCTCACGCAAGAAGCCGATGATCTCCTCCGTTGATTTCCCTTTCCGTGCCATCTCCACATCTCCTCTCGAGACTTCGGAAATAGCGATTCGCTCCTCACACCTGGTACCGGATCAGGGAGGCAGGCCAGAGCCTAAGGGACCTAGAGGCTGGAAGCGCCCCACCGAAAACTCAGCGCGCAAAAATCCTACGGCGGGCCTGTCTGGTCACCGGCACCCAGCCGCGCTCGCTCCCTCACTGGTCCGTCTTCTTGAGATCGCGCTCGCAAATCTCATCGAGCGTGCCCGTGCAAGCTAGCACAGACTGCACAATCACATTTGATGCGACCGGATTCATCAGCATGCTGGACGAAACTCTACTGGCAGATCGTCGTGGATCTTGTCCACGAAATAGCCGCCCGCTGAATGCACGACGCGTTATCGGTTGGCGGCTCAATCAAAAGACTTTTTTCACCAAGACCCATAGTAGGCCCTTCCGACCGCAAGCGGCAGCGTGAACTTGTCGACCCCAGTCCAGCGGAACTTTTGTTGTCTTAACATCTATCCGACGGCCAGCTGATCGGTCTTAGCGTGAACTCGGAACTGACGTCTGCGGCGAGGAGGCTCCGCCGATTCGTGCGGCAGCGTCGTCGCTCGCCGACCGATCCCACTTGACGGCAATGACGAGGCTAGCAAGCCCTAGCGCACCAATCAGGGCCAACACTACGTGGATCTTTTTATCCCCCGAAGATGGGCCTTCGCTTCCCAAGCGCACCTCCCTACTGCCTCGGTGCGGCGAAAGCTCAATCAGGCGATCGGCAATTGCTCGTACGTCCGTCAATTCCCGTCGCCCGGCCAGGCAATCGCGCAATCTGCGAAGCCAAGCTCTGCGCGGCAGTGTCCGTCGGCAGCTCCGACGAATTCAGCCGCCTCTTTCCAAGGATCGAGGTCGAGGAGCCCGCGAAAGCGCTGAAGAGAGGAAGCGCAGGCGCGTACGGTCCGTTATCCGCACCGACTGGCGCGTAGAGAAATCGTCGAACTCGGGTTTGAAGAAGAAAACACAAGCAGCTGTCTCGCGGATCACCGATTATCGCGCATTCGGGATAGACTGAGCGTGCACTCTCGCCGCTTGCACTCTCACCGTTTTTATGAAGCTGATCATAAACGCCTGGCGAATGTCGGATGCGGCTCGGAAAGTACCTACTCAGTGCTTCACCATGCCAATGCGAGCATGCCATCCGTCTCTGCTGATGGCCCTCGCGCCCTGTGCGGTCCCTGCCGCCCCCAACCCTAGGCGTCAGGCTCCAGGCCAAAACGTGCGTTTCTTTGAGAAGCGACCTTTTAGGCCCTTACCTCCCTCAGTCTCAGTACTCCCGCGAAAACTTCCGCCGCAAGGAACCAACCGTAGGCTCGGGCATGCAACTCCTTGATCACTCCGATCACAGGAGCTTCTCGATGAACACACTTCTTTGTGGATCGCTCAGCGCGCTTACGCTGCTGGCATTCACGTCTCCCCTTCGCGCCCAAGTCGTCGAACTCCGGCATCGAACTCGCCTTCATGCCGCGCACGATGACGGTGACGCTGCTGAACGAGGGCGGCAAGTACGTTGCGGTCGATCTCAAACACATCCCGCAAGGCGGAACCTGCCGGATGGACAAGGACGCGACAATCGCCCGCATCGGAGCGGGTGCACCGGGAACAACCGAAGTTCGCTACGCCGCAGCCCAGATAAGCGCTGGCGGTTGCCCGTTCATGACAACGTTCGATCTTTCAGAGACCGATTACGCCGCGGCACGTGCAGCCTTCGTTGCGATGAAGGACGAAGCGTCAAAGAAAGTTGACGGCATCAAGAAAGACTTGGCGAGAAGTGGGACGAAGGACCGGGAAGAAGAAGAGTTGAGCATCGAAACGAGCGGACGTTTGAACTGCGAGCGCGGTTCATCTCCCAGGAGGCTACCATGGATACCAACACACTTCTGATCATCCTCATCGTCTTACTCGTGCTTGGTGGCGGAGGCTTCTACGGCCGAGGACGCTGGTACTGAGGCCATCCCGCAGCCCGTACCATGACAGTGATTCTCGCTGAAGGAGCGTTCGATGCGACGACAAATCAGTAGCGGTAGCTGTGGGCGTTGTTCTGGCAGTAGCGGTGATCTATGGCATCTTTGATCGCGGATTCACTTGAGCGATACGACGACGGCATCCCCAGCGTCTCAGTCCCGTAGCAACTGAACGTACTTGTGGCGACTAAAAACGAGCAGTGCCGGATGGCGCCGAGACCATCTGTTCCGTCGTCTCAAAGAAGTTTACGACACGTCGAAGTTCTGCTCTCTCGACGAGCGCATGCGCATCCCCGACGTCATCGTCATGTCGATGTTAAGGTGGTCATACCTCCCTGTTGTCTACGCGTTGAACCGCTGGGCCCAGTCTGAACCTGCCCACTCACACGCGAAGGCCTTCGTGTCGAACGTAACTCCTGCGCCTCAGTGTCCAAGCCCGGACGGCAACGCAACGCCCCGGTTGCGTGGGTACTATCCGAACCTTGGCAACTCAGCTCTCGCATGCGCTGATAACCTGGGCAGCATGAGATCTGTTGTTGTGTAGTCATGGCCGTTAGCTTTCGGTGACCCTTCCGCCATGCGTTTGCACCTCGTCATAGCCGTGACTGTCAGCCTGGGTTGTGGTGGAACCGCAGCGCAAGCAGACCCGGTGTCACCACCGGCAACCGCGGCTGTGTTAACGAAGACGGACCTGCCGCTCCTGCGACTGCTACCCAGCGCCAATCAGACTGTATCGCCTCACAGGGTATCAGCTGGAACTCAGCAGTCCCGGCAAGAACTCCATGACCGCGACGTTGCCGACTGCATGCAGATGTGGAACTCCGGGACCCATATGACCAAGCAGGAATGGGCGAACACCTGCAAGCGCGTTCAGACGCGTCTTGATAATCTCAAGGTTGATGCGACGATGCCCAAGACGAAAATCCGGTAGGTGCTGATCGCGCCTGTGCCCTCCGACGGCCCGGCCTGGCCCCTCAACACCTCGAAGAACGGAGCGCGCATGGAACAACGCCTAGTCGAACACAGGCACGCGATCTCGTCCTGGCTCACTGTGCACCTGACCCGCGATACGATGGAGACCGTCCTTGTGGTTGAGACGGACTTGGTGCTCAACGCTCAGGACAACGATTTTGACAGCGATGCCGTGAGCAGCCTACTCGCGAAGGTCCAAGAATATCTAGCGGCCAACCAGCATATCGACAGCGCCGACATAGAGCCAATCGTGAACTGACCATGCCCCATGGCCAGAAGCGCCCCGCCGACATGATCGGACGCATAAACGCCTCGCCTTGGAGGGGTATTGGCCACCCAGTTCGCATCCAGCTTTCAGTGGCGTGCGACGCTACGCCCTTGGTTGACCCGCACCAATCGAGAAATTCCCGCAGCCGTGATTCCTGATGACCCTTCCGATGCCAGGGCTCTGCGAGCATGCCCTCCACCATAGCCATCGCCTCATCCATCGCTCATTAAGGCCTCGAGCTGAGCGCGTGCCTTCCAAAATCCGTGCCTGCCGAACCCGCTTATTGAAGTCTGGGCCTTCCAAGTCTCCCCCAAAGCGGTGATACGCACAGGCAACAACCTTCGCCATCTAGCGGCTGTGGCAGACGGAGCATTCTGAAGGTGCCGGCCACCTCTGGGGCTGCCCGGCTATGCGGGATAGGCTCAGGGCTCGACCCTCTGAAGGGTGGGCCGCGTCTTCATCTCCGGACGCGGCCAATCCTTTCTAGTCGACGCCTACATACGGGCCAGGATCCCCATGTCCTTCAAACTCACAGACCAACAACATGTCATGTTGGAGCTGATCGCCGACAGACCGCTTCCGGCAATCCCTGAGGTTAAGCGCTTCACTGTGCCGCTCGAAGCAAACAAGCTCATCGCACTTATTGATGAAGCCGAGTGGCGGATAACCCGGCTCGGCGTGGCGATGCTTGAACGCCTGCAGCACACGTTGCATTAGACCCGCCTCCCGGAAACCGACCTCTCCCGCATCCACAGATTCCCAAGCTCCTTCTGCGTAGACCCAACTTAGTGCAGCTCAACCCTGACGCCGTTCGTCACTCAGTTTGACGTTCATCAGAATCCGGCATGCCGTCGACTTGCATGTTTGTTGCGTTGTTCGCTCGATGAGACGCAGGCTGCGCCACGTGGCTGGGGGAGCGCATGCCGCTAAGGCGTTCACCGGGTTTGCCCCGGATCAATTCTGATTGGGTCGAATTTTCCACTGGAAGACACGCTCACGAATGAGCGCGTCATTTGCAG
The DNA here is from genome assembly GCA_963774165.1 of uncultured Alphaproteobacteria bacterium. Taxonomy (GTDB): domain Bacteria; phylum Pseudomonadota; class Alphaproteobacteria; order Rhizobiales; family Hyphomicrobiaceae; genus AWTP1-13. Next base: position 573,136 of record CAVZEC010000006.1, on the reverse strand, counting down.
GGCGAGCTACGGCGCGTTGCGGAAAATAGGAGGCAACTCTGCCAGTTCGAAGCAGGAATTGTTCCCGGTATTCTACCGTGAACGGGGGCAGGAGTGGAGGCACGAGCCAACGCCAAATACATTGACGGTCAGAACCCGCCACACATTTTTCCCGAAGATCCTCTAGGTTCGCCCTCACCAGTCCCGGCCGCATCGGCGCCTGCTTGCAAGTGCGCGCCGAAATGTAAGCGCAGCTGCCCCCGCCGACCTGCACCCCTTCGTCGATGGCGTCGCGTCGCCATCGACACGACCGCCGCTGGCACCCATTCAATAGACTACGTCGTCACCGGCATCTCCGGTCTCACTAGAGCACGACCACCCGCACTGTCATTGTGTCCGCTCCAGCAAACGATAACCAAGCAGCAGCATCCAGCACACCCGAAGCCGCCAACGACAACTCCCCTACCGTGCCCATGTCAGCGACCGGCGCAGATGCGACCTCCAGCATTCAATAAAACCGCGCAACATCCTGGCGGCGGCTACTCGCCCGTTGAAGAGCCTATCCGACCCAGCCCTAGCAGCACTCGGCGGCGTTACCACTATTGCCGAGCAGATAGCGCCAACAAAGCACTTGTCCGTAAATTTGATCGGTCGCTTCATCTGCGAGGCCTCGCCCCGGTGATTGATACCGGGTCTCGTTGAACAACGAATGCCACACGGTTTTTGTGCATCGAGCAACGCATGGCTCACATTCTTCGACACGCAGTAGAGCCAAGGCATCGTTGGGCCCGCTTAGTCGAGCTTGCCGATCCACCCAAGCATACAATTCTCGCACCAAGACATGTACTGAGTAGCATTTCCGCGATGCAGGCCGAGGCTGCTACGTTGTTGGCCCTATGCTTCGCTGATGTGTTTTCGGTCATCTTTTTAATATTTACGATGCCCCTTGTTCCAACCGAAGAGACGCCCAGATATATAGCGTAGTTTGAGTGATGGTCATTCGATCTATGTGAAACCGTTTTCAGGAGAAAAAAATGTCAATCAACGCAGGTCCCGCAACGACCGCCGGCATGAGAGGCGAGATCCAAAAGCAGTGGAGCAAGTTCACCTACGCTGAGGTCTCTGCCCTCAAGAGCAAAGATGAGCTGGTCGCCCAGGTTCAGAGCAAGTACGCGCTCGACAAGGTACAGGCCCAGAAGGACGTCGACGCATTCGCTAGAGGCCGGCAACTTTAGTCGCTCGTAGTCGTCAACATCCATTAAGGAAAAACCATGCCGAAATATCTCATTCAGGCGTCATACACAGCTGAGGGTCTCAAGGGCCTTCAGAAAGACAAAGCATCAGGACGAAGGACTGCGGTCGCGAGCGCCGTAGAGACGCTCGGCGGCAAGCTCGAGGCCACCTACTATACCTTCGGGCAAGACGACGTGATCGTCATCGTGGATCTGCCGGACAATACCGCTGCGTCTTCGCTCTCGTTGGCGGTGTCAGCTTCCGGCCTCGTCCGAACCAAGACCACGCCTCTGCTCACCGTTGAGGAAGTGGACAAGGCACTAGCGAAGAACATCAACTATCGCGCTCCGGGCCGGTAAACCCGACCCGCTAAGAAACGTCACGTTTGTTTTCCGTGAGCCCGGGGTGCCTTGCGCGTCTCGGGCTTTTCATGGCCGCAACGCGGCCGCCGCGTGAAGCATCAAGAGGCTCGGGAGAAACACATGCACATCGATCGTGCTCAAGCGAACCGATACCTCGCTTTCGCGGGGCTCAGTTTGAAGTCTTTCTTTTCTTGCTCGCGATTACCCTATTCGCATCCATCCAATATCCGTGAACCACACCACGCGCGAAATGCGTGCAGCGATCATCCAAAATGCGTCACTCTATTTCCTATTGAGGTCCGCCCCCTTTCGCGCCGTCCGCGCCTGGAGATCAGGCCATAAGCCAGGCCTACGCCCAGAGAACGGCCCCTCCGATCGTCATAATGAGCCAGAATGCCGGACTTGTGTTCATGAGACTCTCTCTTTCAGTTGAGTTGGCGCATTTCAAGCGAGAGAGCGTGCGTCGCGCTAAGAGACGCCCGGAGGTCCCGCTAGAAGCTCTTCCACCGCGCTCATCAACACGTCCATGCTCTCGGGCTTCATTCATGCGGGGCGTCCATGCTCGCACCCTTCACGGGGTCAAAACCGCTATAGCTCACATACGGGATGCCGCGTTCCTTCAGTCGCGCACAGAGCTCGGTGCTGTCACCGTCCTTGAGTGCAGGTCCCATGATGGCCGCCGACAAACCGTCATGCTCAACAAGGATCAGTGCATGACGCACGTTCCGTCGCTCGTCGTCTGCATTAGCACCGGCTCGCTCCAGAGCCTGCGCAATGTCCATCGCGATGAGAAGTTTCGTCTTCGGCAACGAGGACCGAGCGCCCTCGGAGTGCTGGATGTTCCATGTCGGACCTGCGCGGCTAAGCGCAAACGCCAGAGGCAGGGCGGTCTCTCTGAAGTGGGCCGCAGTGTCCCGAGCCGTCGATCAATCCCCGGCAACGCAACAAGCGCGATGATCGACTGAAAAGGCCAAGCTCGACGAGCGAGGGGGGGCCTAGTGTTGCGTATGCTTCCGTACAGTGCGCCCTTAATCGACGCTTGTCACTGCTTATCTTTTACCGCATGCGACGTCGGTACTTTCCAACTCTGTTCCACATGAACTATCTGGACTTCTCTAACAGCGACACTCCGGTTTTCCCTCCCGGTAGGTCCTTCTGGGAGGTGCTCGCCTTACCCCCGTTCGGCAGCGCCAGCGCCCTTGCTCGCTCAAGGCATTAAGGCAGCCAACTCAGATCAGCGCGGCCTTGAGTACTCCCCCGTTCTTAGGCCGCGCTTCTTCCCCTCCGCAATGTCTTCGGCCCAGTCTTTCCAATCGGCCGCCGGCGCCCCGATCCCATCAGGGTACGCACGAAGCGTCGGCGGCCTCGCCCGCATCCACCGAAGCAGACGACATGGGCACAGCTCAATGATCCCACGCATCCGAAGTTCCGCTTCCGCAGAGCATTCTTCAACGACTTCGACGATAATGGACGACGCCAACGACAACGGTATTCTTCTCTCCCAGCATCCAGCCACCCCAAGCAGCCAACGACAATCCTCACCCGCTCAAACCAACCGGCACAACCGACGCCGCCTCAACCAGCACCCAATAGAGCGCCGTACCACAAGTCTCCCCCGAGATGGGGGATATCGCTCTTTTCTGATTTCAGTATTTGTCCCCGCGCTGTCCTCCCGACGCGCCGAGGACGAGACCTATGCCTGCCAAAACGATTACATGTCCCGATTGTGGCCTTGTCTTGCGCGTAGCCCGCGACGATACCGGCTCGACCCTGCTCTACGATGTCCGCGATTGGCAACGTCGCTGCAAACGCGTCGATCTCGACAATCCTACGTGGTGCCTACCCCGCTGCGCTGGGACTGATCTCCTTGCCCGACCTCAGAACGCTATAGCGAACTCATACCATCGTCGCGGTAGCTCACCTCACTTCCACAAATCCCTCGAAGCCCGTCCGGCCGCTTTCGCTCCACCGCCTGACTCCCTCAACGTCGGCGACGCCTGACAGCCACGGGATGCACCATATCGAGGCACCAATCTGCGTCCCCGAATTTCGCGGTGAACTCTGCCATTAGTTTCGTCGTATCCCGACCCACCAAATATTCCGCCGTCAGCAAATTGATCATCACCACCGTACCTTTTGGGTGGCGCTCACGAAGCCAGGGACAATAAGCTTCCCGCAACTGCACGCTGCGATCGCACCACTGAGCCACCGACAAGTGCTTCTGCATTTCCATCCACGCCACTCCAACAAAACGTCAGCTCACCATCGCCAAGGTACACGATATCCCCGCGCCGCTCCCGCCGTATCTCCGGCGTTCGCCGCCTCTTGTGCGTTTCCGCAATCACGCTTGGAACCAAAGTCTTCGGGATGAGTTTTATCTGCCAGACGGCGCGCAGAACCCCCCTTCTGCTTCCCTCACGCGCCGCCCATCCCCAGGCCCGCACTTGCCCCCCAGGTGCGGGCCATTTCTTTGCCCAATCGCGCAGCCACCGTAAGCTTGCCTTGCTGCTGGTTCGCAAGCGAGAGACAGAAAAGAGCCAAAATCAAATAACCTATTGAAATCACGATGATTAGTTTGCACTATGCGACAGACCGACTGCAGCCGGAAGCGCTATTGCCCCGCAACGGCACGTTTCGTTCGCGTCGTGTCGCGCGGCCGGCACCTGCCCAAGTTCTGTCACCTGAATCGCGTTGTAATTCCGACGGGAACCGGTTCACACTTCAGGCGTTTTTCGCACATGCCAGGTTGGACTCCACGACAGCTGATCGCGCTCTGGCCGGTGCTCGCCGGCAGCGTCGTGCTGGGTGTCCTGATCGCTCTGGCGAGCTGACTTCTCGGGCGCGCGTAGCTCGCCCCGCTACTAGCGCGGTGCGCTGCCGTCCTCCGGCGTGCCGACCGTGCGCTGGAGCGCGACGATGCCGGGATGATCGGCCGGAAGCGCCGGCGTAAACTGGGCTCCGATCCGGCTGCCGAGCGACCATACGACTTTGGCTGCGAGGCGTTGGCCGGACAGCAGCTCGATCGAGATCTGATCTCCTACGGCCACGCCGAACGCACCCTGCAACTGCAGGCCGCCCGTCGAGAAGTCCAGTATCGAAACCGTCTGAAATCGCCCGTGACTGTGCACGAGCGCCGTGACCGCCGCCGATCGGCGCTCATGCCGGCGACGGACTGCCGTCGTCCTCTCCGCAGGTCCTGCAGCTCGCGGCGCTGTGTTCATCTCGGTCGTGCTCGGTTGCCGTCCAGGTGGGATGCGATTTAAAGCGGGGCCCCTCCGTGCACGGCGAACAAGAGAAGCGGCGTTAGATGGTTATGCATTGCCATATTCTCCTTAACGATTCCTGCACGCCGATCGTTGTTGCAGCGCGAACAAGAGTGGCCGAATTTCCGAGGCGCCCACTCCGCCCCCGGATCAAGCAATGGGCAATTTCCTCCTTGATGCGAGGAGCGATGCAGGATTTGCGCTTTTGCTCCGACGTCGTATTTCCTCGCGGATCGGTTGGAGTAGAGGCACAATCCTGCTCCGGAAGAATCCGCAAATTGTTAACTGTCGGCCGGCCCGACGCGCCAAGCACATCGTCCGTGATGCTAATATTCGTTGTCTGCCGTTACAAACTTGAGAGGCCAAAAATGAAGAAGTTGTTGTCGCTCGCCGCGGCTGCCGGAGCACTGATTGGCGTCCAGGCCATCGCTGCGACGCCGGCGGCGGCCGGTGGCTTTTGCGGCTACTACGGGTACGGATATGCCAGCTATTATGGTGGCTGCTGCCCGCGGTACTACGAGGTCGTGGGCTACTACCAGCCGGTGGTGCGCAGGGTCGTCCGGACGGTGAGCTACTACCGCGTCGTCGGTTACCGGCCGGTGTTCACGCGCAGCTACCATCGGGCCTGGTAACCGATCGCGAAGAGCGACGGACCACCACCTCACCTGCGCCGCCAATCCCGGGGCCCGTCTTGCACGGGCCCCTCTCTCTTTGCATCGACCTGCTATCGACCAAAGGCGGAATGGCCGAACAAGTAACGGCCGGTGGTAGATACTTCCGTCGATTTCCGGCAGAGCTGATGCTCGACAACCACGTTCGCAGGTAGAACGCCGATATACTACTGTTTCTCTATAGATTTTTTCCGATGTCTAGCACATGACTTGAGTTCTGGCTCCTGCCCCTGGGGGACCTCACAAGCAAGGAGGGGCGACGGAGAACGGGCGGGCATTCCGATTCAGAGTTGAACGCGATGGCGCTGACTCTCTGGCACCTCGGCTGCGCGCGTCCGCCCCATCGGCGGAAACGTGTATTCAGGGGTGCGCGCCGGCTGCTCCAAGGATTGCTGGTTCTTCCCATGCTGGCGAGCTGCACGCTCGGACCCGATTTCAAGCCGCCCGAGCCGCCGCCGGTGACGGGCTATCTGCCCGCGCACGATCGGCCGCCCGGGAAGATCTACGTGCCGGGCGGCGACATACCCGCACGCTGGTGGGAGGTCTTCCGGTCTCGGCATCTAAACGACCTCATCGAAATGGGGATCGCGCACAACGCCGACCTGCAGGCCGCCGAGGCTGCGGTGCGGGTTGCGCAAGCCGGCGCGCTGGCCCAGCGCGGCTCGCTGTTTCCGCAGGTCGCGGCCAACTGGAATACGACACGGCAGAGGCAGCCGCTGGCCACGGTCACCCCGACTGCCGCCACGGGCGCGGCGGTCTACTCCCTGCACACGGCGCAGGTGACCGTCGGGTACGCGCTCGATGTGTGGGGCGGAACACGTCGCCAGATCGAATCGCTGGAGGCCCAAGCCGAGGCGTTGGCCTTCCAGCGCGAAGGCGTCTATCTCACGCTGACAGCCAACATCGCCCTGGCCGCGATCCAGGAGGCTTCGCTGCGCGGACAGGTCGCGGCGACGCGCCGCCTGATCTCGGCGCAGACGCGGCTGCTCGAGATTCTGCGCCGGCAGAACAGCCTGGGCCAGATCGCGCTCCCCGACGTGCTGGTGCAGGAGACCGCGGCGGCGCAGGCGCGGATGCTGCTGCCGCCGCTAGAGCGGCAGCTCGATCAGCAGCGCCACCTGCTTGCCACGCTCACCGGCCGCTTCCCGAGCGAGGCGAGCGCCGCCAACTTCCAGATCGGCTCCTTCCGCCTGCCGAGGCAGCTGCCGCTGAGCCTGCCAGCCGATCTCGTCTGCCAGCGGCCCGACGTGCGCGCCGCCGAGGCCAACGTGCACGCGGCCAACGCCCAGATCGGCGTGGCCATCGCCAACCGCCTGCCGCAGATCACGCTCACCAGCAACGACGGCAGCACGGCATTGGCGGTCTCGAAGCTGTTCGCGCCGGGCACGAATTTCTGGCTGGTCGCCGGCAACGCAGTACAGCCGATATTCGATGGCGGCACGCTGAGATACAAGCAGCAGGGGGCGGAGGAAGCGTGGGTGCAGTCGGTGGCCCAATACCGCAGTACCGTACTGATCGCCTTCCAGAACGTGGCCGACGTCCTGCGCGCGTTGCAGGCCGACTTCCGCGCGTTGAGCGCGGCCGTGACGGCGGAGCAGGCGGCGGCCCGCAGTTTCGATCTTGTGCGCAGGCAACTCGAGCAGGGCCAGGTGAGCCTGCCGATACTGCTCAATGCTCAGCAAGCTTATTTGCAGACGTCGCTTGCGCGCGTACAAGCCGAAGCGGCACGTCTCTCCGACATCGTTGCGCTGTTCCAGGCTCTGGGCGGCGGTTGGTGGAACAGGTGGGAAGCCACGATCATGCCCCCGGACTAGGCATTGCACGTCGATGAAGCAGCGCACGTCACGCGTACCGGCAGGGACCATGAGCGGCATCGTCACGGCGAGATCGGCCGGAGGCAGCAGTGCACATTGGCTCGTCCGGCTGAGCGGGACCGCGCTGCTCGGGCTGCTGCAGGTTTGCTGCCTGGTCTGGCTGGCGATGCCGGCTTCGGCCCAGCCGAAGCCGAAGGCCGCCGACACGGTCCGGGTGACCACCGACCAGATGCACCAGCTGGAGGTCGTAAAGGTCGAGATATGCTCGTTCCGATTGTTCAAGCCGGCCATCGGGCAGATCGCCTTCAATGAAGATACCAGCACCGTCGTCCTGTCGCCGTTCTCCGGCCGCGCCACCCGGCTGATCGCCAAGATCGGCGACGAGGTGAAGCGGGGCGATCCGCTGCTCGAGATCGACAGCCCCGAGGTGGTGCAGACGCAGACCGACCTGATCGCCGCGGTACAGGCTCTGGAGAAGAGCAGGCACCAGCTGACGCTGGCCAAGCGGGTATCCGACCGCCAGACCGGCCTGTTTGCGGAAAAGGCGACCTCGCAGCGCGAGCTCGAGCAGGCGCGCGCCGATTATGCGTCGGCCGAGACGGACCTGCGGACCGCCGAGGGTACGCTGACCGCCGCCCGCAACCGGTTGCGCGTGCTCGTCGGCCGCACCGAAGAGGAAGTGGCACGCGTCGAGCGGGACCGCGTGATCAACCCGCTCATCACCATCAACACCCCCATCGACGGCACCGTGATCGCCCGCAAGGTGGGCCCCGGCCAGTACGTGCGCAGCGACTTCGCCGACCCACTCTATTCGATCTCCAACCTGTCGACGATGTGGCTGAAGGCCAACGTGCCTGAGAACGACATTCCCCTCGTTCGCGTCGGCCAGGAGATCGAGGTGCGGGTGGCCGCCGTACCCAATCGCGTGTTCAAGGCGCGCGTGATCGCCATCGGCGCCTCCTCGGACTCGGCGACCCGGCGCGTGTCGGTGCGATCCGAGATCGCCAATCCCGACGGCGCGCTCAAGTCGGAGATGTTCGCCACCTTCAAGATCGCCACCGGCGACGGCGAGAGCTCGCCGGGCGTCCCCACCGAGGCGGTGATCTGGGAAGGCGACACGGCAACGGTGTGGGTGGAGATCGAGCCGATGCTCTTCCAGCGCCGCAAGGTGAAGGTAGGATTGGAGCAGGACGGCCGCCTGCAGGTGCGCGAAGGCCTGAAGCCCGGCGAGCTTGTGGTCGGGCGCGGCGCCATCTTCGTGGACAACGAGTGGCGGCAATGATCGAGCAAGTGTCCTGTCTCCGAATTGCCGATGCGCTTGCCGGCCAGGTTGTTCGGCAATTCGGAGACAAAAGGACACTGCAAGTATTGGTTCTAGTGTGGCTTCGTCTCGGAATTGCCGATCACCACCTAGCCGCGAGTTCGTCGGCAATTCCGAGACGCCACACTAGGGGAGCTGTGCGGCAATGCTGCGTAGCTTGATTGCCTTCTGCCTGTCCCGGCGACCGCTGGTGCTGATCAGCTTCGCGGCCTTCCTGGCGCTCGGCTATGCGGCATTCACGACGCTCAACATCGAGGCCTATCCCGATCCGGCCCCGCCCATCATCGAGATCATCGCCCAGCACCCGGGCCAGTCCCCCGAGGAGATGGAGCGCTACGTCACGATCCCGATCGAGATTGCCGTCGCCAGCACGCCGGGCCTGAAGTTCATCCGCTCCAACACCGTCTACGCACTGAGCTTCGTGCGCCTGCAGTTCGACTACGGGCGCGACTACTACTTCGTGCGCCAGCAGGCCATCAATCGCCTGAAGGACGCGATCCTCCCCACCGGCGTGCAGCCCGTGATCTCCCCGGCCGGCGGCATCAGCGAGATCTTCCGCTACGAGCTGCGCGGCCCGCCCGGCATGGACGTGATGCAGCTCAAGACGCTGCAGGACTGGGTGGTGGAGCGCAAGCTGCGCATCGTGCCCGGCGTGGCGGACGTGAACGTGCTCGGCGGCAAGACCAAGGAGTTCCAGGTCGAGATCGACCTCAACCGCATGATGGCCTACGGCATGTCGCTGCCGCAGATCATCACGGCCATCTCCGCCAACAACTCCAACGTCGGCGGCCGCACCATCTCCATGGGCGAGCAATCGGTCAACGTGCGCGGCCTCGGCGTCGTGAGCTCGCTGGACGATATCGGCCGCATCGTGCTCAGCCAGCAGGGCGGGGTGCCGGTGCTGCTGTCCGACGTGGCCAAGGTGCAGATCGGCTTCACGCCCAGGCTTGGCATCGCCGGACGCGACGACAAGACCGACGTCGTCACGGGCATCGTGCTGATGCAGAAGCTCGAGCGCACCATGGACGTGGTCAAGCGGGTGCGGGCGGCAGTGGAGCGCATCAACACCGACGGCAGCCTGCCGGATGGCGTGAAGGTCGTGCCCTTCTACGACCGCGGCGACCTCGTCGCCATCACGATCAACACCGTGCTGCACAACATGATGTTCGGCATCGCGCTGATCTTTCTGATCCAGTGGGTGTTTCTCGGCAATCTGCGCTGCGCGCTGATCGTCTCGGCGACGATTCCCGTGGCGCTGTTCCTAGCCGTCATCATCACGGTGCTGCGCGGGGAATCCGCCAACCTGCTGTCCGTCGGAGCCATCGATCTCGGCATCATCGTCGATGCCACCGTCATCATGATGGAGAACATCTACCGGCATCTGGCGGGACATGGCGGGCAGACGGCGGCATCGGCAGCGGCGGACCGGGAGGCCGGGCTCACCGACAAGCTGCATCGGATTCTCACCGCGGCAGTGGAGGTCGACAAGGCGATCTTCTTCTCGGTGATCATAACGATCGCCGCGTTCCTGCCGCTGTTCACGATGCAGGGCGTCGAGGGGCAGATCTTCGGCCCGATGGCGCGCACCTATGCCTATGCCCTGCTGGGCGCCATCGTCGCCACTTTCACCATCACGCCCGTGATGTCGTCGATCCTGCTGCCGGAGCGTGTGAACGAGGTCGAGACGTTTCTCGTGCGCCACCTCCGCAGGGGCTACCAGATGATCCTGCCGCTGGCCGTGCGCCGCCATTACGTGGCGGCGCTGATCGGCCTCGGTTTCCTCGCAGTGTGCGGTCTTCTCGGGCTGCGGCTCGGCACCGAGTTCCTGCCGAAGCTGGAGGAGGGCAACATGTGGATTCGCGCCCTGCTTCCACCCACCATCACGCTCGAGGCCGGGATGGATAGCGTGGCGCGCATGCGCAACATCATCAAGAGCTACGGGCCGGTCGAGACCGTCTTTTCCGAGCAGGGCCGCGGCGAGGACGGCACCGATCCCGACGGCTCCTTCGTCGCGGAGTTCTTCGTGCCCCTGAAGCCGCACGAGAAATGGCCCAAGCACCTGAGCAAGGAGGAGATGGTCCAGCAGCTGAGCGACCAGCTCAGGCGCGAGTTCGTGGGCGTCGACTTCAACTTCTCCCAGTACATCCAGGACAACATCGAGGAGGCCGTCTCGGGCGTGAAGGGCGAGAACTCGGTCAAGATCTTCGGTCGCGACCTGGCCGAGCTCGAGCGGCTGTCGAAGAGCCTGAGAAAGGAGATTGCCACGGTGCCGGGCGTCACCAACCCCGGCGGTTTCAATCTCCTGGGCCAGCCCAACCTCGTGATCAAGATCGACCGCTCCAAGGCCGCCCGCTACGGCTTCTCGATCGGCGACATCAACTCGGTCGTGCAGGCGGCGATCGGCGGCCAGGAGGTGAGCCGGGTCTACGAGGGCGAGTGGAATTTCGCGCTCACGGTCCGGCTGGCGCGCGAGTACCGCCGCAATATCGAATCCATCAGGGCAATTCCTGTCGCTCTCCCCAACAACGATCCCAAGCAGCCCACCGCCTACATCGCGCTGGGGGACCTGGGCGAGGTGAAGCTGGAGATGGGTGCCGCCTACATCTACCGCGAGAACAACCAGCGTTTCGTTCCCGTGAAGTACAGCGTACGCGGCCGCGATCTCGGCTCCACCGTGGCCGATGCGCAGGATCGCGTCACCCAGAAACTGCCCATGCCGGAAGGCTACAGCGTCGAGTGGACGGGAGAGTTCGGCGCGCTGGTGGAGGCCAAGAAGCGGCTCGCGTTCATCGTACCGCTCAGCCTGCTCCTGATCCTGATGCTGCTCTACAGCTTATTCAATTCCGTGCGCGACAGCCTGCTGGCGCTCTCAGGCATTCCATTCGCTGTCTGCGGCGGGATCCTGGGGCTCTACATCGCCGGCCTCAATTTCAGCGTCTCGGCGGCGATCGGCTTCATCTCCCTGTTCGGGGTCGCGGCCATGGACGGCATCCTCCTCGTCTCCTACATACGCCGCAACATGGACGAGGGGTTCGGCCGCGAGGATGCCATCATCAACGCGGGTGAGACCCGCATGCGGCAGATGTTCATGACTGGCCTGTCGGCCAGCATCGGGCTGGTGCCGGCGGCGATCTCGACCGGCATCGGTGCGCAGGTGCAGCAGCCGCTGGCCTGCGTGATCGTCGGCGGTATGTTCCTGTCGCCGATCTGCAGCCTGCTCATCATCCCGACGCTGTCGCGCATCTTCATGCCGGACGTGCCGAGGACGATAGCGCCCCCGCCGCTGGAGACCGCGCAACCCGCCGGCGCGTGATCAGCGCGGCACAGACGCGATTGCCGCGTCGACGGCGTCGCCCAGGCGCTCGACGATGACGTCCACCATCCCCTCTTCGACGATGAAGGGCGGCGCCAGCAGCACGTGGTCGCCGTTGACGCCGTCGATGGTGCCGCCCATGGGATAGACCATCAGGCCGCGCGCCATCGCTTGGCTCTTGACGCGGGCGTGCAGCTTGTGGCTCGGATCGAACGTCGCCTTGCTGGCGCGGTCGGCGACCAGCTCGATGGCCTGGAACAGGCCGCGCCCGCGCACGTCGCCCACGTGATGATGGTTGCCGAAGCGCTCATTCAGACGCCGCGTCAGGTGCTCGCCCTGGCGGCGCACGTTGGCCAGCAGGTTGTCGCGCCGGATCACCTTCTGCACGGCCAGCGCGCCGGCGCACGCCAGCGGATGGCCGAGATAGGTGTGGCCGTGCTGGAAAAGTCCCGATCCCTTCTTGAAGGCATCGATGATCTTGTCCCGCACGAGCACGGCGCCGATGGGGGCGAAGCCGCCGCCCAGTCCCTTGGCGATCGCCATCAGGTCGGGGGCGACGCCCTCCTGCTCGCAGGCGTGCAGCGTGCCCGTGCGCCCCATGCCGCACATCACCTCGTCGAGAATCAGCAGGATGCCGTGACGGTCGCAGACCTCGCGGATGCGCTTGAAATAGCCCTCGACCGGCGGGATGACGCCCGCCGTGGCCCCGCCGACGGTCTCGGCCACGAACGCGATTACCGTTTTGGGTCCCAGCTCCTGGATCTTGGCCTCGAGCTCCTGGGCGAGGCGCTCGCCGTACTGGCGCGGCGTCTCGTCGGCCCGTAGCCCTCGATACTCGAAGCAGGCCGAGACGTGGTGCGTCTCGATCAGCAGCGGCGCGAATTGCTTGCGGCGCCACTCGTTGCCGCCAACGGCCAACGCTCCCAGCGTGTTGCCGTGATAGCTCTGCTTGCGGCCGATGAAGTGCCGGCGCTCGGGCTCGCCGGTCTCCACGAAATACTGCCGCGCCATCTTCAGCGCCGCCTCCATCGCCTCCGAGCCGCCGCTGACGAAATAGACGTGACTAGTGCCGGGGGGACCGTGTGCAACCAGGTCCGCGCCCAGCTCCTCGGCAACCTGCGTGGTGAAGAAGCTCGTGTGCGCGTAGGCAAGCTTGTCGAGCTGCGCATGCATGGCGGCGAGCACATCGGGATGACTATGCCCGAGGCACGACACCGCCGCGCCGCCGGACGCATCGATGTACTGCTTGCCTGTCGCGTCCCAGATGTGGATGCCGCTGCCGCGCTCGGCCACGGGATAGCTGTGCGCAATCGTTCGGTGCAGCAGGCTGGTCATGTGGAGGCTCCGAAGAACGAGCGCGCATACTTGCGATTTTCCTGCGCCCTGTCATCCCGGATCTTGCGTCACAAACATCCGGCCCATGGGTGTCTGATCCTCTGGGTCAGACACCTTAGCGCTACATCAGTGAGCACGGTGCAATGGCATCAGACCCGAAGGGCCCGACACCGACAACAGGCTACTTCAGCACCACCGACGGCAGCCACAGCGTCAGCGCCGGGATGTAGGTGACGAGCAGCAGCACGATGACCATCGGCACGTAGAAGATCAGGATGCTGCGCGACACCGCCTCCATGGAGACTTTGCCGATGGCGCAGCCGACCACCATGGTCGGACCCACCGGCGGCGTCAGCAGGCCGATGCCGAGATTGAGGATCATGACGATGCCGAAATGCACCGGATCGATGCCGAAGGTCTTGATGACCGGCAGGAAGATCGGCGTGCAGATCAGCAGCATCGGCGCCAGGTCCATGAAGGTGCCGAGCAGCAGCAGCAGGATGTTGACCCAGAGCAGGAACATGTACTTGTCGCTGGAGATGTCGACGAAGAATTGGGTCGCGATCGCCGGCACCCGCATGATCGCCATCATGTAGCCGAAGGCGATCGAGAAGCCGATCATGATCATGACCATGCCGACGGTGCGCACGACGCGTCCGATCAGCTTGCGGCAGACTCGCTCCACTTGACGTCGCGATAGACGAACATGGTCACGAAGAAGGCGTAGACGCAGGCCACCGCCGCCGCCTCGGTCGGCGTGAAGACGCCCGAGAGAATGCCGCCGAGGATGATGACGATGGTCACCATCCCCCAGATCGCGTCGACGGCGATCTTGAGCGCCTGGCGCAGCGGGATCACCTCGCCCTTCGGGTAGTCGTTGCGATAGCGCGATGATGAGCACGAGGATGATCGAGGAGAGGCCCAGCAGCAGAGCCGGGATGATGCCGGCCATGAACAGGTGCGCGACCGAGATCGTCCCGCCGGCCGCGATCGAATAGATGATCATGTTGTGCGAGGGCGGCACCAGCAGCGGCTGCAGCGAGCCGGAGATGGTCACGTTGACCGCGAACAGGCGCGGATAGCCGTTCTTGATCATCTGCGGGATCATCACCGATCCGACCGCGGCGGTGTCGGCGACCGACGAGCCCGAAATGCAGCCGAACATGGTCGAGGCCAGGATGTTGACCAGCGCCATGCCGCCGCGGATGAAGCCGACGAACACCTTGGCGAGATTGACGAGCCGCTCGGCCATGCCGCCGACGGCCATGATGGCGCCGGCCAGGATGAAGAACGGGATCGCCAGCAGCGAGAAGCCGCTCATGCCGCCGGAGACCTTCAGCATCACCGCTTCGAGCGGGATGTCGATCCACAGCGCGGCAAGGATGGAGGCGATCCCCAGCGCGTAGGCGACCGGCATGCCGATGAGGCAGACGATGGTGAAGCTGCCGATCAGAATGAAGACGTCCATGACCCGGGCCCCTTGCTATTCGCTTATTCCGTCGACAGCTGGCTGACGGTCTCGGCTCCGGCTCGGAGAAGAACTTCTGCGTCATGAATCGCTCGATCACGAACAGCGCGGTCAGCGCGCCGCCGATCGGGATCGGCAGATACGCGAGCCCGACCGAGATGATCGGGAACTCGGGGATGGCCTGGTACCAGGTGGTCTGCACGAGCTTGATGCCCCACACCAGCATGAAGAGATTGGTGACAAGCATGCAGATCTCGAGGAACCAGCCGAGATAGGTCTTGGCCGGCTCGTTCAGGAAGCGCCGGCAGCACGCCGACACCGATGTGCAGATATTCGCGGTAGCACACGACTGCCGACAGGAACGACATCACGATCATCAGCAGCACGGCCAGCGGCTCGGGCCAGGAGGCGGCGCTGTTGAGCACGTAGCGGCAGAACACCCCGTAGGGGATGATGATCACGATGACGACCAGACACGTGCCTGCCACGAACAGGCAGGCGTGATGAATCTCGTCCATCGCCCGGATGTATTGGGCCTTCATGCGTCTCCCCCTGGACAACAGATAGGGCCGGCCGAACTCCACCCGGGAGCACGCCGGCCCTCATTGGATGACCGCCAAGCTCACTTCACGTCCTGGATGCGCTGGATCAGCGCGGCATGCTGGGCGCCGTACTTGTCCCACACCGGCTTCACCGCCGCCTGGAACTGCTTCTTGTCGGCCACGTCGTTGATCTCGATGCCCGCTTTTCTTCAGGATGTCGATCGAGGCCTTCTCGCGCTCGTACCAGAGAGTGCGCTGCTCCTGCTGCGCTTCCTTGGCGAACTTCATGATCAGGGCCTGATCTTCCTTGGACAGGCCATCCCAAGACCTCTTCGAGAAGACGAGGAGCTCCGGGATGATCAGGTGGCCGGTGCGCGAGTAGTACTTGGCGTAGCGGTAGTGCTGGCCGCTCTCGTAGCTGGGCTCGTTGTTCTCCGCGCCGTCCACGACGCCGGTCTGCATGGCGTTGACGAGCTGGTCGAAGCCCATCGCCACGCCGTTTCCGCCCAGCGAGTTCATGGTGTCGACGAACACCGGGTTGCCCATCATGCGGATCTTGAGACCCTTGAGATCCTCGACCGTCTTGATGGGGTGCTTGCTGTTGTAGACGTTGCGGGTGCCGCCGTTCATCCAGCACAGGCCGATGAGGCCGGCGGTGGGATGGTCGCTGAGCTTCTTCAGCATCTCGTCGCCGATCGGGCCATCCATGACCTTCTCGGCATGGGCGGCGTCACGGAACACGAACGGAAGGTTGAAGACGTTGAGCTCCGGCACGAGCGGGCCCATCGGGCCGACGCTGATGCGGGCGATCTGCAGGGCCCCGACCTGGGCCTGCTCGATCATCTCCTTCTCGCCGCCGAGCTGCATGGAGGGGTACATCTGAATGCCGATGCGCCCGTTGGTGGCGGCCTCGAGCTTCTTGCCCATGCGCTCCACCGCCTCGACGGTCGGATAGCCGAGCGGATGCACGTCCGTAGCCTTGAGCACGACCTTGGCCTGCGCGAAGGCGTCGGGCACCCTGATTGCGCCCATTGCCAGTCCGGCCAATCCCAGCTTCACGACTGATCGTCTGTCCATGTGCGTCCTCCTCTCGAGTTGTGTTCTTGCTTGCGAGCCGACCCGGCTTGATCAGCGAGGCGGTTGAATCCCGGCTCCATCGGCTCTAGAACTTGTACGATGACCCGACGACCATCGACCCTAGCCGCCGCGCTCAGCGCTGACAAGCTCGCCATGTTGCGACCGCTTCGTCCCGCGCGCAATCTCACTGAGGAGGTGGTCGCGCGCATCACCGAGGAGATCCGCAAGGGGCGGCTCGGCCCCGGCGCGCGCCTGCCGACCGAGCAGGAGCTGATGCGGGCGATGGGCGTCTCCCGCACTGTCGTGCGGGAGGCGGTGGCTGCCCTGCGGTCCGAGGGCATGGTGACCACCCGCCAAGGCTCCGGGGCCTTCGTCGCCACCGATGCCAGCCGCATGCCCTTCCGCATCGATCCCGAGGGCCTGAGCTCGATCGGTGACGTGCTGGAGGTGATGGAGCTGCGCCTAGCCTTGGAGATCGAGGCGGCAGCGCTTGCGGCCGAGCGTATCACTCCCGAGCGGCTCGTGCCCATCGGCCGCGCCTTGCGCGACATCGAGGCGGCGATCGGCCGGGACGAAGGCGCCATCAACGAGGACTTCGCGTTCCACCGGGCCATTGCCGAGGCCTCGCGCAATCCGAGGTTCGGCCAGCTTCTCGAATTTCTCGGCCGTCATGTCATTCCGCGCCAGAGCGTGCGCGTGTCCGTCGGCACGCAGCAATCGCAGCGGCAGTACCTGGTCGGCATCCAGAAGGAGCATGCCCGCATCTACGATGCCATTCGCGACGGTCAGCCGGCGGAGGCACGCAAGGCCATGCGCACGCATCTGACGCGCAGCCTGCAGCGCTACCGCCGGCTCGCGGAGCGTCAGCTGCAGCAGTCCAACCTGGAATCTTAGATGGCCGCCCGAATATCCTTGCGGCTTACCGGCGATCTTGGGCGCGCCGTGATGGACCGATCGAAGTCGAGGCCGTGCCGAGGCTCGCCGAGGCCTGCGCGATTTGTGGGGATAGGGATTGCAGGATTGCGGAAATCCTCTCAAGCTTTTCGGCGTCGCTCAATGTCACGCAACGGCCGACCGGCGTGGCGTCCGCGTCAGCAAGGGCGCGAGTCTGGCTCGCCTGCCGCTGCAGCCATGACGCAAGCGCTTCAATCTCGCAGTGGTCGTGTCGTTGCTTCATCGTGCTGCCTTCCAGCGGAGACATCCAAAAAATGCCAAACCGTAAGATATTCGATATTCACTATAGGAATTTATGTAGGATAGCAAGCAGGCTGCTCATCCACCAGACAGGCCCGCTCGGCTCAGTGTGCAAGTTCACCTAGAGGAGGCAAAGGATGGCACGCATCCTGTTGACGGGCGCAGCCGGCGATATCGGTACGCGCCTGCGCAAGATACTGAAACCCGTCTATCCGGACCTGCGGCTGAGCGACGTCAAGAAGCCGGCCGATCTGAAGCCCGACGAGCAGTTCGTCGCCGCCGATCTCGCACGATTGGAGGAGGTCGAGAAGGCCGTGGACGGGATCGACGGCGTCATTCACCTGGGCGGCTTCTCCCACGAAGGGCCCTGGGAGACGATCCTGCAGTCCAATATCATCGGCTGCTACAATCTGTTCGAGGCGGCGCGGAAGAAGGGCGTCAAGCGCGTCGTGTTCGCCTCCTCCAACCATGCGATCGGCTTCTATCCGCGCCATCACCATATCGGCACCGACGTTACGACGCGTCCGGACTCGCGCTACGGCGTCAGCAAGGCGTTCGGAGAGGCGCTGGGCTCGCTCTACGCCGACAAGCACGGGCTGCGCGTGCTCTGTCTGCGCATCGGCAACGTCGGCGACAAGCCGCTCGACAAGCGCCGGCTGTCGATCTGGGTGAGCCCCGAGGACCTCGCCCAGCTGATGCGCATCGGCCTCGAGCACCCGGACCTGCGCTTCGAGATCTTCTACGGCGCATCCTGGAACGAGCGTGCCTGGTGGGACAACCACAAGGCCTACGACTACGGCTATCGGCCGACGGGGCGCGCCGAGGACTTTCTCGAGCACGCCATGGCCGAGCAGGCCAAGCTGAAGCCCGATCCGGTCGGCGATTTCTTCCAGGGGGGTACCTTCTGCAGCGCGGAATTCGACGGCGACGCCAGCAAGGTGTGGAAGAAATGAGCCGCGAGGCGACATGAGCAACCGTCCGCGCATCCTGCTCACGCACACACCCGACATGCGGGCGAACTACTACGGCGCCCGCGCGCTGGAGGGACTGCGGGAGCTGGGCGAGGTCGTGCTGCATGAGGGCGCCGAGCCGCTCGGCACGGCGGCGCTCGTTGCAGCGGCGGGCGCGCTGCCAGTTCATCGTTGCCGACCGGGCGACGGCTTGCGAGGCCGCCCTGTTCGACGCCCTGCCCGACCTTGTCTCCGTCTCGCGCGTGGCGGTCGACATCCGCAACATCGACGTGGAAAGCGCCTCCGCGCAGGGCGTCCTCGTCACGCAGGCGAGCCGCAGCTGGGTGTCTGCCGTGAGCGAGTTGGCGATCGGCCTCATGATCGACATCGCCCGCGGCATCTCGCGCGCCGGCATCGCCTACAAGGCGGGACATCCGCCCAGAGCTGGCCGGGGCCGGCAGCTTGCCGGATCGACCGCCGGAATCATCGGCTACGGGCCGCTAGGGCGCCGCGTCGCGGATCTCGCCTTGGCCTTCGGCATGAAGGTGCTGGTCAATGACCCTTACGTGACCGTCGAGCACGGAGAGATCGAGCAGGTCGAGTTGGACGACCTTCTCAGGCGCTCCGATTTCGTGCTGCCCCTGGCGGTGGCGACGGAGGAGACCGAGAACCTGATCGGCGCGGCCCAGCTGCGGCTGATGCGTCGCGACGCGTTCCTCGTCAACCTCTCGCGCGGCAACCTGATCGACGAGGCGGCGCTGGCCGTCGCGCTCGACGAGCAGCGGATCGCTGGCGCCGCCCTGGACGTCGGTCGCGCGCCGGACCAGATGCCCTCGCCCCATCTCGCCGCCCGCACGGACGTGGTGGCGACGCCGCATATGGCGGGCTTGACCACCGAGGCCATCGAAGGCCAGGCGCTCGAGACCGTCTCCCAGGTTGCCCAAATCGTCCAGGGCCGCGCGCCGCCGGGCTCCGTCAATGCCGAGCATGCCGGTCGACTCGAGCGTCTTGCCACGCCGAAAACTTAGCCATTCGGAGACGAGTGCCATGGCGAAGCGGATCAATCGCGCGATCGAGCTGCTGGAGCAGGACCAGGCGATCTACTACGCGGGCCAGCATACGGGCCATGTGCTGACGCATGCGCAGGGGCGCGAGGACGCTCACACCTGGGCCGACTACATCAATGTCGGCATGGAGCATGGATCGTTCGACATGGCCGGACTCGCCGAGTACATGCGCGGACTCGTCGACGCCGGGCCGACGAGATCCGGCCACCGCACACCCGCCGTGATCGTCGAGCTGCCGGTGCGTGGCACCGACGAAGCCGGCGTGCAGGCCAACAGCTGGCAGGTTCGCCAGATCCTGGCCCGCGGCGTGCACGGGGTGCTCCTGTGCCAGGCCGAAACGGCCGATGCGGTGCGCGCCTTCGTCGAGGCCGCGCGATATCCGCAGCACGCGCAGGGCGTCGACCCCGCGCTGCCCTCTCCGCTCGAGCGCATGCGGGGTGTCGTGCCGACGGCAAGCCGCGGCAGCGACGGCGGCCCACTGCTGGGCGTCGGCACGCGCGGTCTCGGCTCCGAGGCGACTGCGGCCGCCATCTGGGGACTCTCTCGCGAGGAGTACATGCAGCGCAGCGATCCCTGGCCGCTGAATCCAAAGGGCGAACTGCTGCTCGGCGTCAAGATCGAGAGCCCCGAGGGGGTGGCGAACTGCGAGAAGATCCTGGCCGTGCCCGGCATCGGCTTCGCCGAGATGGGGCCCGGCGACCTCGGGCTGTCGCTCGGATATCTGAGCGTGCCGCGCGACCCCTATCCGCCGGAAATGAAGGAGGCACGCGACCGCGTCTTTGCCGCCTGCGGGAAGAAGGGCATTGCCTTCCTCGAGAACTGCTCGCCGGCCAACATCACCGCCCGGCTCGACGAGGGCGTCCGTGTCATCTCCGGCCAGCGCCGCGACACCGCCGAGATTGGGCGGGCGCATCAGAGGCGCACAATGCCTGTGTAGTAGATTTCGAGAGCTTTATCTCATACCCGGCAAGCGAAAGCTTGACCCCAACTCGTCCCCGCGAAGGCGGGGACCCACGCCAAGTGATTGTGTTCCGAGGGTCGAAGGACGGCCACGCACGCCTTGCGATGGTTCGCAGAGAAGGAAGCCCGTCAGCCCTTGGGCTGCGGAGTGGCAGCGAGGCCCTTGGGCTTGCCGACGACGGTCACGATCAGGTCCTGGTTCTCGAACAGGCGCTTGGCCGCGCGCTTGGCGTCCTCGAGCGTCACCGCCTCGATCTCGGCATTGCGCCGGTCGACGTAGCCGGGGTCAAGGTTCTCCTGCCAGAAGAACAGCAGCTGGTTGGCGATCTTGGCGTTGCTGTCGAAGCGCAACGCGAAGGAGCCAGTCAGGTAGTCCTTGGCGTCCTTGAGTTCCTTCTCGGTCGGCCCGTCTGCGGCGATGCGCTTGAGCTCGGCACGGATCAGGTCCAGCGACTGGGCGATCTGCTCGTTCTTGGTGGCGACGCCGCCGGAGAACACCGAGGTGCTCTTGTAGGGCTGGATGTTGCTGTGCACCGAATAGGCAAGGCCGCGCTTCTCGCGCACCTCTTCCCACAGCCGCGAGGACATGACGCCACCGCCGAGCACGGTGTTGACCACGAACGCGGGAATGAAGTCCTTGTCCTTGCGCGGGAAGGCCGGCAGGCCGAAGCGCGCCACCGACTGCGGCACGGCCATCTCGATCACCTTGAGCTTGTCGCCCGTGACCGCCGGCTGCGTCGGCGGCACCGTCGTGAGTTTGGCCTTGGCCGGCAACTGGCCGAACAGCGTGTCGAGCACGCCCGCAAGCGTGGCGGCATCGATGTCGCCCACGACGACGACCCGCAGGTTGTCCTTGGCGAAGGTGCGCGACCAGTATTCGAGCAGATCGTCGCGCGTCATCTTCTGGATCGTGGCCTGCGTGCCGTTGGCCGGCCGGCCATACGGATGGCCCGCGAAAGCCATGGCGCTCCACTGCTCGTTGGCGACGCGATCGGGGTCGCGAGCGGCATAGGCGAGGCCCGCCAGCAGCTGGCCGCGCACGCGATCGACGGCGTCGGCATCGAAACGCGGCTTGCCGAGCGCCAGCGCCAGCAGCTCGACGGCCTTGTCGCGGTTCTCCGACAGCGTTTCCAAGCTGCCGTAGAAGGAGTCGCGGGCGTCGTCGAAGCTCATGCGCATGGCGATCCCCTCCATGCGCTCCTGAAACGTCTTGGCGTCGAGGTTGCCCGCCCCTTCGTCCAGCATGCCGGCCATGAAGTGTGCAACGCCCTCCTTGCCGGCCGGGTCCTGGGAGCTGCCGCCGTCGAAGGCGAAACGCATGCCGATCAGCGGAACGGCGTGCTCCTCGACGAGCCAGGCGGTAATGCCGCCGGGGCTTTTCACCACCTGAATTTTCATGGCCTCGGCCCTGGTGACTGGAAGAAGAAGCGCAGTGATGGCGAGAAGAGCTGCAAGGAACGCGATCTTGCCGTTGGCGCCAGCCGCGCGTTGCCGCACGAGCGTCATGGTGTTCTCCTTACGGCTTGTCGGCGACCGGCTTCAGGGCGGCAGTGCTTTCCGGCTCCGGCGGCGTCGGGATCAGTCTGCCGGTGACGGAGTGGCGGATGTCGAAATGCTTGGCAGCCACCCGCTGCACATCTTCGGCAGTGACCCTGGCAATGGCCGCGGGCCAGTCGTTGACCTGGTCGATCGTCAGGCCCAGCAGCATGCCTTCGGCGTAGCGGCGGGCGAGCGCGCTCTGGCTGTCGGACTCGTAGACGAACTCGGCGATGAAGGCCTTCTTGGCGCGATCGAGTTCGTCCTTGGTGACGCCCTTCTCGCGCAACTCGTGCAGGACGCGGTCGACGCCCCCCTCCACCTTGTCGAGGTCGACGCCCTCGGCCGCCACAACGAAGATGCCGATGCTGCCGCTGTCGAGCCCGGTGCCCGAGTACCAGCCGCCCGCGCTGGAGGCGATCTTCTCGTCCGACACCAGCGTCTGATAGAGCCGGCTGGTGCTGCCGTTGGCCGCGATCTTCATCAGCAGATAGAGGGCCTCGGCTTCGCCCGGGGCGGCGGTCGTGATGCTGGGCGTCAGGTAGAAGCGGCGCACCGAGGCGTTGCCCGCGCGCGGGTCCTTGAGCTCCAGGCGGCGCGCGGCGCGGTGCGGGGGCTCCTGCGTCCGCTGACGTTTCTTTATGTCCGGATTTGGCTTGAGTGCGCCGTAAGCCTGCTCGGCCAGCACCTTCACCTCATCCACCGTGACGTCGCCGGCGACGACCACGATGGCATTGTTGGGGGCGTAGAAGCGCTTGTAGAAGGCCAGTGCGTCATCGCGCGAAAGCTTGGCCATCTCGTGCATCCAGCCGATGATGGGGATGCGATAGGGGTGGTTCTGATAGAGCGCGGCCGACATCTGCTCGGAGAGGATGCTCGACGGGCTGTTCTCGGTGCGCGAACGGCGCTCCTCGATGATGACCTCGCGCTCGGTGGCGACCTCCTTCTCGGCGAGCTTCAGGTTCACCATGCGGTCGGCTTCCATCTCCATGACCGTCTTCAGCCGGTCCTTGGCAATGCGCTGGTAGTAGCCGGTGACGTCGTGCGATGTGAAGGCGTTGTCCTGACCGCCCATGCGGGCGATGATCTTGGAGAAAGAGCCGGACTCGATCTTGTCCGTCGACTTGAACATCAAGTGCTCGAGGAAATGCGCGATACCGGAAACGCCGGCCGGCTCGTCGGCCGATCCGACGCGGTACCACACATAATGCGTGACGACCGGAGCGCGGCGGTCCGGCACGACGATGACCTGCAGGCCGTTGGCGAGCTTGAACTCGCTGACCCCGTTGACGGCAGGGCTCGCTTTCAGGGTGTCGATGGTTTGTGTGAACATTGCCAGGGTGAGTGCGAGGAGGAGGAAGGGACGACGGTTGCCAGATTTCGGCATAGGCTGCTTTTCCTGACCATGCGGCTCGGCGCCGCCGCCTCGCCTGTGAGCCAGCCTTTGCTGGTCAGGGGGCTCTTGAGCGCGTCCGCGGCACTTGTGGTCTTCCGGCCAGGGAAGTCAAATGACAACAGATTAATGTGGTTTGCCGCCCCAGGGGCGTGCGTTTCTGCCCAGCAAATGGGCCATTGCGGTGAAGTCTGATCGGGCGCTTCGTGCCATCCGCAGATGTGCAGCTCCCGCAATGCCCCACCTATTCCTTGCCGACGTTGACGTTGACGCCACCGATCATCGTGGGGCACGGACCATAGGGGCTGCGAGGGGCGCCGACGAACTCCTTGTTCAGCACCTTTTCCTTCCACTGCACGTCGCCGCGGCAGTAGGCCATGTGCCGCTCCTCACGCTCCTTGGCCTCGCGGGCCTTGCGTGCTTCTGGGTCATCCGGCCACGCGGTGGCGGCAATGACCGGCGCCTGCCCCGAGCCAGGCTGCGGCAGCCTGTTGGAGTCGGGCGGCATGACGAGCGGAGCGCGTTCGGCGACCTGCGGCTCGAACCGGCGCTGCTCCGCGGCCGATGGGCTGATGCCCATCATGTCGAACACCTTGCCGTTGAGATCGATCCCGTCGGCGCAGCCCGACAGCAACAGTGCGGACCCGACCGCACATCTGGCCAGCCAGCGTCCAGAGTTCATTCGCGAATGCGCCACGTATTGCCCCGTGCACCCGTGCGTTCAGATCCCTCGCACGGGAGAATCGCCATTGTCGTCCGTGATTAGATGCCCTTTGAGGCATCTTTGCGAACTCGGACCCAGGGAATCATAGATGAGGCCGACGACCCCGGCAACAATGGCCACGTCGGCAATATTGAACACGTACCAGTAGAAGCCGTAGGCGTGCAGCGAGAAAAAATCGGCTACGCCGCCCAGCGTCAGGCGATCGATCGCATTGCTTGCCGCCCCGCCCATGATCAGCCCGAGGCTGGTCGCCACCAGTCTCGTGGTGACGCCGCGGGCCAGCCAGACGGCCATGGCACAGACAGCCAAGGCGGCAAAGCTCGCCAGGATCCACTGCCCCTGGCGCGTGTTCTGCAGGAAAAGGCCGTAACTGACCCCGGTATTCTTGACGAATTCCAGGTCGAGGAAGGGCAGAACCGCCACCCGGCCTTTGCCCTGGATGTCATAGACGCTGATCATCCACCATTTGTGCACCTGGTCGATGGCAGCGGTGACCAAGGCCAAGCCGATCCCCAAGAGCGACAGCGGGCCCCATAGCCAGGGCTTGTGTTGGTGCATGGCAACCATGGCTGGGTTCTCGTGTCGAAAAGTTGGGCCGGGCGACGCGTTTACCTTGCTCGCCCCGGTGATATCCGGAACTTGGCGTTGCGTCCAATGCGATAGGCCCCGAAATCGCAGTCTTCGACAGCCTGGTAGTGCTCAAGCCGTCGCGGTCCGCCGCAGGTCGGCACAGTTGTGCCGAGAGCGCGATCACCCTGGGGTAATCGCCGGGCGGGGTCGCCCGCGTCGTCATTTCACTCGCGGGCGCGGTCGGCGGAGCGACGAGCGGCCTGCTCGAGCGCCGACCATGCGGGATGGTCGGGAGACAGCGGCTGCAGAAAGCGCACCCCGATCCTGCTGCCGAGCGACCAGGCGGCCTTTGCCGCCAGTCGGTGGCCGGACAGCATCTCCACGATCACGTCGTCACCAGGCCCTACTCCGAAGCCGCCCTGCAGCTGCAGACCGCCCGTGGAGAAATCGACGATCCGCACGGTCTGGAACCGGCCATGGCAGTGAGCCAGCGCCGTCAGGCGGATCGAATGGCGCTCGTCGCGCCGCCGGACCGATGGACGCTCCTCGGAAGCCGGGAGCCCCTCTTCAGGCAGGTTGGGCATGCGACCACCCCCCGCCGGTAAGAGGCATACCCTCGGAGCATCCTGCGCGCGATGGCTGCGGCCTCGTCCCTGCGACGGAAGGCGGGCAGTCGCGTATGTCCATCTTGTTTCTCATGCGAGCCACGCCTGGTTCGACCGCGCACGCTCGCGCAGCGCCGATATGAACTGCGATTTGGGCATCGGCTCAGCCAGATAGGGACCCTGCCCGGCGTCGCAATCCATGCTTTGCAGGGCCCGCAGGTCCGAACTCGTTCTCCACGCCGTCGGCGACCGTCACGACTTCGAAGCGATGCGCCAGCTCGATGGACGCCCGGCAGATGCCGGCATTTCTCGCGTCGTCCGCACAACCCGCGACGAATCCGGGGTGAAGCTTCAACTCGCTGAAGGGCAGCTCGCGCAGCCGCTCGAACGAGGAGAAGCCCGCTCCGAAATTGCTGATCGCCAGCGTAATGTCGTAAATGCGCAGCTGCGTGGCGATCTCATGGGCGAGATTCAGATCGCGTATCACCTCGTGCTCGCTGATCTCGAGGATCAGGCCGGGCCAGGCAGCGCCTCGCGGCCGGTTCTGGCGGACCAGTCCGGTCAGGTCGACGTTGGTGAGGACGTCGACGTTGGCGTTGACCGCCGTACGCACGTTGATGCCGGCGCGGTCCAGCTCCTCCCAATCGTGCAGCGCCCGGATGAGAAAGTGCTGGATGAGCGCGGCGCGGGTCTCCGCGCTCGCTTGCGGCAACAGGCTGTCGATCGGATGCACGCCGTGAACCGGGTGGCAGTAGCGCACCAGCCCTTCGGCTCCCGCAAGAGCACCCGTGCGCAGGTCGATTTTGGGCTGGTACCAGAGCTCGAGCCAACCGTTCGCCAGCGCGACGTCGAGCCCCGGCTGGACCTGCGGCGCGAGAGAAACGGCGACCTCCGCGCGGCCGAACAGAGGCAGGGTGGCCACGGCGCGCTGTATCGCCTCCCTTCGAAACGGCTTCTCCAGCGGCGGACACATATTGAGGCCATGCAGGGCGCCGATGCGATGCACGTCGTCGAGCAGCAAGGACTTGGCACCGCTCATCAGCTGGACGATCCCGCCGAAGCGCAGCGCGCCCAATCGGCGGATGACGTCGACGGCATCCAACTCACCCAGCGCTATGTCCAGAAAGACGATGTCGGGTTGACCCCGATCCAGCGCCGCGATGGCCTGCTCCGCCGAATGCAGGCTCTCGGCTGCCAGACCCAGCATGCCAAGCGTTGTCGCGATGTATTTGCAGATGCCCTCCTCGTCGTCGATGACGAAGGCGTCGGGGCGCGTGTGCGCAAGCCGTTCGGCAGACGGCGCGGGAGCGTCCGGCTCGCCGCGCCGATGCGGTTGATGTGGAAGCGGACTGTTCTGGGATTTGAGCATGGGGAGACTAGCGTACTCCGAATTGTCCCCCCACTCCTGGTTACGCCCCTCCCCGTAAAGGTCGGTTTAATGATCATTGCACAATGCAATTCGCATCCGTTCCTTTCGGTGCGAAGGTCGTACAACCACATAGTCAGACATCGGATATCCGATAGGGTGGAAAAGGCCCATTCGTCCGATCAGGACGGCAGGATCACGCCCTTGCCCGTGCTCTGCTTGTCGAACAGGCGGTAGGCCTCCTCGGCCTGGTCGAGCCGCCAGCGGTCCGTGAACAGCTTCTCGACGTCGATCTTGCGGTCCGCCACGAACTCGGCGCAGTCGGCCTGGCCCTGCTTGGAGAAGGTCCACGACCCGACCAGCGTCACCTGCCGGCGCAGCATGTCAGGGCTCACGTCGAGAGTCACCTGACCGCGCTCGCCGACGAAGCAGGCCGTGCCCCATGAGCGCACGGCCCGCACGGTCGCCGCCCGCGCATCGGGCGCCGAGGAGCAGTCGAGCGTCTTGTGTGCGCCCTCACCGTGCGTCAGGTCGCGTATCGCTCCGACGACGTCATTGTTGGTCTTGGCGTTGATGGTGACTTCGGCGCCGAACTCCTTGGCCATCGCGAGACGCTCGGGGGAGACGTCGAGGGCGATGACGCGGGCGCCCATGGCGACGGCGAGTTGCGTCGCCGACAGCCCTACCGGGCCCTGGCCGAAGATGGCGATGGTCTCGCCGCCCTGCAGGTTGACCCGCTTGAGAGCACCGTACGCCGTACCCGTGCCGCAGGAGATGGCGGCGCCGGTGACGAAGGAGAGCGAGTCCGGCAGCGGCACCAGCGTATGCACCGGCACCTTCATGTACCTGGCATGGCCGCCATGGCCGCCCGAGCCGTAGACGACGGTGCCCTCGAGGCACATCTGCGTCCAGCCGCCCCGGCAATGCTTGCAGTTGCCGCAGCCATCGTAGTGATGGTCCATGACGCGCTGGCCGACCTTGGCCTCGCCGGGCGCCACTCCCGTGCCGACCGCCACCACCACGCCGCATGGCTCGTGCCCGGCGATGACGCCCTCGGCGCGCTTGATGCCGCCGGTCACCGCGCCACCCGGCTGGGGGGTCGCCCGGTAGTTGTGCAGGTCGCTGCCGCACATGCCCGACGCCTTGATTTCCAGCACCACGTCGCGCGGGCCGGGCGTCGGGTCCGGGAACTCGCGCAGCTCGAGCTTGCGGTCACCGACAAATACTACGCCCTTCATGCCAACCTCCCATTCGAGCTTCGGCCGCGGCACCCCTATCGGGAGCGCTGGTTCCGCAGCAGCTTATCTCGGAACGGCGCGGATACCAGGGGTGACGACGGGTATGGGCCCTGTGCCCGCCGCAAAGCTGACGTTCGCGTCTCGACAGGCTCGGGGCGGCGCGGGCTTGCCCGGTAGAGCAAAACCGAGGTCGAGGGCGATTGCCCGACGATTTCACGCCGCGCGTGACGGCAGCACCTTTGCGCATCTAATGTACAAGCGATGATCAGCCGCCTCCCACGCCTCTCGCTCGTCCTCGTCCTTGCAGCCGCGATGCTCGGAGCTCTCATGAACACCCCAGGCTCGACCCAGGAAAGCGTGAAGCTCCGGCTCGGCACCGCCACACCAGGCGGCGGGTTCCCCGTCTATGGCGCCGCGTTCATCGCTGCGGTGCAGGAGGCGGACCCGGGCCTCTCCATCGAGCCCATCAACACCAAGGGCAGCACGGAGAACGTGCCGATGCTGGAGGAGAAGCGCCTCGACATCGCGCTGGTGCAGGGCGAGGTGGTGCACGAGGTGCTCACCGGCGTCGGCCGCGCGCCGGCGAGCCTCAAGATCGTCACCGCCATGTACTCGACGCCCGGCATGTTCGTGGTGCGTGCGGATAGCCCCTATCGCACCATCGCCGATCTCGAGGGCAAGCCCGTTGCATTCGGCGCCGCCGGCTCGGGCCTCGTCATCCTTGCCCGTTACGTGCTCGACGGCGTGGGGCTGGATCAAAACAAGGACTTCCAGGCCATCTATCTGGAGCGCGCCGGTGACGGACCGGCAATGGTCATGGACGGTCGCGCGGCGGCGCTGTGGGGCGGCGGGTCCGGCTGGCCGGGCTTCACGGCGGTGGCCAAGGGCGAGAAGGGCGGCCGCTTCATCGTGCCCGACCAAGCCGAGATCGCCCGCATCCTCGCCAAGCACAAGTTCCTCAAGCCGCTGACGCTCGCCGCCGGCATGTTCCCGGGCCAGGACAAGGCGATCGACTCGGTCGGCTCGTGGAGCTTCGTGATGGCCCGCCCCGACCTCGACGAGGCCGTGGCCTACCGTCTTGCCAAGGCCATCCACAAGGGCGAAGCCACCATTGCCGCCAAGCTTCCCCAGGCCGCCGAGACCACCGCCCGCAACACCGCAACCGCCGTCGCCGACCCGGCGATGCTGCATCCGGGCGTGCGGCGCTATCTGCGCGAGGCGGGATTGTTGAAGTAGCTGCGCTACCGGAGCAA
Organism: uncultured Alphaproteobacteria bacterium; assembly: GCA_963774165.1. GTDB lineage: Bacteria > Pseudomonadota > Alphaproteobacteria > Rhizobiales > Hyphomicrobiaceae > AWTP1-13. The sequence continues at coordinate 543,902 of CAVZEC010000006.1, read as the reverse complement.
TCCGTCGTGGTGCGCTTGCACGCCTCGCATTCGTTACCAGGGTCGAACCACTGCGAGGCGGAGTGTGCGGCCGTCCTTCGACAGGCTCAGGACGGTGTTGGAGTGCAAGGCCTGGTATCCACCAACCCAGTGGTGAGCTTGTCGAACCACGGCGAGAAGGGGCGCAGCCGTTGCGCATTCACCCGCCCGAGCCGCCGCCTTGAAGCTTGGCGAGCAGGCGCGCCAGCTCTCGCTGCTCGGGCTTGGAGAGGCGCTGCGCCACGCCGCCCTCGAAGGCGCGGATCTTCTCGCGCGCGGCCAGGAACTGCGGCTCCGCGTCGTGCTCGAAATAGAGCGCGTGACAACGCCGGTCACTCGCCAGCACCTCGCGACGCACCAGGCCGCGCTTCTCCAGGCGGAAGATCACCGGGCTCATCGTCGACTTGTCGACGCCGAACGCGGCGGCCAGCGCCACCTGCGTGATGCCGGGATTGGCGCGGATCAGGGTCAGCACGCCGAACGAGCCGGGCGTGAAATCCACGTTGGCGAGCGTCGCCTCGAAGTCGGCGAAGATCTTGGCCTGCGTGCGCCGTACCTGGTAGCCGACGTAGCCCGGCAGCTCGTCGAAGTCGATCTCGCGCACGCCAGCCTCGCTGGGTGCCGCCGCCCGCCTCGGCGCCGCGCTCGACCTCTTCATGCTGCTCGTCCCTGACATCGAGATGATGCCTTATGTATCGACCGACGCAGCAACAACCGCAACGCCATCTCCGCGAAGGCGAGGATCGACGCAAGTCCCACGGGCGCTCGGCGGCGCGGATGTCCGCCTTCGAAAGCGTGAAGAGCGCACGACGAAATCGAGGGCTGAGGTTACCGCAGTCGAGCGGCTTGCCGGCGAACGGCCTATACCCCCAGCGCCAGATCGGTCGACTGGACGCGCTTGACGCCAGCCTTCTCCATGTTCTTCCACGCCGCCGCCAGCGACCCCTGGGTGTCGATGCCGCGGCAGGCGTCCTCGATGACGTACGCATTGAGGCCGAGCTTTCGCGCATCGTTGGCCGTCCAAGCGACGCAGAAGTCGGTGGCGAGGCCGGTGACGAAGATGGTCTTGATGCCGCGCCCCTTGAGATAGCCGTCGAGCCCGGTCTTGAGCTTGCCATCGGCCTCGATGAAGGCGGAGTAGCTGTCGACCTTCGGGTTGAAGCCCTTGCGGATCACGAGCTGCGCGTGGGGGATGTCCAGCCCCTTGCTGATCGCCGCACCATCGGTGCCCTGTACGCAGTGGTCGGGCCACAGTATCTGGTCGCCGTAGGGAAGCTTGATCTTCTCGAACGGCTTCTTGCCCTCGTGCGAGGATGCGAAGGAGACGTGGCCCGGCGTGTGCCAGTCCTGGGTGAGCACCACGTTCTGAAACGACTTGGCTATTTTGTTGATCAGCGGGACAATCTCATCGCCCTTGGCGACCGCGAGGCTGCCGCCGGGCAGGAAGCAGTTCTGCACGTCGACGACGACGAGGGCCGCCTCCGGGCCGGGCTTGATCTTGCCTTGCGCCAGGGCTCCAGGAACCAGGGATGGGGCGAACGAGGCCAGCGACAAGCCACCGGCAGCGGCGAGAAACGAGCGACGCGATAGGTCGTGCATGAGGCAAGTCCTTGCGGCAACGACGCGGATATGCTGTCCCCAGCTTATGCCGGCGCCGGGGTCGCCGGAAGTGCTATCCTCCTGTAGGTTTCGCCAACCAATTGGCTGGTGTCCCTTCTCCCCTCGGGGAGAAGGTGCCCCGTAGGGGCGGATGAGGGGGCCTTCAGGTTGCGCGCCGCGAAGTTCCCTCTCTCTGCGAGGGGAGAGGTGCCGTTGAGCGAGGAGGCAGGATGCCTTTGCATCTGATCAAGTTGTGCGTGGGATGCGACTCCATCGAGGACTTGGCCTCCTGGCAGGCCGAGCGCCTCAAGGCGCGGCGGCGGGACGGCGAGAAGAAGCCGCGGCTGTTCCACCGCACGTTTCAGACGCCGAAGCGGCGCGCCGAGTTGCTCGACGGCGGCTCGCTCTACTGGGTGATCAAAGGCCTCGTCCAGGTGCGCCAGCCGCTCTTCGACCTCGCCGAAGGCACCAAGGAGGACGGCACGGCATGCTGTTTGCTGATGCTCGAGAACAAGCTGGTACCCGTGCGGCCGACGCCGCGGCGCGCATTCCAGGGCTGGCGCTATCTGGACCCGGACGAGGCGCCTCCCGACCTGGCGCACACCTCGGCCGGCAGCATCGTCTCCATGCCGCCCAAGCTCAGGAAGCAGCTGGCCGAGCTGGGCCTGCTCTGAGCCCTCGGCCGCATCGCTGACGGCGTGCTCCCGACCCAATCGGGTTGGCCCGTCAAGCGATCGGGACCAGATGCTTGCGTATCGGCACGCGCAACTCGTCGGGTATCGGCGTCGATCGCCGCGCGTCCATGTCGAGGTGCACGCCCGATTGCACGAGGCAGGCGATCTCGCGTCCGCCAGGACCGGTCATGCGGTGCACGAAGCGCAGGGACGAGTTGCCGAGATGCGCGACCGAGGTCGTGACGTCGATCATCTCGCCGACGCCCGCGCTTCCGGTCCGGGTCAAGTCCAGCTCGAAGGTGGAGTAGCCTCGCCGCTGCTCGTGCATATACTTGGCCGTCATGCCCACGGCCGCCTGCATCTGCATGCTCGCCGCCGAGAAGCGAAGGATATGCGCGGACAGAGACATCGTCCCGTCCTCGCCGATTTCCCAAGGTTTGACCCGGTCACGCGCGGTCAGCGGACCGTGCGCTGGTCCGTGCGCCGGCCTTGGCGTGGGACGGTCCGGCACCTTTGGACCAGGCCACGACACGGCGAGCGAGGCGAGCTTCTGCCTCGCCGCAGAAGCTAGGGCCTCGGGTATCGCGTGCGTTTCGGCGAGCCAGGTCACCGGCTTGCCCGTCGTCGAGTCGAGCACCTGGTGGCCGAGGCCCAGCGTCCCGGCATCGATGGACGTAACGGCCGTCAGGATGTGGAAGCCCGCGCCCGCCCTAAGCTCGTGCAGGAAGGTCGCGTGGCCGCGTGAGGGCCCATGGCGCACGCCTGCGTCGAGGCTCTCGCCAACTCCCGCGAGATCGAAGAAGTTGCGGGTCGCGGATGCGAACCGATCGAAATAGTAGCCGATGGTGAAGTGCTGGACGACGTCGCACTCCCAGGGGTTGACCACGCCCCGATAGGTCTCCAGCCAGTTGGTCAACCTGCTCCTCCAGCCCTCAAGCGTGTGCCATCCCGACGATCACTTGCCTTCCCCGAGCTTCGGCATCCGGTAGCGGTCCTCGGGATCGAGCCAGCCCTTGAAGTTGGGTTTGCGCTTCTCGGAGAAGGCGGCGCGCGATTCCATCAAGTCGCCCTTGTCGCCGTGCTCGTGCAGCTTTGCTGCAAGGGACTTCTGCGAAGAGGATGGCTCCGGCCGCATCTGGCGCATCATGTGGACCGTGTTGACGCGCGCAGCCGGCGGCAGGGAGAGCAGATGCTCCGCCATGGCCATCGCAGTCGGGATCAGCTCGGCCTGCGGCGCCAGCCGATTGAGGAAGCCAACCTGGTAGAAGCGCTCGGCGGTGAAGCGGAAGCCCAAGGCCATCTCCATCGCGATCGGATAGGGGACGTTGGCGAGATGGCCGTGATTGTAGCCGCCGAGCAGCCAGCGCTTGGCCTCCGACACCTCGAACACCGCCTCCGGCACCGCGACGCGCAGATCGGTGCGCTCCACCAGCATGAAGCCGCCGCCCATGGCGAAGCCGTTCACGGCGGCGATCACGGGCTTCTCGAGCGTACCGTCCATGAAGGGATCGGGAACCTTCGTGCCGCCCGGCTTTCCGGTCGCCAGCGATTCCTTCATGTCCTCTCCCGCGCAGAACCCCCGGCCGGTGCCGGTGAAGATCGCCACCTCCAGCTCCTTGGCGTGCCTGAACCCGGTCCAGGTCTCGGCCAGCATCTGCCGCATCTCGGTATTGAGCGCGTTGAGCCGGTCGGGGCGGTTCATGCGCACGATCAGGACCTGGCCCTGACGCTCTGTTTCGACGACAGCCATGCGTTCCCTTTCTCACTGGATCGGCGCGACCGCGAAGCCGCGGCCGTCGAGCTTGTCTCTACGTTCGCTTCGCGAAGAAGGCATTGATGTCGGGCGCCGGCGACTTGATCTCGACCACCACCGACTCCTCGATCGCCTCCAGGCCATGCAGGACCCCCTTGGGATGCCGGCAGACATCGCCGGGTCCCATGATGAACTCCTCCGAGCCGACGGTCGATTTCACTTTGCCCCGCACCACGTAGGCGATCGACTCATGGGTGTGCGTGTGCAGCGGTGCGCCGACTCCCGCAGCGTAGTGGATCTCGAGGAACGTCATCTCGTCGCCCTTGATGAGCGGCTTGACGAGCATGTCGCCGCCGTACATCGGCTTGCCCTCGACGGCCTTGACCGCCACCGCCGCGACATCGGCATTCCTGGACTTGAGCATATTGGTCTCCGTGGGCGCGCAGCCTCGGCCAGACAGCGGGGTATCGTGCATCCGGCCCGCGCTAGGATACAGTGGGCGCCGCGCAAGGAAAACCAAGGCCAAAGGGCGCGCCCTGTTCGAGACCCGCCGGCCGGGTCACGCGCGAAGCGCTCACAAGCAGATCGGGAGTGAAACACGATGCAAGACAAGGTAGCCAAGCCAGGCGCTGCGCCGGCCCTGAAGGGTATCAAGGTTCTCGACCTCACCCAGTTCGAGGCGGGCCCGTCCTGCACCGAGGCGCTGGCATGGTTCGGCGCCGATGTCGTCAAGGTGGAAGAGCCCAATCGCGGGGAGCCGGGACGCTGGGGCTTCAGCGACCGCCCCGACGCCGACTCCCACTATTTCATCTATTACAACCTCAACAAGCGCAGCGTCACGTGCAATCTCAAGACTGAGGAAGGCAAGGCGCTGCTGCGGCGGATGATCGAGAAGGCCGACGTGCTGGTCGAGAACATGGCGCCCGGCACCTTCGCGCGGCTGGGCTTCGACTATCCGCGATTGGCAGAGATCAATCCGCGGCTGATCTTCGCCCAGGTCAAGGGCTTCGCGCCGGAGAGCCCGCACGCCAACTATCTGTGTTTCGACATGATCGCCCAGGCGATGGGCGGCACGATGGGCGTCAACGGCTTTCCGGACGCCCCTCCTGTCCGGCCGGGCGCGACGATCGGCGACACCGGCACGGGCATGCTCTGTGCGATGGGCATTCTCGCAGCCCTCTATCAGCGCATGGCGACGGGTCGCGGCCAGCACATCCAGATCGCCATGCGCGACGCGATGCTCAACTACTGCCGCACGCCGATGAGCCGCCAGGCCGCGCGCGAAGATCTGATCCCGCGCGGCGGCAACGGCGTGATCGGGACGGCACCGGGCGGCCTCTACAAATGCGCTCCGGGCGGGCTCGACGACTGGTGCTACATCTTCTGCTCGCGGGGCAACGAGGACCACTGGCGCCGCCTGGTGCGCGCCATCGGCCGCGAGGACCTGCTGGCCGATCCGCTCATGGTGGACGGGCCCACGCGCGGCAAGAACCAGGCGGCCGTCGATGCCGCAATCACGGAATGGACCTCCAAGCGCACGAAGCAGGAAGTGACGGAGGTCATCGCCGGGGCGGGCGTGCCGTGCGGGGCCGTGCTCAATACGCTGGAGCTGCTGCACGATCCCGATCTGCATGCGCGCGGCATGATGCAGAAGATCGACCATCCCATCCGCGGGCCGGTCACGGTGCCGGGCTGGCCGCTGCGCATGTCGGATACGAAGGTGGAGCTCGAGAACGCGCCGATCCTCGGCGGCGACAGCGAAGCGATCTACGGCGAGTGGCTCGGCTGCTCGGCGGCCGAGGTCAAGGACATGCGCCAGCGCAAGGTGATCTGACGGCGTTCGTCTTCGAGCGCTGAAGAAATGCGTGTGCGATGGTACGGAGGCAGGTGCCAGATGGGTTCCATCGGCCTTCATCCCCTCATGGCGATCAAATGCCGATCACGGCGCGCCTGCTGGCGGGGATGGTCCCTGTCTCAACTCGGCTGCGACTGCTATAGAGGCTTCAGGTGCTATGGACGGAGGGGAGGCGCGCATGGAGCTTGTGGCGCTGGCGAAGAATCCGGCTCCGAGCGGGGCGACGACGGGCCTCTTCAAGTCGTCCGGCGGGGCAAAATTGCGCTATGCGCGGTGGGAGCCGACGCGGCCTCCGAAGCGGGGCACGGTGTGCGTCTTCCAGGGGCGGGGCGAGTACATCGAGAAGTATTTCGAGGTCGTTGCCGATCTGCGCCGACGCGGTTTCGCGGTCGCCACCATGGACTGGCGCGGGCAGGGCGGGTCGAGTCGCGCTCTGTCCAACCCGCGCAAGGGCTATGTCCGCTCGTTTTCCGAGTTCGATCAGGACCTCGCCCATTTCATGAAGGAGATCGTGCTGCCCGACTGCCAGCCGCCGTACATCGCGCTCGCCCACTCCATGGGCGGACATATCCTGCTGCGCAACGCCACGCTGCCCGGGTCTTGGTTCTCGCGCATGGTTCTGAGCGCGCCGATGATCGCCATCGCCGAGGCCCGGCTTGGAGCCCCGCAACCGGTGTCGCGCGCCTACGCCGAGATACTCACCGGCATCGGGCTCGGTTCCATGTATGTGCGCAACGGCGGCGACGCGCCCATGGAGCTGCAACCCTTCGAGGGCAATCCTCTCACCTCCGATCGCGAGCGCTTTCATCGCAACCGGCTGGTGCTCGAGGCGGCCCCTGCGCTCGGCCTCGGCTCGCCGACCGTCGCCTGGCTGCGCGCCGCGCTGCGCTCCATCGCCAGGCTGACCGACCCGCACTATCCGTTCCGTGTGGAGGTGCCGCTGCTGCTGTTCGCCGCCGGCATGGACACCGTCGTCTCGACGCAGGCGATCGAGGAGTTCGCGCTGCGGCTGAAGGTCGGCACGCACGTGCTGATCCCGCAGGCCCGCCACGAGATCCTGCAGGAGACGGACGAGCTGCGGCAGCGCTTCTGGGCTGCCTTCGACGCCTACCTCGGCGTCGACGTCGCCGCGGCGTAGACAGGCTATGTATCGGCCCGATCGGGAATAAACCAGCGGCCGACAAGCATTCCGGCCACGGCGCCGACCAGCTGCGCAATGATGAACGGGGCCACGTCGGCAGGCCGGATGCCGGCGAATGTATCCGACAGGGCCCTTGCAACGGTGACGGCGGGATTGGCGAACGACGTCGACGCGGTAAACCAGTAGGCGGCCGTTATATAGAGGCCGACAGAAGTTGCGACGGCAGCCGGATTGGCCCGCAGCGTCAGCAGTATAGTCAGCACGAGCCCGAATGCTGCAACCGACTCCGAGAGCCATTGCGCAGGGCCGGAACGCACCTTGGTCGAGAGCTGGAACATGGCCTCATCGAACATGCCGTGCGCGATCAACACGCCTGCAATGCCGCCGGCGAGCTGGGCCAGCGCGTAGCCTGCCGCCTCGCCTGGCGCAATCTCCCTCCGCAGCAGGAACACGGCCGTCACGGCAGGATTGAAATGGGCGCCCGAGATCGGGCCGAGCATGGTGATCAGCACTACCAGCATCGCGCCGGTCGCGAGCGTGTTGCCGAGCAAGGCCAGGGCGACATTGCCGCCCGAAAGGCGCTCGCCCATGATGCCGGACCCGATAACGGTTGCCAGCAGCAGGGCGCTGCCAAGGGCCTCGGCTGCAAACCGCCGCGCTCTCATGCGACCTTCGGATTGGGGGACGTGCTCCCCTCGGTCCTTCCGATATCCTGTAGATGGCGCGTGACCGCCAGCCGGTTGAGCGACGCCACCGGTAGGTTGACGAGCAGCGAGACCCGGTTCCTGAGGTAGCGGAACGCGGTTACGAAGGCGCGCTCCTTCTCGATGCCGCTGCCTTCGACGGCCGCCGGGTCTTCGATACCCCAATGTGCCGAGATCGGCTGGCCGGGCCACAGCGGGCAGGCCTCACCGGCGGCGTTGTCGCAGACGGTCAGGACGAAATCCATTCTCGGCGCGTCCGGTCCGGCGAACGCCTGCCAGCTCTTGGAGGTCAGTCCATCGACGGGATAGCCGAAGCTCCCGAGCACCTTGATCGCGAACGGATTGACGGCCCCTTTCGGCAGGCTGCCGGCCGAGAAGGCGCGGAAGCGCTCGGCCCCGTCCTTGCGCAGAATGGATTCGGCCATGATGGAGCGCGCCGAATTGCCGGTGCACAGAAACAGCACGTTGAGCGGCATCATGCGCGCGCGCTCCCGCAGCAGGCGACGGCCGCCACGCGCACGTCTTGCGGCCTGGAGTTGCCGTAGTCGCTGGACTCGCCCGTGGTGAGAAATGTCTCCCAGGATATGCCAGCTGGATCGTCGATCCAGGACTTTTCGGACTTGGCGTAGCAGCAGGTCGTCTTGCCTTCCTCCAGCACCGGTGCGCCGGCCTTGTTGAGACGCTCATAGACTTCGGCAAGCTCGTTCTCGCTCTCGACCTGGATGCCGAGATGGTTCAAGCCGAGTGTTGGCTCCGCGCATGGAAATCGCAAAATTCACGCGCGGATCCTCCAGCATCCACTTGGCATAGTCCGCCTTCACGACATTGGGCGTCGCCGCGAACAGCGTGGAATAGAAGCCGATCGCCGTGTCGAGATTGTCCACGGCGACATGGACGTGCATGCGCTTCATCTCACGGTCTCCTTCTTGCGTTTCCGTGCGGGCTTCGCAGGCGTGCAGGCGATGGGCTGACACAGGTCCGGCTTGCCGCCGCAGCAATTCTGGGTGAGGTAGGCGAGCAGGTTGTTCATGGTCTCGTAGCGCGCGGCGTAAATCAGGGAGCGACCCTGGCGCGCCACGCTCACGAGGCCCGCATGCCTCAATCTGTCGAAGTGGAACGACAAGGTGTTGGGCGCAATCTCGAGCGCGGTCGCCACCTCGCCTGCAGCCATTCCGGCAGGGCCGGCCTGGACCAGGAGGCGATACACATCCAGCCGGCTGTCCTGCGCGAGCGCGGCGAGAGAGGCGACTGCATCCAATTTTTCCATATTTCAACAACTATCGAATTGATGTAGAGCTGTCAACGGCGCGTCGCACGATGCAGGGGGAAAATTGATGACGCATGCAATGGCCCGTGTCCTGACAGTAGAGGCCGCTCCGTGGCGCTGAGCGGTCGCGCGCTTGTCGCCGCGATGTGCGCGGGACAGGTGGGCAACCTGTTGCCGCATGTGGTTGTGCCGGCGGTGATGGCCCGCCATCTGATCCCGCAGTGGGATCTGAGCGCAACTCAAGCCGGGCTCATGGCGAGCTCCTTCGCTCTCGGCTACATGCTGGCAGTGCCGTTCCTGACCGCCCTTACCGACCGGATGGATGCCCGCTCGATCCTCCTCACCGGCTCGGCCGTGAGCGGACTCGCGACTTTCTCTTTCGGTCTCTTTGCCGATGGCTTGTGGTCGGCGATAGCGATCTGGGCCATCTCCGGCATCGGGTTCGCGGGCGCCTATATGCCAGGCCTCAAGGCGCTGGTGGACCGGCTGCCGCCCGGCGACAGCTCCCGCAGCGTCACGCTTTACACGGCGACGTTCTCAGTCGGCGTCGGCCTGTCCTTCCTGATCGCCCAGGTCGCCGCGGACGGATTGGGCTGGCGCTCGGCCTTCTACCTCACCGCGCTTGGACCGCTGGCGATGATCGCGGCGTGTCTCGGCATGGCACCCGTCAAGCCCAATCCATCGTCGCGCCGCCTGCTCGACTTCATGCCCGTTTTCCGCAACCGCCCCGCAATGGGCTTCATCCTGGGCTACGGCGCGCACTGCTTCGAGCTCTACGCGCTCAGGACCTGGATCGTCGCGTTCTGGAGCTACGTGGCGGCACACAACGGCGGCTCGGCGCTGCTCGAGCCGATGACGGTCAGCGTCATCGCCGCGATCCTGGCCATGCCGTCGAGCATCATCGGCAACGAGACGGCCATTCGCTTCGGCCGGCATCGCGCCATCGTGCTGTTCATGTGCATCGCGGGGATCGTCGCCGCCCTGATTGGGACCGCGACGGGCGCCACGCCCGTCCTGCTCCTGACATTGCTGCTCATCTACTCGATCGCCATTCCCGCCGACTCCGGTGCGCTGACGTCCGGCATGACGCTGAGTGCGCAGGCGGAGTATCGCGGGGCGACGATGGCCACGCATTCGACCGTCGGTTTCGGCTTGTCGGCGGCCGGTGCCTGGGCCATCGGGGTCGCGCTCGATGCCGGCGGGGGAATGGCAACGCCGACAGGTTGGCTCGCAGCGTTCTTGGTGATGGCAGCCGGAGGGTTGATGGGTCCGATCGCGATCTGGTGGTCGTTGCGCCATGGAGGCGTTTCGCGGACCGATTAGCCGCGCCAGAGTTTCGCCTGCCTCTTGGCGACGCTTGCGGTCGCGCGCGCACTCACTTGATCAGTCCGACCGTGCGCGGCAGCCAGAGCGTCAGCTCCGGTATCAGCGTGACCGCGATGAGCGAGCCGAGCAGCGGGATCAGCCAGGGCAGGATCGCCATGGTCGTTCGCTCGATCGACATCTTGGAGATACGCGCCAGCACGAACAGCACCATCCCCAGAGGCGGATGCAGCAGCCCGATCATCAGGTTCAGCGTCATCACCACGCCGAAGTGGACCGGATCGATGCCGACCTTGGTGATGACCGGCATCAGCACCGGCACCAGGATGGAGATCGACGCAATCGGCTCCAGGAAGCAGCCGACCACGAGCAGCAGGACGTTGATCAGAAGCAGGATGACGTAGCGGTTGTTGGTGTAGGACAGCAGCGCCTCGGCCGCATACTCGGTGATCCGCGTCGTGGTCAGCACCCAGCCGAACAGCGACGCGGCGGCGACGATCAGCAGCACGCCGGCCGTCGTCTCGATGGTGTCCATCGTCACTTTGTAGAACTGCTTGAAGTTCAGCGAGCGGTACAGAAAGATGCCGAGGATCATGGCCCAGGCGCAGGCGGCGATGGCCGCTTCCGTGGGCGTGAACCAGCCGAATGTCATGCCGCCCATGATGATGGCCGGCGTCAGCAGCGGCGGCAGCGCCGCGACGAACGTGGCGCCCAGCACGCCCCAGTGGAAGACCTGGTCGCGTCCCAGGTTGTACTTGCGCGCGCAGTAGGTGACGTAGAGCATCATGAATATCGTCATGACGGCGCCGGGGATGAAGCCGCCCATGAACAAAGCGCCGATCGAGACGTTGGCCATCATGCCGTAGATTACGAACGGCAGCGACGGCGGAATGATCGGGCCGAGCGTCGCCGAGGCAGCGGTCACCCCCACAGAAAACTCCGTCGTGTAGCCATGGTCCTGCATGGCCTTGATCTCGATCGTGCCGAGGCCCGCGGCGTCGGCGATCGCGGTGCCGGACATGCCGGCGAAGATGACCGAGCCCATGATGTTGACGTGCGCGAGACCGCCGCGCATCCAGCCGCACAGCGCCACCGCGAAGTCGTAGATGCGGTTGGTGATGCCGGCCGAGTTCATCAGGTTGCCGGCCAGGATGAAGAACGGCACCGCCAGCAGCGGGAAGCTGTCGATGCCGCCGGCCATGCGGTGGAGGATGACGAAATCGGGGATACCGGCCAGGAAATGCGTGTAGAGCAGCGAGGAGCCGGCAAGCGCAATGAAAACCGGAACGCCGGCCAGCAGCACCAGCAGGAAGACGAAGATGAGGAGCGTCATTGCTTGGCGCCCTCGGATTCGGTCACCAGGCCCGCGGTCAGCGCCTCCTGCGCCGAGTGCCAGCCGTCGCGAGCGTTGCGCCACACGCGTTGGATCTGGCGCCCCAGCATCAGGAAGCATCCGAACGCCACGGCCGCGTAGACGTAGCTCATGGAGAGATCGATCACGGTCATGCGCTGCACCTGCATGCGCTCGACGATCAGCACCGAGAAATAGGCGAGCAGGGCGAGAAATCCGAGCGTGATGAGATCGACCAGTGCCAGCAGAAGGCGTGCCGTCCATGCCGGCAGCAGATTGGGCAGCAGCACCACGGCAATATGCGAGTTCCTGCGTGTCACCATGGCGCCGCCGATGAAGGTGATGCACATCAGGCCGTAGCGGGCGATCTCCTCGGTCCAGGCCAGACTGTCGTTGAGGATGTAGCGGGTGAAGAATTGCAGGAACACGATGCCCCCGAGGGCCCAGAACAGCGCGAACGCCAGCCAGTCCTCGGGATAGTGCTCGATCTCGACGTCCGCGTCCTCGACGTGGATCAGATGCTGCTCGGGCTTGGGATCGGTGGTGGTCGCGGACATCGTTCCTCCTTCGCCGAGCCCCAGCCATCGTCGCCGGAACGGCAGCAATCGCGCGCTAGCCTCACTGGGATGCGAGGGAGGCGCAACCGCGCCTCCCCGCATTCCGGACCTACTTGAGCGCCTGCAGCGCGTCGTATTCCGCCTGGCTCCATCCGCCACTGCCGTCGTTGTGCAGCGGCAGGGCCGCGGCGCGGAATGCCGCGCGGTCCACCTCGACCACGTTCTTGCCGAGCTTCTTGAACTCATCGGCGAGCTTCTGCTCGGAGGCGCGGATGGCATCGGTCGACTTGGCGGCAGCCTGGATCAGCACCTCGTTGAAGATCTTCTTCTCGTCGTCATTGAGCTTGCCCCACACGTGCGTGCCGACGATGGTCAGAAGCGACTCCGTGATGTGGCCGGTCAGCATGATGTGGCTCTGCACCTCGTAGAACTTCTTGGCCATGATGGTGGGCAGCGGGTTCTCCTGGCCGTCCACGGTGCCCTGCTGCAGGGCCAGATAGACCTCGGCGAAAGCGATCGGCGTCGCATTGGCGCCTACCGACTTCGTGAACATGAGGAACAGAGGTGCGGGGGGCACGCGCAGCTTCATGCCCTTCATATCCTCGGGCTTCTTGATCTCCTTGTTGGCCGTCACCATCCGCTGGCCGTAGTAGGTGAGGGCGATGACCTTGTGCTTGGTCTTGTCCTCATAGCCTTTGGCGATGTCGCGGAAGAGCTTGCTCTCGCGGTAGGCTTTCCAATGATCGAAATCGCGGAGCACAAAGGGTGCGCCGGTGATCGCGACCGGCTTGTGGATCGCACCTGCGAACGATGCGCCCGTGTAGATCATGTCCACGGTGCCGAGACCGAGGCCCTCGTTGATCTGGTTCTCGTTGCCGAGCTGGGAGGCGGGGAACACGTCGATCTGGTACTTGCCGTTGGTGCGCTTCTTGATCTCCTCCGCGGCCCACAGCGCTTCCGTGTGGTAGGGCTCGGCGATCTCGTACACGTGCGCCCACTTGAGCTTCGTCTGGGCGCTACCCGCCGACGGCCATGCCGCCAGCACGGCCAGCGTCACCACTAGAAATCTCACGAGACTCGTCGTCATTTGCGCTTCCTCCTCCATGCGCGGCGCTCGCTGGTTTCGCCATCCGCGCCCGGCGGCGTGCCGGCACGGGACGCGCGCGTCCGCTCTCAACTTGTACGATGACCAGACATCCCGGGCGGAACCTAACAGCCGGTTCCCGGGGTGGCAAGTTCCGGCCCGAGGAGAGCAGGCTCGGCGCCCTATCGCCCTATCGCGTCTTCACCACCACCTTGATGGCGTCCTCGACGCGGTCGCGGGCGTAGCGCAGGGCCTCCGGCAGCTCGGCCAGGGGGAAAGTGTGGGTGTGGATCTTGGTGGCATCGAAGCGCTTCGTGCGCATGAAGGCTTCCGCGCGGTGGGTGGCGCTGCGGCCCTCGCCGCGGATGCCGTAGACGTAGATGTTGTTGCGCACGAGGTGAGCGACGTCGACGGGCACCGGCTCGTGCGGGAAGGCGGCGAGGCAGATCTTGCCGCCGCGGTTCAGCATGCGCCCCGCGTCGTTGATGGCATCGGGCGCGCCGGAGCATTCGATCACGTAGTCGACGCCCTTGCCGCCGTTGAGCCGGCGCACGGCCTCCACTGCATCCTCCTTGGTCACGTTGACGACGTGGTCGGCTCCCAGCTCGAGGCCCTTCTGCAGGCGCCCCTCGCGCGTGCCGGTGAGGATGACGGGAGAGGCGCCCAGAGCCTTGGCCACCGCCACGCCGAGCAGTCCGATGGGGCCCGGTCCTATCACCACCACGCTCTCTCCGGCGACGAGCCCGCCGAGCTCGGTCAGCCCGTACATGGCCGTGCCGGCGGTGACCACCAGGGTCGCCTCCTCGTCCGACATGGTGTCGGCGATGCGGATCAGCGTGTTGATGTTGTTGACCGCATACTCGGCGAAGCCGCCGTCGGTGGTGAAGCCGTTGGCGCGGTGGCCCTTGTCGACCTCGCCGTAGTTGAGGCCGTAGTTCAGGCACGACGTGTACATGCCCATGCGGCAGCGTTTGCATTGGCCACAGCCGGCATGGATTTCCACCGTCACGCGATCACCGATCCCGAACTCGTCGACGCCCGGCCCAAGCGCTGCGACGGTGCCCATATACTCGTGCCCCGGAGTCCAGTTCTTGTTGAACGGCAGACCGCCCTGGATCAGCGCCGGCGGCCCGTGCGCGATCACGTCGAGGTCGGTGGCGCAGATCGCGACCGCGTCGATGCGCACCAGCACCTCGGCCCGCGACGGCACCGGCACCGGCTTCTCCGTGAACCGAAGCTCGCCCGGATCTCCCAGCACCCATGCCCGCATCCTCTCGGGGACGGCCATGTTCGGGTTCGTCTTCACGCCCGGCGGTGCGTACATCGTGATCTCCTCCGTCGGTTGGCAACGATCTCGGCGCGGATATCCTTCCCCTTGACGGGAAAGCCCGGGGTAGCGTGCGATTGGACAAGATAAGCGGCAGCACGTACAGACGCCAGAAGGCGGCGGCGCGCCCCCGACTGGGGACAGCACCGGCGCGACAATGGGGGAGAAACCATCGCGATGAAGCCGACGATTCCCCTGGGCTGGGCAGACGACGTGCTCGGCTTCTGGTTCGACACCTGCAAGCCGGAGCAGTGGTTCAAGCGCGACGACGCATTCGACGCGGCATTGCGCCAGCGCTTTCTAGCCCTCCACGCCGCCGTAGCGGCGCTCGCCGTCGAGGACTGCCTGGCCGATAGCGGCACCGCGCTGGCCGCGACCATCGTGCTCGACCAGTTCTCGCGCAACATGTTCCGCGGCACTCCTGCCGCCTTCGCGGCGGACGCCAAGGCGCTCGCCATCGCCGAGGGCGCGATCACGCGAGGGTTCGATGCCGGGTTGCCGCCGGAGCGGCGGCAGTTCTTCTACCTGCCGTTCGAGCACGCCGAGAATGCCGGCCTGCAGGCACGCTGCGTGGAGCTGTTCGCGCCTCTGGGCACGGAGTATGTGCGCTGGGCAGAGGCGCACAAGGCCATCATCGACCGCTTCGGCCGCTTCCCGCACCGCAACGCCGTCCTCGGTCGGGTGTCCACGCCCGAGGAGATCGCGTTCCTGCGCGGACCCGACAGCTCGTTCTGACGGCCGCGGCCTACCAGCGGACGGTGAGATCGACGTAGGGCGCGCGCACCCGCACGCGGCCATAGTCCGGGTCGACGCTGACGCGGGTGTAGGGCGCCTTGACGCGCACTCTGCCGCTTCTGTCGGCGTGGACACGAGTGCCGGGTGCCCTGACGCTCACCTTGCCGCGGTGCGTGTTGACGCGCGTGCCCGATGCATCCGCCGTGGTCGGCAGAGTTAGCGCACCAGCCAGCGCGACCGCCGAGATTGCGATCAGGACCTTGCGTGTCATCGATGGCTGCATGGCTTCCCCTCGATTTGGATCGGCTTTCCGGCGACGCTCGCCCGGAGCTTACGTCATGCGGCTCGCCACCACAATCGGCGGCGGCGCACGCAGCGTCTGGTAGACGACGCAGTAGCGCTCGGTGAGCTTCATCAGGGTGGCGCGCTGCTCCTCCGTGAGATCGCCGTCAATCTCGAAGGCGAGGCGGATGTCGCGGAAGCCGACGGGCGCGTCCTTGGCGACGCCAAGCGTGCCGCGGAAGTCGAGGTCGCCCTCGGCGCGGATGCGGGCGTCGCGCACGTTCAGCTGCAACGCGGTCGCAACCGCGTTGAGCGTCACGCCGGCGCAGGCGACCAGCGCCTCGAGCAGCATGTCGCCCGAGCAGGCGCTCATTCCGCTGCCTCCCGTCGCCGGATGCAGTCCCGCCTCGATCAGCGCCTTGCCGGTCCGGACGGAGCACGTCACGCCTTCGCCGATCCGCCCCTCGGCCTTCAGCGTCACCACCGCGGCTGCGGGCGTCTCGCGATAGCGCTCCTTGAGCGGGGCTTGCAGGCTCTTGAGGGCGTTGGCGTCCATGGCGCGATCCTCATCGGTGTGGGGTGCGGGAAATTTCGACCGGATGGTACGGGTCCGTTCGACATTGATACGGCCTCGCCTGCGTTGCAGGCAAATGCGCATGGCGTCGAGCTTGTCTTGCGAGCGTGCAAACCCCTCTATCCGCTTGGCTGAACGATCATTCACGTTTCGCGCCTGAACGTGTATTCATCCGCCTAACAACTAAATGCCGCACCTGATGGCGATGATGTCCGCGATCACCACCTGTCCGGTGGATCGCCGACACACCAAGAGGCATCACATGCGCAAGCTCACATCTCTCGCCACAGCGATGGCCCTTCTGGCTCTTGCCCTCCCCATGCAGGCATCGGCCGAGACCGCGACGAAGCCGATGACGAAGACCGAGGCGCCGAAGTCCGCCACCACGACGGCGACGAAGGCCAAGGTCGTAACCCTCAAGAAGAAGAAGCACTTCGCCAAGCGCCACCGTCATCAGCGGCTGGCGATGCATCAAGAAGCATCGCAAGCACATGGCGGTGCACAAGACCCACAAGCATGCGAAGCACATGAAGCACGTCAAGAAGCATCGCAAGAACGTCGCGCGCAATTCGTAGGCGCTGTCTGAGCCGCGGATGGAGCGGCTCATTCAACAGGCCGCTCCACCCTCCCAGCATTACAGAGATTTCACCCACTCCAACCCTTGCCGCCCTGCGCGTCGCATCACCACCTAACATCCATCGGTCTCTTTCTCCCCCGTAAGAGACCTGGCGCCTCTCCTCTTCCCTCGGAGCAGAGCGCATAGGGCGGGAGCCGTCGCCATCGAAGAGTGACGCTCCCGCCCTTCCCTTTCCGCGCCCCACAGCGATTCCCGCCCGTGCACCGCTTACGCGCACCGCAGCCTTGAAGGCGACGGCAGCGGGCCATAGACTGCCGGAAACGGCGGCCGTCCGGCCAGGAACCGTCGAGCGACCGTCGCGGGAGGAGCCAGCATGAAAGCGCCGCCGTTCGCCTACGTCAGGGCGGCAACGCTTGCGGACGCCTTCGCTCTGTGGCGCGAGGCCGGCCCCGATGCGCGGCTGCTGGCCGGCGGGCAATCCCTTCTTGCCACCCTCGCCTTCCGACTGTCGGAGCCCTCCACGCTGATCGACATCTCGCGCGTAGCCGAGCTCGCCGGCATCTCCGCCACGGGCGACGGCATCAGGGTGGGTGCGCTGACCACCCATGCCGAGCTCGGCTGCAATGAGCTGGTACGCCGGAATGTGCCGCTGCTGGCGGACGCAGTGCCGCTGATCGCCCACCCCGCCATCCGCAACCGCGGGACCATCGGGGGCTCTCTGGCATACGCCGATCCTGCCGCCGAGCTGCCGGCATGCTGCGTCGCCCTCGATGCGGTCGTCGTTGCGCGCAGCGCGAAAGCCGAACGGCGCATCCCCGCGTCCCAGTTCTTCACCGGCCTCTATGCTACCGCGCTCGGCGACCACGAGATGATTGTCGCCGTGGAATTTCCGCGGCCCAAGCCGGAGGAGCACGCCGTGATCCTCGAGCTGGCCCGCCGCTCCGGCGACTACGCCATGGCCGGGATCGTGGCGAAAGCACACGTCTCCGGAGATGTGCTCGCGGACCCGAGGCTCGTCTTCTTCGCCGTCGGCGAGACGCCGGTCACCGCGAAGGCGGCCATGGCTGCGCTCGCCGGCAAGCCCGCAACGCCCGAGACGATCGCGCGGGCGCAGGCCGCGCTCGATGCCGATCTCGACCCGCCGGAGGATCAGCACGGCAGCCCGGACATGAAGCGCCACCTCGCCCGCGTGCTGCTGGCCCGGGCGCTCGGACGCCTCACCGCGGTGCACGAGGCGCGCGCAGCATGAGTACGGCCATCGACGTCTCCCTCACCGTCAATGGCGAGCGCGTCTCGCGCCGCATCGAGGCCCGGCGCCACCTGGTGGACTTCCTGCGCCTGGACCTCGGGCTGATGGGCACGCACACCGGCTGCGAGCACGGCATCTGCGGCGCCTGCACCGTGCGCGTCGACGGCAAGATCGTGCGCGGCTGCCTGGTGCTCGCGGCCTCGCTGGAAGGCTCTCGTGTCGAGACCATCGAGGGCGTCTCCGACTCGGGCGAGATCCGCGACCTGCAGGAGGCGTTCGTCGCCCGCAACGCCTGCCAGTGCGGCTTCTGCACGCCCGCCATGCTGATCACCGCTGCCGACCTGCTCGCCTGCAACCCGCAACCGACACGCACCCAGATCCGCGAGCACCTGTCCGGCAACTACTGCCGCTGCACCGGCTATCACGCCATCGTCGACGCGGTCGCGGCGACCGCGGCCGAAGCGCAACGGGAAGGTGGACCCGTGAACGAGATCATCGATCCGAGGTCCGTCGACCGCCCGAACTCCTATATCGGCAAGTCAGTGCCGCGCCCCAATGCCAAGAAGCTGGTGGAGGGCCGCGGCCAATACGTCGACGACATTGTGCTATCGCGCATGGTGCACGTCGCATTCGTGCGCAGCCCGCACGCGCACGCGAAGATTCTCGCCATCGACCCCGGCGCGGCGCTGAACATGCCGGGCGTGCTGCGCGTGTTCTCGGGGCGCGACCTGGCCCAGCACTGCGAGCCGTGGGTCGCGACTCTGGCGCACCTCAAGGGCATGAAGTCGGCGCCCCAGCGCCCTCTCCCGCTGGAGCGTGCGACCTGGGTCGGCGAGGCGGTCGCCGCGGTCGTGGCCGAGAGCCGTGCCATGGCCGAGGACGCCGTCGCCCATGTCCGCGTCGACTACGAGCCGCTTCCCGCCGTGGTCGACATGGAAACCGCGCTGCTGCCCTCCACGCCCGTCATCCACCCCGAGCTGGGCGACAACCTCTGCTTCCAGCGCGTCAACGAGACCGGCAAGGTCGACGACGCCTTCGCCGCCGCGCACAAGGTCGTCGAGGCCACCTTCCACAGCGGCCGGCACACGGGCCTGACCGTCGAGCCGCGCTCGATCCTGGCCGACTACAACCGCGCTTCCGCCAGGCTCACCGTGCACCACTCGACGCAGGCCCCGCACATGATGCAGGGCGTGTTCGCCAAGCACCTGGGATTGCCCGAGGGCGACGTGCGCGTCATCTGCGGCGATGTCGGCGGCAGCTACGGCATCAAGGTGCACGTCTACCCCGACGAGGTGGCGGTTGCCGTGATCGCCAAGATCATGGGCCGGCCGGTGAAATTCATCGCCGACCGGCTGGAGAGCTTCTCCAGCGACATCCACGCCCGCGATCACCGCATCAAGGCGCGCATGGCCGTCGACGCGCAAGGGCGCATCACCGCCATCGACGTCGACGACCTCACGGGCATCGGCCCCTATTCCGTCTACCCGCGCACGAGCGCGGTGGAGGGCAATCAGGTTGTGAACCTGGTCGGCGGGCCCTACGACTTCGCCAATTACCGCGCCAAGACCACGGTGGTGCTGCAGAACAAGACGCCCACCTGCCAGTACCGCGCCGTCGGCCACCCGATCGCCACGGCCGTCACCGAGGGGCTCGTCGATCTGGCAGCCGAGGCGCTCGGCCTGGACCCGGTCGACTTCCGCCGCCGCAACCTGATGCACGACGGCACCTATCCGCGCACCACGCCCGGCGGCATGAAGCTCGAAGGGCTGTCGCACGACGCCTCGCTCGATAAGCTCATCGACATGATCGACTACCCGAGCCTGCGCGCCGAGCAGGAGCGGCTGCGCGCCAAGGGCATCCACCGCGGCATCGGCTTCGCCAGCTTCATCGAGCTGACCAACCCCAGCCCCTTCATGTACGGCATCGGCGGCGCGCGCATCTCGGCGCAGGACGGCTGCAGCGTGCGCATCGATCCCGACGGGTCGGTGGTGGCCGCGACCGGCGTCACCGAGCAGGGACAGGGCACGGAGGCAATCATCCGCCAGATCGTGGCGGAGGGCGTGGGCGTGCCCATCGACCAGGTACGGGTGATCACCGGCGACACGGCCATGACGCCCTACGGCGGGGGCACCTGGGCCTGCCGCGGCGCCGGCATCGGCGGCGAGGCCGCATTGCAGGCCGGCATGGCGGTGAAGAGCGCGGCATTGGTCGTTGCGGGCGCCATGCTGCAGGCGGCGCCCGATACTCTCGATCTGCAGGATGGCCAGATCGTCGATCGCGCGGGCGGGCAGGTGCGCATGCCGCTGTCCGAGCTCTCCCGCATCGTCTATTTCCGCGGCGACACGCTTCCTTCCGATCTGCCGCGCGAGCTGATGCAAACGCGCCATTTCATCACCAAGGAATACCCGTTCGCATTCACCAACGGCGTGCAGGCCTGCTGGCTGGAGGTCGACGTCGACACCGGCGTCGTGCAACTGCTGAAGCACTGGTGCGTGGAGGACTGCGGCCGCGTGATCAACCCGATGCTGGTCGACGAGCAGGTGCGCGGCGGCATCGTGCAGGGCCTGGGCGGCGCGCTCTACGAGCACTGCACCTACTCGCCCGAGGGCCAGCTGCTGGTGGGCTCGATGGCGGACTACCTGGTGCCGATGGCGGCCGAGATGCCGGACATCGAGGTCGGCCACGTCGAGACGCCGACCCGCGAGTCGCTGCTGGGCGCCAAGGGCGCGGGCGAAGCCGGCACGGCCGGCGCCCCTGCCGCCGTCATGAACGCCATCAACGATGCGCTGCGGCCGCTCGGCGCCAAGGTCTTCGCCCAGCCGTTCACGCCGGAGCGCATTCTCTGCGGCCCTCGGCAAGGTCCCCGCGCGCTGGCCCGTGCCGGCACCGGCTCTGTCGGCGACCACACAGCAGGCCGGCAAAGCGCCCGGGTTTCTCGCACGCTTGCTCGGGCGTCCGTAGGTCGGCTCCGTAGGTTGGGTCGAGCGTCAGCGATGACCCAACACAATTCGCGATCTCGACGGGTGTTGGGTCTGCGCTTCGCTTGACCCAACCTACGCGCTCCGCGTCGCGGCTACTTCTGCGACACGTACAGATCCTCTGCCGGCCAGTTGCCGATCACGGTCGGTACCTGCGTGCCCTTGGTCGCCACGTCGACGCTGGCGCTGACGCGGCGGAACACCTTGGCGAGCTCGACGCCGGGCTCGCGCAAGGCCTCAATCAGCGCCTGCGCATAGGGGCTGATCTCGCCCGTCCCGTCCTGCGCATACTGACCGGCCGCGGTCGAATAGGCGACGAGCACGCCCCGCGGCGGCTCGATCACCTTCAGGCTCTGCGCCTTGGTGACGGAGGCCGGCGCGCCCAGCACGACGGCGGGGTCGACGCGACACGCATCCGCGATCACCATGCGCAGCCGCTTGGCGCCTTTGACGGACTCGAACGTGGTGTCGAGCCGCATCTGCGGATATTCGCGTGCGAACGACAGGGCGCGGCGATCGTCGGCCTCGATCGGTATCATGTAGTTCACGCCGTCGACCTCGATGCCGGTGCCCGCATAGTAGATGAGGGCCCAGTCGGCGCCGGCGGCCTCGTCCTTGAAGGCCTGGATCGCGGTCGCCATCTGCGCGCTGGTGCCGTCGTACATGACGGTGGTGGCGAAGCCCAGGCTGCGCAGCTGCCGGCCGACGGCGATGACATCGTTCTTCGGGTTCTTGAGCTGCACGCCCCACGACTTGTAGTGCGTATTGCCGATCAGCAGGGCAACGCGCTGCTCTTGCGGCGCCGGGGCAGCCGCGGGCGACGGCCGCTCGAGCACGCGCAGCGCGGCGGGAATGACGTTGGCGCCGACGTTGCGGGCCGCCGCCTCCCAGCCCTTCCGCACCTCGGCGACGCGCTTGGCCTTGGCCGGGTGGCTGACTGTCTCCGCATCAGCCGAGACCATCGCCATGGCGAGCTGGACCTCGGGCAGAGGCGCCCCGAGCTTCTCCAGGATGAAGCCGGCGAAGTAGTCGGCCTGCAGCTCCGCCTCGTGGTTGGGAAAGGTCGGATCCATGTGGAAGGCGACGTGGTGGCCGACCTCGTGGGCGAGCACCACCCAGTCCGACCAGTTGGTGGCGATCGACGACCGCAATCCGTCCATCCACGCCGGATTGTAGAGGATGAGCCTGTCCCTGCCGCCGTTCTCGGTCGTGGCCTCGGCGTTGTAGACGTCCGGCGAGGCCCGCACCTCGAAGCTCGTCATGGGGATGCCGATGACGCTGACGATGCGCTGCACGACGGCGCGCGCATCCGCGCTGCCCTCCGTGCTCGTGATCCTGCGCGTGGCCGCAGCGCCGCCGACCGGAGCCATCGCCCGCCCGCCCAGAACGTGCTCGCGCATCGTCTGGCTCTCGGCCGGCCCCGTCAGCGCCAATGCCAGCACGCCGATCGATGCGAGCCTGAGGAACGTCACCATGACAAGCCCCCTCACGCTGTGGGCACGCTTCGCGTGCGGCGAAGAGTACAGCATGGCGTGCAGATTGGGTCGAGCGGTCAGCGAAGACCAACACAATTGTCAGTCTTGGCTGGTGTTGGGTCAGCGCTTTCGCTTGACCCAACCCACGCGGTCCGCGTCACCGCAGGTGGCACGCGACCTGGTGGCCGGGCTCGACCTCGCGCAGCGCCGGCACCTCCTCCTTGCAGCGCGGCACCACGTAGGGGCAGCGCGTGTGGAAGCGGCAGCCGGACGGCGGCTTGAGGGGGCTCGGCACGTCGCCCTGCACGACCAGCTTGGTGCGCTTGATGGCGGGGTCCGGCACCGGCACGGCCGCCAGCAGCGCTTCCGTGTAGGGATGCAAGGGCTTCGTGAACAGCGTGACCTTGTCGGTGTACTCGACGATGCGGCCGAGATACATGACGGCGATGCGGTGGCTGATGTGCTCCACCACCGCCAGGTTGTGCGAGATGAAGAGGTAGGACAGCTTCATGTCGCGCTGCAGGTCCATCAGCAGGTTGATGACCTGGGCCTGGATCGACACGTCCAGCGCCGACACCGGCTCGTCGCCGATGATGAGCTTGGGGTTCAACGCGAGCGCGCGCGCGACGCCGATGCGCTGGCGCTGGCCGCCCGAGAACTGGTGCGGGAAGTTGTCCATCTGCGCGCGCCTGAGCCCCACGCGCTCGAACAGGGCGGCCACCCGCTCGCGCCGCTCCCCTCGTGTCGCCAGCCCGTGCACCTTGAGCGGCTCGCCGACGATGTCGCCGGCCCGCTTCCTCGGATTGAGCGAGGAGAACGGGTCCTGGAAGATGATCTGCAGCTGCCGTCGGTAGGGGCGGAAGTCCTTCTTGCCGAGGTGCGTCACGTCGTGGCCGTCGAGCTGGATGGTGCCGGCCGTCGGCTCGATCAGGCGCATGATGGTGCGTCCGACCGTGGTCTTGCCGCAGCCGCTCTCGCCGACCAGCCCCAGCGTCTCGCCCGCACCGATCGTGAAGCTCACGCCGTCGACGGCATAGACGTGGCCAACGGTTCGCCGCAGCAGACCCTTGCGCACGGGGAAGTGCTTGCACAGCCCCGTCACCTCGAGCACGGGCACGCCGGGCGCCGCCACCTCGCCACTCCCCATCTCGGATGTCGGGGTCGAACCCTCAGCCATTGGCTTTCTCCGCGATTGCGTCGGAGTGCCAGCAGGCGGCCCAATGGTCGGGGCGCTTCTCCTGATAGGGCGGAAACTGGCCGCGGCATTTGTCGTCGGCGAAGGCGCAGCGCGGCGCGAACGTGCAGGCTTGCGGCAGGTTGCTGAGCGCCGGGACGATGCCGGGGATCTCCTGCAGGCGCTGGGCCTGACGGTTGGTCTCCCGTCGCATCAGGGCGAGCCTGGGGATCGAGTTCATCAGCCCGCGCGTGTAGGGGTGCAGCGGCCGGGCGAACAGCTCCCCGACGGTCGCCTCCTCCACCTTGCGCCCCGCATACATCACGATCACGCGCTCGGCCGTCTCGGCGACGACGCCCAGGTCGTGCGTGATCAGGATGACGGCGGTGCCGAGCTCGCGCTGCAGCTTGCGGATGAGGTCGAGGATCTGCGCCTGGATGGTGACGTCGAGCGCGGAGGTCGGCTCGTCGGCGATCAGCACCTTGGGATTGCAGGCGAGCGCCATGGCGATCATGGCGCGCTGGCGCATGCCGCCCGACAGCTGGTGCGGGTATTCCTTGACGCGCTGCTTGGGCTCGGGGATGCCGACCAGGTGCAGCATCTCGATGGCGCGGTTGGTCGCGGCCTTCTGCGACATGTTCTGATGCAGGATCAGCGCTTCGCCGATCTGCCGGCCGATGGTCATGACGGGATTGAGCGACGTCATGGGCTCCTGGAACACCATCGAGATCTGGTTGCCGCGGATGGTGCGCATGGTGGCTTCGTCCAGCCCCATGAGATCGACGCCGTCGAGACGGATGGCGCCGCCGACGATGCGGCCGGGCGGATCGGAAATCAGGCGCATGAGCGAGAGCGCCGTGACGCTCTTGCCGCAACCGAACTCGCCGACGATCGCCAGCGTCGCCCCGCGCCCGAGCGAGAACGACACGCCGTCGACGGCTTTGACCAGCCCTCCGCGCGTATAGAAGAACGTCTGCAGGTTATCGACCTCGAGCACGCGCTCGGCGGCCTCGCTCGCTCGCGCGTTGCTGTCCGGACCTGGCGCCGCCTGAGCCGACATCAGATGCGCTGCCGCGGGTCGAGGATGTCGCGGATGGCATCGCCGAACAGGTTGGTGCCGAACACCACGGAGCTGATGGCGACGCCGGGAAAGATCACCAGCCATGGGGCGGTGCGCACGTACTCGGCCGCCGACTCCGAGAGCATGCGGCCCCAGGAGGGATGCGGCTCGGGCACCCCGAGGCCCAGGAACGCGAGCGAGGACTCGACCAGGATGGCCGAGCCCAGCTGCGCGGTCGCCAGCACGATCAGCGGAGCCAGCGTATTCGGCAGCACGTGCACGAAGGCGATCCGCGCCTCGCTCATGCCGATGGCGCGCGCCGCCTCGACGAACGGCATCTCCCTGAGCGACAGCGTGTTGGAGCGGATGATGCGCGCGACGTTGGGCACCAGCGGAATGGCGATGGCGATGATGGTGTTGGGGAGCGACGGCCCGAGCGACGCCGCCATGACGAGGGCCATCACCAGCAGCGGCAGGGACTGCATGATGTCCATCAGGCGCTGCACCAGCAGGTCGAACCATCCGCCGAAGAAACCGGACATGAGCCCGATCGTCACGCCGATGATGCAGCCGAGCGACGTCGCACCGACCGCAACGGCGAGCGAGATGCGCGCCCCGTAGACGATCCGCGAGAACACGTCGCGGCCCATGAAGTCGGCGCCCAAGACGTGCTCGCCGCCGGGCGGTGCCAGCGAGATGCGCGCGTTGGTCGTGAGCGGGTCGAACGCCGTGATCTGATCGGCGAACAGGGCGGTGGCGAGGAACAGCACCATGATGACCGCGCCGATGGCTCCCAACGGATAGCGGCGCACGAAGAACAGCAGGCCGCCGAACCAGCCGTGGACGTTGGCCCCCGCCTTTGCCAGCTCGGCGTCGTGATCGATGACGGCCACGGTGCCTACTCCTCGTATTTGATGCGGGGATCGAGCACGGCGTACATCATGTCGATCAGGAAATTCACGAACACCACGATGATGGCAATGAACATCACCAGGTTCTGCACGATCGGATAGTCGCGCCAGCGGATGGCCTCGACCAGGAAGCGCGCCACGCCCGGGATGTTGAACACGGTCTCGGTGACGATCAGCCCGCCGATCAGGAACGCGGCCTCGATGCCGATGATGGTGACCACGGGCAGCACGGCGTTGCGCAGCGCGTGGTCGTAGTTGACGGCCGTCTCGGAGGCGCCCTTGGCGCGCGCGGTGCGGATATAGTCCTGGCGCAGCACCTCCAGCATGGACGAGCGCGTCAGCCGCATGACCAGCGCAGAGCTGCGGAACCCCACGGCGGCGGCCGGGATGCTGAGCAGCACGAACTCCTGCCAGATGCTGCCGGTGTCGCTCCTGTAGATCGGGATCCAGCCCAGGAAATGCACGAACGCCATCAGGATCAGCAGCCCCAGCCAGAACGAGGGCAGGGATAGACCGCTCAGACTTATCACCCTGAGCACGTAGTCGAGCGTCGTGTTCTGCCGCACCGCGCTCAAGACGCCGAGCGGCACCCCGAACATCGTCGAGAACACGAGGGCGAGCAGCGCGAGCTTCGCCGTGACGGGAATGCGCGGCAGGATCTCCTCGATCGCCGGCTTCTCCGACACGTAGGCGTAGCCGAGGTCGCCGCGCATCAAGCCGCCGATCCAGGTGACGTACTGGACGGCGATCGGCTGGTCGAGGCCGAGCTGCTTCTCGATCTT
The DNA here is from genome assembly GCA_963774165.1 of uncultured Alphaproteobacteria bacterium. Taxonomy (GTDB): domain Bacteria; phylum Pseudomonadota; class Alphaproteobacteria; order Rhizobiales; family Hyphomicrobiaceae; genus AWTP1-13. The sequence goes on along the minus strand of CAVZEC010000006.1, from coordinate 517,452 downwards.
CTTCTTCGCCGCCGGGTTCACGAAGCCCGCCGAGTCGAAGATGATGTCGGTGATGTTGCCCGGCACCAGCCGCAACATGACGAAGATCAGGATCGACATCCCGATCAGCGTGACGAACATCAGGAGCAGTCGCCGGACGATGTAGGCTCCCACTCTCGACTCCTCCCTAGCGCCGCTACGCCCGTGCCTGCCTTATTTGTCCAGCCACACGTCCTCGTAGCGCCAGTTGTTGTAAATGCTGTTGTGGTGCAGCACGAAGCCCTTCAGGTACGGCTGCCAGCAAGTGGCCGCCCGATCGTAGAGGATGATGGGGCGGGCGAGATCCGCTGCGAGCTTCCTCTCGATCTCCCAGACGATCGTCTGTCGCTTCTGCTTGTCGAGCTCCTGCGACTGCTTATCGATCAGCGCATCCACGTCCTTGTTGCAGTACTGCGTGAGATTGCGCTCGGAGTTGCAGCTGTAGTTTTCGTAGAAGACGACGTCCGGATCGTCGACGCCGATGCCCGTCAGGTTGAGGCCGACGGCGAATTCCTTGCGCGTCACCTTGGCGTGCCAGATGCTGTTGTCGATAATATCCAGCTCGCCATCGATGTAGATCTTCTTGAGCTGGTCGATGAGCAGCACCGCGGGATCGCGGTAGACGGAGATGTTGCGCGTCGACACCTTCACCTTCAGCGGCTTGGCCTCGCTGTAGCCGAGGCCTTCCATGATCTTGCGCGCCTCGGCCCGGCTTTTCTCGACGTCCGTGGAGTAGCCCGGCATCTTCTCCATCATCTCCGGCGGCATGCCCCATACGCCCTCGGGCGGAGGCAGCATCGCGCCCGAGACATTGGCGATGCCGCCACTCAAGGTGTCGATGTAGGCTTTCCGGTCGAGCGTCAGCGCCATTGCCTGGCGGATCTTGGGATCGTTGAAGGGCGGGGCAGTCGGATTGATGATCAGGTTGGTGGAGACGTAGGTGGGCGCCACCTCGCACACCGCCTTTGGCGCCTGGGACTTGACGTCCTTGAGCAGCGGAATGGTCACGTCGGTGCCGAAGGTCATGTCGAACTCGCCGGCAACGAAGGCGAGGATGCGCGTCGACCGGTTCTCGATCACCTTCCACTCGAAGGCGTCGACGTAGGGCTTGCCCGCCTTCCAGTAGTCCGGGTTGCGCACGAACTTGATCGAGTCGCCGCGCTTGAACTCGACGAATTTGAAAGGCCCCGTGCCTATGGGGTTGGTGCGCATGTCCTTGGTGGAGACATGGCAGGGGTAGACGGGCGTGTAACCCGAGGCGAACAGGGAGAGGAACGAGAGCTGCGGCCGGTTGAGGACGAAGGTGGCCTCCAGGTCGCCGTTGACGGTGACCTCCTTGAGGTTGTGCCACCAGATGGCGCGCGGGTTCTTGCGGAAGTCGTCAGGGTCCTTGCCGGTGAGCTTGTTCCAGGTGCACTGCACGTCCTTGGCGGTGAACGGCTTGCCGTCGTGCCACTTCACGCCCGGATGCAGCTTGAAGGTCAGCTTGGTGTTGGTCGCGTCCCAGGCCCAGCTGTCCGCCAGGTCCGGCACGATCGTTTCGGGCGTATTCAGCGGCTTGGTCTGGTCGTAGACGACGAGGTTGTTGAACACCCCCATGAACGCCTGCACGGTGTCGATGGTGGCTTCCTCGTGGATGGAGGCGCTGGGTGGGTTGGAGCGATGGTAAATGCGGAGCGTTCCGCCCTGCTTCTGCGCCAGAACCGGCGTCGCCAGGCCGACAGCCGCAAATGCCAAAGCAACCGCAAACGCTAGCCTCGAACGCATTCTGATCCTCCCGCGTCTGCCGTGCCCTGGACTTCAGGGCGGCAGGCCTTGTTTTTCAGCCGCCACGCTAGACGTGGGTGCCGCTTTGAGCAAGCCCTGCCATAATCTTATGCCTTCTCGGCTCGGCTTTGGGCTCGCAGGACAGGAGCGCAACCATGCCAGGGCCGCGGACGATCGAGACGGGCTACGCGCCGATCAAGGCCTGGGTCGACGGCGTGCCCGTCGAGGACGCCGCTCGGCGCCAGCTGTTCAACATCGCCTCTCTGCCCTTCATTCACGGCCACGTCGCGGTGATGCCAGACGTGCACCTGGGCAAGGGTGCCACCGTCGGCTCGGTCATCGCCACCCGCGCGGCCATCGTGCCGGCCGCCGTTGGCGTCGACATCGGCTGCGGCATGATGGCGGTGCGCACCACGCTGACGGCCGGCGACCTGCCGGACAGCCTCGCCAAGCTGCGGCTCGGAATCGAGGCGGCCGTTCCGCACGGCGGCGTCGGGCTGAAGGGCGGCTGGAAGGACGGCGTGCCGAATGCCGTCGGCCGGCTTGTTCTCAGAGACCGGGCTGGCCGATGGCCTCAAGGAACTCGAGGACAAGCATCCGGCGATCCGCGATGCCCAGAGCGTCACGCACCTGGGTTCGCTCGGTGGTGGCAACCACTTCATCGAGGTCTGCCTCGACGAGGAGGCGCGCGTCTGGGCCATGCTGCACTCGGGATCGCGCGGCATCGGCAACCGCATCGGCACGCATTTCATCGCCAGGGCGCGCGAGGCTCTGGACCGGCGACAGCTCACGCGTCCGCTCCCGGATCGCGATCTTGCCTGGCTCGAGGAGGGCGAGCCCCTGTTCGAGGACTACGTCGCGGCGGTGGCCTGGGCGCAGGAGTTCGCGCGCCACAACCGCGAGGTGATGATGGCAGCCGTGCTCCGCGTCATGCGCCAGCAGCTGCCGGCGTTCCAGATGCAGCGGCAGGCCATCAACTGCCACCACAACTACGTCGAGCGCGAGACCCACTTCGGCGCGCCCGTCTGGGTCACCCGCAAGGGCGCGGTGCGGGCCGGCGACGGCGACCTCGGCATCATCCCGGGATCCATGGGTGCCAAGTCCTACATCGTGCGCGGCAAGGGCAACGCTGAGAGTTTCTCCTCCTGCGCGCACGGCGCCGGGCGGAGAATGTCGCGCGGCGAGGCCAAGCGACGCTTCACGCTTGCCGACCATGTCGAAGCCACGGCGGCGGTGGAATGCCGCAAAGACCCGGGCGTCATCGACGAGACGCCAATGGCCTACAAGGACATCGACGCGGTGATGGCGGCGCAGGCCGACCTCGTCGACATCGTCCACACCCTGCGCCAGGTGGTCTGCGTCAAGGGCTGACTGGCGCGGCCCGCCGGGTTCAGGCCCCGCGCAGTGGCGCGCTCACCTGAAGCCGAACGGACGCGAGGACTTCCGGCCCGGACCGCCGTCGTCCTGCTGCACGGGCATGATCGACGTCGGCGTGCACAAAAGGAACGCATCGTAGCTCTCGTGCGTGCCGGCGATCTTGCTCTGCACTTCCGCCTGCCGGGGCAAATAGTGCCAGTGGCAGATGATACTCATGCTGCCGCTACTTCGCGCTCCGATCAGGATGTGGGTCTTGTAGCCGAGCTGCTGGCCGTCGCTGCTCATGACGATCTGTTCTCCGGGCCGGCCCAATCCGGGCGCGGCGAAGGCTGGATTTTGAGGGACATCCGATAAACGGACGAGAGAGGCCGGTGGTTCCACCGCGGGTTCCCGCGACAAATTGTGCACCCCGCCGGACCGGCACTTCGCGTCGCTACTCTGGCGTCGGTGGCGCGGGAGCGTTGTCGGCGCCGCCGCGCAGCCCGCCGCCAACCGGCGCTTCTCAGCGGCGGTCGCCCGACGTAGCTTGGCGGCGCTCCATCGCAACCGAGGCTCCGCCCCCAATGGCTTCCATGAACCGCATAACCGGCCGCTCCGCCTTCCTGGCGCTCCTGAAGGACGAAGGTATCACACACCTGTTCGGCAACCCCGGCACCACCGAGCTGCCCATCATGCACGCGCTCAAGGAGCACCCGGACCTCACCTACGTGATGGGCATGCAGGAGGCACTCGTGGTGGCCATGGCGGACGGATTCTCGCGCGCCAGCGGAAAGCTCGTCGCCTGCAATGTGCACGTGGCGCCCGGCCTCGGCAACGCCATGGGCTCGCTGTTCAATGCCAAGTTCACGGGCACCCCGATGATCCTGACCGCAGGCCAGCAGGAGCAGGGCCATGGCCTTACCGAGCCTCTGCTGTACGATCCGCTGGTGCCGATCGCCCAGCCGCTGGTGAAGTGGGCGGTGGAGGTGACACGCCTGGAGGACCTGCCGCGCATCGTGCGCCGGGCGGCCAAGGTCGCCATGACGCCACCGACCGGCCCCGTGTTCATCTCGCTGCCGGGTGACATCCTCAATATGGAGGCGGGGATCGATCTGGGCGCCTCGACCCGGGTCGACACGCGCACTCGTCCCTCCGATGCGGTCTTGGACAGCCTCGCCAAGCGGCTGCTGAAGGCCGAGCGGCCGGTCATCATTGTCGGCGACGAGATCGTCAAGAGCGACGCGCTGCAGGCCGCCGCTAAGTTCGCGGAGACCCTCGGCGCTCCCGTCTACCAGCAGAGCGTCGCCTACGGCGCCCATTTCCTCTCCGAGCATCCCTGTTTCGTGGGCGGGCTATCGCGCGATCAAAAGCAGGTGCGCGGCGTGCTGTCGAAATTCGACTTGCTGATCGCGCTCGGCTCCGACCCCGTGCGCATGTCGGTCTGGAGCGAGGTCGAGCCGCTGCCGGACGGAATGGCCGTAGTCCACATCGGACAGATCGACTGGGACATGGGCAAGAACTTCGCCGCCGAGATGGCCGTCCGCGCCGACCTGCGCGAGACGCTGCTGGCGCTGGCGCCGGTGCTGTCGAAGCTGGGCAGCGACCGGCACGCCGCCAAGGCAAAGGCGGCGCTCGCCGAGCTGTCCAAGGACAACTGGACCGCCAGGCGCGCCGGTCTCGCCTCACGCGTCGAGGGCCGCGGCAAGGCGACGCCGATCGACCCGGACTGGCTCACCCTGCAGATCGCCAACGCGCTTCCGAAGGACGCGGTGGTGGTGAACGAGGGTCTAACCTCCTCGCGCCTGATCTCGGATCTCATTCCCTATCGCGATCGCTACGGCTTTCACGCTTTGGCGTCGGGCGGCATCGGCTGGGGCTTGCCGGCGGCGGTCGGCATCGCGCTCGCCCAGTCCCCGCGCCCGGTATGCTGCTACTCCGGCGACGGTAGCGCCATGTACTCGATCCAGTCGCTGTGGACGGCGGCGCATCACAAGCTACCGATCACCTACGTGATCGCCAACAACGGCGGCTATCGCATCATCAAGCAGCGCCTCAAGTCGTTCCACGGCAACGACCACTTCATCGGCATGGATTTCGTCGAGCCCAAGGTCGATTTCACCGCGCTCGCCAAGTCGCTCGGCATGCCTGCCGAGCACATTACGGAGCCCGACGCCGTCGGACCTGCCCTGCGGCGCGCCTTCTCCACCCCCGGACCGAAGCTGCTGGATGTGGTGGTCGACGGCAAGGTGTGAGGGCCCAGCACCACACGCTGGCCCGGCGCGCATGGAGGGCGTAGATTCCGCCCTCGTGGAAGCCGCCGGGACGACCATGACCGCAATCGCCGAGCCTCGGGTGTCTCCCCTCCCCCTTGCGGGGAGGGGTTGGGGGTGGAGGTGAGCCAAAAAGTCGACGGTGGTGATGAAAGTGCAAGGACGAGAGTAACGAGCACCGGCTCCCTCTCTCGTCTTCACCCCACCCCTCGCCTCTCCCCGTCATCATGCCGGAGGCGTGTCTTCGACACGACGGGAGGGGAATCCCACTGGCGTCTGCGGAGACACGCGTGACCGCCTTTGCCGAGCTTGTGGCGGCGACCAACTTCTCGTTCCTGCGGGGGGCGTCGCACCCGCACGAGATCGTCGGCCGGGCGGCCGAGCTGGGGCTCGCGGCCATCGGCATCGCCGACCGCAATACGCTGGCGGGCGTGGTGCGCGCGCACCGGGCGGCCAGGGAGCACAAGATCCGCTGCCTCGTCGGTGCGCGCCTCGTCACCGCCGAAGGCTTCGAGGCGATCTGCTATCCCACCGATCGCGCGGCATACGGCCGCCTGTGCCGCCTGCTCACCGAGGGCAATCGGCGCGCGATCAAAGGCCGGTGCGAATTCACATTCGAGGAGATGATGGCCGCGCGCGACGGCCAGATCCTCATCGCCATGCCGCCGCGGCAGCTCGCCGCCAGTTTCAGCGAGCGTCTGCGCATGCTCGCCGCCGCCGCGCCGGGCCGCGTCTATCTCGCCGCGAGCTTTGCCTATGACGGCAACGAGCGCCGCCGCCTGGGTGAGTTGGCCGAGCTCGCACAGTCGACCCGCGCGCCGCTGGTCGCCACCAACGACGTCATCTATCACCACTCGGATCGCAAGCCGCTGGCCGACGTCCTCACCTGCATCCGCGAGAAGTGCACGATCGACGACGCCGGCTACCGCCTCGATGCCAATGCCGAGCGTCATCTCAAGCCCGGCGCCGAGATGGCGCGCCTGTTCGCGCGCGATCCGCAAGCCATCGCCCGCTCGCTCGAGATCGCGGGCCGCATCCGCTTCGATCTGGAGCAGCTGCGCTACGAATATCCCGACGAGCCGGTGCCGCCGGGCAAGACCCCGCAGGCCTACCTCGAGGAGATCACCTGGGTCCACGCCGCCGAGCGCTTTCCAGACGGCGTGCCGGACAAAGTGCGCGCGCTTCTGGTGAAGGAGCTGGAGCTGATCGCCCGGCTCGACTACGCCCGCTATTTCCTCACCGTCTACGACGTCGTGCGCTTCGCCCGCAGCAAGGACATCCTCTGCCAGGGCCGCGGCTCGGCCGCCAACAGCGCGGTGTGCTTCTGTCTCGGTATAACCGGTGTCGACCCCACCGAGATCGACCTGCTGTTCGAGCGGTTCATCTCGGCCGACCGGGGCGAGCCGCCCGACATCGACGTCGATTTCGAGCACGAGCGGCGCGAGGAGGTGATCCAGTATCTCTATTCCCGCTATGGCCGCGAGCGTGCCGCCATCTGCTCGACCGTCATCCACTACCGCCCGCGCATGGCCATCCGCGAGGTCGGCAAGGCCATGGGCCTCAAGGAGGACGTGACGGCTGGGCTTGCGGGCCTCATCTGGGGCGAAGGCGACGGCGAGATCCCCGACAAGCATATCGTCGAGGCCGGGCTCGATCCCGCCAACCCCGAGATCCGCCAGGCGATCGGCCTGGCGCGCCAGCTGCTGGGCTTCCCGCGCCACTTGTCCCAGCATGTCGGTGGCTTCGTGCTCACCCGCGAGCGGCTCGACGAGACCGTGCCGATCCACAACGGCGCCATGCCGGACCGCACCTTCCTCGAATGGGACAAGGACGACATCGACACGCTTCACATGCTCAAGGTGGACGTGCTGGCGCTCGGCATGCTCACGGCCATCCGCAAGAGCTTCGACCTGATCGAGCGGCACCATGGGCGCACGCTACACGCTCGCCACCGTGCCGCGCGACGACGAAGGCGTCTACGACATGCTGTGCCGGGCGGACTCGGTCGGCGTGTTCCAGGTCGAGTCCAGGGCGCAGATGTCGATGCTGCCACGCCTGCAGCCGCGCTGCTTCTACGATCTCGTCATCGAGGTGGCGATCGTGCGCCCGGGCCCGATCCAGGGCGACATGGTGCACCCCTACCTGCGCCGACGCGATAAGAAGGAGGAAGTGACTTATCCTTCGCCGCAGTTGGAAGCCGTGCTCAAGAAGACGCTCGGCGTCCCACTGTTCCAGGAGCAGGCGATGCAGATCGCCATCGTGGCGGCGGGCTTCACGCCCGACGCGGCCGACAAGCTGCGCCGCGCCATGGCCACCTTCCGCCACATGGGAACGATCCACACCTTCCGCGAGAAGTTCATCGCCGGCATGGTGGCCAACAACTACGAGCGCGAGTTCGCCGAGCGCTGCTTCAGCCAGATCGAAGGCTTCGGCGAGTACGGCTTCCCCGAGAGCCACGCGGCGAGCTTCGCGCATCTCGTCTACGTCTCGTCCTGGATCAAGTGGCATTTCCCGGACGTGTTCTGCGCCGCTCTCCTCAACAGCCAGCCCATGGGCTTCTACCAGCCGGCCCAACTGGTGCGCGACGCCCGCGAGCACGGCGTCGAGGTCCTCCACCCCGATATCAACGCCAGCGACTGGGACTGCACGTTGGAGCTGTCTTCCCGGGGCTTGTCCCCGGGATCCAGAGCGCAGCAGGGTCTCCACGGAGCGAGTTCGCGCGGGGTGGAGATCGCGGACGACTGGATCCCGGGCATAAAGCCCGGGATGACAGTTGAGGACGCAGCATCCGAAGGCTCCCAATTGCGAACCAAAAGATGCGCGGTGCGGCTCGGGTTGCGGCTCGTCGGCGGCCTGGCCGAAAAGCAGATCAGGGAGACCATTCTCACGGCGCGCGGGGGGGGCTATGCCGACATGACGGCGGTGTGGACCAGGAGCGGCGCTCCTGTGGGTGTCTTGGAGCGGCTGGCCGACGCCGACGCCTTCCGCTCCATGGGGCTCGACCGTCGCGCCGCGCTGTGGGCGGTGAAAGGCCTCGGCGGCGGCACGCAGATCGGCGGCGTCAATACCAGTCCGAGGCGCGCGACCTCCGCCGACACCCCGCTCCTGACCTCGGGCACCACCGGCGACCTGTTCGACGAGCCTCCCGTCGAGCTGCCGGAGACGACGCAGGGCGAGCACGTCGTGCACGACTATGCCGCCATCTCCCTGTCGCTGAAGGCGCATCCGATCTCGTTTTTCCGCGAGGACTTGGCGCGCCGCCGCGTCATCACCAGCGCCACCCATTGGGACGAGAAGCTGGCAGGCCGGCGCGTCAGCGTGGCGGGCCTCGTGCTGGTGCGCCAGCGCCCCGGAACCGCCAAGGGCGTGATCTTCATCACGCTGGAGGACGAGACCGGCATCGTCAATGTCGTGGTCTGGCCCAAGGTGTTCGAGAAGAACCGCCGCACGGTGATGACGGCGCAGTTCCTCCTGGTGCGCGGCAAAATCGAGCGCGAGGGCCTCGTCATCCACGTCGTCGCCGACCAGCTGATCGATCTTTCCGACCAGCTCAAGCGCCTCGGCGACGGCACCGCCGACCTCCCCAAGACCGACAAGGAGGTGCGCGAAGGCTCCTGGAAGCCCAAGAGCCGCGATTTCCATTGAGACCGGACGAAGGCGCCACCGAGCTGTGGAAATAGCCGGGCTGCCGATGGCGTGCGCGACAGTGCCATGCAAACTCCCGCTTCGATTCCGGGAGCGGTCCAATGGAACCAGCGGCCATACTCGACGAGCTGATGCGGTCCGAAGGTCTGCCGAGGGATGCGCTGCGTGCGGCTGCAGAGCGACGGGCCGACATGGTTCCGCTGTTCGTCCAGCAGATCGAGCGCTATATCCAGGCTGGCTCCATCAGGCACGCGACCGACGCGCCGCTGTTCTTCGTCTTCCACCTGCTCGGCGACTGGAGGGAGACGTCGGCGTACCGCGTTCTCGCCCGCCTGCTGTCCTGCCCGAGCAATCACCTCGATGCGCTCATTGCCGACGGCAACACCGAGAACTCGCATCGGGTGATGGCGGCCGTCTTCGACGGCGACCCGGCACCGCTTTACAACATAATTCTCGATGAGAACGCCGACGAGTACGCCCGCTCGCGCATGTGTGATGCGTTGGCCATGCTGGTTGTGCAAGGCCGGCTCGACAGGTCGGAGGCAGCCTCCTTCCTGCGCGACTGCTGGGCGAACCTGCAGCCGCGCGACGGCTGCTTCGTCTGGCACGGCTGGCAGAGCGCGATCGCCCGTCTGGGACTTGTCGAGCTGAAGGACATGGTCAAGGAGGCCTTCGACCGGCAGATCGTCAGCCCCAGCTGGCTCAGCTACCGGGACTTCGAGGCGGACCTTGAGCATGCGATCGAGAGCCCGGCTGAGCCCTGGGCGCGTACAGATGGCAAGTTCACGCTGTTCGGCGACACCACCGAGGAGCTTTCCAGCTGGTACGCATTCTCCGACGAGGCCACGCGGTCGCGCGAGAAGGCGCTCAAAAACGCATCATACCCCACAACCTCGCTGCTTCCGTCGTTCGATCCCGTCAGGAATCCCATGCGCGGCGTCGGCCGCAACGATCCGTGCCCCTGCGGCAGCGGCAAGAAATACAAGAAGTGCTGCCTGCAGTGAGCCCGCAGATTTGCGAGGCGATCGGAATCGGGAGTGCGCTACACTCGCCGAAAATCCACTGGCTGCGAGCATGCGCAAATACGACGCCGTCGCCTTCGATCTGCTGACCGCGCTCCTGGACTCCTGGACGCTGTGGAACAGCGTTGCCGGGTCGGCCGAGGACGGATTGCGCTGGCGCCGGCGCTATCTCGAGATCACCTACGGTTGCGGCGCCTACCGGCCTTATGAGACGCTCGTGCGCGAAGCCGCCATCGACGCAGGTCTGCCGGCTTCCTGCGCCGAAAGCCTCGAAAGCCGATGGGGCGAGCTGGCGCCGTGGCCGGAAGCGCCCGGGGTGCTGGCGGAGCTCGCCGTTCATCTCCCGCTCGGCGTCGCCACCAACTGCTCGCGGCGGCTCGGGCAGGTCGCGGCAACTCGCGCAGGCAATGTCTTCAAGGTGGTGGTGACGGCCGAGAGCGCCGGCTTCTACAAGCCGCGCCCCGAACCCTATCGCGCCCTCCTGCAGGCGCTCGGCACCACGCCGGAGCGGACGCTGTTCGTCGCCGGCTCGGCCGCGGACGTGCCCGGCGCGCAACGGGTCGGCATGCCCGTGTTCTGGCACAACCGCATCGGCCTGCCGCCCCGCGACGACGCCAAGCCGGAGTTCTGCGAGCGCTCCTTGCAGCGCCTGCCGGCCGTGGCGCTCGCCAGCGAGTGACTGTAGGTTGAGTTCAAGCGAAGCGCAGACGCAACGCCCCGACGAGATCGCCAACTGTGTCGGGGCATCCCCCGGCCTGCGCCGGGTTCGACCGAACCCACGCGCTATGCACAGGGCCCGCGAGCCTATCGCCCCACCAGCGCATCGACCTCGCCGGCCGTGAAGCCCGCCGCGTCCAGCACCTCGCGTGTGTGCTCGCCGAGCGCTGGTGCGCGGGGCCCGGCGGTCGTCGCCGACGCCGACATGCGGAATGGCGGATTGAGCGCCTTGAACGCGCCGCCGGCGTCGCTCACCTCGGCAAAGGCGTCGCGATGGGCGAGTTGCGGGTCGGCCATTGCCTCACGCACCGTGCGATAGGCGGCGGCGGGAACGGCATTGCGGTCGAGCACCACGAGGCATTCGGCGGTGGAGACCTGCCTCGACCAGGCTTCGAACTCGTCCATCAGCTTGCCCCAGTTGGTGCGCCGGTCGAGGTACTTCGCAAACCGCGTGTCCGCGATCCAGTCCGGCCGACCCGCCGCCGCCGCCAGCCCCTGGAACGTGCGCTCGCTGACCACCGCCATGTTGAGATAGCCGTCCGCCGTCGCCACCGGCCCGAAGAGCGGCCGACTGGGCGGAGGCGGCACCTCGAACTGCGCCGTCTGCAGCTCCGTCTGAGTGAGCGACAGCATGCTCTCCAGCATCGACACGTCGATGTGCTGCCCCTGGCCCGTCGCCTGCCGCTGATGCAGCGCCGTGGCGATGGCGCCGAAGGCGTAGGTGCCCGTGATCACATCGGCAACGTAGATACCGCAATTGTCGGGTTGCGCGCGGCCTCTCTGGTAGGCGAGGTGAGCCAGGTCAAAGCCCGAGGTGGCGTGTATCACCGGCGCGTAGGCCGGCAGATCGGAAGAAGGCCCGGTCTGCCCGTAGCCGGAGATCGAGCAGTAGACGAGCCGCGGGTTGGATTGTCCGAGCACCGGGAAATCGAGGCCGAGCCGGCGCATCACGCCGGGGCGGTAGTTCTCGACCAGGATGTCGGCGTTCGCGGCGAGTCGGCGCACGGCCTCGACGGCACGCTGCTCTTTCAAGTCGAGCACGACACTGCGCTTGCCTGCATTGAGCTGGCCGAAATAGGCGCTGGCACCGTTGCGCAGCGGCGGGCGCGAGCGCATCACGTCGCCCTCGGGCGACTCGACCTTGACGACGTCGGCGCCGAGGTCGGCCAGCAGGCGCGTGCAGTGCGGCCCGGCGATGGTGGTGGTGAAATCGAGGACGCGAATGCCGGCGAATACCTTGCTCATGCCTCCACCCCGTCGTCGCGGTCCGGGCAAGAAGCCCGGCGATGCCTGCGTCATTCCCTGCGCTCCGCACGCCGCCACACGATGCGATGCGATCGCGGCGAGCCGGCGCTGAAGTCGGGTCCCGATAGCGTGAGCCGGTCGCCCTCGAGACTGGCATGGCGCAGCGTCTCCACGCCGGTCAGCGCAGGGTTGGGTGCCAGGGAGATGCGGTGGATCACTGCGCCTTCGCGCACCGTATAGCGGCCTGCATAGCCGAAGTAGTCGTCGAAGGCCCTGGCCTTGGCGGCCTCGCCGCCGGCGCCCTGGTCGAGAGCCGCGCGACCGGCCCGCGCCAGCGTCGCGCTCACGTAGCCGTCCGACGTATAGATCAGGAAGCCCTCGGCATCCTCGCCGAGCGGACACTCGGGTGGCCGGCCGTCGTCGTAGACGAGCTCCCACCGCTCGAGCCGCCACGTGCCCGTCAGCGCCGCCGCCAGTGATGCCACCTCAGTCTCCTTCTTGCCTTCCTCGCCCGCGGCAAGGCCGTGCCTGCCCGCCCATCGTTCGACTTTGGAACTAGCCGAGCTTGCTAACGCGCCGTGCCGCGAGTTTTTCGCCGACGCGCCGACGATCGCCTTGCCGGACGCAGCCCAGCTATGCGACGGGATCGCAAAAGTCCGCCGTTACGCCTCATGGCCCATTGTCGAGTACCTCCCAGTATCTCCCGGTGGGCTGGCCGCGCGGTGCTCCGGTGCTCTTCCTGACGCCGGAGCGCCGGCGGCTGCGATCATGACTGCGATTTGACGGTGGGAAAAGGACGAACCGACATGCGCATGAAGAAGACCCTCGCAGCAGCCTCGGCGCTGGCAATCGCCTTGGCCTTGGCATCACTGCCTGAACTGCAGGCGGCAAGCGTAATCAATCCCGGCCCGGCGCTCCACGCGGAAGGGCTGAGCCAGGTGGTGAAGGCCAAGAAGCACAGGCACAGCCGTATGCATATGCACTCGGGCCGCATGGCCCGCAGCAAGCGTCCGGGCAGCTGCGGCGAGAACATGTACTTTAGCCGCAAAGCCCATCACTGCATGGATGCACGCGACAAAGCCTGAGCGTCCCACGTTCGGGGAGGCATCCCGACCATCTCCTGAAGTACCTGCGGCGGTCGGATGCACGTTCCGGCCGCCGTCTTTCGTTGTCGGCCGGCATGACCGGCATTGCGGATGGCGCTATAGACGATGCCAGTGAGCCGGATGCCACGACGGTCCTGTCCGAGATGTTCGATGCGGCTTTGCGCCAATGGATCGATCCGCCGCTGAATTCCGCGGGCCATTGGCTCGTGGGACGCGGCCTCACGGCGGACCAGGTCACGGTCGCCGGCTTCGGCATCGGACTTGGCGCAACCTTCTCGATTGCGCTGGGGCAATTCGGTCTGGGACTTGCCCTGGTGCTCGTCAACCGCCTCGCCGACGGCCTGGACGGTGCCGTGGCGCGCGCGACGAGGCCGACCGATCGCGGCGGATTTCTCGACATCGCCTTCGACTTCGTCTTCTACGCCTCGATCCCGCTCGCCTTCGCGATCCACGATCCCGGAAGCAATGCCATGCCCGCGGCCGTCTTGCTGGCCTCGTTCCTTGCCAACGGAGGCGCGTTCTTTGCCTTTGCCAATGTTGCGGTGAAACGGGGGCTCACGACATCCGCGCAAGGGTTCAAGTCGATGTACTACGTTGCGGGCTTGGCCGAGGGTGGCGAGACGATCACCGTCTTCTGCGCATTTTGCCTATGGCCGGATGCCTTTGCGTGGATCGCCTATGCGTTCGCAGCGGCATGTGCGCTGTCCGCCGCCGGCCGCCTGCTCCTCGGTTGGAGGATCTTCACGTAGCCCGGGAGGTGGCGTCGGCCATCTGCCCCCCCCACAGCGCCGTCAGTCGATGCCGATCATGACATCGGAGGCTTTGACGACGGCGTAGGCATCCTTCCCGACGGCCAATTTCAGGTCGTCCACCGCGGCATTGGTGATGGACGACGTCACGATGGTGCCGCCGATATCGATTTTGACGTGTGCCGTCGTGGCACCTTTGGTCACCTCGACGATCTTGCCCTTCAAGACATTGCGCGCACTGATCTTCATGTCATCGCTCCCGCTTCGAGGCTGTTGCAGACGTGAGCAGCGTGTCCAATTGCTGCTCGCTGAGATCGACCTGGTAGAACCGCTTGTAGAAATCGCGGGTGACTCCGCGCAGGTCCTCGGGAAACTGCCTGGGATAGAGGATCGAAGTCAGCCAGCGCACGCCGATCAGCCGGTTGACACCGGGCGGCGCGTCGAACCAGCCGTAGGGCAGATTGGGCGACAGATAGATGCGCTTGTCGCGCACGGCCTTGACCGAGCTCCACAGCGGGTCGGTCGCCACCGCGCCGTAGAAGGCCGGATCGAGCGCCAGGATCACATCGGGGTTCCACGACAGGACCTGCTCGATCGACACCTTGGTGATGCCGCCCGTCCCTGCCGACGCCGCCACGTTGATTGCGCCGACCCGCTCCAGCACCTCCATATTGATCGAGCCGGCGAGGCCGGTCTCCAGGCCGTTGACGCCGCGGCCGTAGTAGACCCTGGGTCGCTCCGCTTCGGGTATGGACGCGATGCGCGCGCCGAGACCGTTGAGGGTCTCGTCGGCGTAGCGGGCGAGTTGCTCGGCGCGGTCCTTCACCCCCAGCAGGTCGCCGAACAGCCGGTACATCTCCGGCGTCTTGTTGAAAGTGCCGTCGAGAAGCACGTAGGGGATCTTGGTCTGATCCTGCACGTTGTTGGCAAGAGAGACGTAGGTGGGGCCGACGCTGCCGACATCGATGATCAGGTCCGGCTTGAACTTCAAGCACGTTCTCCAGGTTGGCCGTGTTCCCGCGCCCCGTCAGCCGGCCGTATTCGGGCAGGTCGCGCACGCTCTCCAGCAGGAACGCCTTCTCGGCCGGTCCCGGCGTTCGCACCCAACCGATCATCTTCTCCGGCGCCAGCGTATAGAGCAGGATCGACGCGGGCGGGCCGGCTGCCAGGACACGTGATATCCGCTGGGGAAGCTCGACGCGGCGTCCGGCCGAGTCGGTGATGGCGCGGGTCGGCTCCTGCGCGGACGCGGCGCCCCATAGGCCCATGAGCAGCAGGGCCAACATGGCGCAAACGATGCGGCGTTCGTGACGGATCATGGCAAGGATGCGCTCGCGGGGGACTTGGCGGCCGATCGAGATATTTGGTGGAAGATAGCGCCCCTTTGTGGTCTTGTATCGGCCAATCCGCCGGAGGTCCGCATCAACCGAGGAGCATCGCATCATGATTTCCAGACGCACATGGCTTGGCAGGGTCGCGGGTCTGGCCGCGGTAGCGCTTGCTGGTCTGGGAGGACCGCTGCAGTCGCCGGCTCGGGCGCAAGGCGGAGACGTCGTCATCTTCGCCGCCGCCAGCCTCAAGAACGCCCTCGATGCCATCAACGCGGAGTGGCAGAAGGAGACCGGCAAGAAGGCCGTCATCTCGTACGCGGCGAGCTCGGCGCTCGCCAAGCAGATCGAGCAGGGCGCGCCGGCGCAGATGTTCATCTCGGCCGATCTCGACTGGATGGACTATCTGGCCGGGCAAGAACCTCATCAAGGCCGACACGCGCTCGAACCTGCTCGGCAACCGCATCGTGCTGATCGCGCCCAAGGACAAGGCGCAGCCCGTCGAGATCAAGCCGGGCTTCGATCTTGCCAAGATTCTGGGCGACGGACGCCTGTCGATGGCGAACATCGACTCCGTCCCGGCCGGCAAGTACGGCAAGGCCGCGCTCGAGAAGCTCGGTGTCTGGGGCAGCGTGGCCAACAAGATCGCGCAGGCGGAGAACGTGCGCGCGGCGCTGCTGCTGGTATCGCGCGGCGAAACGCCGGCCGGCATCGTCTACCAGACCGACGCGGCGGCCGACCCGAACGTGAAGATCATCGGCACCTTTCCGGAGGACACGCATCCCCCGATCATCTACCCGATCGCCATCACCGCCAGCGCCACCCACCCGGACGCCGCTGCCTTCCTCGCCTACGTGAAGTCGGCCAAGGCGAAGCCGCTGTTCGAGGCGCAGGGCTTTGCCGTGCTCAGCAGCGAGCGGTCTTGACGGTCGGTAGCGCGGAGAGAACAACCGCGCCCGCGTCAGCGCGGGTGCCTGGCGATCGACGGGCGGCGATCCTCGCTGGGCTCGCCGGCGTGCTGGCTCTTCTCATCGTCGGCGCGTCGCTCGTCGGCGCCTTTCCGCTTTCCATGGCGCAGGTGTGGCGCCGCCCTGGGCCGCAAGCTGGCGGGCGCGCCGGCGCTCGGGCAAATCGACACGGTGCTGTTCGAGGTGCGGCTGCCGCGCGTGTTCGCCGCCGTGCTGGTAGGCGCATCGATTGCCGCCGCCGGGTGCCGCCTACCAGACCCTGTTCCGCAACCCGCTGGTGTCCCCGACATCCTGGGCGTCTCCACCGGCGCCGGCCTCGGCGCGGTGCTCGGCATTTTTCTGGCGCTGCCGGTCGCCGGCATCCAGCTGCTGGCATTCGTGGTCGGGCTCGCGACCGTCGGCCTGGTGTACGCGATCGCCGCGATGGTGCGCGGCCGTGAGCCCATCCTCGTGCTGGTGCTGGCGGGCGTGGTCGTGGGATCGCTTGCCGGGGCCGTCATCTCGCTCCTCAAGATCCTCGCCGACCCCTACGACCAACTCCCCGCCATCGTCTTCTGGCTGCTCGGCAGCCTGTCCGCCATCCGCAAGGGCGAAGTGTGGACGGCGGCTCCGCTCGTTCTGCTGGGGCTCATCCCCCTCGTGCTTCTGCGGTGGCGCATCAATGTGCTTTCCCTGGGAGACGAGGAAGCGAAGGCGCTCGGCGTAGAGGCCGGCCGGCTTCGGTTTTTTGTAATCGCCGCGGCGACGCTGATGACGGCGAGCGTCGTCGCCATCTCCGGCGTGATCGGCTGGGTTGGCCTGGTCATTCCGCACATCGCGCGGATGATCGTCGGCCCCAGCTTCGACCGGCTGCTGCCGACCGCCATGCTGCTGGGTGCCAGCTACCTGCTTTGCGTGGACACGTTGGCGCGCACCATGGCCCGCATCGAGGTGCCGATCGGCATTCTTACCGCCGTCGTCGGCGCGCCGTTCTTCCTGTGGCTGCTGGCGCGAGGTCGCGAGGGTTGGTCATGACCGCGCCCATGCTCGCCGCGCATTCACTCGGCTTCGGCTACGGCAGCAAGGTCATCGGCCGCGACGTCGACCTGGAGGTGCGGCCCGGGCGAGGTGGTCTGCCTGCTCGGTCCCAATGGCTCGGGCAAGACCACGCTGTTCAAGACCCTGCTCGGTCTCCTGCCGGCGATGGACGGGGAGGTCCGGCTCGCAGGCCGGCCGATAGCCGAGCTGGCGAGGCGCCGAGATCGCGCGCCGCGTCGCCTACGTGCCGCAGGCGCATGCCGCTCACTTTCCGTTCCGCGTCGTCGACATGGTCGTCATGGGGCGCACGGCCCACCTGCCTCTGTTTGCCGCGCCATCGCGGCAGGATCGCATGAAAGCGCTGGAAGGCCTGGCAACGCTCGGCATCGCGGAGCTGGCCGAGACGGAATACACGCGCATCAGCGGCGGGCAACGGCAACTGGCTCTCGTCGCGCGTGCGCTTGCGCAAGACGCCCCCGCCATCGTCATGGACGAGCCGACCGCCAGCCTCGACTTCGGCAACCAGGTCACCGTTCTGTCGGAGATCAAGCGGCTGGCCGCGCGTGGACTTGCGGTGCTGCTCTCCACGCACGACCCCGACCACGCCTTCAGCGTGGGCACGCGCGTGGCGCTGATCGACGACGGGCGGCTCATCGCGCAAGGAACGCCGGAGCAGGTGCTGACACCCCAGCGCTTGCACCAGGTCTATGGCGTTCGCGTCATCGTCGAGAGGTTGTCCCAGGGTCAGCCGGTGTGCGCCCCCGATCTCAGCGAGCACCAAGCCTAGCCCCGCCGGACTACCGGTCGTCGCCGGCCCGGTTGCCGGGTCTGCTCGGCAGCGACGCCTTGAGAGCGCGAAGGTCTGCCGCCGCCGCGGTCGCGGCCGCCCCCTCGATGGCGCGATAGCGGCCGACGACATCGCGCCCAAGCTTGGTCAGGCGGGCACCGCCGCCACCGGAGCCGCCCATCTGCTTTTCCACCAGCGGCTCGCGGAAGATCTGGTTGATCTCGTCGACCAGGAGCCAGGCGCGCCGGTAGGACATGCCCATCTCCTTTCCGGCGGCAGCCATCGAACCGTGCTTCGAGATCAGCTCCATCAGGGCGATCTTGCCGGGCCCCAGATAGCCGAAGGCGCCGAAATCGACGCGGATGGTGAGCGCTGCCGTGGGGGCAACGTCTCCGCCTCCGCTTGCCGAAGCCTCAGCGAGGCGGCTCCGCCGCCGTGGTGCTTGTCGCATTGCTGCGTCCATCCGTTTGTCGAACCCGGCCGGGGACAGCTGCCCCTCCGGCACAAGCCCGGCCGATCATGCCGCCAGAATACCCGAACCATGCCTGCGCAGAACCGGAAACCGACGCAGAGCCCCTGCTTGCGGCCCCGCTTGCAGGATGGGTGTACAATGTGGTGGCCTCAGTCTACCGACCTCGGCGTCGCGATGGTGCCTCGATGAGCTGGTCAGCGGCCCAGTACACCAAGTTCGAAAGCGAGCGGTCCCGACCGGTCCGCGATCTGCTCGCGCACGTGCCGAACACGGCGGTCGCTCACGCCGTCGATATCGGCTGCGGGCCAGGCAACTCCACCGAGCTGCTGCAGCAGCGCTTCCCGGAGGCTGCCGTCTCCGGGCTCGACAGCTCCCCCGACATGATCGCGGCGGCGCGGAAGCGGTTGCCCGGCGTCCGCTTCGACATCGGCGATATCACCCACTGGCAGGGTGGGGGCTCTCGGTTCGACGTGATCCTCGCCAACGCGGTGCTGCAATGGGTGCCCGATCACGCCGCGTTGTTCCCGGCGCTGCTCGCGAGGCTCGCGCCCGGCGGTTCGCTGGCGGTGCAGATGCCGCATACGCTGGAGGAACCGGCCTCCCGCCTCATGCGCGAGATCGCGTCCGATGGACCGTGGACCCAGCGGCTCGCGGGACTGGCGTCGACCCGCGTCATCCGCCACAGCGCCGACTGGTACTATCGCCTGCTGCGCGAAAGCGGCAGCGCCGTGGACATCTGGATCACGACTTACCTCCATCCGCTGGCCGGTGCCGGTGCCGTCGTGGAGTGGTTCAAGGGCAGCGGCCTGCGCCCGTATCTGGCAGCGCTCGATGCCGCCGAGCAATCGGAGTTCATTGCGCGCTATCAGGCAGCCATCGCGCAAGCCTATCCGGCGCAGCCCGACGGCACGTTGCTGCTGCCGTTTCCGAGGCTGTTCTTCGTAGCGACCAGGCCGGCCATCTAGCCGCTACCGCGTAAGCACGATCTTGCCCATGACGCGGCGGTCAGCCATCGCGGCCAACGCGGCGGAGGCCTGCTCGAGCGGATAGGTCTTCCACACGCGCGGCTTCAGGCGCCCTGCTTCATATTGGCGAAGGAGCTCACCGAGGCGGATTCTCGTATCGTCGGGAAAGCGCCAGCTCTGCTCGCCGAACACGACCCCCGTGACCGAGAAGTTCTTCACCAGGACCATGTTGGCGGCAACTTTGGGAATCTCTCCGGAAGCAAAGCCGACCACGAGAATGCGGCCTTCCCAACCGATCGCGCGCACGCTTTGCTCGAATGCCGTGCCGCCGACGGGATCGAAGACGACATCGACGCCCCGCCCACCGGTCAGCTCCATGACCCGGTCGCGCAGTTTCTCGGCCCGGTAGTCGATCACGCAGTCGGCGCCATGCTGCTGGGCGACCGCGAGCTTTTCGGCACTGCCGGCGGCTGCGATGACGCGGGCGCCGAGAAGCTTGCCGATCTCGATGGCAGCGACGCCCACGCCGCCGGCCGCCCCGAGCACGAGCAACGGTCTCGCCCGCAGCAAGGCGGCCACGATGATGGAGCGCGAAATGCGCCGTGCCGTAAGCCACCGGGAACGCCGCCGCGGTCACGAAGTCCATAGCTGCGGGTATCGGCGTCACGATGGCGCCTGGAGCAACCGCCTCGTCCGCATGGGCACCGCCGCGGCGCGTGAAGGCGATCACCCGGTCTCCCGGCCGCACATGATCCACCCCCGGGGCGCATTCGAGCACCACGCCGGCGACCTCGAGGCCAGGAGTGAACGGAAGGTCCGGCTTCACCTGGTATTTGCCTTCCGCCATCAGGATGTCGGGAAAATTGACGCCCGAGGCGCGCACGGAAATGCGCACCTGGCCGGCTCCAAGGGCGGGGCTCGCCACCTCCGCTACCTCCAGTGCAGCGATATCTCCGAGCGAACGGCAGAGTACGGCGCGCATGCGTTTTCTCCGGATCGATTTTTCCTGACGCTTCGTCGTCCTATCCGGCTTTCGCCTTTAGTGCGCCGGCTTCGTCGTGCAGCGCGGCGGTTGCCATCGCCTTCAGCTCCCGCCGCAACAGCTTGCCTGTGGTCGTCTGCGGCAAGGTCTCGCACAGGTACAGCCGATCGGGAATCTTGTAGCTCGACAATCGTTGGCGGCAATGGTCGAGAAGCGCATCCTCCGCTACCGCCGCCTCGGTGCGCGCCACCACATAGGCGACGATGATCTCGCCCCGAACGGGATCGGCGACGCCCGTCACACCCGCGAGCCCCACGCCCGCGTGCTGCTGCAGGACCTCCTCGACCTCGGCGGGCGAGACGTTGATGCCCGAGCGCTTGATCATCTCGGAGTGCCGTCCCGCGAACACCAGGGCGCCGTCCGGCCGCAAGGCGCCGAGGTCGCCGGTGATGAAATAGCCGTCCGGGGTGAACGTCTCGGCGTTGTGGCTCGCGCTCGCTCCCGCATAGCCCCGCGTCAGGTAGCCCCTGACCTCGATCTGTCCGATCTCGCCGGTCGCGCAGGTCGCGCCCGTCGCCGCATCGCGAATCCGAACGTGGACCCCGGGTAGCGGGGGACCCTGGCATCCGGCGCGCCGCTCGAGCGGCCAGTCATGCGGGGTGACGCAGCAGTTCCCGCAGCACTCGGTGCTGCCATAGATGTTGCAGATCTCGCTGGCACCGAGCTGCTGCGCGGCCTTGATCACGTCCTGCGGGGCACCGATGGTGACTCCCGTCCGCAACGACGCCGTGCGCTGCGGCCGGAACGCGGGATGGGCGAGCAGCGCGTTGGTCATGGCCGGCAACGTGTAGATGGCGGTGCAGCTGTGGCGCTCGATCAGGTCGAGTGCCTCGCCCGGTTCGAACCGCCGCTGGAGGACCAGCGTGGCGCCGTGCGTCAGCGTCGCCGGCAGGGCGTTCACGGCCCCATAGGACCAGAACAGCGGGACCGACACGAGCACACGGTCGCCCGGCACCAACCCTTGCCGCTCGCCGATATTGAACCCGTTCTCGATCACGGCGTAATGCTGGAGAGGCACGGCCTTCGGCCGATTGCTCGAGCCTGACGTATAGAGGATGACGAGGGTGTCCGCCGCGCTCGCGCCTTCGCCGGGCGGCAATCCGGCCAGCGTGTCCCCATCCAGATAGCTGGCGTAGCTCTCGAATCCCGGCTGCACCGGCGCGCCGATCAGGATCGCTTTCTGGAGGCGTGGAGCCGCACCCCGAGCCCGCAAGGCTGCGACATCGCCAGCGAAGTCGCGCTCCCCGAACTGCGCCAGGGTGAAGAGAAAACGCACGCCCGAGTCTCGCAGAAGGAAGTCCAGCTCCGCCGACGTCGACCAGGTGCTGAACGGCACGACCACCGCGCCGAGCGCGCTGACGGCAAAGAAGATCTCCAGCCATTCCGTGCAATTGCCTGCGAGCAACCCGATGGCATCGCCGCGCTCGATCCCTTCCGCCCGCAGGCCCTGCGCGACCCTACGCGCGCGGTCGGCGAGCGCCGCATAGGAGACTTCGCCTGCCGCCGTGATGGCCACGGGCCGGTCCGGGCATGCCGCCGCCTGCTCGCAGAGCAGCTCGAAGACCGTGCGGCTGTAGGGCGCTTGCATCGCGTACCGTGCTCGAGACCGGGAGGCTGTGGCCCGCGTGACGTTCCCGTCCGCGGTCGCCACGTGCCCGAAACTTTGTATATTGACGGACAAGACCCACGCCAACGCAAGAGGAGACCTTGCATGCCACTGCACGTGAGCGATGCGGGCCGGCATATCACGCTTGTGACGATCGACAACCAGTCCAAGCGCAATGCCATGCCGCGCGCAACGCTTGCCGAGCTGGCGGCGCTCTGGGACCGATTGGAAGCTTCGGCCGATTGCCGCTGCATCGTGATCACCGGCGCCGGAGACAAGGCGTTCTGCGCCGGCGCCGACATCGGGGGAGACCTGTCGGCCTCGGAGGAAACCGCGCGCGTCATCAACCGGGCGCTCCTCAAGACGACGCCGTTCTCCAAGCCGGTCGTTGCTGCCGTCAACGGCGACTGCGCGGGGGGCGGGGTGGAGCTGCTGCTGTCGACGGACATCAGGATAGCGGCGGAGCATGCCCGTTTCGGGCTGCCGGAGGTGCGCTGGTCGATCTATCCGTTCGGAGGCGCCACGGTGAAGCTCATGCAGCAGATCGGCTACGTGCACGCGATGGACCTGCTTCTGACGGGCCGCCTCGTCGAGGCAACATTCGCGGCCGAGATAGGCCTGGTCAACCGGGTCCTGCCGGCCGCGGAGGTGCTCTCCGCCGCGCTCGGGATCGCGGCGCAGATTGCGGCCAACAGCCCGTCGGCCGTGCAGGCCGTGAAGACCCAGATCAGCTCCAGCATCGCCGACTTCGCGCTCAGTCGCGAAGCTCTCGAGCAGCAGCTCGGCGGTCGCGTGCGGGCGAGCGAGCATTTCGCCGAGGGTGTGGCGGCATTCCGCGAGAAGAGGCGGCCCGACTATGCCTGATCCGCTGGATCTGGCGGCTCTCATCCGCGCAGGCGACCGCATTGCCTGGTCGTCCGGCACTGCCGAACCGTCGGGCCTCCTGGGCCTGCTCGATCGGCAGCTCGAAAGGGTCCCGCGCGGATCGGTCCTGCTGAGCATCGCGCTGGCGAAGTCGATCGACGCGGCGCGCCTGGCCGCGCGCATGCAGATCGTTGCCCTCGGCGGGGCCGTGACTAATCGGCGCTTCCAGGAAATCGGCGCCCTGGACGTGCTGCCGGTCAACTACTCGATGATGCCCGACCTCGTCGCGCAGGGTCGTCTTGGCATCGACGTCGCCCTGGTTCAGCTCGCAGCCGACGGCGCCGGCTTCAATCTCTCGCTGATGATCGACCATCTGGCCGATGCCATCCCGCGTGCGCGCACGGTCGTCGCCGAGGTCAACGACGCGCTTCCCGTCACGTTCGGGGAAACCTCGGTGCCTGCCGGCGACGTGGACCACCGCGTAGAGGTCTCGCGCAAGCCGATCGAGGTGCCCGCCCGTCCAGCGGGAGACATCGAGAAGGCAATCGGCGCGCATGTCGGCCGGCTGGTCGGCGACGGGGCGACGCTGCAGGTCGGATTGGGCGCACTGCCCGACGCCGTGCTCGAGTGCCTCGCCGGCAAGAGGGAGCTCGGCATTCACTCCGGCACCATCGGCGATCGCGTCGCCGAGCTCTTCGATGCAGGCGTCATCACCAACACAAGGAAGCCCATCGACACCGGAAAGTGCGTCACGGCCGGCCTGATCGGATCGGAGCGCCTGTACCGGTGGGCGCATCGCAATCGCAGCCTGGAGCTGCGCTCGCCCCGCTATACGCATGACAATCTGGTGCATCGCCAGATCCCCAATCTGATCGGGATCAATACGGCGCTCGAAGTGGATCTCACCGGCCAGATGAACGCCGAAGTCGCCGGCGGCCGCAATGTCGGCATGGTCGGCGGGCACGGCGACTTCCTGCGCGGGTGTCTCCGGTCGCCGGGCGGCCTGGGTATAGTGGCGATGGAATCGACGGCGCGCGGCGGAACGGTCTCGCGCATCACGGCCAGGCTGTCGGGCGGCATCGTCACCACGGCGCGCAGCGACGCCGACATCGTCGTGACCGAGTATGGCATCGCGGAGCTGCGGGGACGAAGCGTATCCGAGCGCGCCCGCCAGCTGATCGCCATCGCGCACCCGGATTTCCGCAGGGGCCTGCAGGAAGCTGCCGAAGCGGGCTTGAATTGATTCTCTGGCGCGATGCGTAACGAAAGAGCGGCGCGCGGATTTATCCGCGCGCCGCTCTGCCTGTTCACCAGCCCGATGCCGGAGAGACCGGACTCACCAGTACGGGGCGACGTTGTAGTGCGCGTAGGTCTGTGTTTCCCAGTTGCGGTTGGAATAGGAGTCGTCGCTGAAAGCCGGCGCATCCTTCAGCTGCTGCTGCGTGATGCCGGTGACGAAACCGTTGAGCTTGGTGTCGTACTTCAGGGCGCCCCACGGGATGGGATAGTGGCTATGGCCGAGCCCGATGAAGCCGCCAAAGCTCATCACGGCGTAGGTCACGCGGCCCGAGACCTTGTCGAGCATGAGGTGATCGATCGAGCCGATCTTGCTGCCCTTGACATCATAGACGTCGGTGCCTTCCACGTCCTCGCTCGAGATCAGCTGGTGATTGGGATGTATCGTGGCGGTAGCCATATCAGTCTCCTTTCGTGCTTTGCCCGTCGTTGCGCAACGGAACGAAGGCCGGTAGTGCCGGCCTCCGCCCGTGCGAGAGACGCGGCGTTACTTCGCGACCGGCTGCCTGGTCGGAGCCGAGCCGTTGCCGGTGGTGTTGCTGCGGTCGCCCGCCCAGCGCCACTCGGGGGCAGCCTTCAGGGTGTCCTTGGTGGCGTCGAGAGAGACAACCGTCCTGTTGTTGGCGTCCTGAGCGACGCGCAGGGCGTCGAAATTCACGGCCACCTCGCGCTCACCCATGCCGAGGAAGCCGCCGACGCCGATCACCACGGCGGCGACCTTGCCGTCCTTGCCCAGGACGATTTCATTGATGCTGCCGATCGATTCGTTGGCATCGTTCTTCACGGTCGTGCCGATCAGCTTGCTCGCCCGCATCTCGTTGCCGTGAGCGGTGTACCAAGTCGGTGCGGCGCCCGTAGGATTGACCGCGAGCGGAGAGGGATTGGTCGGCGTCTGAGCGAAGGCCGGCGACGCGGCCAGCATCAGCGACGCGATAGCTGCGGCGGTGACGATCTTCATGCGATTTCTTCCTTCTTCTTTGAGCGTCTCGTTTGCATCCCGAAGTGGAACGCCTTGTGTGTAGGCAAACGCGCTGGAGGAGCCGTGGTTCCTCGGAGGGCATTTGCGCAAAAGCCGATTTTCGATTGCGGCGCGGGGCCTTGCGAGCGGCGCGACGCCGCGGAATTCCGCGAACGTCCGTCGCTTGCTCGATTGCTAATCGCGTAGCGCGGCTCGAGCGCGCAGAGCAGCTTTTGATGGAACCAATCGGCCGTTGTTTGCGCGCAGTCCGCGAACGAGCTCCTCGAGATAAGGCAGAACCTCGAGCAGCATGACGCCACCAATGACAGACAGTACGTAGCCCCACGGCAAGGCGGGCTCCTTAACGATGAGGTCGAAGCGTGGCGCCTCGCTCCCGAAGCCGAACAACGCCTGGAACTGCTGCCAGTTGAGCACCACCACCAGCACGAGGCTCAGCAGAGGCAGGACACCGAGGTAGCTGTGCACCCACTGCTCGATGGGCGTCACCTCGCGGTGCTCGACCGCGTAGAATACGTCCCATACCGCCGTCGCCTCGTGCAGTGCCCAGCAGACGACCATCACGAGCAGGATGAGGGCGTTGATCTCGAACGTCATGGCCGCAGTGACAGCGATTCCCATCTCGGTCAGCATCAGCAGATGGATGAGGGATTCCTTGGCGCCCGACGTGGTCGCGATGTTGGACGCCCGGTGACACAGCCAGTCGGCAAATCCGCACGCCAGCCAGAGCGGCAAGATGAAATACATGAGGACGTTGCGGGTGACTTCGGCTTCCATGCTCATCAGCCCCTCCGCTATGCTCGCCGTATGGCTGAGCCAACGGTGGTCCGACAACGCTGCGAAATGCGTTTGGTTTCACGAGCGGCAACCTTGCCGCCGGGTGGTTGGAGACGCGGCTGTTCTGTAGCAGCGTCCTCGTCTACCGTGGCACGAGGCAGCCGCTGAGGAGCCATTGATGGCGGACCCATATCAGACCCTGGGCGTCACCCGCGAGGCGACGCAAGACGAGATCCGCAAGGCCTACCGCCGGCTCGCCAAGAAGAACCATCCGGACTTGAACCCCGGCGACAAGGGCGCGGAAGCGCGCTTCAAGGAGATCGCTTCCGCCTACGACATCATCGGCGACGAGAAGAAGCGCGCCCGCTTCGATGCCGGCGAGATCGATGCGTCCGGTGCGGAGCGGCAGCAGCCCGAGCGCGAATTCTACCGCCAGCATGCCGAGGCCGGTCCGGGCTTCAAGTACGAGCGCCGCTGGGAGGGCGCCGGACCCGACGATCAGGAGGACCTGTTCGCCGAGATCTTCGGCAGGCGCGGTGCCGGTGCCCGGGTAAAGGCCAAAGGCCCGGACATCGCCTACACCATGTCCGTGGAGTTCACCGAGGCAGTGAACGGCGCCAAGAAGCGTGTCGTGATGGCCGACGGCAAGGCGCTCGATATCAGCATCCCGGCAGGGCTGAAGGACGGCCAGACGCTGCGGCTGCGCGGCCAGGGGCAGCCGGGCTTCGGCGGCGGCGAGGCAGGCGACGCGCTGGTGGAGATCCACGTCAAGCCGCACCCGATCTTCCGCCGCGAGGGCAACAACATCCTTTCGACGCTGCCCGTGACGCCCGGCGAGGCGCTGGCGGGCGCAAAGGTGCGCGTCGAGACGGTCTCCGGCACCGTCGAGGTTGCCGTCCCGAAAGGATCGAACACGGGCAGGGTCCTGCGGCTGCGCGGCAAGGGAGTGCCGTCGCCCGGCGGGAACGGAGACCAGCTCGTGGAGCTGCGGGTCGTGCTCCCCGACCACCCCGACGACGAGCTTGTCCGGTCCGTCACCGAGTGGGAAGCCAAGCACCCATACGATCCCCGCAAAAGCCAGGGGGCCCAGCCATGATGCAAGTCATGATCAGCGAAACAGAGCTTGTCGCCTCGATCGAGCACGTGGAGGTGGAAGCGCTGCGGCGCTGGGTCGATCTGGGCTGGATCCTTCCGCAGCGCGACGGCGACAATCTGCGCTTCGACAACTCCGACGTGGCCCGTGTGCGCCTCATATGCGAGCTTCACTACGAGCTGCGGATCGAGGAGGACAGCATGTCCGTAGTGCTCTCGCTGATGGATCAGCTTTACGAGACGCGGCGCTCCTTGCACACGCTGCTATCCGCCGTCGAGGCGCAGCCGGAGGACGTTCGCGCCCGCATCGCCGGCCTCGTCAACCCGCAGCGGTGAGGCTCTGCATCCACCGCGAGAAGGTGGCCGGCCTCGCGGCCATCGGCGTCGACCACGCCTGCGCGCTCATGTTCCCCGCCGACAGCATGACGGAGCTGGAGGAGCAGATCCACTGGTTCGCCGAGACCGTGCTGCCCGGCTAAGCTCTACCGCTCGATGTTGACGGGCTGGCCGGCGATTGCGACCGACAGGTCGGCGACGTCGAGCAGCGAGCGGGCTACGCGCGCAACGTCGGCCCTCGTCACCTTGGCGAGCTGGGCCTTGCGCTGGTTGACGAAATCCGTGCCCTGCCCCTGCAGCTGCGCCTTCAACATCTGCTCGGCGATCTTGGCGTTGGAGTCGAGGCTCAGCACGAACGAGCCGATCAGGTAGCTCTTGGCCGCGTCGACCTCCTCCTGCGTGGGGCCCTTCTCCGCCAGAGACTTGAACTCGGCGCGCACCAGCTCGAGACTGGTGGCAACGTCCTTGTTCGGGCTGGCGAAGCCGCCGATCAGCATGGTCGAGTGCTTGAAATTGTAGAGCAGCGTGTAGATCCAGTAGCTCAAGCCCCGCTTCTCGCGCACCTCGCGCACAAGGCGCGCGTCGGAGCTGCCGCCGCCGAGCAGCTGGGAGAGGACCAGGCCGGGGAAGTAGTCGGGGCTGTCGCGCAGGATGCCGCGTCGGCCGAAGATGGCCACCGACTGCGGGCCCTCCACGTCCACCACGGCCGGCTTGGGCACGGCCTTGGGCTCGACGTCGGCGACGGGCGTCAGCTGCGGCTCGGCCGGGAGAGCGCCGAACACCTCGTCCAGCACCTTGCCCAGCGTCGCCGCGTCGATATCGCCGACAGCCGCGACCCGCAGCGTTCTCCTGGCCATGACGCGCTTGCGATAGTCTTCGAGATCGTCGCGCGTGATGACCTTGAGAGTGTCCGGCGTTCCCGAGATGGCCCGCGAATAGGTGTGGCCAGCAAAGGACTGGGCCATCCACTGGGCGTTGGCGAGCTTGTTGTTGTCGCCTGCCTCGAAGCCCGCCCGCGCAATCAGCTGGACTCGCGTGCGCTCCAGGATGGCGGGCTCGATGAGCGGCTTGGTGATCGCAAGCCGCAGCAGCTCGGTTGCCTTGGGCAGGTTCTTGGTCAGCGTCTCGAAGTTGCCGAAGAACGTGTCGCGGTCGGAGTCGAAGGCGAGACGCACCGCCAGCTTCTCGATCTGCTTCTGGTAGACGGGGCCCGGCATGTCGCCCGCGCCCTGGTCGAGCATGGCGGCGAGCAGTCCAGCCGTGCCTTCCTTGCCCGCCGGCTCCTGCGTGCTGCCGCCGTCGAAGGCGAAGCGCAGAGCGATGATGGGGAGGCTCTTCTCCTCA
The DNA here is from genome assembly GCA_963774165.1 of uncultured Alphaproteobacteria bacterium. GTDB lineage: Bacteria > Pseudomonadota > Alphaproteobacteria > Rhizobiales > Hyphomicrobiaceae > AWTP1-13. The sequence goes on along the minus strand of CAVZEC010000006.1, from coordinate 488,687 downwards.
ACCAGCCAGGCGGAAATCCCGCCCGGGCTCTTGATCTGCTGGATGTCGGCCGCACGCGCCCCGCCCAGCGAGGCCAGCACGAGGGCGACCGCCATGGCGAGACCGCACGCGCAAGACATGAGTTGGCGCACGAAGGAGAAGGCCGTCGCATCCGTTTGCGCAGGATGGCTCATTGCCGCAACTCCTTGCGCATCTTGTCGGTCCCTTCATCGGCGGGCTGTGGGACGAGATAGCCGGTGACCGAGTTCGCCAGCGTCAGATACTTCGCGGCGACCGCCTTCACGTCCGCGGCCGTAACCTTTGCGACCCGGTCCGGCCATGCCTCGATGTCGGCGATGGAGCGGCCGATCACCAGGTTGGAGCCGTATCTCGATGCAAGGCCCGCCTGATTGTCGGCGCTGTAGACGTAGCTCGCGATCATCGCGTCCTTCGCCTGCTCCAGCTCGTCGGCCGTCGGGCCCTCCTTGATGAACTGGGCGATCAACTCGTCGATGGCCTGCTCCAGCGCCTCCTGCTTCACGCCGTCGCCGGCCACGGCATAGACCGTCAGCGAGCCGCCATCGAGCGCGACAGCGGAGAAACTGGCGCCGGCGTTGGCGGCAATATTCTTCTCCTCGACCAGCTGGCGATAGAGGCGCGAGGTCGGCCCGTCGCCCAGCACGATCGACAACGTGTCGATCGCCTCGGCCTCGTTGCCTTGCGCCGACTTGTAGCTCGGGGTGGCATAGTAGCGCTGCAGCGAGAGGCTGCGGGCACGCGCGTCGCGCAGCTCGAGCCGTCGGATGCCCGGCTGGACCGGCTCGGAGGGACGCGGCACGCGCAGCACGCCCGGCTGGCGCTGGACCTTGCCGTAGGTGTCCTCCGCCAGCTTCTTCACCTCGTCCGGCGTCACGTCGCCTGCGACCACCAGGATGGCGTTGTTGGGAGCGTAGAAGCGCCGATAGAAGGCGATCGCCTTGGCGCGGTCGAGCGTCTTGATCTCATGCTCCCAGCCGATCACGGGGATGCGGTAGGGATGGTTGAGGTAGAGGTTGGCGTTGATCAGCTCGTCTAGGATCGCGAGCGGCTTGCTGTCGACCACCGAGCGGCGCTCCTGCAGCACCACGTCCCGCTCGGTTGCAACCTCGGCATCGTTGAGATTGAGATTCCGCATGCGGTCGGCTTCCATCACCATCGCCGTCTTCAAGTGCTCCTTGGGGAGGCGCTGGAAGTAGTAGGTCGCGTCGTGCGATGTCACCGCGTTGTCGCGTCCGCCCAGGCGCGACACCGTGCGGGCAAGCTCGCCGGACTTGAGCTTCTTCGTCGACCGGAACATCAGGTGCTCGAGGAAGTGCGCGAGGCCCGACTGGCCGAGCGCATTGTCGGCGCCGCCAACGCGATACCAAACGACATGCGTGACGACCGGTGCGCGCGTGTCGGGGACGACCACGACCTGCATGCCGTTGGGGAGGTAGAATTCGCTGGCGCGGCTCTGCGGGGCCGCCTGGACCGAGCCGAGAGGGATCGTTGCGATTGCGATCGCGGCAGCGAGCGCCGCACTCGATACGGCCCGGCGAATTCCAATCGCCCTGATGCCCGCCTTGACGAATCCTGGCATCGTCTCGAAATCCCTTGGCGCGAGATGGGCCCGCAATTTACGGCCGGCGTCGAAACGCAGCACGCGCCTCGAGCCGCATCGGTTAGCTACGTCCGATACATACCGGACGCCGCCTGGCTAAACAGGGGCGTCCGGTGCACGGCTCGGATGAGCCTCTGAAACAAAGAGGACTGACAGTCTGGCCGCCGTTGCCGACGGGCGAGGCGCTTGCCGCCCGGATGAAGGCCCATGGGCTACGCGAACGAAGCAAGAAACCCACACGCCTGCACAGCAACGGCCGGACGCCCCTGCCGGTCGTCAGAACTTCATGCTGCTCAGCTTGTCGAACAGGGCCTTGGCGTCGAGCTCGTCGCCGGCCTGGCACGCGTCGTACGCGCGAAGCGCCAACCGGCTCACGCCAGCGAGCTGCTCAGCCGAAACCTTGGCGTACTTCTCGCGATCCATCTTCTCCCAGAAGTCCTTATAGAGCCGGCTGCAATCCATCTTGGTTTGCGCCGTCGCGGCTCCGGCCATCAGGCCAAGCGCAACAAGGCCGACGATCGTAGACCTGAGCATGTATTCCTCCGTTGGATGTCCGAGTTTGGTCTGGAGACACAGCAAAGCCTACGATGCTGTGGCCCTGCGGAAGTTACAAGGCGCTTCAGCATACACTGTCAAGGTGGCGCTCGTCTGACAAAGGCGATGGGCCTAGGTTAACGCGCTGTCAAAACAGGGAAAAATCGCCAATCAGGTCCTGTCTGGCGAGCCATGGAGTCTGATTGCCCTGGGTCTCGCCCGCCACCATCGATCGCAGCGCGCGGTAGAGCTCGCTCACCTCGATCACGCCGTTGCCGTTGAGGTCGGCGCTGCGCCAGTTGCGCTGCAGGACCTCGACGAGCGCGTGCGTGAAGGCGCCGCCGCCCCATTTGGGATCCTCGTAGCTGAACTGTCGGCCCTTGGACGCCGCCAGCACCAGCATCGGCGCGCGGACGCCCGTCAGCAGGGAGGCAACGGCGTCGTCGTTGGTGCCCAGGCCCTCGGCGCCCGACAGGCCCGAATGGCAGGAGTCCAGGATCACTACCACGCGAGCCTTGGCGCGGCCGAGAATTGCGGAGATCCGTGACCAGGACAGGCCCGTGCCCTTGGCGTCGTTCGAATCGTAGCCGGCCGGCGTCAGGTAGTAGTGATCGTCGTCACCCTTCACGCCGTGGCCCGCGAACGAGAAGACGATGGTGTCGTGGGGGTCCGCGGTTGCGACGATGCTCTCGAGCGCCGAGGTGATGGCGGCCGGCGTCGCCTCCTCGTCGAGCAGCAGCTGCAGGCTCTCCGATCCATAGTAGCGACCGACGCTGGCCTTCAGTGCCTCGGCGAGACGCTGGGCGTCGGACTTGGCGTAGTTCAGCCGCAGCCGGAACTCCGCATAGGTGTCGACGCCGACCAGCACGCCGTGCAGCCGAGACGGCGCGCCCGGCCCAGGCTTGAGCGGGATCATCTGCGGCGCCGAAACCAACCCGCCCTTGTCGGTGGCCAGCGCCGTGAGCCAGCGCGCATTGCCCGTTTGCGGAACCGCGACCTCGCCCTGGTACTGCGGCCCGGACACGGACTGGTCGCTGATCAGCTGGCCGTCCTGATAGAGCCGGACATGCGCGAGCCCTTCTCCGGAGCGTGCCTGCACCGCGACGCGGCGTCCGCCGCCGGAAGCCGTACCCTCGATCAGCCGCGCTTCCACCACCGGGGGAGGCACGAGCCGCGGCAGCTCCGCCGCGCTCGCGCCGGCGAGCCGTGCCTTGATCACGTCGGGCCGGTTGAGCACGGCCGCGAACTGCTGGAAGGAGTAGAGGCCCCGCAATCCGGGAAAGCGCAGCTGCACGAAGTGGGCGCCCTCGTAGGAGGACCAGTAGTAGGCCTCGGGCGTGTAGAGGATGATCTCGCCGTCCACGTAGCGCCCCGACAGCACCATGCGGCCGGTGGCGATCTCATGCAGGAAGAACTGCCCGTCGCTGTTGAGCTGAATGACGTGGCGCTGGTCGACGGACAGCAGCACGTCATCGAGCAGGTCGGCCTGCGGCATGTCGGTAATCAGCGCCAGCTTGGTTCCGGCCTTCACGTCGTAGACGCCGATGGCGCGGCTCGCGACCGAGGCGGCGACCAGATAGCGCCCGAAGAACAACTGTGGCTTGAGGCGGGTCTGCTGCGCGCTGGAGCCGTATTGGCCCTCCCACAGCCCCTCCAGCGCCGTCGACAGGTTTACGACCTTCCCCGCGGCCTTGCGCTGGCCCTCCAGAAGGAGGACGGCCCCCTGGCCGAAGGCACCGCTGCCCTCGATGATGAGCAGCTGAAGCAGCCACAGCGGATTGCCGTCCACCTCCCAGCGCCAGAGTCCCTCCATGTGGTCCGTCAGGATGATCTTGCCCTTGGTCAGATCGCCGTCATAGGGAAACGCCGGCAGCGTGCCTCGCTTGTGCTGCCCGAGATGCGCCTTGACTGCCGGCACCTCGGCGAGCAGCCGGCGCTCGAGCGACTTGCTGCGCCGATCGATCTCGGCCTCCAGCTTTTTGCTGTCGGCATCGTAGCGCCCCCTGGCGTCCTCGCTGGCCGGAGAATTGGAGAACGGGATCGCCTCGCGCGCCAGCGGCGGCGCCGCGTCCACGCCGAAGCGGCTCAGCTCCGTCAGCAATCCTTCGCGTGCGGAAGCCTCGCCTGTGTTGCGCGCGCGCCGCGTGCTCTGGCGCCAGTCGCCGCGCAGAACCACTCCCTCCGCGAGGCCGGCGATACGTGTCGATTGCGCCTGCGCCTCGAGCGCGCGATGCGATGTGAGCAGCTGGCGCAGCGGAAGCGCAGCCTGGTACCACGGTTGATCGGCGAGGCCGGTCTCCGTCTTGGCGAGCGGATCGTAGATGTGGCTGAAGGCCAGCCCGTCGCGCACGTTCCAGCCCCGCTTCAACTCGATCGGCCGCACCTCGTAGGTGGCGGCGACGAACTGCCGGAGCTTGGCATCGTCCTGCGTGCCGGCGGTGCCGGGCGCGGCCGTGCCGCCGCCCGCGCAGCAGCCCTTGAAGCCGGATGCCAGCTCGAAGACCTCCCCGCCACCTCCGCTGAAGGTATCGGCGAAGGCGACGATCCCGTTGTCCAGATCCAGCGTCATGGGCGAGTCCGACCACGACGCGCAGGCGTGGCAGGAGCCGGGCGCGCTGAGGCTCAGGTTGTCCGCTGCCTTCTCCCGCGGATTGTCGGCATCGGCCACCAGGGGACGCGAGATGATCGAGGGGTGCACGCTCACCGCGCCGTACTGCGACGCGCCGTCGACGAAGAAAGTATCGCCGTTGGCCCAACCGAGGAAGGGGCCGGCCGCCGTGTGGATCACCTGTCTCGATACGAGGTCGATCACCTCCAGCTCGCGCCCGTCGGCGTCACCCACGTCGGCGGCCACGAATCGCGACGTCGGCGAGAAATTGGGACTGTGACCCGCGCGGTCGACGAGCTTGGCGCCGGTCGAGAGGTCGAATACGCGATAGCGTCCCTCGAACACGTGCAGCCGATAGCGCCCGGAATTGGAGACCACGATGCGCTTGGGCACGTCGATGTCGAATGGGTCCTGCACGACGATCTCGGGGGTGCCGGGCGCGACGGCGATCTCGCGCCTGGCGGGCACACCGAGGCTGCGCTCGCCGCACGCGGTCTTGGCCACCACCACCGCCTCGATGGCGAGTGCGCCGGCGTCGAACACGCGCACGTCGAGGCTGCCAGCGAGCTTGCTTCCGGGCTGGTGCAGGGGAACCAGCAGGCGCGTCTTGCCGGCGCCGAACGCGATATCCAGGGGCGCGCGCGCCGAGGGCGGAAGAGCGAGCGCTCCCGGCAGGTCGGGGGGCTGCGTATCGGGCTGGTCCTGCTGGGCGGATGTCGCCGGCTTGGGCAGCGGCGGCGCCTCGACCCGGACCTCGCCGGGAACCGCCACCACCACGAAGGCCGGCGTCTTCGGCGGGAAGGCGGCCGCCGCCCGCCAGGCGATGTGCACGGCGCCCTCGGCTCGCAGGTTGGCAGGCGCCGTGATGTCGACTTTCACCCCGCGTGCGAGGGCCTGGAGAGCGGCCGTCTCCGTCTCGCAGGCGCTCTGCGCCGTGGCCATTCCCGCCCCCAGCGTGGCAAAGCCGAGACCCAGCGCGGTGCGCCGCACCAGGGTCGCTACGCTCCTACAGATCGGCATGGTCCCCTCGAATCTGCGCCCCAAGCGGCGATCGGCCAGTGCGATCCAACATATCCCAACGGCCCAGCCGATGGGCTACCCGTTGCAACCCAAGTGGGCAGGGCGATGGCATGCCGCTTGCTCCCACCCCCATGACGCGAGCTAGTATGTGAAGAGCCGGCTCCGAACCGCCCTCGCGCGCTGCCAAATCGCTCAAAAATTCGGCAGACTGGCGCGAGAGTAGCCGGTTGGCCTGCAAATTGGGGAGTACCAGATGGATCGCAGGACGTTTCTCAAAAGTGTCGCAGGCGCAGGCAGCCTGGCGGCCGTCGGCAGCTTTCCGGCGCCGGCCGTATCGCAAGGTGCCGCGGCGAAGGCTCTACGCTTCGTGCCGCAGGCAAACCTCGCCAACTTCGACCCGATCTGGGGGACGCAGTACGTGGTGCGCAACGCCTCGGCGATGGTCTGGGACACGCTCTACGGCGTCAACGACAAGCTCGAGCCGCAGCGCCAGATGGTGGAGGGCGAGGAGGTCTCCAGCGACGGCCTGACCTGGACCTTCAAGCTGCGGCCCGGCCTCAAGTTCCACGACGGCGAGCCGGTGCTGGCCAAGGACGTGGTGGCGAGCCTCACGCGCTGGATGGCGCGCGACTCCATGGGCCTGATGATCAAGGCCCTGCAGAAGGAGCTCACCGCCGTCGACGACGCACCGTCAAGCTGGTGCTGTCCGCTCCCTATCCCAAGCTGCTGTTCGCGCTCGGCAAGAACAACACGCCGATGGCCTTCATCATGCCGGAGCGGATCGCCAAGACCGATCCGTTCCAGCAGATCACAGAGTATATCGGCAGCGGGCCCATGAAGTTCGCGCGGGCCGAGTGGGTGCCGGGCGCCAAGGCGGTGTTCGAGAAATTCGCCGACTACCAGCCCCGCAACGAGCCGTTCTCCTGGCTCGCCGGCGGCAAGAAGATGAGCGTCGACCGCATCGAGTGGGTGATCATGCCCGATCCCGCCACCGCCGCGGCCGCGTTGCAGAACGGCGAGGTCGACTGGTGGGAGACGCCGATCCCCGATCTCGTGCCGGTCCTCAAGAAGAACAAGAACATCCAGGTCGACATCGCCGATCCGCTGGGCAACATCGGCTCCTTCCGCATGAACCACATGCATCCGCCCTTCAACAACGTGAAGGTGCGGCGCGCGGTGCAGATGGCGCTGAGCCAGGAAGACTACATGCGCGCCGTGGTCGGCGACGACACCAACCTGTGGAAGCCGATCCCGGGCTTCTTCACTCCGGGCACGCCGCTCTACACCGAGGAAGGCGGCGACATCCTCAAGGGCAAGCGCGACATCGAGGGCGCCAAGAAGCTGCTTGCCGAAGCCGGCTATGCCGGCCAGCCCGTCACGTGCCTGGTGGCGCAGGACCAGCCGCCGCTCAAAGCCATGGGCGAGGTGACCGCCGACCTGCTGAAGAAGATCGGCATGACGGTCGATTTCGTCGCCACCGATTGGGGCACAGTTGGCCAGCGTCGCGCCTCCAAGACACCGCCCGGTCAGGGTGGCTGGGGCATGTTCCACACCTGGCACGCGGGCGCTGACTGCGCCAATCCGGCGAGCTACATCGCGATACGCGGCACCGGCGAGAAGGCGCTGGTTCGGCTGGCCCGAACAGCCCGAGGTCGAGAAGGAGGTCACGGCCTGGTTCGCGGCCAAGGATCTTGCCGAGGAGAAGACCGTGATCGGGCGCCTCAACAAGGCAGCGATGGAGCAGCGTCATCTACGTGCCGACCGGCTTCTACTACGGCTACCAGGCCTGGCGCAGCAACGTCGGCGGCGTCGTCAAAGGCCCGCTGCCGTTCTTCTGGGGCGTGACGAAGGCGTAGCAGCAAGCCATAGGCGGCCGCATGCTTGCTCACATCGTCCGGCGCATCGTGGCGACGATCCCAGTGATGGCGATCGTCGCCCTTTTCGTGTTCAGCCTGCTCTACATCGCGCCGGGCGACCCTGCCGCCGTCATCGCCGGCGACCAGGCCTCGCCCGAGGACATCGAGAAGATCCGCAAGGGCCTCGGCCTGGACCGGCCGTTCCTCGTCCGCTTCGGCGAGTGGTCCTGGAGCATCCTGCAGTTCGACCTGGGCACGTCGATGTTCACCGGCCTGCCCGTCACCAAGCTGATCGCCCAGCGGCTCGAGCCGACGTTGTCGCTGATGGTGGTGACGCTCATCCTCGCGGTCACCATCGCCGTGCCGATGGGTGTCGTCGCCGCCTGGAAGGCCGGGACCTGGATCGACCGCTCGCTGATGGCGTTCGCGGTGTTCGGCTTCTCCGTGCCCGTCTTCGTCGTCGGCTACCTGCTGGCCTACGTCTTCGCCCTCGAGCTCGACTGGTTTCCCGTGCAGGGCTACACGCCGCTGTCGGCCGGCTTCGGGCCCTGGCTCGAGAACCTGGTGCTGCCCGCCATCGCGCTCGGCTGCGTCTACATCGCGCTGATCGCCCGCATCACGCGCGCGTCCATGCTCGAGGTGCTGCAGCAGGACTACATCCGCACGGCGCGGTCCAAGGGCATGGGACAGCGCGGCATCCTGTTCGTGCACGCGCTCAAGAATGCCGCGGTGCCGATCGTCACCGTCATCGGCATCGGCGTGGCGCTGCTGATCGGCGGGGCCGTGGTGACGGAGAGCGTGTTCGCGATCCCGGGCCTCGGCCGCCTGACCATCGATGCGATCCTGCGCCGCGACTATCCCGTCATCCAGGGCATCGTGTTGATGTTCAGCTTCGTCTACGTGCTGGTCAACCTGGCCGTCGACGTGCTCTACACCCTGCTCGATCCGAGGATCCGGTATTGAGCGCGCAATCCTCAATTGTCGCCCTGCAGCCTGAAGTGGCCATCGCGCCGGCGATGCCGGACGTGCTGCCGCCGATCAAGGTGCGGCGCGGCCTTGCGGGATTCATCTACCGTCAGCCCGCCATCGCATTCGGCGGCGCCCTGCTGATCGTGATGCTGCTGATCGCCGTGCTGGCGCCCTACCTGGGTACCGTCGACCCGACCGCGCTCGCCCCGGCCAAGCGCACGCGCAGCCCTTCCGCCGACTACTGGTTCGGCACCGATATGCTGGGCCGCGACATCTATTCTCGTGTCCTCTACGGAGCCCGCGTTTCGCTGTTGGTCGGCTTCTCGGTTGCGATCCTCGCATCGCTGGCCGGGCTGGCGATCGGACTGGTGTCGGGCTTCGTGCGCTGGGCCGACGGCATAATCATGCGCGTGATGGACGGCATGATGTCGATCCCGCCGATCCTGCTCGCAGTCGCCCTGATGGCGCTGACGCGCGGCAGCGTCGGCAACGTCATCGCCGCCATCACCATCGCCGAGTTCCCGCGCGTGTCCCGCCTTGTGCGCGGCGTGGTGCTGTCGCTGCGCGAGCAGCCCTACGTGGACGCGGCCGTGGCGGCGGGCACGCGCACGCCGATGATCATCCTGCGCCACATCCTGCCCAACACGCTTGCGCCCATGACCGTGCAGGCAACCTTCATCTGCGCTTCCGCCATGATCGTGGAGTCGATCCTGTCGTTCATCGGCGCCGGCACGCCGCCCAACATCCCCTCGTGGGGCAACATCATGGCCGAGGGCCGCGCGCTATGGCAGGTGAAGCCCTTCATCGTGTTCTTCCCCGCCATCTTCCTGTCGGTCACCGTCCTGGCGGTCAACCTGCTGGGCGACGGCCTGCGCGACATGCTCGACCCGCGCATGGCCAAGCGGCTGTAGCGCTGTGACCGCCCCCCCAAAATCCACCGCTGTCATCCCGGGCCTTGTGCCCGGGATCCAGTCTCGCCCCTTGCTCCAGCGCCCGCCGATGGCTGGATCCCGGTGACAAGCACCGGGATGACAACGGTGCGGCGGGGAGGCAGTAGCACCCATGCCGCTGCTCGAAGTGGAGAACCTGCAGACGCACTTCCGCACCCCGGACGGGGTGAACCGGGCCGTCGACGGCGTGTCTTTCTACGTCGAGGAGGGCGAGACGCTGGCGGTGGTGGGTGAATCGGGCTGCGGCAAGTCGGTGACCGCAAACTCCATCCTGCGACTGATCCCCGAGCCGCCCGGCAAGATTGCGGGCTCCATCCGCTTCCGCGGCGTCGACCTGCTGCAGCTCTCCGACAAGGAGATGCGAGGCGTGCGCGGCAACGACATCTCGATGATCTTTCAGGAGCCGATGACGAGCCTCAATCCGGTGCTCACCATCGGCCGCCAGCTCGGCGAGACGCTCAGGCTGCACCAGCGCGTCAGTCGTCGCGAGGCCGACGACAGGGCCATGGAGATGCTGCAGCTGGTCGGCATCCCCGAGGTCAAGCGCCGCCTCACCGAATATCCCCACCAGCTCTCCGGCGGCATGCGCCAGCGCGTGATGATCGCCATCGCGCTCTCCTGCCGGCCCAAGCTGCTGATCGCCGACGAGCCGACCACCGCGCTGGACGTCACCATCCAGGCGCAGATCCTGGACCTGATGAAGGACCTGAAATCCAAGGTGGGCGCCGCCATCATCCTGATCACGCACGACCTCGGCATCGTCGCCGAGGTGGCCGAGCGTGTGATGGTGATGTACGCGGGCCGCAAGGTGGAGGAGGCGCCGGTGGCGCAGCTCTACCGCTCGCCGCGCCATCCCTACACGCAAGGGCTGTTCGGCGCGGTGCCCAAGCTCGGCTCATCGCTGAGCGGGGCGCAGACCAGGCTCGCGGAGATACCGGGGCTGGTGCCGAGCCTGAAGCAGCGCATCCCCGGTTGCGTGTTCGCCAGCCGCTGCACCATGGCGACCGACCTTTGCCGGCAGAGTGCACCCGCGCTGGAGATGAAGGCGCCCGGGCATTTCGCCGCCTGTCACTACGCGCCCAAGGAAGCGCTCGCCGCATGACCACGCCGCTGCTGGAGGTCAACGACCTCAAGAAGCACTTCATCCTTCACGCCGGCGCCTTCGGCGGCGCGGCGGCCACGGTGTATGCGGTCGACGGCGTGTCCTTCAACATCGCCAAGGGCGAGACGCTGTCGCTGGTGGGCAAGTCCGGCTGCGGCAAGTCGACGGTGGGGCGCTGCATCCTGCGCCTGTTCGACATCACCGCCGGCCAGGTGGTGCTCGACGGCAGGCGCATCGACGACCTCTCCGCGGGAGCGCTGCGGCCGCTCAGGCGGCGCGTGCAGGTGGTGTTCCAGGACCCGTTCTCGAGCCTCAATCCGCGCATGCGCGTGCGCGACATCCTGGCCGAGCCGATCCGCAATTTCGGGCTGGCCAAGTCCCGGGCCGATCTCGAGGCGCGCGTGCAGCGGCTGATGGACGTGGTGCGCCTGCCGCGCGATGCGGTGGGGCGCTGGCCGCACGAGTTCTCCGGCGGGCAGCGCCAGCGCATCGGGATTGCCCGAGCGCTCGCCGCCGAGCCCGACCTCATCGTCTGCGACGAGGCCGTCTCGGCGCTCGACGTGTCGGTGAAGGCGCAGATCGTCAACCTGCTGTACGACCTGCAGCAGGAGCTTGGGCTCGCGATGCTGTTCATCAGCCACGATCTGGCGATCGTCGAGCATATGACGCACCGTGTCGCGGTGATGTATCTCGGCAAGATCGTGGAGCTGGCGCCGAAGCGGCAGCTCTTCTCCGCGCCCAAGCATCCCTACACGCAGGCGCTGTTGTCCGCGGTGCCGGTGGCGGAGCCGGGCGCGGCGCGGCAGCGCATCATCCTGAAGGGCGACGTGCCGAGCCCCATCAATCCGCCGAAGGGATGCCGGTTCCACACCCGCTGCCCCTACGTTTTCGACCGCTGCAGGACGGAGGAGCCGCCGCTGCGCCCCACCGCCGCCGGCCACGTGGCCGCCTGCCACCTGCACGACCTTCCCGCCGCCCAGAACCCGCTCTCCGCCGCCGCGTGATCTGCCGCCCGCTACGGGCATGACGGATGTCCCGCGCGGCTTAGCAGGTGACGAGGTCCGTGTGGCCGAAACCCTTGGAATAGTCGAGCACGGAGATGACCGTCGGGGTCACGCGGAATATGCGGACGTCCTGGGGTGTCGGCATTGGCACCGGCAGCGAGACCTGCTCTGGGTATTTCAGGGGGAGCATGCGCAAGACCTTTTCGGCCTCGGGCCGATCCGTGACGACGCGCGCATGCGCAGCCATCGACAGCCCGGTAATCGCCATCAGATCCGACGTGTCGTGGTCGATCGTCAGCGAGACCCGATCGTCCCGGGCGAGGTTCGCCGCCTTCTGGCTGTCGAGGCCGCAGAGAAAATAGAGGGTAAGGCCGACGTTCACGTAGCCGACGGTGGTCGCCTGCGGCCAGCCGTCCGGCCTCAGCGTGGCAAGCGTCATGATCCGGTGCTGGTCCAGCAGCATCAGGATCTTTCTTCGCATTGCGTCGTCCACCTGTCGTCTCCAAGTTCCGGCCCGGCCATCCCGGATTGGGCGATGGTAGGTTCCCCGCGCCGTGCGGTGTTGATCCAGGTCAACATGCTTCCCGGCGTCGCAAAAATCGCGGACACAGCAAAGTCGGGAGCGCGCGTCGCCCCGCGCGCGCAAGCGGGCTTTTCATTCGAGCAAATAAGCGAGATGCTCTATTCGGGGTTCTCGCAGCCCGCATCGGGCCAAGATCACCGGCGCGCAGCAAATGGGCGCCAGGAACACGCGACATCCGGGGAAACGGCCGACAACGGGAGAACGGCAATCATGAGAACTTTCATCCTGCAATGGTGGCGGGGCGTTGCCGCCGCCTCGGCCGCGTTCTTGCTCGCATCCTCCATCCATGCGGCCGAACCCGACTTCGTGCCGTCGGCCGACCTGCTCGCGGCCGCCAAGAAGGAGGGCAAGGTCGTCCTCTACACCGCCAACTTCCTCGACACCGAGCAGGCCGTCGCCAAGCGCTTTGCCGAGCGCTTTCCCGGCATGCAGATCGAGATCGTGCGCGCGCCGACCGGCCAGCTCATCACGCGCATCAAGACCGAGGCCGCCGGCAACAAGCTGATCGCCGACGTGATCGATATTTCCGACCGGGTGCAGGCGCGGGGGATGATCGATCTGTTCGCGCCCTACGCGCCGCCGAACGCCGCCGACTACCCCGAGATGGCGCGCACGGCCGACCGCCTGTGGCCGCGGTCCGGCAACGCCTGGACCATAACGTACAACTCCGCGCTCGTGACGGATCCGCCGAAGTCGTGGGCCGACCTGGTGAAGCCCGAGTTCGGCAAGCTGGGCCTGGGGCAGACCGTGATCGCGTCCGGCGGCGCGCCCTTCAACCGCGCCATGTTCGAGCGCAAGGTGCTGGGCGAAGACTATTGGACGAAGCAGGCGGCCCTCAAGCCGTCGCTGTTTCCGAGCCAGGCCCCGATGGCCGATGCCATGATCCGCGGCGAGATCGCGCTGGCGCCGCTGGTGACCAATCTCGCCATTCCGCTGACCGCCCAGGGCGCGCCGCTCAAGTGGTTCTTCGCTCCGGAGGGCGTCCCCGTCACGGTCTTCTCGTCGGGCATCGCCAAGGGCGCGGGCCACCCCAACGCCGGCAAGCTGTTTCTCGACTGGGCCCTCTCGCGCGAGGGCCAGGCGCTGATGGTGGAGCTCGGCTCGTTCTCCGCCATGGCGCAGGCGCCGATGCCGCCGGGGGTCGATGCCAAGGCCATCAAGACCTGGTATTCGGACGACGCCGAGATCGAGAAGATCTTCAAGGCTTGGACCGACGACTGGAACAAGGCCTACAACTACCGCCAATAGCAGCGAATGGCGAATAGCGAGTAGCCTAGCCGATTCTACACGCTACTCGCTACTCCCTATTCGCTATTCACCGCAACCCACGGAGACCACCGTGCTCACTGTCACGCGCGATACGATTCTGCCCACCACCATCACCGGCTCCTATCCGCGACCGCTCTGGTTCGACCGCAGCCTGGCCGGCCGATCGTTCAAGACCGCGCTCGGCGATTCCCTGTTCCGCGAGCAATATCTCGACGCGGTCGCCAGCGTGATCGCCGAGCAGGAAGCGGCGGGGCTCGACATCGTGACGGACGGCGACAGCCGCTTCGACCTGACCGTGGGCGGCAAGTCCTGGTTCTTCTACCCGATCGAGCGTCTCGGCGGCGTCAGCGGCCATCGCGACACCTCGCGTGGATGGATGTCGCGCCACGGCCTGCGTCCGGGCAAGATCCTGTGGGAGGTGCAGGAGGCCTATCAGCCGGGCGTCGTGCGCGAGAAGCTCACGCGCGGCCCGCTCGAGTACACCGCGCTCTGGCAGGTCGCCCAGCGCATGACGGACCGGCCGGTGAAATTCGGCGCCATCTGCGCCCCCGCTCTCGCGTCGATGCTGTGGAACGAGTTCTACGACGACGACAAGGCGATGATCCTCGACCTCTGCGACATCATGAACGCGGAGCTGCGCGAGATGGCCGCCGCGGGCTGTCCGCTGATCCAGGTCGAGGAGCCGCCGCATCACGGCCGGGCACTGCAGCCAACCACCACGGATGCCGATCTCGAATTTCTCACCGAGGCGTTCAATCGCCAGCTCACCGGCGTGAACGCCGAGATCTGGGTGCACACGTGCTGGGGCAATCCCAATCAGCAGCGCGTCTACTGGAACGTTCCGAGCTACGAGCGCGCCCTGCCGCACCTCCTGCAGCTCAACTGCGATGTCCTGACGATCGAATGCGCCAGCTCGGACGGGCAGGATCTGCATCTCTTCAAGCACATCAAGACCGACAAGAAGATCGGCATCGGCGTGGTCAACCATTGCAACACCGTGGTCGAGCCGGCGGAGCACGTCGCGGCACTGATCCGCAAGGCGCTGGAATACATTCCCAAGGAGCAGCTGGTGATCAGCACCGACTGCGGGTTCGGCCGCGAGGGCCTGTCGCGGCGGATCGCGTTCTACAAGTGCGTGGCGCTGGTCGAGGGCACCAACATCGTGCGCCGCGAGCTCGGCCTGCCGGAAGCGCGCGTGCGGGCGGCCGATCCGAAGCTGTGGTTCGCCGGACGGTGATCCGACGACGGAAGCTCGACATCTGCCCCAGCCCTCAACGTGTCATCCCGGGCCTTGTGCCCGGGATCCATCTCCAAGCTCGCTCCGGCGCTCGCCCCTGGGTGGATCCCGTCGACAAGCGCCGGCATGACGGTGGCCTGGTTCCGTTAGGTCACGTGCGAAGAGGGATTGTCGGCAATCGGAGCACTCCCATTCCTGCCCAACACTTGGGCGCCTGCCTTCGGTCGGGGCAGCGAATCCCGATGGCAGGCAGCGCGCGTCGGGACTACCCTGGCCTCGTTGAAAGCCACGCGGAACGGCGCGCTCCGGGCGCGGTCGCGCGGGCCAATCGTGGGGAGCGCATGAGATGGTCGCTGTAGCCTCGGCAACACCCACGTCCGCGACGACGGCGCCAGGGTCCGATAGCGCCGTGCACCCGGTCGACGAGGTGCTGCCGCCGCACCGGCTGATCCCGCTCGGCATCCAGCACGTGCTCGTCATGTATGCCGGCGCGGTGGCCGTGCCGCTGATCATCGGCCGCGCCCTCAAGCTGCCGCCGGAGCAGATCGCGCTGCTGATCAACGCCGACCTGTTCGCCTGCGGCATCGCCACGCTGATCCAATCGTACGGCCTCGGGCCGCTGTTCGGCGTCCGGCTGCCGGTCATGATGGGCGTCACGTTCGCGGCAGTGGGGCCCATGGTGGCGATGGCGACCGACCCCAACCTCGGCATCCTCGGCATCTTCGGCGCCGTGATCGCGGCCGGCGTATTCACGATCCTGATCGCGCCGGTCATCAGCTATCTGCTGCCGCTGTTTCCGCCGGTCGTCACCGGATCGATCATCCTGATGATCGGCATTTCGCTGATGCGGGTCGGCGTCAACTGGGCCGCCGGCTCGCCCAATCCGGCAGCGCCCACCTACGGCGATCCCTTCAATCTCGGCATGGCCACGCTCGTGCTGGTGATGATCCTGCTGATCACGCGCTTCCTCAAGGGCTTCCTCGGCAACATCGCCGTGCTGCTCGGCATCGTCATCGGCTGCGTGCTGGCCTGGTATCTCGGCAAGATGAGCTTCGAGAAGGTGGCGGAGGCGCCCTGGTTCGCGCTGATCTATCCCTTCCAGTTCGGCTTCCCGAAGTTCGAGATCGTCTCCATCGTCACCATGTGCATCGTCATGATCGTGGTGCTGATCGAGTCGGCCGGCATGTTCCTGGCGCTCGGCGACATCACCGGGCGCACGATCGATCGCGCCGCCATGTCGCGCGGGTTGCGCACCGACGGGCTCGGCACCGTCATCGGCGGCATCTTCAACACGTTCCCCTACACGTCGTTCTCGCAGAACGTGGGCCTCGTCGGCGTGACGGGCGTCAAGAGCCGCTTCGTGTGCGTCGCCGGCGGCATCATCATGCTGATCATGGGACTGGTGCCGAAGCTCGGCGCGCTGGTGGAGTCGGTGCCGCTGTTCGTGCTCGGCGGGGCCGGCATCGTCATGTTCGGCATGGTGGCGGCGACCGGCATCCGCATACTCTCCGATGTCGACTACAAGACCAGCCGCAACAACCTGTACGTGGTGGCGATCTCGATCGGCTTCGGCATGATCCCGCTGGTGGCGCCGACCTTCTTCGCCAAGCTGCCGAAGGACCTGAGCCCGATCCTGCATTCGGGCATCCTGCTCACCGCCATCTCTGCCGTCGTCCTCAATCTCTACTTCAACGGCGTCGTCAGCCAGGCCGACGCGCAGGCGGCGGCCAAGCGCACCACGCACGGCAGCGAGTGAAGCCCGCAGGGAGATAGCCACATGGCTCTGGTGAGAAGCACGTACGGCAAGGGCCGCGTGCGCGTGATGCGCATCCATCGCGACGGCGAGCGTCACGAGGTGCGCGAGCTGACGGTCAAGGTCATGCTGGAGGGCGATTTCGCCCGCTCCTACACCGCTGCCGACAACTCCAAGGCGGTGGCGACCGACACGATGAAGAACATCGTCAACATCTGCGCCCGCAAGCACGCCAATCTGGCGACGGAGCCCTTCTGCCAGGTGGTGGCCAAGTATTTCCTCGAGCACTACGCGCAAATCGAGAAGGCGACGGTGACCGGCGTCGAGACCAAGTGGACCCGGCTGGCGTTCGGCGGCAAGCCGCACGCGCACAGCTTCGTGCTCGACAGCAACGGCAAGCCGTTCGGCAAGGTCACGGCCACCCGCACGTCCATGGCGACCGTGTCCGGCATCGAGGGCTACACCTTCATGAAGTCCACCGGCTCGGGCTGGACCAACTACGTGATGGACGAGGTCACCACCATTCCCGAGACGCGCGACCGCATGGCGGCGACCGCCATGGATGCGTCCTGGGTCTGGTCGGCGGCGCCCAAGGACTATGCGGCGGCGAATGCCAAGATCCTGGATTCGATGATCGAGGTGTTTGCGACCACCTACAGCGAAAGCGTGCAGGACAGCCTCTACCGCATGGGCGAGAAGGCGCTGGCCGAGGTGCCGGAGATCAGCGAGATCAGCATGGCGTGCCCGAACAAGCACTACCTGCTGATGAACCTCACGCCCTTCGGCCTCGACAACAACAACCAGGTGTTCCTCCCCACCGACGAGCCGCACGGCCAGATCGAGTGCACCGTCGGCCGGGGCTGACGCCGCAGCAACCATCGCCATCCCGCTGCTCGGCTTTCGCTCCCGACGCGCGCCAACCCGCCTCCCACTGCGACCTCGCCTTCTCCTGCGACGAAGGCATCGCCCTTCGTCGCGACGAGGGAAGGACGGAGCACCACGGGCTTCGGCGCTGACATCGCCGAGCCGGAGCAGCCCAATTCACCCCGCAGCGATTTGCGCTCGGAGGTTTGCGGCAAGGGGAGCGGGGCGTTCGGAGCCCGGTCGACCTGCGATCTTTTATGGGCCCAGAACGCCCATGCTCGCCGCTTCCGGACCCCGCTGGGGCGCTCCGCTGGTCTGGCGGCCAGCCGCGCAAGGTGAATCGGACAGCGACCCCCGGTCCGTCGTCCGAGGCGGATGCCCGGCCGAGCATCCCCTCGTGCACCGGGGCAGGGCGATCATCCCACGCCCCGCCCCCGCGGGGATTGCGCCCCGTTTGGTGAACGCGCCCCCTCCGGAGCGACGGACACGTCCCCAAGGGGAAGGTTTGTCACCCGCGCTTGGCCGACGCCATCAAGTCCGCTATCCGTCGTGTGCGGCGTTTCTGCGCCAAACGGTTGGTGGCCAGCGTTGAGCCAAGGGGGCAACAATGCCAAGCGTGCTCATAACGGGAACGTCCGGAGGCATCGGCCAGGCAACGGCCGTCGAACTCGCCAAGCGCAACTGGCGCGTGTTCGCCACCATGCGAGACACGGGCAAGAGCACCGGGCTCCAGGATGCACTGACGGCGGTCGGCGCGCGCAATCAGGTCGAGATCCTGCGCCTCGACGTCAGCGATGCCGCGTCGATCCGTGACGCTGTCACGTCGACGCTGGCGAGTACGCGGCGGGCGGCTCGATGCCGTGGTGCACAACGCGGGCGTGGCCGTCGGAGGAGCCTTCGAGGATGTACCGGAGACCACGCAGCGCGCCGTGATGGAGACCAATTTCTTCGGGGTGCTGGCGCTGACGCGAGCAATCCTTCCGACCTTTCGCGACCAGAGGCGCGGACGCATCGTCATCGTCTCGAGCGACGCGGCATTTTATGGACAGCCTGCGAACGCGATCTACACCGCATCGAAATGGGCCATCGAAGGATGGGCCGAGAGCATGATGTTCGAGCTGGAATTGTTCGGCGTCGAGCTGGCGCTCGTCGAGCCTGGTCCCTACCGCACCAACATCTGGGAGGTCTCGCCGCGCATTGCACCCGCCGGCAGCCCCTACGCGGGATGGGTGCAAAAGGTGTTCCAGGCCGCGGACAAGCATGCGGAAATGATGGCAGGCAACCCTGCTGAGGTCGGTATCGCCATATCTCGTGCCCTGGAAGCGCGGCGGCTGCCGTTCCGCCGGCCCGTAGGCTTGATAGGGCGGCTCAACCATATCGTGCACGGCAAGGTGCCGAGCAGTGCGCTGCGCGCCGGCATGCGGCTGTACCTCGGCCTACCCCGCCGCTGACGCAGCGGCGGTTGCGCGGCGTTCCGCCCGTCGGCGCGCCGCCCTAATGCCCGGCCATGTGCTGGCCGATGGTGTGGCGGTCGGTCTTGGAGACGGGCGAGACGTAGTTGATCTTGCCCTCCGACATGACGGCGACGCGGTCGGCGAGCTCGAGGATCTCGTCGAGGTCCTCCGACACGAGAAGCACGGCCGCGCCGCGGTTCCTCTGCTCCATGATCTGCGCGCGGATCTCGGCGACCGAGGCGAAGTCGAGCCCGAAGCAGGGGTTGGCGACGATCAGCACGTCGACGTCGCTGGAGAGCTCGCGCGCGAGGACGGCGCGTTGCACGTTGCCGCCGGACAGGGCCTCGATCGGGCTCTCCGGCGAGGTGGTCTTGACGCGGTAGGCCTTGATCAGCTCGCGCGCCTTCTCCCGCATCGGCCCCGGCGACAGCCACCAGCCCATGCTCAGCGGCGGCCTGTCGTAGGTGCGGAAGGCCATGTTCTCGGCCACCGTCATGCGCGGCACGGTGGCGTTCTTCAGCGGCTCCTCGGGCAGCCCGAACACCTTGAACTTGGCATAGTTCTCGCGCGTGGGCTCGAACCGCTCGCCGCGGATGAAGATGCCGCCGTCGTCCAGCGGCCGTTGGCCGGACAGCACCTCGACCAGGTCCGACTGGCCGTTGCCGGACACTCCGGCGATGCCGACGATCTCGCCGGCATGCACGGTGAGGTTCAGCGCGTCGAGCGCCGGCAGCCCCTCCGCGTCCTCTGCGTAGAGGCCGGACAGGTCCAGCACCACCTTGTCGTGCGGATTCTCCTTGCGCTTGGCGGTCTCGCGGATCGGCGTGTCGCCGATCATCATGCGCGCCATGTCCTGCGTTGAAAGCTCGCCGACCTTGCCGCCGCCGATCTGCTTGCCGCGCCGCAGCACCGTCACGGCGTCGGCGAACGCCGTCACCTCGCGGAACTTGTGGGTGATGATGACGACAGTGATGTCCTTGGCGAGCGCCATCTGCTTCAGGAGGCCGAGGATCTCGTCGGCCTCGGACGGGGTGAGCACCGACGTCGGCTCGTCCAGGATCATGAACCGCTGGTCGAGGTAGAGCAGCTTCAGGATCTCGAGCTTCTGCTTCTCGCCCGCGGCCAGCGACGAGATCGGCGTGTTCAGCGGCACGCGGAACGGCATCGTGTCGAGGAATTCCTCCAGCCGCCGCTTCTCCGCGCCCCAGTTGATGACGGCCGGCGCATCGGCCCGGTTGATGACGAGGTTCTCCGCCGCCGTCAGCGACGGCACCAGCGTGAAGTGCTGGTAGACCATGCCGATGCCGTTGGCGCGCGCGTCCTTCGGGTTGGAGATGTTGATCTCCTTGCCGTTCAGCCGCACGGCGCCCTCGTCGGCCCGGTAGAAGCCCATGATGCACTTGACGAGGGTCGATTTGCCGGCCCCGTTCTCGCCCAGCAGCGCGTGGAACGAGCCCGATGGAATGTCCACGCTGACGTTGTCGAGCGCGGTCATCGCGCCGAAGCGCTTGGTCATGTTGATGGCTTCGAGCGACGGCGCCTTGCCGGGTGCCAATGTCGGGATTTTCTGCGCGGTCATGGCTGTCCTCGGCGGCTAGTGTCCTGATCGCGAAATTCGTCGCGCTTTGCGGCTACCTCGGAACGAATTTCGCGATCTGAAGGACACTAGCTGACCCAACAGGCCAGTGTGATTCAGATCGAGAAGTCCGCTTCCCCACCTAGCCCAGTGCGATGATGCGGACTTCTCGATCATCACACTAGCGGGTCATGGAGAGCTCGCCCGGCACGTCGCGCATGGCGCGCTTGGAGCCGGCGGAGGCGACCATGATGAGCAGGGTGAGGATGTAGGGCGCCGCGTTGAAGAAGTAGTAGCCCTGGGTGACGCCGATCGACTGCAGCGCCGGCCCGAGCGCGCCGGCCGCCCCGAACAGCAGCGCCGCCACCACGCACTTGATCGGGTCCCAGCGGGCGAAGATGACGAGCGCCACCGCCATCAGGCCCTGGCCCGACGACAGCCCCTCGTTCCAGGAGCCCGGGTAGTAGAGCGACAGGAACGCGCCTGCGATGCCGGCGAGGAAGCCGCCGGCCGCGGTGGCCAGGAACCGCACCATATCGACCGAGATGCCCATCGCGCGCGCGGCCGGCGCGCTGTCGCCGGTGGTGCGCAGGATCAGCCCCCACTTGGTATTGCGGAAGCCCCACGCCAGGAATACGGCCATCGCCAGACCGACCAGGAACAGCGGGTTGACGTCCAGCGCCTGCCGCAACTGCCGGGGTCACGCCCAGCCACTCGCCGATCGGCACCGACGGCAGGCGCGGCGCGGTCGGCTGGATGTAGGGTTTGCCGAAGAAGAAGGCGAGGCCGACGCCGAACGACATCATGGCGATGCCGATCGCCACGTCGTTGACGCGCGGCAGCTTGCACACGTAGCCGTGCATGGCGCCGAGAGCCATGCCGACCCCGCCGGCGCCGAGCACGCCCAGCCACGGCGAGCCGGTGCGGTAGGAGGTCATGTAGGCCACCATGGCACCGAGGACGAGCGTGCCCTCCAGGCCCAGGTTGATGCGCCCCGATTTCTCGGTGATGGTCTCGCCGAGCGCCACGAACATGAAGGGTGTGGACACACGGATGGCACCGCCGATCATGGCGATCAGGACCGTGGCGAGGGCTCCGTCGCTCATACGCGGTCCGCGCTCCTCTCACCGCTGAAGATCTTGAACCGGCCGTACAGTGTCTCGGAGACAAGCAGGATCACGAAGATGAAGCCCTGCAGCACGAGCACGGTGGCGTCGGGCAGACCCATGCGGCGCTGGATCAGTCCGCCGGACGCGGCGATGCCGCCGAACATGATGGCGACCGGAATGATCGCCAGCGGGTTGTGTCGCGCCAGGAAGGCCACGAGGATGCCGGTGAAGCCATAGCCCGCCGCCAGCGAGGCGTTGGCGCGCCCGTGGATCGCCGCAACCTCGAAGAACCCGGCAACCCCGGCGCATGCCCCCGCGATCATCGAGCAGGCAACGATCAGCTTGCCGACCGGCAGTCCCTGCGCCAGCGCCGCGCGCGGGTTGCCGCCGGTGATGCGGGCGGCGAAGCCGAAGGTCGTGCGCGCCATCAGGACGTAGAGCGCGATGGCCAGCACGATGCCGGCGGCAAGGCCCCAATGCACATCGGTGCCGGGAATCGCGCCGATCATGTTGGCGTCGCCGATCGGGAAGGTCGACGGCTTGTTGGCGGAGCCCGGATCGCGCAGCACGCCCTCGACGAAGAAGTTCATGATGGCGATGGCGATGTAGGTCAGCAGCAGCGAGGAGATCGTCTCGTTGACCCCGCGCTTGTGGCGCAGGTAGCCGGCGAGCCCCACCCATAGGGCGCCGACCGTGATGGCCGCCAGGGCCATGATCGGCAGCAGCACGAACGAGGGCGCACGGCCGATCAGCGGCAGCGCGATAGCTGCGGCGGCAAAACCGGAAAGCACCAGCGCGCCCTCGCCGCCGATCATGATGAGGCCGATGCGCGCCGGGATGGCCATCGCCAGAGCGGTGAGGATCAGCGGCGCCGCGCGCTGCAGCGTGTTCTGGAACGAGAAGGCGGTGCCGAAGCCGCCCCGCCACACGAGCTCATAGAAGTCGATCGGCGACTTGCCGACCGCCAGCAGAAAGCACGAGAACAGGAGGCCGGACGCGAGCAGCGCGAACAGCGGAACGACGATGTATTCCGCGGTCCTGCGCACCCTGACGCCGAAGTCCGAGCCGCGCGAGCCGAGGGTAGCGCTTTCAGGGGACGCCAGTGCAGCGGTGTCCGTCAGTTTCTGCATGTTGCAGGCTCGTCCAGACTATCGCCACCCTATTGCGTGTCACACCGGGGCTTGCTTGCCCTTGGACTTGTTCCGAGGGTCCCCGGTATCCAACCATCCGCGAGCGCCGGAGCTAGCCGGACGATGGATCCCGGGCACGAGGCCCGGGATGACTACGGTTCATGTAATCGAGCCGACGACGCCTTCGAGCAGATAGTTCATGCCGTCGAGGTAGGGATCCTTGTTGTCGTAGGACTTGTCGATGACGACAGCGCCCTTGTTGTCCTTGAGCGGGCCGACGTAGATCGGCTTATTGGCCTTCAGGTCGGCGATGGCAGCGGTCGCAGCGGCACGCGCCGCGTCGCTGGCGCCGGCGCCGAACGCTGTATTCTGCACCATGTCCTCGGGGTAGCCGCCGACGATGAAGTTGGGCGGCGTCTCACCCTTGGCCAGGTTGGCGGCGTAAGCCTTGTAGATGGTCTCCCACTTGTATTCGGCGCCCGTGATGAACCCCTTGGGTGCCAGCGGGGCCTGCGAGGCGTTGTGCCCGCACGTCTTGACGCCACGCTTCTCGGCGGTCTCGATCACCACCTTCGGGCTGTCCACGTGGCACGTGATGATATCGCAGCCGGAATCGACGAGCGCGTTGGTGGCTTCCGCCTCGCGCACCGGCATCGACCATTCGCCGGTGAACACCACCTGGACGACGGCCTTCGGGTTGGTCTTGCGGGCGCCGAGCAGCACGGAGTTGACGTTGCTCAGCACCGACGGGATCGGCTTGGCGGCGACGAAGCCGATCTTGTTGGAGGTGGTCGACAGGCCGGCGGCTACGCCGTCGACATAGTGCGCCTGGTTGAGGTAGCCGAAGTAGCTGCCCGCGTTCATCGGGTGCTTGTCCTTCGACCACAGCGGCGCGGCATGGCGGAACTGGACGGCGGGGAATTTCTTGGCCGTATCCACCACGAAGGGATCGAAATAGCCGAACGAGGTGGCGAATATCAGGTTGGCGCCGTCGAGATTGATCATGGATTCCATGGATTTGGCGGCAGCCACGGTCTCGGCGACGTTCTCTTCCTCGACCACCTTGACGCCAGCCACGCCCTTCAGCGCCTTGGCGGCGACGGCGTGCGCTTGATTCCATCCGAAATCGTCGCGGGGGCCCACGTAGACGAGGCCGACAACCACGTCCTTGGCGAAAGCGCGATGCAGCGGCAGTGCCGTGGCGGCGATGCCGGCGCCCGCACCCTGCAGCAGCGCTCGGCGAGACAAACTGGACAACTTCATGAGACGGGCTCCCCTAAGCCGACGAGACGGTGCAGTCGCTCCCGGCCCAGCTGCTGCCGACGGACATGACCATCGGACAAGTCCGCAAGGGGCGTGCCAACCCGAGACAACGTGAGCTTGGCCGCGGAGCAGCGTGCCGTCGGAGCCGATTGATCAATGAAATCCGCGCCCAAGCGGGATATCGCGGCACGGGCGGCCTCGATCAACGGTTCATTGGCTGGCGTGCGGCTCTAAGCGCACGGCCGCGCGAACTGCCTATTTCTTGCCCATTCGCTTCGGAGCCGGTCCAAATCTACGGCATGGCTCGGGCGTAGGTCGGATCGAGGCGCGAGCGCAGATATTCCGCCGCAACGATGGGAGCATAACGCTCGCTCCCGCCGGGCCCGCGGCAGCTCGGCAGCACCGCGACCACGGTGTCCGGATTGGGGTCGAGGAAGAACGCGATGGAGTAGCGCTCGCGACCCGGTGGGCTGACGACGCGATGCGGCGTGGAGACGTAGACGTCGTTGGTCCAGCGCATCAGGCAGTCGCCGATGTTGCACACGAACGCCCCTTCGATGGACGGTGCCGCGACCCACTCGCCGCCGCGCGTACGCACCTCCAGCCCGCCGGCTGCGTCGGTGGCGAGCAGCGTCAGGTTGCCGTAGTCGGTATGCTCGCCCGCACCGAGCTGGCCGGCGGCAGTGGCAGGCGGCCTCGCCGGATAGTGCAGCAGGCGCAGGATGGCCATCGGCCGATCCAGCTTGTCATCGAAATACGCCTCGGGCAGGCCGAGATCGAGCGCGAACGCGCGATGCAGGCGCCGGCCCAGCGTCCACACCGCGTCGTAGTAGGCCAGCATGGCGGCGCGGAACCCGGCGAGGTCCGGCCACAGGTTGACGCCGCGGAAAGGCAGGCCAGCCAAGACCTGCGGATCGTCGGCCGCCAGGTCGAGGCCGATGTTGAAGGCCTCCTTCAGGTCCGGGGGCTTGGAGGGATCCAATGCCTCACCCAACAGGCCGACGTAGCCGCGGTTGTGCGGCGACAGCTTGATGGAGACACGCATCTTTTGGGCAGCCGGTAGCGCAAAGAGCTTCTGTGCGGCCGCAAATCCGCCGGCGACAAGCTCAGGCGACACCTTGTGGCCAGCCGCGTAGAAGAAGCCGGTCTCGCGACAGGCGCGCCCGATCGCATCGGCGACGCTTGCGGTTCCGCTGGCACTGCCGTCATAGAGGGGGCCCACATCGATGACGGGAATGCCGCGAGTTGGGTCCGCCATGCTCGATATCTCCAGCAGCGCTCACGCAGGATACCGGTGTCATGCCGAGGTGCAAGCGTTGGCGTCACACCACCAGTTCGCCGACGCCGGACTGGCTCGCGCATAGTCAGCTAACGGTGGAAAAATTTCATTCCACTGTTCGCGTCCGGTGTGTCACAGTAGCTGCACAAACCGGCACATCAGATAAGCGCCGCGTCGTCCTGGGGGGACCGTAGCTGGTGGTTATGTGGCTCGATGCCACGCTGGTGGATCAGCGGTCATGCGCGACTGCATTTCGTTCGTCCTCAATGGCCGGCTCGAGACGCTGCGGAACGTTCCGCCCGCCACGACTCTCCTCAACTATCTGCGCAAGACGAAACGTCTGACGGGCACCAAGGAAGGGTGCGCCGAAGGCGATTGCGGCGCCTGCACCGTGGCGATCGGCGAGCTGCGCGACGGGAAGATGCGTCATCGCGCCGTCAACGCCTGCATTCGTTCTGCTGCCGATGCTCGAGGGCCGCAGCGTCACTGACCGTCGAGCATCTGCAGGCTGCCGACGGCCGGCTGCATCCGGTGCAGCAGGCGCTGGTCGATGCGCATGGCTCGCAATGCGGCTTCTGCACGCCGGGCTTCGTGATGTCGCTGTATGCGACCTACCTCAGCGAGCCGGAAGCCGGCTGCGCGTCGCATCGACGACGTTCTCGCCGGCAACCTGTGCCGCTGCACCGGCTACGGACCGATCGTGAAGGCCGCGCAGGCGATGTACGACCTGCCCGCGACTGCCGCCATCGCGGACGATGCCTCCGATCTCGCACAGCTCGAAGCCATCGCCCACGGCGAGACCGTCATGCTTGAAAGCGAGGGGCGCCGCTTCTTCTCGCCGGCGACGCTCGAGGCGTTCGCCCGCATCTACGCTGAGAATCCCGAGGCCACCATCCTTTCCGGCGCGACCGACGTGGGGCTCTGGATCACCAAGCAGCACCGGGACTATCCCCTATCTTCATCTCGACCAGCCGCGTTCCGGAGCTGCAGGCTTTCACCGACGGGCGGAGGCAGCCTGCGCATCGGCGCCGCGATGACCTGGAGCGATCTCGAGGGCGCGATCGGCGCGGCACTTTCCCGACTTCGGCGAGTTGCTGCGCCGCTTCGCCTCCGTGCAGGTGCGCAACGCGGCCACCATCGGCGGCAATATCGCCAACGGCTCCCCCATCGGCGACGGCCCGCCGGCGCTGATCGCACTCGGCGCGCGCGTCGTCCTGCGGCAAGGGAGCGGCGACGCGCACGATTGCCGCTGGAGATCGTTCTTCATCGCCTACGGCAAGCAGGACCGCCAGCCCGGCGAGTTCGTCGAGGCCATAGAGGTGCCGCTGCTCGACCGACCCGAGCGGCTCAAGTGCTACAAGATCTCCAAGCGCTTCGACCAGGACATCTCGGCCGTGCTGCGGATGCTTCAATATCGACGTCGCGGACGGCACGGTCGCGCGATGCCCGCATCTGCTACGGCGGCATGGCCGCCACGCCCAAGCGCGCCGCAGGCGTGCGAGGCGGCCCTGGTCGGCCGCGCCTGGACGCTGGCCACCGTGATGGACGCGCTGCCGGCCTTCGATCGCGACTACTCGCCCCTCACCGACATGCGCGGGTCCGCCGCCTACCGCAGCCAGGCGGCCAGGAACCTGCTCGTCAAATATCTTCCACGAGACGCAACGTCCGCTGCGCGAGACGCGCCTCGTCGGGCGCGAAGCGGCGTTTGGCTGGTATAGGGGTTCAATGCACGCGCCGAACCGAGATCTGCAGAAGGCCGCCATCGACGGCGGCGTGCGCGCCGCGCTCAAGCACGACAGCGGCCACAAGCACGTGTCGGGCGAGGCGGTCTATGTCGACGACATCCGCGAGCCGCCGGGGACGCTGCAGCATCTACATCGCCATGAGCGAGCGGGCGCATGCCGCGGTGAGAAGCTCGACGTGTCGAAGGTGCGCACCGCGCCGGGCGTCGTCATCGTGCTGACGGCCAAGGAAGTCCCCGGCGTCAACGACGTGAGCCCGTTCGCCGGCGACGATCCCATGTTCGCCGACGGCCTGGTGGAATACTACGGCCAGTCCCTGTTCGCGGTCGCCGCCGACACCATGGCGCAAGCCCGCGCCGCCGCGCGGCTGGCCGTCGTCGAGTACGAGGACAGGCCTGCGCTGCTCACGGTCGACGCAGGCCATGGAGGCGAAGTCCTTCCTCGAGCCGCCCTACACGATGCAGCGCGGCGATGCCAAGGCGGCGATCGCCGCGGCCCCGCACGTGCTCGAGGGCCGCATGTACATCGGCGGCCAGGAGCATTTCTACCTGGAAGGGCAGGTCGCCTTTGCCGTGCCGGGCGAGGACGACGACGTGACGGTCCACTGCTCCTCGCAGCATCCGAGCGAGATCCAGCACAAGGTCGCGCACGTGCTGGGCGTGCCGAGCCACGCCGTCACCGTGGAGATGCGCCGCATGGGTGGCGGCTTCGGTGGCAAGGAGAGCCAGCGGCAATCTGCCGGCAGCCGCCGCGGCGCTGGTCGCCAAGCTGACCGGCCGGCCCGCCAAGTGCTGCTACGATCGCGACGACGACATGATCATGACCGGCAAGCGCCACGACTTCCGCATCGACTATCGAGGTCGGCTTCGACGCGGCCGGGCGCATCCAGGGCATCGAGTACGAGCAGGCGACCCGCTGCGGCATGCTCGATCGACCTCTCCTTCGCCATCGCCGACCGCGCCATGTTCCACGCCGACAACACCTACTATCTGCCGGCCGCGCGCATCGTCTCCCACCGCTGCAAGACCCACACCCAGTCCAACACCGCCTTCCGCGGCTTCGGCGGACCGCAGGGCATGGTGGCGATGGAGCGGGTGATCGACGAGATCGCGCACGCGCTCGGGCTCGGATCCGCTGGCGGTGCGCCGCGCCAACTTCTACGACCACATGGACGCCAAGCCGGCGAGCCGCGCAACCTCACGCCCTACTACCAGACCATCGAGGACTGCGTGATCCAGGAGATCGTCGACGAGTTGGAGGAGAGCTCCGACTACCGCCGTCGCCGCCAGGAGATCCGCGCCTGGAACGCGACGAGCCCGATCCTGAAGCGCGGCCTCGCCCTGACGCCGGTGAAGTTCGGCATCTCCTTCACCACCACCATCATGAACCAGGCCGGCGCGCTGGTGCACGTCTACACCGACGGCTCGCATCGCACTCAACCACGGCGGCACCGAGATGGGCCAGGGCCTCAACACCAAGGTCGCCCAGGTGGTGGCCGAGGAGTTTCAGGTCGACATCGACCGCATCAAGATCACCGCCACCACGACGGGCAAGGTGCCCAACACCTCGGCCACCGCCGCCTCCTCCGGCAGCGATCTCAACGGCATGGCGGCGCGCAATGCCGCCGCGGCGATCAAGGCGCGGCTGGTCGCATTCCTCGCCGAGCGGCACCAGGCTGAGAAGACCGACGTGGTGTTCCTGCCCAACCGCATCCGCATCAAGGAGCACGAGATCTCCTTCGACGAGGCCATCGGCGAGGCCTACGGGCCGCATCTCATCTCTCGGCTGCAGGCTTCTACGCGACGCCCAAGATCCATTGGGACCGCGCACCGCGAAGGGGCGTCCGTTCTTCTATTTCGCCTACGGAGCGGCCGTCTCCGAGGTGGCCATCGACACGCTCACGGGCGAGAACCGCATCCTGCGCATCGACATCCTCCACGACGTCGGCCAGTCGCTCAATCCGGCCCTCGACCTCGGCCAGATCGAAGGCGGCTTCGTCCAGGGCGCCGGCTGGCTGACGACGGAAGAGCTGGTGTGGGACGCAGAAGGGCCGGCTCACCACGCACGCGCCTTCCACCTACAAGATCCCCGCCTGCTCCGACCGCCCGATCGACCTGCGGCTGAAGCTGTGGGACAAGGGCCGCAACGTCGAGGACACCATCTACCGCTCCAAGGCCGTGGGCGAGCCGCCTCTCATGCTGGGCATCTCCGTGCTGATGGCATTGTCGGACGCGGTGGCGAGCGTGGGCGACTATGCAGTCTATCCCGCGCTCGACTCGCCTGCGACGCCCGAGCGGATCCTGATGACGGTCGAGCGCATCAAGCGCGAGACTGCGGCTCGCGCGGCCTGAGGACCCCCATGTCGTGGATCGCCGACATCGCGCGCGAAATTGCCGAGCACGGCGCCATCGTGCGCGTGACGGTGATCCGCGCCGACGGCTCGACACCACGCGAGACCGGCGCCGCCATGCTCGTCGGCGCCGGCCACATCCGCGATACCATCGGCGGCGGCGCCCTCGAGCTCGAAGCCATCGCCCACGCCCGTGGGCTGATCGCCAACGCGGCAGCTACCCCTCCCCCTGCATCGAAGGCGTCGCCTTCGATGCAAAGAGGGGGGAGGATGGAACGCCACGGACTTGGCTCGCCAGTCGCGACGCTCAACACGACTGCCGACCGGCGAGCTAAGTCCGATGGCGTTCCTGGTGGGGGTGACGGGCCGCATCTGCAACAGACACCCCCACCTGACGCGCCGAACGAGTCCCGCCGTGGCAGCGCGATGTGCGCGACTTCGCGCTCGGCCCCTCGCTGGGCCAATGCTGCGGCGGGTACACGCGGTTGCTGTTCGAGTTGTTCACTGCACGCGAGCGCCCGACACTCGAAGCCCTGGCGACCGGTGTAGACCCCAGCGCCACCCTCTCTCTGCGCCCGCTGGATAGCGGGCGTCCACTCGAAGTCGTCTCGACCCGCAAGGAGCCGGGCGAGCGGCCGCTGGCCGTCACGCGCGCACTGCGCGACATGCTGTCGGGCGCCAGGCCGCGCGAGGCCATGCTGATCCGCGGCGCCAAGGGCGACAGCGCCTGGTTCCTCGAACCGCTGGCGCGGCGAACAGTGCCTCTCTTCATCTACGGCGCGGGACATGTCGGCCGCGCGCTGGTGCGGGTGCTGCAGGACCTGCCGTTCGCCATCACGTGGGTCGACACCGCGCCTGCGCGCTTTCCCGATCCTCTTCCCTCGCATGCCCGCGCGCAGGCAGCGCCCGACCTGCCGGCGCTTGCATCCGCGGCCCCGGTCGGCGCGTATCACATCGTCATGACCTACTCGCACGCTCTCGACCTGGCGATCTGCCACGCCGTCCTGCGGCGCGGTGATTTCGGCCATCTGGGCCTGATCGGCTCGGCGACCAAGCGGGCACGCTTCCTGAAGCGGCTGGCCGAGCTCGGCATTCCCCCGGCGATGCTTTCGCGCCTGACCTGCCCAATCGGCGTGCCCGGGCTCGGCGGCAAGGAACCCAGCACGATCGCCATCTCGGTCGCCGCCCAGCTGGCGCAGCTGGCGACCGCGGGTCGCGAGGACACCGCCGGCGATACGCTTGCCGCCGAGGACGGTCGCCGATGACCCGGCCGCTGCTCGAGCTGCAAGGCATCACCAAGCGCTTTCCCGGTGTGGTCGCCAACGACGACGTGACCTTCTCCATCGGCACCAAGGAGATCCACGCGCTGCTGGGCGAGAATGGCGCCGGCAAATCGACGCTGGTGAAGATGATCTACGGCGTCATGCGCCCGGATGAAGGCGTCATGCGCCTCAACGGCGAGGTCTATGCCCCCCACAAGCCCTCGGAGGCGCGCGACAAGGGCGTCGGCATGGTGTTCCAGCACTTCTCGCTGTTCGAGGGGCTGACGGTGGCGGAGAACATCGCGCTCGGCATCTCCGCCAAGCTCGCCAAGCACGGCCTGCGCGAGCGCATCGTCACGGTGTCCACCGCGTACGGCCTGAAGCTCGATCCCGACCGCCGCGTCGGCAACCTTTCGGTCGGCGAGCGGCAGCGCGTGGAGATCGTGCGCTGCCTGCTGCAGGAGCCGAAGCTGCTCATCATGGACGAGCCGACCTCGGTGCTGACCCCGCAGGAGATCGAGGTGCTGTTCGCCACGCTGCGCCGGCTGGTGTCGGAGGGCTGCTCGATCCTCTACATCTCCCACAAGCTGGAGGAGATCCGCGCGCTGTGCGACCGCGCCACCATCCTGCGCGGCGGCAAGGTGGTCGGCCGGTGCGACCCCCGCCAGGAGACCGCACGCGGCCTGGCCGAGATGATGATCGGCGCCACCCTGGTTCCGCCCCAGCGCGAGGCCGGGACGATCGGCCCCGTGCGGCTGAAGGTCGGCGGTCTCACGCTCGCCAGCGCCGAGCAGTTCGGCGTCGACCTCGACAACGTGAGCCTCGAGGTCAGGGGCGGCGAGATCGTGGGGCTCGCCGGCGTCGCCGGCAACGGCCAGTCCGAGCTGATGGAGGCGCTGATCGGAGAGCGCCTCGCGGCAACGCCCGGTGCCATCGAGATCGACGGCGCGCCCGTCGGGCGGCGCGGCCCCTCCGTGCGCCGCGCGCTCGGCATGTGCTTCGTGCCGGAGGAGCGGCTCGGGCATGGCTCGGTGCCCGACATGTCCCTGTGGGAGAACGCGGTGCTTACGGCCAAGGTGCGCATGAACCTCGGCCGCTTCGGTTTCATCGGCGTGCCGCGCGCCAAGGATTTCGCCGGCAAGGTGGTGGGCGACTTCGGCGTCCGCACGCCCGGCGTCGACAGGGCCGCGCGCAGCCTCTCGGGCGGCAACCTGCAGAAGTTCATCATGGGCCGGGAGATGCTGCAGACGCCGTCGGTGCTGATCGCGGCGCAGCCGACGTGGGGCGTCGACGCCGGAGCTGCCGCCACCATCCACAAGTTCCTGCTGTCGCTGGCCCAGACCGGCACGGCCATCCTCATCGTCTCGCAGGACCTGGACGAGCTGTTCGCCATCTCGACCCGCATTGCCGTGATCGCCGGCGGCCGGCTGACGCCGGCGCGGCCCGTCGATCAGCTGACCACCGAGCAGATCGGGCTCGACATGGGGGGCCACGGCGGCGGCACCGACAAGCCGGAGCGGGCGCATGCTTAGGCTCGAGCCGCGCCGCGAGCCCTCGCGGGTCATGTTCTACCTGACGCCGTTCCTGGCCGTGGTGCTGACGCTGCTTGCCGGCATCGTGCTGTTCGAGGTGCTGCGCAAGCCGCCGCTGGAGGCCATGCGGCTGATCTTCATCCAGCCGCTGACGTCGATGCGCGGACTGGCGGAGCTGCTGGTCAAGGGCACGCCGCTGGTCCTGATCGCCATCGGCCTCGCGGTCGGCTTCCGCGGCGGGGTGTGGAACATCGGCGCGGAGGGACAGTTCGCCATTGGCGCGCTGACCGGGGGCGCCGTGGCGCTGGCGTTCTATCCGGCCACGGGCTGGTGGCTGCTCCCCCTCATGAGCCTCGCCGGGATTGCCGGTGGCGCCGCCTGGGCTGCGATCCCGGCGCTGCTGCGTACGCGCTTCAATGCCAACGAGATCCTCGTCAGCCTGATGCTCGTCTACGTTGCCGTGCTGCTACTCAGCTCGCTGGTGCACGGCGCGCTGCGCGATCCCGACGGCCTCAACTTCCCGGAAAGCCGCCTGTTCCAGACCGCGCTGCCGATCCTGATCGACGGCACGCGCGCGCATATCGGTTTCCTGGTCGCGCTCGCGGCCGTTGGGCTCTCCTGGATGCTGATGGAGCGGCATTTCCTCGGCTTCCAGATCAAGGTGCTGGGGCAGGCCCCGCGCGCTGCCCGCTTCGGCGGGTTCTCCGACCAGCGGCTGATCTGGTTCTGCTTCCTGGTCTCGGGCGGATGCGCGGGACTGGCTGGCCTGTTCGAGGCGGCAGGTCCGGTCGGGCAACTCGTGCCGGCGCTGCCGGCCGGCTACGGCTTCACGGCCATCATCGTCGCTTTCCTGGGCCGGCTGCATCCGGTCGGGATCCTGTTTGCCGGGCTGCTGCTCGCGCTCACCTACATCGGCGGCGAGACGGCGCAGATCTCCATGAGCCTGCCGAGCGCCACGACCGCCGTGTTCCAGGGCATGTTTCTGTTCTTCCTGCTCGCCACCGATGTGCTGGTGAACTACCGGCCGCGCTGGGTTCCGCGGCGCGCACCGGCTGCCGCCTCGCCGGTGGCCGTCCAGCCGACCCTGCCGAAGCCGGCGCCTGCGCACTCGCTGGAGCACTGAGGCCATGGAGCTCCTCGCCAACATCCTGATCAGCGCCATGATCGCCGCCACTCCGCTGGTGTTCGCGGCCACCGGCGAGCTGGTGGCGGAGCGCTCGGGCGTGCTCAACCTCGGCGTCGAGGGCATGATGATCGTCGGGGCCATCGCGGGCTTCTCCGCCGTCATCGCCACCAAGAGCGTGCTGCTGGCGCTTGTCGCGGCAATGCTCGGCGGCGCCGTCATGGCGGCGCTGTTCGGCATCCTCACGCTGACGCTGCGGGCCAACCAGGTGGCGTCGGGCCTGGCGCTGACGATGTTCGGCCTCGGCCTGTCCGCGCTCTGGGGGCAGGGCTACAGCGGGCTTTCGGCTCCCGCCTTCCCACGCCTGTATGTGCCCGGCCTCACCGATCTGCCGTTCGTCGGCAAGCTGCTGTTCGGCCAGGATGGGCTGCTCTATCTCTCGTTCGCCATGGTGCTGCTGGTCGCCTGGGTGCTCGACCGCACGCGGCTGGGCTTGATCGTGCGGGCGATCGGCGAGAATCACGACGCGGCGCACGCCATCGGCTACCCGGTCATCGCCTATCGCTATCTCGCCTTGATGTTCGGCGGCGCCATGGCCGGGCTCGGCGGCGCCTACCTGTCGCTCGTGCAGACGCCGCTGTGGGTCGAGCGCATGACCGCGGGGCGCGGCTGGATCGCGCTGGCTCTCGTCGTGTTTGCGGCCTGGCGGCCGTGGCGCGTGCTGATGGGCGCCTATCTGTTCGGCGGCATCACCATCCTGCAGCTGCACAGTCAGGCGCTGGGCGTCAAGATCGACGCGCAGCTGCTTTCGACGCTGCCTTACATCGCCACCATCGTCGTGCTCGTGATCATCTCGCGCGACGCCGTGAAAGTGAAGCTGACCGCGCCCGCATGCCTCGGCAAGCCGTTCCACGCCGTGGCCTGAACGAGGTCGGAAGAGTTTTGGTTGTGACCGAGTAGGAGAAAGAACATGAGACTGTCCGCACTGGGTAAACTTCTGGCCGGCAGCGCGCTCGCCGCCCTGCTTGCGCTGGCCGGCCCGCCGGCGGTGGCGCAGACCAAGCCCAAGGTCAGCTTCGTCTACGTCGGGCCGATCGGCGATCATGGCTGGAGCTACCAGCATCACCAGGGCCTGCTGGCCATCAAGAAGGAGTTCGGCGACAAGATCGACACCAACTACGTGGAGAACGTCCCCGAGGGACCGGACGCCGAGCGCGTCATCGATCAGCTGGCGGCAACCGGCAGCAGCCTCATCTTCACCACCTCGTTCGGGTTCATGAATCCGACCATCAAGGTGGCGACGCGCTATCCCAACGTGAAATTCGAGCACGCCACCGGCTTCAAGCAGGCGCCCAACGTGGCCACCTACAACGCCCGCTTCTACGAGGGCCGCCATGTCATCGGGCTGATCGCCGGCAAGATGACCAAGACCAACACCATCGGCTACATCGGCTCGTTCCCGATCCCCGAGGTGGTGATGGGCATCAACGCCGCCTATCTCGCCGCCAAGTCGGTGAACCCAAACATCAAGATCAAGGTGATCTGGGTCTCGACCTGGTTCGATCCGGGCAAGGAGACGGATGCGGCCAAGGCCCTTGTCGACCAGGGCGCCGACGTTCTGATGCAGCACACCGATTTGCCCGCCGCCATGAAGTTCGCCGAGGAGAAGGGCATCTACGCGTTCGGCCAAGCCTCCGACATGGCCCAGTTCGGCCCCAACGCGCAGCTCACCTCGATCGTCGACAACTGGGATCCCTACTACATCAAGCGCGTGAAGGCGGTGCTCGACGGCACCTGGAAGACCGGCGACACCTGGGACGGCATCAAGGAGGGCACGGTGGTGATCGCGCCGTTGTCGAAGAAGCTCCCTCCCGACGTGGCCAAGCTCGCAGAGACGGCACGCGACGCCATCGCCGCCGGCACCGTGCATCCCTTCACTGGTCCCATCAACAAGCAGGATGGCACCCCCTGGCTGAAGGCCGGCGAGAAAGCCTCCGACAAGGATCTCTCCAGCATGAACTTCTACGTCCAGGGCGTCGAAGGCTCGCTGCCGAAGTGAACGCCCGCGCCACTTCTTCTCCCTCTCCCCTTTGTCTTTCATGATGGGGGAGAGAATCCGCGAGCAAGGTCCCTTCTCCCCTTGGGGAGAAGGTGCCCGTCGAGCCGGAGGCTCGCCTTCGGCGAGACGGGCGGATGAGGGGGCCTTCATCGCAACGAACGAAGTCCCCCCTCACCAGCTCGGCCAAATGACTTGCGACCGCGTCGGCAACGTTGGTGGCGGGTTGGCCGTCGGCGTTAGCGGCCGCAAGTCATGGCCTCGCGTCCTCTCCCCAAAGGGGAGAGGGGATGCGGTTGCGGACCTATTCTGATGGATCACCCAAGCGCAACCACGATCCTGCGCGGGCAGACGCTGGCGTTTCGCGACGACCCCTTCAAGGTCGAGCCGGACGCGGCGGTGGATTTCCATGCCGACGGCGCGGTTGCCATCGCGGAGGGGAAGATTCTCGAGGTGGGGGCGGCGTCGGACGTCATTGCGCACCATCCCGGTGCCGTGGTCGAGAACTACGCCGGGCACCTCATCATGGCCGGCTTCGTCGACTGCCACGTGCACTACCCGCAGATCGACATCATCGCCTCCTACGGCGAGCAGCTGCTGGCCTGGCTCGAGAAATACACCTTCCCCGCCGAGGCTCGGTTCGGCGACCGGGGCCACGCCGATGCCGCCGCCCACCGGTTTCTGGACGAATGCCTGCGCAACGGCATCACCACCTCCTCGGTCTACTGCACCGTGCATCCGGCTTCGGTCGACGCCTTCTGCACGGCCGCGCAGCAGCGCGGTTTCCGCATGGCGGCCGGCAAGGTGATGATGGACCGCAATGCGCCGGACGATCTGCGCGACAGCGCCCAGACCGGCTACGAGCAGTCCAAGGCGCTGATCGAGCGCTGGCACGGGGTCGGCAGGCTCACCTACGTCGTCACGCCGCGCTTTGCCGTCACGTCGTCGCCGGGCCAGCTGGAGGCCGCGG
Organism: uncultured Alphaproteobacteria bacterium; assembly: GCA_963774165.1. Classification (GTDB taxonomy): domain Bacteria; phylum Pseudomonadota; class Alphaproteobacteria; order Rhizobiales; family Hyphomicrobiaceae; genus AWTP1-13. The sequence continues at coordinate 452,474 of CAVZEC010000006.1, read as the reverse complement.
GCGCGCTGTGGCGCGAGCATCCAACAACGCTGATGCAGACGCACTTGAGCGAGAACACGGCCGAGATCGGCTGGGTCAAGGAACTGCATCCCGGGCCACCCGACTACCTTGGCATCTATGAGAAATATGGCCTGCTGGGGCCAGGATCGAATTTCGGCCACGCCATCCACCTGACCGAGCGCGAGGTGGCCAGGCTGCGTGAGACGGGAGCGGGGCTTTCGCACTGCCCCACCTCCAACCTGTTCATCGGCTCGGGACTGTTCGACATGCGCACGGCTCGCGAGCACGCCCGGCCGATCGCGGTGGGGCTCGCCACGGACGTCGGCGGCGGCTCTTCGTTCTCGATGTTCGAGACCATGAAGGCGGCTTACGAGATCAGCCAGCTCAAGGGCTACAGCCTGCATCCGGCCAAGGCGTTCTATCTGGCCACCGTCGGCAGCGCCGACGTCATGCGGCTCGGCCACCGCGTGGGCAATCTGGCCGCGGGCCTCGACGCGGACATCGTCGTCCTGGATCTGGCGTCGCGACCGCTCGTCGCCCAGCGCATGCAGCGCGCGGGCAGCCTCTGGGAGGCCCTCTTCATTCAGATGATATTGGCCGACGATCGCGCTGTGCATGCGACCTTCATCGGCGGACACAAGGCCTACGCGCGCGATCCACGGCAATAAGCCTGTGGCCGAACCGGCGCCGCCGCGCGTCGCCGGATGATCTTCCGAAAACGTCCGATTGCTTTTCAGCCTAACGCCGCAGCGCAAATAGAAAATCCGCTCAATCCTTGGGCGGGTGCGGAGAGACCTGCATCCAGTGTGCGCGTGCAAACGCCCGCTGGCGAAGCGCGACGATCCTAATTTGTGCAGTTTTCAAATTCCGTGTCGCACCAGACACGTAAGTCATCAGACTGTCACTGTATGTTATCGGAATGTTGATCCGAACATGCGGCGCGGGTCACTATTGCTGACGGTGAGCACTCACCAAGGGCACCCTGCGCCAACGCTCGGAGCCTTCGATGCGTGATCGCTTCGCTTCCTGCTCTCGCACCGCCAATCACGCACCTCGGGGGACAAACATGCGCGGTAGCTCGCACTGGACCAACCTGAAAATCAGATGTCGGACGATCGGTCTCGGACTAGCCGTGGCAGCGGCCTCGCTCACGACGGCCGGCGGCGCCAACGCCCAGATTTTCCAGGACAACGTGTTCGAGTACCGCTACGGGACTCGGTTCAGGGAGCCGACCAATCCTCAGGACATCACCAAGAGCATCATCAACTACACGCACGTCGACGGGTACAAGTGGGGCAGCAACTTCCTCAGCATCGATTACCTCATTTCGGACAGCACCGATCCGGCCAATAACGGGGGTGAGGGCGCACGCGAGGTCTACGTCGTCTATCGCCATGGCCTCAGCTACAACAAGGTCACGGGCAGCAAGGGCGGCTGGGGACCGATCGCCGACTTCGGACTGACGCTCGGCGCCGACGTCAACACCAAGAACGACTTTTTCTCCCCCGGCAAACGCCTGATCGTCGCGGGGCCCTACATTGCGTGGGCGGTGCCAAAGGGCTTCCTCAACACCTCCTTCAACTGGTGCAAGGAGTGGAACCACAACGGCATCATCGGCGTCGAGGTCGAGTTCGAGAGCCACTTCTGCTTCGAGGCCGCGTGGAGCTTCCCGATCCCGCTCGGCTTCACCACGGCCAAGTTCAACGGCTTCTTCAACGTGGTCACGCCCAAGGGCAAGGACGGCTTCGGCGTCGAGACCAAGACCGAGGTCCTCACCCGCCCCGAGCTGGTGTTCGACATCGGCGAGATCATCCTCCACCGCAAGAACTTCATCGAGGCAGGCATCGCCTACGAGTACTGGTTCAACAAGTTCGGCAACAACCACGACTTGATGACCGGAGCCATCGCCAACACGCCCATGTTCGTCGGCCGCGTGCACTTCTGATCGCGCGAAGGCGGGCATCCCCGAAACGCCCCGCCGCTGCTCGATACGTGCCCGGCTGTGCGCCCACGCTTCGTGGTGCGTGTGCCGGGCACGATCATGTATGGTGCCTCTCCGGGTGACGCCGCTCCGCGCGCATCGCGCGCCGCCCCGGCGGGCGACCAACTCGCGATTTCGTGACGAGATTGCCCGGACGGCTGCCGGCGAGAGGATATCGCGATGCCAACGCTGCTCGTGAAGAACGCGGCGCTCGTGGTCACCATGGATGCCGCGCTCGGCGACATTCCGGACGGTGCGATTTTCTGCCAGGACGGCGTCATCCGGCAGATCGGACCGGCAGGCGCTCTCCCGCAGACTGCCGACGACGTGCTGGACCTCGCGAACCACATCGTCATCCCCGGCCTGATCAACACCCATCATCATCTCTTCCAGAACCTGACGCGCGCGGTTCCCGCCGCCCAGGACGGTCCGCTGTTCGATTGGCTGAAGGTGCTGTTCCCGATCTGGGGACGCATGGGGCCGGAGCACGTCTACGTCTCCGCCCTCGTCGGCCTCGCGGAGATGGCGCTGACCGGCTGCACCACCTCCTCCGATCACCTCTACATGTTTCCCAACGGCGCGCGCATCGACGACGAGATTCGCGCGGCGCAGGAGATCGGGCTCAGGTTCCACGCCGCGCGCGGCGCCATGAGCATCGGGGAGTCGCTGGGTGGCCTGCCTCCCGACTATCTGGTCGAGCGGGAGGACGCGATCCTGAGGGACACGGTCAGGGTGCTCGAGCAGCACCACGATCCGGCCCGCTATTCGATGCTGCGGATCGTGGTTGCGCCGTGCTCGCCCTTCACCGTCAGCCGCGAGCTGATGCGCGACAGCGCCGCGCTCGCTCGCCAGCACAAGGTCAGCCTGCACACGCACACCGCCGAGAACGTCCAGGACATCGCCTACTCCCAGGAGAAGTTCGGCATGCGGCCCGGCGACTACGCGGAATCGGTCGGCTGGACCGGACCCGATGTGTGGCACGCGCACTGCGTGCAGCTCGACGACCGCGAGATCGGCCTGTTCGGGCGCACGGGCACCGGCGTCGCGCACTGCCCCTCCTCCAACATGCGCCTCGCCAGCGGCATCGCCCCCGTGCGGCGGATGCTGGATGCCGGAGTTCCCGTCGGGCTGGGCGTCGACGGATCGGCCTCCAACGACAGCGGCCACCTGCTGAACGAGGCGCGCCACGCGCTGCTCGTCCAGCGCCTGCGCGAGGGCGCCGCTGGCATGACCGCGCGCACGGCGCTCGAGATCGCGACCCGCGGCGGCGCGCGTGTGCTGGGGCGCGACGACATCGGCCGCCTGGCGCCCGGCATGGCCGCCGATCTCGCCGCCTTCCGCCTGGACACCATCGACATGTCGGGCGCCTGGGACCCGGTCGCGGCTCTCGTGATGTGCGGCCCGCACAAGGCGTCCTGCACGGTCGTGAACGGCCGTACCGTCGTGCGCGACGGCCGCCTCGTCAGCCTCGACCTCGCGCCGGTGCTGGCTCGGCACGCCGCCCTCACCCGCGCCCTCGCCAACGGCGAAAGCTGAAATCGCAATCCGCCCGGCCGATCAATCGATCCGCTCGCCCAGTGGAGCGGATTTGACATTCGCTACCCACTTGGCCGCGGGCTCGCGAGGCGAATGTCAAATCCAAAGCCCCACTAGAATGCTTGTTTTGCTAGTGTCCTTCAGATCGCGAAATTCGCTCCCAGGGTGCCGCAGAATGAGGCGAATTTCGCGATCAGGACACTAGCGCGTCAGGAGATCTTCGCCGGCTTCGGCCCGATACGCTGGCCGTGCTTCACCCGCTCCGGGCCCTTGTGCACGTGGGTGACGGCGTAGTCGACGCCCATGCCGTAGGCACCGGAGTGCTCCTGCACGATGGCGATCGTGGCGTCGTAGGTGTCCTTGCGGGCCCAGTCGCGCTGCCATTCGAGCAGCACCTGCTGCCAGGTCATGGGCACCACGCCGGCCTGCACCATGCGGTCCATGGCGTATTTGTGCGCGTCGACGGACGTGCCGCCCGACGCATCCGCGACCATGTAGATCTCGTAGCCGCCCTCGCGCATGGCATCGAGCGCGAACATGGCGTTGCACACCTCGGTCCAAAGGCCCGATACCACGATCTTCTTGCGGCCTGTGGCCGCGAGCGCGTCGCGCACGTTCTGGTCGTCCCACGAGTTCATCGAGGTGCGCTCGATGATCTTGTTGTCGGGAATGACGGCAAGCAGCTCGGGATAGGTATTGCCGGAGAAACCCTCGGTCTCGACCGTGGTGACGGTCGTGGGAACGCCGAAGACCTTGCCCGCCTTGGCGAGCGCCACGACGTTGTTCTTGAGAGCCTGCCTGTCGATGGACTGGACCCCGAAGGCCATCTGCGGCTGCTGGTCGATGAAGAGCAGCTGGGAGTTCCTGGGGGTGAGCAGCTCGAGGTAGTTTGCCATTGGCTTGTCTCCTTTTGCTTGGGCCGCCGGGGCCATGCGCGAGCTTGTAGGCGCTTTCAACCGCAGGATGTCATAGCCGGGCGGTCCGTCTCACGACAGCTTGATCGGAAAACGCGCCCCGGCCGTGCCCGTGCGCCTTGCTGCGTCATTGCGCTGCCGATCGGATTTGCCCGCGAAGTCACACTCGTGACCTTCTGGATGCCACCCTCTTGTATTATCGGTGCCGGGGGCGGAGAAAGAGGCACTGGATGGCAGGTGGAGGGCGCATGACGTGGTTCCGGCGCATCGTCGCTTCGATTGGCATCGGTGCGACCAGCTACGCCATCATGCTGGGCATCATGGTGGTCTCCGTCCTCTTCGACAAAGAAGCCGCCCCCATCATCACCTTTGCGTCGGACACCGGACGCGGCATCGTCTCGGCGCTCGACTCGATGGTGTCGGGCAGCCACTGGGGCCAGGTGGCGGTGAACCATCTGCGCGAGCGGGTCAACATGACCCACGTGGTGCTGTCCATCCCGGCCATCCTGATCGCCAGCGTCGTGGTCGGCATACCGCTCAACAAGTGGCTGGGCGGGACGCGCTCGGCCTGGCAGCGCATCGCCATCGCGCTGACGAGCGTCCCGACCACGGTCGTGCTCGCCGTGGCGCTGTTCAGCTTCAACGCCCTGGTCCCGAACCTCTACGCCTCGCTGCTGCGCTTCGCGGATAGCGTGTGGCTGGCATCCTTGAACATGCTGAGCGCCTCGGGCGACTTCATACCGGGAGCGCGTGCCCTCACCAACGTGGCGCGGCAGGGATTCTCGGGCCACCACTACGTGATAATGGCGCTCTGCAGCATCGTGGCGTCATTCCTGGTCAACGCGCTATTCGCGCTGTCATTCCGGTCTCGACGCAACGACGAGATGCTCCCGCACGAGGTTGCGTGACATTATCGGCCGGCAAGCCCCTCTCATACAAACGAGCATAAACTCATCGCCGCGCCGATCGGCGCGGGCGGGGAAATGAGATTTCCAATAACCGTCTTTTGTGTGAGGTGCGCAGCTATTGCGACTGCAGCCGCTCCAGGCGCTTTCGTGCGTTGCTGGACGCGGGATCGAGAGCCAGCGCACGGCGGTAGTCCTGCGCGGCGGCGCCAGTGTCGCCCAGTCCCTCTTGTGCAAGACCGCGGTTGAGGTAGGCCAGGGCGAAGCCCGCGTCCAGCTCGACCGCCCTCGAGAAGTCGGCAACTGCCCGCACGTACCGACGACGGTCGAAATGGGCATTGCCGCGGTTGTACGGGATCAGCGGATTTTGCGCGTCGAGCGCCTCGGCAGCGTCGTAGTCCGCGAGCGCCTGGTCGTACCTGGCGCGCTGCGCATACACGTTGGCCCTGTTGAGGTAGGCGGTAGCGAGGTTCTCCGGCGCACCCTTGCCCAGCTTGATGTACGCCGAGCATCCGCGTAGCTGGCGCTCGATGTCGCGACCCTGATTGCAGTCGTCGGCCGGCCCCGCATGCGCCATGCCGGCTCCCAGCACGCAGCAAAGCAGACGCCTGGATCATCCTCATGGCCTGTCTCGGATGGCCCCGCGCCGCGAACAGTAGCACGGCGAGGGAGACGCGCACCTAGGGTCCTGTCTCCCATCACGTTGCCTCACTGGTGGCAAGGCAATTCGGAAACTGAAAGACACTAGAAACAGTGCTTCTAGTGTGGTTCAGTCTCGCAAATGCCAATGATGGAGCCCACCGCCAATGGTGATGGCATTTGCGAGACACCACACTAGATGTGCGGCCGGCGATCGCGCCCTTCAAGGCCCGACACACCACCTTCGGCCATAATCAGATAAGGAAGTCTTCCTTGCGGGCCTTGCCGCCTTTGGTTGCGGCCGACATCCAGCGCGGCATGCGCCCACGCCCGGTCCAGGTGTTCTCCGGGTTCTTGGGGTCGCGATATTTCACGGCCACGGTGCCCTTGCGCCCCTTGCCGAACAGATCATGAATATCGAAACCGTGCTCCTTGGCGATATCGACCAGACGCTGGCGGAGCGCGCTGCGCTCGGCGCCCTGCTTCTCGCTCTTCAGGCGGTCGATCTGGGCTTCCATCTCGGCCAATTCCGCGTACGACATTTTATCGAGGCCATTGATTTTCGCCATTTTGTCTCTCCAAGAGATCGTTGAATGTGAATTCGATCGATATCAATTGCGTCGGTTGATAGAAGATTGCAAGAGGAATCATCTCTTCAATCCACCGCGAGACTTGCAGAGGGCGTGGCATGCAAACAACGCGGGCAATATCCCGCGGTGAGCATCCGCGCTTTTCCATATCGCGAATCGGCGAATACAGATACTGAGTTGAAATCAATGCATTTCCCGGCATCCATCAGCGCAATCGCAGCAAAGGGCAGCACATGCAGAAAGCAGAACTGAGCGTTCCCCGGATCGCTCCCGTGAAAAAGGCCGTGAAGGCCGAGACCGTCACGCTTCGCCACCTCGCCATGGCTTTGGCCGAGAGCAACGACCTGAAGAAGACGCAGGTCAACGCCATGCTCATGGACATGGTCGGCGAGATCACCAAGCACCTGAAGAAGGGCCGCCGCATCCGCCTCAACGGCCTCGGCATCCTCCAGGTGCGCAAGCGCCCGGCCCGCATGGGCCGCAACCCGGCCACGGGCGCGGCCATCAAGATCAAGGCCAGCAAGAAGGTCGCTTTCCGCGCGGCCAAGGACCTCAAAGAGGCCGTCTAAGCAGCCGCAGCGGATATCGCTCTGAAGTCCTTGGGCCCCGCTTCGGCGGGGCCTCTTTGTTTTCGGCGGGCCACGCGTTGGGGCCCCCACCACCACAATGGTGAGCCTGCCTGCCCTCAGACTTGTTCCGAGGGTCGAACCATGGCCGATGGGCGTGTCGGCCTCTTCCAGGTACCCGACTTAAGTGCTTGACTGGCGGCCCCGCCCGGAGTGCCCCATGCGCCTGTTCGCCGCCACGCTCGCCACCGAGACCAATACCTTCTCGCCCTTGCCGACGAGCCTCGTGGCCTACAAGGAAAGCGTGTTCTATCGGCCCGGCGAGCACCCCACCGATTCCCCGCGCATGTGCACGGCACCGCTGTTCGTCTGCCGCCGGCGCGCCGCCGCGGAGGGCTTCACGCTGGTGGAGGGCAGCTGCTTCGCCGCCAGCCCTTCGGGCACCACCAACCGGGCCGACTACGAGTTCATGCGCGACGAGATTCTGGGACAGTTGCGAGCCGCCATGCCGGTCGACGGCGTGCTGCTCGGCCTGCACGGCGCCATGGTCGCCTACGGCTACGACGACGTGGAGGGCGACATCATCGAGCGCGCCCGCGCCATCGTCGGCAAGGGCTGCGTGATCGGCGTCGAGCTCGATCCGCACTGCCATCTCACCTTGAAGCGCATCTCCGCCTCCGACATCATCGTCTGCTACAAGGAATATCCCCACACCGACGTGGTCGAGCGGGCCGAGGATGTGCTCGACCTCGTGCTGGGCAAGCTCAGGGGCAAGATCGAGCCGGTCATGTCGCTCTACGACTGCCGGCAGCTGCAGATGTACCCGACGACCGAGCCGCTGATGCGCGCGTTCGTCGACCGTATCAAGACGATGGAGGGCAAGGACGGCATCCTGTCGATCTCCATCGTGCACTGCTTTCCCTACGCCGACGTGCCCGAGAACTCGAGCCGCGTGCTGGTGATCGCCGACGGCGACAAGGCAAAAGCAGACCGGTTGGCCACGACCATCGGGGAGGAGCTGGTGTCCATGCGCGGCAAGACGATGCCGCAGTTCCTCGGGGTGCCGCAGGGCGTGGCCGCGGCGGTGGCGAGCAACGTGGCGCCGGTCGTGCTGGCCGATCCGGCCGACAACGCCGGCGGCGGCGCGCCGTCCGACAACACCACCATCCTGCGCCACCTGATCGAGCGCAACGTCGAGGGTGCCGCGGTCGGGCCGATCTGGGATCCGATCGCGGTCAGGCTGTGTTTCGACGCCGGGGAGGGGGCGACGTTTCCGCTCCGCTTCGGCGGCAAGATCGGGCCCGCGTCCGGTGCACCCATCGACGCGACCGTGACGGTCGCGCGGCTGGCGCGGGACTGCTGGCAGAGCTTCGGGCCGACGCAGGTTCCCCTCGGCGACTGTGCCGCTGTGCGCGTGGGTGGCGTCGAGGTGGTGCTGATCGCCAACCGCACGCAGGCTCTCGGGCTCGAGCTGTTCACCAATCTCGGCATCGATCCGCGCGAGCGCCGCATCGTCGTCGTCAAGTCGACCAACCACTTCATGGCTGCCTTCGGGCCCATCGCCAAGCGCGTGATCTACGTCGACAGCGACGCACCGCTGGCGCGCGACTACCGCCGCATCAACTACACCCGCGTGCAGCGCCCCATCTGGCCGCTCGACGAGGAAACCACACCCGGACTGATTTTCTGAGCGGTTCCATAGGGAGGGTCCGGGCGACCGGACCGCACAACGCATAGGATACGGACCTGCCAGGTATCGAGGATAAGCCATGTCGAAGGTTGACGGATTACTCGAGATGTCGAGCGCGGAGCTGAGGCGGCGCATCGGCAGCAAGGAGATCTCGCCGGTCGAGCTCACCGAGGCGGCGATCGCGCGCATCGAAGCGCTCAACCCGTCGATCAACGCCATCTGCGGCACGGCATACGGCCGCGCGCGCCGGGAGGCCAGTGCGGCGGAGAAGGCGGCGCGGGACGGCGATGCGCTCGGGCCGCTGCACGGCCTGCCGGCCGGCGTGAAGGACCTGCACGACGCCGAGGGCCTCCTCACGACGCACGGCTCGCCGCTCTACCGCGACAACGTGGCCGCGCGCGATTGCGCCATGGTGGCGAACGTGCGCAAGGCCGGCGCCATCGTCGTCGCCAAGACCAACGTCCCCGAGTTCGGCGCCGGCGCCAACACGCGCAATCCGGTCTGGGGCGCCACCGGCAACCCGTTCGACACGCGCCTCAACGCGGGGGGATCGTCCGGCGGCTCGGCGGTGGCGCTGGCGTGCGACATGCTCCCGGTCTGCACCGGCTCCGACACCGGCGGCTCGCTGCGCATCCCGGCCGCCTATTGCGGCGTGGTCGGCCTGCGTCCGTCGCCGGGCGTGGTGCCGATGGAGCAGCGGCCGCTCGGCTGGACGCCGATCTCGGTGCTGGGACCCATGGGCCGTTCGGTCGCCGACACGCGCATGCTGTTCGCAGCCCAGGCCGGCATGGTCGACGGCGAGCCGCTCGGATTTCCGGTCGACCGCGAGCGGCTCGCGGCGGGACGGCCCGCAGATCTCGGCGGCCTGCGCGTCGCATGGACGGAGGACTTCGGCCAGTGTCCCGTGTCGCGCGAGATCCGCGGCGTCTTGCGCGAGCGGGTCGCCGCCATGCGCCACCTGTTCCGCTCCTGCGACGAGGTGGCGTTCGACTTCGGCGAGGCGGACCGCTGCTTCGACGTGGTCCGCGCCCTCACCTTCGTGACGCGCTACCACGATGCCTACACCAAGGACCCGAGCTCGCTCGGACCCAACGTGCGCGCCAACTACCAGATGGGTGCGGCCATGTCGCTGCCCGACGCGGCCTGGGCCCACGCCGAGCAGACGCGCATCTTCCGGCGCTTCCAGCAGACTTTCCGCGACTACGACCTGGTGCTGTCGCCGACGACCCCCGTGTCGCCGCGACCCTGGACCGAGCTCTATCTCGCCGAGATGGAGGGCAAGCCCTTGCGCAACTACTACCACTGGCTGGCGCTCACCTACTTCATCACGCTGGCGACCAATCCCTCGATTTCGCTTCCCTGCGGGCGCGACCAGGCCGGCATGCCGTTCGGCCTGCAGGTGACGGGGCGCTTCCACGGCGACCTCGAGCTGCTCGACGCCGCCGAGGCCATGGAGGCGTCGTTCGCCCGCATAGCGGGCCTCGGCCGGCCGCGCCCGGACCTCGCAAAGCTCGCCGGCTCGTCCGCCGACCTCAAGTCGCTGGTGACGCATCCGCCCGCCAAAAGGGAGGTGTGAGGCGCGAAAAAAGGCCACGTCCGAGACGTGGCCTCTTGCGCGACTGCCGACTTCCGCTTCCACCGCCGGTCCGTAGCCGTCGAGGCTGCCGGCGGGATCAGGCGGCGACTGCTCCGCTCTCGTGGAACTTGCCGTTGCCCTTGCTAGCGGGCTTTGCGCTCGGCAACTCGGCGACGAGTGGATCCTCGCAGCGGCGGGACGTGCCTTCGAAGCAGGCGCCCTCCTCGATCGAGAGCTTCTTGTGGAAGACCTCGCTCTCGACGTGCGCGCAGTCCTGCAGGATGACGCGGTTGGCGCGGATGACGCCCGTCACCTTGCCGCGAACCACGACCTCCTCGGCCGTGATGTTGCCGTTGACCGTGGCGTCCCGGCCGACCGTGAGATGCGCGCAGCGGATGTCGCCGTGGATCTGGCCGTCGACCTGGACCTCGCCCTCGCTCTGCAGGTTGCCGCTGATCGTCAGCCACGCATCGATCACGGAGCGGGTCGGCGCGCTGTTGCTCTTGCGCAGTGCGGACGCAGCCGGTTCAACCGGTGACGCAGGGGTGGTCGATGGGCGCTTGGCGGCTGCGGCGAGGTTGTTCAAAAGCTCCTCCTCCGCCTTCTTGTTGAACAGCATGATGGCTTCTCCTCTTGACGGTTTGCGTTGACTGAACCGACGAGCCGGAAAAAGCCATTTGTTGTTGTGGCTCGAGCTTCCGGAGCCTGGTTGAGACTGAAACTCGAACAGGACCGATTGGACGTTACTGGAGTCGATGCGGATTGGTTAATTGCAGGCTATCGGGAGGTTATTAACAAGGAGTTAATGAGGCAAAATTGTTGAGCAAATTTCGTGACTTCCGGAGCAAGTCTTCCATCCGGATACTTATAGCGGAGCCAGCGGCACTTAACTTCTGCCATGGCGCATTTCGATGCGCATGCCGCATATTACAGCAATAATAATCAGCGATTGCGCCAATTACCGCGTGGGCATTGGCCCAGTGCCCCGCATTTCCCTGCGCCGGGATCCATTCATTCGCGAATGCCGGAGAGAGCTGACAGATGAATCCCCGACGCATTCGGGACGAACCCGAGTGCAGCCAAAGCCCGGGATGACAACGGTCAGCTTGGAAAGCCGTCGAGATTGCGTCGAAGCGGGAAGGCCCCCGGCCTTCCCGCGCACAGACGCTTCGCAGGACGCGCCGGCGCCATCACTCCGGCTCGAACTTCATGGCGACGCCGTTGATGCAATACCGCAGGCCGGTCGGCGGGGGGCCGTCCTCGAAGACGTGGCCCAGATGGCTGCCGCATCGGCTGCAATGCACCTCCGTGCGGATCATGCCGTAGCTCTCGTCGGTCGTGGTCTCCACGGCGCCCGACTCCGGGTCGTTGAAGCTCGGCCAGCCGGTGCCGCTCTCGAACTTCTTCTTCGAGACGAACAGCGGCTGATCGCAGCCGGCGCAGACGAACGTTCCGGCACGCTTCTCGAAGTTGAGCGCGCAGCTGCCGGGCGCCTCGGTGCCGTGCCGGCGCATGATCTGATACTGCTCGGGCGTGAGCAGCTTGCGCCACTCCGCGTCCGATCTGGTGACGGGATATGTCTTGGTGTCCATGACAGGCTCCGTTTCGGAAAGGGGCAGACCCCTCGCTTCCAGCTTTCAGTCAAGCATATAGGTCGGGACGGGGGATCCGACACCCCGCACTCGTCGGTCCGCGGCGGGCAGTTCGCGGCGGCTGGCGGGAATGCTAGCATGGCCCAAAAGCCGGTTGCAGTGGAGGACGCCCTTGAAATCGATCACCCGTCTGGCCGTGGCTCTCGTCGCGCTCGCCTTTCCTTTGGCGGCCCTGGCCCAGTCCTACCCCGACCGGCCTGTGCGTGTGGTCGTAGGCTTCAATGCCGGCGGCCCCACCGACGTCATCGCCCGCATCGTCTCCGACAAGCTGTCCGCCAGTCTCGGCAAGCAGTTCTATGTGGTGAACCAGCCGGGCGCGGGCGGCAACACGGCGTCCGGCTTGGTCGCGCAGGCGCCCGGCGACGGCTACACGCTGATGGCGGTGAGCACGGGCTTCGTCGTCAACCCGAGCCTGTTCGCCAAGGTGCCCTACGATCCGGTCAAGGACTTCGCGCCGATCACGATCGTGGCGGTGTCGCCCAACGTGATCTCGGTGACCCCGTCGGTCCCCGCCAAGACCATCAAGGAGCTGATCGAGCTCATCAAGGCCAACCCCGGCAAGTACACCTTCGCCGCGCCGGGCGCCGGCAGCACGCCGCACCTCTCGGGCGAGATATTCCGCATGACCTACGGGCTCGACTTGCCGACCGTGCAGTTCACGGGCGCCGGCCCGTCGATCCAGTCGACCGTCGGCGGCCATACGCCGGTAGCGTTCTCCGCCCTGCCGTCCGCGGCGGCACAGATCAAGGACGGCTTGCTGCGCGCGCTGGCGGTGACGGCCGAGAAACGCTCTGCCTCCCTTCCCGACGTCCCGACGATGGCCGAGGCCGGCTACCCGGGCCAGGAGGCCTACACCATCACGGGTATCGTTGCTCCCGTCGGCACGCCCAAGGAGCTCATCAATCTGCTGCATGGCGAGATCGTCAAGATCGTCGCCATGCCCGACGTGAAGAAGCGTCTCGACGACCTGGGATTCGAGGTGCTGGCCAACACGCCTGACGAGTTCGCCGCCCGCATCAAGGTCGAGATCGCGAAGTGGGGCAAAGTCATCCACGACGCCAAGCTCAAGGTCGACAGCGCGAATTAGCAGGCGCCGCACGGGCAATCGCCCAGGCGCGACACGCCGCCGAGGCGCCGCATCATCGCGCTGAACCGAGGCAAATGCCGCCGCGCCTTGGTCAGCGTTGCCGTCTCGTCGAGGCCCGCGACGCGGCGGTCCTCCATGATCACCCGGCCGTCGACGATGCTGGTGACCACGTCGGACGCGCGGGCGTAGTACACGATCGAGGCCGGATCGCCGTAGAACGGCTCGAGGTGGGGCCGCTCCAGGTGAACCAGGATGAGGTCGGCTTTCTTGCCCACCTCCAGCGAGCCGATCTCGCGATCGAGCCCGAGCACGCGGGCGCTGCCCACGGTGGCGAACCACAGCGCTTCCGCCGTGGTCAAGGCATCGACCCGGCCGGCCTTGAGCCGCAGCGCGTTCAGCGCATTGCGCATGCCTTCGAACGGGTCGTTCATCATCCAGTCGGTGGCGAAGCCCATGGGGATGCCCCGGGCACGGATGCCGGGCACATCGGGGTAGACGCCGCGGCGCGGGTAGATGGTGGGGCAGTGGGCGTATCCCGCTTTCGCGTCGCGCACCGCGTCGAGGTCGGCCGGGCTCGCGAACGTGAGATGGGCAAGCACGGTGTCCGGGCCCATCACCTCGAGCGCGGCCAGATGCTCGAGCGAGCTGCGCCCGTACATCTGCTTGACCACCTCCACCTCGTTGGCCGATTGCGCGGCGTGGATGTGCAGGCCGATGCCGAGCCGGCTGGCTTCGCTCGCGATCTCGCGCAGGAACCCCGGCGCGCAGGTGTCGACGGCGTGGGGACCTAGGCGGGTGGTGATGCGCCCGTCGGCCTTGCCGTGCCAGCGCGCGCTGAAATCGAGGCTCCTCTTCAATTTTGCCGCGCCGCGCTCGGGATAGCGCGTGTAATCGCCGTCGGCCAGGTTCTCTTTGGCGACGTCGAAGATCTCGTCGCACAGCTGCGCCCTGAGCCCGAGGGCCGCGCACGCCGCCGCGAGGCCGTCCGGCTCGTAGTAGATGTCGTTGATGGTGGTGACCCCGGCCTTGACCATGTCGATGGCGCCGACGCCTGCAAGGTCGTGCCACTCCTCAGGCGTGAGCTCCTGCTCGCCGCGGAAGCCGATGGTGTAGAGCGTGACGCCGCCGGGCGGGTCGTCGGTCTGGCTGCGGAACACGATCGAGGCGGTATGACAGTGGGCGTTGACGAAGCCTGGAAGAATGGCGTGGCCGCGCCCCTGGATCGTTCGCGTCGCAGCCCATGAGCCCGCCGGCCGCTCCGGCCCGGCATGCACGATGCGACCGTTGCGCACGGCGACCTCCGCGCCCGCGATCACGGGCACGCCTTCGGTCATCGGCAGCAGGAAGTCGCCCTCGACGAGGAGATCGATCGTCTCGGCCATGTCTCCTCCCCGCTCTTGCTACGCGCTCGTTGTCATACCGGGGCTTGTCCCCGGTATCCAACCATCCGCTTGCTCCGGTGCTCGCGTGACGATGGATCCCCCGATGGCAAGCACCGGGATGGCAAGCGGGTTCGTCTTGTGACTCAGAGCACCAGTGTCGCGCACGATGGGAGCCGCGCTCCCGCGTCATTCGCAAGATTGGAGCGGCTTTTGCAAGGCTGGTCAATCGACTGACTGAAACGGGGGTGCGCGCGCAGCGATGTCCAGGGATCTCATTATACAGGCCGTCGTCAGCGGGCTTCTGATGGGGCTGATCTATGCCCTCGTCGCGGTCGGCTTGAGCCTAATTTTTGGGCTGATGGAGATCGTCAACTTCGCGCACGGCGAGTTTCTGATGCTCGCCATGTTTGCGGCATTTTGGCTCTGGTCGCTGGCCGGGCTCGACCCGCTGCTATCGCTTCCGCTGGTAGCGGCGATGCTGGCGTTCGCCGGCGTGCTGGTCCACTTCGGCATCATCCGGCGGCTCCTGAAGGCGCCGATGCTCGCCCAGGTCTGCGGCACTTTCGGCTTGGCGGTCGCGCTGCGCGCCGGAGCGCAGTTCCTCTGGACGCCCGACTTCCGCACGATAAGCAACCCCTGGATCGCCGGGCGCGTGCAGATTGGCGAGATCTTCATCGGCCAGCCGCAGCTGGTGGCCGGTGCGATCTGCCTCCTCTCGTTCGTCGCCCTGTGGCTGTTCGTCACGCGCACCGAGACCGGCCTCGGTCTGCAGGCGACCGCGCAGGACCGCCAGGCGGCGGCCGTGATGGGCATTCCCACCGAGCGCATGTCGGCGCTGGGCTGGGCCATCGGGCTCGGTTGCGTCGGCGTGGCCGGCACGTTGCTCTCCACCTTCTTCTACATCTTCCCCGATGTCGGCGTGAGTTTTGCTTTGCTGGCCTTCGTCGCCGTCGCGCTCGGCGGCTTTGGCAGCATCCTCGGCAGCCTGGTCGCAGGCCTGCTGATCGGGGTCGTGGAATCGCTGGGTGGTCTTCTGTTCGATCCCTCCTACAAGACGCTGATCGTCTTCGGCCTGTACCTCGCGGTGGTGATCGCCAGGCCGAACGGCCTGTTCGGCAGGTACTAGTGTGATGATCGAGAAATTCACCGGAGTTTGCGGCATGGTCCTGAGTGAATTTCTCGGTCTGAATCACACTAGAGAATCGCCGGCTCTAGTGTCCCTCATGATTCCGAAGTTCGCTCCCGAACCCAGCCCACCGCTCGGGCGAACTTCGGAATCGGGACACTAGGCCCAATGGCAAGCGATCACGCGCGCATGCTGGAGATGGCACGGTCCGAGCGGCTGTGGCCGCGACCGCCGCTGTGGGCGTCCGGCCTCGGGGTGGCGATGGCGGCGTTGCTGCTGGCCTATCCCTTCATCTTCACAGCGCAGTTCTCCCACCACGTCATGATCCTGATCCTGCTCTACGCCCTGATGGCGCAGTCGTGGAACGTGGTGGCGGGGCTGTCCGGCCAGATCAGTCTCGGGCATGCGATCTTCTTCGGCCTGGGCGCCTACTCCTCGACGGTGCTGTTCGCCAAATACGGCATCACGCCTTGGGTAGGGCTGCTGGTCGGGGTGCTGCTGTCCTCGCTCGCGGCCGTTGCCATCGGCGTGCCGACGCTGCGCCTGCGCGGCCACTACTTCGCCATCGCCACGCTGCTGATCGGCACCAGCGTGCAGATCGTGTTCCAGCGCTGGGAGTGGGTCGGCGCCGCCTCGGGCCTCTACGTCCCGCTCGTGCGCACGTCGCCGTGGCTCTACCTGCAGTTCCACGGCAGCAAGGTGCCCTACTACTACATGGCGCTGGCGATCGCCGCGGCCGGGTATTTCCTGGTGTGGAAGCTGCGCCGCAGCCGGTTCGGCTTCCGCCTGCAGGCGCTGCGCGACGAGCCGGATGCGGCCGCCAGCCTCGGCATCGCGATTGCCAGGCACAAGGTGCTGGCCTTCGTCATCTCCGGCGCCATGATGTCGGTCGCCGGCACCTTCTACGGCCAATACGTGCTGGTGCTGGACCCCGAGCGCCTGTTCTCGACGGAGATCTCCATCATCGTGCTGCTCATGACCGTGCTCGGCGGCAGCGGCACGCTGTGGGGGCCGGCGGTCGGGGCCGCGATCCTGGTGCCGCTCTCCGAGTACAGCCGCATCTGGTTCGGCGGCACCGGACGCACCATCGATCTCATCGTCTACGGCATCCTGATCACGCTGGTGTGCATGTGGCGGCCGAACGGCGTCCTGAGCCTGTTCGAGGAGCGCACGCGTCGGCGCGGAGGGACGCGCACATGAGCCTGCTGCTCGACGTCAAGGGCCTGACCAAGCGCTACGGCGGCCTCACCGCCAACTCCGACATCACGTTCGACGTCAACGCCGGCGAGATCGTCGGCATCATCGGGCCCAACGGCGCGGGCAAGTCCACGCTGTTCGACCTGATCACCAACTTCCAGTCGGCCGAACTCGGGGCGCGTGTTCCTCGACGGCCGCGAGATCACCGGCCGGCGGCCCGACTACATCGCCGGAATGGGCGTGGCCCGCACCTTCCAGAAGCTCAAGCCGTTCCCCGACCTGACGGTGACGGAGAACGTCATAGTCGGCGCGCTGGCCCGCACCGCCGACATGAAAGTCGCGCGCGACCAGGCGCTGGAGGCGCTGGCCTTCGTCGACCTGCTGGAGAAGCGCAACCACTTCGCGCGCGAGCTTTCCACCGGGCAGCGCAAGCGCCTCGAGCTTGCCCGCGGGCTCGCCATGAAGCCCCGGCTGATCCTGATGGACGAGGTGACCGGCGGCGTCGACCAGCGCACCATTCCCGGCCTCGTCGATCTGGTGCTGGAGCTGAAACGCCGCGGCGTCACCATCGTCACCATCGAGCACAACATGCAGGTGATGATGCGCATCTCCGATCGCATCCTCGCGCTCTACGCGGGGCGCCGCATCGCCTTCGGCAAGCCGGAGGACGTGCGCCAGGACCCCGCCGTCGTCGATGCCTATCTCGGGACCACCGCCGATGCTGCTTGACGTCAAGGACCTCGAGGTTTCCTACGGCGACTATCAGGTCGTGTGGGGCGTCTCGCTCTCGGTCTCCGCCGGCGAGAGCGTGGCGCTGCTGGGGCCCAACGGCTCGGGCAAGAGCACCGTCGTCAACACCATCACCGGGCTGCTGCCGGTGAAGGCGGGTGACATTCGCTTCGAGGACGCCAGCCTCGTGGGCAAGCCAACGCATGCGCGGGCGGCCCTCGGCATCGCCCACGTGCTGGAGCGGCGGCGCGTCTTCCCTCACCTGACCGTGCTGCAGAACCTGGCGCTGGGCGCGTGGCATCCGGCGGCCAAGGCGGCCCGGGCGAAGACCATCTCCCGCGTGTTCTCCCTGTTCCCGCGACTGTCGGAGCGCAAGAGCCAGCTCGCGCGCACGCTCTCGGGCGGCGAGCAGCAGATGCTGGCCCTGGGACGCGGACTCATGTCGCTGCCGCGTCTGCTGATGGTCGACGAGCCGTTCCTCGGGCTCGCGCCGCAGGTCATGGAGCAGATGAAGGCGGTGTTCGAGACCCTCAAGTCCGAGGGCATGGCCATCCTGTTCATCGAGCAGAACGTGCGCCTCGCACTGGCCATCGCCGGCCGCGGCTACATCCTGGAGAGCGGCCGCCTCGCCATCGCCGGCCCTTCGAGCGACCTGATCGACAGCCCCGAGGTGCGCCGCATCTTCCTCGGCGGGTGATGCGCACGATGGAATGCGAGACTCCAGAGCTGCGCCATTCATCTCCTCGCTCTGCGTCGCTGCTTGCCTCCCCCTACGACGAAGGCACTGCCTTCGTCGTGAAGAGGGGGAGGGCGGTGCGTCCGCGGCTTGGATCGGCTATCGCTGATCGGCCAGCGAACGCAACGGCCGATCCAAGTCGCTGGACGCATCGGGTGGGGGTGACCGGCGGAGCCCGCGCGACACCCCCACCTAGGAACGCCATCGGACTTAGCTCGCCGGTCCGTGTTCGTTTCGAGCGTTGCAATGGGCGAGCTAAGCCCGTGGCGTTCCGTCCTCCCCCTCTTCGCATCGAAGGCGTTGCCTTCGATGCAGGGGGAGGCAACAACGTAGCGCATCGTTCGATCATCACCGGTCATTGGAGACGACGAAGATGCCTCAGATCAAACCGGAGCGCGTGCTGTCTGATCTGCGCACGCTCGCCACCTTCGGCGCCTACAAGACCGGCGTGCACCGCCCCACGCTCTCGAAGGAGGACATCGCCGCGCGGGAATGGTTCGTGAACCGCATGCGCGAGGCGGGCCTCGACGCCTCCATCGACGGCATCGCCAACATCCTCGGCAAGAGCCCGGCGAGCGGCCGCAAGGCGCTGTCGGGCTCGCACCTGGAAAGCCAGAACTATGCGGGCTGGCTCGACGGTCCCCTGGGCTGCGTCTACGCGCTGGAGGCCGCGCGGGCCATCTCCGAGGACGCCGCCACCCGGCACCTCGGCGTCGACGTCGTGGTGTTCTGCGACGAGGAGGGCCACTTCGGCAGCTTCCTCGGCAGCCGCTCGTTCATCGGCGCGCTCGAGGAACGAGAGATCGACGCCGCGTCCAACCACACGACCCGGGTTCCGATGCGCGATGCGCTGGCCGCCGCCGGATGGTCGGGGCGCCCGCGCCATCTGATCGATCCGGCGCGCTACGCCGCATTCTTCGAGGCCCACATCGAGCAGGGCGACACGCTCGAGAGTACCGGGTTCAAGATCGGCGTCGTCACCGCCATCGTCGCCATCTGGCAGTACAGGTTTTCGGTGGAGGGCGAGCAGAACCACGCCGGCACCACCTCCATGAAACGCAGGCGCGACGCCGGCCTCGAGCTGGTGCGTCTGCTGGGCGCGATCGATGCGCGCTTCCCGGAGATATGCGGCCCGCGCACGGTGTGGACCACGGGGCGCATCGGCCTCGATCCCGGCGAGAAGAGCATCATTCCCGGCAAGGCCGAAGCCCTGTTCCAATTGCGGGACGCCGACCCCGCCGTCCTCGATCGGCTCGACGCGGAGATCCACGCTCTGGTGCAGCGCGCCAATGCTGCCGGCCGCTGCAAGCTTGCCGTCGAGCGGCTCAGTGCCAGCACGCCTGCCTTGATGGACCAGGGCCTGCAGTCGGCTCTCGATCGCGCGGGGGAAGCTCACGCGCCCGGCAAGCACATGCGCATGCCCTCGGGCGCCGGCCACGACGCGCAATGGCTGGCGCGCAAGCTGCCGGCCGCGATGATGTTCGTGCCGTCCATCGGCGGCATCAGCCACCACTGGACCGAGAACACCAGCGACGAGGACATCGTGCTCGGCGCGCAGGTGTTCACCGACGGCATCGTCAACGCGCTGAAAGGGTGAGTCTCCGCCCTGCTCCCTCCCACGTGTGAAAGGGAGCCGGCGCTAAACCGGGCGACCGGTCTGCAGATCGGGAAAGACGTGCCGGCCCGCATCGTCGAGCGGCAGGTCCCGCACCCAGATCGCGTGGGCGACCGCAAGCCGGCCGTAGAGGTGGGGAAACAAGGAACCGTCGCGTGCGGGTTCCCACCGCAGATCGGGTCCGAGCGCATCCGCGTCCACCGCCACGAGCTTCAGCCCGTGGATGCCGGCGAAATGCATGGCTGCGGTGGCGACCACCTGCTGCGCGGTCGAGAAATGGATATAGCCGTCGCGCACATCTATGCCGGAGCCTTCGAACGCGCCGGACCGCTCTGCCTCCGCCCATTCCGAGGCAGGACAGATCTTGAAGATGATGGCTCCAGCAGTGGATAGGCGTGTCATACCGGGGCTTGTCCCCGGTATCCAGCCACCCGCAAGCTCAGGAGCCGGAGGCAAGATGGATCCCGGCAACAAGTGCCGGGATGACACCAAGAAGCAGGCGTTGGCGTCATATGGTCAAGGGCTGGGTGCCTTGCGATCGCAGCTGGATCTCAGCCGGGGACTTGCGCCTTCTTGGCGGAGGGCGGCCTGGCCGCTGGAGGCGTTGGCGCCGGTGTGCTCGAGGCGGGCGTTGCCGGTGCCCCTTCCGAGCCTCCCCAGCAGACCATCGCGCTCGCCTGGCAGGTGTGCTCGTCGAAGACGATGAAGTTGAGGAACAGCTCGCACTTCACGTCCTTCTTGCCGACGGTGTACTTGCCGATGCCCTTCTCTTTCGTCCAAGTCACGATGTACTTGTCGAGCAGGTCCTTGGCGTCCTTGGTGGGGCCGTCCTTGCCGTAGTCGTTGACCGAGAAGGCAAGCCTCTGGCACGCCGCCATGGCCGGCGTAGCGGCAATAGAAGCGGCGGCGACGGCGGCGAGCATGACGCACGCGGTTCTGGAAAACATGATCCCCTCCCCTCGATGGAGTAGTCAGCCCCCAACCCAGCCTTCCCTATAGCCGCAACCCGTGGGGTATGCCTAGTGCATCGTAGATACGCGCAAGGGTTGCAAGCGCGTTGCCACCAGCAAAAATGAACGTATCCACCCCCGCCGCCTGCAATGCGGCTTCCTGCGCCCTGGGCCGGCCGGCCAGCAGCACTTGGGCAGCGCCGGCGGCCTTGAGTGCGCCCGCCGTTGCCTCGCCCAGCTCGCCGTAGACCGTGTCGGAGGAGCAGATGCAGGCAAGGCTTGCCCCGCTCTCGGCGAAGGCCTTGCCCGCGTCGGCGGAGTTGTGAAGGCTGTCGCCGGCAATGGCCTCGATGCCGCCGGCGGCCAGGAAGTTCCTGGCCCAGGTCGCGCGGGCCGAGTATGCGGCGAGATCGCCGAGGCAGGCGAGGAACACCTGGGGACGCTTGCCGGTGGCGGCCAGATGGGCGTCGGAAGCGTCGCGCAGCAGCTCGAACGGCTCGGCCAGGCGCCGTGGCGGCAGCGGCGCGACCGAGGTGCCGCCAACGACGATCGGGTCGGCTGGAAGGTGCGGGGCGACCTTGACGCCGTCGTCGGCGAGGCGCGGGAAGGCCGAGACGCCGGTCAGCTCCTGGCGACCGGTAGCGATGCCAACGGCCCGCGCCTGCGCCGTCCTGGCGATCTCGCCCTGGATGAACCCGCTCTCCAGCGCGGCGCCCATGCCGCCTTTGGCCTCGATCTCCTGGAACAGCGCCCAGCTCTTCTGCGCCAGCTCGTCCGTGATCTTTTCGATGAACCAGGCGCCGTGCGCAGGATCCGTGACGCGGCCGAGCGAGCTCTCCTCCTGCAGCACCAGGTGCGTGTTGCGGGCGATGCGTCGGGCGAAGGCGTCGGGCCTGCCGAGCGCCCAGGTGAAGGGCAGCACCGTGACGGCGTCCGCGCCGCCGAGCGCCGCGCCGGCGCAGGCGATGGTGGTGCGCAGCATGTTCACCCACGGATCGCGCCTGGCCATCATGCGCTCCGAGGTGGACGCCCACAGATGCAGCTGGTCGGTGGCATGCGCCGCGCCGCAGGCCTCGGCGACGCGGGCGGCGAGCTTGCGGGCCGCGCGCATCTTGGCAATCGTCAGGAACAGGTCGGCGTCGGCCGCCAGTGCCAGCCCGATCTTGCTGAAGGCGAAGCGCGGCCGCAGCCCGGCTTCCTCGCAGGCGCGCAGGTAGGCCACGAGCGTCGCCAGCATCGCAGCCAGCTCCTGGGCCTCGCCGGCGCCGGCCTCGTGATAGGGGCGGCCGTCGGCCAGCAGCGCTGTGACGTTGGTCATGGTGCGGCAGTCGTTGGCGAACTTGGCGGCGATTTCGCAGGATCGCCTGGCCGGATAGTAGAGCGTGCCGGTGCGGGCCAGCACGCCGAGCGGATCGTAGTTGAAGGCGCCGCGGCGCAGGTTGTCGTTGATGTCCCGCTCGCGCCAGATCTCGATCAGGCTGCCGGCCGCATCCATGGTGTTCTCGCGCGCGTCGAGCGCGACGGCGCAGCCATCGAGGAACACGCCATCGAGCGCCGCCCCGAGAGGCCCGGCCGCGTAGGAGAGGCCGGCCTGGCCCGGCGCCGTGATCTGCAGGAGGAGCGAGGTCGCGCCTCCCATGAGGTCGTCGAGGATGGCGGCGTTGGCCGTCTTCGGGTCCGGTTCGCCGTGGCGCTGGCGGATATCCCAGCCGCCCGCGAAATACGGCGTGCGCCCGGCGAGCGTGCTCCCCTCGACGTGGTCGCCGCGGGTGTAGAGCGGCTGCAGGGCGAGGCCGTCGGCCGTGCGCGCCACCAGACGCTTCTCGAAGTCGCCGCCCTTGAGAACCTTCTCGACGAGCGCGAGCCAAGCCTCCCGCGCGGGCGGCTCGAATTCGGGGACCAGGGACATGACAGCGGCCGCATCGGTGGCCACATCGGCGTCGGACATCTGTGCCGGCTCTCGGCGCTCAACGAGCGAGCTTGCTCACCGCCCTATTGGTAGACCAATCGGCGGCAATTTGGATGCCCATTCTTTGCGCAGAGTGACGCTGGGGCTGCGAGCAGAGTCCGGCAGAGACTTGAACACGCTGTCATCCCGGGCCTTGTGCCCGGGATCCATCCATCAACTCGCTCCGGAGATTGTGGATAGCAGTATCCCGGTGACGAGCACCGGGATGACCGTTGGAGATTGGAATTGCGCCAGTGTTCAACTGCCCAAGCGCAGCCGGTCAGAACCAGCTGGGCTGCCACCAATGCAGGGCCGCCTTCACCAGCTCAGGCTGGATCAGGTAGGCGATGCCGACGACGATCACCACGGCGACTCCCAAGATGATCAACTGCGTGCTGGCCTCGGTGCGATAGCTGAGGCCGGTGCCGGGAATGCCCAGCGTCACCATCTTCTTGCCGTGGCCCACGTTGAGCGTGGCACCCTTGCCGCCGACGCTGGTGCTTACCCCGGTCTTGCTCAGGTTGACCTTGACGCCGGGTAGGACGCTCATCGACTTGCGAAACCGAAAATATCCCATGGGTTTGCACCTTTCGTCGGTTGCGCCTGGTGCACGCTCGCGGCACCTGGGCTCTCAGAACTATTGCACCTCGAGCAGCAACGCCTGGCTACGATCCGTACGCGAAGCTCGATGCCTCGCCTGCAGCTTCAGATCTTCAGGTTGAACAGGTTTCCAAACCTTCGGATCTTGTCCTTCGCCTGACCCACTATCGTATCCCTTGCCTTCAACCGCTCGTGCGCCGACTCGCGGTCGAACACCTGCGTGTACTTCTTGTGGTTGTCGGCGTCGGCCTCGATCAGGGCTCGACGCTCCTCGGGCCTCAGCGGGCCGACGCGCGACATCGGCGGGCGCACCAATGTGCGCTGCACGACCGACGGCTCGCCCTTGTTGTGCAGCACCGACACCAGAGCCTCGCCCACCTGCAGCTCCTGGATGGCGCGCTCGGTGTCGAGATCGGGATTCTTGCGGAACGTCTGGGCAGCGGCGCGGATCGCCTTCTGCTCCTTGGGCGTGAACGCGCGCAGCGCATGCTGGATGCGATTGCCGAGCTGCGCCGAGATGCGGTCGGGGACGTCGCCCGGGCTCTGCGTGACGTAGTAGACGCCGACGCCCTTGGAGCGGATCAGGCGGGTGACGCGCTCGATCTGGTCGAGCACGGCCGTGCGCGCGCCGTTGAACAGCAGGTGCGCCTCGTCGAACAGGAACACCAGCTTGGGCTTGTCGAGGTCACCGACCTCGGGCAGCTTCGCGAACAGCTCCGAAAGCAGCCACAGCAGGAACGTGGCGTAGAGGCGAGGCGTATTCATCAGCTTCTCGGCCGAGAGAATGTTGATGACGCCGCGCCCATCCGACCCGGTGCGCAGGAAGTCGTCGATGTCGAGGGCCGGCTCGCCGAAGAACTTCTCGGCGCCCTGCTGCTCCAGCACCAGCAGGCTGCGCTGGATCACGCCGACGGTGGCCGGCGCGATGTTGCCGTACTTGCTGCGCAGCATCGCGGCCTTCTTGCCCATCTCGTCGATGACGCCGCGCAGGTCCTTGAGGTCCAGGATCTCCATCCTGGCGTCGCCGGCCTTGCGCTCGTCCTCGGCCCATTTGAAGGCGATGTTGAGCACGCCCTCCTGCGGCTCGGTCAGCTCGAGCAGGCGGGAGAGCAGCAGCGGCCCCATCTCCTGGACGGTGGCGCGCACGGGATGGCCCTGCTCGCCCAGCACGTCCCAGAAGGCGACCGGAAACGCGGCGTTGCCATAGCGCGACAGCCCGATCTCCTCGGCGCGCTGGACCAGGTTCGGCTTGCGCTCGCCCTTGGCGGCCAGGCCCGACAAGTCGCCCTTGATGTCGGCCGCGAACACCGGCACGCCCGCGGCCGAGAAGCCCTCCGCCAGCACCTGCAGCGTGACCGTCTTGCCCGTGCCCGTGGCGCCCGTGATCAGCCCGTGCCGGTTGGCAAGGCGCAGCTCGATGACCTCCGGGACCAGCTCGCGGTCTTGCCGGCTGCAGCCGATCAGGACCGCGCCGTCCTGAACGTAGTCGCGCGGATCGGGGAGGGGGGCGTCGGGCTGTGAGCTATCGGATTTGTCGGACATTGCGTTGGCTGCTCACCGGCCATGGCGTTCGGCGCGAGGCTCGCGCGGCAGACGAATGACGCGACATGCCGCGAGGCGACTCGGGCAGAGTGCCACCCTGTTTGCGCAGGCGGCACCCGTTGTAAACCCATCGGCGACGGGTCCTTGCCGCCCTGGGGGATAAACCTGTTGAAAACTAACGGTTGCGAATTGCGGCGTCAAATCAAGAGGTAGCGGCAACTTGTGGCCTCGATTTCCACACCTCACCACCAGTACTCGCAAGGCAGGTCTTGGGTCAAGCGTCAGCGGCGACCCAACGACAAGCCGCAAAGACAGGCGGTGTTGGGTCTGCGCTTCGCTTGACCCACCACGAGGTGGCAGCTGCGGCACCGCTACTGTGGCGCCATCCATTTGAGGGCGGCGCCGGAGAGGGCCCCGCCCACCACGCAGGGTATGCCGATCTGAACCTGGCCCATGGCGCTGGCGACGACGCAGCCGAGCGCCAGCACGGTCTGGCCCGCCGTGCCCCACCATTGCGTGTTGCGGGCCGAGGCTGGGCCTTTCATCTTCAGCTGGTCGATGGCCGCCATGGCGTCCTTGCGCACGCGGGCGAACTCGAAGGTCTCGGCGGCGTCGATCACCTCCTGGAGGACCACGCGCGTGTCCTTGGAATCCTGGTTCATCGAGCTCTTGAGGGTATCGAGCAGCTCCTTGTCGCGCGAGGCGTTGGTGGCGAGCGACAGCTTGGCCATGCTGCCAATCGTCAGGCGCTCCACGTTGTTCTGGTCCTTGGCCCAGGGCAGCACCGAGATTATGCGCAGGATCGGGTCGGTGGAGCCGGTGGCGAAGTAGAAGCCCCACAGCGTGTCGAGCGGCGTGGTGCCGGCATCGAGCTCCATCTGCCGCAAGGTCGGCTGCTTGCCGAACACGAACCGGTCGATCAGCGTCTTGCGGGCCGGCATGCGCTCGATGAACTTCAGCATCAGGTCCTTCCAGTCGGGAAGGTCGGAGTAGGCGATCGCGCGCACGATGGCCACCTGGTCTTCCGGCGGCATCGGATACATCTTGGACACCAGCTCCTCGGCGCGCTTGGGATTGGCGTTGAGCACGCCGGCCATGAAGCCGACGTAGATGCCGGCCGTATCCATCTCGCGGAAGACGCCGAGATCGCTCATGGCCTTGACGGCGGCCGGCAGCTTGCCGGGCTCGGGCCTCAGGCGATAGTTGTTGATCCAGCGCAGGATGTGCTCGGACGAAGCGAACTCGACTTTCTTTTGGCTCGGCTTGTTGGTCGGCGCGGCAATCGCTGCCGGCGCACACGCAAGCAACAGGGCCAGCATCACGGCCATCGTAGAACGCATCACAAATCCCCCGTTCGGCCTCTCCCCGCCGAGTTGGTTAGGCAGCAGATGAACCACGCGTGGCCATTTTGTGGCGCATGGCGCATGTTCCGCTGGCGGCACCTTCCGCCTGACCCTCCTTTGTGGCAAAACTCCGCGAGGAGGATCACCATGATGACGAGTAGGCATGCCACGACGGGCCGGGCGATCCTTTTCGCCGCTCTGGCAGTGGGAGCGGGCCTCCTGGCGGCTTCGGCCGGCGCCTCGGCGCAGGTCTCGATACCGCGCGACGCGCCACCACCGGGCGTCGGCGACGTGCCGCAGGCTGCCGGTCCCAGGGGTGCCGTCTATATTCCGGGCGTCGGTTACCGGTTCGTGCCGCCGCCGGGCCCCAAGGTCTATGGCTGGTACTACGGGCCGCGGGGCTACAGCTGGTCCGACGACCGCGAGACGCGGCGCTTCCAGTACGGCTACCGCGCTAGCGGCTATCGCCCGCGCAAGGTCGCCTGCGACCGGGCCAGCACATGGTACGGCGACCGCTGCGTGCGCCGGTTCCGCTGAGCGGCAGGCCGCTTGTCGGCTCGGTTGCCCCCTTGATGTCCACTAGCGGATAGTGCTGCCGCAGGCGACTTCGCCTCGGCATGCCTGTGAATGCCTCCCGCCGGTCCTGCCAGCATGTTCACCCTCTACTATGCCGCGCACACCTGCTCGCTCGCCTCGCACATCGCGCTGGAGGACGCCGGGGCGAAATACGCCCTGCAGCGGATCAGCTTCGACCGGGCCGAGCAGCGTTCGGCCGCCTACCTCGAGGTCAACCCGAAGGGGCGGGTCCCGGCGATGTCGACGCCGCGCGGCATCCTGACCGAGACGCCGGCGATGCTGGCATTCATCGCCCAGAGCTTTCCGGAGGCACGGCTCGCGCCGCTGGGCGATCCCTTCGCGTTCGCCCAACTGCAGGCGTTCAACAGCTACCTGTGCTCGACCCTGCACGTCGCTCACGCGCATCGCATGCGCGGCCATCGCTGGGCCGACGATCCGGCATCGTTTGCCGACATGCAGCGCAAGGTCCCCCAATCCGTCGGCGCCTGCTACGACACGATCGAGACCGGCATGTTGAAGGGCCCCTGGGTGATGGGTGAGGCCTACACGATCGCGGATCCGTATCTGTTCACGCTGGCCCAATGGCTCGAGGAGGACGGCGTGGATCCGGCGCGCATTCCTCGCGTCATGGAGCACCGCGCGCGCATGGCCGCGCGACCGAACGTCATGAAGTCCATCGCGCAGGAGCTTGCCGACTGATCTGAGCGGTGCCCGCGCTTGCGCTTACCGCCTCGTGCTCTGGATCAAGGCCACGATTCCCGTTGTCATCCTCGGGCTTGTCCCGAGGATCCAACCATCCGCGAGCGCCGGAGCAAGTAGTTGGGTGGGTGGTCGGGACAAGCCCGACCATGACAAGCGGGTAGCAAATGAGTGGGTCGCAAGATTAGCCGTCGTCCTTCGCCACCGAGATGTCCGGGGCGTCCTCGTGCTTCATGCCTTGCACGTGGTAGCCGGCATCGACATGGTGCACCTCGCCGGTGACCCCGCGCGACAGATCCGACAGGAAATAGAGGCCTGACGCCCCCACCTCCTCGATCGTCACGGTGCGGCGCAGCGCCGAGTTGTACTCGTTCCAGCGCAGGATGTAGCGGAAGTCGGCGATGCCGGAAGCGGCCAGCGTCTTGATCGGCCCGGCCGAGATGGCGTTGACGCGGATGTTGTTGCGGCCGAGGTCGGCGGCGAGATAGCGGACGGACGCCTCCAGCGCCGCCTTGGCCACGCCCATCACGTTGTAGTGCGGCATGACTTTCTCGGCGCCGTAGTAGGTGAGGGTCAGGATCGAGCCGCCCGACGTCATCAGCTTTTCGGCGCGCTGGGCCAGCGCCGTCAACGAATAGCAGGAGATCAGCATCGTCTGCGTGAAGTTCTTCTCCGTGGTGTCGACGTAGCGGCCGTCGAGCTCGGCCTTGTCGGAGAAGGCGATGGCGTGCACCAGGAAATCGAGCTTGCCCCATTGACGGCCGAGCTCGGCAAACACCGCGTCCACCGAGCCCTTGTCGGTGACGTCGCACGGCAGGACCACCTTGGAGCCCGCCTCGGCGGCCAGCGGCTCCACGCGCTTCTTCAGGGCGTCGCCCTGATAGGTGAAGGCGAGGGTGGCGCCCTGTGCCGCCACGGCCTTGGCGATGCCCCAGGCGATCGAGCGGTTGTTGGCGACACCCATGACGAGCCCGTGCTTGCCCTGCATCAGGGTGCCGGCGGGCGTCCCATTGTCCGCGCCAGGTGCGCTCATTTGGCTCGTTCCTTGCCGTCTTCTGCGTGCCGAAGCCGATGCGGTTGTGCTGTCTGCAACCTATACACCATATGCTGCGGCGGTCCATCCGGCGCCGGCCGCGGACCAGAATTGCACGACCTCGCCCCGCGGCGGCCGGCCGATCGCGGACAGGGCGCGCTACCCGCGGTTGTGGCAAGATCGGCGCGGGATGGCGGATCGCACCTCACGCATCGTCGTTGCCGGCGCCGGCAGCATCGGCTGCTACGTGGGCGGCTGTCTCGCGCTGGCCGGACGCGGCGTGACGCTGCTGCTGCGCCCGCCCCTGGCCGAGGCCATCGCCCGGAACGGCGCGCGCATCTCCGACCTCGATGGCGCCGACCGGACATTGCCCGCATCCGCGGTCGCGCTCGCGACTGACGCCGGTCCCGCCCTGGCGCAGGCGCGGATCGTCCTCGTCACGGTGAAGAGCGGCGCCACCGCCGAGATGGCGGACCTGATCGCGCGCCACGCACCGGCCGACGCCATCGTCGTCAGCCTGCAGAACGGCATCGGCAATGTCGATGCCCTGCGCGCCCGCCTCGGCGCGTCCCGCACGATCGTGCCGGGCATGGTGCCCTTCAACGTCGTACAGACCCGCAATGGCGGCCAGCAGCCCCGCTTCCATCGTGCCACCAGCGGCATCATCTTGATCGCAGCCGGCGTGCCGGGCCTGCGCGAGGCGCTCGACGTGCCGGGTGCCGCCGTCGCCGAGCACCCGGATATGACCGGCGTGCAGTGGGGCAAGCTGATCCTCAATCTCAACAATGCGCTCAACGCGCTGGCCGGCATTCCGCTCGCAGCCGAGCTGGCGGATCGCCGGTGGCGCGTCCTGCTCGCGGCGCAGATCGGGGAGGCGCTGGCCGTGCTGAAGGCGTCCGGCGTCCGTCCCGTCGGCGTCGAGGGTGTGCCGCCGCGCGTCATCCCGATCATCCTGCGCCTGCCCGACACGCTGTTCCGCCTCGTGGCGCGGCGCATGCTGGCCATCGATCCGCAGGCGCGCTCGTCCATGTGGGAAGACTTGCTCAGGGGCCGCACCACCGAGATCGACCACCTGCAGGGCGCGATCCTGGCGCTGGCGAAAACGGCGGGCGTGGCGGCGCCCATGACGCAACGGATCGCCGACCTCATCAAGGAGGCAGAAGGCGCCCGTGCCGGCTCTCCGGGACTGACGCCAGAC
The DNA here is from genome assembly GCA_963774165.1 of uncultured Alphaproteobacteria bacterium. Lineage (GTDB taxonomy): Bacteria > Pseudomonadota > Alphaproteobacteria > Rhizobiales > Hyphomicrobiaceae > AWTP1-13. Next base: position 422,664 of record CAVZEC010000006.1, on the reverse strand, counting down.
CAGATCGCCGACAGTATTCCCCTCCCCCTCATGCTGGAGGCATGTCTTCGACATGATGGGGAGGGGTTAGGGGTGGGGTGAAGACACGAGCGGCGTCCCAGATTGGATACCCCCACCCCCGACCCCTCCCCGCGTCATGGCGAAGCCATGCTCCGCATGGACGGGAGGGGAGCACGCGCGGCATCCGACGGTCTCATCGTTGCGCATGCCGTTTATTCTTGTGCTGACAAGCATGCACAGGCTGGGGAGGAAGGAATATGGACGCGGATGCCATCGTCATCGGCGGGGGACTGGCCGGGCTGGTTGCCGCCACGGAGCTGATCGAGGCCGGCAAGCGCGTGATCCTGCTCGACCAGGAGGGGGAGCAGTCGCTGGGCGGACAGGCCTTCTGGTCGTTCGGCGGCCTGTTCTTCGTCGACAGCCCCGAGCAGCGGCGGCTGCGCATCCGCGACAGCCACGACCTCGCGCTGCAGGACTGGATGGGCTCGGCCGGCTTCGACCGCGACGAGGACCTCTGGCCGCGCAAATGGGCCGAGGCCTATGTCGCCTTCGCGGCGGGCGAGAAGCGCGCCTGGCTGCACGCCAAGGGCGTGCGCTGGTTTCCCATCGTCGGCTGGGCCGAGCGCGGCGGCTACCTCGCCACCGAGCACGGCAACTCGGTGCCGCGCTTCCACGTCACCTGGGGCACTGGGCCCGGCATCATAAAGCCGTTCGTGGATCGCCTGCGCGAGGGCGAGAAGAAGGGCCTCGCTTCGGTGCGCTTTCGCCACCGCGTCAATGGCTTCACCACGACGGCGGGCGTGGTCGACGGCGTGCGCGGCGACATCCTCGAGGCGAGCCCGGTCGAGCGCGGCTTCCCGAGCCCGCGCACCGTGGCCGGCGACTTCGAGCTGAAGGCGCAGGCCATCGTCGTCACCTCCGGCGGCATCGGCGGCAACCTCGACCTGGTGCGCAAGGCCTGGCCCAAACGGCTCGGCGAGCCGCCGAGCGCCATGATCTGCGGCGTGCCCGACCACGTCGACGGCCGCATGCTCGGCATCACGGAGGCCGCGGGCGGCAACGTCATCAACCGCGACCGCATGTGGCACTACACCGAGGGTATCCAGAACTGGAGCCCGATCTGGCCGCGGCATGGCATACGCATCCTGCCGGGTCCTTCCTCGCTCTGGCTCGACGCCCGCGGCAAGCGGCTGCCTGTGCCGCTGTTCCCCGGCTTCGACACGCTGGGCACGCTGCAGCACATCATGGCGAGCGGCTACGAATACTCCTGGTTCGTGCTCAGCCAGAAGATCATCGAGCGCGAGTTTGCCCTCTCCGGATCGGAGCAGAACCCGGACCTCACCAGCGGCAGCTGGGCCAAGGTGATCCGCGCGCGCAGGGGCGGAGGCGCCCCGGCACCGGTGCGCGCCTTCATGGAGAAGGGCGCCGACTTCATCGTCGAGCGCGACCTTGCTCAAGCTCGTCAAGCGCATGAACAAGCTTGCCGGTCAGGACCTGCTCGACGTGGCGGCGGTGGAGCGCGAGGTCCGCGCGCGCGACCGCGAGATCGACAACGCCTTCACCAAGGACGCGCAGGTGACGGCCATCCGCGGCGCCCGCAACTACCTGGGCGACAAGCTGATCCGCGTGGCCAAGCCGCATCGCCTGCTCGATCCCGCCAACGGGCCGCTGATCGCGGTCCGGCTGTGGATCCTCACGCGCAAGACGCTGGGCGGGCTGCAGACCGATCTCGCCTCGCGCGTGCTCACCGGCGACGGCTCGCCCCTCGGCAACGTGTTCGCCGCGGGCGAGGTGGCGGGCTTCGGCGGCGGCGGCATGCACGGCTACCGTGCGCTCGAGGGCACCTTCCTCGGCGGCTGCATCTTCTCGGGCAGGACGGCGGGCCGCTCCGCCGCCGCCCTGGCGCGATGATCGGCGATTCCCGTCCGCGCCCTCAGCCCGCCAAGCTGGCGATCCGGCTGGTGAAACGCACGCCGACGGCCGTGTCTGTCCGGCGCACGACCTCGCACTCGCTCTCGATCCCGAACGCCTCGACGATCAGCCGAAACCGGTTCGGCAGCCACTGGGGATGTGGAACCTCCAGCAGGGCGCCTTGCTCGGACACGTCGCGCATGACGCACAGGATGGGCGGGCGACCCCGCGGCGCAATAGTCGCATGCACACACGTCTGCCGGCGGCCGAACTGACGTCGCTCCGCGCCCTTCATGCTCTCTCTGCTCTCGCGACCCGCGCAACGCGCCCGACGCGGGCACCGTAGGGCGCAAAGGCTTACCGCCAGCACAAAACGGCTGCGCAAAATTGCCGAAAATTCAACGCAGCCGGCGTCGAGAGCGAACGGGCACGATCAGTGGTTGTCGCGCGGGATGCCCTTGGACTTGGCGATCTTCTGGTATTTGACCGCCGGCTTCAGCACCATGCCCTGGGAGAAGTCGTCGACGATGCCGCGCTGGATCTCCTGCCAGGGCGTCTGGTGGCCGGGATACTGATAGCCGCCGTGGCCCTGCAGCGCAGCGCGCCGCTTGTCGAACTCCTCCTTGGAGATGAGGATGTCGGCGGTGCGCTTGTTGAGATCGATGCGCACGCGGTCGCCGGTCTTGACGACGGCGAGCCCGCCGCCGGTCGCCGCCTCCGGCGAGGCGTTCAGGATCGACGGCGAGCCCGAGGTGCCCGACTGGCGTCCGTCGCCGATGCAGGCGAGCTCCGAGATGCCCTTCTTGATGAGGTAGCTGGGCGGCCGCATGTTGACGACCTCGGCGCCGCCCGGATAGCCGACCGGCCCCGCGCCGCGCATGAACAGCACGCACAGCTCGTCGATCTTGAGAGCCGGATCGTCGATGCGCTTGTGGTAGTCCTCCGGCCCGTCGAACACGATGGCGCGGCCCTCGAAGGCGTTGGGATCCTTCGGGTTCGACAGGTAGCGCTTGCGGAACTCTTCCGAGATCACGCCGGTCTTCATGATGGCGCTGTCGAACAGGTTGCCCTTCAGGTTGAGGAACCCCGCCTTGTCCTTCATCGGCTTCTTGTAGGGGCGGATGACGTCATTGTCGCTGATGGGGCGGTCGGCGCAGTTCTCGCCCATGCTGCGGCCGTTCACGGTCAGCGCGTGCTCGTGGATCTTGCCGGCCTTCATCAGCTCGTTGACGACGGCGGGCACGCCGCCGGCACGATGATACTCCTCGCCCAGGTAGCGGCCGGCCGGCTGCATGTCGACCAGCAGCGGGATGGCGTAGCCCACCTTCTCCCAGTCGTCGTTGTCGAGCGGCACGCCGATATGCCTGGCAATCGCATTGAAATGGATCGGCGCGTTGGTCGAGCCGCCGATCGCCGAGTTGACGACGATGACGTTCTCGAACGCCTCGCGCGTCATGATCTTGGAGGGCCGCAGGTCCTCCCACACCATGTCGACGATGCGCTTGCCGGTGAGATACGCGATCTGTGCGCGCTCCTTGTGCGGAGCGGGGATGGCGGCGCAGCCGGGCAGCGACATGCCGAGCGCCTCCGCCAGCGAGTTCATGGTGGAGGCCGTGCCCATGGTGTTGCAATGGCCAGGTGAAGGAGCGGACGAGGCCACCAGCTCGACGAACTCCTCGTAGGTGATCTCGCCGGTGGCAAACATCTGCCGCGCCTTCCACACGATGGTGCCCGAGCCCGTGCGCTCGCCGCGGAACCAGCCGTTGAGCATGGGGCCGCCCGACAGCACGATGGCCGGCAGGTCGACGGTGGCGGCGGCCATCAGCTGGGACGGCGTGGTCTTGTCGCAGCCCGTGGTGAGCACGACGCCGTCGATCGGATAGCCGTAGAGGATCTCGACCAGCCCGAGGTAGGCGAGATTGCGGTCGAGCGAGGCGGTGGGCCGCTTGCCCGTCTCCTGGATCGGGTGCACCGGGAACTCGAAGCAGATGCCGCCGGCCTCGCGGATGCCCTCGCGCACGCGCGGCGCCAGCATCAGGTGATGGCGGTTGCACGGCGACAGGTCCGAGCCCGACTGGGCGATGCCGATGATCGGCTTGCCGGAGGACAGCTCCTCGCGCGTGAGGCCATAGTTCATGTAGCGCTCGAGATAGAGCGCGGTCATGTCGGGGTTGTCGGGATTGTCGAACCACTGCCGCGAGCGCAGCTTCTTGATCTGGGCGGCAGTCGGCTTCTTTCCGTTGGCCATGTGGGGTTTCCTCTCCGTATTCGCGTTGCAGCCTAGCAGCGGCTCGACGGTAGATCGAGAACCCTGCGGCAAGGGGATTCCCCTCCCCTTGACGGGGAGGGGTTAGGGGTGGGTGATGATCGAGGCGCAGCGGTCATTGCCGCAGAGCGAGTGCAGCGAGCAATCGAGATCACTCCCAGGCTAGCCCCTACCCCCGACCCCTCCCCGCAAGGGGGAGGGGAGCGCAGGCGCCGCTTGTTGAAGCTCACCCCGCGATCAAGCCGCCGTCGACCAGCACCTCCGATCCCGTCGTGAACGAGGATGCCGCCGACAGCAGCCACACCACGGTGTTGGCAACCTCGTGCGGCTGGCCCAGGCGGCCGATGGGGATCTGGGCGTTGAGCTTGGCGCGCGCTTTCTCCTGGTCGGGCCGGCTGCGCACGATCGAGTCGACCATGTCGCCTTCGATGAAGGCTGGATGCACGGAGTTGCAACGCACCGGCGGACGCTTGCGGGCGCCGTACAGCGCCACCGACTTGCTGAGCAGCCGTACCGCGCCCTTCGAAGCGTTGTAGGCGGCGAGGTTGGCGCCTCCGACGATGCCCGAGGCCGAGGAGATGTTGACGATCGAGGGCGCCTTCGACATGGCCAGCAGCGGCATGGCGTACTTGCAGCCCAGGAACACGCCGTCGGCGTTCACCGCCATCACGCGGCGCCATTCGGAGAACGGCGTCTGCTCCACGTCTCCGGGCGTGCCGATGCCGGCGTTGTTGACGAGACCGTCGAGCCGCCCGTGCGCGCGGCCGATCTCCGCCATCGCCGCCTTCCAGTCCTCCTCCTTGGTCACGTCGAGGGCGATGTCGACCTTGCCGCGGGAGCCCATGTCGCTGCGGATCGCCTTGCCTCCCGCCGCCTCGATCGCCATGCACATGGCGGTCCCCAGCGTGCCGAGCGCACCCGTCACCAGCACGATGTGATCCTTCAGTTGAGCGCTCATCGCACACCCCTTCTCCAGCGACCCTTCAACCGGCCGGCCGAGCGGCCTATGCCGAACGTGGCAAAGAACATGACGAGATTCATCAGGCCATACCCGAGCAGCTGGGCGCTCGGCCCCCAGCTGCCACCCACCATCTGGAACAGGGCGAATTGGCCGGCGAGCGCCGCGCCGGCAACGGCTGCGGGCATCCACCATTCATGCTGCTTATAGCCGAGGTAGGCGCTGAGCAGGGCACCGGTCCAGAAAAGCGTCAGCATGCACCTCTCCTGGCGCCTTCGCGTGGGCCGTGCTCAGATGTTCTCGAAGTCGCCGTGCCGGCCCTTGCCCTTGGCAAAGCGCGTCGCACCGGCGATGCCCTCGGCCTTGACCATGCCGGCGCTGGTTGCCCACTCGCTCTCGAGCCCCTGACGCACCGTCTTGCCGTACGCGCGGTAGACCGAGAGCCGGTCCGAGCGCATGCACTCCTGCGGGAAGCGGGCGATCTCCTGCGCCATCGCCTCGGCCGCCTCGCGCGCCTTGCCGTGGGGCACGACCTTCTCCGCGAGGCCGATGCGGTAGCTCTCCTCCGCCGTCACCTTGCGCCCGGTCATGATGATCTCCAGCGCCTTGCCCTGGCCGACCAGCCGCGGCAGGCGCACCGTGCCGCCGTCGATCAGCGGCACGCCCCAGCGCCGGCAGTAGACGCCGAAGTAGGCGCTCTCCGCCATCACGCGCACGTCGCACCACATGGCGAGTTCCATGCCGCCGGCCACGGCAGGGCCCTCCACCGCGGCGATCACCGGCTTGCTCATCTCCAGGCGCGAGGGGCCCAGCGGCCCGCGCGGCGCCTTGCCGCCGTCCTTTGGAAAATTGATGTTCCCGACCGGGTCGCTCTGATCGAGGCTCGACACCGCCTTGAGGTCCCAGCCGGCGCAGAATGCCCCGCCTTCGCCCCAGAACACCGCCACGTTGGCTCCCTCGTCCTTGTCGAACTGCTCGAACGCCGCCACCAGCGCATCGGCGCTGACCGGGTCCATGGCATTGCGCGCCTCGGGGCGACTGTGAATGACCGTCCAGACGCTGCCGGACTTCTCGATACGAACGCTCATGTTTCCTCCTCGTCGGACCCTCGTGGTGAGCTCGCCTGCCCTCGGACTTGTTCCGAGGGTCGAACCATGAGGCCACTGGTAGTGCCTCCCAGCGCCCTTCGACAAGCTCAGGGCGGGGTCTAGTTCTGGGCCAGCCGGGCTCCGGCGTCGCAGGCCCGGTACGTGCTGCCCGATTTCTGGGACGACATCCCCGCAAGACATTCCCAAAGCGGCGAAGACTGTAGTACGCAAAAGGGCCGCCAGCCTACCATCACGATTGCCGCTCGCCAGGGAGGAAAAATGGGCAACGTCGCAGACTACATGACACCGGCTGCCACGTTGCCGAGCGACGGCACCAAGGGTGCGCTGGCAGGACGCGTGTGGCTGCCGCAGGCGGAGGGCCCGGCGGTCGTGGCCGTGCGCGCGGACGGCGTCTACGACATCTCCGCCCTCGCGCCCACCATGCGCGATTTGTGCGAGGCGTCCGACCCGGCGGCGATCGTGCGCACCGGCAAAGGCCAGCGCGTCGGCACGTTCGGCGACATCCTGGCCAACACGCCCGAGAACCGGCGCGATCCGAGCAAGCCGTGGCTGCTGTCTCCCATCGACCTGCAGGCGATCAAGGCCGCCGGCGTCACGTTTCCCCGCTCCATGCTGGAACGCGTGATCGAGGAGCAGGCGCGCGGCTCGCCCGAGAAGGCCGAGGCGATCCGCGAAAGCGTCCTCACCCAGATCGGCGGCGACCTCGCCAAGCTGGTGCCCGGCAGCGCGCAGGCCGCCGAGCTCAAGCGCGTGCTGATCGAGCAGGGTGCCTGGTCGCAGTATCTCGAGGTCGGCATCGGCCCGGACGCCGAGATCTTCACCAAGGCCCAGCCCATGGCGGCGGTGGGGCACGGCATGCAAGCCGGGCTGCATCCGATCTCCACCTGGAACAACCCCGAGCCCGAGGTCGTGCTGGTGGTGACCTCCAAGGGATCGATCGTCGGCGCGACGCTCGGCAACGACGTGAATTTGCGCGATGTCGAGGGCCGCTCGGCGCTGCTGCTCTCCAAGGCGAAGGACAACAACGCGTCCACGGCCATCGGCCCGCTGATCCGCCTGTTCGACGGCGCCTTCACGCTCGACAGCGTGCGCCGCATCGAGGTGAGCCTCAAGGTCGAGGGCGACGACGGCTTCACGCTGCAGGGCCGCTCGTCGATGTCCGAGATCGCCCGCGACCCCGCGGACCTCGTGCGCCAGCTGCTCGGCCGCCACCACCAGTATCCCGACGGCGCGGTGCTCTATCTGGGCACCATGTTCGCGCCGGTCGAGGATCGCGGCGCCAAGGGCCAGGGCTTCACCCACAAATCCGGCGACGTGACGACCATCTCCGCGCCCGAGCTCGGCCTGCTGGCCAACCGCATGACCCTCTCCACCGAGGCCCCGCCCTGGGAGTTCGGCACGGGAGCCCTGATGCGCAACCTCGCCCGCCGGGGCCTGCTGTGAGTGTCAGGCGTCACAAAGGCACCGTCCGAATGAAACCGCTCACCGGAACTCTCGTCCTCTCGCTGGACCAGGCCGTCGCAGCGCCCATGGCCAGCCGCAAGCTGGCGGATGCCGGTGCGCGCGTGATCAAACTGGAGCGGCCGGAGGGCGACTTCGCCCGCCACTACGACAGCCTCGTGCACGGGGAGTGCACGCACTTCTCCTGGCTCAACCGGGGCAAGGAGTCCGTGGTCGCGGACCTCGCCAAGCCCGACGACAAGCGCCTGTTCGAGGCGATCGTCGCCAAGGCCGACGTGCTGGTGCAGAACCTCAAGCCCGGAGCGCTCGCCAAGCTCGGCTACCCCATGGAGACCCTGCGCAAGCGCTACCCGCGCCTCATCTGCTGCTCCATCTCGGGCTACGGCGACGATGGCCCCTTCCGCGACCGCAAGGCCTACGACCTGCTGATCCAGGCCGAGTCGGGGCTGGCTTCCGTCACCGGCGGACCGGAGGCCCCGGCGCGCGTAGGCGTCTCAGTGGTAGACGTATGCACCGGCATGAACGCCTACGAGGCCATCCTGGAGGCGCTGATCGCGCGCGGGCGCACGGGAGAGGGCGCGGACATCCGCGTCTCCATGTTCGATTCCATGATGGAGTGGATGGCCGTGCCGATGCTGTCTACCGAGAACGGCGCGCCTCCCAGGCGCATCGGGCTGAGCCACACTGCGCTGGCACCCTACGGCGTATTCCAGACCAGCGACAACGTGCCGATCCTCATTTCCATCCAGAACGACCGCGAGTGGGCGACGTTCTGCACCAAGGTGCTGGGCGAGCCCAGTCTCGGCCGCGACCCGCGCTTTGCCAGCAATTCGGCGCGTGTCGCCAATCGGGGCGAAACCGACGGACTGACCCAGCGTTGCTTTGGCGCCCACGACGTCGCCTCTTTGTCGCGCCGCCTGGAAGAGGCAGAAATCGCCTTCGCCCGCGTCAACGACATGGAGGCGATCCTGCGCCATCCGCACTTGCGGCGCCTGACGATCGATTCCCCCAGTGGGCCCATCTCCCTCCCTTCGCCTCCTGCCCGGTGGATGGACGCGCCGGACCCGAGCTTCGGCCCGCTGCCGGCGCTGGGCGCGCATACCGCGGCGGTGCGCCGCGAGTTCCTGGACTGACGGAACCGCGGCTCATACCGATCCGGCTGATTGGTTCCTCAAGAGCGTCATGCCCGTGTAGACGGGCATCCACCAGTTGCGGCCCGTGCCGGGATGACGAACGCGAGTGCGGATCGGCGGAAAGACCCTACAGGTCCTCGACCAGCCGCAGCACGCACTTGGTCAGCAAGCCGGTCGGCGATCGAAAAGTCTCCATGATCGTGAAGTGATCGTGGCCTGTGGCCGGCACCAGATCGCCAGGCAGGTGCAGCGCCGCACGCTTGGCGTGCAGATCGCGGCTCGACTGGACCAGCGCGTCCAACTCGCGCGTCCCGTAGGTGATTGTCAGCGGCTTGGCCGCCTGCGGCAGTCGCAGCGGCGACAGCGTCTCGATCTCGAGGTCGGTCAGCTGCACCTTCTCGTTGAGGTAGGTGTCGCGGATGGGGCCGAGCTCGTAGACGCCGGAGATGGCGCAGCCGGCCGCGATGCTCGGATGGTCGAGCAGGAGCGCCGCAAGATGTCCGCCCGCGGACCAGCCGGTGAGGATGAGGGGACCGGCAATGCCGTACTCGCGTCCGTTACCGCGCAGCCAGTCGAGCGCAAGCCGCAGTTCGGTGACGATCTCGGTCAGCGACGCGTCGGGCGCCAGCGTGTAGCCCGGCAGCGCGGCCGACCAGCCGTGTGCCGCCACGCCTTCGGCCATGCATGCGAACACCTCGCGGCTGTTGCGCTGCCAGTAGCCGCCATGGATGTGCACCAGGCAGGGCGCGCCCGCGTCGGCGGCCGGGAACAGGTCCCACTTGGTGCGCTCCTTCGCGGCGTAGGGAATATCGACGAGCCCCGGCCGGGCCGCGCGCAACGGCGCGGAGGCCGCGAGCCATCTGGGCGCGTATTGTGCGCTGTCGGCGACGGCGGCGGAGTTGTTGTAGGACGCGTCGCGCTGCGGACCGGAAAGCATGCCCCAGTTCATGCGAGAGCCCTCAGCTGCGGCGGAGCTGCCGTTGTCTTGGAGCCGTGATGGCTGACGAGCAACTGCGACAGCTCTCGGCGCACGGCATTGAAATCCGGCGAAGCCACGTCGCGCGGGCGCGACAGGGCGATGCGGTTGTCCGACTGGATGCGCCCGGGGCCCGGCGTCATGACGACCACGCGGTCTGCCAGCAGGATCGCCTCCTCGATGGCATGGGTCACGAACACCACCGTCAGCCCGGTGCGCTGCCACAGCTCCAACAGCTCCTCCTGCAGGCGCTCGCGCGTCATGGCGTCCAGCGCGCCGAACGGCTCGTCCATCAGGATCACCTGGGCGTCGTTGGCCAGCACGCGCGCGATCGCCACGCGCTGCTTCATCCCGCCCGACAGCTGATGCGGATAGGCATCGGCGAACTTCGTCAAGCCGACCATCTCCATGAAGCGGTCCGTGGTGGCAAGCACTTCTCTGCGGGCGAGCCCGCGAGACTTGGGCCCGAACGCGATATTGCCCCGCACCGTCAGCCAGGGGAAGAGCGCGTAGTCCTGGAACACCATGCCGCGATCGGGGCCGGGGCCGGCGACGTCGGCGTCCCACATGCGCACGTGGCCCTGCGTCGGCATCTCGAACCCGCCGATCAGCCGCAGCAGGGTGGACTTGCCACATCCCGAGGCGCCGATCAGACAGATGAACTGGCCTTTGCCGATGGTCAGCGACGTGTCGCTCAGCGCCTGGATCTGGCTGGCGTTGGTGCGGAACGTCTTGGATACGCCTTCGACGGCGATGATGGCGGGGCCGTCACGCATGCTCGGGGCTCCAGCGCAGCAGACGCCGGCCGAGCCACTGCACGAGCTGGTCCGACAGGAACCCGGCGATGCCGATCACGACCATGCCGGCGATGACGATCTCGGTGCGCGAGAGCTGGCGCGCTTCCATGATGATGGCGCCCAGCCCGGTCGGGACGCCGGTCATCTCGCCCACGACGATTACCACCCAGGCGAAGCCCAATCCCAACCTCAGACCCGTAAAGATGCTGGGCAGGGCAGCCGGCAGCACGACCTTGGGAAAGATCGCCGAGCTCGAGGCACCCAGCATGCTGGCGGCCTCGAACAGGCGTGCATCGACGCTGCGTACGCCGAACACGGTGTTGACGAGGATGGGATAGAAGGCCCCGAGAAAGACGAGAAAGAACGCGCTGCGCGGGCCGATGCCGAACAGGATCATGGCCAGCGGCAGCCACGCCGTCACCGGAACCGGCCTGAGGATCTGCAACGTCGGCTCGAACATGACGCGCACCAGCGCAACGCGACCGATGAGCAGCCCGAGCGGGATGGCCAACGCCGCCGCCAGCAGAAAGCCTCCGTACACGCGCGACATCGAGGCCAGCACGTGGGTAAGCAGCGTGGCGCTGAAGGCGTCGTCGTAGATGCCGCCGACGGCGAGGTCCTGCAGCGCGGTCCAGACCTCGGCGGGCGGCGGGACGAGGCTTGCCGGCTTGTTGCGCGTGGCGAGCCACCACAGCAGAAGCACGGCGGCAGGCACCGCCGTGGGCCAGATGGCGCGCGCGGCCACCGGCAGGAACGGCGCGGAAGGGCCGGACCGGGCCCCGTCGCGGCTCATGCCTTGGCCAGCTCGTCCGAGAACTGCGTGTTGAAGAACGTATCGAAGTCGGGAAGCTGCTTGATCTGCTTCAATGCCAGCATGTGATCGGCGTAGGTCTTCGACGCCTGCACCATCTCCGGCGTCATCTTCCAGTTCAGCTCGACGTTGGGCACGGAGACGGCGAGCGCCTCGCGCTTCTGCCCGAGCTTGGCGACAGCCATCTCGATCATCTCGGGCGGGTTGGCCATGCCGTACTCGCTGGCCTTGCGGTGGATCTGCAGGATCACCCGCACCAGCTCGGGCTTCTTGGCGATGGTCTCGGGGTGGACGCCGAATACCATGTTGAGGCTGCCCATCGGCGTCGAATACGGATACTCGATCAGCTTGCCGACGCCGCTCGAGATCGACACGCCGGGTCCCGGCTCAGCCCCCACGTAGGCTTCGACGTCACCGCGGGCGAGCGCCAGATGCATCTCGCTGAAGGAGATGCGCACCGGCTCGATGTCCTTGACGGTCATGCCCTCCATGCGCAGGCGCTCGAGGATGAACACCTCCTGCGTCGATCCCGGCCAGATGGCGACCTTCTTGCCCTTCAGGTCCTTGATGCTGGCGATGGGGCCGTCCTTCTTGGCGATCACCGCCATGCCCTTGTTGCAGCACGATGCGATCACCGTCAGCGGCTCCTTGGCGGCGGCGCCGAGGATGGCGGCGGCGATGCCGAACACACCGAATTCGACGGATTGGGTGACGACCCCGTTCTTGCATTCCGTCGGGCTCTCGAAGGGGATGACTTCCACCTTGTAGCCGGCGGGCGTGAAGCGCTCGTAGAAGTGCGGCGCGATCGAGTGGATGAGCTTCAGCGCGCCCATCTTGATGGTGACGGGCGCCTGCGCTCGCGCCAGGGATGGCGCGGCGAGCGCGGCCGTGGTCGCTGCGATGAAACGACGGCGATCGATGCTGGGCATGGGTCTCGCTCTCACGGAAAATCACGTCCGTCTTGAGAGAGCAACACGCGTGCCACGCGATCACGCCGACCGATTTGCGGGCAATCGCGATGCTGCGCCGTGCGACGACTGCGCGCTATTACAGCATCTGCTCATGATTTCGGCGATCAGATTCCCGAAGCGTTCGCGCATTTGCGGCCGCCAAACGCGAAGGCCACCCGCGCGGGTCGAGCGGGTGGCCCTCTTCGAAGGTAGCGGGCGCTGGTTCAGGCCGCCTTGGCGAGACCGGCCTTACACTCTGCGAATGCCCAGTCGAGCCACGGCGTGAGCGCCGCCAGGTCGGCCGCCTCGACGGTCGAGCCGCACCAGATGCGCAACGAGGGCGGTGAATCGCGATGACCTGCGATGTCGCGCGCCGCATCCTCCTTGTCGAGCAGCGCCTCCAGCTGCTTGACGAAGGCGCGCTGCGCATCGAGCGGCTGCCTGGTCACGGCCGGATCGACGATCTTCAGGCACACCGAGGTGTTGGACCGGGTCGCCGGATCGGCGGCGAGGTTCTCGAGCCACGGCGTGCGCTCCACCCATTCGAGCAGGACGCGCGCATTGGCGTCGGCGCGCGCGAACAGCGCCTGCAGGCCGCCGATGCGCTCTGCCCACTGAAGGGTATCGAGATAGTCCTCGACGCACAGCATCGAGGGCGTGTTGATGGTCTCGCCCTCGAAAACCTCCTTCATGAGCTTGCCGCCCTTGGTGAGGCGGAAGATCTTCGGCAGCGGCCAGGGCGGCGTGTAGCTCTCCAGCCGCTCGATGGCGCGCGGCGAGAGGATCAGCATGCCGTGCGCGGCCTCCCCGCCCAGCACCTTCTGCCAGGAGAAGGTGCACACATCGATCTTTGTCCAGTCCATCTGCTGCGCGAAGACGGCCGAGGTGGCATCGGCGAAGGTCAATCCGCCGCGCTTGGCCGGGATCCAGTCGCTGTCGGGAACGCGCACGCCGGACGTGGTGCCGTTCCACGTGAACAGCACGTCGTGTTCGAAGTCGACCTTGCCGAGATCGGGCAGCTTGCCGTACTCGGCCTCGATGATGCGCAGGTCCTTGAGCTTGAGCTGCTTGGCGGTGTCCGTCACCCAGCCCTTGCCGAAGCTCTCCCAGGCCAGCGCGTCGACCCCGCGCGCGCCCAGCATGGACCACATCGCCATCTCGAAGGCGCCGGTATCGGAGGCCGGCACGATCCCGCAAACGTGGCCGGCGGGCAGGCCAAGCAGCGCCTTGGTCTTGTCGATGGCGAGCTTGAGACGAGCCTTGCCTTCCTTGGCCCGATGCGAGCGGGCCAGGAACGCCTTGTCGAGGCTCTGCAGGGACCAGCCGGGGCGCTTGGCGCAGGGGCCGGACGAGAAATTCACGTTGCCCGGCCGCTTGGCCGGCTTCGTCGCCGTCGTCATGAGCCTATCCTTCCAGATAGCTGCTCCTCGGTGGGGAGGAGTGTCCCGCGGCGCGGTCTAATGGCAGCGCTGAAGGATGTCAATGCGACCGGGAACACAGCAGCGTGAGGCGAAATCGGCAGACGCGGAAGGGAAATATCGTCATCCCTCGCTCTACTGCGCCGCCTCGAGCGGTGCGGGCTTCGTGCCGTTGCGCGTTCGCTTGGCAAGCTCGCTCAGGTGGGCCTGGGTCTCTGGGTTCACCATGCCCGCCGAGATGATGATCTTGGCCGCATCCTCGACGCTCATGTGCACGGGCATCACCGTCGAGCGCGGCACGAAGCATACGAAACCCGACGGCGGCAGCATGCCGGTCGGCATGAACACGCTGATCAGGTCCTCGCCGGGGATCTCCGCGGAAATCTGCTCGGCCGCGTCTCCGGTCACGAACACGAGCGACCAGATGCCCTTGGAGGGAAACTCCATCAGCGCGACCTTCTGGAAGCCCTTGCTCGGCGCCGAGGCCGTCACCACCGATTCGAAGATCTGCTTGAGGCCCTGGTAGACGTTGCGCACGATCGGCATGCGCCCAAGCATCAGCTCACCGGTGCTGATCAGCGAGCGGCCGATCAGGTTGGCCGCGAGCGCGCCGATCAGGGTCAGGCCGATGATGGCGAACACCAGCCCCACACCCGGAACAGGAAAGGGCAGGTAGGATTCGGGATTGTAGATACGGGGGATATACGGCTTCACCCACGCGTCGACCATGTTGATGAAGTACCAAGCCGTGTAGAGCGTGATGGTGACGGGCCCCACGACGACCAGCCCGGTCAGGAAATAGTTGCGCAGGCGCGCGCCGACGTGCGACGGCTCGGGAGCCGCATCGAGCGCCAGCTTGGCGAGCCCGGCTTTCAGGTCGATCGTCTCGTCCTGCGCGAGCTTGGCCTTTAGGGCCTCGTCCGAGACTGAACGAGGACCCGAGGGGTTTGGTTGATCCTGCATCCCGCAGCTCACCGTTGAGCGCTCTGGCTACGTCCGTGCCCGTAGCATTCCGCACACACCGCACGCGACCTATGCAAATGCGCAGCCAGATTCGAATTCGCGCTCCATTGTCATGAGAGATGGTGCCGAGGCAAGGCCGCCGAAAGTCCCATCGCGACGGATTGCTGCGCGCGGCGCACATCCGCCCCATACAACTATGAACTGGTTGGTCTTTCCGGCCTTGCCGGCGACTACTGAGCGACCACCAGGCAGTCGATGCCGGTGACCTTCAGCTTGGCACAGGCGGCTTGGCTCTCTTGAGCGCTCGCGAACGGGCCGATGCGCACCCGGTAGAAGGATCCCATGTTGCCGACCGGCGTCTCGTCGATCTCGGGCTGCCGCTTGTCCAATACCGCGCCGTGGTCGCGCTGCACCCGGACCACCAGCGACTGAGCCTCGGACTGGGTGCGCACCATGCCGACCTGGATCCGGAAGCGGCCTTCGGGCTTGGCCGCGGCAACGACGGCTGCTGCCGGCTCGGGGCCGCTGCGCACTTCGGTGCTGCTCGACCAACCGCTGGATTTTGGCCCGGCCGGAGCGGCAGCCGGCGCGGCCTGGGGAGGCGGAATTGATGCGGTCGTCGATGGCGCTGGCGGAGGTGCCGGCGGCGGGGGAGCAGAGGACGAGCCTCCGAACCAACCCGCAAACGGGTTCCATCCGCCGCTCGATTGAGTGGGGGCAGCCTGTGCCTGCGGCGAAGTCACGGCCTCGGATGCGGAGGCGGTGCGGGTCGCGCGTGCGGCAGGCACGGCCGGCGCGATCGGCTCGCTGGTGTCGGCCAAGCCCGCTTCCTGATACGCCGATGTCCGCTGCTTCAGCGCGTCGTTGCGCTCGGTCTCTAACAGTCCACCCTTGAGCCAGAGCGCGCTCGTAAGATCGGCGATGGCGAGGGCTGGCTTCTTCTGCTGCCGATAGGCGATACCGCGATAGAGCAGCGCCTTTGCCATGATCGCCGGCGGAAGGTTGCCGCCGCCGAGCACGGTCGTGAGGGCTTGCGCGGCCTGATCCGACTTGCCGGCCTCGAGCAGCTTGTGGGCCTCATCGATGGCGCGCTGTGCCTCGACGGGATCCTGCCTCTTCTTCTTGGGCGGCTTCTTGGCGGCGTCCTCGCCCTCTTCGGCGTGCTCGGCATCGGCCTCCTTGGTCGGGGCCTTCTTGGCTGCCGTCTTGGCCGGCGCCTGCGCTTCGACGTGCGTAACGCAAGCGACGGCCACAGCCATAGCAGCCAATGCCGCCA
The DNA here is from genome assembly GCA_963774165.1 of uncultured Alphaproteobacteria bacterium. Taxonomy (GTDB): domain Bacteria; phylum Pseudomonadota; class Alphaproteobacteria; order Rhizobiales; family Hyphomicrobiaceae; genus AWTP1-13. The sequence continues at coordinate 406,635 of CAVZEC010000006.1, read as the reverse complement.
GACCCAGCCTGCGCCAGTCGCCCGTCATCGTCTTATCTTTCCCCCGGTTGACGTCCCGTCGAACGCGGAGCACCTCCCGGACCTAGGCTACGCCATGTTGCGTGGGCAAGCAAATGCCGCCCGGAGTCTTTGCCCTATTCCACAGTAACCGATTTGGCAAGATTGCGCGGCTGATCCACGTCCGTCCCCATGAACACCGCCGTGTGGTAGGCGATGAGCTGCACCGGAACCGCGTAGAGCAGCGGGATGAGGAAGGGGTGCACTGTCGGCATCTGGATATGCGCTTCCAGAGCACAACCGGCCCGCTCCGCCGGAGCATCCGACAAAAGGACGATCTTGCCACCCCTGGCCGCCACCTCCTGCATGTTGGAGACCGTCTTCTCGAACAGCTCGTCAGCCGGCGCCACCACGATGACAGGCACGTTCTCGTCGATGAGGGCGATGGGGCCATGCTTCAACTCGCCCGCCGCGTAGCCCTCGGCGTGGATATAGGAGATCTCCTTGAGCTTCAGCGCCCCCTCCAGTGCCAGCGGATAGCTGATGCCGCGACCCAGATAAAGCACGTCCCGAGCCTTGGAGAGTTCATGGGCGAGACGCTCGTACTGGGCCTCGTTGTGTAGCAGCGTCGAGATGTGGCGCGGCACCTCGGCGAGCGCATGCGTCAACTCTTTCTCCTGGGCTGCGCTCATGGCGCCTCGCGCGCGACCGAGAGCGATCGCCAGGCAGGCCAGGACGCTCAGCTGGCAGGTGAATGCCTTGGTCGAGGCGACGCCGATCTCGGGCCCAGCCAGCGTCGGCAGAACGACATCCGACTCGCGCGCGATCGTCGACGTGCGCACGTTGACGATCGAGGCGATGCGCTGGCCTTGCGCCTTGCAATAGCGCAACGTCGCCAGCGTATCCGCCGTCTCGCCCGACTGCGTGATGAACAGGGACAGGCCGCCTTTCTCCAGCGGAGGCTCGCGATAGCGAAACTCGGAGGCCACGTCGATCTCGACGGGGATGCGCGCATACCGCTCGAGCCAGTACTTGCCGACGATGCCGGCGTAGTAGGCCGTTCCGCAGGCCGAAATGGAGACCTTGCTGATCTGAGCCGGATCGATGCCAAGCTCGGGCAGGTGCACGCGGCCGTCGGCGAAATCCACGAAGCTGCCGAGGGTATGGCTGATGACCTCGGGCTGCTCGTGGATCTCCTTGGCCATGAAGTGGCGGAAGTTGCCCTTGTCGACCAGCAGCGAGCTCGCCACCGACTTGATGGCCGGACGCTCGACCTTGCGGCCGTCCAGCGAGAAGATCTCCGCCGTCTCCCGGGTCAGCACCGCGCAGTCGCCGTCCTCGAGATAGGTGATCGTGTCGGTGAAGGGAGCCAGCGCGATGGCGTCGGAGCCGAGATACATCTGGCCCTCGCCGTGGCCGATGGCGAGCGGCGGTCCCTGCCGGGCGCCGATCATCAGGTTGTCCTCGCCGGCGAAGATGATGGCGAGCGCAAACGCCCCCTGCAGCCGCTGCAGGGCGGCCTTGGCCGCCGCGGCGGGCGCGAGACCCTGGTCCAGGTAGTCCGTGACGAGATGCAACACCGTCTCGGTATCGGTCTCGGTCTGGAACACATGGCCCTTGCGCGAGAGCGTGTCGCGCAGCTCCTGGAAATTCTCGATGATGCCATTGTGCACGACGGCCACGCGGTCGTTCATGTGCGGATGCGCGTTGCGCTCGACCGGCCTGCCGTGCGTCGCCCAGCGTGTGTGGCCGAGGCCGGTGCGGCCCTGCAGGGGATGGTTGGAGAGCCTCAGCTCCAGGTTCTTGAGCTTGCCTTCGGCGCGCCGGCGATCGAGATGGCCGTCCTCGACGGTGGCCACGCCCGCTGAATCATAGCCGCGATATTCGAGCCGCCGCAGCGCATCGACGAGATCGCTTGCGACCGCCTTCGTTCCAAGTATTCCGACGATGCCGCACATGTCGTTCCCGCCTCCAGGCCCAGCTTGCTCCGACAGCGCCAATAACTGCAAGCCGCGTGCCGCCATACTCGGATCAAAACAATCCGCTGTTCGCAATTGCAGCACAGCGTTGGTACGCTGATCCGCCACGAACCAGCAATTCAAACTCTATTACCTCTTTTTTCTGGGTTAATTCAGCTCGATTTCTTGCGTTTGGCCATCATGGTCCTGAATTTCGCCGCCCAGCCGGGGCGCTGCTCCTGCGCGGAGCGCTCCAGCGCCAGGGCGTCCGGCTCGACATTCTTGCTGATCACGCTGCCGGAGCCGATATAGGCCCCGTCCCCGATCTTCACCGGCGCCACCAGCGAGGAATTGGAGCCGACGAAGGCGCCCTTGCCGACGTCGGTGAAATGCTTGTTGAAGCCGTCGTAATTGCAGAAGATCGTGCCGGCTCCGATGTTCGAGCCCTCGCCCACACGGCCGTCGCCGATATAGGACAGGTGATTGGCCTTGGCCCCCTTTTCGAGCCGCGCGTTCTTCACCTCCACGAAATTGCCGACGTGCGCGCTCTCGCCGATGTCGGCGCCGGGGCGGAAGCGCGCGAAGGGGCCGATGCGGGAGCCCTTGCCGATGCGGGCGCCGACCAGGTGGCAGTTGGCCATGATGTGGGCGCCCTCCTCGACGACCACGCCCGGCCCAAAGAACACGTTGGGCTCGATGGTCACGTCGCGGCCGATCACGGTATCGAAGCTCAGCCAGACGGTCTCGGGCGCAATCAGCGTCGCCCCCTCCTCCATGATCTTGCGGCGAGCGCGGTTCTGGAAGACGGCCTCGGCGGCCGCCAGCTGCGCGCGCGAATTGACGCCCAGCGCCTCCTCCGGCGCGCAGCCGACCGGCAGCGTGACGAGCCCATCCGCGGCCGCGATCGCCACCGCATCGGTGAGATAATATTCGCCCTTCGAGTTGCCGTTGCCGATGCGCGCCAGCAGGCCGGCAAGGTCGGGCACGCGAAAGGCCATGACGCCGGCGTTGCACAGGCCGATGCGACGCTCCTCCTCGCTGGCGTCGCTGTGCTCGGAGATCCGCTGCACGCGGCGCCTGTCGTCGAGCACGAGGCGGCCGTAGCCGGTGGCGTCCGGCGCCTCGAAGCCGAGCGCCGCGATCTGGGCGCCGCCGTCGAGCGCGCCCACGAGCCGACGCAGGGTTGCGGCCTCCACCAGCGGCGTATCGGCGAACAGCACGATCACGTCGCCGCGGTGCCGCTCCAGCGCCGGCCGTGCTGCCAGTACAGCGTTGCCCGTCCCGAGCTGGGCCGCCTGCTCGAACACCTCGATGCCCGGCGCGACCCGCTCCGCCTCGGTACGCACCGCCTCCATGCCGGGGGCGACGACGACGGCGAGGCTCGCAGCGCCCGCCGAGCGGGCGGTCGCCAGCGCGTGCGCCAGCATCGACCGACCCGCGATGGCATGCAGCACCTTCGGGCGGCGGGAGCGCATGCGCGTGCCCATGCCGGCGGCGAGGACGACGATCAACAGGGGGTGGATGGTCATGGCGGATGTCCAGGCGACAGTTCGTGTTGCAGTGCTCATTGGCGCCTCGCGGGCGCCTCGCAACTTGCATGCCGGCCCGGCTACAGCAGGCCCAGATCCCGGAGCACGTTGCGCAACGCAACCGGGCCCACGGTACAATGCGCCGATAGCCCAGCCCTTGCGGCGCCGTCAACGTTCTCGGGGCCGTCATCGAAGAACGCGATATCGCCTGGCGGATGGCCGAGATCGCTGGCGACCCGCGCAAACACCTCCGGGGACGGCTTCATCAGACCGAGCTTGTGGGAGGTGAACGGTCGCTCCAGCACGGGCCTCAGGTCGTCCATCCGGCACAGGCTGTCCCAATGGGCGGCGTTCGTGTTGCTGAGGCACGCGAGCGTGTACCGCCCGGCCAGCCCCGAGAGCAGCTCGGCCGTTTCCGGGTAGGGCGCGCCCGCCCAGGCCGTGAACCGGGCGAGGAAATCGCCATGCCCGATGGAGAGCCGCCACTCCTCGATGAACGCCACGGCGAACTCCTGGCTGGAGCATCGCCCGGTCTCGAAACGCCGGACCGCCGGGGAGGTCACCCACTTGCGCCGCAAATCCTCAGGCGACATGGGCGTTGCCAGCATGCCCGGCAGCTCCCGCAATCCGGCGCCGTCGACGAGCACGCCGCCGAGGTCGAACAGCAACACTTTGGGAATCGCCATGTCGCCCCTCCCACGCCGAATCATGTGCCAATCCAGGCTATTGGCGGATTCCTACAGCGTCCCTGGAGCAACGGCCTATGGCACTTCGAGCACATGTCCACAATTAGGCCGGCTGCTACAAGGCATCCTCGTTGACCTGCCCCCTCCCACTTTGACACCGTTCGGTAAGATTCGAGTCCCGCCTAGTCCAGCGTCCGCGGAACGAGCCGGTTTGTATCCAAGCCGGCCGTGTTCAACAGCGAGGATGTCCTGGTCATGTCGGCTCAGGCAGTTCAGCAAACCCAATCCGGGCGCTTCATTCGGGTCTATCTCCTGACCTGGGGATTGCTGGCGGCTGGCGGGCTCACGTATCTTGCCTCCGTCGCCTGGCAGCTCGACCTGCGGCCGCCGCAGCAGGAGCAGGTCGCGAAACCAGCCATCGATCCCGAGCAAGGGTTGCGCGCGGCCACCAAGGCCTTGGCCGAGATCGACAATGTGCAGCACACCGTCATCGAGGTGCAGAGGGACCTCGGCCGCCTGAAGGAGACCGTGGGCCAGCGCGACGCCCAGGACAAGGACACCCAGTCGCGTCTCGCCGCGCTGGAGGAAAAGGTCAGCACCCTTGCAACGCCGCCGCCACCGCCGGTTGCGATCATCACGGTGCCTTCCGAGAAACAGAAGTCAGCCGACAAGGCGAAAGCGGCCGCCGAGAAGCGAGCCTCCGAGCAACGCGCCACCGCGCGCATCGTCTCCGTCGTCGAGACGCCGAAGTCGGAGCAGCCGGCGGCGGCAGAGCCCGCGGAGGCCGCTCCCAAGCTCGAGACCGGTAGCATCCCGGCCGCGTCGCCTCCCGCCATTACGTTCGGCGCGCCTCAGGTGACGCCCGCGAAGCAGCAAACCTATGCCGTGCAGCTCGGTGCCGGGCCGTCGCTCGATGCCCTGCGCATGAGCTGGCTCGCGCTGCGCGACCAGCACGGCGACGCGCTGGGCACACTGCAGCCGCGTTTCGTGGCGCCGCGCGGCGGTTCGGGGCCCTATCGCCTGGTCGCCGGGCCTCTGCCCAGCAAGGCGGACGCCGAGAAGGTCTGCACCGACATGGGCCTGGGCCGGGGAGCCTGCCTGCCCACCACCGCGCTGGGTCACCCGCTGCAGGTAGGGGGATAGATCACGTGCCTTGCGCGCTGCTGTGACAGCAGGTTAGGCGCGAGGGTGCGTCCTCATCCCGACTGGTTTCCGCCTTGCCGCGCCCCCTTTCTTGCCCCTACGTAGGGTAAAGAAAGGCAAATCTCGGTGCGGCTCTCGGAACTCACCGGCGCGACGGCGGACGCGCTGAAGAACGCAGGCGCAGCCCTCCTCGATCTGATGACGCCGACCGTCCGGCTGGGGGTCACGGGGTTGGCGCGCTCGGGCAAGACGGTATTCATCACCGCGCTCGTGCGCAATCTCGTCGCCGGCGGCCGGCTACCGTTTTTCGCCGCCATGGCCGAGGGGCGCATCACCCGCGCCTACCTCGAGCCCCAGCCCGACGACAGCATCCCCCGCTTCGCCTACGAGGAGCATCTGGCGGAGCTCGCCAAGGACCCGCCGCAATGGCCGGAGAGCACCCGGCGCATCAGCCAGCTGCGCGTCACCATCGAGTACACGCCGGCCACCGCGCTTCGGCGCGCACTCGGGCCGGGGCGCCTGCACGTCGACATCGTCGACTATCCGGGCGAGTGGCTGATCGACCTGCCGCTGCTCGACCTGTCGTTCGCGGATTGGTCGCGCCGAGCCGTCGAGGAGGCCCGGGCGCCGCAGCGCTCGGCGGCAGCCAAGCCCTGGCTCGCGTTCCTCTCCGCGCTCGACGCCGACGTCCCCTCCAGCGAGCAGGTGGCCCTCGCCGGCACAGCGCTCTTCACGCGCTATCTGCTGGACGCCCGCGTGCCGGACTCCGAGCTCACGGCACCGGGACCGGGCCGCTTCCTGCTGCCGGGCGACCTTGCCGGCTCGCCCCTGCTGACGTTCTTTCCGCTGCCCCCGAAAGCTGGCGCGGGCTACCAGCGCGGCACCCTGGGGGCCATGCTGGCGCGCCGCTTCGAGAGCTACAAGACGCACGTCGTGCAGCCGTTCTTCCGCGATCACTTCGCCCGGCTGGACCGGCAGATCGTGCTGATCGATGCGCTGAGCTCGGTCAACGCCGGCGCGGATGCGCTCGCCGATCTGCAGCACAGCATGGAGGCGATCCTCAAGTGCTTCCGGCCGGGCGCTCACACTTGGCTGTCCGCCATCATGCCACGGCGCATCGACCGTCTGCTGTTCGCCGCCACCAAGGCCGACCACCTGCACCACACCAGTCACGACCGGCTGGAGGCGATCCTGCGGCTGGTGGCCGAGAAGGCGATCGAGCGCGCGTCGTTCGCCGGCGCGGAGGTGAAGGCGATGGCGCTGGCCGCGCTAAGGTCGACGCGCGAGGCAGAGGCGCGCCAGGGCCGGCAGCGCCTGCCGTGCATCGTCGGCGTGCCGATGCCGGGCGAGCGCCTGGGGGCCAAGCTGTACGACGGGCGCACAGAGGCCGCGGTATTTCCGGGCGACCTGCCGGAAGACCCGGCGAGCCTCACGACGCTGCCTACCCCGACTGCGGGCGGCGCCGATGCCAGCGTCCATTTCCTGCGCTTCCGGCCGCCGCGCATCACACTCGAAACCCCCTCCGGCGAGGAGCCGGCACTGCCGCACATCCGGCTCGACCGGGCGATCGAGTTCCTGCTGGGGGACCAGCTCGCATGAGCACGCAATCCGGGCCGCGCCAGCCGCGTGCATTCGATCCCACCGACCCCAGCATCGTGGAGGAGCCGCTCGCGCCTCCCGAGCCGGAGGCCAGCGCCGCCGAGGCTGCCGCGCCGATGACGGAGGCCGGCGGCCTGTCGCGGCCGACGCTCGCCGATCTCGGGCAGCGGGGCTTGCGCTGGGGCGCGCTGCTGGTCTCCGCGCTGGCCGGCGCAGCGGCACTCGGGGCCGCGGCCTGGTTCGCGCGCCTCGTCTCCGCCGCCCTGGTGCGCGAGGACTGGATCGGCTGGGTCACGCTCGTGCTGCTGCTGGTGGCCGCCTTCGCCGCGCTGATGCTCCTGCTGCGAGAACTGATCGGCATCTCGCGGCTCAACCGGCTGAACCGCATCCGGAGCGACGTGATCAAGGCCATCGCCGAGCGCGACCCCAAGCGCGAGCGCAAGGCGGCACTGCGGCTGGCTGGCCTCTACGCGCGGCGACCGGAGCAGTCATGGAGCGTACGCCGCTTCCGCGACCACGCCCGCGACGTGCACGACGCTGGCGAGCTGCTCTCATTGGCCGACCGCGAGATGGTGGCCCCGCTCGACCGCGAGGCCCGCCGCTTCATCACCCGCTCGGCCAAGCGCGTCGCCACCGTCACCGCCATGAGCCCCATGGCGCTGATCGCGGTGACCTATGTGCTGATCGAGAACTTCCGGCTGATGCGGTCGCTCGCCGCGCTCTACGGCGGCCGTCCCGGCTTCTTCGGCCTGATGCGGCTGGCGCACCTGGTGTTCGCCCACCTGCTTGCCACCGGCGGCATCGCCCTCACCGACGACCTGCTCGGCCAGTTCCTGGGCCAGGACATCCTGCGCCGCCTCTCCCGCCGCCTGGGCGAAGGCGCCTTCAACGGCGCGCTCACCGCCCGCATCGGCATCGCCGCCATAGAGGTGATCCGCCCGCTCCCCTACCTCGCCGCCAAGCCGCCCCGCGTCCGCGACGTCCTCGGCGAGGTCCTCAAGCCGATGTTCGGCGCGGGAAAGACGTGAACGCTGTCATCCCGGGTCTTCCTTGTGCCGGGATCCATCGTGCCGCGGACACCAGGGCCAGTGGAGGGCTGGATACCGGGGACAAGCCCCGGTATGACATTTGGGTCTGCCGGAGCCAAACAGCCTCAAGGCCCGATCCATGTTCGCCACCTTCTTCCACGAGCTGAAAGCCGCCAAGGTGCCGGTCACCTTGAAGGAGTACCTGACGCTGATGGAGGCGATGCAGGCCAACCTCGCCGATCGCAGCGTCGAGCACTTCTACTACCTGTCGCGCGCCACGCTGGTGAAGGACGAGCGCCACCTCGACAAGTTCGACCAGGTGTTCGGCCACGTCTTCAAGGGCCTCGAATTGATGCGCGAGGCGCTGGAGACGCAGATCCCCGAGGAGTGGCTGCGCTCGGTGGCCCAGCTGTATCTGTCGGACGAGGAGAAGGCCAAGATCGAGGCGCTCGGCGGCTGGGAAAAGATCATGGAGGAGCTGAAGAAGCGCCTCGAGGAGCAGAAGGGCCGCCACCAGGGCGGCAACAAGTGGATCGGCACCGGCGGCACCTCCCCCTACGGCGCCGACGGCTACAACCCCGCCGGCGTGCGCATCGGCCAGAAGACCAACCGCAACAACCGCGCCATCAAGGTGTGGGACAAGCGCGAGTACAAGGACCTCGACGAGACGGTCGAGCTCGGCACTCGCAACATCAAGGTCGCCCTACGCCGCCTGCGCAAGTTCGCGCGCGAAGGTGCGCCCGACGAGCTCGATCTCGACGGCACCATCAAGGGCACCGCGCACAAGGGCTACCTCGACATCCACATGCGCCCCGAGCGGCGCAACACCGTGAAGGTGCTGATGTTCTTCGACATCGGCGGCTCCATGGACTGGCACATCAAGACCGCCGAGGAGCTGTTCTCGGCAGCGCGCACCGAGTTCAAGCACCTGGAGTATTTCTACTTCCACAACTGCCTCTACGAGTACGTGTGGAAGGACAACGCGCGCCGCTGGACCGAGCGCACGCCCACCTGGCAGGTGCTGCACAAGTATCCGGCCGACTACAAGGTGGTGTTCATCGGCGACGCCTCCATGAGCCCCTACGAGATCTCGGTTCCTGGCGGCTCGGTCGAGCACATGAACGAGGAGCCGGGCGCGCTGTGGATGAAGCGCGTCACCGACATCTACGAGCACTGCGTATGGCTGAACCCGGTGCCCGAGACGCACTGGGGCTGGACGCCGTCCATCAAGCTCATGAAGGACGCCATGTCCCAGCGCATGTACCCGCTAACGCTCGGCGGCCTCGACCAGGCCATGAAGGAGCTGATGCGGTAGTGGCGCCACGGTTGCCGCCCGCATACCCGCCAAGCGAAGCGCTGTGCGGGCATCCGGGTCGGGGAGAAGCAGCAATTGCGGATGGATTCCCGAATGTGCGCACCGCGCTCGCGGGAACGACGGCTACATCACATCAATCCTGGCAGGGGAAGGTGATGACGGCGAAGCCGATGTCCATCTTGCAGTCCTTCTTCTTCCCGCTGCTGGCGCTGCGCTCGGGCTTGGCCTCCTCCGGAGCCGGTGCGGGCGCGGGAGCAGGGCTCGCGACCGGAGCATCCTTGTCCTGATCGGGGGCAGGAGCCGGCGCTGCCGGCACCGGCTCGGGTGCGCGGGCGACGTCCTCGCCGCACTTCTTGAGGTCGGCCGGGGCGCGCGTCCAAACCATGGTCTCGCTCAGGAACTTCATCCCGGCGTAGCCCATCACCTTCAGCTTCTGGTCGCCCTGCGGCGTGATCTCGACGTCGTACTTCTTGTCCGGGTCCTTGTCGGGATCGACGATCCAGCCGTTGTCCCACTTGTTGCCCCCGACCGGCTTCACGTTGCCGATGATCTGGAAGTTGCAACCGTCCTTCTCGTGCTTGGGGTCCTTGAACCACACGAGCTTGCCGCACAGCTTGCCGCCGCAGTCGGTGATCTCGACGGCGCCGCGGCCGGTCTGGTCGATCCAGACGCCGAAGGGGCTGCCGGCAGCCAAAGCGGGGGTGCTGGCGGCGGTCGCCAGCGTGAGGGCCAGGGGTGCAATGGCGCGCTTGATAGTGGCGATCATGGCGTACCTCGGGTTTGTTGTTCGACCAGGGCCATTGACGACGACCCGCTGTGGCCATGTGATAAACGAATTGGCCTCGCCGGGCTGTTCCGCTTGGTACAGGGTAAATTGATTATATGCCAGATTGCCTGTTTCCGCCTCCGGGCGCCAGAAGGAGGGCGCCAGAGGGCCCGATCCTGCCCCCTCGCCGGTATACCAGGCGCGTGCGCAAGGCAGCGGCAATGTGCATGTGACGTGCGCTTTGGATCGGTCGCCAGGGCGATTGAGCGCGTCCAACAGCGCCACAACCCGGGCTACAGGCCCGTCAGTGATAGAGTGGTCTGTTCCTTGAATTGGCGCTGGGAGGAACCATCGAAGCCCGGTACGCCATGGCACGACTTCCGCAGCGCTACGCCCCGTTTGTCTACGGCATCGTACAGGCCGGCATCACGACGGCGGTCGCCGCGGCCATCACGACCCATCAGCTGACGGGCTTCGGCATGCAGTTCCTCTCCCGGTGGGCTTCGGCCTGGTCGCTATCCTGGCTGACCATGCTGCCTGTCGTTATCGGCCTCGCCCCCCTGATCCAGCGCGCCGTCGTGGCGTTGACGGCTCCCAATGCAGCCGACGAGCAAGACTAAAGAGCACTCGCCAGGCCTGCCATTCAATGCCGATCGACGACCGAGCGGAGCCACTCGACCTTGGCCAGTGCATCGCGCAACGCGCTGTCCGCGGTCGCGAAGCTGGCGGATGCGTGGAAGCCGATGGCGAACCAACCGCGGCCATCCTCGATGTCGCGCCTGTATTCCTCGAACCCGAACGTCCCGTCACCGCGCGCAAAAAGATCGACGCAGCGTCCTCCGTCGTCCGTCTCGATCGATCGGAGCACCCGGTGCGCGTGCGCCATCGCCCTGCCTCCGACATCAACCCGGGGGCGCGCCCGCGACGCCGACCCTGCGCTCCTTGGCGACTACCTGCACCTTCGTGCCGATGTCGGGGATACGGTCGACGAGGCGCAGGAAGTCATCGGCCTCGAGCACCAGCAGGTCGGTGGGGCGAAGCGCGGTGACCGTGGCCGAGCGCGGCTCGCGCGAGATCAGCGCCATCTCGCCGAAGAAATCGCCTTCCTCCAGGATCACCTTGCCATTGGCGGACTCCACCTCGACCCGGCCGCTGGCAATCAGGTACATGGCGTTGCCCCGCTCGCCCTTGCGGATGATGGTCGTGCCGGGCGGCACGGTGCGCGCGCGCAGGATGCCGACGAGATCGGCGATCGCCGCCGCATCCAGGCGCGCGAACAGCGGCACGCGCGCGACCATGGCGAACGTGACCACGAAGTCGCGGCGGCGGATCTCTTCGTAGAAGCCGCGGCCGATGATGGCGACCGGCAGCGCGAAGCACACGATCCCCAGCATCACCGTGATCGCGGCTATGATACGGCCCGGCGTCGTCAGCGGCGTGAGCTCGCCGCCGCCGATCTTGGCCAGCATGGACGCAGCCCACCAGATCGCCTTCGGCATGTCGCCGAGCTTGTCGGGCTGCACCGCGCCTTCCACGAGGTGCATGGCGGCGGCCGCCGCGAGCAGCGCTCCGGTGAAGATGACGAGGCAGGCCAGCAGCGCGCGCCGCTCGCTGGCGATCAGGCGCCCGATCGTCGCCAGCGCCGGCGAATAGCGCGCGAGCTTGAGGAACCGCACCAGCCGCGTCAGCAGGATCAGCTCGTTGCGCGGGAAGAGCAGCTCGAGCAGCAGCGGCAGCAGGGCCAGCGCATCGATCACCATCAGCGGCGTCGCGGCAAAGCGCAGGCGCGCGCCCGCGGGCGTGCGCAGCCGCAGCAGCGGGTGCTCGGGCGCAACCCAGATGCGAGCGGCATATTCGACGGCAAAGACCAGCACACAGAAGCGATCGAGCAGCTGCAGGGCGGCGCCGTGCCGCGCGGCAATTTCGGGGACGGTGTGGGCGACGGTGGCCGTGACATCGGCAAGCACGAGCGCGATCAGCAGCCAGTCTACGGCGCGCGAGGCCGGCTCCCGGCGGCGTCCATGCTCCAGGATCTGGTAGGCGCGCTGGCGCAGGACCTCGCGCGGCTTTACCTCTGCATCCACCGTATCGGTCCTGTCCACTCGGCGCAGTCCACCCAACCGATGCTGCCGCCGGCCCGTGGGTTGGGCAAGCCCGCTATACCGGTATGGCAACCGAAATCGGCCCGGGCCTTTCGCAACAGCCACGGATGGGGTTACAACCCGCCCAAGTGCGATCGGAGAGGGGCTGCGCCTGCCGCAGGCACAACCATGTATACGCCCAATCAGTTCAAGGTCGAGGATACCGGCGAGGTGCACGCTCTGATGCGAGCGCAGCCGTTCGGCGTGCTCGTCACGAACGGCGCCGACGGCATCGTGGCCACGCATCTGCCGACGGTGCTGAAGGTCGATGCGGCCAACCCCCTCGGCCGCATCGAATGCCATCTGGCGCGGCCCAATCCGCAATGGCGCAGCTTTGCCCCGGAGGCGGACGCGCTGCTGATATTCCAGGGGCCGGAGGCCTACATCCGCCCGGGCTGGTACCCCTCAAAGGCCGAGCACGACAAGGCGGTGCCGACCTGGAACTATGCCGCGGTGCACGCCTACGGCCGGCTCGAGGTCGTGCAGGACCAGGCTTGGCTGCTCGACCACGTCTCCGAGCTGACGCAGCAGCAGGAAGCGCCCTACGCTGCTCCCTGGAAGACGACCGACGCGCCGGAGAACTATCTCGCCATGATGGCGCGCGGCATCATCGGCCTGAAGCTCGCGATCACGCGTCTGGAAGGCAAGATGAAGATGAGCCAGAACCGCGAGCTGCGCGACCGCAGCGGCGTCGTGCGGGGGCTGGCCGAGCGCGCGCAGGGCGAGGACAGCCAGGTCGCGGCGATCGTCGAGAAGCTCAGTCGCTGACGTGTCATCCCGGGCTTTATGCCCGGGATCCAGACCTCAGCAGGCTCCGCGCGGCTGCGATTGGCATTCGTGGCCCGCGGTTTCCGCCACTCGAGCGCAGGACACGCGCGGCAGGCTGGGTCCCGGGGACAAGCCCCGGGATGACACCCTAGAACATGCCCTCGTACTTCTTCTTGAAGCGCGATACCCGCCCGCCGCGGTCGGTGAGGTGGCGGTCGCCGCCGGTCCAGGCCGGGTGGGTCATGGGATCGATGTCGAGGGTGAGCTTGTCGCCCTCCTTGCCGAAGGTCGAGTAGGTGTCGAACTCGGTGCCGTCCGTCAGCACCACCTTGATGAGGTGGTAGTCGGGGTGGAAATCGTCTAGTTTCTTCATGGCAGTAGGGTCTCTCTTGGGCCGGGCCTGCGCCATTGCGGCGGGCGATGCCGGAATTCCGGCCCCCTCATACTGCAAGCCCGGCGCGGGGACAAGCACCTCGGACCCTGCACCAGGACGGCAGATGGCCAAGCGGCGGCCGCAAGGCGGGCCGGCGCCGGACCTCGCGTCGCGGGCCGAACCCCTTGCCCTCCCCCTCTCGCCGCGGGCAGTGTGCCCCGCGCATGCCAACAGCGAGGCCGCTCCCTTGCCTGAAGCCGACCCGAACGCCGGGATCGCCCCGCCGAACCGGCGCCAGCTGCCGTCGCTGATGGCCCTGAGGCCGTACTTGGCGCGTCATCTCGGCATGGTGCTCGTGGCCTTGATCGCCCTCGTGGCGTCGGCCGGTGCCATGCTGACGGTGCCGATAGCCGTCCGCCGCATGATCGACGTGGGGTTCGCAGCCCACGACGGGGTCTTCATCGACCGCTACTTCGTCACGCTGATCGGCATCGGCCTGGTGCTGGCGGTGGCGAGCGCAGGGCGCATGTATGCTGTCAACTGGCTGGGCGAACGGGTTGTCGCCGACCTGCGCTCGGACGTGTTCCGGCACCTGGCGACCCTGGGACCCGCCTTCTACGACCGCACGCACTCCGGCGAGGTGATGAGCCGCTTGACGGCCGACACCACGCAGATCAAGGGGGCGGCCGGGTCGGCACTGAGCCAGGCGCTTCGCAACCTCATCATGCTCATCGGCGCGCTGACGATGATGTTCGTGACGAGCCCCACGCTGGCGGCCCTCGGACTGGCGGCCATTCCGGTGATCGTCTTCCCGCTGCTGGCCTATGGCCGCTCGGTGCGCCGGCTGTCGCGGACGGCCCAGGACCGGCTGGCCGACGCCTCGGCCTATGCAGCGGAGAACCTGGGGGCTGTGCGCACCATGCACGCCTTCGGCCAGCAGGCGACGGTCTCGCGCCGGTTCGCCGACGCCTCCGAGCGGGCCTTCGATGCCGCCCGCGCGCGGCTCCTCTCGCGCGCCGGCCTCACTGCCATCGCCATCGCGCTGATCGTGTCGAGCGTGGTCGGCATCCTGTGGTTCGGCTCGCGCCTCGTGATCGGCGGCGAGATCAGCGGCGGCCGGCTCGGCCAGTTCGTCCTCTATGCCATGTTCGCCTCGGGGGCGATCGCGGAGCTCTCGGAGGTTTGGGGCGAGATCGCGCAGGCGGCCGGCGCGGCCGATCGGCTGCTCGAGCTCCTGGCGGCGCGCTCCGAGGTGGCCGAGCCCGCGCATCCCAAGCCGATGCCGGTGCCGCCGCTCGGCACCATCGCCTTCGAAGACGTGCGCTTCGCCTACCCTTCGCGCCCGGGCGACCCGGCCCTCAACGGGGTGAGCTTCACGGTCGGACGCGGCGAGACGGTCGCCGTCGTCGGTCCCTCGGGCGCCGGCAAGAGCACCATCTTCAACCTGATCCTGCGCTTCTACGACCCGCAGGCGGGCCGCGTTGCGGTCGACGGCGTTCCCGTCGGCGAGGTCGCGACGCAGGAGCTGCGGTCGCGCATTGCGCTCGTGCCCCAGGACATCGCACTGTTCGACGACACGGTCGCCGAGAACATCCGCTACGGGGCCCCGGACGCCAGCGACGCCGATGTCGCCCGCGCCGCCAAGGCGGCCCAGGCCGACGGTTTCATCCGGGCCATGGCCGAAGGCTATGCAACCCGCCTCGGCGAACGGGGCGTGACGCTATCCGGCGGCCAGCGCCAGCGCGTCGCACTTGCCCGCGCGATTCTGCGCGATGCCCCGGTCTTGCTGCTCGACGAGGCAACGAGCGCGCTCGACGCGGAAAGCGAGATGGCCGTGCAGGAGGCGCTTGCCCACCTGGCCCAGAGCCGCACCACTCTCGTGATCGCTCATCGGTTGGCCACGGTGCAGCGCGCCACCCGCATCCTGGTGCTGGACCAGGGCCGCATCGTCGAGGAGGGCCGGCACGCCGAGCTGGTACGCAAGGGCGGCCTCTACAGCCGACTGGCCGAGCTGCAGTTCGCACTGGACGCCGCCCAGTAGCGCTCGACCGCTGCTATGCGGGTGCCGTGTCCAGGCCGCACCACCGGCCTCCGATCTCTCTGACCTCACAATGTTTTTGCTTCTCAAGAGGAGGCGAATGCCCCACGTTCAGGCTCAGCGAGAAAACGTTCGGCAGAGCGGGACCGAGTATGAGCACCAAGACCGGAGCGGGCCTTGTCGTGGCCCTGGTGCTCGCAGCGGCGGTCAGCGCAAGGCCGGCCGGCGCGGCCGACGAAAGCAGCTGGCCGCGATTTCCGGGCTCCGCCTATGCCTCGCAGAGCGATCCGGCCGACAGGGCCTTCATCAAGGAGTGGGAAGCCACTCCGCCCAAGGGCTACCCAACCCTCAGTCCCGCGAACATAGCGGCGACGAAAGCTGCCGTCAGGCGCTACACCGAGATCGTCGCGTCCGGCGGCTGGCGACCGCTACCCGACGTCCAGCTGCAGCAGGGCATGTCCCATCCGGCCGTCCCGCTGCTGCGCGAGCGCCTGCTGATGTCTGGCGATCTCAGGGAGCAGGGCGGCGGCAGCAACTTCGACTTCTACGTCGACAAGGCGGTGAAGCGCTATCAGGCTTCCAACGGCTTGGCGCCGACCGGCATCGTCGACAAGCGCACGGTCGCCGCGCTCAACATCCCGGCCGAGTCGCGCCTCAAGCAGCTGAAGGCGAACCTGGTGCGCCTGACGGAACATTCGAAAGCCGCAGCCAAGCGCTACGTGGTGGTCAACATCCCGGCGGCACAGATCGAAGCGGTGGAGAGCGACCGCATCGTGTCGCGCCACGCCGGCGTGGTCGGCAAGCCGGACCGGGCGACGCCGATCCTGAATTCCGCCATCCACGAGCTCAACTTCAATGCCGTGTGGCACCTGCCGCCGACGGTGATCGAGAAGGACCTGATCCCGAAGGGGCAGGAGATGGGGCGGCGCAATCAGAGCGTGCTCGAGAAATTCAAGATCGAGGCCTTCGGTGCCGACGGCAAGAAGCTCGATCCCAACAAGATCAACTGGAGCGCGCCGGCAACCAAGAGCCTGACCTTCAAGCAGCAGCCGGGCCCCGAAAATCCCCTTGGCTTCGTCAAGATCAACTTTCACAATTCGCACTCCGTCTACATGCACGACACGCCCTCGCAATCGCTGTTCGGGCGTAATTTCCGCGCGGCGAGCTCGGGCTGCGTGCGCGTGCAGGGCATCGAGAACCTGGCTGCATGGGTCCTGGCCGACCAGGGCTGGAGGCCGGAGCACGTGCTGCAGATGAAGACGAGCGGCGAACGCCGCGACGTCACCTTGAAGAAGCCGGTGCCGCTCTATTTCGTCTACATCACCGCCTGGGCGACGGAAGACGGCATCGTCCAGTTCCGCCGCGACCTCTATCTAAAAGACGGCATCGGCGCGACCGCCGCCGCCTACTGAAGGCGCGCAGATCTCGGACCTTCCGGCTGAGACGGACCCGGCCGCATTCAGCGACTGCCGCAGCAAGCTGACGGCGGATTCCCGTGCATAATGGCCCGGCACGACAACGGCGTGCTTGGAGCGGCCGTCGAGGTCCCATCAGGGCGGGACAGGCGCTGTGCACCGGAGAGGTGGAAGTCGGCCGGCGGCTCGGCTACCGTCCGGCGAAACAAGACGGAGTATGCCGCCATGGTCGAGACCACAATTCTGGTTGTGTCCGGGAAGAAGCTCACCGTTCCGCGCATCCTCAAGCGGAGCCTGCAGATCGCCATTGCTGTCGCGTTGACCGCGGCAGTCTTCCTGGTCGTCATTGTCGGCAACGGCGTGCTGGTGGGGCGGCAGACGTCGCTGCAGGCGGGCATCAACGTGTGGCTGGCCTTCATCAAGCGGCCCGACATCCTCGCCACCATGATCCTCACGGCGTTCGTCACCGTGCTGTTCGTCTACTGGCAGCGCAGCCAGGAGCGCAAGGCGGGCAGCTCCGGCCGGACCCAGAGCTAGTCAGGCCGACGGCTGCACATCGGCGGCCGCGGGCTCGATCGCCCGCCTTGCGGTGATGCATTTGCAGTGCGGCGGATCTTTTTCGAACCCGTCGCCCGCCTCGCCGCGGCAGTGCTCGATGATCCTCTTCTCCAGCTCCGTGCATTCGGCGACACGGTCTCTGGGGACGTCCGCGAGGCCGGTGGGCCGATATTTCTCGCCCTTCGAGCCATCGACCAGGGCCCCCGCGAAATTCTGACGCTCGATGACGCTCCAATGCACCTTCTCGTTGATGCTCTCGACGTCCGCGCCCTTTCGAAGCCAGCGCAGGAGCCTGGGCCTTGCCGCGAGATCGGCGAGCACGCCGCGGATGTAGGGCCGCCACCGGCTGAGCGGCCACCCTCGGTTGGAGCGATAGAGCGTGCAGGCCGAGCATGGCCACAAGCGCCGGCGGATCTCGTGCTCGTCGAACTCCAGCGGTGTCAGCTCGCTCACCCTCGCGATCATCCAGGTGAGGGCAAGGTCCGACAGGCCGCTATGCTCGTAACCGCCACCGACGTTGGAGTGGGCGCCGGCGAACCAAACCTGCTCGACGACGGCGTCCAGGGGTGTCGCGTCCTTTGGCTTGACCCAGATGGTCGGCTTGAACGGGCGCCGCATCTCGTCCGCCGCCATGGCGTGGAGTCCCACATCGATGTGCCTGCCGAACTCACGGTCGTGAAATCCCCGCGTCCACGACACCAGCGCACGGCCGAGCGCTCCCAGGCCGATGCCCGATGGAATGCCGTATGAGCCGACCGTGTCCCAGACGCCGATGCATTTGACGCGCGGATGCCAGGCGTGGCTCTCGACGGCCTCGACCAGCTTTGGGCGCTTGCTCGGCTTGAGGCGGTAGTAGTTCCAGACTTTCTCCAGCTCGTGGAAGTCCATCTGCTTGGGGATGCCCGCACCGCCGATCACGCCGGACAGCGCACGTGCGCTGTAGGCGCCGCGCGAGAACCCGAACAGGTAGATCTCGTCGCCGTCGTCGTAGTCCAGGCCGCTCAGGAGGACCTTCTTTGCGCGGCCCTCGGCGTCACGGGCGCCCTCATAGTTCAGCGACAGGAAGGCCAGTCCGCGCTTCACGTTGCCCTGCAGGCCGAAGCCGAAGACGCCGCCGAATACCCGGTCGAGCTGGCCGCCGCTACCCACGCCGGAGTTGTAATAGACGATCTGCTTGGTGCCGTCGGACGCGGTCGGCCTGATCGCCTGCGCGAACTTCACGACGTTGGTGACGGTGGCGGGATCGTTGACCGCATTCCACGTCCCATCGAAGCAAAGCACCAGCCGCTTCATTCCTGCTCCCCCGGATCGGCAACGCCCGGCACACCCAGGGGAAAGCTAGCATAGTGCCGCCGCCGCGCCATATCCTGGCTCGGCGGGAATGACGCTCCGCGACCGTCACATCGGCGGCGCGACGCCGCGGCCGACGTTTACGCGCGGGGTCTTCAGCGTGCCGTCCGGCTGCTTGACGGCAGCCGAGATGAAGATCGGCGCTCCCGGCTTCAGCTCGCTCACCTCTCCCGGCACGTAGGTGACGATCGGCGTATCAGCGGCGACGACGATCTTCTTCTCTCCGTCCTTGTACTTCAGCGTCAGCACCTGGCCGTCGCTCGAGGCGGAGGACTGCTCGACATTGCCGTTGGTCATCGTGCTCGATGGCTGCAGGTCCCAGCCGCGATGCCCGTCGCCGGTGCCACGCATCGCCTCGGGGAAGATGTGCACCTCGAGCGCCTTCTGGCTGCCGTCGGCCTGGGGCATGCCGGCGACGCCGACGTAGGTCCCGGGCTTGATATCGGCCAGCGACGCCTTGGTCAGCGCCACCACCAGCGCCTTTTCCGCCAGGGTCACCTTCAGCTCGGCGCCGCCGCGGGCCTTGACGATGTAGGTGTCGCCTTCGACACGTTCGATCGTGCCTCGGACCCGGACCGTCGCCTCCTGTGCCGACACCGGCGGTCCCGCAATAGCGACAAACATCAGTGCGCACAGCGTGCGCCAAATCATCCGAGACATGCGCTTCTCCCTTTTCCCCCGCTTGGCCGCGAAGCATCATCTACATCGGCGGGGCGATGCCGCGGCCGACCGCTATGCGCGGCGCCTGCAGCGTGCCGTCCGGCTGCTTGACCGCGGCGGAGATGAAAATCTTCGCGCCGGGCTTGAGCTCGTCCTTGTCGCCTGCGGCAAAGGAAACGATGGGTACATCCGGCGGGACGACGATCTTCTTCTCTCCGTCCTTGTACTTGATTGTAAGGACCTGGCCGTCCGTGGACACGGCGGACTGCTCCACGTTGCCGTTGGTCATGGTGCTCGAAGCCTGCAGGTCCCAGCCGTAGTGGCCGTCGCCGGCCCCGCGCATGGCCTCCGGGAAGAGGAGCACCTCGAGCGCGCGCTGGCTCCCGTCCGCCTGCGGCATGCCGGCGATACCGACGTAGGTCCCGGGCTTGATATCGGCCAGTGTCGCCGCGACCACCGCCGAAATGCCGGCTTTCTCCGCCAGCTTGATCTTCAGCTCGTCTCCGTTGCGCGCCTTGACGATGTAGGTATCGCCCTCGACCCGCTCGATCGTCCCGCGCACGCGCACGCGCGGCTCCTGGGCCATCGCCATCGATCCCGCGACCCCGACAACGGCCAGTGCGCACAGCGTGCGCCAAACCATCCGAGACATGCCCTTCCTCCCGATTCACGCCATCTGCTGGTTAACGTCGTCGCCGGCAGGTTTAATCCCGCATCGCTTCCACGAATCTGGACGCTCGCTCGACATCGCAGCGTATGCTAGGTGCCGATATGGCGCTCACCGACGGCACGCAACCTGTAGTCGATAGCGCGAGCGGCGTCGATGCGCCGCCGCCGCGGGAGCCGCCATCCATCCGCTCTACGTGCGGATAACCCATTGGATCAACGCGCTGGCGCTTGCGATCATGATCGGCTCGGGGTGGCAGATCTACAATGCCGCGCCGCTGTTCGGGTTTACCTTTCCCCGCAGCGTCACGCTGGGCGGCTGGCTGGCCGGCGGCCTGCTCTGGCATTTCGCCGCCATGTGGCTGCTGATTGCCAACGGGCTCGTCTACGTGGTGCTGGGATTCGCGACCGGCCGCTTCCGGCGCAAGCTGCTGCCAATCCGTCCGTCCGAGGTGATGCGCGATGCGGCCGCCGCGCTGAAGGGTCGTCTCAGCCACGATGACCTTGGCCGCTACAATGCCGTGCAGAAGGCGCTCTATGCCGGCGTGCTGCTGGCGGGAGTGGTCATCGTGGCCTCCGGCTTCGCCATCTGGAAGCCGGTGCAGCTGCAGGAGCTTACGGCCCTGCTCGGCGGCTACGAGGGCGCGCGGCTGGTGCATTTCTTCGCCATGGCAATCATCGTCCTGTTCCTCGTCGTCCATGTCGTCATGGTCTTCCTGGTGCCCAGGAGCCTGCGCGCCATGATCCGCGGTCGCTGAAGGAGGCGGAGATGCGCCGAGCCGGCAAGCGCGTCCCGGGCGTCGATGCCGCCCTCCTCGTCAAGGACGCGGCGAAATTGCTGCCCGATCCCTCGCGGCGGCTGTTCCTGCGCAATGCCGCCAGCCTCGGCGGACTTGTGCTACTCACCGGTTGCGACATCGTCGATGGGCGTTCGGCGGAGAAGGCGCTGCGCAAGATGTCGGAGTTCAACGACTGGGTGCAGGCGCGCCTGTTCAATCCCAACCGCCTGGCGCCGACCTACCCCGACAGCGCCGTCACGCGTCCCTTCCCGTTCAACGGCTACTACCCCGAGGAGCAGGCGCCCGACATCGACGAGGACCGCTACAAGCTTGTCGTCGACGGCCTGGTGGAGAAGAAGCAGCCGTGGACGCTCGACCAGCTCTACGCCCTGCCGCAGGAAACGCAGATCACCCGGCTGATCTGCGTCGAGGGCTGGAGCGCCATCGGCAAGTGGACGGGAACGCCGCTCAAGGAGTTCCTCACCCGCATCGGCGCGGACCTGACCGCCAAGTACGTGCATTTCGTGTGCGCCGAGGGTTACTCGGTGTCGATCGACATGCCCACGGCCCTGCATCCGCAGACGCAGATGACGTTCAGGTTCGGCGGCGAGATCCTCCCCGTCCGGCTGGGCTTTCCCTTGCGCATCCGCATCCCCACCAAGCTCGGCTTCAAGAACCCCAAGTACGTCATCGGCCTCGCCGTGCTCAACAACTACACCGGCGGCTACTGGGAGGATAAGGGCTACAACTGGTTCAGCGGCCTTTAGCGGTCTTTCGGCCCGACGGAACCAACCCCGCAAGCGGTCATCCCGGTGCTTGTCCCGGATCCATCCGCGCACGCCGGAGCGAGCTGATAGATGGATCCCGGGCATAAAGCCCGGGATGACGACGGGTCGACGTCGCGCGCTTCCGCAGCGAACAGGAGCAGCTGTTCCCCTCTGGATTGATCAGCTTTGACGCTTCTCCCTCCCCGCTGAAACGGCGGACAGGCAGCAGCTACGCCCGCCAACGCTCGAGATTGGCCCGCACGAATGCGTCGTCGGTGAGCTCGGGGTAGCTGGCGTAGAGGCGGTCGATGCCGGCGGCCTGGCCGGGGCTCATGACCTCCTTGGGGTCGAGGCAATGGGCCGTGCGCATGAGGCCCTGGCGGCGCAGCACCTCGTGGCAGCCGGGAATGCAGCCGGCAAAGGCGTTGGCGACGTCGAAGATGACGCTGTTGCAGTCGGTCACCATGGCATCGAGCGCCAGGATCGCGTCGGGCACGGCGCCGCTACCGGACGGAGGCGTGAACCTTCGCCAGCAGGTCGACGGCCGATTTCGTCCACACGCTCCAGTGGCCGAGCAGGCCGCCCCGGAAGCGCACGGTCGCCTCGCGCCTGCCCGTGCGGATGCGCAGAGGCGTGACGAGGTCGGCGACGATGTGGTCGTCGTTGCCGGTGTAGAGCGTGACGCGCTCCTCGGCGCCGGCCGCGACCACGCCGAATGCCACGTCGAGCGTCTTGTAGCGGTCGAACGGGGCGACCTTGATGGCGATCACGTTCTCGATGGCGGCAAAGCGGGTCCAGAAGCTGCGCGAGAGCGCGATGCCGCCGACGGCCGTCTGCAGGTAGAAGCCGATCAGCGGCATCTCGCGGGCAACCGTGGCGCAGTGCTCCACGATCTCGTCCTCGCTGGCGCCCTTCATCGCGCCCAGGCCCAGCAGCACGGCGTGATAGCCGAGCGAGCGGGCGGTACGAGCCTCGTCCACGGCCTGTGCGGTCTTGCCAATCGCGCCCGCGATCATGATCAGCGGCCGCTTGGCCCAGCCCGATGCGGTCTCGGCGGCAAGCTCCAGCACCGGCCGGTAGAGGCCAACATCGCGGATCTGGAATTGCGTGGCGTGAACGCCGACGGCCAGCCCGCCGGCCCCGGCATCGATGTAGTAGCGCGACAGCGCGCGCTGCGACTGGCGGTCGAACTTGCGCGCTTCGTCGAGGGCCAGGGGGTGTGCCGGCAGCACCGCTCCGCGGCGCAGGACGGCGAGAACGTCGGCCGGCAGGTCGGTCCATGAGGCACTGGCCATGATTCACGTCCTGATCGGGCGATGGCTCATTCGAGGGCTCATGCCAGTTCCGGTCCGGCGAGGGCGAAGATGCGGGCGCAACTTTCGATAGGACCCGTGCCGCCGCGCAACATACGCATGAAGCTGCGCGGCGCGGAAGCGCCCTGCTCGGCGAGCCAGCCGCGAATGCCGGCGTGCAGATCGGGGATATCGGCGATCGCCGCCCGGTCGGCGCCGGCCAGCGCGCTGCTCAGGAGCGCCAGGCCGATCGCCTCGTCCTCGGCGACGACCGGGCCGATATGCAATGCCCGGTAGCCGTCCCGCCCGAGCGCGTAGCCGGCGACGCTGCCGTCCGCCCGTTCGGCGATGCGCGCCAGCGCCGGCGCGCGCGACAGCAGGTCGGCGAGGATCGCGGCCCGTTCGAAGCCGCTACGCGGTGGATCGTAGGCGTAGATGCGCTCGAGATCATCCAGTGTCGCCGGGCGGACCACGATGCTGCCGGGCGGCCGAACCGCCTGGCGCGCTCCCTGCGGAGCGTGCCAGCGCGAGAGCGGATAGACGTCGCGGAAGCCGAGCGGCAGATAGATCGGCCGGCCGAGCTCGGTGGCGTCGAGGCCGGCCGCGACGCCACCCGCCTCGACCTCGGCGAGGCAGCGCGACAGCAGGTGCGTGCCGAGCCCCTGTCCGCGCGCCGGCTGGGTCACCAGCACCATGCTGAGCCAGGCGATGGCCGGTCCCAGCGGCAGCGACAGTGCGCTGCCGATCCATTGTCCGTTCGCGCCTCGGACGCCGTAGCCTCGGCCGAGAGTCGAGCATGAGGCGCCAGTCGGCCGCCACCTGGTTCCAGCCGGCCTCGATCGACAGGGGGCACAAGCCCTCGGCGTCGCCCGGCTGCAGGCGCTCGATCTGCCACGCCGGCGCGGCGCCCGCAGGCGTCTCAGTAGCGGCCATCGCGCACCTCGTAGCGGGTCGGCTTGCCGTGGCTGGCCATGCCGCGCGAGAGCCAGTCGGCGGTCCAATCGAGCATGCGATCGACGGAGACGCGCGGCGACCCGAATTGCGCGACCATGCGCGAGGCATCGTTGAGCCAGCCGGTGGGGCCTTCGCTGCCGGTGAACTGCGCGGTGCGGCCGAAGCGGCGGGCGAATTCCTCCGCCAGCCAGCGCACACGCAACGTCTGCGGCCCCGTCACGTTGAGCGGCGACGTCGGCGTGGTGGTGTGCGCCAGACAGCGCAATGCGACTACGTTGGCATCGCCCTGCCAGATGACGTTCACGTGGCCCATGGAGAGATCGATCGGCTCCCCGTGCAGCACCTTGGCGCCGATGTCGTGCAGCACGCCGTAGCGCATGTCGATCGCGTAGTTGAGCCGGATCAGGCGGCCGGCCGTGCCCAGCCGCGCCGAGAAATGCTCGAACATGCGCTCGCGGCCGAGGCATGAGTAGGCATAGTCGCCCGGTGGCGGCACGGCAGGCGTGTCCTCCGTCGCACCGCCGCCGTCGACAGGCACGAACGGATACACGCAGCCCGTGGAGAAGGCGACGATGCGCGAGGCCGCGAAGGCCTCCGCGACGATGGTGGGGGCATGCACGTTCATGGCCCACGTCAGCGCCGGATTGCCGGATGCGCCGAACTTCATGGCGGCCATGTAGACGACATTGGGCAGCTTCGGCAGGGCCTCGACGGCGCGGCGGTGCAGCAGGTCGCAGGCGATGGTCTCGATGCCGACCGCCTCCAGGCCGATGCGCACGGCTTGATCGGAAAACCGAGCCACGCCAATGACGCGCTTGTCCGGCGCCGCCCGCTTCGCCATCCGGGCCAGCGTCGGCCCCATCTTGCCGGCGACGCCGAGGACGAGGATGTCGCCTGAAACCTTGGCGAGGTCCGCGGCAAGCTCGGGCGTGGGCTCGCTCAGGCAATCCTCGAGCTCGGCCACGGTGGCGAAACGTTCAGGCAGTGGGGGAGCGCTCATGCTGCCTTTCCGGGGTGTGCGGGCGTGATCCGGCCATTCGGCGCTGCCGGCATCCTGCGCGCGGCCGCGAGATCCATTTCCGCCCCAACGGCGAAGCCGGGGCAGGCAAGCGACCCGAGTGCGAGCTGACCATCCGTGATGCGCAGACGGGTCCGGCCGGTGGTGCGCTCGTAGAGATCAGGGTGTGCGCGGGCGAATTCTGCCTGCTCGCGTGCCGGCGCGGCTGCCATGCCATCGATGAAGTGGTGGCCATTGCGCTCGACGTGGGTCAGCCCCAGCAGCGAGACCAGCGCCAGGTCCTGCTGCACGCTGACACCCGCCTGCGTGGTGAGGTCTTCGGCCGACATGAAGTATCTGCCGGTGCCCGCCTCGGCATTGAGCTTGGCGACGCGCGCGGCGTTCAGGATCGATTTGTAAAGCCCCTTGCAGTTCTTGCTGGAGACGCCGCTGTAGCCGAGCGCGAGCGCCGCCGGGAACGATGCCAGCTCGCCGTCGGATTCGTCGATGATGATCGGCTTCAGCCGGGCCAGCGCATCGACCGGCTTTGTCAGCGCCGTGGCGCGCTTGATCGGCTGCTCGATGAAGAGCGTGGCGGCGACCAGCCGGGCGAGCGCGGGCGTCTCGCACATGCGGCGCCACAGCTCGGCGATGCCTTCCACGTCGTCGTACTGCTCGTTGCCGTCGAGCGTGGCGCGATAGTCGCCGGCCGCGCGATCGAGCACGGCGGCGATGCGGGTCAGCCGTTCCAGGTCGGCGGCGATGTTGCCACCCACTTTCAGCTTGTAGTAGCGGCCGCGGTAGTGCGCGACGACCTCCTCCAGCGTCTCCGGCAGGCCGTCATCGACGCGCTCTGCCGGCTTCTGGTCGGCGGCGACGATGGGATCGACGAGGCCGACCGTGTGGCGCACGGCGATGTCGCGG
Source organism: uncultured Alphaproteobacteria bacterium (assembly GCA_963774165.1). GTDB lineage: Bacteria > Pseudomonadota > Alphaproteobacteria > Rhizobiales > Hyphomicrobiaceae > AWTP1-13. Next base: position 380,932 of record CAVZEC010000006.1, on the reverse strand, counting down.
CCGGGCTGCAGGCCTGCCAGGAAGCGCGGCAGGTCGTAGCCGGCCAGGTCCGGCGTCAACTCGGTGGTGCCGATGCCCGCCACGTTGCGGCGAGATCATGTCGGCAAACGAGAGGCCCTCGGCTCGGCCCAGCGCGTCGAGGATCGCGCGGTCGAGCAGCGCCGGGCCATAGCAAGCCACCAGCGGCACCAGCCCGAGGTCCGCCCCGCGCGCCTGCTGCTCGGCATAAGTGCCGGCGTAGAGGCCAAACGGCGTGCTCCACCCTCTCGCGCGATAGAGATCGATGGCGAGGGCCAGGGACTGGCGCAGCTGGTCCAGGTTCTGGTCGTCGTCGAAAGCCGGGTTCTTGTCGAACCACTTCGCGCCCAGGGTCTCTGCCGCGACACCGGTGCTGGTGCGGCCATCCTCCAGCGCGATGGTGGCGCGGATCACGGCCTGGGTGGCATGCGTCACGGTGATGACGCCGAAGCGGAACGGAAGACGCAGCCGCACGTCGCGCTCGAAGCACTCGACGGCCTCGAGCCTGAGCCTGGTCATGCGCGGTCTCTCGCGTTGGGCGGCATCGCCGGCGTCCAGTCTCGGTCGCTACTTCCGCAATGCGACCAGCCGCACCCAATGTCCATCACGGGCCTGCCGCGGTCAAACCAGCCCTGGGAGCGGGCTGCCTGCCGCGGGGTTGCGGCGGGGAACCCGTGCCAGGATAGGGACATTCCAGTGGGGTCGTGGATCAGTCCGTTCAACCCCGCGCGACGTTCGCTATCCGCTCCGGCACGCCCATCTCCTTGTGGCAGACCTCCGCCAAGGCCGCGACACCCTTGCGGAGCGTATCCTCGGTTGGATTGGCGAAGCAGATGCGCAACCGCGGTCGCCCCCATTGCTTGTCGATCGTCCATTCGGGCCCGGGATTGAACGCGATGCCGGCCTTGAGCGCGGCTTGCGCCAGCTTCTGCGTGTCCACCATGTCGGGCAGCTTGACCCACAGGAAGATGCCCCCTTTGGGTGCCTCGAACTCGGCCGCCGTTCCGAACTGCTCGCCAAGGGCCTCGATGAGCACGTCGAGCTTGCGCTTGAGGACTTTATTCAAGGCGCCGACGTGAATGTCGAATTGCTTCTCGCAGAACTCGGCCAGCACCATCTGCTCGAGCGCGCCGGTCCCGCCATCCGTCTTGCAGCCGACCATGCGGGAGAGGATCGACCAGTCCGCGACGACGTAGCCGATGCGCAAGGCGGGTGCGATCGACTTCGAGAATGAGCCGACGAAGATGACGTTGCCGGATGTGGCCATGGCCTTGATCGCCTTGGGGCGCTCGGGCGTCCACAGCAGGTCGGAGTAGCATTCGTCCTCGACGATGGGGATGCCGTGCTTCGTCGCGACGGCGAGAATGTCCGCCCGGCGCTGCGCGCCCATGATGGTCCCGGTTGGGTTCTGCACGGTCGGGATCGTGTAGATGTATTTCGGCTTGATGCCCTTCGCCGCGAGCTCGGAGATGGCGGCCTCGAGCGCATCGGGGCGCAGGCCCTCCTTGTCCAGGGCAACGCCGACGAGCTTGGCTCCGTGCCGCGTGAAGCGGGAGATGGCGCCACCGTACGTCGCCTGCTCCATGAGAATGGTGTCGCCCGGCGCAACCAGCACCTGGTTGATCAGGTCGAGGGCGTGGTTCGAGCCCGAGGTGATCAGGATCTCGTCCGTGCTGCAGGTGATGCCCGCCTGCCGCTTCAGCTTCTTGCTGAGGAACTGCCGCAGGCCGATGTAGCCGAGCGGGCCGCTATTGAGGCCGTAGGTGGCGAGCGTCGCCCCCTCGCGCTTCAGCACGGATGTGGCCGCGGCGATCAGTCCGTCGACAGGTGTCGTCGCCGCATCGTTGTGGCCGCCGACGAAGTTGAACGGCGGGAAGCCGGCGTATTTGACGGCAGCCGGCGGCAGGTTCGGGCGAAGAAGGGGCGCGAAGTCGAAGGCCGTGGTTGACATGAATCCTCCCCGATGTGGATCAGCCGTGCTGGCCGTATTCTCGCAGCTGATCATTCAGCGCCCGCACTTCGGAAGCAAGCGCGAGGGCATGCAGATTGAGCGGGACGGCGTTGCGAAGGGCGGCGGAAGCAGTCCGGGATAGGCGGGAGCCGGGCCTACTCCGCGAGCCTCGCGATATCGTAGGTCATGCGCCCCGAATTCATGGCGCGCCTCGTTGACGACCACATGCGCGCCCGTGACGGGATCGAGCCGCAATGCGCTGAACGCGTCCACGTCGCGCCCATCGTCGAGCCGCACCTCGACAATGGCGGCGGCGCGGCCGTTGCCCGACTTCTTGATGTGGACCACCGTGGCCTGATGCACCAGGACATCGAGCGTGCGGTCGGCCTTCTCGACCTGTCGCACCAGAAAGAATGTCAGGAGTGCGACCGCACCCACGGCAACGGCGACGATGGGAACGATACGCCGCATCCGATCGCGCCATACGAGCGCATTGAGCTGGCGTGCTTTTTCCTCTGACAGTCGCATGCCTGCAGGGGCCTCCGGATGGCGCGAACCGCTGGCGTCAATGTAATACCCGCGTCGACGCACGCAAGCGTCGCAACGTCCATCCCGCGAAGGCGGGCACGACAGTGGCGTCTCAGCCGCGTGGCGGTGCCGCGGGCGGGCGGGCGAAGATCAGCTTCTGGTAGGCGAGGCCGATACCGATCAGCACCACGCCCAGGCAGATGACGGAGAGCGCGCGCCACAGTCCGCCGGTGCCGGTGAGATCGTAGAGGAACACCTTGATCACCGACAGGAAGACCAGCGCGGCGGAGGCGAGCCGCGGCTCCTTCGTGCCGCGCACGATCCCGTAGGCGAGGAAAACCAGCCCGAGCGCCAGCCAGGCGGCGGAGTAGGACCAGATCTCGGCCGGGCTGGTGGGCTGCCGCAGCGCGATGACGTCGCCCTGGAAGAGATGGCGCACCTCGAGCGTGACGTAGCCGAACAGCAGCAGCATGGCGAGCACGGCGGCGCCCATCACGTACCAGTCGGGACGCACACCGCGTGAGGCGCGGGCCAGCAGCACCGCGGCGAGGCCCGGCACGAGGTAGGCCAGCATCAGCGAGCTGAAGACAGGCACGCCGAGGATGTGGTCGCTGTTGAGCAGCGGGTTCTCGATGATGCCGAGCCCGAACACGATGAAGACGGCCGAAAGGACGCCGAACGCCAGCGAAGCGAAACGGAAGACAGGATTGGTGCGGCCGAGATCGAGACGCATGAGGACGTAGGCGAAGCCGAGGCTCATCAGCGCGAACAGCCCCTGCTCGACGTGGCCGGAGGTGTTGGCCAGCGGATCGCCGCCGTTGAGCGCGTGGCGGATCTCGTAGAACACCAGCAGCGCCGCAAACAGCACGCCCAGCGCGTCGCAAATGCGCACGGCCAGGTCCTCGCGCCTGCCCTTGAGCACGAAGCCCGCAACCAGGAAGGCGACGGCCGGGATGCCGTAGCCGATCAGCAGCCAGTTGAAGACGGGGATGGTGCCGACGGCCGCCCCCATGATGCGCGGATCCCAGATCAGCCGTCCGAGCACGATGAACCCGATCGCGACCACCACCGCGCGCAGCAAGGGAATGCGGTGGCGCTCGGCCACCACGGCCGTGGTGAGCGCGGTGACGGCGAACGCGACGGTGAGATAGCCGCGCTCGAGCACCATGACGAACGCCAGCGTGATGGCCGCAGCAACGCCGGCGGCGAAGGCGCCGGACGCGAGCCGCGTCGCGGGCGTCCTGGCGGCTTCGGGGGTCGCGCCGAAGCGATAGGCGGCGAGATAGAAGTCCGCCGCGAGCACGACCGAGAACAGCGCGAACGGGATCGAGCGGTCGAACTGCGTCACGCGCAAGTAGGCCAGGATCAGCGCCAGCAACGAGGGGACGATGGCAGCGAGCGCGTAGAGGCCGGCCGTGGGGACGGGCAGCGCTCGCCCGCGCTCCAGCCGCAGCGTCGCCAGCAGGCCGATGGCGAGCGAGGCCACGATGGTGAAGATCATGAAGCTCGAGACGTTGTCGGGGATGCGCAACACCTCGGCCATCGCCGGCGCCAGCAGGCGCGGCGCCGGGTCCGCCGTCAGCCCCGGCCAGGTCGCGATGGCGCCCAGCGAGACGAAGCCGGCCAGAGCCGCGGCTGCCGCAGCGGGGGCGCTGCGCCAGGAGGTGAGCGCCAGGATCGCCATGGCGACGGCGGCGAAAATCGTCCATTGCGCGTCGAAGCGGCCCGCGCCCAAGGAGAGCACCGCGAGCATCGACAGCGCCGCCAATGCGCCCGTCGCGATCCAGTCGGGCGTTGCGTCCTCATCGCGCGTGGCGAGATGCGGTTCGAGCGCGATGAACGCGGCGGCGAGTGCCAGCTGCAGGCCCACGTGAACGAACAATGCCGACGCCCAGCCTCCGGCCATGCTGCTGCCGACCTCGCCCACCAGCGCGAGACCCCAGAAAAACACGCCTATCACCACCGCGGCCGCGAGCCACAGCCAGCGACGGAAGCGGGCAAGTGCGTAGGCGGCAGCGGCAACGACGGCGAGATAGATCACCAGCGCCCAGGGGCTCGGAGTATCCGACGAGACGAGCATCGGGACCAGCAACGAGCCAGCCAGCCCGAGCCCCGCCAGCGCCGGACCGTGCAGAGCGGCGGCCAGCATGGTGGCGACGCCGATAATACCGAGCAGAACGAAGGCCGCGGCCGGATCGATGAAGTGGTAGAGCGCATGCGCGGCATAGACGGTGCCGAACGCGCTCACGGTGCCGGCGGCGGTCAGAATGCTGGGCACGTGCGCGGCGGGGATCGCCTCGACGGGCAGCCCGCGCTCGGTGCGGCGGAACCACTCGCCGACGGCGATGAGCGCGAGCGCGAAGAGCGCGCCGAGCGCAATGCGTACGCCCGGCCCGAAGATGCCCTGCTCGATCGAATAGCGCACCAGCAGCAGACCGCCGAGCGCGAGCGCCAGGCCGCCGAGCCACACGGCCCATCGCGTGCCAAGGCGCTCTTCCAGCGTGGCGCTTGCCGCGGCGGACGCGGGAGCTGGCGCCACGACCTCGGGTACCGATGGAGGCGGGGCTACGGGCGGCTGCTCCGGCTGGGGAGTCTCTGCCTCCACGGGCGGCGCCGTGGCAGCAACCGCCGATACCTCCGGCACTTGGGGAGCGGCGGCCGGAGCTTCGGGAACCGGGGCCGCTTCGGGACGCGGAGCCTCGGGACGCCGCTGCCGCAGGTCCTCGATCTCGTCCTCCAGCCGGCTGACCCTGGCCAGCTGACTGGTCATCTCCACTTGCAGCAACAAGGCTCGCTTGCGCGCGTTGAGGGCGACGAACAAGGCGATGAAGCCGACCAGAATGACCAGGAATTCCATTCCAACCGTCCCTCGGCTGCGTTCCTTGCGCGCTCCGCATGGCCCTTCGCGGATCATGACACGGCAAGGTCAGCCGAACGTAAATCAGCCACCGTCCTATTCTGCACCAGACTGTGACGGCGGAGTGGACCGAGTTGGCCCGGGGTAAACGGCGCCGGGACCGGGTGGTTGGAGTCGCAACCCAGGCCTTGCGAGCATAGCTGCCCGATCCTTGACTTCGTCGCCGGCCGCACCGCAGCATGCGCGCAGGAGGACGCAATCCCATGAAGCTTGGCATCTACCTGAACTCGCAGCACCCGGCGACCGACGACCCCGCCCGCCGCTTCGCCGAGACGCTGGAGCAGGTGCGCCTGATCCGCTCCCTCGGCTTCGAATTCGATCTGGGCGGGGGAACATCATGTGACGCCCGGCTACCACTTCTTTCCGCAGTTCGGGTTGCTGCAGCGCCTCGCAGCCGACGCCGAGGGACTGTGGCTCGGCACCAACGTCACGCTGCTGCCCCTGCACAACCCGATCGAGCTGGCCGAGGTCGGCGCCTTCATCGATGTGATCACCGGCGGCAAGTTCCTGCTGGGCGTCGGGCTCGGCTATCGCCCGGAGGAGTACGCCATGTACGGCGTGCCCATGCCCGAGCGCGTCAGCCGGTTCGGCGAGGCGGTCGGCATCATCCGCCGGCTGTGGACCGAGGATCGCGTCACGCACAAGGGCCGCCATTGGCAGTTCAGCGATGCCACCATCGGTCCGCGTCCGCTGCAGCAGCCGTCGCCGCCGATCATCATCGGCGCGCAGGTGCAGGCTGCCATCACGCGAGCGGCCAATATCGGCGACGGCTGGCTGGTGGTGCCGATCCCGACGCTGGACCAGCTCGGCAAGCAGATGGATACCTACGTCTCGGCTCGCGCCGCGGCCAAGCTGCCGCCCAGCCCGCATATCTGCCGGCTGCTCGAGGTCGGCTGCGGGCCCGACACGGAGACGGCCTTCCGCCGCGTCGCCCCACACCTCATCGAGAAATACAAAGCCTATTTCTCGTGGGGGCTGGAGGGGCTGACGCTCGACCCGAACGCCACCCCCGACGAGCAGTTCCGCAGCCTTGCGGTGAACCGCTTCGCCGTCGGCTCGCCGACGCAAGTCGCCGACATGCTGGTCGCCCAGCACAAGGCCGGGATTACGCACCTCAGCATGCGCGTGAGCTGGCCAGGAATGGCCCAGGCCGACATCCTCGCCGGCATCGAGCTGCTCGGCCGCAAGGTGCTGCCCGAGGTGCGAAAGCGCACTTCCGCCGCGTGAGCGCCTAAGTGCTCCCCATTCTTTTTCAGCACGGGGAGAGGGAGAGGAGGCGCTACTCCGCGCGATCGCGGTCGAGCTTGGCCTTGAGGCGCTCGACCTCGTCGAAGAACGTGCTCTGGTCGCGCGCAGGTGCGAGGCGGAGCGACGGCGGCAGGAGGCGGCGCATCGTGATCTGCCGGCCGAAATCTGCCGGCAGCTCGTATTGCTTCAAGGCCTGGTAGGCCATTGCCAGCACCAGCAGCGAGGCGACAACCGCGCCCTTGAGCTTGAGGCGGGTCGGACTGGCCTCGCGCCAATGCAGGAAAAACGCGGTGCCAAGAATGCACCACATCACGACATAGCCGTAGTCGGAGATGGCGTTCCAGCTGAGTGCAAAGGCAGAGTACTGCGCAAACTCGTTGTAGAGCGAATAGACGAGCACGCTCGTCAACGCGATCATCAGATTGCGCTCCAGATGAGCCTGGCCGGCAAACAGCCGCGATGCCAGCACCCAGCCGCCCACCCAGACTGTGATGGCGCCGGCGACCATGAGCAACCGCATCAGGTAGTTGGAGAGCCGTGGCTCGCCGGTATCCGCGAGCCACGCGGACAGCGCCTCGATGCCCAGCACCGCCACGGCGAGCGCGGCGATCACGGCGAGGGGCAGCGCGCGCGGCGCATGCCGGCTGGTGCGCTCGGGGGGAACGGCGTGGTTGCCATCACGGATGCGCAGGTGAGTGTGGCCGATGCGGATCGGCCGCTCACCGTCGATGACGATGCGCTCCTGCCGGTGCTTGTCACGGTCGAGGAACAAGCCGTTCGCGCTGCCCGCATCCTCGGCTATCAGCTCGCCGTCGGCAGAGCGAAAAAGGCGCACGTGATTGGCGGCAACGAAGGGATCGTCGAGCACCACGTCATTGTCGTAGGCGCGGCCGATGCGAGATCTCGGGCCCCTCGAAGCGGTAGCGCGCCGCCACATCGCGGCGGCGCGACAGGATCTCGACCCAGATCACTTGGTCCATTGCACGGCTTCGAGAAAACGCTTGCTGAGCGTCATGGCGTCCGCGAAGGCGACCGCCTGGAGATTGAGCCGCGACACCAGCGCCTCCCGGCCGCGGTCCTCCGTGACGGCGGTCACGGACACATCGTAGAGCCCGCTGAATTCGCGATAGGCCTGCGCGCACCAGGTCACCCGCAACGGCGGGCGATCGGGCGCCGCGGAGGCGACCACGAAGTCCTCGTGGCAGCGCGGCGGAGTCTGCCACTTGCGCGGCACGAAGCCCAGGCCGGTCGGACGCGGCTGCACCTGCGCCGACAAGAAGCTCGCGAACTGGAACTCGTTGAGGTTGACGGCCTTGGCGTACGAATGGTTCAGCTGAATCAGGCCCGTCACCAGGTCGTTGGCGACAAATAGGGTGGTATTGCTCCTGCAGGTCGTCGAGTTGAGACCCGCGCGCGGCTTGGGGACGGTGCCCGCATTGGTCTGTCCCCAGCATGCGAACCAGGGTGCCGCCGCCTCCGGCGCCTTGTAGGGACCGAACGCGACCGAGCGGAATCCGTCCGCCTCGACCGCCTTGTAGAGACCCGATTGCCAGTCGGCGAGCTGGCGTCCGATCTCGGCGCGGAAATCCTTTGCCGGCTCCTGGGCCTCGTCGCGGACCCGCTGCACGAGCGCCACGGCGAAACGCGCCGGCACCAGAAAGCTCAACAGCTCGCCGCCGGTGCGCTTGGAGACGTTGATGCCGACGACGCGGCCGTCCGCCGTCACTGCCGGGCCGCCGCTCATGCCGGCATTGAGAGCGCCGGTGAAATGGATACGCTCGTTGTAGCTTCGCTCCACCAGCCCGTTATAGATGCCCTCGACGATGGTGAAGCCCAGGTCCAGCGGATTGCCCATGGAATAGAGGCGCTCGCCCTTCGCCAGGCCGCGCCCCGGCGCCGCCTCGCCGAATTCGAACAACGGAGCGTCCTGACGGTCGAGACGCACGAGTGCGAGATCGTTGGGCAGGTCGATCGCCAGCAGCTTGAGCTCGCCCTTGGTGCCGTCCGCGCCCGCGTACTCCAGCCGGTAGGTCTTGGGCTCCAGCGCGACCTGCGAGACCACGTGATAGTTGGTGACGGCGAGGCCGTCGGCGCTGACGAGGAAGCCTGACCCGGTGGAGGACTGCCTGTCGCTGCCGACCACGAGTGTGCGTACCTGAAGCAGCCGCTGGGGCGCCGAGGCGAAGATGCGCTCCGCGGCGGACGGGACATAGGCCGGCGACTCGCCGGACGCGGCCCACGCGCGGCCGACGCTTGCCACAAGCAAAAGTATCAATGCCCGCGCTGCTGCCCGAAACAAATTCATCACCGGATTGGTTCGATACCCCGCGGCACCCGTGTACCCCGGGGAATGCGTGCCAATCAATTGTGACGAATGATGGTCCTTGCGGGCTTCCCACACCCGTAAGGACGGGGAGAGGGAGCAGTGCCGCCTATTCGGCCGCTTCCTGCGCGACGGTGGGCGCGCTGCCTGCCACCGTCGTGCGGCGCATGTCGCGCGGCTGCGCGTCGTCGTAGCGGCGCACGCGATGCATGGTCTGGCGGTTGTCCCAGATCACGAGGTCGTACAGCTTCCATTTGTGCACGTAGACGAACTGCGGCTGCGTCGCATGCTCCTTGAGATCGTTAAGCAGCATGCGCGCCTCCGGCATCGGCATGCCAAGGATGGCGCCGGCGTGCGAGGACAAATAAAGCGATTTGCGCCCTGTCACCGGGTGCGCGCGCACCAGGCGCTGGCGCACCGGCTTGAACATCGCCTTCTCCTCGTCGGTGTAGTCGAGGAAGCCAAGAGAGCCGCGCGAGTACATGAGGGAATGCTCGCAAACCAGGTCCTCGATCTCGCGCTTGGTATCGTCGTCGAGCGCCTCGTAGGCCGCTCCCATATGCGCGAACTCGGTGTTGCCGCCCTTCTTGTTCACGACTCGAGCCGAGAGCAGCGAATACTTGGCCGGGATCGGCCGGAACGAGCTGTCGGAGTGCCACAGCATGTTGCCGATGTTGAACAGGCGCTGGCGGCTGTCGCGGGCGAGCGGCTTGCCGTCCTTGCCGAGGTTGGACACGTCGTTCATGCCGGTGACGAGCCGCTTGTCTTGCGGCTTGGTCACGTTGCCGCCCCGGGCATCCTCGATCGGCCCGAAGTTGACCGTGAACGCCATCTGCTGCTCGTCGGTCAGCTGCTGGCCGGGGAAGACCAGCACGGCATACCTGTCCATGCCGGCCTCGATCGCGGCCACCTCCTGCGGCGTCAGCGGCTTGGTGATATCGACGCCGGTGACCTCGCCGGCGATTGCGGGAGTGAGCGGGCGGATGGAGAGGGGCATGGGCGTTCCTCGCATCGGATGGGCTTTGTCCCATTATCCCTTCAGGCCCCGACCGAGACAACCGTTTCCGCAATGCGCCCTGTGCAATGCCGGAAAGCGCCGACCCCGACCGACAGCGTTCTGCTGCACCAGCGAAGGTGCCCGGTCGGAGGCGGGAACGCCGCGCCTCCACCAGGCACTACTCGAGCGTGCCTCACGCGACGCGGTCCAGCACCGCGGCAATCAGCACGCGTGCGCGCGCGTAGATGCCCGGTGCCTCGCTCTCGCGTGGCCCACCGACGCTGAGGACCATGTGCGGGCCGAAGCGCTTGCGCTGGGTGACGAGCCAGGCCGCGGCATGCTGGGATGCCTTGGCATCGCTGGTGGCGACGACCAGCTCGGGCTTGCCGTGCTGATGGGCCCATCGGTCGGCGCGCCTCGTCCCGATCGACACCGACAATCCCTCGCTATCCGTGACGATGAGCGCCGCATCGCTGTCGCGCACGTTCCATTCCGTGCGCTGCACCGGATTGGGCAGAGGCGTCTCCTTCAGCTTCGGATATTTGGCCAGCACGCCCGGCGGATCGGGAAGATCTTCGGCCCAGCCGCCCTTGGGGCACCAGCCGCCCCAGTCCATGCCTCGCTCGATCGCTACATCGAGCGCGGCGCGGTCCACGCCAGTTTGACCGCCGCTGATGATCTTCATGATGCATCATCTGCCTGCTTGCAGTGACGCACAAGGACGAAATGCTGAAATCGACGCTCGGCTCTCAGCACTTCTTGAGGGTGGCGGCCAGCTCTTTCATGATGCTGGGATCGTCGGGAACGAGCTTTACAGTCTGCTGGCAGTCCGACGATACGACCGACAATCGGGCGTCGAAGAAGGTGCTCCTGAGCTGAACGATGAAGCCCTTGCCGGTGACTTTGCCGTGCAGTGTGCCGCCGATCGAGTAGACGTTGTCGGCCCAGACGCCCGTCACCCTGTCGTCGACGATGTCCATGCGCGTGACCGCATCGAAATTGCGGTTTTCCCCCTGGCAGCGCAGATGCTGGCGTACGCGCGAGGCTTCGCCGGCGACTTCGTAGGTAATAATGCAGCGGAACTGCTCGTTGCGCCCGGACGCAGGCACCATCGTCGCCTGGCCCGACCACTTGCCGGCAAGGTTCTCGATCGGATCGATCTCGGGTGCAGGCGGAGGGGGAGGAGGCGGCAGCGCTGCCTTCCGCGGGCGCACGGCCGGCACGGGCACCGGAACCACCAGGACGGATGCGGACTGGGTTTCGCCGGCACTGGCGGATTGCGGCTGGAAGTTGCTCGACAGGACGCAAAGCGCGAATGCACACGCAACGCTTGCGCGCTTTCCGAGCATACAGGACTCCCTCACAGACGCAGACTACGTGCCCGTTCCCCGGCCCATGTAGACGGGTCAACTATGTAGAAACTGTGAACAGATTCGATCGGCCGCGGGATGAGGCCCCAAACAGCGATCACTTATGGAGTCAGACCCGCAAGGGGCGCTCGACTGGGTCCGTTCCCCCGGTTCGGCTACAGCCAGCCTTTGCGCTTGAAATAGATCCACGGGAGGAGCGCCGAGAACACCATCACGGCCAGCGCGAACGGATAGCCCCACATCCATTCGAGTTCCGGGATGTGCTTGAAGTTCATGCCGTAGACGGTACCGACCAGCGTCGGCGGCATCAACGCCACCGCGAGCACCGAGAAGATCTTGATGATGCTGTTCTGCTCGTTGTTGATCATGCCCAGGGTGGCGTCGAGCAGGAAGGTGATCTTGGCCGAGAGGTAGCCGATGTGATCGGCCAGGGACCGCACGTCGCGGCTGGCGGTCTTCACGCGCCCCTTGAGCGGCTTCTCATCACCGCGCTCGCCCATGACGTGCCCGAGGTAGGTCGTCAGCCGGTCGAGCGTCAGCATCGTCTCTCGGGACCTCGAGGTCAGCTCGCCTTCGCGCCCGATCATGCGGATCGCGGCATCGAACTGCAGCGTGCGGGTTTGGTGGGTGCCCCGCCCGGCGAAGATCGCCTGCGACAGCTTGTCGACCTCGCCCTGGATGCGTTCCACCCGGTCCGCCTCGCGGTCGATGATGGCCTCGAGCAGGCCCACCAGAACCGCCACGCCGGACATGCATGCGGCGTCCTTCTTCTGCGCGCGGCCGATGAAGATCGAAAAAGCGCGCGGCTCCGCATAGCGCACCGTGACAAGCCGGCTGCCGGCGAGGATGAAGGTGATGGGCGTGGCGACAGGCGGCTCGAACGGCGGATCCGGCTGGTGCAGGACCACGGCCGTCATGTATTGCGCGCCGCCTTCCTGATAGAGGCGGCTCGAAGCCTCGATCTCGGACATCTCCTCGCGCGTCGGCACCGAGATGGAGAGCGCCTGCTCGACGGACAGGTCCTCGTCCTTGGTGGGGTTCAGCAGGTCGATCCAGACCGCTCTGGGGCCGACCGGCCCATCGCGCTTGATAAGCACGCCGTCGGCGGCTTCGTACACGGTGAGCATCGGCGGTCTCCGGCTACGTCAGAGGCGGTATTGCCCGAATTCGCCGGTGCATCGCAAGCGGCGAGTTGTCTGGACGCAGCTGCTACGTACGCAAATACACGGTCTCGAACTGTACTGCAGGGAGAAGCAACGGCGTCCTCTATCCCGCCGCTACGGTCGGCCGGATAGGAAGGAGGCTCCTCTTGAAAGCGAATAGAGCGACCAGGCCGACGACCGCCAATACCCCCAGGCCGATCAGCATCCACACGTCGGCGCCTATCCCGAACAGGCGCCCGACCAGATCGTTGAGCTGTTCGTAGCGCAGCACGGCGACGGCCGCCACCACCACGCCCGAGATTTGTCCGACCATCTCGCCCTGCTTGCCGAGGCGGCGCAGGAAGTAGAAGAGCAGCAGCAGCACCCAGGGCGCGATCACCAGGCTCAACCGCAGCTGCAGACCCGTATCGGCGCGCCCGAACAGCGCATTGGCGGTCTGCTGGTAGCCGTAGTCCATGGCCGGCCAGAACAGCATGGCGAAGGCACCGATAATGACACCGCGCTCCAGCTGAGGAATCAGGTGGCCGTAGTGCTGGTCTATGCGGTCGCGATTGATCGTCAGCACGATGCCGATGGCGACGACGATCAGGATGAAAAAGGTCTTGAGCGGCAGAAAGACGAGCGCATCGTAGGTCGCCGACATCGAGCGCGTGGCCGGATTCTCTTGCAGGCGCTGCACCGCGGCGGCGAACTGCTCCTGCACCCGGCAGCACTCCTGGCCGGTGAGGAACGCCTTGGCCGGGAAGCAATAGCGCTTCTTCGCCATCTCCTCGGGAGGCTCCATCAGGGGGTCCGGCCGGCAGGGCCGGGCGAAGTTGGATAGTCCGAGCCGCATCTGCGCCTTCTCGCGCGCGTCGCTCAGCACATCGAGTATGGGCTGCCGCCCGGCCGGACCGCCCCTGTCTGCGGTCAGCGCGCTGGGCGCCGCCTCCCAAATGGAGCGAGGGGGCTTGTCGAGGGATCTGGCAAAACCATAGGCGAGCCCCATCACCACCACGAGGCCGATGAGGAAGCGTATCTTGCCCCACGGCAGATGGTTCCAATAGAGATCCGTGAAGACGACGGAGGGCAGATAGAACGCGAACAGGGCCAGCACCCCGAGCACCGGGAAGAAGAAAAAGAGGTAGCTGTGGGCCACGAGCAGGGCCAGCCAGTCGATGCCCCGAAACTCGTAGATGAACAGTCCGGTCGACGCCATGAACGAGGCGCCAAGCACAAGAAACGAAATGGCGACGAACGCACGAGCACCCGCCATTAATTCCCTCCCGTCTCCCCGAACCTGCCGAATGGCGTCGGATTATCGCCTCTTGCCGCCGGTTAGACTAGCGCACCGTGACAACGCACCCGGGGTTTCGCCACCTGCGGGGCGTTGAAGCGGCAGGCCTACACCCGTAGTGTGCAGGTTGTCTGACGCCCCAAACCAGCCAGCCGGAGCTGCCCATGGCCAACATCAACGCAGGCCCCTTCACCACCCGGCCGGAGATCGACGGGACCTTCGGCGTCGTCGCCTCCACCCACTGGATCGGCACCGCGGTCGGCATGGGCGTGCTGGAGCGCGGCGGCAACGCCTTCGATGCCGGCATCGCCACGGCCTTCACGCTGCAGGTGGTGGAGCCGCACCTGTGCGGACCCGGCGGCGACGTGCCCGTGATGCTCTACGATGCCAAGGCCAGGAAGCCCCTCGTCGTATGCGGCCAGGGACCGGCGCCGGCCGGTGCAAGCATCGCCCATTACCGCGACCACCTGGGGCTCGACATCGTCCCCGGCACCGGCCTGCTGCCGGCATGCGTGCCCGGCACGTTCGAGACCTACATGATGATCCTGCGCGACTGGGGCACGCTCCGGTTGCGCGACGTGCTGGAGCCCGCCATCGCCTACGCCCGCAACGGCTATCCGCTGGTCGAACGCGCCTGCGCCACCATCTCCACCGTCGAGAAGCTGTTCCGCGAGCACTGGCCGACGTCGGCCGCCGTTTATCTGCCCGGCGGCAAGGCGCCGGCCGCGAACTCGCTGTTCACCAACGTCAAGCATGCCGAAACCTACGAGCGCATCCTGAAGGAAGCGGAGGCCGGCGGCGGCGGACGCGAGGCGGAGATCGAGCGGGCGCGGCGCGCGTGGAGCCAAGGCTTCGTTGCCGAGACGATCGACGCCTTCTGCCGCACCAGCGAGGTCATGGATGTGAGCGGGCGGCCGCACAAGGGCGTGCTCACCGCCCAGGACATGGCCAAGTGGCTGCCCACCATCGAGGAGCCGGTCCACCTCGACTACGGCAACTATCGCGTGCTCAAGCCGCACGCCTGGACGCAAGGGCCGGTGCTGCTGCAGATGCTGGCCCTGCTCAAGGGCTTCGACCTGGACAAGCTCGCCCCCACCGACGTCGACTTCATCCATACCTGGGTGGAGTGCGCCAAGCTTGCCTACGCCGATCGCGAGGCCTTCTACGGCGACCCGAAATTCGTCGACGTGCCGATGCAGACGCTGCTGTCGGAAGCCTACAACGTTGAGCGGCGCAAACTGGTGGGCGCCGAGGCCTCGATGGACCAGCGCCCGGGCAGGATCGAGGGCCACGACGGGCGCGTCATCGTCAAGGGCGCGCGGGCTGCCGCGGCCGGCGCCGGCGAGCCGACGTTCGCGCATCTGCATACCGGCCATGGCGCCGGCGAGCAGCATGTCGAGAGCAGCGGCAAGGTGATCGGCGATACCGTGCACATCGACATCATCGACAAGGCCGGCAACATGTTCACGTCCACGCCGTCGGGCGGCTGGCTGCAGTCCTCGCCAGTGATCCCGGCGCTCGGATGGCCGCTGGGCTCGCGCGGGCAGATGTTCTGGCTCGACGAAGGACTGCCCGGCTCGCTGGCGCCCGGCAAGCGGCCGCGCTCGTCGCTATCCGTCGGCATGGCGCTGCGCGACGGGGCGCCCTACATGAGCTGGGGCACGCCCGGCGGCGACCAGCAGGACCAGTGGAGCTGCCAGTTCTTCCTGCGCCACGCGAGCCAGAAGACCGCCACGCCCAAGATGAACCTGCAGGAGGCGATCGACGCGCCGGCCTGGCACATCGAGCACTTCCCGCTGTCGTTCTGGCCGCGCACGGCTCGCCCCGGCGTGCTGGTCGTGGAGAGCCGCTTGCCCGCGGCCACCATCAAGGAGCTGGAGCGCCGCGGCCACAAGGTGGAGGTCGGCCCCGACTGGTCCGAGGGCCGCTTGAGCGCCGCATCGCAGGAAGGCGTGCGCCGCAAAGCCGCCGCCAACCCGCGCGGCATGCAAGGGTACGCGGCGGGAAGGTGAGCGCAGACCCGCTGGTCGAGTTCGGGCGCCTCGAGCAGTTGCCCGAAGCATCCGATAGAGGCGGCAGCTCGGCGCCCCAGTTGCCGCTTCTTTGAGCAGATCAAGCCTGTCGATCCGTAGTCGTCCGCGTCGCGCAGTCGCGAACCGAGACACTTGGCAACATTGAGCCGGGTGGTCTGAACCCCTATCTCCTGAATCGATCGATGTGGTACTTAGGCTCCGGCGCCCGTTTGCGCTTCTGTCATCGTTGCGTGCGAGCCTGCCGCTACCGCCCAACGCCAGACCCCGGACCGGATATGACCCGTCAGCCCAAGAACGATGCCTTTGCGCGCACCTCATTCCTGCAGGGCGCCAACGCCGCCTACATCGAGGAGATGCAGGCGCAATACGAGCGCAATCCCGGCTCGGTGAGCGACGAGTGGCGCCACTTCTTCGCCAGCCTGCAAGAGGACCAGTCGGGTCGGAACGGCGGCAATGGACACAACGGTCCGTCTTGGGCGAGACCGATGGAGCAGATCGAGAGCCAGGGCGACCGCGAGCTGCTAGGGGCGCTGACCGGCGACTACGGCGAAGCCGAGCAGCATATCCGCGGCAAGCTGCAAGCCCGGGCCAGCGCGGCAGGCGTCGACATGGGTCCGATGGCCTCCGTGCGCGCCACCCAGGACAGCATCCGCGCGCTGATGCTGATTCGCGCCTATCGCGCGATGGGGCATCTGGCGGCCGACCTCGATCCGCTCGGCCTTGCGGAGCGCAAGGTTCACAAGGAGCTGAAGCCCGAGACCTATGGCTTCACGGACGCGGACCTCGACCGCCCGATCTTCATCGACAAGGTGCTCGGCCTCGAGATCGCAACCGTCCGCGAAATCTTGAAGATCCTGCGCCGCACCTACTGCTGGCACATCGGCGTCGAGTTCATGCACATCACCTCGCCGGCGCAGAAGTCCTGGCTGCAGCAGCGCATCGAGGGCAAGGACAAGGACATCGTCTTCACGAGCGAGGGCAAGAAGGCGATCCTCAACAAGCTGATCGAGGCCGAATACTTCGAGAAATTCGCCGACGTGAAGTACACCGGCACCAAGCGCTTCGGCCTCGACGGCGCCGAAGCCATGGTCCCGGCGCTGGAACAGATCATCAAGCGCGGCGGCCAGCTCGGCATCCGCGAGATCGTAATCGGCATGGCGCACCGCGGGCGCCTCAACGTGCTCGCCAACGTGATGGGCAAGCCGCACCGCGCCATCTTCAACGAGTTCAAGGGCGGATCGTTCAAGCCCGACGACGTCGAGGGCTCGGGCGACGTGAAGTACCACCTGGGCGCGTCGTCGGATCGCTCGTTCGACGGCAACAACGTCCACCTGTCGCTGACCGCCAATCCTTCCCACCTGGAGATCGTCGATCCCGTTGTGCTGGGCAAGGTGCGCGCCAAGCAGGACCAGCACGGCTGCAAGCCGGGCGAGCGCTCGATCGTGCTGCCGCTTTTGATCCACGGCGACGCGGCATTCGCGGGCCAGGGCGTCGTGGCGGAATGCTTCGGCCTCTCCGGCCTCAAGGGTCACCGCACCGGCGGGTCGATCCATTTCATCATCAACAACCAGATCGGCTTCACCACCAACCCGCGCTTCTCGCGCTCCTCGCCCTACTGCTCGGACGTGGCCAAGATGGTCGAAGCGCCGATCTTCCACGTCAACGGCGATAACCCCGAGGCCGTGGTGCACGTCGCCAAGATCGCCACCGAGTTCCGGCAGAAGTTCCAGAAGCCGGTGGTGGTCGACATGTTCTGCTACCGCAAGCACGGGCACAACGAGTCCGACGAGCCGGCGTTCACGCAGCCGCTCATGTACCGCGCCATCAGATCGCATCCGACCGCGGTCGAGGTCTATTCAAAGCGGCTGATCAAGGAGGGCGTCGTCACGGCCGAGGACGTCGAGGCGATGCAGACCAAGTTCCGCGCCCATCTCGACGAAGAGCTGGCGGCCGCCGACAGCTACCGGCCCAACAAAGCGGATTGGCTCGACGGGCGCTGGTCCGACATCGGCTTTGCCGACGACGAGGCGCGGCGCGGCAACACCGGCGTCGCCATCGACACGCTGAAGGAGGTGGGGCGCCGCATCACGTCGATCCCGCAGGACTTCAACGCCCACAAGACCATCCAACGCCTGCTGCAGCGCCGCCGCGAGATGGTGGAGACGGGGACCGGTGTCGACTGGTCGATGGGCGAGCACCTGGCCTTCGCCACGCTGCTCAACGAGGGCTTCCCGGTGCGGCTGTCGGGCCAGGACAGCGAGCGCGGCACCTTCTCGCAGCGCCACTCGGTGCTGACCGACCAGGAGACCGAGCGGCACTACACGCCGCTCAAGTACGTCTCCCCGAGCCAGGGCCGCTTCGAGGTGATCAACTCGATGCTGTCGGAAGAGGCGGTGCTGGCGTTCGAGTACGGCTACACGCTGAGCGAGCCCAACGCGCTGGTGATGTGGGAGGCTCAGTTCGGCGACTTCGCCAACGGCGCGCAGGTCGTGTTCGACCAGTTCATCTCGTCGGGCGAGCGCAAGTGGCTGCGGATGTCGGGCCTCGTGTGCCTCCTTCCGCACGGCTACGAGGGCCAGGGGCCGGAGCATTCCTCGGCGCGCCTGGAGCGATACCTGCAGCTGTGCGCGGAGGACAACTGGCAGGTCGCCAACTGCACGACGCCGGCCAACTACTTCCACATTCTGCGACGCCAGCTGCAC
Organism: uncultured Alphaproteobacteria bacterium; assembly: GCA_963774165.1. Classification (GTDB taxonomy): domain Bacteria; phylum Pseudomonadota; class Alphaproteobacteria; order Rhizobiales; family Hyphomicrobiaceae; genus AWTP1-13. The sequence goes on along the minus strand of CAVZEC010000006.1, from coordinate 362,406 downwards.
CGCAAGTTCCGCAAGCCGCTGGTGCTCATGACGCCGAAATCGCTGCTGCGCCACAAGCGCGTGGTCTCCGATCTCGCCGAAATGGCGGCGGGCACGACGTTCCATCGCTTGCTGTGGGACGACGCGCAGTCGCGCCCGGGCGAGAAGATCAAACTCAGAGCCGACCAGGAGATCCGCCGCGTGGTGCTGTGCTCCGGCAAGGTCTACTACGACCTCTACGAGGCACGCGAGGCCGCCGGCATCGACGACGTCTACCTGATGCGCATGGAGCAGCTCTATCCGTTCCCGGCGCGTGCGCTTATCACCGAGTTGGGGCGCTTCCCGCAGGCCGAGATCGTATGGGCGCAAGAGGAGCCCAAGAATATGGGCGCCTGGAGCTTCGTCGAGCCCAACATCGAGTGGGTGCTGCAGCACCTCGAGCCCGCGCGCAGCATTCGCCCGCGCTACGTCGGCCGTCCGGCGACGGCGGCGACGGCGACGGGCCTCGCCAGCAAGCACAACCAGGAGCAGAAGGCGCTGGTCGCCCAGGCTCTCTCCGTCTGAGATGGTGGAAAAGATGGCGATCGAGATCACGGTGCCGTCGCTCGGCGAATCGGTAACCGAGGCGACAGTCGGCCAATGGTTCAAGAAGCCCGGCGAAACGGTCACCGCCGACGAGCCGTTGCTGGAGCTCGAGACCGACAAGGTGACGCTGGAGGTGCCGGCACCTGTTACGGGGGTGCTGGCGGATATCAAGGTGCCGCAGGGAACGACCGTCGCGGTCGGCTCGGTGCTGGGGTCGATCAGCGAGGGGGCTGGCGTCGCACCGCCGGTGAAGGCTTCGGCGACAGCCAGGACGCAGCTGGCATCTGGAGCACCGCTGTCGCAGCCCGTCGGCTCTCCTTCCTCCCCCACCAGGCTGATCGGCACGCCGCCGCCGACTCCTCAGTCCCGGCCTCCCGCCTCCCAGTCCGCGCCGACCCGGCTGGAGACGCCGACGCGGTTGGAGACGCCCGTGGCGCCGGCTCCCGCGCCCCGTTCCGATCCGCCACCGGTCGCGCCCCCCGCCATGCCGCCCGCGCCGGCAGCCCGCAAGCTGATGGAAGAGAAAGGCTTGGCGGCCGACTCCGTCCCGGGCTCGGGCAAGCGCGGCCAGATCCTGAAGGAGGATGTGCTGGCGGCGGCGCTACGGCCGGCATCGCCCGCACCTGCTCCCGCGCCGGCCGAGGCCGTACCCTACCCCCCGGCGGCCGTGGTACCTGCGTCCGTGCCCGCGACACAGATGCGTGCGCCCTCGGTGCCGAATGACGCAGCGCGCGAGGAGCGCGTGAAGATGACGCGTCTGCGTCAGACCATCGCGCGCCGCCTCAAGGATGCGCAGAACACGGCGGCTATGCTCACCACGTTCAACGACGTGGACATGAGCGCCATCATGAGCCTCAGGAACCACTACAAGGACCTGTTCGAGAAGCGCCACGGCGTGAAGCTGGGCTTCATGGGCTTCTTCGTGAAGGCCTGCATCCAGGCGCTGAGGGAGGTTCCCGCCGTCAATGGCGAGATCGATGGCACCGACATCGTCTACAAGAACTACTACCACATCGGCGTCGCGGTCGGCACCGAGAAGGGACTGGTGGTGCCGGTGGTGCGCGAGGCCGACCGCATGTCGCTGGCCGAGATCGAGCAGGAGATCGCCGACTTCGGCAGGCGCGCCCGCGACGGCAAGCTCACCATCGAGGACATGCAGGGCGGCACCTTCACCATCTCCAACGGTGGCGTGTACGGCTCGCTGTTGTCGACGCCGATCCTGAACGCGCCGCAGTCGGGCATCCTCGGCATGCACCGCATCGAGGAGCGCGCAGTGGTGCGCGGCGGCCAGATCGTGGCCCGCCCGATGATGAGCCTCGCCTTGAGCTATGACCACCGCATCGTCGACGGCAAGGATGCCGTGACCTTCCTGGTGCGCGTGAAGGAGTGCCTGGAGGACCCGCAGCGGTTCCTGCTGGACTTGTGAAGACATTGAACGCGGCGAACTGAGCGGCCGGACACTGGGCCCGCAATAGTTCGTAACAATCCTTATCACCCGATTGGAACGAAGCGTCCCGGCTGGCGTCGCATCGATCGCGAGATCGTGTGCCTGCGGACGGGATCTGCCGCCTTGTGTTAGCCGGGCGCAAATCCCAGCTTTGTCGTAAGATTGCGAGAATTGTAACGCGCACGCAGTGCGGCTCGCCAGCTAGTGCCGGGTAAATAAGAAGATTTTCCATGGCCCCGACGAAGACGAACAAGATCACCGAGCATGAATGGCAGGATTTGGCCTGCATGGGGCTGGGGGTGTTGATCCTGCTGTCGCCCTGGGTCGTGCCGAACGACGACATGGGCGTGATGACGGTGAACACCGTTGTGATCGGCCTGGTAGTGCTGCTCGTGTCGGAGTTGGAGCTTGCGGGTCATAGCTCGCGCGAGGAAGCGACCAACGCAGCTGCGGGCGCGTGGTTGATGGCGTCGCCGTTCGTGGTGGGCTACGGCGGAGAGCTACGGATCTGGCACCTCGTGCTCGGTGCGCTCGTGATGGCCTTTGCTGCCGTCGAGTTCTTGCAGGAGAGAAGGTCGCTCCGGCGCCCCCCGCACTGAACGGCATTGACTACACCCGCTCCGTCGTCGCCGGCAGACGCATTATTGCCAGAGCCATGGCCTGCGCCCGCGGCACCAGGGTCTCAACCTCGAGGTATTCCTCCGGTGTATGCGCATTGCCGCCGACGGGGCCCACCCCGCACAGCGTCGGACAGCCGACGCCGGCCGTGAACCCGGAATCCGCGCACCCGCCGGAGAATTCGCCGGCTACGCGCAATCCGGCGTCGGCCGCGGCCGCCTGATAGGTGTGGAACAGCTCGTCCGCCTCCGGAGACGCCGTCACCGGCAGGAACTCGCCTTTGATCTCGAGCCTGGCCGTGGTGCCGGGCACGGTGGGGGCGTCTATGATCTCCTGCAGGGCAGCCAGCATCTGCGCCCTCTGCTCCGGCTTGACGTAGCGGAGGTCGATCTGGCCTTCCGCAAGCGGCGCCGTCGTGTTGACGGACTGTCCGCCCTTCACCAGGCCGACGTTGACAGTGATGCCGCGCTTCAGGTCGGTCAGCTTGTGCAGGGCGACGATCTTGTGCGCCATCTCGCCGATAGCGCTGATGCCCTTTTCGAAGTTGCCGCCCGAATGGGCCGCCTTGCCGGTGACCTCGAAGTGCAGGAATACGCCGCCCTTGCGCGACGTGACGACGTTGCCGCTCGGCCGTCCCGGCTCGGAGTTGAAGACGCAGCGCGCTGCACGCCCCACCCGCTCGATCACGGGGCGCGACGACGGAGAGGCTATCTCCTCGTCGCTGGTGATGAGGCCCGCCAGCGGCGCCGGCGCGCCACCGAAGCGCTTGAAGGCCGCCAGCACGAAGGCGTTCAGCACGAGGCCAGACTTCATGTCGACCACACCGGGTCCGTAGGCGCGGCTGCCCTCTATGCGGAACGGACGGCGCGCCACCTCGCCTTTGGGGAACACCGTGTCGCGGTGGCCCATCAGCACGATCGGCCGCTCGTTGCTGGGCTTGTCATCGAGGCGGATGTGAATGGCGTTGCCGAATGCTTCGTTCGGCTCGACGGCAGTCGTCAAACCCTGCTCCTCGAAGAAGCGGATGAAGCGCTGCCCGACGGCGTCGACGCCAGCCTTGTCGTAGCTGCCGCTGTCGATGTTCACGACCTCGCTCAGCAGCGCCAGCATCGCCTCCTTCTGCGAGGCCAGCCAATCGGTGATGGTTGCTTCCTGCGGTGCCCGCTTGGTCATGTCAGTCCCCTCGCAATCGTCCTCGCAAACGCCATCGTGCCGACGCCATCACCGCCGAGCAAGCGCGGCATGTTCGCGCTGCGCGTCAATGGGCGCGGCGGCGGATGCGCCAGGTGAAGGCCGGGTCGCCCCAGTCGAGGCGGGAGAGCACCTCGAGCGTCAGGAAGCGATCGTGTACGGCGAGCGCGCCCTCCAGCAGTCCGTTCCAGGCCTCGAATACGGCGGGTGAGAGCGGCTCCAGGCCCCGCATCAGCCGCCAGCCGGCGCGGTGTACGAGCACGGCGTCGCCATCCCTGGAGACGGAGGCGGAATCGCCTTCGCCTGCAGCGAGCCCGACCATGAACGCCCCGAATGCCTGCGCGCTGCCGGCCGCGACCTGCAGAAGCGCGGCCGTCTCCTTGTAGAGCTGGGCGCCGACCAGCCGCCCCGTGACGCGTCCGAGATGGGCCGCCTCGGCCGGCCCGAACACCTCGGCGAGGCGCGGCAGGCCGGAGCGGACGTACTCCATGGCGTAGTTGCGCTCGACCTTGGCGAGCCGCTCGGGCGGCCAGTCCGAATCTGCCAAGCGCGGTGCCGCGGCAGGATCGAACGGAGGCGGCAGCTCGCCCGGCCGGAACTGCAGCCGCTCTTCCGGTGCCAGCTCCCGATCATGCTCCAGGAAATAGCCCGACAGCCCATGCTGCCCGTCGGTCGTCTGCGCGGTGCACACGAAGCCCAGCCGCGGATTGCCGAGCGACACCCCGTTCTGCGCGTACCAGCCGCGCAGGAAGGCGCGCGACACGTCGCTCGGCACGCCGCAGATGCTGGCGCCCGGATAGATCCACCGCGGCGGCACGAAGTTGACCCAGGCCTTGCGATCGCTCTCGCGCATGAACTCGACCGCCACGCCACCCACACTGTTGGAGAGGTAGTGATAGGCGGCGCAGGCGACCGCATCCGGCATGGCCTTCAGGCCGAGCTTCTCGAAGCTGGACAGGAATTTCTCGTGGTGCTGATGCCGGAAGACGCGGAACACCCACTCGGCGGCATCGACGGCGCTGCGGCGTGTGACAAGCGTGAGGATGAGCCCGGTGAAATAGGCATGGTATAGCCCGGCCGCGGCCTTCATGGCGCGCGCCTCGCCAGCGCCGCCAGCGCTTCTGCCGTCGTCCGTCATGCTGCCGGTCTCCGCAAGCCTTAGTGTGCGAGCTTGTCATACCGGGGCTTGTCGCCGGTATCCAGCGACGCGCAGATGAGCCGGGGTGCAGCAGGCAGTGGACATGCCCCGGCGGACGCGCAAGAATTGGCCGGTCGCCCTACCGGAAAGATCAAATGCTCTCGAAACTCAAAGCGGCATGGTCCAGCCTGACGAGCGGCGGCGGCAGCAGCACGTCCGTCGGTGCGGCTATCGAGGCCGTCGAGTACAACGGCTACCGCATCCGGCCGGCCCCGTACCGGGCCAAGGACCAGTACCAGACGGCCGGCAGCATCGAGAAGGACACGCCCGAGGGCGTGAAGGAGCACAAGTTCATCCGGGCGGACACCTACGCCAGCCGCGACGACGCGATCGCCTTCACGATCTCCAAGGCCAAGCAGATCATCGACCAGCAGGGCGACCGCATGTTCTCGTAAGCGCTTGCCGGGACCTGCGCCGCGGTCCGCCTTGCGTCACTTGCCGCTGGAGCCAGCCCGGGCGCGGGCGAACAGGCTCGCATCGGCTTCGGCAATGCGACGGCGGATCGATGCGACGGAGCCGCGATCCTCATCAAGGGCAGCAGCGCGCGCTTCGACCATGGCCAGGACCGTCTCGGGCGCCGGCCCCCCTGCAAGCGTCCGCGTGCGCACGTTCTTATCGGGATCGAGGGCGCTCGCCACGACCTCCGGTGCCAGGTGCAGCTCGAGATCGAACAGCGACCTTGCAGCCAGGGCGACATCGGACGGCGTGATGTCGGTGGCAATGCGCCCGGCCTCGATCGTCTCGCGGACCACCCGGCCGACGATGTTATGCGCCTTGCGGAACGAAAGGCCGCTCGCGCGAACGATGGCATCGGCCAGCTCGGTGGCGGTGCCGAAGCCGACAGCAGCAGCCCTGCGCATGGCTTCGGGCCGCACGCTGAGCGTGAGGAGGATGCCGTCGATGACCGACAGGCAGCACCGAGTGCGCTCGGCCGCATCGAGCGCGGGAACATTGAGCGCCGTCACGCCGTCGTTCACGTCGCTGAAGGAGGTATTCTTGCTGCAGGCGAGCACGGTCGTGAGCGCGCCGGTGACCTGTGCGGCGGCGGCCTTGGCATATTCGAGACCCTGCGGGTTCTTCTTCTGCGGCATGATGCTGGAGACGCTCGAGAACTCGTCCGCCAGTTCGATGAAGCCGAATTCCGCCGTGTTCCAGCTCTGCAGGTCCGTTGCCAGGCGCGACAGGCCCGTCATCAGGATCGCGAGTGCGGCCACCACCTCGTGGGCGTCGTCGCGGCTGGAAACCGCATCGTATGCCACCTCGACGAGGCCGGGGAACCCAAGGCTTCTGGCCGTGGCGTGCCGATCGATCGGAAAGGCGGTGGTGTTCAGCGCGCCGGCGCCAAGCGGGGAGCAGTCGACGTGATCGAGCGCGCCGGCGAGCCTGCGAAAGTCGCGCGCCAGGACGTCGGCAAAGGCCAGGAAATAGTAGCCGAGCGAGATCGGCTGCGCATGCTGGGAATGGGTGTAGCCCGGCATGACCAGCTCGCGATGATCGCGGGCGAGACCGAGAACAGTCCCCCGCAGAGCGGCCAAGCCGTCCAGAACGTCCAGCACTTTTGCGCGCAGGGCGAGCCGCCACGAGGTCACGTTCAGGTCGTTGCGGCTGCGTCCGGTATGCAGGCGCCCGCCGACGTCCGATCCCAATCGGCCGATGAGATGGGACTCGACGTAGGAGTAGAGATCCTCCTGCAGGTAATCGATTTGCAGCGACGAGGGTCCCTCCTCGTTCAGTCGGAGCAGCTCCGCCAGAATGGTCGCGATATCCTCGCGGCCGACGATACCTTGGTCGGCCAGCATCAACGCATGCGCCAGATGCACCCGCATCTCGTGCGGGAAAAGGTGTTTTACTCCGTTGGCAATAGCAGGCGCGTAGTAGGCATCGACCAGGGCCTGCGCCGGCGGCTTCTTCACCCGCTCGCGCAACGAAACTGTCGGTTTGTCCGTCATGACCTTGTGCGTTCCCGATCCTCCGGCACCTCCGGCCCTCACTGAGGATGCGGCCCGCCAGCATGTGGCATCGGGCGGAATTCCACAATGCCGCTCCCCGCGAAGCGCACACGGCTCGAGTCGTCCTGCGAAAAAAGCAGACCCGGCGGCGGAATAAGCGATCGGATCGACGAGTCTCATCTGGGTTAGCCAAGGGCATGACCCGACGATGATTCCCCTCGCAAGGTCGGCGCACATTCACGATCTCGCTCGCCGAGCACAGCCGGCACGCGAAGCGACTGCACTGTCATTCTCGTGGAGTCCGCGGAAGCTTGCTTCGGCCTCGCTCGTGCTGCTTACCGCCGCGGCGCCGGCAGCGATCGGGTTTGCGGTGTCGGGCTCCTTCATCAAATGGCTCTGCCTGGCCTGGCTGTTGGCTGTGGCCTTCTTCATGCACGGTCTCGCCCGGCGCGCCGCTGACCCGGAGGTCGTGCTTTCGATCGACCGGCGGGGAATCCTGGATCGGCGGCTGATGCCGAGGCACCTCGAGTGGCAGGACATAGCAGCCATCTGCACTGTCGACCGGGAGCGCAGCCACGTCGTCGACATTGCGTTGCGCCGACCCGACTTCACGCTATCGGGGACGCGATGGGCGGTCCGGCTCGGAGCGCTTTGCCAACGAGGCTACGACGTCCCGGCCGTCACGATCAGCCTGCTGCTGCTCGACGGCAGCGTCGGCGATCTGCTGGACTCAATCGCGCTGTTCCGGCCGGAACTGCTGCGTCACGAGAGCCAGAGGTAGACGATTCTCGGTACTCCAATCGGACTGGGGAAGAAAACGCATGTCGCTCGTTCTCAAATCGCGAGACATCAGCGTTGCATTCGGCACCGCGTCATTTTTCATGGCCGAGGACGACAAGACGATCCGCGTGGATGTCGATCAGGACGTGCTCGCCCGGATCGAGGACCCGGCGCCGAGAACGCGGGATGCCTACAAGGAGCGGCTTACGCGTCACCGGCGGCAGTTCTCCCGGATCGCGGTCCTCAAGTATCGGGCGGGCTTCTACAAGCCCGAGGTGCGGGTGCTGGTGGTGAGCATCACGGCAGACGACCTGATCTAGTCTCGCGTCCTCGAAACGTCCCGGCGTGCGGCGCTCACAGACCGGCCAAGCGCATGGCGCTGATGACGGCCGGCACCAGCAGCGCCGTCAGGACCGCGTTGAGGCTCATGGCCAGGCTTGCGCAGCAGCCGGCGAGCTCGCACTCGCTGAAGGCGCGCGCCGTGGCGATGCCATGGCTTGCGGTGCCGAGCGCGACTCCGCGGGCGGTCGGGCAATCAACTCCGGCCCATGTCAGGATGTAGGGGCCGAGCACGGCGCCGATGATGCCCGTGAAGATGGTCAGGCAGGCGGTCACCGCGGGGAATCCGCCGATGCCGCGCGCGATCTCCATCGATACCGCGGCGGTCGCCGACTTCGGTGCGATCGACAGCAGCGTGGCCGGCGACGCTCCGAAGGCCTTGGCCAGCACCAGTCCGCAAAAGATGCTGGTCAGCGATCCTGCGACCAGTGCCACCGTGATGAGGGGCAATTCGCGCAGGAGGCTTCGCAGGTTGCGGTACAACGGAATCGCCAGCGCAACGACTGCCGTACCCAGGAGATATTGGAGGATGTTGACGCTTTCGAAATAGGCGGCGTAAGGAACCTCCAGACCGATCAGCGCAGCGGACAGCGCAATGATCGTGAGCAGAGTCGGATTGAAGAGCGGCGATTTGCCGACCAGCCGATACAGCTCGCTGGCGATCCAGTAGACGCCGACCGTGAGCGGAAGCCACAGCACCGAGCTGGTCGCGATCTTAGGCAGCATGGGACCTCGCCTCTCCGGCGCCGCTCCTTCGCTGCCGGGCCCGGCGCGCGCCGAGCAGACCGCTGACGAGGATGGCGAGCCCCGTGGACAGCAGCAGCGCGCCGGCAATCGCCACTCCATCGCTGAGCAGCAAGGCACTGAAGCCGACGATGGCGGTGCCGGCCGGGACGAAGAGGAGGCCGAGGTGATCGACCAGGGAGCTTGCGGCACGGTCGAGGTCGGGCGACGGCCCGCCTCGCAAGCCCAGATAGAGCAACAGAAGAAGCAGGCCGCACAGCGGACCAGGGAAATTCAGCGCGAGACTGGCTACCAGGGCCTCGCCAGCGAGCTGAAACCCCATGATGACGAGGAGCTGGCCGAGCATCGCCGCCTCACGGTTGGGGCAATCCCGCCTGTCCGGGCACCGAACCCACTGACGCCGGCGCAATCCCGGAGGCCGCCGCGACGACAGATTCGCGGTGCGTCAGGGAGTAGAAGAACAAGCCGAACAGGAAGAGCGCAAAGATCGTCATGCATGCGGTCTGCAGGCCCACTGCGGTGCGGCTCGTCTGTACGTTCTGGCGCATCAAGGCATCCTCCAGCAGCATCAGATCGACTTCGCGCATCGGGTCGGTGCGGCGCGCGCGGGAGGCATGGTTTGACATCGGCTTTACCGCTCCGGCGTGACATGCCCGCTCTGGCGAGCGCGGCGCGCGAGATCGACCAAACGATTGCCGATTACGACTCGATCCGGACGCGGTTTATTCCAGCCGAGCCGCAGGTTTTTTCTCGCCGCGACGAAATAGGACGCCCAATCCTACATCGAGGCCGGTGCAAGCGCGCTGACGGCGAGCCGCATGAGATCGGCCTGGCGGCCGGTGCCGGTCTTCTGGAACAGGCGCTGCAAATGGGTCTTTACGGTCGGCTCGGAGATGCCGAGAGCGTCGGCCGCCTCACGCGGTGACATACCCTGCGTCAGCATCATCAGAACACGGCACTCGGCCGGCGAAATGCCGTAGCGCTTGACGAACAGCTCGCCGGAGAAGGGTGAGGTGTCGCCCAGCTCGCGCAGGAACACGGCCACGGACGCGGCGAAAGGCGCAGCCAGCTCGTTGCGCAGGCCCCGATCGAGCGGCAACACCCACGCGGCCAAGTCCACTCCACCCACGCTGCCGATGGGAACGGCGATGCCGGACTTCGGCAACTCCATGGGGCTTCGGCTGGCGGCCGCCTCGATCGCCATCTTGAGCTCGTGCGCGGCCTCCGGGCTGCGGGCGGAAAGCTGATCGCCGTCGCGCCGAACGGCTGCTCGATCGTCGAGCATGCGCAAGCCGGCGTGGTTCGCGTGTACGATGCGCGCCTTGTCGTCGACCAGTACGATGCCGATCGTGAGCAGGTCGAGCGTGGCCGACAGCATGTCGTCGCGCAACGCCCGGGCGTCGAGCAGGTCGGTTATCACCACGGCGCGACGAACGTGCGGGTTGAGGAGGCGCAGCTCGGCGATGACCTGATCCGTGAACCAACCCTGCTCGTCGGACCGGATGACCGATATCATGGCATGCGACACCGCGTTCTTGATCAGATTGAGCCCCGCGGCATCGAGAAAGCCTTGCGGCGCCATCCACTCGCGGTACATGCGGCAGCGAAGCCACTCCTCCTTCCCAGCAAAGCCGCTGCACGTCACCGGCTCGTCGATGTCGGTGAACCATCCGGCCGTCATGGCGGGATTGAGCGCGAAATAGGTCTCGCGATAGCGGGCGCGCCACTGCTCGTCGCCGCCCCAGCCGTACTTGATCTTGAAATCGCGCTTCGAGGGATTTTTCAGGACGATTCCAGCCGAGCGCAGGCCGACGTGCTGCGATATGCGCGCCAGCGTTTGCGGCCATCGGTCCGGCTCTACGGCGCAGTCGTAGATGTCGCCGACGATGTCGAGAACTTCACCGTCTGTGGGCATAGGCCCATTTTTCTCCCGCTCGGCAATAAAAGCAATTCGGGCGCCGGACGCACTGCGAGAAACGCGCCAGCGCTCCAGTGACCCCGAAACCCGCCCCCGGAATTGCGCCCTACTGGACCCGTCGTGGCGCGGCATCATTCATTCGGATGATTGCACGGCCCGAGAGTATCTGCCCACGAACCGTGCAATTGACGCACACGCGTCCAATCCGGGACGGGCGCGGGCGCTACTTCTGTCCTCGCTCATCCAAATGGATGAAGCCTCTCAAGGAATTGGATGGGAATGTGAAACCATAGATCCTCGCGAGACCCCACAACGATAGCGGCGTCGCTGGCGTGAAGTGGCGTTTCACGCGGGGCTCGCGCTGCGCTCACGGACGGACGGCCAATGTCCAGGCTTACCGAATGGAAGGTCGCTCGAGGCGTTATCAAAGGTGCCGGCAAGAAACATGCATCAGCATCCTCCGAAGCTCTACGGATCGCCAAGGCAGAGGATGCCAATCGCTCTCAAGCGGATGTTGCGTTTCGTCACGGCGTTGCTGTCGGCGCCCAAGCACCAGCAGCGTGGGTGAGGCATCCGCATGGTCGATACGGAACCCGAGCCGGCCGGACGCACGCGTTTCGAGCGGCTTGCCATGCCGCACAGGAACGCGGCGTTCAACTTGGCCTACTGGATGTTGCGCAACAGAGACGAAGCCGAAGACGTGGTGCAGGACGCCTACCTGCGCGCTTTCCGCGCCTTCCCGACCTTCAAGGGCGACGCCATCAAGCCGTGGCTGCTGGTGATCGTGCGCAATGCCGCCTACAGCGCCTTGGAAGCGCGCAAGCGGAACAATAACGTCATCCTCTTGTCCGACGACCTGAAATCCCGCAGGGACGTCGAACCGCCCGAAATGGCCAGCGGCGCTCCATCGCCGGAGGCCGAGGTCATCGCCGCGGGGGAGCGGCAGCGGCTTCTCTCTGCGCTCGCCGAGCTGCCCTTGAAGTATCGGGACATCGTTGTATTACGTGAAATGGAAGGCTTGTCGTATAGCGAGATTGCCGAGATCACCGGCACCGCGATCGGCACGGTGATGTCGCGCCTGTCGCGTGGCCGCGCCGAGCTGCGCAAGGCACTGATGCGGTGCATGGCCGGGAATTGAGCAGGATGCAATGTAACGACGCCGCCGAACTCGTGAGTGCCTCGATCGACGGCGAGCTGGCCGGCGAACGGAAGGACGCCGTGGCGGCGCATCTGGCCTCGTGCGCCACCTGCAGGACGCTGGCCGACGACTACCGACGGATCGGCCGGCAGCTTACCGACGGCTACGAGCCGGCGCCCGCCCACCTCGCCGACAAGATCAGAATGCGGCTCGCGGCCGAGGAAGCCGCCACTCGCGTCCCACGGCCTATCGAATGGCGTCGCTGGGCGCGGCAGGCCGCCGTCCTGCTGCTGGCTTGCGGGCTGTCGGCCCTGGTTGCCTGGCACCTGGCGCAACGGTCGGTGCAAAGCGCCGGGCTGGAGCGCGATGTGGTCGCGGCACATGTTCGCTCCCTCCTGCAGGACAGCCCGGTCCAGGTCGCCTCCGCCGACGGGCATACAGTGAAACCGTGGTTCGCCGGGCGCATCGACTTCTCACCGGCGGTCAAGGACCTGACTGCCGACGGCTTTGCGCTGAGTGGCGGCCGTCTCGATCTCGTCGGCGACCGCCGCATCGCCGCGGTGGTCTACAAGCGGCGGCAGCACGTGATCAACGTGTTCATGTGGCCGGCCTCGGGGCTCGAGATGGGAGGCCCGAAGCTCGCGGCTCTCAAGGGCTACAACGCGCTGACGTGGACCGCTGGCGGCCTAACCTACTGGGCCGTGTCCGACCTGAACGCCGCCGAGCTGGGAGAGCTGCAAAAGCTCCTGTAGCCTCGGCCGGCTGCCAGCTCCCGCGTCGGCGTCGAACGTGGTCGACCACGCCGGGCTGCCTTCGCGGCAGTGGCAACCGGCCGCCGTTCATCCGATAAGAGAAGCCGACTGGCGCGCTCTCGGCGCGGTGTGGAGGACGTCCATGCGCATTCATTCGATCGAGGCGAAGGCAATCGACATCCCCCTGACCAAGAACTTCGGAGGGGCGACCTACTCGGTCCTGAAGCGCTCCACCGTCGTGACCACGCTTCGTACCGAGGGCGGGCTGGTCAGCGAGATCTACAATGGCGACAACCGCGCGGATGGCGCGGAGATTTGCCGTCTCATCCGCGAGGTGCTGGCGCCGGCGGTGAAGGGCCTGGACATCTTCGCCGTCGAGCTGATTGCCGAGCGGATGCAGGCCTTCACGGTTGCAAACGGCGATCGCAAGGTGCTGCTGGAGGCCATCGCCTGCATCGACTGCGCGGTTTGGGACGTGATGGGCAAGGCGGTCGGCCTGACGGTCAACCAGCTCCTCGGCGGCTATCGGCGCGAGCTGCCCATCATCTCGATCGGCGGCTACTACATGGCAGGCAAGACGCTGGCCGATATCGGCGCCGAGATGGAGATGTATCGCCGGGCGGGCATGGCGGGCTGCAAATTCAAGGTCGGCGGGCTCTCTCCCGAGGAGGATGCAAAGCGGGTAGAGGCAGCACGCAAGGCGGCAGGGCCCGACTTCATGCTCTGCGTCGACGCCAACCGTGGCTGGTCGGCCCAGGACGCGATTGCCTTCGCGCGGCTGATCGAGCCGCTCGACATCGCCTGGTTCGAAGAGCCCTGCCACTGGTACGACGACGCTGCCATGATGGCGCGCGTCCGCAGCGCCATTCGCATTCCCATAACCGCCGGCCAGTCCGAGATCACGAGCCACGGCGTGCGCCGGCTGCTCGATGCGGGCGCCGTCGACTACGTCAACGTCGATGTGTCGGAGTGCGGCGGCGTAACCGACTGGCGCAGATCGGCGGCAATGTGCTGGTCGGCCGGCGTCAGGATGGCGCACCACGAGGAATCGCAGATCGCGCTGCATCTTCTCACCGCCGTGCCGCACGGCACCTACGTCGAGTGCTTCGCCGATCCCGAGCGCGATCCGGTCTGGCAACGCATGTGGGCAAACCGGCCGGCGATCCGCGATGGCAAGATGGCCCTGGGCAGCGGACCCGGCTTCGGACTGAAGCTCGACCAGGCCATGATCGAGCGGTTCCGGGTCGCCTGATTCCGGCGAGACCTGACCTGACTAGCGCATGACCGACGATGCGGTCTCTCGATTTGCTGCCACCGCTCAGACCGCTCGAACTTCGGCTAGCCGCTTGATTGCGTGCTCGTCGTCCCAGCAGACGGCGGCTTCCCACGCGGCCGACGCTTGCGCGGCGATGTCATGCGCGCCGTCCTCGAGACCGGCGGCATTGTAGGGCAGCACCAGGTCCAGGTCGGGGACATCGACGTGCGCCTCGTCCCAGTCGATCAGCGCGACCCGTTCTGAGGTCATGCGAACGTTGCGCGGGTTGGGGTCGCCGTGGACGACGCAGGTCTGACGTCCAACGAGCCGCGCCCACGCTGCTCGGCATCGGGCAACGCCCTCGGGCGGCATCGCCGCGAGGTCGATCTTCGTCCCGGTCTCGGCGTGCAGGAGGTCGGTCGACGATCGCCAGCCCGGGCGCTGCGGCCAGCCCTGCGTCAACCGATGCAACTCGGCGGAGCGTGTCGGCCACGCGACGCCAGTCGGATCACCGTCTCGGGCGGTCCGCCCTCGATGTATGTCATGACCGTCAGGCCGTCCGCGAACAGCCGGCCGTCCGCCGTCGGGATCGGCACCGGCACGGTCAGGCCTTCGCGGTCGAGGTGTTGCAGGAGCTCGGTCTCCCACGCGAGATCAGCGTCGCTCCTGCGACCGAGACGACCGACCGCGAGGTGCCCGTGGACGCGCACGCTCCAGACGTCGTTGGCAACTCCGCCAGCGAGTGGTTCGAATGCGAGCTGCGTCCTCACCCCACTGCCCGAGTGCCTCCCATCCTGCTCGCCACACTTTTCGCGGAGTTCCGGACATCTCAGATAGCAAAGGGCTTTCGGGCTAACCGCGCAATGCGACGAGTTTTTCTGGCAAATGGATCCCGGGCACAAAGCCCGGGATGACATTGGTGAAAGCGGCAATAGTCCGCAACCCCCAGTCCGTCAGAGCTTCGTCGAGCCGCGCGACAGAAGCTTCCAGTCCGAGCCCTGCTTCACCCAGTTCATGAGGATGTGAAGATTGGTGGAGCTCTTCTTGCCGTCCGCGACAGCCTCGCTTTCGCCCAGCCAGTGGAACCGCACGACCGCGACGGGGCCAACCACGCGCACCTTGGTGTCGTCGTACTTCAGCGACAGAACCTTCGACTTCCCACTGGTGGCGTTGGCGATGAACGTCGCCTTGTCCTCGACGCGACCATCGGAGTGGCTGTAGCTGAGCTCGGCCGCACAGAGCGCGTCGAACGCCTTGGCATCGGCCGCGACCTGGGCCGCCCGGAATGCCTCGACGTTCTTGGCGACGGCGTCTTCATCGGGGGAGCCCGCAACGGCCGGGACGGCGGCGACAAGCCCGATAGCCAAGCGCCTGCAAAGCCAGCTGACGACGATCGATATGCATTTGTTTCCTCCAATCTTTTTTGATCGCCAAATCTTGCAGTCGCGATCCCGCTTGTCGAGCGCTCAGGGCAAACTCGAATCCGAGTAGCTTCGGCACTGCAGCATTGATGTGAACGCCGGAACGGGCGCGCCACCGTCCTGAGCTTGTCGAAGGACGGCTGAATGGCACCGGCAGTGGCCGCGTGGTTCGACAAGCTCACCACGGTGGGTCAACCCGGCCAACCGTCGCCGACAATGGGTACTGGTCTCTCTCTATCTGGACACGGTGGCTCGCCGGAGCTTGGGAGCGCTCGGCCGGTCTGTTAGCGTGCTCGACGACGCTAGAGCGAGCGCAGAACCACCATGTGGCCCAATCCCCGCATTCCATTCCAGATGTCATCCGAGCGCGCGCGGCTCGAGCCGCCCGGCGGCAAGCCGCTGATGGTCAATGCGGTGGTCAATATCGAGTACTGGCCGTTCGACCGGGCCATGCCACGGGGCATCCTGCCGGCGCCGCACGGCGCGCAGGTCGAGCCGCCCGACCTGCCGAACTACTCGTGGGTCGAGTACGGCATGCGCTGCGGCATGCCGCGCCTGTTCGACATGCTGGAGCAGCGATCCATCAAGGCGTCCGCCTTCATCAATGCGCAATGTGCCGACGTCTATCCCTCGCTCGCCAAGGCGACGGTGGATGCCGGCTGGGAGCTCGTCGGGCACGGCTGGTTCCAGCGCTCGCTCAAGCAGGTGGAGGACGAGGAGGCGGAGATCAAACGCTGCCTCGTCCGGCTCGAGCAGCTGTCGGGCAGGAAGGTGCGAGGCTGGTTCGGCGCCGGCGGCGGCGAAAGCATGCGCACGCCCGACATTCTCAAGCAATGCGGAGTCGAGTTCACGCACGATTGGCTGGTCGACGATCTGCCCTGCTGGATGACCACCGCCCACGGGCCGCTGCTGTGCCTGCCCTACACGTGGGAGCTCAACGACGTGCCGCTCTGGGTGGTGCAAGGCCAATCCAGCGACGAGTTCCTGAAGCGTCTCGAGGCGACGCTGGCGGTGATCGAGCGCGAGCTGGAGAGGCAACCGCGCGTCCTGACGCTCGCCATGCATCCGCACGTGCTGGGCGTGCCCCACCGCGCCTACTACCTGGAGAAGGCGCTGGACCTGCTGGCGCGGCGAAGCGACACGGTATTCGTGACCTCGAGCCAGATCGCCGACTGGTTCCTCGCCGCCGACAAGACCGGGCAGGCGGATCTGGCAGCCGCCCTCCGCGCGAAGCCCAAATGAGTGCCGACGCGCGCAGGCCATATCGAGCCTTCAACGGCCGCAGGGGCCCCTTCTCCCCTTGGGGAGAAGGCGGCCGAAGGCCGGATGAGGGGGCATTCACCGAACAGACAAAGTCCCCTCACCGGTTCGGCCGAATGACTTACCGCCGCGCCAATATGCGAGTGCAAAGTAAGTCCGGTCGAGGAACGCGACCGTAAGTCATGGCCTCACGTCCTCTCCCCAGAGGGGAGAGGCGAAAGTCGCGCCAGGCGATGGGGTCAGACCCTCCAGCTCCGTGCGTCAATCCGGAAAGATCGCTTTCCAAGGGTCTGACCCCTTGGCAGACCCCATGGCTCAGCCGCCGAGGTACGACTGGAGGACGGCGGGGTTGTCGATCAGGCCGGGCGCGGGGCCGGAGAAGGCGATCTCGCCGTTCTGCAGGATGTGGGCGTGCTCGGCCACGGCCGCGGCAACGCCGATGTTCTGCTCGACGAGCAGGATCGTCAGCCCGCGCCGGTTGAGGGCCAGGATGGTGTCGACCATGTCGGCGACGATGGTCGGCGCCAGCCCCGCCGACGGCTCGTCCATCAGCAGGCAGCGCGGGCGTGCCATCAGCGCGCGGCCGATGGCCAGCATCTGCTGCTCGCCGCCGCTCAGGGCGCCCGCGAGATGACGCCGGTGCGGGACGAGCTTCGGGAACAGCTCGAACATCTCCCCGACGTCGGCCTTGATGGCCGACCAGTCGCGCCGGGTCGCGGCGCCGAGCTCGAGATTGTCGATCACCGTCATGCTCGGCCAGACCTCGCGCCCTTGCGGGACCTGGGCCATGCCGACCCGCACGATCCGGTCGGGCGTCATGCCGGCGCATTCGACGCCGTCGAGCTGCACCGAGCCGGCCACCGGCCGCACAAGCCCGATCAGCGTGTTGAGGAGCGTCGTCTTGCCCGAGCCGTTGCCGCCCAGCAGCGCCACGATCGAGCGCGCGGGGACGTGGAAGGAGACGTCGCGCAGCACCTCCGTCATGCCGTAGGCGACCCTAAGATGCTTGATGTCGAGCACGCAGCTCCTTTCCGAGGTACGCCTCGATGACGTGGCGGTCCTCGCGGATAGCCTGCGGCGGGCCATCGGCGATGCGCCGCCCCGAGCTCAGCACCGTCACCTGGTCGCACACGCCCATGACCAGCCGGATGACATGCTCGATCAGGATCAGCGTCACGCCCTTCTGGTCGCGGATGCGGCGCAGCAGGGCGTCGAGCTCGGTGAGGCGGTTCGCGCTCAGGCCCACCGCCGGCTCGTCCATCAGGACGATCTTCGGCTCGCCGATCAGCGTGCGCGCGATCTCGACCAGGCGCTGCTGGCCGAAGGAGAGGGCGGTGGCCTGGCGATCGGCGAACTGGGACATGCCGACGAAGGCCAGGGAGCTCCGCGCCGCTTCCTCCATCCCGGCCTCCTCGCGGCGGCGCCGCTTGAGATCGAGCCCGGCGCTGAAGAGGCCGGTGCGGTTGCGGCGATGCAGACCGGTCATCATGTTCTCGAGGACGGTCATGCCGCGAAACAGCTGGGAGGTCTGGAACGTGCGTCCCAGCCCCCGTTGCGCGATGGCGCTGGGTTTGAGGCCGACAATGGAGGAACCGTCGAGAAAAACGTCGCCTCGCTGCGGGCGGTGGATGCCGCAGATGACGTTGAGCAGGGTGGTCTTGCCCGCGCCGTTGGGGCCGATCAGCCCGCGAATCTCGCCTTGCTTCACGTCGAGATCGATACCTTCCAGCACCCTGACGCCACCGAAGCCGATGTGCAGGTCGCGCACGGACAGGACGGTGGCGCTCATCGGTCGGCCACGCTCGCGGGCACCTGGGTTCGCCGCGGGTTCGGGAGCCGCGGCCGCCGGCCCTGCCATCCGCAATGGCTCCTCCCATCCGGACAGGTGCCGCTTGATCACGGCGATCAGGCCCCCGCGCATGAACAGCACGAAGAAGACGAGCAGACCGCCGAATACGATCTCCTGGAGGCCCTTGAAGGCGCGCAGCGCCTCGAGCAGCACGATGATCACGCCCGCCCCCAGCAGCGAGCCCGTGATCGAGCCGAGCCCGCCGACCACGATCATCGCCTTCTGCAGCACCATCTGGAACAGGTCGAAGCCTTCCGGCGCGACGAAGTTGAGCATCGCGGAGTAGAGCCCGCCCGCCACTCCCGCGTAGAAACCGCTGATGCCGAATGCCAGCGCCTTGGTGCGCAGCAGGTCGACGCCGAGCGATTCAGCTGCCACCTCGCCATCGCGGACGGCCACGAACGCGCGGCCCACGCGCGACGCGACGAGGTTCTTCGCGAACAGGAACAGCGCCGACCGTCAAGACGAGGCTGAGGTAGTAGAGCCCGAGCGGCTTGTCGATCGGCAGCGGCGCGAACGACAGCGGCGGCGTCTTGAAGCCTCCGGCGCCGAAGGTGACGCTCTCCCAATGCAGGAACACCCACTGGGTGGCTTGCGCGAAGGCCAGCGTGGACAGCGCCAGGTAGAGGCCGCTGAGGCGCAGGGCCGGCAGCGATATGGCGAGACCGACCGCCGCCGCGAGCATGGCGCCGGCGGGAAACGCCAGCCAGAACGACCAGCCCAGCTTCACCTGCAGCAGCCCGGTCGCGTAGGCACCGATGCCGAACATGGCGGCGTTGGCGAAGGCGAGCTGGCCGGCGTAGCCGACGAGGATATTGAGGCCGATCGCCAGCAGCACGTAGATGACGACGAGGTTGGCGACGAACAGATGATAGAAATTGGCGAACGGCGGCAGCACAAGCGCGGCGACGAGCAGCGCCAGGAGGACATTGCGTCGGCTGAAGGGCGCCACGCTAGACCCTCCGCGCCGTAGGAGACCCGAGCAGCCCGCTCGGCCTCAGCACCAGAACGAGCATGATGACGACGAACGGCGACACCTCCATCACGCTGGAATGGATGTAGCCGCCGGCCATCGACTCGGCGACGCCGACCAGCAGTCCGCCGAGCACGGCGCCCGGCAAGCTGGTGAGCCCGCCCAGCACGGCGGCGGCGAATCCCTTCAGGAAGAACGCAAAGCCGATGTCGGGATAGAGCAGGGTCAGCGGCGCCGTCAGGACGGCGGCAGCGGCGGCGATCGCGGCCCCTGTGCCGAACGAGAGGGTGTAGATGCGATCGATGCGGATGCCGACCAGCGTCGCCGCCCGGGCGTTGTCGGCGGTGGCCTGCATCATCTTGCCGGCGCGCGTGAGACGGAAGAAGGCCGTGAAGACGGCCATGATAACGACCGTGCCGGCCAGCACCGCAAGCTGCTGGGGTATGACCATCACGTTGCCGATCATGATCGGATCGGGCGATGTGATCGGCGGGAACGAGAGGTAGTCGGCCTTGCCGCCCCAGATCAGGCGGGCGAAGCCCTTGAGCACGAACGCGATCCCCACGGTGGCCAGCACCAGGCTCACGACATCGGACTTGGCGATCGGACGGAAGGCGATGCGGTCCGTCAGGCAGCCGAGCAGGAAGCCGAAGGCGACGGCCAGCACGAACGTGAGCGCATAGTTCACACCCATCTGGACGTGCAGCATCCAGGCGATGAAGCCGGCGAACATGAAGAATTCGCCCTGGGCGAAATTGATGACGCCCGTGGCCTTGTGCACCACCACGAAGCCCAGCGCGACGAGGGCGTAAAGCGCCCCCGTCGTCACTCCGCTCATCAGCAGGTAGCTGAAGAGCAGCAAGGGTCTAGTGTCCCGATCGCGAAATTCGTCGCACTTTGCGGCTACCTCGTAACGAATTTCGCGATCTGAAGGACACTAGTCGAATCAATAGACTAGTGCGATTCAGATCGAGAAGTCCGCTTCCCGACCCAGCCCAGAGCGATGATGCGGACTTCTCGATCATCGCACTAGTTCTCGACGGTGGTGATCGCGAGCACCCGCGTCGGGCCACCCGGCTCCTTGGCGAGCCAAGCCGGCGACTTGTGGCAGCGGTGGTCGGTCTCGGAGCAGGTGACCGGACCGGGATGCGTGTCGGTCTTGAAGTCCTTGATGGATGCGAGCGCCGCGATGAACTTCTCGCGCGTCAGCTCGGGGCCGGCGCGCTTGAGCGCCTCGACCAGCACCTGGGCGCTGCCGATGCCGAACAGGTTGTAGACCGACAGGCGATCGCCGGGGAACTTGGTCTCGATCGCCTTGCGCCACTTGTCCATGGCCGGGTCTTCCGGCGTGTATTTCACCTGCGAGATGGTGCGGAAGGTCGCGGTGGCGCCGGGGACGCCGACCTGCTCCTCGAACGCGACCGGATCGGCAATGCCGCTCTGGCCGACGTTGAGCGGCTTGAAGGCGAGCTTCTGGGAATCGCGCAGGAAGACCGCTGCGGGCTTCGGGTACAGCACGAGGAGGACGGCGTCTGCGTTGGCTGCCTTCAGGCGCAGCACCTGCGCGGTGGCATCGTTGGCATCAGGCGAAAGCTCCTCGTCGGCGACGAGCGTGACGCCCTTCGCCTTAAGAGTATCCATCAGCGCCGTGTAGCGGCTTCTTCCCCAGGCATCGCGCATGGAGATCATGGCGATGCGCTTGGCGCCCTGCTCCTGGGCGAACGCGACCTGCGCCTGGCTCTCGATCGCGGCGGTCAATGCCGTGCTGAAGATGTTTGGTGCGGGCGGCGTGGTGATCCCGTCGTGCACGGAGGCGAAGATGACCGTCGGGATCTTGGCGGTCTCGATGCTCTCGCGTGCGGCGAGCGTGGCATTGCTGCAGCCGCCGCCGATCAGCGCGAAGACCTGGTCCTGATGCACGAGCTTCTGGACGGCGGCGATCGCGGCTGCCGGATCGCAGCGATCGTCCTCGCGCACCAGCTGCAGCTTGCGCCCGTGGATGCCGCCGGCGGCGTTGACCTCGTCGAAAACCACCTCGACGCCGTTCATCGGCAGCTTGCCGTAGAGATAGCCGGGCCCGGTCAGCGCGCCGAACGAGCCGATCTTGATGCTGTCGGCCGTCACACCTGGCTGTTGGGCCGATGCAGGCGCTGTGACCGCCGCCACTATTGCGGCTGCGGCCCAAAGCCTGCTCATGCGTCTCATCGACATTCCGTTCTCCTTCACTGTGGGGTCGCCCCCTGCGGTCTCTCGCTACGTCGATGCCACGCTCCAACCAATCGCGTCTGCGATCTGTCGCCCACGCCGGTCTGGCCGGCGCAGCGCGCATCGGCAATCATTCTTTACGGTCTGAGTATTCTGGTATTGTGCCCAACTCCCGATCATCATGCACGAGGTTTCTGGTGGGCACGACTGCACAACACATGCTCGCTTCTGCTGAGGAAATAGGCGGCTTAGCCATCGCGAGACGCGGGCGTTCCGGCTGAGATGGAACCGAACGCCAATCCGAGACGGTCATCCCGGTGCTTGTCACCGGGATCCATGTATTCGGGAACGTCGGAGCCAATTGATAGATGGATCCCGGGCGCGAGGCCCGGGATGACAACGATAAGTTTTGGAGCGGCGGTCGCAATCTCATCGACGTCGAAGAGGCGCTAGGGATGCTCTGGCTCGGAGTCGACGTCGGCGGCACGTTCACGGACCTGGTGCTGTTCGACCCGGCAGGCGGCAAGCTGCGGGTCTTGAAGACGCCCTCGACGCCGCGCAACCAGTCGGAGGGCATCCTGGCCGGGATCAGCCGTCTCGGCGTGGAGGCGAGGAAGCTCGGGCGCATGGTGCACGGCACCACGGTCGCCACCAACACGGCGCTGGAGCGCGACGGCGCGCGGCTCGCCGTCCTCGTCACTGCCGGCCACAAGGACGTGCTGGTGGTGGGCCGCGGCAACCGCATGGCGATGTACAATATCAAGGCGCCGCCGATGCGCCCGCTGGTGCCGCGGTCACAATGCATCGAGGTGCACGAGAGGTTGCGCGTCGACGGATCGATCGTGAGGCCGCTCGACGAGGCCGAGGTGGAAGCGATCGCCGAGCGGCTGGCCGGCGAAGGGGTCGACGCGGTGGCCATCTGCTTCCTGCACTCCTACGCCAATCCCGAGCACGAGAGGAGATGCGCGGCCATCGTCGCCAAGCGGCTCCCCGCGGCCACGGTCACGACCTCGGCCGAGGTGCTTCCCGAATTCAGGGAGTACGAGCGCTTCACGACCACCGCGCTCAACGCCTACGTGGCGCCGCGCATGCGCCGTTATCTCGGCGACCTGCGCAGCAAGCTGGCGGAGGCCGGCATGACTGCGCCGCTGGCGATCATGACGTCGAACGGCGGCTCGCTTCCCGCGCCGCGCGTCGAGGCCATGCCGGTGCTGTCGATGCTGTCCGGGCCGGCGGCGGGCGTGATCGCGGCCGCGCATGTCGGGTCCGCCGCCGGCTATCCCGATCTCATCACGTGCGACATGGGCGGCACGTCGACCGACGTGTGCCTCGTGCGCGGCGGCACCTACGGCATGACCACCGAAGGCCGCGTCGGCGCATTTCCGATCAAGATCCGACAGATCGACATCAACTCCATCGGCGTCGGCGGCGGCAGCATCGCCGCACATGGCACCGGGGGCTATCTCACGGTCGGCCCGCGATCGGCCGGAGCGGTGCCGGGGCCTGCCTGCTACGGCCGCGGCGGCGTCGAGCCGACCATCTCGGACGCCAACGTGGTGCTGGGGCGCCTGGGCGTCGACCGGCCGCTCGGTGGCGAGATCGTGCTCGACCGCGGCGCCGCGCTCGCTGCCGTCGCTGGGCTTGCCACGCGCGTCGGCGTCGGTCCCGTGGAGATGGCGGAGGGCATCCTGCGCATCGCCGCCGTTTCCCTGGCCGGCGCGATCAAGGAGGTATCGGTGATGCGCGGCATCGATCCGCGCGACTTCGCCCTGCTGCCGTTCGGTGGCGCTGGGCCGTTGCATGCCGCAGCCGTGGCGGACGAGCTCGGCATGCGCACCGTGGTCGTGCCGCCGCTGCCCGGCAATTTCTCGGCGCTGGGGCTGCTGATCGCGGACGTGCGTCGCGACTTCGTGCGCACCCGCGTCTCGGCCACCGCGAAAACTTCGGTGGGCGATGTGCGATCGGTGCTGCAGGACCTCGTGCGCGATGGCGAGGCCGAGCTGGCAGCTGCCGGGTTCCCCGCCGACCGGCAGCGGTTCGCCGCCAGCCTGGACATGCGGTACGCCGGCCAGTCGTTCGAGCTGTCCGTGCCGGTCGCCCTCGACGTGGACGGCATGGGGCCGATCGAGCGCGCCTTCGGCGAAGTCTATGCGGCGCGCTACGGGGCGGCCACGGGCGCGGCGATCGAGATCGTGAGCTATCGCCTGGCAGCGTGGGGACTGTCGGACAAGCCGCAGCTTCCGGCGATCGACCAGGCCGGACGATCGCTGGAGACGGCCGTCACCGGCACCCGCGTCGTGGTATTCGATGGCCGGGAGCAGCAGCTGACGGTGTTCGCCCGCGACCGCCTGCCGCCCCGCATCGGCGGTGAAGGGTCCGGCGCTGGTCGAGGAGGACGGCTCGACCACCGTCGTCCCGCCCGGCTGGGACGCGGCGCTCGACGCCGCCGGCTGCCTCATCCTGCGTCGGAGCTGAGCCATGTCGTCCACCCTCGATCCGATCACGCTGGAAGTCCTGACCCAGGCCCTGATCGCCACCGTGCGCGAGATGCGCGCCACGGTGTGCCGCACCGCCAGCTCGGTGGCCATCTACGACGCCAAGGACTTCTCGTGCGGGCTGTTCGCGCCGGACAGCCAGGTCATCGCCCAGTCGGAAGACATCGGCTCGCACGTCGTGCCGATGCCGTGGTCAGTGCGCTCGGCGATGGAGAAGATGGGCGCGACGCTCGCACCCGGCGACGTCATCCTGGTGAACGATCCCTACGCCGGCGGCACCCATCTCAACGATGTCACCATCATCTACCCCGTGTTTCGGGACGGCCGGCTGATCTTCTTTCCGGCGGTGCGCGCCCACTGGGCCGACGTCGGCGGCATGGTGCCCGGCAGCATGTCCGGCAAGGCGACCGAGATCTACCAGGAGGGCATCCGCATCCCTCCGCTCAAGATCCTCGAAGGCGGGCGGATGAACGAGGCCGCGCTCGATCTCCTGCTCGCCAACATGCGCGTTCCCGACGAGCGCCTCGGCGATTTCCAGGCCAGCCTGTCCGCGTGCCGCGTCGCGGAAAAGCGCATCCACGAGATCTGCGCCCGCTATGGCGTCGACACGCTGCTGGAAGCCGTCCGCCTCGATCTCGACCGCGCCGAGGCGCGCATGCGGGCCTGCATCGCAGCCGTGCCGGACGGTACGTGCTACTACGAGGACTATCTCGAGACCTTCATGGGCGGCCGCTTCGAGCCGCTGCTGCTGCCGCTGGCGCTCACCGTCAAGGGTGACCGCATGATCGCCGATTTCACCGGCGCCTCGCCAGCAAGTGCCGTTCCCCGTGAACTCGACGGCGGCGGTGTCGGCGGCCGGGGTGCTGATCACCGTGAAGTCGGTGTTCGACCCGCAGGCCCCGCTGAACCAGGGCTCGTTCCGGCCCATCGAGGTGATCACGCCACCCGGCACCATCGTCAACGTGCAGCGGCCGGCGCCGGCCGGGTCGCACGGCGAGATCCGCAAGCGGGTGATCGCCACGATGGTGGGTGCGCTCGCGCAGCTGGTGCCCGACAAGGTGGCGGGCGACACGTGCCGCACCTCGTTCCACAATCTGATCGGCGGCTACGACCCGCGCGCCAAGCGCGAGTGGGTGCATTACGAATGGTCGGCCGGCGGCAACGGCGCGTTCGCCGAGGACGACGGCCCGAGCGCCATGGCGGCCATCGACTGGGGCGACCTCGTCACCGTGCAGTCGTCCGAAGTGATGGAGACGCGCATGCCGCTGCTGGTCGAAAGCTCGCGGCTCGCGCCCGATTTCGGGAGGCGCCGGCCGCACGCGTGGCGGCCTTTCGATGCAGCGTGCCCTGCGCGTGCTGGCACAGCAGGCGCGCTATTCGCTGCTCTCGGACGGCGCGGTGGTGCCGGCCTTCGGCGTGCTCGGCGGACTTTCGGGCGTTCCGGTCGGAGCATGGATCGACCGCGACGGCGCCATCGAGGACTTCGACACGCCGGGCAAGGTCGCGGGACATCCGCTGGACGAAGGCAGCATCGTGATGGTGCGCTCGGCGGGGGGTGGCGGCTACGGCGATCCGCTCGACCGCGATGCCGAGCGTGTCGCGACCGACCTGCGCGAGGGCTACGTGTCGGCGAAGGCGGCGCGCGAGCTGTACGGCCTGGCGCTGGATAGGACAGGACGGGTGGACGCGGTCGCCACTGCCGACCTGCGCAAGCGGTTGCGGGCGGGCCGCTTTATGCTCGTGACGGTGCTCGATGCCGATGTATTCGAGGCGGGCGCCGTCAGCCGCCGGCGCATCTGCCGGCTCAACCCTGCCGACGCCACCGCTGCCGGCGTCGGCGAGGACGACGTGGTCGAGATGGACACCGGGCGCGCCGCACCCTTGCGGGCGTGGCTACGGCTCGATGCCCGCGTGAAGCCTGGAACCCTGCCGATCGACCAGCGAGGCCTGTCGATCCTGAAGGCAACCCAGGGCGAGCGGGTGGAGCTGCGCCGGATCGCATCGTCCGTGCGCCCCCGCGTGGGCTTTGCCGACGCCGCCGAATGAGCAGGGGCGGCCGGAGGGCCCGTTTGCCTGGTGCGCGGCAGATCGTTAACGCGCGCGCAGCTCAAGTGCTTTCGGTCGACCGCGGAGTGGCGATATACTGGGCGGGAACTGATGGAGGAAACCATGGCCGACAAGAAATGGGATTTCGTGCATAACGCCGCCAGCGGCGCGACGTGGACCCCGGGTCTGCGGGAGATCTTCGAGTACCGCGATCTCGGCATCAAGGACGGCACGAAGGGCGATTTCGTCGCCCACCTGATCCGCCACAACGGCAAGAAGGTGAAGGACGAGGTGCAGAAGTGGCACGTGCACGACTGCACGTTCCAGTTCGTCTACGTCATGAACGGCTGGGCCACCTTCGAGTACGAAGGCCAGGGCCAGAAGACCATCCGCAAGGGCGACACCATCCTGCAGACGCCCGGCATCAAGCACCGCGAGATCGCCTGCTCGGAGGACTTCGAGGTGCTGGAGATCGTCTCGCCGGCGAACTTCGAGACGCGTGTCGTCGAGGGCCCGCAAGTCAAGGCGCAAGCGGCCGAATAGAGCCGATCCCGCCCGCGTATCAGACGACCCAACCCTGAGCTTGCCGAAAGGCAGGTCGCGAGTTGCCTTGCTGTGGTTCGACAGGCTCACCACTGGGTTGGCATTCCTGGGTGCACCTGCCGACCCCGCCCTGAGCTTGTCGAAGGGTGGTCGCGGGCTTCAGCCGTGCTTCGACAAGCTCAGCACGGGGTTGCCGGGTTGGGCAGGCGTGGCGGTTTCGTCTACCACACGGAGGGGGTGCTCTTGCTTGAGTGCGTGAGCCGGCAGCCATGAAGATCATCGACGTGCATTCGCATTGGGGGACGCGTCGCGGCTATCCGTTGCAGACGGAGAAGGAGCTGGCCCAGCAGCGCGCCACGTGGAACTCGGACACGCGCTATCACACCGAAGCGGAGATGGCGGCGTACTTCCGCGACAGTGGGGTGAGGGCGATCCTCGACCTGGGCTACGCCAAATACCGGCCGCTCGAGGAGATGCGCGCGCTGCACGACTACGCCTTCGAGACGGAGGCGGCGCACCGTGACGTGATCCTCGGGCACTGGATCCATATCGACCCGCAGCGTGCGGGTCCGGGTGGCGTGGCGGAGCTCAGGCGCTGCATCGACAAGAAGATCGGCTTCCTGGGCTATGCCGTCTCCGCCTCGCTTTCCCCTCCGTCCAGCGATCCCGCATATCAGGCCTACTACGATCTATGCATCGAGGCAGGCATCCCGGTGCTGATCTTCGTGGGCACCACCGGACTGGGAGCGGGCCTGCCGGGCGGCGACGGCGTGATTCTCGACTACTGCCATCCCCGGCATCTCGATCTCGTTGCCGCCCACAATCCCGATCTCAAGATCGTTGCCGCGCGCCCCGGCTGGCCGTGGCAGGCCGAGGTGATCGCCGTGCTCATGCACAAGCGCAACATCTGGTACGAGCTGCACGGCTGGTCGCCGAAGTATCACACGGCCGACCTCAAGCACGAGATTCCGCGGCGCCTCAAGGACCGCATCCTGTTCGGCGGCGACTACCCGCTCTTCTCCTACGAGCGGCTCGTCAAGGACTGGCGGGCGGAGGGCTATCCGGCGGAGATCCTCGACAAGGTGTTCCACCAGAACGCCGAGCGCTTCCTGGCCGAGGCCGGCTGCAAGAGCCCGATTTGACATGGACCTCGGACTGAAGGGCAAGGTCGCGATCGTCGGCGGTGCCAGCATGGGGATAGGCTATGCCATCGCCCGCACGCTGGCGCAGGAAGGCGCGCGCGTCGCGATCACGGCGCGGCGAGAGCCCGGCCTTACCAAGGCCGCCCAGGCCCTGCGGAGCGAGACCGGGGCCGAGATCCTGCCCATCGCCGCCGACTGCCGGCGTGCAGAGGACTGCGCCCGCGTCGCCGAGACCGCGGCCCGCGAGCTCGGCGGCATCGATATCCTCGTCAACAACGACGGCGCGCCGCCGCTCGGCGAGCTCATGAGCTTCGACGATGCGGCCTGGACCAAGGCCGTCGAGCAGAACCTCATGTACGTCGTGCGCATGGCGCGCGCGGTGATCCCCCAGATGAAAGCGCGCGGCGGCGGCAGCGTTCTCAACATCACCGCCATCTCGGCCATCCAGCCCATTGCCGGCTTCGGACTGTCGGTCGCGACCTGGAGCGGCGTGATAGGCTTCGCCAAGACGCTGTCGCTCGAAGTGGCGCGCGACAACATCAACGTCAACACGATCTGCCCCGGCTACGTCGAGACGCAGCGCCTGGAAAAGGTGTTCGCGGCGGGCGGGCAGGACCCGCAGATCATGCGGCGCAAGCTCGAGGCCGAGGTGCCGATGGGGCGCATCGGCAGCGTCGACGACATCGCCGGCATCGTCGCCCTGCTGGTGTCGCCGCGCGGCCGCTACATCACTGGCACGGCGATCCAAGTCGACGGAGGCCTGCTCCGGGGCGTACGCTAGCGGTCGAAATCAGAAGGCGCACACCGTACAAAACGTCATCACGGCGAGTGCAGCATACCCGACGCCGTCCTGAGCTTGTCGAAGGACGGCTGACTGACACGGCCGTGGCCGCGTGGTTCGACAAGCTCACCACGGCGGAGTTGGGACGGCACGAAAGTCCGCCTGCAACAGGTTCGACACAAGGGAGGAACATCAATGTCGACTGGTAGTCTGAAACCAGGGCTCTCGGCCGAGATCGTCACGACGGTCGATGACAAGCTGGTGGTCAAGCACATGGGGGGCGAGGGCGTGTTGTCCACCCCGTCCATGATCGGCTTGATGGAGCGCGCCGGCATCCAGGCCGTGCAGGACCATCTCCCCGAAGGTCACACCACGGTCGGCTTCGAGGTCAACGTCAAGCATTTCGGGGCAACCCCCAAAGGCAAGACGGTCAAGGTACGCGCCGAGCTGCTCGAGATCGATGGTCGCAAGCTGCGCTTCAAGGTGGAGGCGCACGACGAGGAGAAGAAAGTCGGCGACGGGACCCACCGCCGCGCCATCATAGCCGTTCAGCGAAAGGACTGATCGGCGCGAACGACGTCAACGGTGAATTCCGCCCAGGTCGGGACACTCGCATGCAGTTCGAAACCGTGCTCAAGCCGGAGCTGGCCCAACGCTGGCGCGCCGCCGGCGAATGGCGCGACGAGACCTTCTTCGACATCCTGAGCGCGCGGGCCGCGGCGCATCCCGACCGCGAGGTATTCGCCGACGGCCAGGGGCGGATCACGTTCGGCGAGCTGAAGGACAAGGTCGCGCGCTGCGCGGCCTTCCTGCGCCGGATCGGGATCAACCGCGGCGACGTCGTCACCATCCAGCTTCCGAACCGTATCGCCTTCCCGATCGCCTTCTTTGCACTCGAGCTGATCGGCGCCATCGCCAACAAGGTCAATCCGGACTTCCGCGTGCGCGAGCTCGACTACATCCTGCGCTTCTCCGGCAGCAAGGCCTTCATCTGCCCCAATTCGTTCAGAGGCTTCGACTACGTCGCCATGGCGCGCCAGCTGCGCGAAGGCATCCCCGCCCTCACCCATTTGGTCGTCGCCGGCGAGCCGGCAGACGGCGAGTGGAACCTCGAGCACGGGATCGCCACGACCGCCCCGCTCCCCGCGGCAGAGCGCGTGCGCATGAGCGCCGATGAGATCTTCCGCATGGCCTTCACGTCCGGCACGACGGGCAATCCCAAGTGCGTGCTGCACTCGTTCAACTCGACCCTGCCGGCCGTGCGCCAGATCAACGCCGACATGGGGCTGACCGAGCGCGACGTGCAGCTCGTTTATCTGCCGGTGTGCCTCAACTGGGGCTATCTGTGCCTGCTGCAAGCTGTCGTCAGCGGCAGCCGCGCCGTGCTGCTCGAGCGCTTCTCGGCGAAGGCGGCGCTCGAGCTCATCCAGCGCGAGCGGGTCACCTACATCGCCACGGCTCCGGCCTCCATCGTGGCGATGCTCAACGAGCCCGATCTTGC
Organism: uncultured Alphaproteobacteria bacterium; assembly: GCA_963774165.1. Taxonomy (GTDB): domain Bacteria; phylum Pseudomonadota; class Alphaproteobacteria; order Rhizobiales; family Hyphomicrobiaceae; genus AWTP1-13. Next base: position 332,297 of record CAVZEC010000006.1, on the reverse strand, counting down.
GCGCTACGACGTCTCGTCCCTGCGGGTGGTCATCACCGGCGGCGCCTCGGCCGCGATCGAGACGATCCGCGACTACCAGGCCCGCATGCCGGGGCATCTGATCGAGCTCTACGGCATGCTGGAGACGGGCTTTCACAGCTACACGCGCTTCAGCGACGACCCGGCGAAGGTCAACGGCACCATCGGCCGGGTGGTGTCGAGCATGGACCTGAAGATCCTCGACGAGGCCGGAAGCGAGATGGCGCGCGGCGAGGTCGGCGAGATCGCGGCGCTGGGCCCCAGCGTCCATCTCGGCTACCACGCCAACGCCGATGCAAACGCGGAGGCGTTCACGGCGGAGGGCTGGTTCCGCACGGGCGACCTGGGGCGCGTCGTCGATGCGGCCGGCAACGTCGAGATCGTCGGCCGCCGCAAGGAGATCATCAATCGGGGAGGGAAGAAGTTCTTCCCGCGCGAGGTCGAGGAGATCCTCTACACGCACCCCAAGGTCATGCATGCGGCGATGGTCGGCATCGCCGACGCACGGCTCGGCGAGCGCAATTGCCTGTGCGTCATCCCGAAGGCGGGTCAATCCGTCACCCTTGAGGACATGATCGGGCACCTGAAAGGCCAGCTGGCGGACTACAAGCTGCCGGAGGAGCTCCACATCGTCGCGGAGCTGCCGTTTACGGCAACGGGCAAGCTGCGCCGGCACGTGCTGGCAGAGCGGATCGCCAAGGCCACGGCGTCAACCAGAACGTGACAGTCCGGTGCATTCTGCGACCCTGCACCGGCGGCCCATAGAGAGAGTTGCCACCGGCAGCTGTTGCTTGATCTCCCCGCCGTCGCTAGCTTGATCCTCAGAGAGCCGCCCGAGAGCGGCCCTTCCAGGGAGTGACACACAATGAGCCCCAAACCACGCTTCACGCGCCGAGCCGTACTGGCCGGCGCGGGCGCCACCGTTGCCTTGCCGAACATTTGGACCAGCGCCCAGGCGCAGGCCGGCGGTGCCATCAAGATCGGCCTCCCGGCGGCGTTGACGGGACCGCTCGGAACCGTGGGTCAGCAGGGCAAGCGGGCGGCCGAGTTCTACGCCAAGGTGCAGAACGCCAAGGGGGGCATTCTCGGACGCAAGATCGAACTGGTCATCGAGGACACGGCCGGCAACCCGGCGAACTGCGTGCGCAAGGCCCAGGAGATGGTCGAACGCCAGGGCGTGAAGATCTTCACCGGACTGGTGCTGTCGTCGGAGGCGCTGGCGGTGGTGCCCAAGCTGGCGGAGTGGGACGCCATCTTCGTGTCCGGCATCAACGGTGACGGGCGCCTGACCGCCGACAGCTACGTGCCGAACTTCTTCCGCGCCAACATCTCCGGGCCGATGGGCGCCCGCGCCGTCTCGCTCTATCTGCGCGAAGCCAAGATCAACAGCGTGTACGCGCTCGGCATGGACTACGCGTGGGGCCACAACAGCGTGCAGGTGTTCGAAGACGAGATGAAGCGCGCCAACAAGAACTTCATCGGCAAGGTGTTCGCCCCGACCGGCACCAAGGACTACTCGACCTACATCACCAAGATCCGCCAGTCGGGAGCCGACGCCTGCTACCTCGTGATGCAAGGCGACGACAACAACGCGTTCCTGTCCCAGTCGCGCCAGTACGGCCTGCCCGACAAGGTGGCGCTGCTGACCGAGATTGTGGATCTCGCCAGCATCAAGGCAGTCGGCGAGGCTTCGCTCGGTCTCATCGGCTCCTCGCGCTACTCCTTCAGCTACGATAACCCGAAGAACAAGGAGTTCGTCGAGTTCTGGCGCAAGGAGCACAACGGCGCGCTGCCCGACACCTTCGAAGGCGAGACGTGGCAGGCGATGCAGGTGATCCAGGCCGGCATCGAGAAGGCCAAGAGCGCGGACGCAGCCCCGCTGCGGGCGGCGCTCGAGACGATCGAGCTCGATAGCATCAAGGGCAAGATCAAGTTCCGCGACTGCGATCACCAGGCGGTGCAGCAGGGCTTCATGGTCAAGGTGGTCAAGAAGGACGGCTACGACACGCCGGTGCCCGAGGTGATCGCGACATTCCCCGGCGAGCGCACGACACCCGGCTGCAAGAAAACCGCCTACGACGACTGACGCAGCTTCAAGCGATCCGTGCGGCCTTGCTCGTCCCGCGGGCAAGGCCGATTGCATGCAAGTCCGAACATCCCGCCCAGACGGCCCATGAGCACACTCGCCTTCCTTCTCAACCAGAGTGTCAATGCGCTGTCGCAAGCGGCATTGCTGTTCTTCCTGGGCGTCGGGCTGACGTTGATCTTCGGCATCATGCGCATCGTGAACTTTGCGCATGGCGCCCTCTACATGCTGGGCGCCTTCGTCGGCTATTCCGTGGTGCGTGCGACCGGCACCTTCTGGCTCGCATTGGTGCTGGCGCCGATCGTAGTCGGCGTTGTCGGCACGGCGTTCGAGCTGGGGATACTGCGCCGCCTCTACCGCCGCGACGCGCATGCCTTCCTGATGGTGACCTTCGGACTGGCGCTGGTCGTCAGCGAGGCGGTTCGGCTGATCTGGGGACCGGACGCGCTCCAGGTGCCGCCGCCGAAGCTGCTGTCCGGCGTCGTCTTCCTGCTGGGCGAGCCGTTTCCCGTCTATCGCCTGTTCCTGGCCGCCTCCGGCATCGTCGTCGCGCTGGTGATCTGGCAAGCGCTCGAGCGGACCCGGCTGGGCCTGCTGGTCCGTGCCACCTCGCAGAACGCCGAGATGGTTCATGCACTCGGCATCGACGTCAATCTCGTGCGCTCGGCCGTGTTCGGGGTGGGCTGCGGGCTCGCCGCGCTCGGCGGCATCCTGGCGGCACCTCTGGTCACGGCATCGCACAGCATGGCGGCGACCGTGATCATCGACGCGTTCGTCATCGTCATCATCGGCGGCATGGGCAGCTTCCTCGGCTCGCTGATCGGCGCGCTGCTGGTCGCCTTCGTGCAGGTGTTCGGCAACTACTACTTCCCCGACTTCGCGCTCGCCTCGATGTATCTGCTCATGCTGCTGGTGCTCGTCGTCCGCCCCGGCGGGCTGCTCGGCAAGGAGGCGTGAGCGCATGCGCGGATCGATCGCGCTCGGCCTCTGCTGCGTGGCGCTCCTGATCGCCGCGCCTGCCGCACTGCCCCCGTTCGCCATGACGCTGCTGACCGAGCTCGTGATCCTCGGGCTGTTCGCGATGAGCCTCGACCTGATGGTCGGCTATACGCGCCTCGTATCGTTCGGGCACGCGGCTGCCTACGGCATCGGCGCCTATGCCTCGGGCTACATGCTGCTGAACTCGTCGACGCCGCTGCTGTTCGTGGTCTTTCTCGCCGCTCTGATGACCGGCTTCATCGCCATCGGCGTCGGCTGGGTGTGCACGCTTGCGACCGGCGTCTCGTTCTCGATGCTCACGCTCGCCTTTGCCCAGCTGCTGTATGCCATCGCCTTCAAGTGGACGTCCGTGACCGGCGGATCGGACGGGCTCGCCGGCATCCCGCGCCGCCCCGGCCCGATGGAGATGACGTTCCTCACCACCAAGACCGGCTTCTACTATTTCGCGCTCGCATGCCTGGTCGGCGCCTATCTGCTGTGTCGCGGCCTGGTGAGCTCACCCTTCGGCGCGGTCCTGCGCGGCATCCGCGAGAACGAGGCCAAGACGCTGGCGCTCGGCTACAACACCCGCCTCTACAAGATCGCCGTCGTCGCCATCTCCTATGCGCTCGGCGGGCTTGCCGGCGCGCTCTATGCGCCGTTCGCCGGGTTCGCCAACACGGAGCTGCTGTTCTGGCTGCTGTCCGGACAAGTGCTGATCATGGTGATCGTCGGCGGCTCGGGCACACTGATCGGGCCGATCATCGGCGCCGCGTTCTTCCTCATTCTGGAGCATCAGCTCTCCTCCTATACCGAGGCGTGGGCGCTGTTCCTGGGCCTCGTCTTCATTGCCGTCGTGCTGTTCGCGCCCGAGGGCATCTGGGGCCTGGCGACGAGCCGGGTCGGACGCACACGCGCCGGTGGCGGGACGGAAGGCTCCCGCCATGGCTGAAACCGGGGGGCTGCCCGCGGGCGATACCGGCGCATCCGCGCGTCCATTGCTGGCGATCGACGGCCTGACGAAGCGTTACGGCGCGCTCGTTGCCGTGGACAACGTCAGCATGCAGGTTGCCGACGGCGAGGTGCGCGCCGTCATCGGACCCAACGGGGCCGGCAAGACGACGCTGTTCCACCTCATCACCGGCGTCGTCAAGCCGACGACGGGGCGTGTGCGCTTTGCCGGCCACGACATAACGGGGCGCACCGCGCACCAGATCTGCCAGCGCGGGCTGTCGCGCACGTTCCAGCTCACGTCCCTGTTCCCGGAGATGTCCGCGCGGGACAATGCGATGCTGGCCGCCCAAGCCCGGCATCCGCGGCGCTGGCAGCCGTTCGGCGGCAGCGGCATCTTCGCCCAGGCCCGCAGCACCGGCGACGTCGCGCTCGAGCAGCTCGGGTTGACGGATGTCGCAAACCGGCCTGCCGGCCTGCTGAGCCACGGCGACCAGCGCCTTCTCGAGGTGGCGATGGCGATGGCCCAGCAGCCCAAGGTGCTCCTGCTGGACGAGCCGACCCAAGGGCTCTCCGTCGAGGAGACCGCGCAGGCCGTCGCGACGCTGGCGGCCTTTCTCGAACGTGCCCGCATCACCGTGCTGCTGGTGGAGCACGACATGGAGGTCGTGTTCCAGCTGGCCCACAAGATCACCGTGCTGCATCGCGGCGGCGTCATCGCCGACGGAACGCCGGCGGCCGTCAAGGCCAACGCGCGGGTGCAGGAGGCCTATCTCGGGGGCATCGAGTAATGCTCAGCATCCAGGGCCTCAACACGCACTACGGTGCGAGCCACATCCTGCAAGGCGTCGACCTCGAGCTGCCGAAGGGCCGCATCGCCGCCGTGCTCGGCCGCAACGGCGTCGGCAAGACGACAACGGTCAAGACGATCATGGGCCTGGTCGCGCCGAGCGGCGGGTCCGTGACGCTCGACGGCACGCCGATCACGGGATGGGCGCCGCACAGGGTGGCGCGCGCGGGCGTCTCCTACGTCCCGGAGGGGCGGCAGATCTTCCCCGACATGACCGTGGTCGAGAACATCCGCGTCGCGCAGCGCAAGCCGGCCAAGGCATGGCCGCTGGAGAAGCTGCTGGAGCTGTTCCCGTCCCTGCACGAGCGCCAGAGGAACAAGGGCTCGCAGCTATCGGGCGGCGAGCAGCAGATGCTGGCGATCGCCCGTGCGCTGGCGAGCGATCCCACGGTGCTGCTCCTCGACGAGCCCAGCCAGGGCCTCGCACCGCTGGTCGTGCGCGAGCTGGCGCGGGTCGTCCGTCTCCTGCGCGATACCGGCGTCACCATCCTGCTGATCGAGCAGAACATGAAGCTTGCCGAGGTGGTCGCAGACGAGCTGCACATCATGGTCAAGGGGCGGATGGTCTATTCGGCCGACCCGCAGCGCTTCCGCGCCGAGGAGCAGCAGATCCGCAGCCGCTACCTGACGGTGTGAGCCGCCGTGCCCACCGCGCTCGTCGCCCATTGCGGGCCTACCGCGGAACCGTGCTGTCGCCTTCGCCCAGCGGCAACTCCATGACGACGCTGTCGAGCCAGCGGCCGAACTTGTGGCCGACCGAGTGGATGGTGCCGCAGAACCTGAAGCCGGCACGGCGATGCAGTGTGATGGAGGCGAAATTGGCGGAATCGCCGATAATCGCGACCATCAGCCGGTAGCCTTTCGCCGTGCAGGCCTCGATCACCGCGGCCAGAAGCAAGCGCCCTACGCCTTTGCCCTGCGCATCCGGGGAGACATAGACGGAATTCTCGACCGTGAAGCGATAGCCGGGGCGGGTGCGGTAGGCGCCAGCGTAGGCGTAGCCGGCGACGCGGCCGTCGATCTCGGCGACGAAGTAGGGATAGCCAGCGTCGATGATGGCGCTGAAGCGGCGCAGCATCTCGGCCTCACTCGGCGGCTCCAGCTCGAAACTGGCCGTCCCCTCGGTAACGGCCGGGCGGTAGATGGCGGCGATGGCTGGAATGTCGGCGGGGGTAGCGGGGCGTAGCGTCGGCTGCGTCATGCGGGCTCTCGGACTGCTGAAACCGAGAGAATTGCCCGAGCGCGGCCCAAAAGCAAAGGGCCCCGCCGAAGCAGGGCCCTCGCGTGACGGAAGTCGGCTCGCTGCTTATTCGCGGTTGCCGAACAGCTGCAGCATCATGACGAACATGTTGATGAAGTCGAGGTAGAGGTTGAGCGCGCCCATGATGGCGGCCTTGGCGGTGGCCGTCGCGTCGCCCATCACTGCGTAGTAGTTGTCCTTGATCTGCTGGGTGTCGTAGGCGGTGAGGCCCGCGAACACCAGCACGCCGATCACGGAGATGGCGAACTGCAGCGCGCCCGACTGCAGACACATGTTCACCAGCCCGGCGACGACGATGCCGATCACGCCCATGATCAGGAAGGAGCCCCAGCCAGAAAGATCCCGCTGGGTGGTGTAGCCGTAGATGCTGAGCCCGCCGAAGGCCGCCGCGGTCACGAAGAACACCTGCGTGATCGAGTTGCCGGTGTAGACCAGGAAGATCGACGACAGCGAGGCGCCCATGACTGCCGCGAACAGCCAGAAGGACAGCTGTGCCGCGCCAAGGCTCATCTTGTAGATGCGCCAGGACAGGAAGAACACGAACCCGAGCGGAGCGAGCATCACCACCCATTTGAAGGGCGAGGCAAACATCGTCACGCCGAACTGGGTGAGGTACATGCCCCGATGCAGGGCATAGGCGCGACCGCCGGCCGAAGCTGCGAGCGCGGCGTCGGTCGTGACCGAATACGTGAAGATGACGTAGGCGACGAGGCCGGTGAGAGCGATACCGGCGGACATGTAGTTGTAAACGCGCAGCATGTATGCGCGGAGACCCGCATCTACCGCGACATCGGTACGCGCGCCGATGCGACCTGCATACCTGTTGTCGATCTGAGCCATTTGGTTCATCCCTTCGACTTTAGTTGCAAGCCATGTGGCCCGCAGACGCAATGTAGCGATGCGCCCCCTGCGTTGCAAGAAGCGCGGACCGAATCTGGGATGCAACACGCGGCTGCACAAGGTAGGGGAAACCCGTACAAAGGCCCGGTTGCCTTGCCTCGGATTAACTCTATTCAGACCGCAGATAAGGCACCGGCGGGGCCCGCAAAACGCGCCAGGTCCCAAAGCCCCCGAACAGCGCCACCAAGCCGATCGCGGCCAGCATCGCCTCCGCCGCTGCCCAAGTGGAAAAGGTGAAATCGACGTCCATAACCCGGCTCAGCACGATCCAGGCCGCGAGGCTGCCGATCAGCAGGGAAATGAACGCGGTTAAGACAGCCAGGACCGCGTATTCCGCCAAGTGCGAAACCAGGATGCGGCGGCTGGTGGCGCCCAGCGTCTTCAGGATCACCGCCTGCTGGATGCGGCGCCTCTGGGCGGTCGCAAGCGCGCCGGCCAGCACGAAGGCACCGGCGAGCAGCGTGACGCTCCCGGCCGCGCGCACGGCCACCATGACCCGACCGAAGATGACGTTGAAGGCGTCGATCGCGTCCTTCACCCGGATGGCGGTGGACGCCGGAAAGGCGCGGCCGATCTGCTGCGCCAGCTTGGCCTCGACGGCCACGGGCGCGCTCTTGGGCAGCGTGATGGTCGCCAGCAGGTTGGCCGGCGCCCCGGCCAGCGTGTTGGGCGAGAACACCATGACGAAGTTCAGGGAAAGGCTCTCCCACTTCACCTCGCGCAGGTTGGCGATGCGCGCCGTGACGTTCCGGCCGAGGATGTTGACCGTGACGGTGTCGCCGATCTTCAGGTGCAGCCCCTTGGCGGTCTCGGCCTCGAAGGAGACCAGCGGCTCGCCGGCGTAGTCGGCCGGCCACCACTTGCCCGCGACCACCGTCGAGCCCTCCGGCACGGTTTGCGAGTAGGTGAGGCCGCGGTCGCCGTTGAGCACCCATTGCGCCTCCGGCGCCGCCTTGACCTGCTCGGCCAGGCGGTCGCCCAGCTTGATGACGCGGCCGCGCAGCATGGGGGCCTCGGAGATCTTGGCCTCCGGCGCCTCGCGGGCGACGAGGGCATGGAACGCGTCGCTCTCGGCTGGCTTGATGTCGAGCACGAAGTAGTTGGGGCTCTCCTCCGGCAGGCGGCTGGTCAGCTCGTTGATGATCGAGGCATCGACCAGCGCCACCGTGACGAGCAGGGACAGGCCCGTGCCCAGCGACAGCACCACCGAGCGCGTGAGGCCGCCGGGCGCACCGAGGTTCCTTATCGCCAGGACCAGCTCGGGCCGGCGCGGACGCGGCAGCTGCCTCGCGACCCAGGCGATGGCACTGCCCAGACCGACGAAGACGGCGAACACCCCGAGCACGCCCAGGCAATAGTAGAGCGCGAGCAGGCGCGCCTCGGCCGTGAGGATTGCCAGCGCCGCGAGCAGCAGGCCAGCGCCCAGCAGCAGCGCCAGGATGCGCCGCCGCGGCAGCACGCGCTCGGGCGCCACCTCGTCGCGGAAAAGCACGGCGGCCCGCACCTGCTCTGCCCGCCCCAGCGGCCAAAGCGCGAACAGCAGGGATACGAGGAAGCCGTACGCCACGGCCGTGAGCAGGCTGCGCGCGCTGACCGTGAGATCCGCCTTGATCGGCAGGGCATCGCCAACCATCCCCGTCAGCGCCACCGGGATGAGAAAACCCAGCGCAATGCCAAGCACGATGCCGATACCGGCGATCATCAGCACCTGGAGCAGGTGGATAGCGAGGATCGTGCCGCTGGTGGCGCCGAGGCTCTTGAAGGCGGCGATCACCTTGCGCCGGCGATCGATGTAGGTGGCGACGGCATTGGCGACGCCGACGCCGCCCACGAGCAGCGCGGTGAGACCGACGAGAGTGAGGAACTGGCGCAACCGCTCGAGCGTCTTGGAGACTTGCGGGGACGGATCGCGCCTGTCGCGGACCGTGTAGCCGCCCTCGGGCAGCGACTGCTTGACCCGGTCGCGGAAGGCCGTGAGCCCGCTGTCGGACCCCCTGTCGGACTGGGCGGCTGCGTCCCCGAGCTTCAGGGCGTAGCGCCAGGTAATCAAGCTGCCCGGATCGACCAGCCCGGCGCGCTGCAGCGTCTCCAGGGACACGAGCACGCGCGGGCCGACGGTGAGCCGCTCGACGAGCTTGTCGGGCTCGGCGGCGATGGTGGCGCGGATGGGAACCTCGATGGTGCCGAGCGACAGGCGATCGCCCACCTTCAGGCCGAGCCGCTCGAGCAGGATCGCATCGATGGCCGCGCCGGGCTCGCGGCGGATGCCCTCGTCGAGCGACAGGCCGCCCGAGAGTTGGACGCCGCCGGACAACGGATAGGCCCCATCCACCCCCTTGAGCTCGACCAGCGCCTGCTCGCTGCCGTCGGGCCGCCGCGCCATCGCGCGCATGGTCGCCGTCTCGCTCACGCGACCCTGCTTCCACAGCCAGGCGCGCTCCTCCCCCTCGGCCGGACGATGCGGGCGCGACAGCGTCACGTCGCCGCCGAGCAGCGCCTCGCCCTGGCGCTCGAAGCTCGCGCGCAGCGCGTCGGCCAGCGCGCCGACGCCGGTGATGACCGCGACGCCGAGGGCGACGCAGGCGATGAACACGTAGAAACCGCGCAGACCGTTACGCTGCTCGCGCAGCGCCAGGCTGAGCACCAGCGGCAGCCGGAAGGCCGGGCGCCGGGCGCCGACTTCGGTCGCCGCGACCGTCATGCGGGGGTGAGCTCCGTGCCGGCGATCTGGCCGTCCGCCATGCGCACGAGGCGACCGCAGCGCTCGGCGAGCTTCAGATCGTGGGTGACGAAGACGAGGGTCGCCTGCCGCCGCCGCTGCAGGCCGAACAGCAGCTCGACCACCTGCTCGCCGGTCCGGCCGTCGAGATTGCCGGTCGGCTCGTCGGCGAGGATGATCTGCGGGCGCGGGCTCAGGGCGCGGGCGATGGCGATACGCTGCTGCTCGCCGCCGGAGAGCTGCGCCGGGAAGTGGTCGGCGCGATGGGCGAGGCCGACCTCGGCCAGCAGCGCGCCGGCGGTGGCGAAGGCGTCGGCCTTGCCGGCGAACTCCAGCGGCAGGGCGACGTTCTCCAACGCCGTCATGGTGGGCACGAGGTGGAACGACTGGAAGACGATGCCGATATTGCTGCCGCGGACCAGGGCGAGCTGGTCCTCGCTCAGTCCCATGAAGTCGTGACCGGCGACCCGCACGGAGCCCGACGTGGCCCGCTCGAGGCCGGCGACGATCATCAGCAGCGAGGTCTTGCCCGATCCGCTGGGACCGACCACCGCAACCGATTCGCCCGGCGCGATGTCGACGTCGACCCGCTTCAGTATCTCTACCGGCCCTGCGCGGCTGGCCAGCGTCAGCGAGACGTCGTGCAGGGCGATGACTGGTTCGGCCACGATCGCAAAAGGCTCCCGCCCGAGGGCTTGCCTCAGGCTTTGCAAGTTTCTACGTCAGTACAGCTAACCAAGTGTCACGAAGCGGAGGGAAGACTTCCCATGCGGAAGGTGCCATCGAAGGCGACGCTCGCAAACATGGTGTTTCGACTTCTCCTCTGCAATTGGCTCGTCGCCGCGCTCGCCCTGGGTACCACCGCAGCCATGGCAGAGCAGCCGGTGCGCATCGTCGTACTCGGCGACAGCCTGGTGGCAGGCCTGGGGCTCAAGCAATCCGACGCCTTTCCGGCGCAGCTGGAGCGCGCCCTGAAAGCGCGCGGCCACGCCGTGGAGGTGATAAATGCCGGAGTTTCTGGCGATACGACGGCAAACGGGCTGGCCCGCCTGGCGTGGGCGGTGCCGGAGCGGACGGATGCCGTCATACTCGAGCTTGGTGCCAACGATATGCTGCGCGGGCTCGACCCCGGGCAGGCCAAGGCCAACCTGGAGAAGATCGTCACCGCGCTGAAGGGGAGCGGCGCCGAGGTCCTCATCGCAGGCATGTTTGCCCCGCGCAGCCTCGGCAAGGACTACGTTCGCTCGTTCGAAGGCATGTATCCCGAGCTCGCCAGCAAGCACGGGCTGATCCTGTATCCGTTCTTCCTCGATGGCGTGGCGACCGACCCGAAGCTCAATCTCGACGACGGGATGCATCCCAATCCTCGCGGCGTCGCCGAGATCACCAAGAAGATCCTGCCCTCAGTCGAGCAGCTGATCGAGCGCGCACGCGTCAAGCACGCTGCAACCAAAGGCTAGCAATGCCGCGGCTGTTCACGGCGATCGAGATACCGCAGCCGGTCCGGATGCACCTGTCGCTCGTGCGGGCTCCGCTTGCCGGCGCGAAGTGGATCGAGCCCGAGAACATGCACATAACCCTGCGCTTCGCCGGCGACATCGACGGGCGAACCGCCGACGAGTTCGCGAGCCTGCTGGCCGGCGTCCGCGCGCGGCCGTTCACGGTATCGATCCGCGGCGTCGGGGCCTTCGGTGGCCGCGAGCCCAAGGTGCTGTGGGCGGGCGTGGAGGCGGGTGACGCGATCGATGCCCTGGCGCGAGCCCACGAGCGGGCCGCACGCGGCGCCGGTCTGGAGCCCGAGGCGCGCGCCTTCAAGCCGCACGTGACGCTGGCCCGCATGCGCGGAGGCCGCCAGCAGGCGGTCGCGCGCTTCCTGGAGGAGTACGGCGGCCTGCGCACGGAGCCGTTCGTGGTCACGCGCTTCGTGCTGCTCTCGGCACGACCCGGCACCGGCGGCGGACCCTATGCGGTAGAGGCGGCGTTTCCCTTCGAGGGAACGAGCGACGGCCGGCTGACAGCGCCGTATCGCCGCTCGGGCGACATACTCCGTCGTGGTTGGCGTAGCGATCGTCGCGGAGCCGCTATCGCCTGGGCATTACGATGAGCTCGCCCGACATGGACGGCTTGTGAGTACCGCACGTGATTCCGAAGATGCCGACCTTGTCGGCAACGAAGGTCACGCGGTGCGCCCCACCCCGCGTTACCGTGAAAGTCTTGCCGAATGCCTCTATGGTCGTTGGATGCGCCGAGCCATTGATGCCGACGAACTCCAGCGTCACCTCGTCGCCTTCGTTGACGATGATCTGGGACGGCAGCCACACGTAGCTGCTCACCTCCCAGCGGCCGGTCTTCTCGTCGGGTTTCGCGACCACGTAGCCGCCGCCCGCTGGCAGGGAACTCGGTGGAAACGGCTCCTTGTCGACCGTGGTCCCGCCTTTCGGCTCCACAGCCAAAACCGTGAGAAATCGCTTCTCCGCCAGCGCCGAGTTCGCCCACGTCACGCTGACGACCAAGCCCGCCAACGCAATCCGCACCGCACCAAATTTCCGGGTCCCACGAGTTCCCACTCTCGGCATGGTGCCTCCCATTTTTTAGTGCAAATGCGAATTATTCGCATTTAAGAGGCGTAAGAAGGCGCTGTCAATCGGCAGTGTTCGGAGGTTGCGGAGGGGCTTGTTGCAACTTAACGAACGTACTCAGGCCGGCCTGTCCGAGCCCGACCTCGACGACGCGCGCGCAAGCGGCTAAATGCCCGTTGAACAGCTTCGCGGCTGAACGCCGGCCGATTGATGAACGGCAATTAATTACATCGTTCAGAGAGCCTTCAGGGCACGGATGCTTTTATCTGCACCGTAACGCGCATTCACCCTGAACCCGATAGGTGCAACATGATCAGCAAGTCTCTCCTGGCCGGCTTCGCCGGTGTCATCATCACCGCCGCGCTCAGCCTTCCCGCACAAGCCCGCGAATGGGTCCAGCTCGGCGAGCAGACCGTCAACCGCCATACCGATCGCGACATCCTGTACGTCGGCTCGGACGAGGGCCGCTACGAAGCCCTGCGCTTCCGCGCCCTCGGCAACGATGTTGCATTCGCCGAGGTGCGGGTGATCTACGGCAACGGCAGCTCGGAGGTGCTCAACGTCAAGGAGCACGTGCACGCCGGCGAGGCGACGCGGCCCTACGACCTGCAGGGCCGGCATCGAATCATCAACCGCATCGAGTTCCTCTACCAGACGGAAGGTCACTGGGGCGGCAGGGCGACCGTGCAGGTCGCGGGCCTGAAGGACACCGGCGGTAGCGGTGGCGGTTTCGGGGACTGGACCACGCTCGGCACGCGCGAGGTGAGCCTGGTCGCCGATCACGACGTGATCCCGGTGGGCGGCGTCGCGGGCAAGTTCCGTGCGATCAAGTTCCACGTCACCGGACGCCCGATCAAGCTCTACGACGTGCGGGTCACGTTCGGCAACGGCCAGCAGCAGCAGTTCAACTTCGACCACCTCGTGTCGGCTGGTGCCTACTCCCCGACGCTCGACCTGCGCGGCGACGAGCGCGTCATCAGCCGCATCGACCTCGTCTACAAGAAGGAATTCGCAGGCGGACACGCCTTCGTCACGGTGTACGGCCTGCACTGAGATCTGCTCGGCCGCCCGTACTGCAGGCCCGCGCGCCATCCCGGCGTGCGGGCCTTGCCGTATCAGTTCTGCATGCCCCACTTGCGCACGGTGGCGGCTTCGATGTTGCGGAAGATGAGGTTCTCGACCACGAGGCCGATCAGGATCACCGTGAACAGGCCGGCGAACACGGCGGGGATGTCGAGCATGTTCTTGTTCTCGTAGATGTACCAGCCCAGGCCGCCCTTGCCGGAGGAGACGCCGAACACCAGCTCGGCGGCGATCAGGGTGCGCCATGCGAACGCCCAGCCGATCTTCAGGCCGGTCACGATCGAGGGGAACGCGGCGGGGATCAGGATCTTGGCGACGAAGGATATGCCGCGCAGCCCGTAGTTGCGCCCCACCATGCGCAGCGTGTTCGACACCGACTTGAAGCCGGAATGCGTATTGAGCGCCACCGCCCACAGCACCGAGTGGACCAGCACGAACATGATGGAGCCGTCGCCCAGGCCGAACCAGATCAGCGCCAGAGGCAGCAGCGCGATGGCCGGCAGCGGATTGAAGGCAGAGGTCAGCGTCTCCAGCAGGTCCGTGCCGATGCGCGACAGCATGGCGAGCGCCGTCAACGTCATGGCGAGCGCGAGACCGATGGCATAGCCCTTCAGCAGCAGCTGCACCGAGTTCGACACCTTCTGCGGGATGTCGCCGCTGACGATGCCGCCCCAGAACGCCTCGATGGTGGCCGTGAAGGTGGGCACCAGCAGCGGATTGTTGAGCCGCCGCGCATAGAGCTCCCAGCCGGTCGCGATCACCACCAGGATGACGGTTTTCCTCAACCAGCCCTGATTGCCCAGCCGCTGGAATATCGTCAGCGGCTTCTCCACCACGCCGAATTCGCCGCCGGCGACGACGTCGCGGATGTATTCCGGGCGGGTCGGCGGGACGGGGGCTGGAAATCGCGCCACGGGCGCGCGCAGCTCAGCCATGGGGCACGGCCTCCTGTTCCTCGATGCGGTCCGCAAACAGGATGTTGTGGATGCGGTCCGACAGCTTGACGCCGGTGCCATCGACCGGATCGCTGCCGTCGCTGTTGAGCTCGCCCTTGACCTGACCCGGATGCGGCGACATCAGCAGGATGCGGTTGCCGATCAGCACGGCCTCGGGGATCGAGTGGGTGACGAACAGCACCGTGAAGCGCGTGTCCTCCCACAGCTGCAGCAGCTCCTCCTGCATCTTGCGCCGGGTGAGCGCATCGAGCGCGGCGAACGGCTCGTCCATCAGCAGGATGTCGGGCTCCATGGCCATGGCGCGGGCGATGGCGACGCGCTGCTTCATGCCGCCCGACAGCGTGTGCGGATAGGAGTCGGCGAACTTGGTCAGGTTGACCTTGTCGATGTAGCGCATGGCCTGCGCCTCGGCCGCCTTGCGCCGCATCTTGCCCGACGACTGCAGCGCGAACATCACGTTCTGCTTCACGGTCTTCCAGGGCAGCAGCTGGTCGAACTCCTGGAACACGAAACAGCGGTCGGGGCCGGGCCCGCGCACGGGCACGCCCTTGAGGCGCATGTCGCCCTCGGTCGGCGCCATGTAGCCGCCGACGGCCTTGAGCAGGGTGGACTTGCCGCACCCCGAGGGCCCGAGCACGACGTAGCGGTCGGCCCGGAACACGTCGAAGCTTACGCGGTAGGTGGCGGTGACCAGATGCTTGGCGGTCTTGTACTGCAAGGTGACGTCGCTCACCTTCAGCAGCGGCGCGCGGCCTTCTTCGGCCGCTTTGGCGAGTTCGGCGCTCATGAGCACACTCCGGTGGCTGGCTGCATCGGCTCAGCTCCCCGGCAGTCCGTGAATCTCGGGAAAGAACATGTCTTTCCAGCTCGCCGGCATGACCTTGATGGAGCCGACGGAGTGCATGAACTCGGCGTATTTCAGCGTGTTCTCAGGCACCATCGTCCAGCGCACCTGCTTGCCGGACGCGATCTCGGCCACCTTCTCGACAGTCAGCTTCGACTTCTGGCTGTCGAGCCACGCCTGCGAGGCGTCCTTGACGTCCTTGTTCAGCATCTCGGTCGCCTCCTGGAAAGCGGCGACGAGAGCCTTGTAGAGGGCGGGGTTCTTGTCGTGGAACTGCGAGGAGGTCCACGCCACCGTGAACGTGTGGGGACCGCCGAAGACATCATAGGAGTTGAGCACGGTGTGGATGCCGGGCTGCTCCAGCTGCTGGTACTGGAACGGCGGCACGCTGAAATTGCTGGTGATGTCGCCCGAGCCGCTCAGCATCGCGATGGTGGCGTCGGGCGGCGACATGCCGACCGTGATGGGATCGAGCTTGGCGAAGTTGGCCTGGCCCCACTGCTTGGCGGCCGCCATCTGCAGCATCATCGCCTGGACCGAGACTTTCACCGCCGGAAGCGCGATCTTGTCCTGGTCGGTGAAGTCGGTGATCGATCTTCACGTTGGGGTTGCGCGTGTTGAGGAGGATGGGCTGCGAGGAGAATGCGGCGATGCCCTTGACCGCGATGCGGCGTTCCCTGCGTGCGCGCCCAGATCGTCAGCAGCCCCGGAACGCCGCCCGAGACGATGTCGACCGAGCCCGACAGAAGCGCGTCGTTCATGGCTGCCGGACTGTTGAAGAGCGCCCACACGACCTTGACCTCGGGAATGCCCGCCGCCTTGGCGTGCTTCTCGAGCAGCTGATGCTTCTCCATCAGGTTGAACTGCAGGTAGCCCATCGAGAACTGGCGGGCGAAACGGATCTCCGGCACCTGAGCAGCCGCACCGGCTGCGGCCGTCAGCCATACGCCCGCGGCAATCGCAACTGCCGCCGCGAGCCTTCCCAATCGCATCACGTTTCCTCCTGGATTTGTTGCCACGCGTCTCAAGCGACGAGACGCGCGTAGTCCTTGGTAGCCATCACCTGCACGCGGCGGATGTAGCGGGGCTCGTCCGCGCGATAGTCGGGCACGGCGTTGTGCACGGTGCCGATGTTATCCCACATCAGCACATCGCCCTCGGCCCAGTGATGGGCGTAGAAGTACTTCTCCTTTGCCTGGTGGGCAAAAAGAAACTCGAGCAGCTCGTCGCTCTCGGCCTGAGGCATCCCGTCGATGAACATGGCATAGCCGGGATTGCAGTAGAGGATGCGGCGCCCCGTGATCGGGTGGATGGGAAAGATCAGCTGCTTCACCGGCGGTTTCTTGGCGCGCTGCTCCGGCGTCAGCGGCCCGCGGATGGAGCCCGGGCGCGACCGCATCATGTCCCAGAACTTGACGAAGTCGTGCGTGGCTGTGCGGCCCTCGAGCCGCGTCTTGATGTCGTCGGGCAGGTCCTCGTAGGCGGCGTGCATGTTGCGGAACTGGGTGTCGCCCAGCGGCCGTCCGTCGCGCCGGGGCACCTTGATGGCGTAGAGCACGTTCGCGAGCGCGATGTCCTTGCTGTAGGACATGTCCGTGTGCCAGCCCTGGCCGGCGTCGCCGAGGCCGACCGGCTTGCCGTCCTTGGTGATGTTGGAGAGCACCATGACCTGCGGGAAGCCCGGCTCGTAAAACAGGTTGGCGACGTTGATCTCGAGCTCGCCGAACATGGCTCCGAAGCGGGCGAACGCCTCCGTCTCCAGCCGCTGCCTGGGGAAGCACAGCACGCCGTGATCGCCCAGCGCCTTCAGGATCTGGCGGAACTCCGGATCGGTCGGTGCCTGGGCCAAGTCCAGCCCCGTGATCGTGGCGCCAAGAATCTTTCCGGTCGGTTCGATCTGCATGCGCGTTTCTATCCCTAAGTCGTTGTCGGGACACTAGGGCCTTTTGGCCCAAAGTGGAATTGCGTCGCGTTCGCGCGCCGTCATGTCCGCGTGGGTAGGTTAAGCTGCCTGGCGGACGTGCGCCGTGCGGCATGTTGCGGTGTGCGCGTGGGCCGATCAACGGCTCCGCGGCTGGAGGCGGACGTTTCAACCTTAGGCAGACGGGGACACGATGCCCGATTTCCTTGCCGAGTTCCTGCTCCGCCTGGGGGTGATGCTGCCGGTCATCCTCATCGTCGTTGCCGCCATCTGGTTCGCGCTGAAGACCCGCGGTGTCGTCAAACAGGGCGTTCCCATCGACCCCGCGGACATGCGGACGTGGTCGCTCGGCTTCGCCCTCGCCGACGCCGCCGTGTTCGCGCTGATCTACGCCCTGGTATCGGCATGGATCGGTCAGGGCGACTGGAGCGCCGCCGTGGCGGGCGGCGTGTCCGCCGTCGTCGCTCTTGGTGTTTTCCCTAGGCTGGCGGCGAGATTGACCTGAGACGGCCGGCTCCGCATATCGTCCCTACTTCTCGGCGACGAACGGGTTGCGCAGGGTGGCGAGGCCGGTGATCTCCACCTCGACCACGTCGCCGGCCTTGAGATCCGGCGAGCTGCCGTCCGTGCCCATCCAGATCATGTCGCCGGGATAGAGCGTGAGATAGCGGCTCATGGTGCTGATGTACCGGGCAACGCCGAAGATCATCTCGTTGGTGTGGAAGCGCAGCGTCTCCTTGCCGTTGAGGCGTATGACGGTCTCGAGCGCATCGAGATCGACCTCGGTGTCGATCCACGGCCCCATGGGCTTGAAGGTGTCGGCGTTCTTGGCGCGCCACAGCGTGCGGTCGGACTTCTGCCAGACCCGCTCGCTGACATCGTTGCCGACGGTATAGCCGAGCACGCAGGAGAGTGCCTCGGCCTCGCTCAGGTTCTTCGCCTTCTTGCCGATGACGACGACCAGCTCGCCCTCGTACTGCACCTTGGTGGCGTCGCGCGGGATCACCACCGGCTCGCCGTGCGCGATCAGCGCATTGACGGCGCGATAGCCGACATCGGGCTGCTCGGGCAGATTGGCCTTGATGCCCTGCTTGGCCGCCACCTCGCGGATGTGCTCGGCGTAGTTGAGGCCGACGCAATAGAACGTGGGCGGGACTACCGGCACCTCGATCTTCACCGATGCCAGCTCACGCACGACCTTGGTGCGCTCGTAGCCCGCGAACGGATCGCCCGTCACCTCGGCGATGCGATCGCCCTCCAGGATGCCGTAGCCGGTGCGGCCCTGATGCGAATACCTGATCCAGCGCATGGGTTTTCCTCCTCGAGAGCCCGACCGCATGCTTCCGGCGGCGCGGCACTGCGTTCAGCATGAGCGTATAAAGGGAGAATGCCCCAGCAGTGATGGAAGGAGCAATGCAATGCCACAGAAGCTCGACGATACGGCCCGCAAGAGCCTGGCCGCGCGGTTGCCCGGATGGCTGCTGGCGGAGGGTCGCGACGCCATCCACAAGACCTTCAAGTTCGAGGATTTCAGCGAGGCCTTCGGCTTCATGACGCGGGCCGCGCTGGTCGCCGAGAAGATGGACCACCACCCGGAGTGGACCAACGTGTGGAACCGCGTCGACGTGACCCTGGCGACCCATTCCGCCGGCGGCCTGACCGAGCTCGACGTCAAGCTCGCCGAAGCGATGGACAAGATTGCGGGGTAATCACCCGGCGTCATGCCCACCAAGCGAAGCAGCTGCGCGGGAATGACGAGTTGGCGTGTGCGGTCCGGTCAGCGGCCGTACGGCCAGGTGTACCTGGAGCGCGCGGGGCGGCCGGAACCGGCGCCGGCAGAGGGCCAGGGCTCCGAGCCGGGATCGCGGGCAACGGGTTCGGGGCGGTCGATGGGCAGCGGGGCGTCGCCCGACGGATTGCGGCGTCTCGCGGGCGGGCCACGGCGTCTGCGTGCCGGGCGCGGCGACCACCGGCTTGCCGGCGGCGTAGTCGCGATGGCGCTGCAGCTCGGATTCCGACCAGGGCTGCGGCCGGCAGCGGCACTCCGGCACCAGCGTCTTGCGATACCTGAAAGCGTTGGGCAGCGCGCTGTAGGCCAGACCGGTGAGATCCACCATCGTGTCGACATCGCCGCCGGCGTTGGGGTGATAGAACAGACGCGCCTCGGTGCCGCAGCTGGCGCTGCAGACATCGGCATCGCGGGACAGACCGCTGCCGCTCGTGGCGCCGCTGATCGGGAAATAGTAGCCGTCGCACAGCCGCACGCACAAAGTGCGATAGGTGCCGGGGCGGCCGGATGCCATGTCGTCGCGACGCTCCATGTCCGGCGGAGCCGAACGGGCGCGGCGAGGGCCACACGTAGATCGAGCGGTTGGAGGGATAGCCGTAGAGGCGCGGCGGTGGAGCGGAGGGCTGACCGAAGCCGAAGAACTGTTGCAGCAGGCCCTGCGCCCGCGCCGGTCGACGACGGCCACGCCATCAGGCTCGCGACCAGCATCGCAACTGCAACGCGCCACGCCATCGGCAACTCGCTCGACCCATGCATGCGCGACCGGCAACGGCCCGTCGGCCGGGCGCGCGCATCCTACGAGCGAGTTATGCCGTCGGACCTGCGAATTTTCGCTGAATGGTAAGCGGATCGTTCCAGCGCGATCAGCGGCTCGCGGAGGGATCGAAGGCGCGGCGGACCCAGTCACGATTGGAGTTGGACTTGAGCGGGGCGCGTTCGGGCTTGCTGTCGGCCTTGGCCTTCGGAGAGCCGTCGCCCCCGAGCCCCATGAGGTTGCCGTCCTCGCGCGCGGCGATTTCGGCGGCTCTTGCAGCCGCCTCCGGGTCGATGGGGCGGGCGCTCGCAACCGAAGGGCTCGCAGGGGGCGTCGCGGGGGTCGATGCGGGCCTGGCGGCGGCCACCCTGGCGTCCTCCTTCAGCTTTGCCTGCAGCGCCTTCATTTCCTTGGCCGCGTCCTTGCTGCCCTTATTGGCAGCCGCGGCCAGGGCATAGAGGCGGTGGCGATCGAGCGAGGCCTGGTCCCACGGCTGGGGCTGGCAGGTGCAGCTCGAAACGTACTCGGTGCGGTAGAGAAAGGCGGTCTTCAGCTGACGGTAGGGCCTGCCGGACAGATCCTGCGCGTCCTCGATAGTGCCGCCCGGATTGCGATGCACGAACAAGCGTCCCTGCGCCCCGCAGCGGTTCTCGCACAGCGCGCGATCGCGCTCGAGATGCTCGGCAGGGACGGCGAAGCTGACGGGGAAATAGTAGCCGTCGCACAAGCGCACGCACACCGTGCGGTACGTGCCGTAGGAGCGACGATCGCCTTCGTCGTCATCGGGGTCGTACGGGCCGGCCGCCAAGGCCAAACGGGATTGCGCGCGGAGGTGCCGAATTGCGGGGCGGGCGATCCCCACACCCGCGGCTGCGGGCGTCCATACGGGCCGCCGCCGCCCCAACGTCCATCCCACCGCTCCTGCAGCTGCGTCATGGCTCCGTCGCTGCGCACGGACAGCGGACCGGAGGACTTAGGGAGAGACATGGGACCGCGCACCGCGGGCGCCTGGGCCATCACGCCGTGGCTCGGCGCTCTATCGTCGGCTGGCGCCAGTTGCTCCAGCAGTGCCGCGCCCGCGTGCCACACGGCATGCGTGGCGATAGCCGCCGCGAAGGTGGAGCCGACCAGATAGGCGGCGATACCCACTCCGAGCGAAAGACGCGGCCGACCCGAGAAAGAAAACATTGGCCCCAACTGGACTTACCGACGCTGCTTGGTGCGAGGCCGCAACTTAGTCTCGCCGTCGCGTTCCGCCAAGCACAACGTGTCTACAGAGCCCGCGTTCCAACTAGGCGCGCGCTCCCGTGACCAGAAGATGGCAAATGTATCTAACGCGGCGCCATCCGCAGGGAGCCGTCGAGGCGGATGCACTCGCCGTTGATCATGACGTTCTCGCAGATGTGCACGGCCAGCGCCGCGTACTCGGCCGGCTTGCCCAGGCGCGCGGGAAACGGCACCGATGCCGCGAGCGACTTCTGCGCCTCCTCGGAGAGACCGGCAAACATCGGCGTCAGAAACAGGCCCGGCATGATCGTCACCACGCGGATACCGTCGCGGGACAGGTCGCGCGCGACCGGCAGCGTCATGGAGGCGACGCCGCCCTTGGAGGCCGAGTAGGCGACCTGGCCGATCTGCCCGTCCTGGGCGGCGACCGACGAGGTGCAGATCATCACGCCGCGCTCGCTGTCGTCGCCGATGGGTTGGGTGGCCTGCATGCCCATGGCCGACTTCGCCATCATCAGGAAGGTGCCGATCAGGTTGACCTGGATGACCTTGGCGAAGGTCGCCAGATCGTGCGTCTCGATGGCGTTGGTCTCCTTGACGCGGCGCGTGATGCGCTTGGCAACGCCGATGCCGGCGCAATTGACGAGGATACGCTCCTGCCCATGCGCCTTGCGAGCCGCCGCCAGCGCGGCATCGACGCTGGGCTCGCTGGTGACATCGCACTTGGCAAACGTGCCCGAAAGCTCCTTGGCGAGCTTCTCGCCGAGCTCGGCATTGAGGTCGAGGATGGCGACCCTGACACCCTTGCCGGCGAGTGCCTTGGCCGTGGCGGCGCCCAAGCCGGATGCTCCGCCGGTGACGACCGCCGCGATGTCTTTGCCGAGCTGCATGTCCTCTCCCTCGCAATGGCGTGCGAAACCGCCCCACGCCCTGCTCTCGACAGTAGTGGCGGCCAATCCGCAGGTAAAGGCATCTTGCCCGCCTGTGGGACGCGCCGTACACCCTGGCCCGGAGAGGCAAGAATCATGGGCCAGCCCACGTCGTCGGCGCTTCCGCGCGGCTATTTCGCCATCGGTGCCGAGCGCATCTCGAAGGCGCTGAACCTCGGCAATCTGATGCGCTCCGCGCACGGGTTCGGCGCCAGCTTCACCTTCACCATAGGCGCCACCTACCAGGCACTGGAGGCGCGTGCCGATACCTCCAAGGGCAGCCAGCACCTGCCGCATTACAACTGGGCCAAGGTCGACGAGCTGGCGCTGCCGCACGGGTGCCGGCTGGTCGGGATCGAGCTGCTGGACGAGGCAATCGACCTCCCGAGCTTCCGCCACCCGCTCCGCGCGGCCTACGTCCTCGGCCCCGAGCAGGGCTCCCTGTCGCCCGGAGTGCTGGAGCGCTGCGACCACGTCGTGCGCATTCCCTCCAGCTTCTGCATCAACCTCGCCATGGCCGGCGCCATCGTCATGTACGACCGGGTGCGGTGCCTGGGGCGGTTCCCGCCGCGGCCGCTGAGCGAGGGCGGGCCCGCCGGGTTGCCGATGCCGGGCCGGAAGCTGGGACGCGGCCAGCGCTGACCGGAGGGGCTAGGCATGAGCGCCGATCAGATCGCAATTCGTCGCCTGATGCAGGATGTCGGCATCGATGCGGGCCTGTATCGGGAGATCCGGCTGGAGGCTCTCAGGGACAGTCCCGAGGCATTCGGCAGCACCTTCGAGGTGGAAAGCTCGCAGCCCGTCAGCTGGTTTGCGGATCGCCTCGGCAGCTCCACGGTGCTCGGCGCGTTCCGCGGCCCCGAGCTGGTGGCGACCGCGGGCTTCGCCATCCAGCAAGGCCAGAAGCGAGCGCACAAGGGACTGCTTTGGGGGATGTACGTTCGCCCTCCTGCCCGCGCCAGCGGGATCGGCCGCCGTCTGATCGAGGCGATATTCGATGTCGCGCGCCCGCACGTCGAGCTGATCCAACTCACGGTGGTCCGCGACAACGCGCGGGCGCGGCGGCTCTACATGAGCCTCGGCTTCGTGGATTACGGTCTGGAGACGAAGGCCCTCAAGCAGGACGGCCGCTACTACGACGAGTTCCTCATGGCGAAGGACTTGTTGGCGACGTAGCAACGCCGGCGCGAGTCGACCGATCGAGGCTACCGCCCGCCTTTGCGCAGTTGCACGTAGAGGGCGCCGGCGCCGCCGTGGCGGACGGAGGCCTGCGTGAAGCTGAGCACGATGGCCCTGAGGTCAGGGTCGCCCAGCCAGTGCGGGACGTTGCGACGCAGCACGCCACGTTGGTGCTCGCCTGAGAGATCGCCGAGCCGGTCGGGCCGCTCCTCGCCTCCCTTGCCGGTGATCACCAGTACGGTCTTGAAGCCCCTGGCGTGGGCCTCGTGGAGGAAGCCGCGCAGCCGCGCATGAGCGTCGCGCTGGCGCAGCCCGTGCAGGTCGATGCGCGCCTCGACCTCGACCTTGCCAGAGGCGATCTGCCGGGCCTTGCGGCGGTCGAAGTCGGCCAGCGGCGCGGGTGCTGCTTTTGCACTCTTGGAAGCTGCAGGTACGTACGGCTTCGCAGGCGCACTCGGTCTCTCCCTCGCGGGCGTCGCCGACGCCCGCGGCGGGGGTGGGGCGATCCGGGGTGGAGGATCGGCGGGGGAAGGCTCGACGGAGGGGACGCGCTGCTTGGCTTTCACCGGCTCGAGGCTGCGGGTTGCGTAGCGCCAAAGCTCGGCCTCGTCGGTGGTGACGGTGCGGGCGCCCTTGCCGGGCTTTCGGCCCGCCCCGCTCATTGCCGGGCTTTGTCCGGGGCCGACTTGCCCGGTGCCACCTCAGCCCGCGCCGGCGTATCCTTCGGCAACAGCACGATGAACCGTCCGGCATGCTTGGTCACGCCAGCCAGGCGCCCGGCCGCATCTCCCGAGCCGAAGTAGATGTCGCCGCGCTCGGGCCCCTTGATGGCGGAGCCGACGTCCTGCGCGATCATGAGCCGATTGAAGGTGCCGGCCTTGTCGACGTGAGTCATGCCCTCGCCGTTGACGTAGATCGGCAGGCCCAGCGCATGATGGCTTGTGTCCACGGCCAGGCTGCGGCCGGGCGTGAGCTGGGCGTTCATGGCCCCCAGAGGTCCCTTGGCCTCGGTGTCCTTGAGCTCACGGAAGAACACGTAGGAAGCGTTCTGCCAGAGCACGAGCTTGGCGCGCTCGGGATCGGCCTTCAGCCAGCGCTTGAGCGCGCCCATCGACACCTTGTCGGCTGCAAGCAGGCCTTTGTCGATCAGGTAGCGG
This sequence comes from uncultured Alphaproteobacteria bacterium, assembly GCA_963774165.1. GTDB lineage: Bacteria > Pseudomonadota > Alphaproteobacteria > Rhizobiales > Hyphomicrobiaceae > AWTP1-13. The sequence goes on along the minus strand of CAVZEC010000006.1, from coordinate 308,116 downwards.
CCGATCGAGGTATAGGGGTGCCCGTTCTTGCCGTCGTACTGGATGCGGATGATGCTCCCATCCGGTAGCTTGACGCGCCCCGATCCCTGCACCTGCAGGAAGAACACTTCGACCGGATCGGCGAGATAGAGCAGCTCGAGGTTGCGGTCCTTCAAAGCACCCTGGTCGATCTGGGCGCGGGTGGGAAACGGCTCGGTGCCCTTGTCGGTCTTGCGGGCGTGGCTGAGCCCCATGCCGGCGGATGCGCGCTGCGTCTCGTCGACGAGGTTCACGAGGTCCGCCGGCCGCTTGTAGATCGCGGTCTGGAAAGCGCCTTGCGGCGTGCGCGAGCCCTGCACCAGCGGCTCGTAGTAGCCGGTCAGCAGGCCTCGCGGGCCGCTGTGGGAAACGGCGTTGGCGATGAAATACCGCTCGAAGAACGCCTTTGCGGCAGCCTTGTCGACCGGGGCGGGAAGCTCCTTCGCGGCGGTGCATGCCGCAACGAGGGACGCGGACGCGGACGGAGCCTTGTCAGCGGCAGCGCGTTCTCGGGCGGTGGCGACGACGCGCTCGCAGGATCTGAGAAATGCCTTGAACGCTGCCGCGTGGTCATCCTGGTCCCAGCCGGGCACATCGGCGAAGGCAAGCGGCTTGTAGGCAATGGCGGGCTTCATGCTGGAACCCGGCTGCGGCTTTCCGGGCGAGTTGGCCTCGCACGAGGACGGAGCCGGCGGCACAAAGCACCACCCCGAGCGCGACGGCAACAGCACGGTGAAACGCGCGGCGTGGCGCCAAATTGCTGTCCCCCGATGCGAAAGCGATCGTCTTCCCCCGGGCCGCACAGGCTAGTGTCCTGATCGCGAAATTCGTCTCACTTTGCGGCGAACTCGGAACGAATTTCGCGATCTGAAGGACACTAGCAAAATCCATCAGCTAGTGTGATTCAGATCGAGAAGTCCGCTTCCCCACCCAGCCCAGAGCGATGATGCGGACTTCTCGATCATCACACTAGTTGGCAGCCTGCGTGGCAATCAGCTTCCAGTTCGGATCGCGCGAGGCAACCTCGCGCGCAAAGGTCCAGATGTCGGTTACTTCCTTGATGCGCTTCGGATCGCCCGTGATGACCTCGCCGGCCTTGTCGCGCGTGGCCGAGATCAGCTCGCTCACGAACTTTACGGTCACCTGGGCCATGCCGGCCTTGAGCTCGGCCTCGAAGATATCGGCCGACTTGATGCCGACGAAGCTCTGGTCGACCTGCTCGCCGCGACTCTCGCGATCGGTGATGGCGCCGGCGAACCCGTCGTAGACCTCGCGGCTGAGGAGGCTCTTGAGCGTCTTGCGGTTGCCTTCGGCGAACGCCGTCACGATCAGCTCGTAGGCCGCACGGGCACCCTTCAGGAAGACATCGGGATCGAAGCTCGAGTCGGCGCGGACGATATCGACGAGCCCCTTGGCGATGCCGGCGTTGCCCGCCGCCAGCCCCTTGACGCGCTCCTCGACGTCGGCGCGCACCTGCGGCTCCGCCATGGGCCGCGCCTCGAGCGGCTCGTCGCGCTCGCGCCGCGGCAGCGTGACGACCTTGTCCTGGCCGGGGAGCTTGCCGTTACGCTGGGCGGCTTCCTGCTGCTGCGCCTTGTAGCGCTCATAGCGAGTCTGCTCGTGCCCCGTGCGACGGCCGAGCACGCTGCGCAACTTGAGAAAGATCACGACCGCCAGAACGAGAAACAGTAGTGTGGATACGTCGATCCTGCCGTCCATTGCCGTGCTTTCGAGCCAGAGCCTCAAGCTACTGCATGTAAGTCGCCCGGCGCGTGCTGACCAGACCCGCCGCCACTCCCATGAGAGAGATGACGCTTGTCACCGCCGCGGCGCAAATCTTAGGGCATTGCAAAGCGCAAGCCAACCGCCATGGCTTTGTTTATTCTGGCGATGCCGCTGAAAGGACCCCCGATGGCCCGCCTGCTCCTTGGTCTCGCATTCCTTGCCCTGCCGATCGTCGAGTTGGTCCTGCTCATCAAGACCGGCCAGGCAATCGGGTTCTGGCCGACGCTGGGCCTGGTCGTGGCCGCGGCCGTGCTCGGCACCGCGATCATGTCGCGCCAGGGCATCACCGTGGCGCGCAGGACGCGCGAGGCGGTGGCGACCGGCCGCCCGCCCGTTGGACCGGTGCTCGACGGCGCATTCCTGCTCCTGGCCGGATTGCTGCTGATTTCGCCCGGATTTATCACGGACGTTTTCGCGCTGGCACTACTGATCCCGCCGGTCCGCAACAAGGTAGCGCGCTGGTGCGTGCGGCGCTTCGCCGAGCGGACGCATGCACAGGCCAAGATGTATGAGGCCAAGAGGCGTGCCGAGGGAGGCCCATCCGGGACAGCGCCGCCCGCCGAGGGTCATGTGGACGGGCCGATCATCGAAGGCGAATTCGAGCGCCTGGGCGAAAAAGGCCGTGCGCCGCATCCCGGCAAGGACCGCGATCGGATATAGTCGCGCCGGCGTCCGACCAAATCCACAAGCCCGACAAGGCCCCACAAGGAAGGAAACGAGCGTATGGCCGAGCCCACCGACATCGGAAACGGCAACATCGGCAACGCGCCGCCCGGTACGGCCCCCACTCAGGTGCAGGTCCGCGTCGCCGGCCAGTACATCAAGGATCTTTCGTTCGAGAACCCGAACGTGCGCAAGCTGCTCGGCGGACCCGGTGAGCAGCCGGCGCTGCGCGTCGAGGTGAACGTCAACGCCACCAAGCTGGCGGACAAGATGTTCGAAAGCGCCATCCACTTCAAGGCCGAGGCGGCCAGCAAGGCCGGCGTGATCTACGATCTCGAGCTGGCCTATGCGGGACTGTTCGAGATCCAGAACCTGCCGGAGCAGGCGCTGGAGCCGTTCCTGCTGATCAACTGCCCGTCGCTGCTGTTCCCCTTCCTGCGACGCATCGTAGCCGACCTGACGCGCGAGGGAGGCTTCCCACCGCTTCTGCTCGACCCGATCGATTTCGCAGCGCTGTTCATGCAGCGCCAGCAGCAGGGCAAGGCGCCTGGCATCCAATCTCAGCCCAAGGTGAACTGACGTCTAGGTGTACCGCAGCACTATTCGCTCGGCGCTGGCACGCGGTCCCTTTCCATGAACCGCAGCCATAGGGCCTTGGGGCCCAGCGTCTTGACGAACTCGCGGTGCGCCAGCTCGCCGGCTGGCAAGAGCCGAGGCGGCAGAGGTTGCGGCCGCGGCTTGGCCGCTGTTGCACGCAGCTGCGCACCCGCCTCCGCACCGTTTTGTCCGCCGAGGCCCAGGGTGGCCTGGCGCTCGCCCAGCAGCTCGACGTAGACGCCGGCGAGCAGCAGCGAGTCCATCAGCGCGCCGTGCTTGGTGCGCTTCGAGTTGTCGATGCCGTAGCGTTTGCACAGGGCATCGAGGCTGTTGGGTCCGGCCGGGTGGCGCCGTCGCGCCAGCATGAGCGTATCGACCACGCGATCGGAGCGCAGCGCGGGCCGCGAGAGACGCTTCAGCTCGGCGTTGAGGAAGCCGATATCGAAGGTGGCGTTGTGGGCAACGAGCGGCGCATCCTCGATGAACTCCAGAAACTCCTCGGCGATGTCCTTGAACAGCGGCTTGTCCTTGAGGAACTCGAGTGTCAGGCCATGCACCGCCACCGCGTCTCTGTGGACGTCGCGCTCCGGGTTCAGGTAGCGATGGAACTCGCGGCCGGTGGGAATGCGATTGACGATCTCGATGCAGCCGACCTCGATCAGCCGGTCGCCGTTGGCGGCGTCGAGCCCGGTCGTCTCCGTGTCCATGACGATCTCGCGCAGCATTTGCATCCCCATGCCATACGCGAGCACTGGTCAGTCACACTCCGCGCGCACTCCCCTCCCCCTTGCGGGGAGGGGTCGCGGGTGGGGGTGACGAGATTCGGCGGCGCTTGCGGCTTCACCCCACCCCTAGCCCCTCCCCGTCAAGGGGAGGGGAATCGCCCGCACGCGGCGCTAGGCCCAATACTTGGCGTAGGCCGTCCCGTCTCGGCCCTTCAGCGATTCGATGATCCTATCGACTTGGGCGTTGGACTCCGCGAAGCTTCCGCCGGTGTCCACAACGAAATCCGCCCGCGCGCGCTTGTCGGCGTCGCTCATCTGCCGCGCCAGGATCTGCTCGAGCTTCTCCGCTGTCATGCCGGGACGCTCCATGACGCGTGCGCGCTGCGCGTCGCGAGGGGCGCTGCAGACGATCACGCAATCGACGCGTCGCTCGCCACTGCCCTCGAGCAGGAGCGGAATCTCCAGCACCGCGAGCGCCGAACCCGAGGCCGCCTCGCGCCGCAGGAACGCGCGCTCTGCCTCGAAGACCAGGGGATGGACGATCGCCTCGAGCCGCTTGAACCCGGCGGGATCGGCCAGAAGCAGCTTGGAGAGCCTCTGGCGATCGACCTTGCCGTCGACCGTGGTGCCGGGAAACGCGGCCTCGATCAGAGGGACGGCCGCACCCTCGTAAAGCTTGTGCACCTCGGCGTCGGCGTCGCATACGCCAAGCCCCAGGGCCCGTAGGCGCGCCGCCACGGTGGACTTGCCCATGCCGATGGAGCCGGTGAGGCCGACGACGAGCATCAGCGGCCCTCGATGTCGGCGACCACCAGCGCGCGCAGCTCGTCGGTGACCTCGGGCGCCACGCCGAACCATTTCTCGAATCCGGGCGTCGCCTGGTGCAGCAGCATACCGAGCCCGTCGACGGTGGCGAGGCCGCGCGCCCGGGCCGCCGCCAACAACGACGTCTCCAGCGGCACGTAGACCAGATCCGCGACGATGCAGGCATCGGCCAGCTGCGCGAGCGGCATATCGAGATCGGCCGCGCCCTGCATGCCGAGCGAGGTGGCGTTGATCAGCAGCCCGACATCGCGCGAGCGGTCGGCGCGGTCGCGCCAGTCGTAAGGCTTCACGCGCGGGCCGAAATGGCGGGCGACGACGTCGGCACGATCGCGCGTGCGATTGAAGACGCGCACCTCGGGTGTGCCGCATTCCAGCATCGCCTGGATGACACAGCGCGCCGCACCACCGGCGCCGAGCACCGTCACCGCATGCCCGCCGGCGTCGAAGCCGCGGCATCGAGGCGCGCAAATGACGCACGAAGCCGATGCCGTCGGTGTTGTCGGCGAACAGGCGGCCCCCCTCGAACCACAGCGTGTTGGCGACGGCGACGGCGCGCGCGGCATCCGTTCTCACGGCCGCCGCGGCATAGGCTGCCTGCTTGTGGGGGATCGTGACGTTGCAGCCAGCGAGACCCTCCGCGCGCAAGTTGCGCAGGAATGCGGCAACCTCGTCCGGCTGCACCGCGCGCTTCGTGTAGCTGCCGTCGATGCCGTATTTCTTCAGCCAGTAGCCGTGGATGATGCGGCGAGCGCGAATGGGCGACCGGCCAGCCGATGATGCACGCCTGGATCTTGCGCGGACTCATTGGCCGATCACTCCGCGCGACCTGAGCTCTGCCAGCAGCGGCAGCAGCGGCAGGCCGATGATGGTGAAGCTGTCGCCCTCGGTGCGCTCGAACAGCTGGATGCCGGGGCCCTCGATCTCGTAGGCACCGACGGTGTGGCGGACACGGTCGCCGACTTTCGCCAGATAGTCGGACAGGAAAGCTTCGGAGAACTGCCGCATCTGGAGGGTGGCGATTTCCACACGGGACCAAACAGCTTTTCCACCGACGGCAAGGGCCGCAGCCGTGTGGAGGTGATGGGTTTTTCCGCGCAGGCGAAGGAGTTGCTCGCGCGCCTCCGACACGTCCGCCGGCTTGTTGAATAGTTCCTGGCCGAGAGCCAGGACCTGGTCGGCGCCGATCACCACCGCCTCGGGCAGCCGCGCGCTGGCGGCCTCGGCCTTGGCGACGGCCAACGTCTCGGCGATCGCCGACGGCGTCGCGCCGGACCCGAGCAGATCGCGCTTGATCGCGCTCTCGTCGACATCGGCCGGCGCCACCTCGAAGGTCAGGCCGGCGGCTTCCAGCATGCGGCGGCGAAACGGGCTCGCCGATGCCAGGACGAGCGGCCGATGGCGCGGCTCAGCCATCTCCCGTCTCCCGACGATCCTCGGAGTTGCCCGCCTCGTCGCGGTCGTGCAGCAGCCGGATGATGGTTGCGGCGGTCTCCTCGATGGAGCGCCGCGTCACGTCGATGACGGGCCAGCCGTGCCGGGCGCACAGCCGACGCGAGTACGTCAGCTCGTTGGAGATCTGGGTGCGGTCGACGTATTCGTCGAGGTTGCGGTCGGCCAGCATCTGCACGCGGTTGCGGCGGATCTCGGCGATGCGCTCGGGGCTCGCGACCAGTCCGACAACGAACGCGCGGTGCGGCCCCGCCAGCGCGACCGGCGGCTCGATGCCGGGAACGAGCGGCAGGTTGGCGGTCTTGTAGCCGCGCTGCGCCAGATAGATGCTGGTGGGCGTCTTGGAGGTGCGCGAGATGCCGAGAATGATGATGTCGGCCGTGTTCAGGTCCTGCGGCAGCTGGCCGTCGTCGTGCGCCATGGCGAAGTTCAGCGCGTCGATGCGCCGGAAATAGTCCGCGTCCACGGTGTGCTGGCCGGCCACCACGGGGGTCTGCGGCGCCCCGAGGTAGGACTCGAACACCCGCATGATCGGCTGCAGCACGTGCAGGCTCGGCACCTTGAGCTCGCGGCAGCGCCGCTCGATCGCCTCGATCAGCTCGCTCTTGACGATGGTGTAGAGGACGATGCCGGGCGACTGCTCCACTTCCTTCAGCACGCGCTCGAGCTGCTTGGGCGTACGTACCAGCGGATGCACGTGCTCGATGGGCCGCACCTGCGAATACTGCACGGCCGCGGCCTTGGCCATGGTGGTCAAGGTCTCGCCTGTGGCATCGGAGATCAGATGCAGATGGAAGTAGCTGGGCAGCAGGTTGGCCATGTGTGGATAAAGACCAGAGTTCTCCAGGGCTGCCAAGCCGGGGCCGATTTCCTCCCAGCCCGGCGTGTCGCTTTCCACAAAAGGGTCCACAGGATGACCCGATGGGACAGGAATGGGGCCCGATGACGGCTCCACGGGGACAAGGGCGAAATGCCGGCTCTATCGGGTGCCTGTCAACAGGTAACGCAGCCGGAGGCCGGGCACGCGCAGGCGGCATTCCATGCTAAGCCATCAAGGGCTTCGGCCGCTCTTGTGGTGCTGGCATCGGCCAGCCCCAAGACGTGGTGTGTCGCCGAGGCGGCTCCCGCAAGCTGGGGGCAAGCTGGTAGGAAGCGAGTATCTCCGCAACCCACCGGATAAGAGTCTTAATAACAGAATCTAAATCTTGGATTCTTAGAATTGAAAGAGCACACGGCCTTGTCGGGAAAACTGCAGGATCGACGACTGCTGCGCGTGTTCGGCGGAGAGGCGCTGGCGCCTGCGCCGATCTGGCTGATGCGGCAGGCCGGCCGCTACCTGCCGGAGTACCGGGCACTGCGCGCCAAGGCGGGCAGCTTTCTGGACCTGTGCTACACGCCGGAGCTCGCCGCCGAGGTGACGCTGCAGCCGATACGGCGCTTCGGCTTCGACGCGGCCATCCTGTTCGCCGACATCCTGGTGGTGCCCGACGCGCTCGGACAAAGCGTGCGCTTCCTCGAGGGCGAAGGGCCACGGCTCGAGGTCATCCGGTCGGAGGCGGATCTTGCGCGGTTGAACGCAAACGCGACTCGGCCCAAGTTCGCCTGCGTCTTCGAGACCGTCGCGCGGGTCCGGCAGGGCCTCCCGCACGAGACGGCACTGATCGGATTTTGCGGCGCGCCGTGGACGGTCGCGACCTACATGGTGGGAGGGCAGGGCAGTGCCGACCAAGCGGATACGCGGCTATGGGCCTATCGGGAGCCTCAGGCTTTTCAGCGGCTGATCGACCTGCTGGCCGAGGTCTCCGTCGACTATCTCGCGGGGCAGATCGAAGCCGGCGCCGACGTCGTGCAGATTTTCGACAGCTGGGCCGGCAGCCTGCCCGATGACCAGTTCCACCGATGGGTGGTCGAACCGACCAAGCGCATGGTGGCGCGGCTGAAGGAGCGCCATCCGACCGTGCCGGTCATCGGGTTCCCGCGCGGGGCGGGCATCCGGGCTCGGCTCTACGCCGACGAGACGGGCGTCGATGGGGTCAGTTGCGATACGGCCATGCCGCTGGACTTCGCGGCGCGCGAGCTAGCGGGACGGAAAGTCGTGCAGGGCAACCTCGATCCGCTTCTTTTGGTGACGGGCGGACCGGCGCTGGACAGGCGGGTCGACGAAATTCTGAGCGCCCTGTCGCACCAGCCGTTCATTTTCAACCTGGGCCACGGCATCGTGCCCCAGACGCCACCGGAGAATGTGGCGCGCCTGGTGGAGCTAGTGCGTCGTGCGCCAAACCGGTAACGGTCATCCCGGGCCTTGTGCCCGGGATCCAGGGATCGACAGACGCCAGAGCGAGCGGCGCGATGGATCCCGGCGACAAGCGCCGGGATGACACCGCATGCTGCTTTGGCTGAAGGCGCTGCACGTGATGGCCGTCATCTCCTGGATGGCGGGACTGCTCTATCTGCCGCGGCTGTTCGTCTACCACTGCGAGGCGGAGAAAGGCTCCCGGCAGTCCGAGACCTTCAAGGTGATGGAGCAGCGGCTGCTGCGCCTGATCATGAACCCGGCGATGATCGTGGTGTGGGTGACGGGGCCGCTGCTGGCCTGGCAGCTGGGCGTGTACCGAGACGGGTGGCTGATGGCGAAGTTCGCCCTGGTCGTGCTGCTGACCGGCTATCACCACGCGCTCGGATATTGGCGCAAGGACTTCGCCGCCGACCGCAACACGCGGGACCAGCGCTTCTATCGCATCGCCAACGAGGTACCCACGCTGCTGATGGTGGGCATCGTCATCCTGGTGATCGTCAAACCGCTCTGAAGGACCGGCGCGGCTGGTATACTAACAATATCAAAGCAACAGTCCCTTTTATTTGCTGGCGAACCTTGCTATATGTGCGCGGTCACCACCCTCGGCCGGGCATAGGCAGACGGGTGCGGTCCTCGAGCGCCGATCATGGCGCGAACAGAGGGCCATGACCCTTCCGGAACGCCATTCGGCATCCATCTTCCTTCCGGCTCCGCGCCCTTTCACAGCCCCACCCCAAGCGCGCAGCCCCTCCCCATCCGGAGACTTTGTTATGGCTATGCAAGACGTCGTCGTAAAAGAGATGAAGCTACAGGACCTCAAGGTCAAAACCCCCACCGAGCTGTTGAGCTTCGCGGAGGAGACCGGGGTCGAGAACGCCAGCGCCATGCGCAAGCAGGAGCTGATGTTCGCCATCCTCAAGCAGCTGGCCGCCAAGGAGACCGATATCATCGGTACGGGCGTGGTCGAGGTGCTGCAGGACGGCTTCGGCTTTCTGCGCTCGCCCGACGCCAACTACCTGCCGGGCCCCGACGACATCTACGTCTCGCCCTCGCAGATCCGCCGCTTTGCGCTGCGCACCGGCGATACGGTCGAAGGCCAGATCCGCTCGCCCAAGGAAGGCGAGCGCTACTTTGCGCTGCTCAAGGTCAACCGGATCAACTTCGAGGATCCCGACAAGCAGCGCCACAAGGTGCATTTCGACAACCTCACCCCGCTCTATCCCACCCAGTGGATGAAGCTGGAGACCGAGGACCCCACCATCAAGGACCTCTCGCCGCGCGTGATCGACGTGGTCTCGCCGCTCGGCAAGGGCCAGCGCGCCCTGATCGTGGCGCAGCCGCGCACCGGCAAGACGGTGCTGCTGCAGAACATCGCCCACTCGATCGCGAAGAACCATCCCGAGTGCTACCTGATCGTGCTGCTGATCGACGAGCGGCCCGAGGAAGTCACCGACATGCAGCGCTCGGTGAAGGGCGAGGTCATCTCCTCCACCTTCGACGAGCCGGCCACCCGCCACGTGCAGGTGTCGGAGATGGTGATCGAGAAGGCCAAGCGCCTGGTCGAGCATAAGCGCGACGTGGTGATCCTGCTGGATTCGATCACGCGCCTCGGCCGAGCCTACAACACCGTTGTCCCCAGCTCCGGCAAGGTGCTGACCGGCGGCGTCGACTCCAACGCCCTGCAGCGGCCCAAGCGCTTCTTCGGCGCCGCGCGCAACATCGAGGAGGGCGGCTCGCTGACCATCATCGCCACGGCGCTGATCGATACCGGCAGCCGCATGGACGAGGTGATCTTCGAGGAGTTCAAGGGAACCGGCAACTCGGAAATCGTGCTCGACCGCAAGGTGTCCGACAAGCGCGTGTTCCCGGCGATCGACATCGCCCGCTCCGGCACGCGCAAGGAGGAGCTGCTGGTGCCGCCCGACCAGCTCAAGAAGATGTACGTCCTGCGCCGCATCCTCAATCCGATGGGCACCATGGACGCCATCGAGTTCCTGGTCGACAAGCTGCGCTCGACCAAGACCAACGGCGAGTTCTTCAACTCCATGAGCACCGGGAAGAACTAGTGCATCGGTGTCATCCCGGGGCTTGTCCCCGGGATCCAACCATCCTCAAACGCCTGACCTGGCGGAGCGCTGGATCCGGCAACCCTCGGAGCAAGTCCGAGGGCAAGCAAGTGCCGGGATGACAGTCGCGGGAGCGGCTAGATGTCCAATTCTCCCCAGCCAATAGGCGCACCGGTACCCGGCTGGACGGCTCGGCCGTCGCCGCCGCGCACGCCGATGCAGGGACGGTTCTGCCGCGTCGAGCCGCTCGATCCGGCGCGGCACGGTGAGGAGCTGTTCGCCGCCAATCGCCTCGACGCGGAAGGCCGAAACTGGACGTACCTGAACATCGGGCCGTTCGAGCGCCTCGAGGACTATCGGGCCTGGCTCGACAAGGCGGTGGCGAAAGACGATCCCTTCTTCCACGCCATCATCGATCTGGCGACGGGCAAGGCCGTCGGCGTCGCGGCCTACATGCGCATCGAGCGCGCGCACGGCGTGATCGAGGTCGGCAGCATCAACTACTCGCCGCTCCTGCAGCGCCGCCCCGCCGCCACCGAGGCCATGTACCTGATGATGGCCCGCGTGTTCGACGAGCTCGGCTACCGCCGCTACGAGTGGAAGTGCGATTCCCTCAACGCGCCCTCGCGCGCGGCGGCGGCGCGGCTGGGTTTCCAGTACGAGGGCCTGTTCCGGCAGGCGGTCGTCAACAAGGGCCGCAACCGCGACACCGACTGGTTCTCCATCATCGACAGCGAATGGCCGGCGCTGAAGCGCGCGTATCAGGAGTGGCTGGCGCCGGCGAACTTCGACGCGGAGGGGCGGCAGACGCGGGGGCTGGGGGAGCTGATCGCGCGGGGCGGTAGCCGCGCGATCGTGTCCTGCGACAGGTGAGAAGCGCAGACTCGAGGGGGCCGCTGATCGCGGCTCCGATGCGTGATTTGTCAGAATTGTGCGTATCAGGCGAGTTGGCGGCTTCGCGCGATAGGCGGTAGTTCACGCAGGCCGCCGAGTGCACTTGGATCAGTTGCATGCGGGCCGCCGCCTGCGCGGGGATGACGTGGCGGCTTCGGGGTTCCAGCTGCGAGAAGAACGATACCAGCCTCGGCACAACCTGCTCGCGGGCCTCGTCCATGAGCCAGTGGCCGGAGCCCTTTACGACGACGCCCTCGACGTTGTCGGCAACCAGGCGGCCCTGGGCGATGAGGAATTCGCCGGAGGCCTTCTCGCCCGTCAGCACCAGCATCGGCATCTTCAGCTTGGTCTTGGCGAAGGAGGCGAAGTCCTTGGCTCGCGCTCGAAAGCGCGGAACACCTCGAAGCCGGCCTGCATGGCGCCGGGCTGGGCGTAGGCGGCGGCATAGAGCTGGCGGTCGGCCTCGGAGACGGAGCGGGTGGGGTCGGCGGCAAAGTCGTTCCAGAAGTGCTCGAGGTAGATGCGCTCGCGCCCGGTGACGAGCGCCAGCGGCGTCTTGCCGTAGAAGTGGAAGTGCCAAAGGTCGCGCAGCAGCCAGACGCTGGTCCAGTCGCCGACGCCGGGCAGGAAGGCATCCATCAGGACGATGCGGTCGACCTCGGCCGGATGCTGGGCGGCGTAGGCGTAGGCGACCATCAGCCCGATGTCGTGGCCCACGACGCCGACGCGGGCGTGCCCAAGCGAGGTGGCGAGGGCGTGGATGTCCTCGGCCATCGACTTCTTGTCGTAGCCGCCCTCCGGCTTGGCCGAGGCGCCGAAGCCGCGCAGGTCTGGAGCGATTACCGTGTGCGTCCTGGCGAGTTCGGGGATCAGGGGTCGCCACATATGGCTGGTCTGGGCATAGCCGTGCAGCAGCAGCACCGGCGCGCCCTGGCCGGCGATCAGGTAATGCAATCTGGTTCCGTTGACGTCCGCGAAGCGGCTGTCGATGGCGATGGGCATCACTTCTCCTTGGATCAGGCGGCGGGTGCCGTCCTCTGCGCGCGCAGCACCTCGAGCAGGGCATCCGGCTCCGTCACCGGCAGCGAGCATTGCGGGCCGAGGCAGGCGTAAGCGGTGGGCTTGCCATCTTGGGCAGTCTTGCCGGCGAGCGGGCCGGCGGTGGAGATGCCGGCAGGGCCGGATGCGGTCTCGGCAACGACCTGCTGCACCGCGCCGGGCAGGGACAGCTTGAACATCGCCCGCGACAGCTTGCCCGACTGATCCGCGTCGCCGGTCTCGATCACCACGACCTGCTGCGGGGCGATCAGGTCGAAGAAGCCAGCGAGCAGGCCGCAATGGCCGAGCGTATTGCGCCCCAGGTCAGGGGCGAAAGCCTGCGGAATGGCTTCGGCGCGCTCCAGATAGGCCGGGTTGCCGGTGAGCAGGCCCAGGGCCACCAGGTTGGTGATCATGATGGCGTTGGCGTTGGGCGTGGCGTCGTCGTGGGCGCCGCGCATGCGCACGATGACGTCGGGCGTATCGTCGGCGGTGAAGGCGTAGCCGCCGCCGTCCGCCACCCAGAAATGCTTGTCCAATGTGGCGCACCAGCGCTCCGCGGCCGTGAGGAAGACGCCTTCGTTGGTCGCCTGCAGCAGCCGCAGTGCGCCCCAGATCATGTTGGCGTAGTCGCTGGCGGTGCCCTGCACCTTGGCCTGGCCCGCGCGCCAGGAGTGGGCGAGGCGTCCGTCCTTCTCCATGTGCTGCACGACGAAGCCAAAGGCCGTGGCGGCGGCGTGCAGCCACTCTGGGCGGTCGAACACGCGGGCGGCGTGGGTGAGGGCCGCGATCATCAGGCCGTTCCAATCGGCCAGCACCTTGTCGTCCCAGCCCGGGCGCACGCGGTTGGCACGCCGTGCCAGCAGCTCGATGCGCATGTGCGCCAGCGCCTTCTCCTCGGTCGGCGAGCCCAGCAGCGGGTTGTGCAGGCGGTTGAGGATGGTGTGGCCTTCCCAGTTGCCGGCCTCGGTGACGTCGTAGGCGGCGGCGAACACTTGTGCGTCGGCCTCGCCCAGCACCTCGGCGATCTCGGACCGGCTCCACACGTAGAACCTGCCCTCCTCGCCCTCGGAGTCGGCATCGAGCGAGGCGGCGAATCCCCCACCTTCCGCAATCATCTCGCGCAGCAGCCAGCCCACCGTCTCGTCGACGCGGCGCGCGTAGAGCTCCTTGCCGGTCTCGCGGTAGGCCTCGCACATGAGGTCGATCAGCAGCGCGTTGTCGTAGAGCATCTTCTCGAAGTGCGGGGCGAGCCAGCGCTCGTCGACCGAGTAGCGCGCGAAGCCGCCGCCCAGGTGGTCGTAGATGCCGCCCTGGCAGATGTGCGTGAGCGTATTGTCGACGGCCTGCTTGGCGGCCTCGTTGCCGTAGCGGACGGCGCCGCGCCACAGCAGCCAGAAGAAGCTCCACTGCGGGAACTTCGGCGCGCCCGACAGCCCGCCATGGATGGGATCGACGGCGCTGACCATGCGTCCCGTGAGGTCGGCCAGCACGCCGTCCTCGATCACCGGCGTGGCCTTGCCCTCCTCGCGCGCGGTGAGCGCGTCGACCAGCATGCCGGCGTTGTGGGTGACCTTGTCGCGCTCCTCGGCGTAGATGCGGGAGACCTCGCGCAGCACCTGCGGGAAGCCGGGCCGGCCGTAGCGTGGCGCCGGCGGGAAATAGGTTCCGCCCCAGAACGGCCTCGCCTCGCTGTCCAGGAACATCGTGAGCGGCCAGCCGCCCTGCTCGCCCAGACTGTGCAGCGCGCGCATGTAGATGGCGTCGATGTCGGGCCGCTCCTCGCGGTCGACCTTGATGTTGACGAACAGCTCGTTCATCAGCGACGCGGTGGCTTCGTCCTCGAAGCTCTCGTGTGCCATGACGTGGCACCAGTGGCAGGCGGCGTAGCCGACCGACAGCAGGATCGGCCTGTTGCTCTCCTTGGCCTCCGCCAGCGCCTCCGGTCCCCAGGCCCACCAGTGAACCGGGTTGTCCTTGTGCTGCAGCAGATAGGGGCTGGTCTCGCTGGCGAGACGGTTCTGGGACGTCGGGGATGAGGTCATGGGTACTCTTAGCCCGGATCGCGCGGCAGGTAAGATCCCAGCGTCGAAGTACAGCCGGCAAGTGTCAGCCGGCGCGAGAGCTCGGCCCAGATGTAGTCGCAGCGTCGCCATTCTTGCACGCTGCTGTCTTGCTGAGCTATGACAGAGGCCTGCACTGACGCCGCCGCGCACATGGTTTCGCAAGACCGCAGGCGCCGAGCAGGATCAGCGCGGCTCGCCCATCGATCGGCAGCGGGCTTGCCCTTGAGGAATCTCCGACCTGGCGTCGCTGGATGTCGAGCTGGCTTGCCCTGATGGCTCATCGATTAGGCTTCGGCATAGCCTGCGCCTCGAGGCATTCTTTCCTGCGCCTTGCGCTCCCGAACGATCGTCCTCGACGCGTTGACAGTTCTGCTCGCGCAGCGCAAGCATCCTCGCGTTCTGCGGCCTCAGCGGCCACCTGGACGGCGGCGATCTGCTTCGTGTTGGCCTTCGGAAACTCCACGCTGGTGCCCGCGAAACCGTGCCGCTAGGATCGCCGCCGCGATCGGCCGCGGGCACCAGACTGGCGCAAGGCTTCGATGACAGGGTGGGAGAAATCGGCTCGCACCCGCACTCTTGCCATGCAGCGAAAATACCTCCTCACCCCTGCAGCACACCGGTCGGCCCCGCGCCAGGTGGGGCCCGACGGTCGCCTGATCGACGGCCGCTCCCGAGCGCGCAAGTCTGAATTCAGGGTCGCTGGCCTTCTGTACGCCGGCGACTGGCCCGATCCGCTCGCCTGCACCGTTCACGACACCTCCGACACCGGTGCGCGCCTGCAGCTCGACGATGCCAAGGCGGCGCGCAGAATGGTCGTCCACATTCCAAGCCGTGTCAGGCTGCACTTCCTGCCCCTGGAGCAGGAGGTCGACTGCCGCATCGTCTGGCGCGACGGCAGCCACTTCGGCGTCGAGTATCTGGGCTGCATGCGCTCCGCCAAGCGTGGATGAGAATTTGATCGTTTGCTTTGGGCCCGCCGGCTTCCTCCGCTAAGCTGTTACGACCGTCAAGGACCTACCGCCCTTCGTCGTCTTTCGCTGCGGCGACGCGGACGTGTCATAACTTCGGCGGTCCCATTTTTCGGGGCAGCCGTTTCATGGCCCCCATAACCGGTGGCGTCGCGGGAGCATGACGAGCCAAACCATCTTCGCCCTGTCCAGCGGTCACGGGCGCGCGGGCGTTGCCGTCGTGCGCGTGTCGGGCCCTGCGGCGGGGGCGGTGATCGACAAGATGGCGGCGCCCAGGCCGAGGCCGCGCTTTGCCGCGTTCAGGCGCGTCAGGCATCCGGCGACGAACGAGCTCATCGATCATGCCCTGGTGCTGTGGTTCGCGGGCCCGAAAAGCGAGACCGGCGAGGACATGGCCGAGCTGCAGGTCCACGGCGGCCGGGCGGTGATCCAGGCGGTGCTCGCGGCGATCGGCTCGATCGAGGGCTGCCGGCTGGCGGAGCCCGGCGAGTTCGCGCGCCGCGCCTTCGAGAACGGCAAGCTCGACCTCACCGGCATCGAGGGCCTGGCCGATCTCATCGATGCCGAGACGGGTGCCCAGCGGCGCCAGGCGCTACGCCAGACCGAGGGGGCACTGAGCGGGCTCTACGCGGGCTGGCGGCAGCGGCTGATCGCCGCCACGGCGCTGGTGGAAGCAGCGATCGACTTCTCCGACCAGGCCGACGTGGCGAGCGATGCGGTCGCCAAGGCCCGCACGGAAGGCGAGGCGCTGCAGGCGGAGATCGTCCGCCACCTGGACGACGGGCACCGCGGCGAGGTGATCCGGGAAGGCTTCCGCGTGGTGCTGGCGGGCCCGCCCAACGTCGGCAAGTCGAGCCTGCTCAACGCGCTCGCCCGGCGCGACGTGGCGATCGTGTCGGAGGAGGCGGGGACCACGCGCGACGTCATCGAGGTCAGGCTCGACCTGGAGGGCATGCCGATCGTGGTCAGCGACACCGCCGGCATCCGCGAGGCGGCCGGCAAGGTCGAGGAGGAGGGCATCCGGCGGACGCTCGGGCGGGCGAGGGACGCCGATCTCGTGCTGTGGATGGTGGACGCGAGCAACCTCGACGCGCCCGCCCCGGCCCAGCTCGACGTGCGCGCCGAGAGGATGCTGGTGGTGGTCAACAAGTTCGACCTGCTGGACAGCAAGATCATGCAGCCGCTGCCCGAGGGTGCGATCGCCGTTTCGGCCCTGACCGGGTTCGGCCTCGACCGCCTGACGCTGCGGCTGGCGGGGTTTGCGCGCGCGCGCATCGGCACCGAGGCCGAGGAGACGCCCGTGCTGACCCAGGCGCGACACCGCCAGCAGCTGGAGCGCTGCCGGGCGGCGCTCGCGTCCTTCCTGGGCTCCCCCATGGAGGAGTTCGAGCTGCGCGCCGAGGACCTGCGCCGCGCCGCCCTCGCGCTGGGCCGGATCACCGGGGCCGTGGACGTGGAGGATGTGCTGGGCGAGATCTTCGGCCGGTTCTGCATTGGGAAGTGAGGGGTGGCGGCGGCGCACCGGCGGCGGGCGATGTTTCACGTGAAACATTGGGCAGCGGTTGCCGAGACCATCGCGCCGCCGGGTCCCAATCCGCCACCCGACGCCGCGGCGAACGAGGAGATCGCCGGCTTGCCTGCGAGGACAGCAGACAGCAGCGATGTCGTCTGCGTTGCCTGCGACGCTCTAATTTTTGACGTTGTGGGTGTCCTTGACTAGTTTCGCCGTTCCTCGGGTAACCTGAGCCCTCGATGAGCGAAGCGACCTTCGACGTGATCGTTGTCGGCGGCGGCCATGCCGGCTGCGAGGCTGCGGCTGCGGCCGCACGCATGGGCGCGCGCACGGCGCTCGTGACGCACAAGTTCGCCACCATCGGCGAGATGTCCTGCAACCCGGCCATCGGCGGGCTCGGCAAGGGGCACCTGGTGCGCGAGATCGATGCGCTGGACGGCCTGATGGGCGCGGGTCGCCGATGCGGCCGGCATCCAGTTCCGCCTGCTCAACCGGTCCAAGGGGCCGGCGGTGCAGGGCCCGCGCGCCCAGGCCGACCGCAAGCTCTATCGCGCGGCCATGCAGGCAGCCATCCGGGCCACGTCCAATCTCGAGGTGATCGAGGGCGGCGGTCGAGGATCTCATCGTCGACGACGGCGCGGTGGCGGGCATCGTCACCGCCGATGGCCGGTCCATCCGTGCCGGCGCGGTGGTGCTCACCACGGGCACGTTCCTGCGCGGCCTGATCCATCGCGGCGAGGAGAAGATCCCGGCGGGCCGCCATGGCGAGCCGCCGGCCAATGGCCTCTCCGAGCGCCTGCTGGCGCTCGGACCTGCGGCTCGGCCGGCTCAAGACCGGCACGCCGGCGCGCCTCGATGGCGCGCACGATCGACTGGGCGGGCCTGGAGATGCAGCCCGGCGACGACCCGCCCGTACCGTTCTCATTCCTGACCGAGCGCATCGAAACGGCACAGATCAACTGCGGGGTAACCACCACCACCGAGGCGACCCACGCCATCATCCGCGCCAATCTCGCCCGCTCGCCCATGTATTCCGGGCCAGATCGAGCAGCGTGGGACCGCGCTATTGCCCCTCCATCGAGGACAAGGTGGTGCGGTTCGCCGGCCGGGCCGGGCACCAGATCTTCCTGGAGCCCGAGGGCCTGGACGACGACACCGTCTATCCCAACGGCGTCTCCACCTCGCTCCCGGCCGACGTGCAGGAGGCCTTCCTGCGCACCATTCCGGGGCTGGAGAAGGTGGCCGTCCGGCGCTTCGGCTATGCCATCGAGTACGACTACGTCGATCCGCGCGAGCTTGCGCCCGACCCTGGAGGTGAAGCGGCTGCCGCGGCCTGTTCCTCGCCGGCCAGATCAACGGCACCACCGGGCTACGAGGAGGCCGGCGCGCAGGGTCTCGCCGCCGGCATCAACGCCGCGCTGAAGGCCGGCGGCGACCGGCGCGGATTTCGTCGTCTCGCGCGCCGACGGCTACATGGGCGTGATGATCGACGACCTGGTGACGCGCGGCGTGTCCGAGCCCTACCGCATGTTCACCTCGCGGGCCGAGTACCGCCTGCGCCTGCGCGCCGACAATGCCGACCAGCGCCTGACGCCCGCGGGCTTGGCGCTTGGGCTGCGTCGGCGCCGAGCGCCGGGCGGCGTTTGCGCGCAAGTGCGCAGGCGCTGGAGGATGGCCGGCGCCTGCTGGACAGCCTGACGCATGACCCCCAACGAGGCCGCCCGCCACGGCCTGGACATCAACAAGGACGGCCGCCGGCGGTCCGCCTTCGAGCTGCTGGCCTATCCGGGCATCGACTTCGCGCGGCTGCGGGCGGTCTGGCCGGAGATCGGCAGCATCGCGCCGGCATTGCGGCCCAGCTCGAGGTCGACGCCCGCTACGCCTCCTACGTCGACCGCCAGGAGGCCGACGTCGTCGCCTTCCGCAAGGAGGAGAGCGTGCGCATCCCGGCCGATTTCGACTACGCCGGGCTGGTCAGCCTGTCCGCCGAGGTGCGCCAGAAGCTGGAGTCCCTGCGCCCCGCCACCCTGGCCCAGGCCGCCCGCATGGAGGGCATGACGCCGGCGGCGCTCATGCTGCTGCTGGCCCACCTGCGCAAAGGGCCGGAGCGCAAGACGGCTTGAGATGGGGAAGGCGGGCCGTCTCACCTGAATGTTTCACGTGAAACATCTGGCGCAGGTGGTCTGTCCTCTTGCCAACCATTTCCTATCCTCGGCAATCCGCGCGATGATGGCGACTGCAGCCATCGACGTGGGCAAGGCCACGCGTGCCAAATATGCCGGCCGAATATCCCTGCCCCTCGCGGGGAGGGGTTAGGGGTGGGAGTATAGCCGCTAGGCCGAAGCATCGCTTGCTTGCGCTCAATCAGGCACGAACCACCCGTAGGTTCACGCCACCCCCAGCCCCTCCCCGTCAAGGGGAGGGGAATACGGTCGGCGGCTGGTTCGCTGGTGGCACTCCATGACGCAGGACCGGCAACAACCGCCGGCAGTCGGCCCCATACGCGGCCCCGAGGACTTTGCGGCGGCGTTCGATGTTTCACGTGAAACAATTGCCCGGCTGGCGACCTACGAGGCCCTGCTGCGGCAGTGGCAGAAGGCCGTAAACCTGGTGGCGCCGAGCACACTGGATGCCGTCTGGCACCGCCATTTCGCCGACTCGGCCCAGCTCCTGTCCCTGGCCCCAGCCGCCCGGACCTGGGTGGACCTGGGCTCCGGCGCCGGCTTCCCGGGGCTGGTGGTAGCCATCCTGCTGGCAGGTCGCGGCATTACCCCCACTCCCGACCCCTCCCCGCAAGGGGGAGGGGAGCCGCGCGAGCCCAGCAGCCCGCGTCACCCTGATCGAGAGCAACGCCCGCAAGTGTGCCTTCCTGCGCGAGGTCGTCCGGCAGACGGGGATCGCGGCGTCTCCGCAACCCGGCGTCGCTGTGGATATCCTGTCGACAAGAATCGAAACCGCGGCGACTCAAGCTAGTCTGCACGCGCCCGACGTGGTTTCGGCGCGCGCACTGGCGCCGCTCGACAAGCTGCTCGCCCTTGCGGCCCCGCTATTCTCGTCGAGCACGGTAGGCTTATTCTTGAAGGGTCGCGACGCCGCCGCGGAGCTGAAAGCAGCCGAAAGCTTGTGGAATTTCAACGTTGAGTTGGTCCCGAGCCGCACCGAGCCCGATGCGCGCATCGTCGTCGTCCGCAACCTCGGGCGCAAGAGCGAAGGAATGACCTCGTGAACCGCGCACCCGCATACAGCCTGCGCGTCCTGGCCATCGCCAACCAGAAGGGCGGCGTCGGCAAGACCACCACCGCCATCAACCTCGGCACGGCGCTGGCGGCGATCGGCGAGAAGGTGCTGATCCTCGATCTCGACCCGCAGGGCAATGCCTCCACGGGCGTCGGCATCGGCGAGAATGCCCGCCCGATCACCAGCTTCGACGTGCTGGCGGGCAAGTCCACCATCGCCAAGGCCGCGACCCAGACGTTGGTGCCCAACCTGAGCATCGTGCCGGCCAACGCCGACCTGGTGGGCCTGGAATCGGAGCTGATGGCCCAGGCCAACCGCAACTTCCGGCTGCGCGATGCCGTCGCCGCGACGATTGCCGAGCAGAAGGCCAGGCCGGGCGACGTGCCCTATTCCTATCGTCCTGATCGATTGCCCGCCGTCGCTCAACCTGCTGACGCTGAACGCCCTGGTGGCGGCGCATGCCGTGCTGGTGCCGGTGCAGTGCGAGTTCTTCGCGCTGGAGGGCATCGCCCAGCTCAAGCAGACCATCGATCAGATCAAGGCGACGCTCAATCCGGCGCTCGAGATCCAGGGCGTGGTGCTCACCATGCACGATGCGCGCACCCAGCTGTCCAAGGAGGTCGCGGCCGACGTGCGGGCTTTCTTCGGGCCCAAGGTCTACGAGACCATGATCCCGCGCAACGTGCGGGTGGCCGAGGCGCCGTCCGTCGGCAAGCCGATCATGCTCTACGACTACGACTGCCCCGGCAGCCAAGCCTACATCAAGCTCGCGCACCGAGATCATCGAGCGCGAGCGCCGGCTGCGGGCGGCGTAGGTTGGGTCGAACGTCAGCGATGACCCAACGCTGCTCGCCCCATCCTAGCCTGTGTTGGGTCGTCGCTTCGCTTGACCCAACCTACGGTGAGAACCCGCCGAATGTCTGATATCCTGAAGAACTGGGGAACTCCCATGCCGATACCCATCCAGAAGGGCCGATTGGGCCGCGGCCTCGCCTCGCTGATCGGCGAGACGCCGCAGGCCGAGTCGCGGCTGCCGGCGCATGGCGAGCAGCGGCTGCTGTCGATCGACCAGTTGCACCCCAGCGGCCACAACCCGCGCAAGACCTTCGGCGACATCGAGCTGATCGAGCTTGCCGAGTCGATCCGTCACAAGGGCCTGCTGCAGCCGATCATCGCCCGCCCCGATCGCGAGCGCGGCGGCTTCGAGATCGTCGCCGGCGAGCGCCGCTGGCGGGCGGCCCAGAAGGCCAGCCTGCACACGGTGCCGGTCATCGTGCGCGAGCTCAGCGACCAGGAGGCCGCCGAGTTCGCCCTGATCGAGAACGTGCAGCGCGACGGACCTCAACCCGATCGAGGAAGCGACCGGCTACAGCGAGCTGATCGAGAAGTTCAACTACACCCAGGAGCAGGTGGCGGAGGTGATCGGCAAGAGCCGCAGCCATCTCGCCAACACCCTGCGCCTGCTGCGGCTGCCGGCATCGGTGCAGGCCTTGCTGCAGGACGGCCGGCTGACCTCCGGGCACGCCCGGGCGCTGATCGGCCGCGACGATGCGGAGACGCTGGCCCGGCGCATCGTCGAGGAAGACCTCAACGTGCGAGCCGTCGAGGCGCTCGTCCAGGACGAGAAGTCGCGCAGGCGGCGGCAGTGCCAAGTCGGGGCGGCCGGTCGGCGAGGACAAGGATGCGGATTCCCGCGCCTTCGAGAAGGACCTGTCGGACTCGCTCGGCCTCAAGGTCGAGATCAAGCCGGGCTCCGGCGAGAGCGGCACCTTGAGCATCAGGTACGGCAACTTCGACCAGCTCGACTACATCCGCGCCCGCCTCATCGGTCCGCCGGAGCGCTAATCGCAAGTGTTGGGTCTGCGCTTCGCGTTGACCCAATCTCACGTAAGCTCCGCCTTAGCCTACGCCCGCATCTGCCGCTTGACGGGCGTTCAGCCAGGTTGTTGGAGTGGGCACGCCTGAAGTTGCGCGGCTCGCAACCGCGCAGGAACCGACCCATGACCGACGATGTGCTGCAGCGGCTGGCGGCGCTCATCAGTGCGCGCCGCACCGAGAGCGCGAGCAAATCCTACACCCGGGAGCTGCTCGACGGCGGTCCGGAGCGATGCGCCAAGAAGCTGGGCGAGGAGGCGACCGAGACCATCATCGCCGCGCTGGTCCAGGACAATCGCGCCCTGACGCGGGAGGCGGCCGACCTCGTCTATCATCTGCTGGTGCTGCTCGAGAGCAAGCGCGTGCCGCTGGGAGACGTCCTGGTCGAGCTCGGATCGCGCATGGGCACGTCGGGACTGGCCGAGAAGGCCGCGCGGGAAAAGAAGCCGCAATGAACCCGCTCGATCGACTGGCCAACGTGGAGCCCGCGCCGCCGGCGGATTTCCCGGCGCGCTCGCAAATCCAGTTCTCGCCCTATCGCGTGTTCAGCCGCGAGGAGTGGGCCAAGCTGCGCGCCGACACGCCCATGACGCTGGTGCAGCGCGACCTGGAGCAGCTCTCCGGCCTGATCGAGGAGCTGTCGATGGCGGAGGTGGAGCAGATCTACCTGCCGATGTCGCGGCTGCTCAACCTGCACGTCGCCGGCGCGCAGGAGCTGCACGCGGTGACGAGCCGTTTCCTCGGTCGCCGCGACGGCCGCGTGCCCTACATTCTGGGCATCGCCGGATCGGTGGCTGTCGGCAAGAGCACGACCGCCCGCGTGCTGAAGGCGTTGCTGGCGCGCTGGCCGGACCATCCGCGCGTCGACCTCATCACCACGGACGGCTTCCTCTATCCCAACGCCGAGCTGGAGCGGCGCGGCCTGATGGACCGCAAGGGCTTTCCCGAGAGCTTCGACACGGCCCGCCTGCTCAACTTCCTGCACGACGTGAAATCCGGCAGGTCCAATGTCGCGGCGCCCGTCTACTCGCACTTCCACTACGACATCATCCCGAACCAGGCCGCGGTCATCGACCGTCCCGACGTGCTGATCGTCGAAGGGCCTCAACGTGCTGCAGCCGGCGCGCATGCCCAAGGGCGGCGAGGCCATCCCGTTCGTGTCGGACTTCTTCAACTTCTCGATCTACATGGACGCCGAGGCGCAGCTGATCGAGGACTGGTACGTCACCCGCTTCATGCGCCTGCGCCAGACGGCGTTCCGCGACCCCGCCGCCTACTTCCATCGCTACGCCCATCTCGCCCCCGACGAGGCGCGCGCCAAGGCGCTCGAGATCTGGCGCAGCATCAACGAGAAGAACCTCAACGAGAACATCCTGCCGACGCGCCAGCGCGCCCGCCTCATCCTGCGCAAGGGCCCCAACCACAAGATCGAGAGCGTCGCGCTGCGCCGGATTTGACAGCGCGCTCGCCCTTCTATCCAGCGCAAACGACAGAAATGAGCCATCGAGTGGCACTCGAGAGTCGCTCCGCCAAAGGCACAAAACTCGATTGCGCGCACGCCGTGGCTACTTTGCCACTGTGGATAACCTGTTGATATTCGAGACCGAAGGGGTGATCACGGATCCGGCAAGGGCACTGATGTCGCCCCCGTTCGCGCCTGTTGCTGCCCATCACTAGGCGTCTTCACTCCGCTCATTATGGTCCGCCATGGCGCGGGTTGTTTTCAAGCGCGAGAGTGATTTCCATGATGTGTTTCATGCGTCGCATTATTGGGTGCCGTTGGTTTATTCTGCTCGCTTCCGGTGGTGCGGTCGGATGTTCGATGCACCCGCTTCCCTACGATGTCACGCGGGTATCGACTTATGATATCGTGGAGAAAATACGCTGCGAGGCCAAGCAAGGACTCGACGGCGTGCCGCATTCCCATCCGATACTCAAACACTCCGCCATCGGCTATGATTTTACCTTTGATATTACGGAAGACAATAATCTGAACAACGGCATGTTGAATTTCAACAGGAAGGGGTTCAGGGACGGGTCGCATTTCGGCCTGGACTTCGCGGGTTCCGCAACAAGGAAGCGCGAGAATAAGCGGCAATTCCGCATTGTTGAGAGTCCTCGAGAAGTTGAATGCCGCCAACTGTACCGACATCGCCACTCGGGCGAACTGGATCTATCCGATTACCGGCGCCATCGGCATGGGCGAGGTGGTCAGGACGTATATCCGACTCGAGAAGCTGACGGATTTCGGTACAGGATTTGCCTCGGGCGATCTTCCCTTGAAACCAAAGGCGGATTCGGTAGTTTTCTCCGATGACATAGATTATACGACCGAGTTCGGCGGCAGCGCAACACCTACACTGGAATTGGCATCTATTGTTGGGAAATTCAGATTGACCAAGGCAACGATAATGGCTGAAGCGAAGCGCAAGGACATCCATTCCGTCACGGTGGCATTGGCACAGGACGGCCAATCGGTGGATCTGCCAGAAACCCCGCAGCTGACGGAACTTGGAGTGAATTTCGGCAACAGCAGGGCCGGCGCGCGCACGCTCGATGCCGCCGTGGTGCGCGGGGCGCCTGCCAAGGCGCGCGTGCTGTATGAGCTGGAGCGTCGGCGACTTCTCAAGGAGGACGAGAGGGTGACCGCGAGGCTGGTGGAGGTCCTGAGACCAACGCCGTAAGTGGACCGTAGGACTGCATGTCGCGCGGGAGTACTGCTGCTGGGCGCTTGCCGGGCTGATGGCATCTCTGTTGCCGCTCGGCCGTTGATCGCTACGCCAGCAGCCCTTGCGCGCGCGCCAGATCCGCCAGCTTGGTCTCGGGCCGGGCGCCGATGTGGGAGATGATCTCGGCGGCGGCCAGGCTGCCGAGGCGGCCGGACGTCTCGAGGTCGCGACCGGTGGCGATGCCGTAGAGGAAGCCCGCCGCATAGAGATCGCCGGCGCCGGTGGTGTCCACGACCTTGGCGACGGGCGCGGCCGGGATGGCGATCGACTTGCCGCCGCCCAGGATGACGCTGCCCTTCTCCGAGCGTGTGAGCGCCGCGAGCTTGGTGTCGGCGGCGGCGCGGCGCGCGGCCTCGTCGAACGACTTGGTCTCATAGAGCGAGGTGATCTCGGCCTCGTTGGCGAACAGGATGTCGACGCTCGTGCGGATGAGGTCCAGGAACTCGGCCCGGTGCCGGTCGACGCAGAAGGAGTCCGAGAGGCTGAGCGCGACCTGCCGCCCGGCCTTGGCGGCGATCTCGGCGGCCTGCCGGAAGGCGGCCTTGGCCTCGGGCCGGTCGAACAGGTAGCCCTCGAGGTAGACGATGCGCGCGGAGGCCACGAGGTCGACATCCATCTCGCCGCCGCCGAGCTGCGGGCTGACGCCCAGGAAGGTGTTCATGGTGCGCTGGCCGTCCGGCGTCACCAGCACCAGGCAGCGGCCGGTGGGCTCGCTGCCCTTCGCGGCCGCGGGCGTCTTGAATGTCACGCCGGCAGTGCGGATGTCGTGGCCGAAGATCTGGCCGAACTGGTCGTCCGCGGTCTTGCCGATGAAGCCCGCCTTGCCGCCGAACGAGGCGACGCCGACGATCGTGTTGGCGCCCGAGCCGCCGGAGATCTCCACGGCCGGCCCCATGTCGTCGTAGAGCTTCGCCACGGCGGCCGCGTCGACCAGCTGCATGCTGCCCTTGGCGCATTTGTGCTTGGCCAGGAATGCCTCGTCGCAGCGGCCAATGATGTCGACGATGGCGTTGCCGATGCCGACGACGTCGTGCTCTTGCATGCTGGGATCCCCTGCGGCGGTGCGCGCACTATAGGGAGCGCCGTAGTTCGGGTCGAGCTTTCGCGATGGCTCTATGCGGATGTTCTTGCAGCCGTCCTTCGACAGGTTCAGGACGAAGGCGGCGGGCGAGGCGAGGTCCCCTCCAACCCAGTGGTGAGCTTGTCGAACCAGGGCAAAGCGACAAGGGGAGCCTTGGGGCAGCTCCGAGTCATTTGCTCCTTGCGATCGCGCCGATGTCCAGCAGCAAGTTCTCCGCCAGCGTGCCCTCGAGAGCGGAGTTGAGGCGCGCGGCCTTGGCGGCGTCGGCGATGCGGGCGAGCGCGGCGGTGAGCTGTGGCAGGGTCCAGCTGCGGCACTGCTGCTCGATGGCCTCGCGCTGCTTGAAGTGAAGCGGCGGCCGGATCGAGCGCACCACGTCCTCCATGGACCGGCCCGTGTCGAGCGCGCCGCGCATCCTGTGCAGGCGCAGGAAATGCCGCTGCAGCGCGGCTATGACGGACTGCGGGCTCTCGCCCGAGGCAACGCTGCGGTCGTGCTCGGCCAGCGCCGGCGGCGATCCGCGCCGCTGCGACTGCCATCACGATGCGGTCGAGCGCGAGCTCGGCTGCGTCGCCGACGGCGGCCTCCACGTCGCTCTCCTCGATCGTGGTCTTGCCGTGCGCGTAGAGTACGAGCTTGTCGATCTCGGCCCGCGACAGCGCACGGTCGGCGCCGAGCCGCGCCAGCAGCAGGCGCTTGGCGTCCGGCGTGATCTGCATCTTGCCCGGTCCGAACGCCTCGCGCATGACGGCTTCCAGATCGCGCGCCTCGTCGGGGAAGCAGGCAATCGCGGCGGCGGCGGGCGATTTCTCGAACAGCGCGCGCAGCGCATCGTCGGGACGCAGGTTGCCGGCCTCCACGATCAGGCTGCCTTGCAGGCCCCCGCCCTCCACCAGCGGCTTCAGCTGGGCAGCGGTCACGCGGCGGCCGGCGACGGTGCGCAGCACCTTGCGGCCGCCAAACATGGGTGCGGTCTGCAGCTCGACGAAGATGCGGCCGGGGTCTTCCTCGAGGCTGGCGTCGTCGAGGCGGATGATCTCGCCCGGCGGGTCGTCGCGCTGGGCCAGGCTCTTGGCCAGCTGCGCCGCCCGCTCCGCCACCAGGCCCGCATCGCCCCCGTACAGGAGCACGGCCGGCGGCACGCGATCGAGCGCGTTCAGGAAGGCGTTGGCCTGGTGCGTCTTGACGGCGACCATGAAGAGGCCACGTAGGTTGGGTCAAGCGAAGCGATGACCCAACACAGGACCGACCCCACTCGATGCAATGGTGTTGGGTCGTCGCTTCCGCTTGACCCAACCTACGGCGTCGCTACGCCTGGCCGGAGAGATAGATCGCCACGCGCGTCTTGAGGTCGTCGGCGACGGTGCGCGCGGCGCGGTTCTCGGCATCCTCTCTCGCGCGCACGTTGGAATAGACCGACTGGAAGCGTTCGAAGCCGGCCCGGCCATTGCTGGTGCCCGTGAGCACGACCTGCTTGCTCCTGATGTCGATGAGCTTGAAGTTGGCCTGCAGCTGGTAGGTCTGCCCGAGCGCGTCGCCATCCGGCCGGACCAGCGTGGACAGCACCGACTCGGTGATCGACACCTCGAGCCGGTGCGTCGGGGGCAGCAACTCGCCGCCGCCGCTGCTCTGGAAGATCAGCTCATTGCGGATGCGCTGGCCGACCCGGCCCGGGATGGTGGCGACGTCGAGCTGTGCCAGGCGCTCCTGCAGGCCGGCCCCGGAGGGCGTCGTTCCATACAGGGGCTGGAAACCACCGTTGCTGCACGCAGCCAGCACCGGCGTCATGGCGAGCAGAAGCGCGAGCCCCCGCACCAAACTTCGGTGGCTCTTGATCACGCGAGCCCGGCTTGTTTCAGCCGACGACATCCACGGTCCTCTGCGGCACCACTATCAGCCGGAGCTCAGCAGTGCTTTTGCAACGACGTTTGCGATTCTTCCCGGCACAACGATCACGCGATCCGGTTTGACATCCCCCAACGTACGTTTCACGGCGTCCAGCCCAAGTGCCGCCGCTTCGATCTCATCCTTGGTAGCGGTGCGAGCGACTTTCAGCTCGTCCCTCCGCTTGCCATTTACCTGTACGGCAATGGTAATCACATCGTCAACGAGCAACGCCGCCTCCGCCTGCGGCCAGGGCTGATCGGCGAGCAAGGTGTTGTATCCAAGCCGCTCCCAGCAGTCTTCCGCCAAATGCGGCAGCATTGGGCCGATGGTCAGCACCAGCAGCTCGGCGGCCTCGCGGATGGCCCAGTCGAGGCCCTCGCCCGACTTGTCCAGCGCGGCCGACAGGGCGTGCGTCAGCTCGTAGATCTGCGCCACCGCCACGTTGTAGCGCAGGCCCTCGATGCTCTGGCTAACACCGTTCAAAGTCTTGTGCGCCGCGCGCCGCAGGGCGAACGCCTCGGGCCCGAGCTGCGGGACCTTGCCGTTGCGGATGAATTTGCGCTCCGCCACCTGGTCGATCACGCGCGAGATGCGCTGTACCTGCCGGCCGGCGCCGGCGACGCCGCCCTCGGTCCAGATGATGTCGCGGTCGGGCGGGCTGTCGGAGACGATGAACAGCCGCGCCGTATCGGCGCCGTAGTGGGCGATGATGTCGTCGGGATCGACCACGTTCTTGCGCGACTTCGACATCTTCTCGATCGGGCCGATCTCGACCTGTCGGCCGGTGGCGATCGAGGTTGCCTTGCGTTCCGCGCCCTCGCCTTCGATGCGGACTTCCGCCGGCGTCAGCCAGTCGCCGTTCTCGCTGCGGTAGGTCTCGTGGATGACGATGCCCTGGGTGAACACCGAGGCGAACGGCTCGTCGATCTCCAGGTGCTTGGTCGCCTTCATGCCGCGCGTGAAGAAGCGCGCGTAGAGCAGATGCAGGACGGAGTGCTCCTTGCCGCCGATGTACTGGTCCACGGGCGCCCAGTATTTGACGGCCTTCTTGTCGGTCGGCGTGGCGGCGTTGGGCGCGCAGTAGCGGAACTGGTACCAGGCGCTGTCGACGAACGTATCCATCGTGTCCGTCTCGCGCACGGCCGGCTGGCCGCACTTCGGGCATGCGACGTGCTTCCAGGTCGGGTGATGGTCGAGCGGATTGCCCGGCTTGTCGAAGGTGGCGTCGTCCGGCAGCTTCACCGGCAGCTGGTCGTAGGGCACCGGAACGATGCCGTCCTTCTCGCAGTGGATGACGGGGATCGGGCAGCCCCAGTAGCGCTGGCGCGAGATCAGCCAGTCGCGCAGGCGGTAGTTGACCTTGCGGGCGCCGATGCCGCGCTCCTCCAGCAGGCCGGCCATCTTCTCCTTGGCGGCCTCGATGGTCAGACCGTCGAGGAACTCGGAATTGAAGAGGGTGCCTTCGCCCAGGTAGGCCTCGTCCCCCACCGAGAAGGTGGCGGGATCGGCGCCCGGCGGCAGCACCACGGGGATCACGGGACGCGCGTATTTGCGGGCGAAGTCGAGGTCGCGCTGGTCGTGCGCAGGGCAGCCGAAGATGGCGCCGGTGCCGTAGCCCATGACGATGAAGTTGGCGACGTAGACCGGCAGCTTCAGGTCAGGCCGGAAGGGATGCGCCGCCACCAGCCCCGTGTCGAAGCCGCGCTTCTCGGCCTTCGCCAGCGCCTCCTCGGTGGTGCCGATGCGCCGGCACTCCTCGATGAAGGCCGTCAGCTCGGCGCTCTTCTTCGCCAGGTGGGCGGCGAGCGGATGCTCGGGCGAGATCGCCATGAACGAGGCGCCGAACAGCGTGTCGTGGCGCGTCGTGAAGATCTCCAGCGTCTGCAGCTTCTTGGGCAGCTTGGCGCCTTCCAGCGCGAACGTGACGGAGGCTCCCGTGGAGCGCCCGATCCAGTTCTTCTGCTGCGTGCACACGAAGTCCGGCCACTTGCCCTCGAAGCCGTCGAGCGCCGCCAGCAGTTCGTCGGCGAAAGCCGTGATCCGGAAGAACCATTGCGTCAGGTCGCGCTGCTCCACCGGCGCGTCCGAGCGCCAGCCGCGCCCGTCGATCACCTGCTCGTTGGCGAGCACGGTGTTCTCGACCGGATCCCAGTTGACCTTGGCGGTCTTGCGGTAGGCCAGCTTCTTCTTGAGGAAATCCAGGAACAGCCGCTGCTGGTGCACGTAGTAGACGGGATCGCAGGTGGCGAACTCGCGCTCCCAGTCGATCGACAGCCCCATGGCCTTGAGCTGGGCCCGCATGGTGTCGATGTTCTCGTAGGTCCATTTGCGCGGATGGATCTTGCGCTCCATGGCGGCGTTCTCGGCCGGCAGTCCGAACGCGTCCCAGCCCATGGGATGCAGCACGTTGAAGCCCTTGGCGCGCATGTAGCGGGCCATCACGTCGCCCAACGTGTAGTTGCGCACGTGGCCCATGTGCACGCGCCCCGACGGATAGGGGAACATCTCGAGCTGGTAGCGCTTGGGCTTCTTGCTCTTGTCCTGGGTGCGGAAGGTCCCGCGCTCCTCCCACACCGATTGCCAGTGCTTCTCGCGCACGGGCGCGTTGTAGCGTTCGCTTGCCATTGGGCTGGTCTCTGAGGGCGAATTGGGCCGGTAATGAGCCCGAAACACCCCGGCGGGTCAAGCCGAGCGGGTCCCTCGGTGCGCTATCGTGGACGGTGGGGCTCGAACTCGTTGTTGTCGCTCATAAGAAGGTCCAGGAACCTGGTGTTGAGGTAGAGCTTCTCCCGCCCTGCTTTTCGCTCGTGCAGTACCCCAGCCGCCACGAGATCACCGAGATACTTGGCGGCCGTCTTGCGCGTTCCAAGACCCAGCTTCACGAGATCCTGGGTCCGACAGTAGGGCTGAACGAAGATAATTTCGGTCAGCTCGCGGCTCTTTGGCACCAGAGGGCTGACGTGGTGGACCGTCTCTTCCATGAGGCGCTTGATCGCCCGGATTTTGGCTTGCGTCCAAGAGGCGGTGCTCTCGATGGCGTCTAGCATGAATAGGGTCCACGGTTCCCAGGCCTCGTTCGTGGTCACGTCGAGCAGGAGCCGGTAGTAGTCGTTCCGGTGCTCGTGGATGTATCGGCTCAGGTAGAGGATGGGCAGGTCGAGAAGCTTTTGCTCGATAAGGAATAGGATGTTGAGGACGCGGCCCGTGCGGCCGTTGCCGTCGGAGAAGGGGTGTATCGCTTCGAATTGATAGTGGCCGACCGCCATGCGCACCACGGGATCCAGGTCTTCCTGCTCGTGCAGAAAGCGCTCCCAGTTGGACATCTGGTCTCTCAGCAGGGTTTCGCCTTCGGGCGGGGTGTAGATGACCTTGCCGGTATTTTGATTGCGAAGCGTTGTGCCGGGCGTGCGCCGGATGTCGATGTCGGCGTCCTTGATGACACGGCAAATGGCGGTCGCGGTTCGCGTCGTTAGCGGACGTTCGCGGATGTCGTCGAAGCCCTTCATCAGGGCGCTGCGGTAGCGGAGCGTTTCTTTGGTGGCGGGGTCGGCTCTTTCTGCGTCGGTATTGGCGAATTGAAACAGCTTGTCGTTTGTGGTGACGATGTTCTCGATAGCCGAGCTGTCCTTCGCCTCACGGAGTGGGATACTGTTGATCAGCACGTCCTGGTTGGGAATGAGCGCGGCGGCTTGCTGCAGGGCGGCAAGTGCGCTTCTCGTGGTGACGCATTTCTTCAGGACGGCTCGCGTTTCGATCTCTGCTGCAGGAGGCAGCAAGGGCAAATCGTTGTAGGGCTTCGTCGGGTCGAAGGAGCCGGAAGCGGATGCGGGTAGATTTCGAGGTTTTTTACCCATGTAGAGACGATATGGGTAATTAGTACCCATGTCCAGATGACTTGGGTAAAATCTGGGAGGTTTTACCCACATAAGACTCAACGCGGGTGAGACCTACCCACAATCGCGCAGACCCCTCTGGCCGCAATGAAACACTGAAGATCATGCCGTCCACACCCGCCCGCCTCGCCGACGTCCAGCAGCGTATCGCCGCGGCCGCCCAGGTCGCCAAGCGCGACCCGGCCGCCGTCCATCTCGTTGCCGTCACCAAGACGTTCGGGGCCGACGACATCGTGCCGGTCCTCGAGGCCGGCCACCGCCGCTTCGGCGAGAACCGCGTGCAGGAGGCGAAGGGCAAGTGGCCCGCATTGCGCGAGCGCTTCCCCGGCATCGAGTTGCACCTCATTGGCTCGCTGCAGTCCAACAAGGCGCGCGAGGCCGTGGAACTGTTCGACGTCATCCACACGATCGACCGGCCCAAGATCGCGCAGGCCGTTGCCGGCGAGATGGCCCGGCAGGGCAAGCGCCTCGAGCTCTTCATCGAGGTCAACACCGGCGAGGAGCCGCAGAAGGCCGGCGTGATGCCCAAAGAGGCCGCGGCGCTGCTGCGCCTGTGCCGCGAGGACCTCAAGCTCGAGATCGCCGGCCTCATGTGCATCCCGCCGCACGACGAGGAGCCGGGCATCCACTTCGCGTTCCTCGCCAAGCTTGCCCATGAGCTGGGTCTCGAGGGTCTCAGCATGGGCATGAGCGCCGACTTCGAGACGGCCGTCGCCTTCGGCGCCACCCACGTGCGCGTCGGCTCGCAGATCTTCGGCGGCCGGTCACCGGAAGCCGCGCGCTGAGCCTGTCGAAGCGTGGGCTTGCGGTCTGTCCTTCGAAAAGCTCAGGACCGAGGTGGGGCCCGCCGACCCCAACCTGCGGCACGCACAGCTTTTTCCCGGGAATGGGCACGCAGCCACTCGCCTGTCCCAGGCGCGGTGCTAACGTCGCCGCGATTGATTCGCGCCATCCGTACCTGCGTGCCCGGCGCTTCTCGGCGAGGAGCCGCATCATGGCAGACGGAAGCAGGACGATGACCGCCGAGCTGGAGGCCGACGCGGCAGCCGCGGAGGCGGCGCGTGAGGCCAAGGCCGAGGTGCTGGAGCGCGCCGCTGCCGAGCGAGCGCCGCCTCCCGCTGCCAAGACGGCCAAGCGCTCCAAAGCCAGCGTCAAGACCCAGTGGGCGGAGTTCATCGTCGACGTCTGGATCACCAACTTCAACTCCATCGAGTTCGGCATCTACAAGAAGAGCCGCAACCGCGCCAAGTCGCGCCAGTTCTCTTCCGACATGGACATCTTTGCCGAGGTGATCGAGAACGGCGCGCGCACCGGCTTGCTCGGCTACCGCGAGGATTTGTGGAAGAAGAGCACAGGCATGGACAAGCGCCTGGTGTTCAAGCTCTTCACCGATTCGCTGAACTGGCGCTCCACCATGGACATGATGCTGGGGCGTAGCCTGCAGCTGACGCTGGGCGCGCACGGCCTGCCGGTCACCTGCTATTCCATCAACACCGGCGACCACGACAACATGGTCTACCTCGAGCGCTCGGCCCACAAATGGCCGATGCTGCCCGAGAACTTCTCCTTCTTCCTGCTGGAGGACGGCAAGCCACAGTTCTTCCGGCTGCGGCGCGACTTCATCGACATCGGCGGCGACTACACGCTCTACAACCAGCACGACCAACCGGTCGGCCATCTCGACGGCAAGGTGTTCTCCATCGGCGGCAAGTGGAAGGGCCGGGTCAAGGTCGAGTATGCCGACCCGCGGCTGCTGATGGTGCTCAAGCTGTTCTGCGGCATGCTGATCTTCAACCGCGAGGCGCGCAGCCACATGCGCTCGCTCTACCACGACGTAGTCTCCGGCAAGTACACCCCGCGCCTCGAGAAGCAGGAAGCCGACCTCTACATGAACCCCCGCCGCGTGCGCTGAGAAGCCTGACGCCGAGGCGCGTTTGCGGACGTCATGCTTGTCACCGGGATCCACCTCACAGCTAGCTAGTTCAGGAGATCCTGGCGGCGTGGATCCCGGCAACAACTGCCGGGATGAAAACGGCGGCCGCAGTCGCGCTGTCGCCACATGTCACGCTCTGTGAGGCAGGGTTCCCTCACCCTCCTCTTGACAGGGCACCGCAATGCCCGCGCCTATGGCGGCCCGCGACACCCCGTCAGCCACACGCACGGATGAGACGTCCATGACAGCAGCACTCCACGGCCTGCAGGCTCTGACCCAGGGCGCGGTCCTGTCGTCCTTCACCAGGACGGCCCGCCTGCTCGCCGGCATCGAGCCCGGCCACAAGAAGCCGATCGAGATGACCTCCGGCGATCCCAAGGAGGCGATGCCGGCTTTCGTGCCCGACAAGCTGGTGGAGGCCAAGGCGCTGCTCGGCACCTATCCGCGCATCCGCGGCTCCGACGAGCTTCGCAAGGCGATCGCTGCCTGGATTCGCAGGCGCTATAGCCTGGCGACGGAGATCGACTTCGAGCATGAGGTGCTCCCCGTCAACGGCTCGCGCGAGGGTCTGTTCTTCGCGACGCTGCCGGCCGTCGGCCGCAAGAGCTTCGTCGGCCGGCCCGTCATCCTGCTGCCCAATCCGTTCTACCAGGCCTATCTCGGCGGCACGTACGCAGCCGACTGCGAGCCGGTCTATCTCAACGCCACGGCCGAGACCGGGTATCTCCCAGACCTCGACGCGCTGGTGCGCGAGACCGATATCCTGAGGCGCACGGCGGCTCTCTTTCTCTGCTCGCCCGCCAACCCGCAAGGCTCGGTCGCCGGCGCCGCCTACATCGCCAGGGCGCTGGCGCTGGCGCGCGAGTACGACTTCATGCTGTTTGTGGACGAGTGCTATTCGGAGATCTATGTCGGTGCCGATGCCCCGACCGGCGGCCTGCAGGTCGGTGCCGCGACGCCCGAGCGTTTCCGCAACCTGATCGTCTTCAACTCGCTGTCGAAGCGCTCGAACCTGCCCGGCATGCGCTCCGGCTTCGCCGCCGGCGACGGCGATTTCCTCGATGCGTTGGCCGAGATCCGCAATCTGTGCGCGCCGCAGATGCCGGGCCCGGTCCAGCACGCCTCGGCTGCCGTGTGGTCTGAGGAGCAGCACGTCGGCGTGATCCGCCAGGCCTATCGCACCAAGTTCCAGGTGTGCGACGAGCTGCTGGCCGGCCGCTTCGGCTATCGCCGTCCTGCCGGCGGCTTTTTCCTGTGGCTCGACATGAAGGAGCTCGGCGGCGGCGAGCAGGCAACCTTAACAATCTGGAAACGCTGCGGTGTCAAAGTCATACCGGGCGTTTATCTGGCTCATGAAGACCGGCACGGCGTCAATCCGGGTCGTGACTTCATCCGCGTCGCGCTGGTGCACGATGCGGCCACCGTCAGGGAAGCGCTCGCGCGTATCGTCGAGTTGAAAGCGTAACCCGTTCCTGTGTATGGCGTATCGGGCCGATGATCCGGCCCCCCTGCTGCCGCCCTCGGTGAGGGATCGGCTCCAAGGGGGGCTATGGAAAGTGCTGGGCTTCCTCATGCTCGCTGCCTGTGCGGCGCTGAGCGTGAGCCTGCTGTCGTGGTCGGCGGCCGATCCCAGCCTGACGCGCGCCACGAGTGGCGGCGCGCGCAACCTGCTCGGCCCACCCGGCGCCATCCTCTCCGACATGCTGATGCAGATGCTGGGCCTGGCCGGCGTATTCGTGCTGCTGCCGCCGCTGTTCTGGGCCTTGCGGCTGCTGACCGCCGAGCAGCCTCCGGGATTGCGTGGCAAGCTCATCCTGGCGCCGCTCGCCGTCCTGTTCCTGGCCGGCGCGCTGTCCGCGCTGCCTTCGGCCGCGACCTGGCCCCTTCACCACCACGGATACGGCGGCGTGCTGGGGGATCTCGGCCTCGGCCTGCTGGCGAGCCTGCTCGCCCACGTCAATCCGGACCGTTCGGCCGCTGCCGCGGGACTGTTCTATTTCGCCGCCGGCCTGACGATGCTGATGAGCAGCCTCGGCCTGTCGCGGCATGAGCTGCGGCTCATCTGCCAGACCAACGCGAAGCCCAGTCTCAGGATCGCCGCCGGCTGGTGGAGGGAGCTCTACGGTCTTGCCGCGTCCTATCGTACGGCCGCGCCGCCTGGTCCCGCTCCGGAACCCGTGCGCGAGCCCCCGGTGCTGCGCTTCGACCGCGCGCCGGTGCTGGTCGAGCCCGACGCGGTCGAGCCGATCGATGTCGAGGAGGACGTCCCGAGCGCAGGCCGAGACCCCTCGTTCGACCGGCTCACGGATCACACCAGCCGCGAGATTGCCAAGCGCTTTGCCCCTGCCGCCGCGGGCGATGCGCCGCCCGCCGCCGCCGAGCGGTCCGCGCCGCTCCTCGACGTCCCGATGCCGCTCGAGCCCGAGCCGCGCGCTCGGGGCGAGGTCGCCTGCCGGCGCCCGCCGCTCGGCTTGCTGCGGCGCCCCGCGGCCGCCAAGCCCGGGGCGCTCGTCTCGCAGGCCGAGCTGCGCGGCCAGGCCCGGCTGCTCGGCGAGGTGCTCGCCGACTTCGGCGTCAAGGGCGAGATCAAGGACGTGCACCCGGGCCCGGTCGTCACGCTCTACGAGTTCGAGCCGGCGCGCGGGGTCAAGTCGGCGCGCGTGATCGGGCTCGCCGACGACGTCGCCCGCTCGATGGGCGCCGCCTGCGTGCGCGCCGCCGCGATCGCCGGCCGCAATGCCATCGGCATCGAGCTGCCCAACGCACGGCGCGAGAAGGTGCTGCTGCGCGAGCTGATCGACTCGGACGCCTTCCGCACCACGGACGCCAAGCTGCCCCTGGCGCTCGGCAAGAACATCTCGGGCACGCCGGTATTCACCGATCTGGCGCGCATGCCGCACCTGCTGGTGGCCGGCACGACCGGCTCGGGCAAGTCGGTCGGCGTCAATGCCATGATCCTGTCGCTGCTCTACCGGCTGTCGCCCGAGCAGTGCCGGTTCCTGATGATCGACCCCAAGATGCTGGAGCTGTCCGTCTACAACGGCATCCCGCACCTGCTTTGTCCCGTCGTGACGGAGCCGGAGAAGGCGGTGGCGGCGCTCAACTGGATCGTCGCCGAGATGGAGCAGCGCTATCGGCGCATGTCGCTGCAGGCGGTGCGCAACATCGACGCGTTCAACACCCGCGTGCGCCAGACGCAGCCGCGCGCCACGCCGGCCTCTGCCGGCACGCCCGACGCGGACCTCGCCGCCATGCCCTACATCGTCGTCGTGGTCGACGAGTTCGCCGACCTGATGCTGGTGGCCGGCAAGGAGATCGAGGCGGCCGTACAGCGGCTGGCGCAGATGGCGCGGGCGGCGGGCATCCACCTGATCATGGCAACGCAGCGTCCCTCGGTCGACATCGTCACCGGCACCATCAAGGCCAACTTCCCGACGCGGATCAGCTACAAGGTCGCCTCCAAGTTCGACAGCCGCACCATCATCAACGAGCAGGGTGCCGAGCAGCTGCTGGGCGAGGGGGACATGCTGTTCTCCAATGGCGCGGGCCGCACCATGCGCGTGCATGGGCCGTTCGTCTCCGACGAGGAGGTGGAGCGGATCGCCGGCTACCTGCGCGATCAGGGCGAGCCGCGCTACATCGACGGCATCACCGACGTTGCGGAGCCCGACGAGGAAGTCGACGCCGGCGCCAGGCGTGCCCGCCCGCAGCAGAACGACCTCTACGAGCGGGCCGTCGATCTCGTGCTGCGCGAGCGCAAGGCCTCGATCAGCTACCTGCAGCGCCGGCTCACCGTCGGCTACAACCGTGCCGCCGACCTGATCGAGCGCATGGAACGGGAGGGCGTCGTCAGCGAGGCCGGCTTCGGCGGGCGGCGCCAGGTCCTCCTCGAGGCTGGTGCCGCGCGCGGGGAACAGTGGTAGGAGGGCATCACCGGCCGCGCTGGACGCGGGTGGGGTGTCGAGTTCGCAAATCGCCCACAATCTTGTCCCAATGTTGGGACAAACGATTGCTAATCGGTCGAATCATGTCGGCCGAGTGGCGCACTCGGGGGACTTCATGCACGCACGCATTTCGGCGCGGCTCGCGGTCATCGCGGTGGTGGCCCTGGCCCCGGCATGGGTGCTGGCGCAGGATGCCAAGAAGCCGATCCCGCCCAATCCGGTGGGTGCGGGCGGCACGTGGAGCCAGACCGTCAACAGGGAAGCCGCGATCTCGGGCGAGGAGTTCGACAAGAAGCAGGTCGAGCTGATCCAGAAGGTCACCGGCTACTTCAACCAGATGACCGAGATCAAAGGCTTGTTCGTGCAGACGAGCGCGGACAACAAGCGCATGCGAGGCAAGTTCTACGTCCAGCAGCCCGGACGCTTCCGCTTCGACTACAACGCCCCCAGCCGGCTCCTGATCCTGTCCGATGGCGAGTGGATGGCCATCCAGGACATGGACATGAACACCGATGACCGCGTGGAGCTGGACCGGACGCCCTTCCGCCTCCTTCTCCGCAAGGACGTCGACCTCCTGCGTGATGCCCATATCACCGAGGTCAAGGAGGTCGACGACGTCATCGTGCTGGCGCTGCGGGACCGCAACCCGGACAACCCCGGTCGCATCAAGCTATTCCTGGCAAAGAAGCCCAATCTCGAGCTCAAGGAATGGATTACGACGGATTCACAAGGGCTTGACACGCGCGTCGAGCTGACCGAGGTCAACAAGACCGACCAGCTGGACCCGGGCCTGTTCAAGGCCAAAAGCCTGGTTTTCCAGAAGATGAACCAGTAGCGCTGCGCACTTTCGCAGGTGTCTGTTCGGACTCAAGCAACCGAAAATTTGGGGAAAACTGAAACAATTCGTAACAATTTCGTGATCCAGGTGCGACTCCCCATTGCAAAGGCCTCTGCAAGTATTATTTGTTGAGGAAGCAAGCGGTGTCGCTCTTCATCGGTAGTGCCCCCCGTCTAGCCGAAAGACACCGCCTGCGGTGCCGGATTCCCTCCCGGCACCATGCGCATGACGCGCTTCTCGCGCCCAACTCCTCCCCCGGGGTTGGGCGCTTTTCTTTTCCGCACTCGCTTTGCGTTGAATGAGTGGCGCGTCAGTGGCGCCCGTAGGTTGCAGCCACAAATTTCGCAGGCGCCGGTTGCGAGGCGCCGAACCCATGCGCCGCGAAGTCTTTCGCGAAGTCCTTGTCGATGCGGCGCAGCTCCTCCGCCGTCCGCACCAGCTGCTCGGTGACGCGGTCGTGGAAATGCTGTGCGAGCGAGGGATCCGCGAGCATCTGCGCGTGCAGTGCGGAGCGCAGGATCTTGAGGCAGAAGACGCGGTCGCCAGCGACGATGGTCGAGGTATACTCGTGCTCGATCAGCATGGCCATCTCGCCGACCAGCGAGCCGGGCGCCACATTCTCCGGCGTCGCTGTCGCACCGGAACCGGCCACGCGTTGCGCCGTTCCCGACACGATCAGGTAGGCACCGTCGCCGGTCTGCCCTGCCTTGGTGATGACGTCGCCCGGCCAATATCTCAGCCGCTCGGCCGCCTGCGTGATCTGCGTGAGCTGGGAGGGCTTCAGCCCGGCGAAAATCGGAAGGCGCGACAGCGGCGCCACGAGGTTGTCTGTTGTCATGCCGGCAAGCGTCGACTGATTTGCCTGCGCGGGTCCAGCGTGCGGTTTTCACCTCTCCCCGTACTTCACGGGCGCGCGGAGCACGGCTTCGGCACGACGCGTGGAAAGTCCTACGGCACGAGCTTGTAGCCGCCTGTCTCGGTCACCAGCAGCTCGGCGTGCGAGGGGTCCTTCTCGATTTTCTGGCGCAGCCGATAGATGTGCGTCTCCAGGGTGTGCGTGGTGACGCCCGAGTTATAGCCCCACACCTCCTGCAGCAGCACGTCGCGCGTGACCACTTTCTCGCCTGCGCGATAGAGGTATTTGAGGATCGAGGTCTCCTTCTCCGTCAGCCGGATTTTCGATCCCTTCTCGTCGAGCAGCATCTTGGAGGCCGGCTTGAACGAGTAGGGGCCGATCGCGAACACCGCATCCTCGCTCTGCTCGTGCTGGCGCAGCTGCGCGCGGATGCGGGCCAGCAGCACGGCGAACTTGAAGGGCTTGGTGACGTAGTCATTGGCGCCGGAGTCGAGGCCCAGGATCATGTCGGCATCCGACACGTTGCCGGTGAGCATGACGATCGGGCTCTTGAAGCCGTTCTTGCGCAGCAGCTTGCAGGCCTCGCGGCCGTCCATGTCCGGCAGGC
The DNA here is from genome assembly GCA_963774165.1 of uncultured Alphaproteobacteria bacterium. Lineage (GTDB taxonomy): Bacteria > Pseudomonadota > Alphaproteobacteria > Rhizobiales > Hyphomicrobiaceae > AWTP1-13. The sequence continues at coordinate 268,333 of CAVZEC010000006.1, read as the reverse complement.
CCACGTCGAGCATGACGAGATCGAAGTGATCGCCCTTGACGACCTCGATCCCTTTGGAGGCGGTGCCGGCAGTGAAAACCTCGAATTCGTCGTGCAGGGCGAGCTGGTCTTTCAGCGACTCGCGAAGGTCCTCGTCGTCATCGACGATGAGAATCTTGCGTGCGGTGCTCATGCTGCTCAACTCCGGTTGATGGATTGTTGCCAGTAGCCCACAGTCTAGCATCAGATTGGAGGGGGAAACAGAGTTTGTCGCTCGTGCGAAGACGCATCAAGCCCAAGACTAAACGCATATCCCAGCGAGTGGCTGTCGTGTCTGCTCGGTCGGCCGGAGCTGCCCGGGGCAGGTTGACGCTGGGCAATCTCTCGTTCCCGTGCGCGCTCGGACGCAGCGGCTGGCGTGCGCGCAAGCGCGAGGGAGACGGCGCCACGCCGGTGGGGCAGTGGCGCATGCGCGCCGTGCTCTATCGTCCCGACCATGTCCGGCGGCCGCGCACGGCGCTAGCGGTGAGTGCGATCCGTCCGAACGATGGCTGGTGCGACGCAACGGCGGATCGCAACTACAACCGTCCGGTGCGCCATCCCTATTCGGCTAGTGCCGAGCGCCTCTGGCGGTCGGATGGCCTCTACGACCTCGTCGTCGTGCTGGCCTACAACGAGCGGCCCCGCGTGCGCGGGCGCGGCAGCGCCATCTTCATGCACGTGGCAAGGGCGGGATATGCGCCTACCGAGGGCTGCATCGCGCTCGCCCGCCCCCACCTGCAGCGCCTGCTCGAGCGGCTGGGGCCGCGGTCTGCCGTGTCCGTGCCGGTGCCATAGGGGATGGCATAAAAAAAGCGCCCGAAGCTTTCGCTTCGGGCGTCAGGAGCACGTACCGGGGAAGTGGCGTGCTCTAGAAAGCGGCGAGGTCCGATGGAGCGCGGACCGCGCCGCAAACCGATGCTCAGTAGTTGTAGGCGCGCTCGCCGTGATCGACGAGGTCGAGACCCTCGCGCTCCTGGTCGGTGCCGGGCCGCAGGCCCACGACCGCCTTCACGACCATGAACAGGACGGCTGATCCGACGCCCGACCAGATCAGCGTCAGGGCAACCGCCTTACACTGCGTGATGACCTGGGCGATCATGTCGTAGTCGCCGACCTTGCCAGTCGCGTAGTCGAACACGCCGGTGCCGCCGAGCATCGGCGCGGCCAGGAAGCCCGTGCCGATGGCGCCGATGATGCCGCCGACGCAGTGCACGCCGAACACGTCGAGTGCGTCGTCGTAGCCGAACGCGTTCTTGATCGCGGAGCAGAAGAACACGCACACGAAGCCCGCAACGATGCCGAGCACGATGGCACCCATCGGTCCGGCAAAGCCGGAGGCCGGTGTGACAGCCACCAACCCGGCCACGGCGCCGGAGGCGGCGCCGAGGAGGCTCGGCTTGCCCTTGTGGACCTTCTCGGCCAGCATCCAGGCCAGCGCGGCGGCTGCCGTGGCGACGAAGGTGTTCGTCATCGCCAGTGCCGCGGTGCCGGCTGCCTCGAGCGCCGAGCCGGCGTTGAAGCCGAACCAGCCCACCCACAGCAGCGAAGCGCCGATCAGGGTCATGGTCAGCGAGTGCGGAGGCATCGCCTCGCGCCCGAAGCCGACTCGCTTGCCGACGATGAGGGCGCCGACCAGGCCGGCGATACCGGCATTGATGTGCACCACGGTGCCGCCCGCGAAGTCGAGCGCGCCCCACTGGAAGGCCATGCCGGCGTTCGCGACCACCGCGTCCATTGCGGTCTGCGCGGCCGCTTTGGCGTCGGGTGCTGCGGCGGCCAAAGCCTTGGCGGCGGCAACCGTTCCGGCAGGGCCGGCCCAATACCAGACCATGTGGGCGATCGGGAAGTAGACCAGCGTCACCCACAGGGCGATGAACAGCATGACCGCCGAGAATTTCATGCGCTCGGCCATCGAGCCGACGATCAGAGCCGGCGTGATGGCGGCGAAGGTCATCTGGAAGCAGATGTAGGCCAGCTCCGGAATGACGACGCCGTCGGTGAAGGTTTCGACCGTCGAGTCCGGCGTGACGCCGGCGAGGAAGGCCTTGGAGAAGCCGCCGATGTAGGCGTTGAGTGCGCCGCCTTCGCTGAAGGCCAGGCTGTAGCCGTAGGTCACCCAGATGATGCAGACCAGACAGACGCAGGAGAACACCTGCATCATCATCGACAGCATGTTCTTGGTGCGCACCAGGCCGCCGTAGAACAGCGCGAGCCCGGGGACCGTCATCAGCAGGACTAGCGCGGATGCCGTCAGCATCCAGGCGGTGTCGCCCTTGTTCGGTGTCGGTGCAGGCGGGGTCGGCGCCTGCGCCAGCACGGGCGCGGCGACGAGCGCCACTAGTGATGCCGCGACTGCCACAGCGGCAATCCGGCGCAAGGTACCAAGCTTCATGTGTAGTGCCTCCAAGTGTGCGGCGGGTCAGGTTCTGGGCGGGATCGGCCGGCGGGTCGGTCGGCCGATCGGATCAGATGGCGCTGTCGTCGGTTTCGCCCGTGCGGACGCGGACTGCATGATCGACGGGCGACACGAAAATCTTGCCGTCGCCGATCTGGCCGGTCCTGGCGGTGCGGACAATGGCTTCCACGGCCTTGTCCACCGTGCCTGACGGCACCACCACCTCGATCTTGACCTTCGGCAGGAAGCTCACTGCGTATTCGGCACCGCGGTAGATTTCCGTGTGCCCCTTCTGGCGACCGTAACCTTTGACTTCCGTCACGGTCATTCCCTGCAGCCCGAGATCGGTCAGCGCCGAGCGGACTTCCTCGAGCTTGAACGGCTTGATGATGGCCGTCACCAGCTTCATGTGGTTCCCCTTGTGGCTCGGCCGGCCTGCCCGCATTCGAAGCAGACTCGGCAATCCCTGCCGCTTACACTCGGCGGCGCATGAGGTGAGAGTCAAAACACATGCCATTTGCGAGATGGCGCGCTAAGATATTGATCTAGCTACAGTAATGACACATTTGTGCCGCTTTCCTACCCGCGGCTGATTGCCTAATAAATCGGCAAACGTTAATTTTTGCTCATTACCTGGGCGCGAAGTCCGAAGTGCGTTCGCGCATCAGTCCTTCCTGGGCAACGGATGCCACCAGCACCCCGTCGCGGGTGAAGATTCGGCCCCGGCAAAACCCCCGCGCTCCGTGGCTGGAGGGGCTCTCCTGGGCGTAGAGGAGCCAGTCGTCGGCGCGGAACGGACGGTGCAGCCAAAGGGCGTGGTCGAGGCTCGCCAGCTGGATGTCCTTGTCGAACATCAGCTTGCCGTGCGCGATCAGCGCTGTGTCCAGCAGCGTGAAGTCGGAGGCGTAGGCCAGCACGCACTGGTGGAGGGGGAGCGCGTCCGGCAGGCGGCCGCTGGCCCGCATCCAAACCATCTGCTCGGGTGCCCGCTTCTCGCGGGCGAAGTAGCGCGAGGAGTCCACCGGCCGCATCTCGATGGGCCGCTCGCGCTCCCAGTAGCTCTTCATGTTCTCGGGCAGCTGGGCCAGCATCCGGGCCTTGAGCTGTTGCTCGCTCGGCAGCTCCTCGGGCGACGGCACCTGCGGCATGGCGTCCTGATGGTCGAGCCCCGGCTCCGCGACGTGGAAGGAGCAGCTCATCGCGAACATCGGCCGGCCATGCTGGATGCCGGTGACGCGGCGGGTGGTAAAGCTGCCGCCGTCGCGCACGCGCTCGACGTTGTAGACGATCGGCCGCGCCGGATCGCCCGGCAGCAGGAAGTAGGCGTGCAGCGAGTGGGCGACGCGGTCCGGCGGCACGGTGCGCACGGCCGCCACCAGCGCCTGGCCCAGCACCTGTCCGCCGAACACCCGCTGCCAGCCGTCCTGCGGGCTGCGGCCGCGAAACAGGTTCTCCTCCAGCGGCTCCAGGTCCAGTATGGACAGCAGATGCTCCAGCGCGCTGCCGGGCTTCGGGCGTGCGGGTTTGGCGGACTTGGTGGGCATGGCGGTCCTCAGGCGAGCTGGCAAAGACAAGGTAAGCCGGAACCCGCAGAATGCACACCGATGCCATCCAGGCAGGACGGTATGACTATGGACAAGCAGCTAGTTCGCGAATTCGCCGAGAAGTATCGGGAATTCGGCATCTGGTTCACTGAAATGACGAACCTCACGCTCCGCATGGATGACATCGAAGCGGCCAAAGTGATTCGCAGGAATCTGGCGGAGATGACCTTCGCCCTGGACGATGTCATCTACCGCCCTTTGCATAAGCAGCATCCGGATCTCTTCGACAATTGAGGCTGGGCAAGAGATCTGGACCTTCCTGCCAGCGCCTTTGTGACCAACCTGCAGCACGAGACAATGAAAGCGGGCGCCGAGCGCTATGACATCGTGATCGCCGGCGGCGGCACCGCCGGCCTCGCGCTCGCCTGCGCGCTCGCCGATGCGCTGGGGCGGGCGCCCGGATCGCCGTTGTGGACCGCATCCCGTTGCATGCCGGCGCCGGTCCGGCCGACGCCCGCGCCTTCGCGCTCTCGGCCGGTGCCAAGCGCATGCTGTCCGCGCTCGGGGTATGGCCGGCGGTGGCCGCGCACGCCGAGCCCGTCACTGCCGTCGAGGTCACCGACTCGAGCCTGGAGGATGCGTTCCGCCCGGTGCTTCTGTCCTACGACAACACCGTCGATGGCGGCGAGCCCGCCACCTACATCGTCGAGCAGGGCCAATTGCGCGACGCCCTGCTGATGGCGGCGGCCTCCCGCGCCTCCATCGCCCTGCTCGGCGGCGAGCCGGCCGTGGGCGTCCAAGCCGACGAGCATGAGGTCCGCGTCGACATCGGGCAGGGGGCGTCGGCCCGCTCGCTGCGCGCGGCACTTCTCGTCGCCGCCGACGGAAAGGGCTCTCCGCTGCGCGAGGCGGCCGGCGTCGGCGTTGTGCGCTGGAGCTATCCGCAGACCGGCATCGTCACGACGGTGCGGCTCGAGCAGCCGCACCAGGGTCGCGCCGTGCAGCACTTCCTCCCCTCCGGTCCGTTCGCCATCCTGCCGCTGACGGGCAATCGCGCGTGCATCACCTGGACGGAGGACGCCGCACGGGCGCGCGAGATCCTGGCGCTCGACGATGCCGGCTTCCTGGCCGAGGTGGAGAGGCGGTTCGGCTATCGGCTCGGCGGCATTGCGCTGGCCGGACCGCGCGCTTCCTGGCCGCTCGACATGCATCTCGCCCGGTCGATGGTGGCGGACCGCTTTGCGCTGGTCGGCGACGCCGCCCACGGCGTGCACCCGATCGCCGGCCAGGGTCTGAACCTGGGCCTGCGGGACGTCGCCGCGCTGGCCGAGGTCGTCGCCGACGCGGCCCGGCTCGGCCTCGACTTGGGCTCGCTGACGGTGCTGGAGCGCTACCAGCGCTGGCGGCGTGCCGACTCGGCGCTCTCAGCCGCCACCTTCGACGCCCTCAACCGGCTGTTCTCCAACGACTCGACGCTGCTGCGCTCGGCGCGTGACTTCGGCCTCGGCCTGGTCGAGCGCATACCTGCCTTGAAGCAGTTCTTCGTCGCCGAGGCCGCGGGCCTCACCGGCGAGGTCCCGCGCCTCCTGCGCGGCGAGCCGGCGTGATGCTGGCGGCGATGTCGCCGCCAGCATCGGGTCGCGGCTTCAACGGACCACGCTGGCCTCGGCCTTACCCACCAGCGAGGCGACCTTCTTGGCCTTGCCGACGGCCGCCTCGGTGCAATCCTTCGGCTTCCATCCGCTGGCGATGGTTTTCTCCGCCGACTTGTAGATTTCGATTGTCGAACGCGCGTCCGCCTCGATTGCGTTCTTGGCCCACCAGACCCAAGCCCTGGCGACGTAGAGCTCGAGCTCTGCCAGTTCGAGGACAGTGAGCGCGCCCTGGCATTTCTCGCCCGTCACCTTGGCCGTAATGGCTTCACCCACGTCAGGTTTGCGGTCTGGATCGTTCTCGTCGGGGTATAGGGGCTTGCCGGCCGCCATTGCCTTGCGGACCTTCTGCAGCGTGTCCTGCGCCTCCTCGAATGCATCCGCATCGCATGCGGCGGGATCGCTGTACTTCTTGGTGTAGGTTTCGGTCAGGCGCTGCGTAAGCGTCTCATAAAACGGCGCGCCGTTGACGCTGTACTTCCGGGCGTCGGGCTTGTTGGCCAACTCGCTGGCGGATTTGGCCAGATAAGCGTCGATCTCGCGCATGTCCGACGCAGACAGGAGACCGACGCACTGCTGGCCGATGACTTTGGCGGCAATTGCGCTGCCCAGGCCGGCGTCCTCGCCAGGCCACTTGTAGGCCGAAGCAGGCTCGGCAACGAAGCCACTCAGAACCAGTACCAGCCCGAATTGTGCAGATGCTGTGCGATGAAACATGATGACCACCTTGTTGCTTCTTGGACCGGCCGACGAAGCTTGCCGCGACGTCAGCGGATATTGCGCTGTTAACTGCGAGGGCTCGCCGTCGCGTGTTACGAATGGAACAGTGCGGCTGACATCGCCGTGATGCATCGTCAGGTCCGCGTGAGTGCGGCCGCAGCAATGCTCAGGATCGCCGGCCGGCGTCGGTCCTGATGCGCTGCGCGATGAACTTCGCCAGCGGCGGCCCGCAGAGGATCACGATCACCAGACGCAAGGTCTGCAGGGCCATCACGAACGACAGATCGGCCTTGCTCGAGGCTCCGATGATCGCAACCGAATCCATGCCCCCCGGGCTGGTCGCGAGATACGCCGTCATCGGGTCGATGCCGGCCGCATAGACCAGCAGGAGCGCGAACACGCCGCACGCCGCGATCATGGAGAGCACCGCCAGCAGCACCTGCGGCAGCGCGCGCGAGGCATGCAGGAGGATCTCGCGCGTGAAGCCCAGTCCGACGCTCCAGCCGAGAAACGCGTAGCTGATGGCGAGCAGCCACGGCGGCAGCGTGATCGTCACGAGACCGAACCCCTCGACCACCGCGCCGATGGTGAGCGGCACCAGCATCGTTCCCGCCGGTATCCGCAGTCCCACCGCGATGCAGCCGCCGATCGCCGCGATCAGCAGGGTCCCCACGAAATCCTGCCATTGGATGTGCGGAAACCAGACCAGGTCGGGAGCGACAGCGTCGGGCGCGCCAAGCCAAAATCGAGCGACCAGCGAGGCGACGGCGGCAACGAGCACGACACGCAGATATTGCATGAACGCCACCAGCCGCGGATCGGCGCCGAACGAGCCGGACATGACCATCATGACCGAGGCGCCGCCGGGTGCCGTGCCCCAGACGGCCGTCGTGCCGGGGAGCACCTGCCATCGGGTCATCAGCCAGCCGAGGCCGGTGCTCATGGCGACGATGGCGATCACGACGGTGAGGAAGAGCGGCCAGTCCTTGAGGAAGGTGACCACGGCATCGGTCGTGATCGCGCGCGCCACCAGGCATCCGACAATGGTCTGCGCGGCGAGCACCGGCAGCCGCAACGGACGAATCTTGCCGCCGTTGCTGCCTACGATGATGCCGGCGATCATCGGGCCCAGCAGCAGCGCCGCCGGCAATCCGATCACCTCGAACAGGGCCGCAAGCAGCGCCGAGACCACTACGAGAAAGCCCCATAGCGTGATCGGAGACAGCTTCTCGAAGGCGGGGGAAGCCTCAGGATTGGATGGCTGCGTCATTGCCTGGCGGGTCCCCGAGGTCGCTTCAATGCGCTGTCTCGCCAGCCGATGCAAGCTTCACGCCGGGACTGACTCCTCCTGCGCGCGGGAGACGGCCGGGGTCGGAGGCTCGCACCGCCAGTGTCAAGCGGGCTTGACCAGCCGCGCGCGGGCGACGCGTAGTCGTCCGGTCTTCGATGGCTGATCTTGCTCAACGGGCGCAGCTCATGACGGTCTCACTGCGGACGCGGCGGCGGCTCCTGATTTGGCTGGTATCAATGGCCTTGGGCGGGGTTGCCGGCATCTTCTACACGGCGGCAATTATCCCGGGCCGCCCTGCATCGGTGTCCTGGATGACGGGGGCACGGGCCGGCCTGCTGATCGCCGGCGCAACCAGCGGGCTGGAGCTGTTCATCATCCATGGCTCGCGAGTCGCTGCTCTGCGCCGGCTCCCTTTCCTCCAGTTCCTGGGGCTTCGGGTTGCGGCGCATGCGACGATCATCACGCTGCTCCTGATCCTCAATGCGGACATCGGCCGGATGCTCGGCGAGCGCTGGGTCGCTCACGCCTTCGAACCGAGGCAAGTGGTGGCGAGCTTTGCTTTTTCCCTCGCCGCCCTGACGATCGCGCTGTTCATCGCCCAGGCGCACAGCCTGATCGGCGGGCGGACGCTCGCGAACGTCGTGCTGGGACGCTATCACCGTCCGCGACGCGAGGAGCGGCTGTTCCTGCTGTTCGACCTGAAGGGCTCGACGCCGCTCGCGGTGCGGCTGGGCGACGAGCAGTTCCATGAGCTGCTCGCCGACACCTTCTTCGATATCGACGTCCCCATCACCGAGCTCGGCGGAGAGATCTACGAATACGTCGGGGATGCCGTGATCGCCACCTGGCGGCTGGGAAAGGCCGAAAGCGAGCAGCAGGCCATCAGGGCCATTTTTGCCGTGCGCGAGGCGGTGCAGCGGCGCGCGGCGTGGTACCGGCAGAAATATGGAACCGTTCCCGAGTTCCGCGCCGTCCTGCATCGCGGATCGGTGGTCGCGGGAGAGTGCGGCGCCAGCAAGCGCCAGATCGTGTATCGCGGCGAGACGCTCAACACGGTCGCCCGCCTCGAGACGCTGGCCAAAGCCCTGGGGAAGGACGCCATCGTCACGGACACGGGCCAGGGCTTCAGCCTGCCCGTCGGGGTCCGGTCGGAGGATCTCGGCCGCCACGAGCTGAAAGGTCTGGACACGCCCGCGCACGTCTTCGCCCTCACCGAAGCCTGATGATCGGCTTGTGCGGTTCAGTCTCGCAGATGCCATCTAATCTCGGGGTGCGGCCGGCTGCAGGCGATGCATCCGGCCGGCCACGGCGCGCACCTTGCGCGGCGCCGCCCGCCACAGCGCCGCGACCGACAGTCCGCTGAGCCCGACGCAGATCCAGAAGGCCTCGGCGTAGCTCCCGTGCGCGTCGTACAGCGCGCCGGTGGCCCAGGGGCCGAGCGCGCCGCCGGCGATGGCCGCCAGCATCAGCGTGCCGAAGATGCTGCCGTAGTGCTTGCCCTGGTAGATCTCGGCCACCACCGCGCCGAAGATGGAGGTGAGACCGTAGCCGAGGCCGCCCTGCGCGATCACCATCACGTAGAGGAGCGGAAACGTCGGATTGTGCTCGAGGGCGATCAACGCCAGGAAGCAGATGGCGAAGCCCGCGCTGGCGATGGTCCAGATCCATTCCCGGCCGATCCGGTCGGAGATGTGCCCCAGCGCGATCTGCCCGGGGATGCCGACCAGGCTGACGAGACCCAGCGCCCACGCGGCCACCGTCGGGCTGAACCCGATCTCCACCAGATACTTGGTCTGGTGCACCTGCACGGCGTACCAGGCATAGAGGGCGGAAAAATACGCCAGCGCGATCCACCAGAACGGCGCGCTGCGCATGGCGCGCCACAGCGTCCAGTCGACCGCCGCCCAGGCCTCGTTGACGACGTTGGAGGCGGGCGGCGCTGCCGAGCTGCTCGGCGCGGCGTCGCCGTCCGGGCGCAGTCCCATGTCCTCCGGCCGCTTGCGCAGCAGCAGGTTGATGGGGGCCAGCACGACCAGCAATAGCGTGCCCATCGCAAGGCAGGCCGCGCGCCAGCCGGCGCCCTCGATCACCGTCTGCACCCAGGGCAGCAGGATGATGGAGCCGACCCCGGCTCCGGCAAAGGCGATGCCGATCGCCATGCCGCGCCGGCGCACGAACCAGTTGGGCAGGAACAGCGACTGGCCGGCATAGCCCAGGCACACGCTGCCGCCGCCGACCAGGACGCCGAGCGACATATAGAGATGCCAGGGCACCTGCGCGAAAGGCGCCAGGAACAGCCCCGCTGCCATCAGGCCGACCCCCAGCTCCATCACCGCGCGCGGGCCGACCCGGTCCATCATGCGACCGAGCACCGGGCTCAGGATCGCCGACACCACGAAGCCGAAGGAGAAGGCGCCCGCGGTGACGCCGCGATCCCAGCGGAACTCCTCCAGAATGGGCGGAAACAGCAGCGAGAACGCCGTGCGCGCGTTGACGCCGATGCCCATCGTGACGAATACGACGGCAACGATCACCCAGCCGTAGTAGAAGGGAAGACGCATGGGCAGCTTCGATTCCGTGAATTGCTCGAGCCGGTTGCGGTTCGACGGCAGCGCCCTATCATTTCGCTGGGCGCCTGTCGCCGCAATTGATGCGGTGCCCCTCCGCATCCACGTCCGCTGGGACAATCCCGCCTCTGCGGCCGCCGATGGCCGGAGGTCTCGCTTGCTCCGCCGTGGCGATGTTTATTGACACATAGGGGCGCTAACAGCATAAAGTTCGATCATGACCTATCCGTCCGAAAAGCGACGCCGTAATGTTCGCCCGCTCACGCGGTTGCGATGACGGACCGTTGACGGGTCCCCATCAGCGCCGCGCCTGAGCGCGGCTTTTTGTTTTCTCGAGCAGAGCCAGATAGGTCTTGCCATGTCCACATCTTCCGTGAAGGTCGCCCAAACTCCCGCCAAGAACTCCCAGTCCAAGCCGGCCAAGGCTTCCGCGGGCCCCTCGCCCGCCGTGATGTCCACCTACGCGCGCCAGAACATCGCCTTCGAGAAGGGCGAGGGCGCGTGGCTCATCTCCACCACGGGCGAGCGCTACCTCGACTTTGCCAGCGGCGTCGCCGTCAACGCCCTGGGCCACGCCCATCCCAAGCTGATCGCCGCTCTCACCGAGCAGGCCGGCAAGCTGTGGCACTGCTCCAACCTCTACCGCGTCTCCGGCCAGGAGCGCCTCGCCGAGCGCCTGTGCGAGGCGACCTTCGCCGACAAGGTGTTCTTCACCAATTCCGGCGCCGAGGCCTGCGAGGGCGCCATCAAGCTGGCGCGCCGCTACCACTTCGCCAACGGCCATCCCGAGCGGTGGCGCATCGTCACCTTCAAGGGCGCGTTCCACGGCCGCACGCTGGCCACCATCGCCGCCGCCGGCAACGAGAAGTACCTCGAAGGCTTCGGCGATCCGGCCCCCGGCTTCGACCTGGTTGCCTTCGGCGACCTCGAGGCCGTGGAGAAAGCCATCGGCCCGCACACCGCGGCCATCATGGTCGAGCCGGTACAGGGCGAGGGCGGCGTGCGCGTCGGCTCCAACCAGTTCCTGCAGGGCCTGCGCAAGTTGTGCGACGAGCACGGCCTGCTGCTGGTGCTCGACGAGGTGCAATGCGGCATGGGCCGCACCGGCAAGCTGTTCGCCTACGAGTGGGCGGGCATCACCCCCGACGTGATGGCGGTGGCCAAGGGCATCGGCGGCGGCTTCCCGGTCGGCTGCTTCATGGCCACGGAGGAGGCGGCCAAGGGCATGGTCCCCGGCACGCACGGCTCCACCTACGGCGGCAACCCGCTGGCGATGGCAGTCGGCAACGCGGTGCTCGACGCCGTGCTGGAGCCGGGCTTCCTCGACCAGGTGCGCGAGACCGGATTGCGTCTCAAGCAGGCGCTGGCCCGCATCAAGGACGAGAACCCCGACGTGGTTGAGGAGGTGCGCGGCAGCGGTCTGCTGGTGGGCATCAAGGTCAAGCCGCCGATGGGCGACGTGGTCGGCGCGTGCATGGCCGAGAAGCTGCTCACCGTCGGCGCCGGCGAGAACGTCGTGCGCCTGCTGCCGCCCCTCAACGCCACCGAGGCGGACATCTCGGAGGCCGTGCAGCGCCTGTCGCAGGCGTTGAAGCAAGTCTCCAAGCCCGCCTAGTGTCCTGATCGCGAAATTCGTCTACATCTCTGGGAAGCTCGGAACGAATTTCGCGATCTGAAGGACACTAGCAAAGCTAATGCAACTAGTGTGATTCAGATCGAGAAGTCCGCTTCTCACCCCGACCCAGAGCGATGATGCGGACTTCTCGATCATCACACTAGGCGGGCTTCCCGATCAGGACACTAGCCGGCGTCATGCCTCCCCGTCACTTCCTGGATATCGACTGCATCGACGCCGGCACGCTCAGGCGCATCGTCGACATGGGTCACGCCATGAAGCGGGCGGGCAAGCGCGCGCCGGCGGAGCTGCGCCCCGCCGGCATCGAGACCGCCGTGCTGATGCTGATCTTCGAGAAGCCCTCGACGCGCACGCGGGTATCGTTCGACGTCGCCATGCGCCAGCTCGGCGGCCAATCCCTGGCGCTGAACCAGGCCGACCTGCAGGTGGGCCGCGGCGAGCCCATCTCGGACACGGCCAAGGTGGTGTCGCGCTACGTCGACGCCATCATGATCCGCGCCAACAAGCACGAGACGCTGACCGAGTACGCCGACCACGCCACCGTGCCCGTCATCAACGGGCTGACCGACCGCACCCACCCCTGCCAGATCATCGCCGACATCATGACGTTCGAGGAGGCGAAAGGCCCGATCGCGGGGCGCCGGGTTGCCTGGACGGGCGACGGCAACAATGTGGCGGCGTCGTGGATCCATGCGGCGGCGCAGTTCAAGTTCAAGCTGACGATCGCCTGCCCGCCGCAACTCAATCCCGAGAACAAGGTTCTCGACTGGGCCAAGCGCAACGGCGCGGAGATCCTGCTCACCGACGACGCCCACGAGGCCGTGACCGATGCCGACTGCGTGGTCACCGACACCTGGGTCTCCATGGGTCAGCAGAACGAGGCGTCGCGCCGCAAGCAGCTGCTGGGACCTTTTGCCGTCGACGACCAGCTGATGAAATCCGCCGCCCCCGGGGCCATATTCATGCATTGCCTGCCGGCCTATCGCGGTCTGGAGGTGTCGGCGTCGGTCATCGACGGTCCCCAGTCGGTGGTGTGGGACGAGGCCGAGAACAGGCTGCACGCACAGAAGGCCATCCTGGCGTGGTGCCTCGGAGTGGATTGATCCGGTAGTATGACGCCAACACTTGCAGGCTGGCGTCATCCGATAGAGGCACACAACGAGCGCAGATGGACGAGGCCCGAAGTCCTGAGCAGACCGATGACGACCTGGTGCTGCCGTTCCGCACGGTGCGGTCGGACGTGGTCGGCCGCGTCATCCGGCTGGGCTCGGTGGTGGACACAGTGCTGTCGCGCCACGCCTATCCGGAGCCCGTCAGCCACGCGCTCGGCGAGGCGCTGACGCTCACGGCCATGCTGGGCAGCGCGCTCAAGAGCGAGGCCCAGGCCAAGCTCATCCTGCAGACCAAGACCGACGGCCCGCTCGATTTCCTGGTTGCCGATTTCGTCGCCCCCGGCAAGCTGCGCGGCTACGCCAATTTCGACAAGGCCGATGCGGGCCTCGCCGAGGCCAGGGGCCGCGGCGACCAGGGCGCGCTGCTGGGCAAGGGTCACGTGGCCATGACCATCGATCGCGGCGTCGACAAGGACCGCTACCAGGGCATCGTCGCCCTCGATCGCGAGCCGCTGGTGGATGCCGCCCACACCTACTTCCGCCAGTCCGAGCAGCTGCCGACCTTCATCAGGCTTGCCGTTGCGCGCCACTATGGTCCCGGCGACGGCACGGGCGCGCGCGCGTCGCACTGGCGTGCCGGCGGCCTGATGATCCAGCAGCTGCCGCGCGAAGGCGGCAAGCGCGAGGACGTCTCGACCAGCGAGGAGGACGACGAGGAGAACTGGAACCGCGCCCGCCACCTCGCGGCCACCGTCGAGGACCACGAGCTGCTCGACCCGATGCTGGCGCCGCAGCGGCTGCTCTATCGCCTCTTCCACGAGGAGGGCGTGGTGGTGACGCCCGCGGCGGTCCTCGCCGCCGAATGCCGCTGCTCGCGCGAGCGCATCCACGATTACCTGCGCCAGTTCGGCGCCGCCGAGCTGGAGGACATGCGCGAGCCCGACGGCGGCCTCACCGTCACCTGCGAGTTCTGCTCCCGCAAATACCGCTTCTCCTCCGCCGACATCGGCTGAGCCGCGGCCGTCCTCCGACCGTCGGAACAAGTCCGAGGGCATGCAGGCTCGGCACGATGGCTTGTTGTCGAGCCACGGCAATGCCGGTGGCCATCCGCCGCCCTCTCATACCGGTAAGCGAAAGTCCTGCCTCGCGATGACGCCCTGGGGATCGACGCAATCACGACTTCGCCCTGAGCCTGTCGAAGGGCGGGCCGCGGGCTCCAAGCGTGCTTCGACAAGCTCAGCACGGGGTTGCTGGGCTGGGTATGCGAAGGCCGCTGTGTCCGCAGCCCCGGGTCAACGCTTTGGCTCGCCGCAGCCTCAGCCGCCGGTGACGCTCATGTGGCGGGCGACGGCGGGCTGCTTGGTGCGCCGGTCGATGACGAAGTCGTGGCCCTTGGGCTTGCGCGTGATGGCCTCGTCGATGGCGCGCGAGAGGAGGGCGTCGTCGGGGCTAGCCCGCAGGGGGCCGCGCAGGTCGGCGGCGTCGTCCTGGCCCAGGCACATGTACAGCGTGCCGGTGCACGTCAGGCGCACGCGGTTGCAGCTCTCGCAGAAATTGTGCGTCATCGGCGTGATGAAGCCGAGCCGTCCGCCGGTCTCCTTGACGCGCACGTAGCGCGCCGGGCCGCCGGTGCGGAAGGGGATCTCCTCCAGCGTGAAGCGGTCCATCAGGCGGGCGCGCACGATCGACAGCGGCAGGTACTGGTCCGTGCGGTCGCCGTCGATGTCGCCCAGCGGCATGGTCTCGATCAGGGTGAGATCGAAGCCGCGGCCGTGCGCGAAGCCGATCAGATCGGCGAACTCGTCCTCGTTGAAGCCCTTGAGCGCGACGGCGTTGAGCTTGATCTCCAGGCCGGCCTTGTCGGCGGCATCGATGCCGGCCATGACCTGGTTGAAATCGCCCCAGCGGGTGATGGCCTTGAAGCGGTCGGCCTTGAGCGTATCGAGCGAGATATTGATGCGGCGGACGCCGGCATCCTTCAGCTCCTGGGCGTATTTCGTCAGCTGGCTGCCGTTGGTGGTCAGCGTCAGCTCCTCGAGCGCGCCGCTCGCGAGATGCCGGTTCAGCGCGCGGAACAGCCACAGGATGTTCTTGCGCATCAGGGGCTCGCCGCCGGTGATGCGCAGCTTGCGCACGCCCTTGGCGACGAACGCCGAGCACAGCCGGTCGAGCTCCTCGAGCGACAGCAGGTCCTTCTTGGGCAGGAAGGTCATGTGCTCCGACATGCAGTAGGAGCAGCGGAAGTCGCAGCGATCCGTGACGGAGACACGCAGATACGTCACGTGCCGGCCGAACGGGTCGACCAGCGCGCGCGTCGCGTCATGTATCTTCGCAAGTCCTGCCATTGCGTCTCGTCGATTTCGCGGTTGCCTGCAAACTAGCGCCGAGGGGCGGAAGATCAAGCCGCAATCGGGAGCGGCCGAGGTATCCACTCATATATGCCGAAAGGCGGCCGACTTACAGGCCTGTTCGGCGTCTCGCGTTGCAGCATAGACCGGGTTGCATGGCGATTCTCGTCGCGCTCGAGGCGCCCGGAGCCGCTAAGATGCAGCCACGGATAAGTGGTTGCAGTGGCAGCCAAAGCAGCAGGAGGAAGCGCCATGGACGAAGACAAGTTCAATATGTCGCTGCGCAAATTCCTCAAGCAGGTGGGCGTCACCTCGCAACGCGAGATCGAGCGCATCGTGCGGGAGAAGGGCTCCGGCCAGGGCAAGCTGAAGGTCAAAGTGGTGCTGACAGCGGCCGGCACGAGCCTCAACCACGTCGTCGAGGACGAGCTCGACTTGGGCTAACTGGCGAATCTCGCCCCTGCGGTGCTGGCAAACCGCGCCGCTTCGTCAGGCGCCTTTGCGCTCTTTCGCCCGCAGCCGCTCGATCTCCTCGGGCTCCTGCTCGTCGATCCTTGCGACGGCATCGCGGGCGCCCTTTTGCGCGTGCAGCAGCTCGTCGAGCTTGGCGTGAATGGCCTGGGTATCGCGATGCTCGGCGCGCTGGATGAGCAGGGTCATGCACCAGGTGGCCAGGGTGGCGACACCGTGCCAGTCCAGGCCCTGAGGCTCGAACGCGTACCAGCATAGGGCGTAGACGCTGACGACGACGAAGGCCGCGGGGTGCGCAGCCAGCGTGCCGAGACGTGTGAGAAGCTGCCTCACCGGTTGCATCCGGCGGTCCTGAAAAGGCTTGGCGATTGCGCCTTCACCGACCCAGCCGTCATGCGCGCAACCATCCCGCTGCCTCGACCCAGCAACAAAAACGCCCGCAGGTGCGGGCGGTTCCATCGACAAGAAGAGGCCCGCGAGGGGGGACTCGCGGGCCTCAGGCGCTGGCCTACCAGGGAGGTTAGTAGGACTGGCGCTCTTGCTGCTCGAAGAAGCTCTTGGCATCGGTCGCCGCACTGGCGGGGACGGCGGCGATGCCGGCGAGCACAGACAGGGCGAGCAGCGTGGAAACGATGATCTTCATGGCGGTTCTCCTGGAATTGGGTGATGGTCCGAGGTTGGAAGGTCAGTAGCTCTGATGCTCTTGCCAGAACCTCTTGGCGTCGAACTGCTCGGCGCTGGCGGGTGCAGCGGCGATGCCGGCAAGGACCGACAGCGCAAGCAGGGCGGATACGAACGTCTTCATGGCTATTCTCCTGGAGTGCGCGGGCGAGCGGCCTAGCGGGACTTCGCGCTCTTGCTGCGCAAAGAAGCTCTTGGCGTCGAACGCTGCCGCCGGGGCGGCGGCGATGCCGGCGAGCACGGATACGGCGATCAGGGCGGATACGATGGTCTTCATGACAGTTCTCCTTTGAGGATTGGGTGTTGGCTTTCAGCGGCGTTCGGCGGCTCAGTAGCGGGTGCCCTGCTGCTGCCAGAACGCCTTGGCGTCGAAGTCTGCGGCGCTCGCGGGTGCGGCGACGGTGGCGATCACCGACAGGGCGATCAGGGCTGACAGGATGGTCTTCATGGCTTCTCTCCGATGTTCAGATTAAATTTGTGGATCAGCGTCTTGCTTGCGTTCGTTGGGCCAGCGTTGCTTGGCTCGTGACCCTCATATGGGCCAGGTTGCGACTGCGAAAAGGTGCCCTCGCGCATGCGTGATAAACGGTGACCAATTGCGGTGGAGGCGTGAGCCGGCGTGAGCATTTCGTGGCCCGGCGCGCGATCGGAATGGACATGCGCCGGCAGCGGCGTCGTGAGGCGAACGTTTCCGTCCTGATACCCAGCCGCGCGCGTTTCATTCCCAGGTGGTGATCGTCGGCCTGGGCCGCTTGCCGCTTCGGTAGGTCGGTGGCAAGAGTTCGCGCGCAACCGTCCGGGCCGTTCGACGCGCCGCCCAATAACAACTACGGCAAGATCCTCAAGACCGAGCTGCGCCGGCTCCTGCAACGCGAGGGCACCTGACGTGACAGATATCCGTGTCGCCAAGCCCGTTCCGCCCGAGGTGATCGAGCGGCTGAAAGCCGCCGTCGGGCCGGCCGGCACGCTCGACGATCCCGCCGACATCGCGCCCTACTGCAAGAGCTTCCGCGACGACTGGGAGGGCCGCGTCCCCCTCGTGCTCCGGCCGCAGTCGACCGCGGAGGTTGCCGGCATCGTGCGCATCTGCGCCGAGGCTGGCGTCGGCATCGTGCCGCCAGGGCGGCAACACCGGGCTCACCGGCGGCAGCCAGCCGCATGCCGACATGAGCGAGATCATCGTCTCGACCTCGCGCATGAACCGGGTTCGCGCCACCGACACCGTCAACGACACCATCACGGTGGAGGCCGGCGTGGTGCTCAAGGAGATCCAGAACGCGGCCGACCGCATCGACCGCCTGTTCCCGCTCAGCCTCGGCGCGGAAGGCTCCTGCCAGATCGGCGGCAACATCTCGACCAACGCCGGCGGCGTGAACGTGCTGCGCTACGGCAATACGCGCAACCTCGTGCTCGGGCTGGAGGTGGTGCTGCCCGACGGCAGCGTCTGGGAGGGGCTGAGGGGACTGCGCAAGGACAACACCGGCTACGACATGAAGCAGGTGTTCATCGGCGCCGAAGGCACGCTCGGCATCGTCACGGCGGCGGTGCTGCGGCTGTTTCCCAAGCCGTCGGCCAGCGAGACGGCCTGGATCGGCATCGATTCGCCGGCCGCCGGCGTCGCCCTGCTCGGCCACGTGCGCAGCCGCCTGGGCGACACGGTCTCGGCCTTCGAGCTGATCGGCCGCCCGATCATCGACCTGCTGCTGGCGGGCGTGCCCGGTCACGAGGACCCGATGGCCGAGGTGCATCCCTGGTACGTGCTGATGGACGTCACCAGCCAGGGCCAGCCGGGGTCGCTGCACGCGCCGCTGGCCGATGCGCTCGGAGCTGCGCTGGAGGACGGCCTCGTGCGCGACGCGCTGATCGCCGCCTCGGGCGCGCAGGCGGCGCGTCTGTGGAAGATGCGCGAGAGCCTGGTCGAGGCCCAGCAGGCGGCCGGCGGCAGCATCGCCCACGATGTGTCGGTCCCCGTCTCCCGCATCCCGGAATTCATCGAGCGCGCCGACGCCGCCGTCGATGCCGCCTGCCCCGGCATCCGCCGCTGCGCCTTCGGCCACGTCGGCGACGGCAACATGCACTACAACCCGATCAAGCCGGTGGACTGGGATCGGGCGCGCTTTCGCGAGCAGCGCCCCCGCATCAACCGCATCGTGCACGATATCATCGCCGACCTGAGCGGCTCCATCAGCGCCGAGCACGGCGTCGGCCGCTCGCGGCTGGTCGAGCTCGAGCACTACAAGGCGGGCATCGAGCTCGACATGATGCGTCGCCTCAAGCATGCGCTCGACCCGCGCGGCATCATGAACCCCGGCAAGATCCTGCGCGCGTAACGCAAAGGCCGGCCCATTCGGACCGGCCTTGCGCGATGAACCGTTATGGGGCCGCTGCCTCGCGTCACCACCATCCGCGGCGGTAATGGCGCGGGCCCGCAGTAGAAGCCGAAGCCCGGCCCGTAACCGTAGTAGCGGTACGGGCGGTAGTAGCCGTAGTTGCCATAGTAGCGGCGCGGTCCGTAATAGTAGCCGCGGTAGTGGCGTCGACCCCAGTAGTGCGCCTGCTGCACTGCGGAAGCGTCGCCCACCGCGGCCCGGACGTCAGCGCCGAGCGCACCCGCCGGGGCGGCCTGCGCGGGAATGGCGAGCAAGCCCGCTCCGAGCACGGCCGCGGCGGCGCTAAGCCAATATCTCTGTCGCATCGTTCGTTCTCCTTTTCGCTCTGGCAAGATGCGACCGCTCCAGTTGCGGGCTGGGCGGCTTATGCTCTTGCCGGCCTTTACTTTTCGGGCGCCCGGCTGATCCCCAAATCAACGTGGGCGGGCGCACGTGGTTCCCCGTGCCCGCGGGTCGCGCGCTACTTGGATGTGCTGCCGGCGCTCGAGATCCGCTGCGCCCTGAGGCGGGCTTCGCGCCGCGTGATGTAGACGGCGGAGGCAAAGATGATCAGCGCGCCGATCCAGGTCCACGCGTCGATCACCTCGCCGAAGGCGAGGTAGGCGATGCCCACCGCGAACGGCAGCTTGGAGAACTCGAACGTCATGGCCAGCGACGCGTCCGTGGCGGCGTAGCCCCGCACCACCGTGACGTGGCCGAGCACGGCGCACACCCCCATGCCGATCAGCGCCGGCAGCACCTCCAGCGTGGGCCAGCGCCACACGAACAGGGCAGGGACCAGCGACAGCGGCATCAGCAGCGCATTGGTGAGGAAGACGATCTTGTCGGGATCGTCGCGGGCGGTGAGCTGCTTCACCAGCACGGCCGTCAGCCCGCCCGACATGGCGGAGACCAGCGCGCAGAGCTGGCCCAGGCCGAGCTCGGCACCCGTCGGACGCAGGATGACCATGGCGCCGAGAAAGCCCACCCCGAGCGCCGTCCAGCGACGGATGCGCACGACCTCGCCAAGCAGCAGCACGGCCCCCAGCGTTCCGAACAGCGGCGCCAGGTAGCTGATGGCCGTGACCTCGCCGATCGGGATCAGGGAGAGGGCGTAGAACCACGCCTGCATCGACAGCAGCGAGACCATGACGCGAAGGCCATAGAGCCCGAAGCGCTCGGAGCGCAGCAGCGAGCGTCCGCGGTAGACGAGCAGCGGCACCAGCAGCAGGCAGGCGAACACGTTGCGCAGGAACACGACCTCGAAGGGGTGCAGGCCGGCATTCATCGCCTGGCGCGAGAACACCGCCAGCCCCGCGAACAGCGCCATCGAGATGGTGATCCAGATCACGCCGGCGACGGGATCGCTGACGGACGGCACGGCCGATCTCCCGAACAGCCTGGCCCTGATGTCCGCCATATATGCGTTGTCCTCTTGGGGCGTGCCGCGCACTGCAGCATGCGCGCGCCAGCTTCCTTCGGCAATGTGCGGGCTTTTTCAGGGCGAGATCGACTGAGCATGGGATGACAATCGGGCGCACGCAGCAGGGCCGCGATCGATCCGATGCCCAATCCGATGCGAGTCCGATGCAAGATAGAGCGCGAAGAATTATCGCCTGCAATTTGCCGAGCGGAGCGTCTTGCGCATCTCATTCGATATCTTTGCACCCGCACGTTTTGCGTGCGTGCATAAAGTCACGTCCTGCATTTCGCATCGCAAAGGCTTGCGAATGCACGAAAAATGTGGACTCGCAGCAACACGTCGATTTGAAAGTAGATAAATGCGCGCGCTAAATCTCCCTTCACTATCAACAAGTCCCTCGAATTTGTTCAGTGTTCTCTAGTTCGAGATGATTCGAACGAGAGAGAGAAAGAAGAGGGCACTCAAATGGCTAAGGCAGCAGTGAAGACCAAGGCGAAGGTTGCGGCGAAGAAGAAGCCGATGAAGCGCGTCGCCGCCAAGAAGCGCACCGCGAAGCGCCGCTGAAGGAGGGGGGATCGTCGGTCCGGCGCCGGCCCAGGCTGGGCACCAGGGCAGAGCAGCGGACCTCGTCCCCCTCCATCACGTCTTGCGACAGTATTCGAGGCCGGAGATCGCGACAGCGTCTCCGGCCTCCGCGTTTTTGGCGCATGCCTGTGCGGCTTGCGGCGCCGTCGGCATCGATTGGAGGCGGGGAATGCGGATGGTATGAATTGGCGCACAAGAAACGGCCGGGAAGGAAACAGTCATGCGTGGGTTGATTATTGCCATGGCGTTGGCGTTCGCTGCTTCGACGGCAGCCGGTGCGCAGGAGGTCAAGATCGTCGGCGAAGACATCCGCGTTCCACACGGCGACGGCGTGCAGATCTACGTGCGCAACAAGCGTCCCGATGGCGTGCAGGCCTTCAAGAGCGACCGCATCGCCATCCTGATGCACGGCGCCACCTATCCCGGTACCGCGTTCGACCTTCCGCTCGCCGGCAAGTCCTGGATGGACTACATGGCGGCCAGGGGCTTCGACGTCTACGCGCTCGACCTGCCCGGCTACGGGCGCTCGACCCGGCCCGCGGTCATGGATGCGCCCGCCGACCAGAATGCGCCCTTCATGAGCACCGCCGACGCCTCCAAGGCGCTGGGGGCGGTGGTCGACTTCGTGCTCAAGCGGCGGGGCGTCGACAAGGTCAACCTCATCGGCTGGTCGTGGGGCACCGCCATAACGGCGGCCTACACGGCGGACAACCAGGGCAAGGTCGAGCGGCTCGCGCTCTACGCGCCGGTCTGGCTGCGCACCACGCCTTCGCTGGTGCAGGTCCAGGGCAAGCTCGGCGCCTACCGCGTGGTGAGCCGCGACCAGGCGCTCGGCCGCTGGCTGACGGGCGTGCCCGAGGAGAAGAAGGCCGCCCTCATCCCCGCCGGCTGGTTCGATGCGTGGGCCGATGCCACGTTCGCCACCGATCCGAAGGGCGAGGGCAAGACCCTGCGCGCGCCCAACGGCGTGGTGCAGGACGGCCTGGACTACTGGGGCGCCACCCCGCCGAAAGCCTACTTCGACCCGGCCAGGATCACGTCGCCCGTGCTGCTGGTGCTCGGCGAATGGGACCGCGACACGCCGGCCTACATGGCGCAGACGCTCTACCCCCTGCTCACTGCCGCCGCCTGGAAGCGCCATGTCGTGCTGAGCGAGGGCACGCACACGATCCTGATGGAGAAGAACCGCATGCTGCTCCTGCGCACGGTGCAGCAGTTCCTCGAGGAGCCGCCCCCCACGGCGACGGCCACGCAATAGGCGTTACTGCCGCGGTTGGGTTCGTCGCGACGCGCCGAAGCGTGTTCGCAGGCGGGAGCTTCACCTCCCCCTATGGCGGAGGCTTTGCCTTCGACATGACGAGGGGGGAGGGCGGTGCGTCCGCGACTTGGATCGGCCATCGCCGCCCGTGCCGCGTTCGCACCGGCCGATCCAAGCCGCTGGTCGCGCCGGCGTGGGGGTGACCGGCCGCGCCCGCGACAAGACACCCCCAGCCTAGGAGCGCCATCGGACTTAGCTCGCCTGTTGTCGGACGTGTTGGGTGTTGCGATAGGCGAGCTAAGCCCGTGGCGCTCCGTCCTCCCCCTCATTGCGTCGAAGGCGACGCCTTCGACGCAAGGGGAGGCGCAACGTGCTCAGCCGGCGATCTTGGAGAAGTCGGCGACGTTGAGGGTGGCGGCGCGGATCTCGGACAGGAGCGCGAGGCGGTTGGCGCGCAGAGCGGCGTCGGGTGCGTTGACGGTGACCTTGTCGAAGAAGGCGTCGACCGGCGCGCGCAGCTCGGCCAGCGCCCGCATGGCGCCGGCGAAGTTCTCCACGTTGATGGCGGCCACCGTGTCGCCCTTCACCTTCTGGATCGCCTCGTAGAGGACGAACTCCTGCGGTTCCCGCAGGAGCGGGCCTTCCGCTGCGGCGGCGTAGCTGCGCTTATCCTTCTTCTCCTCGTCGCGCAGGATATTGCTGGCGCGCTTGACGCCGGCCAGCAGGGTGGCGCCGTCGTCGGTCTTGAGGAACCCGTCAAGCGCGTCCACGCGCTTGACGATCAGGGCGAGGTCGTCCAACCGATGGCCGCCACGAGCTGCGCGGTCAACCAGCCGCGTCGATCAGATCGTGCCGAGCACCCTATGTCGCGCAAATGCACCCTAAGACGGTCGAAGAAGAAGTCGCGGAGTCATCCCGAATTTGGCCACCGTAGTCAGTCTCCAGACAAACTTCGACGTCGTGCTCCGCGACGTCACCAATGGGTCGTTCGCTTCCTTCTCGAATAGCTGCTATCGCATTCCGGATTTTCCTCGATGCCGCCGTGATGCTTGATCAAGATCGGCCTCAATGCGAGTGGGTACGATCAGTGCCGGCAATGTGCATCAGCGGCAGCCGCAAATCATTCTCCAGCACGATCCGGATCACGCCCAGCGCCGCGCGCCGCAGCTGATACGGATCGCCGCTCCCCGTCGGCTTCTCGCCGATGGCCCAGAAGCCGACCAGCGTGTCGAGCTTGTCGGCCAGCGCCACGGCAATCGCCACGGCGTCGCCCTGCGAGGCCAGCGGCACCGTGTCGGTCGGGCCCTTGGGCTTGTAGTGCAGCTCGATCGCGCGGGCGATCTCCGGCTTGGTGCCGGCGACCTCGGCGTAGTAGCGGCCCATCAGGCCCTGCAACTCGGGGAACTCGCCCACCATGCCGGACACCAGATCGGCCTTGGCGAGCTGCGCGGCGCGCCGCGCGTCCGCAGGGTCCGCATCAACGGAGCCTGCGATCTGGAACGCCAGCTCGGCGACGCGCTCCACGCGCTCCTTCTGGCTGCCGAGCTTCTCGTGGAAGGTGATGCCGGCCAGCGCGCTCGCCATCTCGTCGAGCGGCTTCTTGAGGTCCTGCTCCCAGAAGAACTTGGCGTCCGAGAGCCGCGCGCGGATCACCTTCTCGTTGCCGGCGACGATGGTGGCGCCGCCGTCCTTGGGGTGCAGGTTCGACACCAGCAGGAACCTGGCGGCCAGCTTGCCCGAGCGCGGATGCTTGAGCGAGAAGCACTTCTGGTGCTGCTTCATCGACAGCATCAGGCATTCGGCCGGCACCGACAGGAACGCCTCCTCGAAGCTGCCCATCAGCACCAGCGGCCACTCGGTGAGCCCTGCGTTCTCGGCCAGAAGCGCCTCGTCCTCGACCAGGGCCAGCTTGTGCTCCTTGGCCAGCGCGCGCGCCTGCTCGGCGATCAGGGCCGCGCGCTCCGCCGGGTCGAGAATGACTTTATGAGCCTTGAGGGCTTTGGTGTAGTCCGCCCAACCCGATACCGCGAACGCTTCGTCGCCGTGGAAGCGATGCCCGCGCGTCGCCTTTCCGGCCTCGACCTCCTCGATGGCGAACGGCACGACCTTGCCGTCGAGCATGCACACGATCGAATGCAGCGGACGCACCCAGGTCGTCCGCCCCGCGCCCCAGCGCATCGATTTGGGCCACGGGAACTTGGCGGCGACGGCCGGCACCACCTCGCCGACGATCTCCTTGGCGGTCCGGCCCGGCTTCTCGATCTTGACGACGTAGAAGTCGCCCTTCTTGTCGTCCTTGACGACGGTCGCGTCCTTGATCGACTTGAGGCCCGCCGACTTGACGAACCCGGCGATGGCCTGCTCGGGCGCATTCACCCGCGGCCCCTTGCGCTCCTCGCTCAGGTCCGGCGACTTGGCCGGCACGTCCTCCACCACCAGCGCCAGCCGACGCGGCGTCGCGTAGGCCCTGGCCTCGCCCGCCGCGAGCCCGTGCGCCTTCAGGCCCTCCGTCACCAGCCGGCGCAAATCCTCCGCCGCGCGCGCCTGCATCCGCGCCGGGATTTCCTCGGAGAACAACTCGAGCAGCAGCTCAGCCATGGCCGTGACTTTCCGACTGTCGTAACGCAGACGTCTCCCCGACGTGGCGGAGAGACATCTCCGTCACGGGGGAGCCGTTTGCGATAGAGCACGCCTAGGCGTGC
Organism: uncultured Alphaproteobacteria bacterium; assembly: GCA_963774165.1. Taxonomy (GTDB): domain Bacteria; phylum Pseudomonadota; class Alphaproteobacteria; order Rhizobiales; family Hyphomicrobiaceae; genus AWTP1-13. Next base: position 243,558 of record CAVZEC010000006.1, on the reverse strand, counting down.
CGCTCAACCGTCAGGATGAATACTTGATGGTGCAGCCGTAGGGGCGCGAGGTCGTCGCCGACACCGGCTTGCCCGCCGCCACCTCGGTCAAGGCCGCATCGACGAAGTTCTTGGCGGTCTTCAGGTCTTCCAGGCGGGTGGTCGCCTTGTCGTCGATCCCGCCCATGAACACCAGCGTGCCGTCGCCCGTGATGACGTACATGTGCGGCGTGGTCTGGGCGCCGTAGGCGCGGCCGACGTCGCCCTTCGGGTCCATCAACACGGCCGTGGGGGCGGCGCCGCGATCAGCGGTGAGCTTGTTTGCCTCCGGGCCCGACACGTAGCCCTGGCTGCCGGGCTCCGAGGAGATCAGCGTCAGCCATGCCACGTTCTGCGCGGTCCACTTCTTCTGCAGGGCCTGCATGGCGTTGCCGCCGTAATGCTTACGCACGTAGGGGCAGTCGTGATTGGTCCACTCGAGCACCACGGTCTTGCCCTTGAAGTCGGCCAGCGAGACGGTCTTGCCGTTGCTGTCGGTCAGCGAGAAGGTCGGAGCCGGTGCGCCGATCTTGGCCTGGGCGCCGGGAAACGCGATGGTGGGGGCCAGCGCCACGTCGAGGGCGACGGCTGCGGCGCCGCCCAGACCGGCAACAAGGACAGTGCGTCGTGCAACAAGCTTCATGAGGCTTACTCCTTGGCTGTGGTTGGCGTGGACAATGACGCCCGGCGCTGGGCCGGATCTGGAATGCGGTCGATCTCGCCCAGGACTGTGGCAGGCGTGAGAATTTGCGGCAAGACGATGGGCTCGCCGACCCCGGTGTAGAGCAGGTAGAGCGGTACGCCGCTGCGGCCGTGCTTCTCCAGCAGGCGGGTGATCTCCGGGTTGCGGCGGGTCCAGTCGCCCTTGAGGTAGGCGACGTCCTTGGCGCTGAACGCGGCCTCCACCGCCTTGGTCGACAGCGCCGCGCGCTCGTTGACCAGGCAGGTGATGCACCATGCCGCCGTCATGTTGACGAACACGGGGCGGCGCGCGGCGACCAGCTCGTCGAGCCGCGCCTGCGAGAAATGCTCGAAGCGGGCCGCGGTGGCCGATTGCGGGGCGGCCATGGGGTCGCTCCGGTCGCGCTCCAGGGCGCCGACCGCGACGGCGAGGCCTGCCAGCGCGGCGGCGAGCGTTCCGGTCGCGAGGCGCCGGCCCCATCCGCCGGCCGACTGCGCCGCATTGAACGACCAGGCCGCGAGGCCGACCAGGACCAGGCCCACCAGGGCGGCGAACAGACCGGCCGGGCCGACCTGCTGGCCCAGCACCCAGACCAGCCAGGCCACCGTCGCGTAAACCGGGAAGGCCAGCACCTGCCGCAGCGTCTCCATCCAGGCGCCTGGTCGCGGCAGGCGCGCGACCAGATGCGGGGCCAGCGTCAGCGCCAGGAACGGCAGCGCCAGCCCGAGCCCGAGCGCCAGGATCACGGCAAGCGCCAAAGCCACCGGCTGGGTGAGCGCGAAGCCGACGGCCGTCCCCATGAACGGCGCGGTGCAGGGCGTGGCGACCACGGCCGCGAGCACGCCCGTGAAGAACGATCCGGCCAGTCCCGACCGCCGCGCGAGGCCCTGGCCCAGGCCCTGCAGCGAGGACCCCAGGTGGAACACGCCCGAAAGGCTCAAGCCCATCGCGAGCAGCAGGTAGGCCAGCAGCGCGACGGCGATCGGCGACTGCAGCTGGAAGCCCCAGCCGACCTCGGCGCCGGCGGCGCGCACGCCGAGCAGCACGATGCCCAGCGCGGCGAATGCCGTGAGTACGCCGGTGGTGTAGGCAAATCCGTGCCGGCGCACGTCGCGCCGCGCCCCGCCGGCCTGCTCGACCAGCGCCAGCACCTTGATCGACAGCACCGGGAACACGCAGGGCATCAGGTTGAGGATGACGCCGCCCATCAGGGCGAGCACCACGGCCTGCAACACCGCCCCGATGGAAGCGGCTTCGTGCGGCGCGGCCCCCTGGCGAATCGGCGACATTGGTGAGCTCGAACGCCTGCTTGGCCGTCGTCGTCCCGAGGGCCTCCTCCACGACCAGCACACCCCCGGCATCCGTCGGCGGGGCCGTCGACAGAGCGCTGCGCTCGAGGCGCAGGACGAGCCCGTCACGGGTGACCTCGAGCTGCTGCGGCGCTGCGTGGCGGACCAGCGTCTCCGTATTGGGGAAGAAGAAGGCCGAGCGGACGGCGCCCGTATTCAGCCCCTTGGCGTCGACCTGCAGCGTCAGCCGGTCCGGCGCGACCTCCATGCTGGCGCGCCAGGGCGAGGCTTGCGGCAGGGACCGGCGCGCGGCATCGAAGGAAGCCGACATCGCTGCGTCCGGTGCAGCGGCGACCCCCGGGGCGGCAACCGGCAGGGTGAGCGACAGGCTCGCCTCGCCCGGGATGCATTCCTTCTCGCACACCAGCCACGTGACGTCGGCTTTCAGCGCGACCGGCGCGGCGCCGTCGAGCTTGGGCGGAGGCGTGATGCGGGTGAGCAGTGTCGTTTCGCGCTCGTAGCCGAAGTTGGCGAGGTGCGCGACGGGGATGCGCTGCGGCGTCGGCCATGCGATCGGCCCGGCTTCGAAACCCGGCGGCAGCTGCCAGGTGATGCCCGGCGCCTCGCCCGAGTTGCCCGGATTGCGCCAATAGACGTGCCAGTGGTCCTTGATGCGCAGGCGCAGTCCGACCCAGAACGGCTCACCCGCCTTCACCGCCGCCGGCTCGGCAACGAGCTCTGCCTGGACCAGGTCCGCGGCCGGCGGCGACGAGGCGTTGGAGGCGTTCGGCCAGCCCGCCAGCAATGTCGCCAAGGCGAATAAAGCGCCTATCGCGAGGCGCCGGGCGTGCCGCGTCTGCCAGGGTCTATATTGCACCACGGTAAGACGTTGATTGATCGGCATGACGAGCACAAGTCAAAGCCGCTCACGATTGAGTGATTCTGTCCCCCCGGCCCTTGCTCGCCCTCGGACCTGTTCCGAGGGTCGCCGGGATCCACCTCACCGCTTGCCCCCGTATTCGCGGATGTCTGGATACCGCGGACAAGCCCCGGTATGACAACTCAAACAACCGCCTTGTATCTCGCCACGCACGTGTCGAGCACCTCGTCGGCGGGGCGGCTCCACCAGGCCTCGGAGAAGATCTCCACCTCGGCACAGCCGGTGAAGCCGGCCGCCTCCACCCAGCCGCGTACCTTCTTCAACTCGACGATGCCGTCGCCCATCATGCCGCGGTCGTTGAGCAGGTCGCGCGTCGGCACCAGCCAGTCGCACACGTGATAGGCCAGCAGGCGCTCCCGGCCGGCGCGCTTGATCTGGTCGGCGAGCTTGGGGTCCCACCACACGTGATAGACGTCGAGCGCGACGCCCAGCGCCCCCGTGCGCTGCGGATCGAGCGCGTCGCAGATGTCGAGCGCCTGCTCCAGCGTGTTCACGCACGCACGGTCGGCCGCCTGCATCGGATGCAGCGGCTCGATCGCCAGCGGCATGCCGACGCCGCGGGCATACTCCAGCGTCGCGGCGATGCCGTCGTGCACCTGGGTGCGGGCAAGCGCGATGTCGGTGTAGGCCGGCTTGCCGGCGAGCGCACCCGGCAGGGCGCCCACCACCAGCACCAGGCATGGCGCGCCCAGCGTCTTGGCCTCGTCGACGGCGCGGCGATTGTCCTCCAGCGCGGCGCGCAGTCCAGGGGCGTCGGCCGCCGGAAAGAATCCGCCGCGGCAATAGCCCGTGAGCGCGAGGCCCGCATCCTTCACCTGCCGGGCCACCTGCGCCAGTCCCGCCGCCTGCACCTGGTCGCGCCAGGGATCGATGGCGCGAATCCCGCGCCGGACGCAGGCCTCGATGATGGCGGGCAGCGCGAGCTGCTTCCTCACCGTCGCCGTGTTGATGGACAGCAGCGATAGGTCGCCCGCGAGTGAGCGCATCAGGCGATCCCGTGCACGGCCAGCACGCGCACCATCCGCCGCCGGGCCATATCCGGATCGCGCAGCAGCCCGGCCCGGTCGGCCAGCCGGAACAGCTCCGCCAGGTGCGGAATTGAGCGCGCGCTCTGTTGGCCGCCCACCATGACGAAATGGTCCTGCAGGCCGTTGAGGTAGGCCATGAACACCACGCCCGTCTTGTAGAAGCGCGTCGGCGCCTTGAAGATGTGGCGCGACAGCGGCACCGTCGGCGCCAGGATCGCATCGAAGCTCGTCCGGTCGCCGGCAGCCAGCGCCGCCAGCGCCGCGGAAGCGGCGGGCGCGATGGCGTCGAAGATGCCGAGCAGGGCGTCGCTGTAGCCCTGCTGGTCGCCCGCGATCAGCTCGGCGTAGTTGAAGTCGTCGCCGGTATACATGCGCACGCCCTTCACCAGCTGGCGGCGCATGACGATCTCCTTCTCCTTGTCGAGCAGCGAGATCTTGACGCCGTCCACCTTGGCGGCATGCGCATTGATGATGCCGACCGCGGTCTTCATCGCCTGCATGTGATCCGGGCTGCCCCAGTAGCCGGCGAGTGCGGGATCGAACATCTCCCCCAGCCAGTGGATGATCACCGGCTCGCGCGCCTGGCTGAGCACGCGGTCGTAGACCCGCTCGTAGTCGGCGGGCGACTTGGCGACCCGCGCCAGCGCCCGGCTGGCCATGACGATGAGACGGCCGCCCGCCTTCTCGATCGCGGCCATCTGCTCCTCGTAGCCGCGGATCACCTCGTCGACCGAGCGCACCTGGGCGAGATCGAGATGGTCGGTGCCGCAGCCCGAGGCGATCACCGCGGGGCGGCCGTTGCGCGCCTCCCAGGCCTTCCCGGCCTTCACCGCGCGCGCGATCAGCTCGAGCGAGGTCGGCCAGTCGAGCCCCATGCCGCGCTGGGCCGTATCCATCGCCTCCGCCACGCCGAGGCCCAGGTCCCAGAGGTATTCGCGGTAGCCGATCGTGCGCTCCCAATCGAGCGCGCAGTCGAGCCACGGATCGCCGGCGGCCCGTGCGTCGGCCACGACATGGGCCGCCGAGTATGCAACCCGGTTGAAGGCGCCCTTCGCCTTGCTCGGGTAGGTGCGCGGCTCGGACAGCACGAACGTCTCGAGCTTGCCGGCCTCCGTCGGCAGGTTGATCTTCAGGCTGGAGAGGATCGGTGCGTTCATGCCGTCATTCCCTGGTCGGATCGTTGTGTCAGTCCACGCAATTGCGTGCATACCATGTGGCTCCCCGTCCGGCGAGCCACACCGGCGTCAGGCGAGCCCCGGCAACCTCAGCTGATGCTCCGCGGCGCACGCCACCGCATCCTCGTAGCCGGCATCCGCGTGGCGCATGACGCCGGTCGCCGGATCGTTCCACAGCACGCGCTCGAGGCGCCGCGCCGCGTCCGCCGTGCCGTCGCACACGATCACCATGCCGGCGTGCTGGGAGTAGCCGATGCCCACGCCGCCGCCGTGGTGGATCGACACCCAGGTCGCGCCCGAGGCGCAGTTCAGCAGCGCGTTCAGCAGCGGCCAGTCCGACACCGCATCCGAGCCGTCGCGCATCGCCTCGGTCTCGCGGTTGGGGCTCGCCACCGAGCCCGAATCGAGATGATCGCGGCCGATGACGATCGGCGCCTTCAGCTCGCCGCTCGCCACCATCTCGTTGAACGCCAGCCCCAGTCGATGCCGGTCGCCGAGGCCGACCCAGCAGATGCGCGCCGGCAGCCCCTGGAACTTGATGCGTGCTTTCGCCATGTCGAGCCAGTGATGCAGGTGCGGGGCATCCGGCATCAGCTCCTTCACCTTGGCGTCGGTGCGGTAGATGTCCTCGGGGTCGCCCGACAGCGCCGCCCAGCGGAACGGGCCGATGCCGCGGCAGAACAGCGGGCGGATGTAGGCCGGCACGAAACCCGGAAAGTCGAAGGCGTTCGCCACGCCCTCGTCCTTGGCCATCTGCCGGATGTTGTTGCCGTAGTCGACGGTCGGGATGCCGCGCTTGTGGAACTCGAGCATGGCGCGCACGTGCTCGGCCATCGACTGCTTGGCCGCGTGCTCCACGCCCCTGGGGTCGGTGCCGCGCCGGCTCTCCCACTCGGCTAGCGTCCAGCCCTTCGGCAGATAGCCGTTGATGGGATCGTGCGCCGAGGTCTGGTCGGTCACGATGTCCGGCCGCACCCCGCGCCGCACCAGCTCGGGGAAGACGTCCGCCGCATTGGCCAGCAGGCCGACCGACAGCGGCTTCTTCTCGGCGCAGGAGCGCTCGATCATGGCCAGCGCCTCGTCCAGCGACCGCGCTTGCGCGTCGAGATAGCCCGTGCGCAACCGCATCTCGATGCGGCTCGGCTGGCACTCCACCGCCAGCATCGAGGCGCCCGCCATCACGGCCGCCAGCGGCTGCGCGCCGCCCATGCCGCCGAGCCCGGCCGTCAGGATCCACCTGCCCGCCAGGCTGCCGCCGAAGTGGCGCCGGCCCATCTCGACGAACGTCTCGTAGGTGCCCTGCACGATGCCCTGGCTGCCGATGTAGATCCACGAGCCCGCCGTCATCTGCCCGAACATCATCAGGCCCTTGCGGTCGAGCTCGTTGAAGTGTTCCAGGGTGGCCCAGTGCGGCACGATGTTGGAATTGGCGATCAGCACGCGCGGCGCGTCGGCATGCGTGCGGAAGATGCCGACCGGCTTGCCCGACTGCACCAGCAGCGTCTCGTCGGCCTCCAGCGACCTCAGCGAGGCGACGATCCGGTCGAAGCTCTCCCAGTCGCGCGCGGCCCGGCCGATGCCGCCGTACACCACCAGCTCGGAGGGCTGCTCCGCCACCTCCGGGTCGAGGTTGTTCATGAGCATGCGCAGCGGCGCCTCGGTGAGCCAGCTCTTGGCCGTGATCTCCGTGCCGTGCGGAGCGCGGATGACGCGGGCATTGTCGATGCGGGTCATGTGGTCCTCGATTTCAAGTGTGTCGCATAGCACCACTATCGCTCAAGATCGACGTTGCGCGCGGTCCGCGCAGGCTCCCCTCCCCCCTTGCGGGGAGGGGGACAATGTCAAGCGCGCTTTACGGTCACGTTCCACCAATTCCGGGCCTAGTCTGCGGCCCAAACCTCCGGCATCGCGAGGCCCGCCGCAGCCACAACCGCGCCCGACCGCACCAGCTCGGCCGCCGTCTGCATATCCGGGGCCATGTGGCGATCCTGGTCCAGGTGCGCCACGCGCGCGCGCAGCAGTGCCCGCACTCGTTCCACCGCCTCGCTCGACCTGAGAGGCGCGTGGAAGTCGCAGCCCTGGCAGGCGGCAAGCAGCTCGATCGCCCAGGATCTGTGTCAGGTTCTCGGCCATGGGCAGCAGCCGGCGCGCGGCGTGGGCGGCCATCGACACGTGGTCCTCCTGGTTGGCGGAGGTGGGGATGGAATTGACGCTGGCCGGCGCCGCTCGCTGCTTGTTCTCGGACACCAGCGCGGCCGCCGTCACCTGCGGGATCATGAACCCGGAGTTCAGCCCCGGCTTGGGCGCGAGGAACGCCGGCAGACGCGACAGCGCCGGGTCCACCAGCATGGCGATGCGCCGCTCCGCCAGCGAGCCGATCTCGCAGATTGCCAGCGCCATCATGTCGGCCGCGAACGCCACGGCTTGCGCGTGGAAGTTGCCGCCCGACAGCGCCACGCCCTCGCCGGCGATGATCAGCGGGTTGTCGGACACGCCGTTGGCCTCGGCCGCGAGCACGCTTGCGACATGGCGCAGCGTGCCGAGCACGGCGCCCATCACCTGCGGCTGGCAGCGCAGGCAATAAGGGTCCTGCACGCGATCGTCGCCGACGCGGTGCGACTCGCGGATGGCGCTGCCAGCCATCAGCGCGCGCAGCGCGGCGGCGCAATCGGCCTGGCCTCGGTGCCGGCTCAGGGCATGCACGCGCGGATCGAACGGCGCGTCGGAGCCCTTGGCGGCCTCGGTGGACAGCACGCCGGTGACCAGCGCCGCGCCGAACAGATTGGCGGCCTCGAACAGCGCGGCCAGCGCGTAGGCGGTCGAGAACTGCGTGCCGTTGAGCAGCGCCAAGCCTTCCTTCGGCCCCAGCGTCAACGGTTGCAAACCGTGGTGCGACAGCGCCTGGGCCGCGGGCATGCGGCCGTTCGGCGTCAGCACCTCGCCGACGCCGATCATGGTGGCCGCCATGTGTGCCAGCGGCGCCAGGTCGCCCGATGCGCCAACCGAACCCTGGCACGGGACGATCGGAACGAGGTGGTTCGCGAGCATCGCCTCCAGCAGCGCAACGGTTTCGCGGCGCACGCCCGAGGCGCCCTGCGCCAGGCTGGCGAGCTTCAAGCCCAGCATCAGCCGCGCCACGTTGGCAGGCATCGGCGCGCCGACGCCCGCGGCATGCGAGAGCACGATGTTGGTCTGCAGCCGCGCGAGATCGCCGGCTTCGATGCGCACGCTTGCGAGCTTGCCGAAGCCCGTATTGATCCCGTAGACCGGCTCACCCTTGGCCACGATCGCCTCGACCGTCCGGGCGCTCGCCTCGATGGCGGGTGCGCTGGCCGGATCGAGGGCAACGTCGGCGCCGGCATAGAGGGCGCGCCAGTCGGCGAGCGCCACATTGCCCGGCCGCAGCGTGATCGGGCTCACGTGCCCCTCCACACGCGCGCATGCAGGGGATTGAACCCCATGCGATAGGGCAGCTCCGCCAGACGCTCGACGTTCCAGATGGCCAGATCGCACGACTTGCCGGCTTCCAGCGTGCCGACCTCGCCCAGCCGTCCCAGCGCGCGCGCCGCCTCCCGGGTGACGCCGGCGATGATCTCGTCCACGGTCAGCCGGAACAGCGTCGCCGCCATGTTCATGGTCAGCAGCAGCGAGGTGAGCGGCGAGGAGCCCGGATTGCAGTCCGTGGCGATGGCGATCGGCACCCGATGCTTGCGGAAGAGATCGACCGCCGGCTTGTGCGTCTCGCGGATGAAGTAGAACGCGCCCGGCAACAGCACCGCCACGGTGCCGGCCTTGGCCATGGCCGCCGCGCCGGCCTCGTCGGCGTATTCCAGGTGATCGGCCGACAGCGCACCGTAGCGGGCCGCCAGCGCCGCGCCGCCGAGGTTGGAAAGCTGGTCGGCATGCAGCTTCACGGGCAGGCCCAGCCGCTTCGCCACCTCGAACACGCGCGCTGTCTGCCCGCCGCTGAAGGCGATGCCCTCCATGAACGCGTCGACCGCGTCGGCTAGTCCCTCGTGCGCGATCTCGGGCAGCATCTGGTTGCACAGCCGCGCGATGTACTGGTCCTTGTCGCCGTCCGCCTCGGGCGGCAGCGCATGCGCGCCCAGGAAGGTGGTCGCCACCGAGACGGGGCGCTGCCCGCCCAGCCGCCGCGCCGCCCGCAGCTGCCGCGCCTCCGTCTCGAGCTCGAGACCGTAGCCGGACTTGATCTCGATGGTGGTCACGCCCTCGGCGATCAGCGCGTCGAGCCGCGGCAGGGACGCTGCCACCAACTCGTCCTCCGACGCCGCCCGCGTCGCCTTCACGGTGGAGAGGATGCCGCCGCCGGCGCGCGCGATCTCCTCGTAGCTGGCACCCGCCAGCCGCAGCTCGAACTCGTGCGCGCGATTGCCGCCGAACACCAGGTGCGTGTGGCAGTCGACGAGCCCGGGCGTCACCCAGCGCCCGGCCAGATCGATCCGCTCGGTTGCCTCCAGCGCCGGCATCTCGCCTCGCGCCCCGACCCAGGCGATGCGGCCCTCGCGCGCCGCGATCGCCCCGTCCTCGACCACGCCGAGCCCGGCCTGTGCCGGATCGAGCGTGGCCAGCCGGCCATTGGTCCACAAACGGTCGACTTTCATCCGCGGGCCTTGCTCCGGTACGTGTGACAGCTGCCGCCAGCGAAGCGCAAGTCATAGCGGGGCAAGCGCCGGCTATCCAGTCGTCCGCGCAGGAACCCGTGCCCCTGCGCTCCGGGGCCACCCCAAAATCAGCGTTGTCATCCCGGGCTTTATGCCCGGGATCCATCTATCAGCTCGCTTCGGCGTTCGCGGATGGATCCCGGCGACCCTCGGAACAAGTCCGAGGGCAAGCAAGCACCGGGATGACACGATGATCTTGGGGCGGCCCGCGAGATACAAACGAGGTCACTCGTCCGAAGGACCGCTGAGGGAAGGCAATCCTCGCTCACTTCCCCGTCGTGGACTTGCGGAACTCGGCGACCAGCTCGCTCGCCTTGCCCGCCTCGATGCCGGATTGCTTCAGCAGCTCCTCGTAGCGCTTGACCAAGGCCTGCGCCGCGTCGCCGCCCGCCGGCCGCTTGGCCGCGCTACGCGTGACCGGTCCCGCGGGCACGTCGGAAACCACCATCGGCGGCTCCTGCTTGGGATAGACCGAGGCGATGAACTTGCGGTCCTGCTCCGACAGCTCCTGGTTCTCGGCCACGAAGCAGGCGCTCTCCTTGCCGCGCTTGAACAAGACCGGCGGCAGGCTGTAGTGCATGATCGACTTGCGGTCGACCTCCGTGGCGTTGAGCTCGGTGGAGTTCACCAGCTGGCGGAAGTTGCGGTCGACCTGCATCTTGTCCCAGCCGATGCCGGCGCCGACCTTGTAGGCGGCGTCCCAGTCGATCTCCGCATCGCAGTTGGCGTTCGGGCTCTGGTGCTCGTGCATGAGGCCGAGCGCGTGGCCGAACTCGTGCAGGATGGTGGCGCGCATGGGCGCCTCGGGTGCGGGCTGGCCGTTCTTGAGCATGGGCGTGTCGACGCCGAAGAACTGCAGGTTCATGGAAGGGTTCTGCTTGCGGCTGATCGTGCCAGGCACCGACCACCAGCCCTTGTTGTCCTCGAACGTGACCTTGATGTCCTCGGAGTTGTCGCCCTTGCACGAGCGCGGCGCCCCGTTCTCCTCGAAGTCGAACGTCACGTTGGCGTATTGCATCCATTCCCGCGCGATGCGGGCGACCCGCTCCTGCGCCTTGCGCGATCCGGAGATGAAGCAGACCTTGATGGTCTCGCCACGCCGCCACGTCAGCGAGCGCACCACCACGCCGCGCACCTGGCCCAGCGAGGGTCCCTTGAGCTCGGCCGGAATCAGCCGGGTTTGCGCGCGTGCCGCCGGGAGCGTCGCGGCGATGCAGGAGGGGTGCTCGAAGCCGACTTCCTGTGCGATTGCTCCCGCCGCCATGGCGAGTATCGCCGGCACCGCGCACGTGGCGGCAACTGCAAGACGCATGACCCAATCCCCCTTCCAATACGAAGGGCCATCCATAGCGTCGCCGCTTGGCCAAAACATGGTGGGCGTCGGAGGGAATTCTCCCTCTCCACGTCCTTACGGGGAGAGGGAGAAGGTGGGGGCTACCACCAGAAGGAGGGGTTGCGGCCGTAGGGCGAACGGCCGTAGGGGCGGTCGTAGTCGCCGCCATAAGGCTGCGGCCGGCGGCGGATCTTGATGCCGCCCTGCGGCTCGCCGCTCATGACCACGATGAAGTCGGTGCCCTTGCCCGTCTCCCGGCTCAGAGGCTCATCCGAGATGATGAGCGAGGAGCCCGGCGACACCACCTCGGCGATGCGGTCGATGGCTTCCTGGGGAATGGCGACGCGGTCGAGCGCCGCCTTGGCAGCCTCCGCGTTCGCCGCGGCGGGCTCGGCGTCGCGATCGACCCTTTGGCGCCGGCGCGCGTAGCCATAGTCCTCGCCATCGGACCGGGTGCGCCGGGCCTCTGGGTCGCGCGCCCCCTGGCTGCTGGTCATCGACACCGCGCTCCAGCGCACGTCGGCGCCGTCCTTGACGTAGTCGAGCGCGGTGTAGATGTGCGTGCCGATCGGCTTGTCCGCATCCGTGACCGTGATGGGGGTGTCGAAGATCGGCTGGAAGGCCTGCCGCACATAGAGGCGCTGCGTTTGCCGGCTGATGAACACCGACACCGGCGACATCTTGGCGTCGGCCTCCTTGGCCGCCTTCTGGGCGGCGACCTTGGCCGCTTCCGCGGCTTTCGCCTCCTCGCGGGCGCGCATGACGCCCTCCATCTTCGGCTCGGCGGCAGCCTTGGCGGCGTCGAGCTGCGCCAGCGCCTCGGTCAGCTTGGCCTGCGCCTTGGTCTTGGCTTCCTCGGCGCGCTCGATCGCGGCCGGGACGGGATTGGCGGCGGAGTTGGCGGAGGCCAGAGCGTCCTCGGCGCCCTTGAGCATCGCCTCGGCCCTGTTCTTGGCGCCCTCCGCCAGCCGCTGCGCCTTGGCGAGGCGCGCCGACTCCGTTGCCAGCCTGGCGGCGACCGATCTGGCCTCTTCCGCGGCCCTCGCGGCGGCTTCGGCTTCCGCCGCCTTGTCGGCCGCGATCGACTTCAACGTGACGAGGCGCTTTGGCGGAATGGTGGGCGGCGGGACATTGGACTCGGTCGCGCCCAGCCGCATCGGCTGCTCCTGCGTGGAGGCGGGCTGGCCGGCAGCCGACACCTCCTGGCCGAGCGGCCGCGGCTTGAACAGGGCCGGATGCACGATGTCGGCGGGCGTCACGTCGGTGGGCACGACGATCACGCGCATGCCCATCGCCGTCATCTCGAACAGGCGCTCGGCGAACCCGAGCGGCATGCGGATGCAGCCGTGCGAGGCGGGGTGCCCCGGCAGGGCGCCAGCGTGCAGCGCGATCCCCGACCAGGTGATGCGCTGCATGAACGGCATCGAGGCATCGTCGTAGAGGTTGGAGTAGTGCTCCGCCTCTTTCTGGATGACGCTGTAAATTCCAGCCGGCGTCTCGTATCCGGTCTGCCCGGTGGAGACGGGCGCGCGCAGGATGCGGCCCTGGGCGTCATAGATCGTCACCCGCTGCTCCCCGACGGAGACGATCGCCATCAGCGGCACGCCCGCTGGCCGGGACAGCACGCTGTCATCCCGCTTGGGTTCCCGGTCCCGATTGCTCCTGGGCGCCGCCGCCGTCGGATCGGTCGCAGCCGCGACCAGCAGAGCCGCAAGGCCAGTGACGGCAAGGCCGGCAAGCCGCCGCTTCGGAGAGGTGGAGATCATGGGGGTGACCTTGGGATGGCGAGGTTACTCGGGACGCTTTGTCACTGCATACTTGGACATCGACTCTTTACCAAGCGTAACCTAAACGCTGGTTACCGTGCCTTGGGTTCCCCGCAGGTTCGTCACTTGTACGTTGATTTGGGCCGAATGAGGGAGGGGCCCTTGCTCCGACCCGCCTGGATCGAGCAGCGGCGGCAGCCACACGCATCGTGAGGACTTCCAGCGTCGCGCAGTCCGGCCCCTCATGCAGCGAGAGGGGCCGGGTGCGATGAAGTTATCTGAACTCCGAGCGATACTGGCTCGCCGGCTTCCAGCGCTCCACGAACGCGCGCTGGTGCTCGACCACCTTCTTGAACCAGCCGCCTTCCTCGGCGATATATTTGTCTTCCCAAGCCCTGGTCGCCTTGGCGACGCCGTCGATATAGCCCTGATCGACGCGGATGAACTCGACGCCTTCTCCCTTGAGCTTCTCCAGAGCATCGACATCCATGACGTTGATGTTCATCCACGACTCGATCGTGGTCATTTTGGCTGCGGCTTCGATCTGCGTGCGCGTGTTGGCATCGAACCCGTCCCACAGCGTCTTGTCGAAGACGCATTCGAGCACGGCTCCTGGCTGATGCACGCCGGGCAGGATGATGTACTTGGCAACCTTGTGGAACCCGAGACCGATGTTGATGCCGGGGGTGGCCCACTCGATGGCGTCGACGACTCCACGCTCGAGCGCGGGATAGACCTCGCCGCCCGGCAGGATGACGGTGGAGGCCCCCAGGTTGTTGGCGATCTCGGCCCAAGCGCCCGAGGTACGCAGTTTGAGGCCCTTCAAATCCTCGATTGTGCGGACGGGCTTTCGCGAATGCATGTGAATCTCGTCGGAGTGCGAGCCGCAAGGGATGCCGACCACCCCGAACTTCTCCATCCGCCATTGCCGCCACAGATCGATGCCACCGCCGGCGTAGATCCAATGCAGGAGCGCCTCGGCCGGCGGCGATCCGACGTAGCCGCCGAAGATCGCTCCCGCCTTGTCGATGCCCCAATCGTAGCCGGGCCAACTATGGCCGGCCTGCGCCACCTTCTTCTGCACCGACTCGGTGATCTTCAGAGGGCTGCCGATGGTGCCGGCTGGAAAAATCTGGAATTTTACCTTGCCGCCGGTCAGCGCTTCAGCCTGCTTGGAGAAGCCCTGCGCGAACTGCTCGAGGTGCACGCCGCCTGGCCACGACGTGGCTGTGCGGACGTTTTGTTGTGCGCCGGCGGTCTCCGCGCCAAGCAATAGAACTGACGCCGCCGCACCTGCGGTAGCGAGCTGCAAGCCTCTCATCGCGTCCTCCCTGAAACAAATTTCCTCGGTGCAGATATTGCGCTTATCCGCTCTCTTTGGTCTTTAGTTGCATTCCGTCCGTAGCGAGAGTGCCGTTAGCGGACCTCGATGGCAAGGACGGAGAGCTGTGGTCGAAAGGGACCAGCACCAGCGCCGTCACCCGAAGCCGACTTTCGAGCCTCGGGAAGGCCATGGCGGCGATCGAGACTCGCGCGCTCGATCCGACGTTGGACAATCTGCGAATATGCAATGATTACAGATTATTGGTAGAGGTCCGAAGCATACATGGTAGCGCAATGCCGAGCTTGCCCGTCGCGGTGGCGTCGCCACTACACCTCGGTCGGTTCCAGGCTCTCCTCGAAGCTCGAGGAGCACGCCTCGCGATGTAAAGTTGTCCCGCCAGCGCCCTACCGCCCCTTCATCAACTCGCGGGCGATCAGCATCTTCTGCACCTCGCTGGTGCCGTCGTAGATCTTGAACACGCGCATGTCGCGATAGAGCTTCTCGACAGGATAGTCGGCCAGGAACCCATAGCCGCCGTGGATCTGGATGGCGGCGGACGTAACCTGCTCAGCCATCTCCGAGGCGAACAGCTTGGCCATGGACGCCTCCTTGATGCATGGGCGGCCGAGGTCCTTGAGCGCTGCCGCATGGAGGTACATCTGGCGGGCGACCTCGATGCTGGTTGCCATCTCGGCCAGCTGGAAGGAGATCGCCTGGTGCTCGGCGATCGGCTTGCCGAACGCGACGCGGTCGCGGGCGTAGGCCAGCGCCGCATCGAGGGCCGCTTGCGCAACGCCGACGGATTGCGCGGCGACTCCGATGCGTCCGCTGTCCAGCGCCGACAGGGCGATCTTCAGCCCCTCACCGGGCGCCCCGAGCATGTCCTCGGCGGGAACCTCGAGCCGGTCGAGCACCACCTGGCAGGTATCGTTCGTGCGATGGCCGAGCTTCTTCTCGCGGCGCGCGACGCGATAGCCGTGCCCGTGCGTGCGCGTCAGGAAGCAGGAGATCCCCGCCTTGCCGGCGCGCGCATCGGTCCGCGCAACGATCATTGCGAGGCTCGCGGTGTCACCACAGGTGACGAAATTCTTGGTGCCGCTGATGACGTATCGGTCGCCGGCGGCCTCGGCGCGCGTCTGGATGTTGGCGGCATCCGAGCCGGCATCCGGCTCCGTCAGAAGGAAGGCTGCATGCACCTTGCCGCTGGCGGCGGGGCGCAGGAATTTCTCCTTCTGGGTCGGCGTGCCGTAGGCGAGCACTCCGGCACAGTAGGGCGAGTTGGTCGCGGCCATGATGTTGGCGACGCCGGCGTCGCCATAGGCGATCTCCTCCATCGCGCAGACGTAGGACACGAAATCGGCACCCGCGCCGCCCCATTCTTGCGGCACGCACACGCCGAGCAGCCCGAGCGCTCCCAGCTTCGCGACCGTCTCCACCGGCACATGTTCGCGCCGATCCCAGTCCGCCGCGAAGGGCGAGATCTCCTTGCGCGCGAACTGGCGCGCCATCTGCCGGATCGCCTGTTGTTCCTCGTTGAGCAGCATGGCGCCGATCTCTCTGTTGCGGGTCCCTGTTGCTGGCAGCTTGCGCCGGCACCCGGCCGGCCGCTACCTATCCCGTCAAATTCATGAACGGGCGGAGGACCCCATGCAAGCGCTGGCCACCGGCTACGGTCTGATCGAGGGACCGGTGTGGGATGCCTCGCACGGGCTCTACTTCAGCGACGTGCTCAACGGCGGCATCCACCTGCTGGATCGCGCCGGCAAGGTCATGCCCGTCTTTCCCAGACGGCGCGGCATCGGTGGAATGGCCAGGCACGTGTCCGGCGGGTTCGTCGTCAGCGGCCGCGACATAAGCCTCGTCAGCTTGTCCGGCGAGGCGAGCCATGTCCTGCTCGACGCCAAGACCGCGCCGGAGGTCGTCGGCTTCAACGACCTGACCACCGACAGCCGCGGCCGCGTCTACGCCGGCTCTCTTGCCTACAGCGTGATGGCCGCCCAGGAACCCAAGCCGGGCAGGCTCTACGTCATCGATCTCGACGGCGCGGCGCGTGCGATCTCGGACGGCGTGATGCTCACCAACGGCCTCGGCTTCTCGCCGGACGGCAAGCACCTCTATCACTCCGATACCCGCTCGAGCCATGTGCGCATCTACGACGTGGCCGACGACGGCTCCGTCGGTCCCTGGCGCCCGTTCGCGAAGATGGCCTGGCCCGACGGCCTCAAGGTCGCGGCCGACGGCAGCGTGTGGGTCGCGGACGCGCACGACGGCCGCGTTGCCGTATTCGAGCCAGATGGCCGGCACCGCCTGGACATCCGTGTGCCGCTGCCGATGGTCACGAGCCTCTGCTTCGGCGGCGACGATCTGCGCGACCTCTACATCGTCACCGGCTCGCGCGGCGGACCCCAGCCCAACTGCGGCACCCTCTACCGCATGCGCACCGACGTGCCGGGCCTGGCCCTCGCGCCCGCGCGCGTCGCCGTGTCGTAGTCCGGGCAACATCCGTCCGCGCGGTGCTGGCCCCGCCATCACTCCGCGCGCTTGCCCTTGCGCGGGTAGTAGTCCGAGCCGTAGTCGTAGGTCAGCTCCTCCCCGGCCTTGATGCCCTCGACGCCCGCGACCAGCCACACCTTGCCCTTCTCGCGCAGCAGGAAGCAGTTCGGGTTGTCGCGGCTGTGATTGACGAGCGCCGCGCCGTTGCCGTTGTCGAAGCCGTCGATGTTCTGGTCGCGGCCCAGCTCCATGATCGCGTTGGCGCCCTGGGCAATGCGGACCTGCGCCTCCTTGTCGCTGATCACGGCGCCCCTGTACTCGATGATCTTTCGGCCCCACGCAATTTCCTCGCCGGCGAACAGGCCGTCGCCTTCGATGGGAGACTTGCGCACGACGAGGCGGTAGTTGGCGCCATTGACTTTCTTCATGCGGGTGTTGGTCCGTTCCGGCAGCGGCGAGCGCGTCCGATGCCACGGCAGGCGCCGCTTGTCACCCGTCGGGGCGAGGTCGGCGAGGCGACCCCCTGAAATCGCGTGGGGGTGACCGGCGGCGCGCCGGGCAGTACCTTCGCCGGCGGAGCGCAGCCCGCGGATAAGCAAAAAATTGCGAAGGCGAGTGCGGCGCCGGAGGGGGATGCGTTGCAGGCGGCGGGCAAGGAAAGCAAGCTCGGCATCATCGTCGTGCTGGGCACGACGCAGACGCTGGCGTGGGCCTCCAGCTACTACCTGCCGGCGATCCTGGCCGACCGCATCGCGCACGACCTCGGCATGTCCAGCACGTGGTTCTTCGGCGCGTTCTCCGGTGCGCTGGTCATTGCCGCACTGGTCGGTCCCCGCGTAGGCCGAACGGTCGACGCCATCGGCGGGCGCGAGGTGCTTGCCGCATCCAACGTCATCATCGCGGCGGGGCTGGCCGCCCTTGCCTTCGCGCACACGCAACCCGCGCTGTGGCTCGCCTGGCTCGTGCTCGGCCTGGGGATGGGCATCGGCCTCTACGACACCGCGTTCGCGGCCTTGGGGCGGATCTACGGAACGGACGCCCGCTCCGCCATCACCGGCATCACGCTGATCGCCGGCTTCGCCAGCACGGTAGGGTGGCCGCTGACCGCCTGGGGCGCGGCCGAGCTCGGCTGGCGGGAGACCTGCCTCGCCTGGGCGGCGGCGCATCTGCTCCTCGGCCTGCCCTTGAATTACTTCCTGCTGCCGAAGGCTGCGCACGTCGCTGCATCCGAGGAAGGGGGCGGAAAACCGCACATTGTGCTCGACAAGCGGATGGTCGTCCTCGGCCTTGCCTTCGCCGCCACGTGGACCGTGGTCGCCGCCATGGCGGTCCATCTGCCGCGCCTGCTGGAGGCGGCGGGCGCGACGCCCGTGCAGGCTATCGCCGCCGGAGCGCTGATCGGACCGTCGCAGGTGGCAGCGAGGATCCTGGAAGCGAGCCTGCTCAAGCGCTTCCATCCGATGGTGTCGGCACGCATCGCCGTGGCGCTGCATCCGATCGGTGCCGGCGTGCTGGCGCTGTTTGGCGCGCATGCGGCCTCCGGCCCGTTCACGATCCTGCACGGCGCCGGCAGCGGCATCCTCACGATCGCACGCGGGACGGTGCCCCTGGCGATGTTCGGTCCCGAGAACTACGGCTATCGCCTGGGGCTGCTCGGCGCGCCGTCGCGCATCGCCATGGCCGCGGCGCCCGTCGTGTTCGGCGTGCTGATCGAGCGCTACGGGGCCGGCGTTCTGATCGTCTCGTCGGCCCTGAACATGGCGGCCCTGCTGGGCCTGTGCATGCTCTCGATCACCCCGCCATCGTCAGCCCCCCGCTGACCGAGAGGATCTGCCCCGTCACGTAGTCGCTCGTCGGTCCGGCGAAATACAGGATCGCGCCCGCGATGTCCTCGGGCTTGGCCAGCCGCCGGAAGGGGATCGCCTTCAGCAGGGCCTCGCGCATGCGCTCGGGGTTGGCGGCAAACAGCGGCGTATCGGTCGGGCCGGGGCACACGCAGTTGACGGTGATCTTGTGGCGCGCGCCCTCGCGTGCGAGCGACTTGGTGAAGCCGATGATGCCGCCCTTGGCCGCCGAGTAGGGCGTCTCGCCGAGGCTGCCGACGCGGCCGGCGTCGCGACGCCACGAACACGATCTTGCCGCCGCCGTTCGCGATCATGGCGGGGAACAGGGCGCGTGTGAGGCGCAGCGGGCCCAGCAGGTTGATGCCCAGCACCTTGTCGAGGAACGCCTGGTCGGCCTCGACGAACGGCTGCGTACGGTCCCAGCCGGCGGCGTTGACGAAGGCGTCGATCTTGCCGCCGGAGCGCTCGATTGCCTGCTTCGCGCAGGCATCCACGCTGGCGCCGTCGGTCAGCTCCACCTTGAGGAACTCGACGAGGCCGCCCTCGGCCGCCTTGATGGTCTCGTTGGCGCCGGCCTCGTTGACGTCGCACAGGATGACGCGCGCGCCCTCCTTGGCCAGCATCAGCACGGTGGCGCGGCCTATCCCCGAGGCGCCGCCGGTCATCATCACGGTCTTGTACTTGAGCAGCATTGGTTTCCTCCGAACCTCGATTGCGTTTCAGCGCCTGGCGCCGGCCAGGAAATCGGCGACGCGCCGCTGCGTCTCCTCGGTCGCGAGCAGGCGGCCGGTCCATTCGGTCTCGGCAGCGAAGCCATTGCGCTCGGGATCGCGCGCAACGCGCATGCATACCTTGCAGGCGGCGAGCGACAGCGGATGCAGGCCCGCCACCTTCAGCGCAAGCTTCCTCGCTTCGGCCTCGAGGTCGGCGCGCGGCACCGCCCACTGCACCATGCCGAGCTCGCGCGCGGTTTTTCCATCGACCGTGTCGGCGGCCAGGATGATGCGGGCGGCAACCGCCGGGCCCGCGAGCCAAGTCAGCCGCTGCGTGCCGCCGCCGCCCGGCAGCAGGCCGAGCCCCACCTCGGGCAGTCCGAGCTTGGCCTCGTTGGCGGCGATCCTGAGATCGCAGCCGAGTGCCAGCTCGTAGCCGCCGCCCATGGCCGCGCCGCCGATCTCGGCCAGGCTCACCTGCGGCAGATCGGAGATGCGCTGGAACAGCTCCTGAAAGGGGCGCGTGACCTTGGCGGCGGCATCCATCTTGTCGGGTGCGGAAAAGCGCGTGCAGATCTCCGCCAGGTCCGCACCGCCCGAGAACACCTTCAGCGCGCTGCGGACGTGCAGCACGCTCCAGTCCGTGCGCGCCGCCAGGCCGTCGAGGATGGCGTGGAATGCCTTGAACATGTCGGCGTTGAAAGCGTTCACCGGCGCGCGGGCGAGCGTCACCGTCGCGATCCGCTCCGCAACGGCCAAGCCGATCAGCTCGCTCATTCCGTTCTCTCTCCCGAAGCGAGTAGCGAATTGCGAATTGCGAGTAGGGAATAGAGGCGTCCTTCCCTATTCGCTACTCGCTATTCCCTACTCCCTCTCTCGCTCAATTCAAACTGCGGCTGATGACGAGGCGCTGGATGTCGTTGGTGCCCTCGTAGATCTTGGCGCCGCGCACGGCGCGACAGATGCGCTCGACCCCGAAGTCCTGCATGTAGCCGGCGCCGCCGAGCGTCTGCAGGGCGTCCGAGCAGATCTTCTCGGCCGCCTCGGAGGCGAACAGCTTGGCCATCGAGGCCTCCGTGAGGCACGGCCGCCCGGCGGTCTTGAGCGCGGCGGCGTGCAGCACCAGCTGGCGCGCGGCCTGGAGGCTGGTCGCCATGTCGGCGAGGCGGAAGGAGACGGCCTGGTGCTCGAAGATCGCCTTGCCGAACGCGTGGCGCTCATGGGCGTAGCGCACCGCGATCTCCAGCGCGGCCTGGGCCATGCCGATGCATTGCGAGGCGATGCCGATGCGGCCGCCCTCCAGGTTGGCGAGCGCGATGCGGTAGCCCTGGCCTTCCTCGCCCAGCCGGTCGGTCGGCGGGAACCACCACGTTCTCCAGCTGGATCTCGCAGGTGTCGGAGGCGTTCTGGCCCATCTTCTTCTCGATGCGGCTGACGACGTAACCCGGCGCCTTGGTGTCGACGATGAAAGCCGAGATGCCGCGCTTGGCCGCGCCGGGATCGGTGACGGCGATGACGAGCGCGATGTCGGCGGTGGCGCCGGCGGTGATGAACTGCTTGGTGCCGGACAGCACGTAGCTGTCGCCCTTGCGCACGGCGCGGGTGCGGATCGAGGCGGCATCGGAGCCCCCCTGCGGCTCGGTGAGGCAGAAGGCGGTGAGCTTGGCGCCGGCCGCGAGGTCGCGCACGTAGCGCTGTTTCTGGGCCTCGGTGCCGTAGTTCAGGATCGGCATGACGCCGACGGAGTTGTGGCCGCTGACGACGGTGGAGAGCGCGCCGTCGCCGGCCGCGATCTCGGCCAGCGCCAGCGCGTAGGCGATATGGTCGGCGCCCGCACCGCCCCACTCGGTGGGAACGGTCATGCCCATGAACCCCAACGCGCCCAGCTCCTTGAAGATGCCGGGCGGGAAGGCCGCATCCCGCTCCCACTGGCCGGAATTCGGAGCGATGCGCTCCTGTGCGAACTTCCGGGCCGTCTCCTGGATCAGCAGCTGCTCTTCGGTAAGGATCATGCGGGCCTCTCGGGGAAGGTGTCGGACGCTCCGGACCCGACACCTTGACGCCGACCATTGGTGGGGTTGGCACCATCGTATCAGACCCGGCGGGTCTGACACCCAAATTTGGCGCTTGCGGCAGCCCGGGGTGAGCCGACAGGCGCTATCCGCGCCCGGAGGCCGTGAACGCACCGTTCGACGCCGGACGGCTCAGCCATTCCGCGTAGTCGGCGGCGGCCGACTGCAGATTGTAGCGCGGGCGGAAGCCGGTCTCGCGCGCGATGGCGGTGGTGTCGAGGGGGGCGCGATCCCTCGCGAGAAAGTAGCCAACGTTCGGCGTCTCGCCGGGACCAGCCAGACGACAAACGACATTGGGGTGGTGTTTGCCGATGGCGTCGGCCCATTGCAGGACATCGAAGGCGGCCCCGCCCCCGAGATCGACGACCCGTTGCCGCATGCCCGTGGCGCCGAGCACGGCGGCGATGCCGGCGGCAGCGTCGCGCACGTACAGCCAGTCCATGCGGATCGGTCGCGGCAGGATGGCAGGGCGGCCGGCCGCCGCGTGCGCGAGAATCTGCCACTGCGGGCTCATGGTGTCGCGCACGCCGGTCTCGCGCTCCCACGGGCCGTAGACGGCGCTGAGGCGTACGGCGCGGACATCGAGGCCGAGCACGTCTCCCAGTCGCAAGGCGGCCTGCTCGCCTGCGAGCTTGGTGATGCCGTAGAGCGTAGCGGGCTTCGGAAACGTCTGCCCGGCCGTGAACATGCCCGACGGCCCCGCGTCCGCATCGCCGTAAACCGACGCCGAGCTCACGTGCACGATGCGGCGGGGTTTGCGCGCTGCCATCGCCTCGAGCAGGGCGATGGTGCCCCCGACGTTCACGGCCGCGATGCTTGCAGGCGCCGACGCTTCGCGCTGCGGACCGGCCGTGATCGCGGCAAGATGCACGACCGCCTCGATGACATCCGATCCGCACGCGCGGGCAATGTCGTCGGCATTGCGCACGTCGCCGATGACGACGCGGTGGCGATCGGACGGCATGTCGGCGGTCATGCCCGGCGGGGGCGGGCGGTCGGCGAGCATGATCACGAGCTCGCCGGCCTCGATGAGATGCGCGCTGACCGCGAGCCCGACGAAGCCGGTGGCTCCCGTCACGAGTATGGCCATGGTGCTCTCCAAGTACTCTAGCGCGCCGGTTATTTCGCGCGGCTTGGGCGGCATCCTATGGCGGGAGGCGCGGCGGGGCGATCATGCAAATGGACGCCGGGTTCGCTTGCCTTGCGCTTTGCGGCGGGGCGGCCTTCAATGGCGCCGATCGCGCCTGCAGCAAGTTGCGTTCGGTGATCGAAGCGAAGCGCCTCGATCAGATGCGATCTTGCCCTGAAGAAGCGCGCAGAAGAGGGGTGTCGCCATGATCGTCCGTCCGGCCGCAGCACTGGCGCTGCTCGTCTTGATTGTCTCGGCTGCTGATGCGGACGAGCCGAAGGCGTTCACCTGCACCTTCGCGGAGGGCGTCACCCACTCCTACGACAACGGCAAGTTCACGGCGGAGAAGGCGTCTCCGCTCGCCTTCGGTATCGCCGCCATCAACGGCCAGGCGCAGACCGCCGAGATCAAGACGCGGGGCGGTACGGGGCCGCTGCGCATCGTCCAGGCGGTGAACGCCATGCATTTCCTGGAGGTGGTGACGGAGGGTTTCCTGCACGTCACCACGGTCTACGACAAGGACGAGGCGAAAGGCGCCTATCCGGCCGTGCACTCGCGCCACTTCGGCCTGTTCGGCCAGCCGCTCGTGACCCAGTACCAGGGTTTCTGCGAGGCCGCGGGGTGAGGTGAAAGGGCAAACCGCATCGCGGTCCTGCTCCCGTCACCCCCGGCCCCTCCCCGCGTCGTGTCGTGTCGGAGACGCGCTTCCAGTACGGAGGCGCGCCTTCGGCACGATGGGGAGGGGACCCCACGCAATAAAAGGTAGAGGACTCAGGCGGCCTGGGTCTTGAGGTGCTTGAACATGTTGGCGCGCGCCTCGTCGTCCATCTCGGCCTTGAACTTGAACTTGTCCTTCAGTGCTACGGCCTTTACCGCCGCCGGCCGGGCGCTGATCTCGTCCGTCAGGCGCTTGAGGTTGGGATACTTCGCCCAGGCGGTCTCGCCCAGGATGAACGGCACCATGCGCGCCCAGCCCCACACGTCCATGTCGACGATGGTGTAGGTGTCGCCGACCATGTACTTGGCCTTGCCGAGCCTGTCGTTGAGGATGGCGTAGTGGCGGTCGGCCTCGAACTGGTAGCGGTTATGGGCGTAGGCGATCTTCTCGGGCGAGAAATGCCTGAAATGCACCGCCTGCCCCGAGAACGGACCCACGCCCGTCGCCACGAACATCAGCCACGACAGCAGCTCGCCGCGCGCCGCCGGCTTGGGAAGGAACTTGCCGGTCTTCTCGGCGAGATAGAGCAGGATGGCGTTGCTGTCGAACACGGTGACGTCGCCGTCGACGATGGCGGGCACCTTGCCGTTGGGATTGACCTTGGCGAAATCCGCCTTGAACTGATCGCCCTTGCGCGTGTCGACGGCGATCGGCTCGTAAGGCAGTCCGGCCTCCTCGAGGAACAGGGCGACCTTGGTGGGGTTGGGCGAGCCGTTGAAATAGAACTTCAGCATGTACGCCTCGTAGGTTCGGTGAGTTTTGGTTTGGTTGGTCATGGTCTGACCGTCGCCCGTCTGCCGGCGACAATCCGCCTTGCTTGTACCGTCCCGGAGGCTTGGACCGCAATCGAAGGCTGGCGACGGCGATGTCTGGCCTTGCATTGCGGGGTTGCGCTGCTGGCGAGACTGCGATGATGGGTTGGCGGCCCTGCGCGCACATCCGGAGTTCATGTTGGACGCCGGCGGACTGCTCGACTGGCAGTGGGTGCGCCCTGTGCCGGGGCCTCTTGAAGCCGCGAATCCGGGCCCTACATTAATGGCAGCGCATGCCCATCCGGGGTGCGCAACCGAGCGCTGCCTGGCCCTTGCGGCAGGTAAGTTTCCTGGCTTCGAGCCGGGCAGAGCACACGTCGCTTCCTAAGGAGGACTTGTGATGAGACAGATCGATTTTGCCCCCCTCTATCGCTCCACCGTCGGCTTCGACCGGCTGTTCGACTTGCTGGATGGCGTTTCCGGCTTCGACGCCGGCGCGAGCGCCTATCCGCCCTACAACATCGAGCGGCTCGGCGAGAACGAGTACCGGATCACCATGGCGGTGGCCGGCTTCAGCGAGGACGAGCTGAAGATCGACGTCAAGGAGCAGACGCTCAACGTCAAGGGTGAGAAGAAGGCCGATGGCAAGGAGCGCCAGTTCCTGCATCACGGCATCGCCACCCGCGCGTTCGACCGACGCTTCCGCCTCGCCGATCATGTCGAGGTGAAGGGCGCCGACCTCAAGGACGGACTGCTCCACGTCGACCTCGTACGCAACGTGCCCGAGCGGCTGAAGCCGCGCACCGTCGCCATCGGCAACGGTCCCGCGCCGAAGCAGGTCGAGCAGGTAGAGGCGAGCGCGAAGTAACGCAGTCGCTCCTTATCGGCTGCAGCTCCGGACGGGCGCCGCGTATCGCGGCGCCCGTTTCGTTGGCGTTTCGCCTCCCCCGTGCGCACGAAGGCATTGCCTTCGTCGCCAAGCGTCGACTTCGGCACAGGGGGAGGCAAAGGCGCGGCACGCGAGCGGGCGTGGTTACGCCCCACCAATTTCAGCCACTCGTCCTCGGTCAGCACGGTGACGCCGGCGTCGCGGGCCTTGGTGAGCTTGGAGCCGGCGTCGGCTCCGGCCACGACGTAGTCCGTCTTCTTCGACACGGAGCCGGCCACCTTGGCACCCAGCCGCTCGGCCAGCGCCTTGGCCTCCCCGCGCGTCATCTTCTCGAGCGTGCCGGTGAACACGACGGTCTTGTCGGTGATGGGCGAGGCGGTGGTCGCCGCTCGCGTGAACCGCTCGACGGTCACCTGCTGCCAGCAGGTCGTCGACGGCGCGGACGTTGTGGGGCTCGGCGAAGAAGTCGATCAGCGCGTCGACCACGGTCTCGCCGATGCCCTCGATGTTGTCGAGGTCGCGGTAGGCCTCGCTGTCCTTGCCGCCCTCCGCCGCAGCCATCGCGGAGGAGCGGAACGTCTCGATGGAGCCGAGCGACTTGGCGAGGTCGCGCGCCGTGGTCTCGCCGATATGGCGGATGCCGAGCGCGTAGATGAAGCGGTCGAGCGCGATCCTGCGGCGCGCCTCGACGGCCTTGAACAGGTTCTCCAGCGACTTGGCGCCGTAGCCCTTCTTCTCGGCGAGCTGCTTGTCGGCGGGCAGGCGTGCGTCCCGCTGCTGCAGGGTGAAGATGTCGGCCGGTTGCATGATGCGGCCCTCGTCGAAGAAGGCCTCGATCTGCTTTTCGCCAAGGCCCTCGATGTCGAAGGCGTTGCGCCCCACGAAATGCTTCAGGCGCTCCTTCGCCTGGGCCGGGCAGATGAGCCCGCCGGTGCAGCGGCGCACGACATCGACGCGGCCCGTCTTCTCGTCGACCTCGCGCACGGCGGAGCTGCCGCAGGCCGGGCAGACCTCGGGCATCTTGTAAGGCTTGGCGTCCTTGGGGCGCTTGTCGAGCACGACGCCCATGACTTGCGGGATGACGTCGCCGGCGCGGCGCACGATCACCGTGTCGCCCACGCGGACGTCCTTGCGGGCGATCTCGTCCTCGTTGTGCAGCGTGGCGTTCGATACCACGACGCCACCGACAGTCACGGGCTCGAGCATGGCAGCCGGCGTCAGCGCGCCGGTGCGGCCGACCTGGATGCTGATCCCCAGCAGCTTGGTGATCGCCTCCTGCGGGGGAAACTTGTGGGCGATCGCCCAGCGCGGCGCGCGCGACACGAAGCCGAGCCTGGTCTGCCAGTCGAGCCGGTTGACCTTGTAGACGACGCCGTCGATGTCGTAGCCGAGCGATGATCGCTGCTCCGCCATCGTGCGATGGAAGGCCAGCACCTCCTCGGTGGTCTCGCACAACCGCATCAGCGGGTTGAGCGGCAGGCCCCATTTGCCGAAGCTTTCGTAGACGCCGAACTGGGTGTCGGCCGGCAGCGTGGTTGCCGCCCCCCAGGCATAGGCGAAGAACCGCAACGGCCGGCGCGCGGTGATGGAGGCATCGAGCTGGCGCAGCGAGCCTGCCGCCGCGTTCCTGGGGTTGGCGAAGACCTTGGCGCCCGCCGCCGCCTGCTCGGCATTGAGCTTCTCGAACTCGTCGTGGCGCAGGTAGATCTCGCCGCGCACCTCGATCAGCTCGGGCACGCCGCGCCCCGCCAGGCGGCGAGGGACCTGCTGCATCGTCATCACGTTGGCGGTGACGTTCTCGCCCTCCGAGCCGTCCCCGCGCGTGGCCGCCTGCACCAGGCGGCCCTTCTCGTAGGTGAGCGAGATGGAGAGCCCGTCGATCTTGGGCTCGGCCGTCAGCTCGACGCCTGCATCCGCCGGCAGCCCCAGGAAGCGGCGCACGCGGGCGACGAACTCGACCACGTCCTCCTCGCTGAAGGCGTTGCCGAGCGAGAGCATCGGCACGGCATGGCGCACCTTGCCGAAGGCCTCGACGGGCGCGGCGCCGATGCGCTTGGAGGGACTGTCCGGGCGGACATGCTCGGGAAAGCGGGCTTCGATGGCCGCATTGCGCTGGCGCAGCGCGTCGTAGTCGGCGTCGGAGATCTCCGGCGCATCGCTGGCGTAGTAGAGCTCGTCGTGATGGGCGATCTCGCGCGCGAGTCGCTCGAGCTCGGCCTTGGCCTGTGCGCCGGTCAGCGCATCGACGGGCTTGTTGGACGCAGTCGCAGCCTTCATGCGCGCGAGACTGCCTCCGCCGCAGGCCGAAATCCAGACCCTATCTTCGCACTTCCGGCTGCCACTCGTTGTGCGCGAGCCCGAGCGGCGGCTTGGACGGCGCACTCGAGACCGGCACGTCGCTCGGTATGCGCGGAGCCGGCATATCCTCTGGCGTGGGCATGCCCGGCGACGGCGCGGGTGCCGGTGCGGCTTCCGGCTTCTTCGGCGAAGACCCCGGCGTGACCGCCTTGATGGCGTTGCTGAGCCACGTGCCCTGGTTCAACTGCGGGCTCAGGCCGCCGGACTGCAGGAGTGCGTAGGCGTTCTTGTACCACTCGGAGTTGGGGTAGTTGTGGCCGAGCACAGCCGCGGCGCTCTGGGCCTCGGTGACGATACCCAACGCCATGTTGGCTTCGGTGACGCGATACAGCGCCTCCTCGACCTGCGCCGTCGTCTGGTATTCCGTGATCACGGTCTTGTAGCGGTTGATGGCGGCAACGTGGTTGTTGCGGTTCTGATAGTAGCGGCCGACGTTCATCTCCGCCGCCGCGAGCAGGTCCTCGGCCAGCCGGATGCGGTTATTCGCCTGCTTGGTGTAGGGGCTGTCGGGGTAGCGCTGCACCAGCGTCTTGAGCTCGGTCAGCGCCTTGCGCGTGGAGGTCTGGTCGCGCGCGGGATCCTTGATGTCGTCGAAATTCGCCGAGGCGATGATGTGGTGCGCAAGCGCCGCGTCCTTGGTGCCGGGATGCAGCGTCGTGTAGCGCCTGGCGGAGGCTATGGCCTCGGGATATTTGCCGGCCTTGTAGTAGGCGTAGGCAGCCATCACGATGGCGCGGCGGGCCTCGGGTGCGTAGGGGTGATCGCGGTCGAGGTCCTCGAATTTCTTGGCGGCATCGTTGTAGGAGCCGTTGTTCATCAGGCCGTCGGCGAAGGCGTACATCTTGGCCGGCGGATCCGGGTTGAGGGCCTTGACGGCGTCATTGTTGGTTGACGCGCAGCCGGCCAGGAGGCCGCCCGCGAGCAGGCAGACGAGGGCAAGATACGGCCTTCCACGTGCATCGGCAGCGCGCGCTATCGCCTCGAATGCCATGCGCCTTGTCCCTGCTTCTGTCGTCCCGGTTCTAGTGCCGGTATACGGTTCGATTGCGGCTGGCCCGTCGCCCGCCGCGTGCCCCCAAAGAGACCTATCACGTGAGTCGCGGCTCACCAAGATAGCCTTGCAGACGCACCGCAAGCGCTGCACGGCCAAAATTGCCCCAGACTTGGTGCAAATTAAGGAGGCGGCGGCTCGGTCGGGGCAAGCGAGGCTCCCCTGTTGCCGGTCTGCAGATCCCCGATGGGGTGAGGCCGACCTCAGGTGCGATCGGCGGCGTAGTTGACGGCAGCCGAAGCCACCGAGACGTCGGCTGGAATGGTGTCGCGCACCCAGGGGGCCCGAACCATCGTCCACGCTTCCGTATCCGCAAGCAGCGCCTGCACGACGTTGGCGTTGAGCCGGTGGCCGCCGCGCACGGAGCGGTAGGAGCCCAGCATCGGGGCGCCAGCCAGCGCCAGGTCGCCCATGGCGTCGAGCATCTTGTGGCGCACGAATTCCTGGGGATAGCGCAGGCCTTCGGCATTCATGATGCGGTCGTCGGCGAGCGCGATGGTGTTGTTGAGCGAGGCGCCGAGCGCGAGCCCGGCCTTCCAGAGGGTTTCCACGTCGCGCATGAAGCCGAAGGTGCGGGCACGCGCGATCTCGTTGCGGAACTGGCCGGCATTCATTTCGAGCGCCAGGCGCTGGTGACCGATCAGCGGGGTCGGGAAGTCGATCTCGACGTCCAGATGGAAGCCCGAGTGCGGCTTCAGCTCGCCCCAGCAATCCCCGTCCTGGACGCGAATCGGCTTGAGCACCTTGAGAAACTTGCGCGGCTGGGAAAGCTCGCGGACGCCGACCTCGTCGATCGCCTCCACGAAGGCGGAGGCGCTGCCATCCATGATGGGCACCTCGCGCGCATCGATCTCGATGTAGCAGTTGTCGATGCTCAGGCCGCGCAGGGCCGCCAGCAGATGCTCCACCGTGCCGACCGTGACACCCAACTCGTCGCCGAGGACGGTGCAGAGCGTGAGATTCTTCACATAACGGACGTCGGCAGGGATCTCGGCGATGATGCGGCCGCGTTTGCTGACCAGGAAGCGGTAGCCGGTGTCGGCTTCCGTGGGGTGCAGCACCATCGAGACCGGTGCGCCACTGTGAACCCCCGTGCCAGCTAGTTCGATCTCGCGGGCAATCGTCGTCTGTCGCGACCCGATAAATCGCTTCGACATGGTGCGATGTTCCCTCGGTCCCCTCGTCGGCACAGACCATCCGATCGTTGTCGGTTGCTCTGCGCCCCCCGTAGTCGAACCCTTTGCGATCCCCTGTACGCTTGAGCCTTCCCGTGGCCCATCGGCTTGATTCGCTTGGGTTTATGAATCAAACGATATGTGCTGTGTGCATCGGGGACAAGTCACGGTTTCTTTCAGTGTGTTACCGGCCTGCAGCACACGAATGCTGGACAACTGCGCTACTCAACGCTTGCCACGACCAAAAAACACCGGCAGATCAACTTGTTCTTCATTGCCACCGGCACCGTTTCTACTGCCGGAATGCTTTGGCAACTGGGCCTCCCGGCCCTCCTCCCGCTTGACCCGCCCTGCTCCTGCCAACCGACGCAGGAAACTCGTCTTGGGCTTGGGTGATTCGGGTTGTCTTTGATACACGAACGGCGCTTCCGAGGGAACGCCGCGCTGCGCGCCATCCCCAGATTTTGCCCAATATTCACGCTGAGCATGCGGTGGAAAATCGTTCACTGAAGGGAGACGCTTTCCGTCCTGTCCCGCCTCGAGCGGCTGCTCGTCGGTGCCCCTAGCCCGATTCTCGTCGCGGATCGCGTGGCCCAGAGGCGAGAGTTGTGGAGGCCCCTCGGTGATGTAGACGCTGCCGGGCGCGCGGCGGGATTCATCCGCGGCAAAGTTGCTCGAGCCCGCCGCAGAACCGTTCTGCGCCGGAACGTCGTCGATGGCCTCGCTGAGGCGAGAGCGAAAGTCATGCGGTGCCGGTGCCGCTGCGGGCAGAGGAGCCGCGCGCGGCGTCCAGCCGTCATCGTGCGCGGCGCGTGGCTGCGGCGGGGCGTGCGCGCGGCCCATCCCCGAGGCCACGATCGACACGCGCACCTTGTCGCCCAGCGACTCGTCGAAGGTGGCGCCGACGATGATGTTGGCGTCCGGATCGACCTCCTGGCGCACGCGGTTGGCCGCCTCGTCCACTTCCCACAGCGTCAGGTCGCGTCCGCCGGTGATCGACAGCAGCAGGCTCCTGGCGCCTTTCAGCGACGTGTCGTCCAGGAGCGGGTTCACGATCGCCTCCTCGGAGGCGACGATGGCGCGCTGCTCGCCCGATGCTTCGCCGGTGCCCATCATGGCCGTGCCCATGCCGCCCAGCACGGTTTTCACGTCGGCCAGATCGAGATTGATCAGCCCTTCCTTGACGATCAGATCGACGATGCAGGCGATGCCGGAATAGAGCACCTGGTCGGCCAGCACGAAGGCTTCCGCAAAGGTCGTGCGGTCGGTGGCGATGCGAAAGAGGTTCTGGTTGGGGATGACGAGCAGCGTATCGACGTGCTTCCTGAGCTCGCCGATGCCCGCTTCCGCCACGCGCATGCGGCGCGATCCCTCGAACTGGAATGGCTTGGTGACGACGGCGACGGTGAGGATGCCGAATTCCCTCGCCACGCGCGCGATGACGGAGGCGGCGCCCGTGCCGGTACCGCCGCCCATGCCTGCCGCGATGAACACCATGTGGCAGCCCGAGACCGCCGTGCGGATGTCCTCGATCGCCTCCTCGGCGGCGGCCTCGCCGATCTCGGGCTTGGAGCCTGCCCCCAGTCCCTCCGTCAGGTTCGAGCCGAGCTGGATGCGCTTGTCCGTGCCCGACGCCTCGAGCGCCTGGGCATCGGTATTGGCGACCATGAACTCGGCCCCATCGAGCCCGGCCGAGATCATGTTGTTGACGGCGTTTCCGCCGGCTCCACCCACGCCGATGACGGCTATGCGCGGTCTCATGTTCCTGCGCCCTTCAAAAGCTCTCGCGGAGCCACTGTCCCATGCGACGCAAATAACCCCTTGTTTCCACTCCGCCCTGCTGCCATTGCGTTCCCGCGCTGGGATCGAGGGCGACCTGAACGAGGCCGACGGCCGTAGAGAACGCCGGACTGTCAAATCCCGCCGGCAGCCCGTCGATCGGCTGCATGCGCGCGATACGCACCGGCCGCGCGAAGAAATCAGCCGCCAGCTCGCCCAATCCCGCCTGCTGGCTCGCCCCGCCCGTCAACACGATACGCTTGGCATAGCGAGCGGTATTCGAACGCTCCAGACGCGCGGCGACATCGCCGAACAGACGCAACACGCGGTCGCGGACGATGCCGCGGACCTGCCCCTTGGTCGTGCGGGAGTCGGCCCCTTCCTCATCGTCGGCAGGCACGTACGCGATCACGTCCTGATCGTCGCTCGCGACCCTCGCCAGGGAGACATGATCCATCTTGATTCGTTCAGCTTCGTAAACGGAAGCTGACAAAGCCTGCGCGATGTCGAAAGTCGCGTGATTGCCGCCGATCGGCACCACTTCGCTGGACAGCAGATGCCCTTGAGCGAACGTCGCCAGCGAGGTCGTGCCCGCGCCGATGTCGAGGCACAGGACGCCGAGCTGGCGCTCCTCCCCGGTCGTGGCGGCAAGCGCGCTGGCGTATGGCGCCGGCACCAGGGCGGAAGCGGACAGGTAGGCGCGCTCCACCACGTGCACCATGTTGCGCAGGGGCGCTTCGTCCGCGGTCACCGCATGCAGGTCGGCGCCCAGCGTCCTGCCGGCGAGGCCGAGCGGGTCGCCGATGCCTGCCGTGCCGTCGAGCCGATAGGAGATGCAGTTCATGTGCAGCAGCGCGCGTCCGTCGCGCTCCACGTGCTTGCGCGCCGCCGCCGTCACCCGATCGATGTCCGCCGCCTCGACCACCCGTCCCTCGATATTCGTGTCCGCCGTGAAGGTGCTCGACTTCAACCGGCCGCAAGACACCGCCACCAGCACGCTTTCGACTGCCGTGCACGCCTTCCTTTCGGCTTGCGCCACGGCTTCCCGGACCGCCTGCTCCGCCTCATGCAACTCGAACACCGTCCCGCTCCGCACGCCGCGCGAGGCGCAGACCCCGGCACCCAGCACGCGGACCTCCACCTGCCTCAGGCTCGCCGCGGCGCGCGATTGCGGCACCGCCACGATGACGCAGACGACCTTGCTGGTGCCGATGTCCAGCAGGCCGATGACGTCATCGGCACGCCTGCTCGATCCCACATTCGTACTCACGCGATACGCTCCAATGCTCACTCAAACGGCGCCGGTCATCCCCGTGCTTCCGGCCTCGCGGTCTCCTTGCGACGCTCCGGCTCGCGCAGCAGCGTCCGGTCCGGAACCCTCACGTCGATCTCGCGCCCCTCGGCCCCGCCGGCGCCGGCAACGCGCAGCGCGCGGGCGATCGCCTGTGCTTCGCCCTGGGCCGGCAGCTGCACGGTGCCGCCATCGGCCAGCCGCAGCGTCCATCGCCGCCTGCCGACGCGCTCGGCGACGCTGACGCGCGCCATGAGGGCCGGATGGCTGGCGAGCAACGCGTAGAGCCCGGCCGCCTCCGTGGCGGCGCCCTCGCCGGCCACGCGCGGCAGGGAGGCCATCGCATCTCCGGGAACGGCCCCCAGGACGCGGCCCGACTTGTCGATGAGGAAATTGCGGTCGCCGAGGCGCCATACGGCGGCCGGCGAGCGCTCTGCGATGCGCACCTCGAGCCGGTCCGGCACCACGCGCTCGACGCTCGCCCGCTCCACCCAGGGCAGGCGCTCGATGCGATCCTGGGCGGCGCGGCTGTCGAAGCTCAGCATCGTGCGCGCCAACTCCAGGCCGATGGCGTCGAAGATGTCGCTGTCGAGGGTGTAGCGGTGACCCGTCACCGACACCTGGGTAATGCCGAGGCCGGCGAGCTCGATGAGACGGTCGATCTCCGCCAGGGCGGGCGCCGGCGAGTTCAGCGGCCTGGCCAATCCGGAGAACACCAGGAACGCGGCGACGCCGACGACGGCCAGCGCCAGCGTCTGCAATTGCAGCTTGAGCTTGCGGCCGAGACGTCGGCGCGGGCGCTGCTGGGCGCGGGAGGCGGCTGATGGGGTTGCTGCTTTCAGGACCGGGCGGGGCGCTGGCGATTGGCTCGCCCGCCTCGAAATGTCGGCACCGGTCCCTACCTGTTGCAACTGGCCTCCTCGACCATCCAGCTCACGAGCTCTGCAAACGTCAGTCCGGCGTGGGCCGCCAGCTCGGGAACGAGCGAGGTCACCGTCATGCCGGGCTGCGTATTCACTTCCAGGCAAACCAGCTCGCCCGAGCCGCCGGGGGTGTCGTCGTAGCGGAAGTCCGCTCGGGAAACGCCGCGGCAGCCCAATGCTTTATGAGCCGTCAACGTTAACTTCTGCACCAATTCGTAAACATTCGGTGAAAGCGGGGCCGGAAGCAGGTGAACGGAGCCTCCTTCCACGTACTTGGCCTCGTAGTTGTAGAAGCGCAGCGTCTCCGACGGGACGATCTCGGTGACGCCGAGGACGCGCTCGCCCATGACGGCGCAGGTCAGCTCCCTGCCCGGGATATAGCGCTCGGCCAGCAGCCACTCCCCGAAAGCCCAGCCCGGATCATGCAATTCCTGGGGCGGATGAGCGTGATCCTCGCGCACGATATGGACACCGACGCTGGAGCCTTCCGCGACGGGCTTGAGCACGTAAGGTCGCGGCAGCACGTGCGCCTTGGCTGCCTCCGAACGCTGCACCACACGCCCAGCGGCGACCGGAATGCCCGCTGCCTGCATCACGTGCTTGGCGCGCTCCTTGTGCATGGCG
The DNA here is from genome assembly GCA_963774165.1 of uncultured Alphaproteobacteria bacterium. Lineage (GTDB taxonomy): Bacteria > Pseudomonadota > Alphaproteobacteria > Rhizobiales > Hyphomicrobiaceae > AWTP1-13. The sequence continues at coordinate 209,510 of CAVZEC010000006.1, read as the reverse complement.
AGAGCGGAGGCCAGCACGCCCGAATGGGTGTAGGGAATTCCCATGAGCTCGAGCAGGCCCTGGACGCACCCATCCTCGCCCCAGCGGCCGTGCAGGGCATTGAAGCACACGTCGGGCTTCACCTCGGCGAGGCGCTGGGCGAGGTCGCGGCCGGCATCGATGCGCGTGACCCTGTAGCCCGCGCTCTCCAGCGCCTGCGCGCAGCCGGCGCCGGAATCGAGGCTCACTCTGCGCTCGGCGGACAGGCCACCGAGCAGCACGGCGACGTGATTGAAACGACGCGACGAGGTTGACGCCGTCATTGCGCTAACGCCTCTACTAGGGCCTCGCCGGTTGGACGGCCGGCGGCGGCCGCGCCCAAGCGGATGATCTCCCACTGCAGCACCACGCCGCTGGTCTCGCGTACGCGGGCGCGCACGGTCTCGCCCAGCCGCTCGATGTCCTCGGCCGTCGCGTTGCGGTCGTTGATCAGGAAGTTGCAGTGCATCTCGGACACCTTGGCGCCGCCGATACGGAAACCACGGCAGCCCGCCTGGTCGATCAGCTTCCATGCGCTGGAGCCCGGCGGGTTCTTGAAGGTGGAGCCGCCGGTGCGCTCCTTGATCGGCTGATTGGCCTCGCGATACTCGGCCACCTCCTCCATCTGCTTCAGGATCGCGGCCGGCTCGCCGGGGCTGCCCTGGAACAGCGCACTCGTGAAGATCCAGTCGTCCGGCACGCCACTGTGGCGATAGGTCAGTCCCATCGCCGCGAGCGATACAACATGCAGCTTGCCGTCGCGGTCGACGGCGTTGGCTTCGACCAGCACTTCCCTGGTCTCGCGGCCGTGCGCGCCGGCGTTCATGCGCAGCGCGCCTCCGACCGAGCCGGGCACGCCGCGATAGAATGCGAGCCCGGCAATCCCGGCATCGGCTGCCGCGCGCGCGAGCTTCGCGTCGGGTACGACGGCGCCGGCCCGCAAGCGATGTCCGGGCTCGATCTCGATCTGCGCGAAGCCGCGGCCGAGACGCACGACCACGCCCGGCACGCCGCCGTCGCGCACCAGCAGGTTAGATCCGAGCCCGATCACCATCACCGGGATCTCGCGCGGCAAGTGCGTCAGGAAATAGGCGAGATCTGCCTCGTCCGCCGGCGTGAACAACACCTGCGCGGGCCCGCCGACCCGGAACCAGGTGATGTCCGCCAGCATCGCATTGGCCGCGACGCGCCCGCGCAGCTGCGGCATCAGGCTCGCGATCTCAGGCCGCAGATCAGGAAAGCTCATGCTGCCTCCCCGCCCGATTCGCCTCCCCCATGCCGAAGGCAATGCCATAGAAATCAGCATCGTAGGTTGGGTAGAGCGTCAGCGATGACCCAACACAAGTCGCGCTCTCGGACGGTGTTGGGTCTGCGCTTCGCTTGACCCAACCTACCGCGGGTTCCGCTTGGGCACAGGGTGGGAGGCGCAGGTCGGAGAGCTGCGCGAGGGAGTCATGCCTTTCCCCCGGCGCGCTTGGGCTCGCCGGCTAGCCAGTCTGGCAGGGCGTGCGCCCATTCGGTGCTGTTGCCCGCACCAAGGCAGATGACCATGTCGCCGGACGTCGCGAAGCTCTTGAGCGCCGGCGCTATCTCGCGCTCGCTGCGCACCGTCATGACGGCCCCATGGCCCTGGGCGCGGATCGCCTCGGCCAGCGACATGTGATCCACGCCTTCGATCGGCGGCTCGCCCGCTGAATAGAGGGGCGTGACGATGACGCTGTCGGCATCCTTGAAGCAGGCCGCGAAATCCTCGAAGAGGTCGCGCACGCGCGTGAACCGATGCGGCTCGACCACCGCGATCACGCGCCCGTGCGCGCCGGCCTTGGCTGCCTTCAGCACGGCGGCGATCTCGACCGGATGGTGTCCGTAGTCGTCGTAGATCGCCACGCCGTTCCAGGTGCCGGTGAGCTGGAAGCGCCGCTTGACGCCGGAGAAGTTGGCCATCGCCGCGCGGATGACGCCGTCTCCGATCTCGGCCTCGGTGGCGACTGCAATAGCCGCCAGGGCGTTGAGCGCGTTGTGCTCCCCGGGGATCGGGACGCTCCAATCCGTGATCGAGCGCGCCCCGCCGCGAACGCGAGCGCCGAGATCGGCATCGAAGTACGTGACCGCTCCCTCCACGCGCGCCGACTTCAAAACCAGATCTGCCTCGGGCGAGGTGCCATACGTCAGCAGGCGCCGGCCGTCGCGCCGCAGCTCCAGCCGCTCGATCATCTCCGCGGCGACGGGATGGTCGATGCAGGTGACCGCCAAGCCGTAGAAGGGAACGTTGCGGAAGAACGTCTCGAACTCGCGATGCATGTTCTCGACCGTCTTGAAGTAGTCGAGGTGCTCCGGGTCGATGTTGGTGACGACGCCGATCTGCGAGGGCATCTTGATGAAGGTGCCGTCGGACTCGTCGGCTTCCACGATCATCCACTTGCCGTCGCCGAGCCGTGCGTTCGAGCCCCAGTCGTTGATGATGCCGCCGGTGATGACGGTCGGGTCCAGGCCGGCGACGTTGAAGATGTGGGCGATGAGCGAGGTGGTGGTGGTCTTGCCGTGCGTCCCGGTGACGGAGACGGGCGAATAGAGCCGCATCAGCTCCGCCAGCATCTCGGCGCGGCGCATCACGGGCAGGCCGCGCTTGCGCGCCGCCTCGAGCTCCGGATTGCCTGATTTCACGGCAGTCGAGATGACGATGTACTTGGCGCCCACCAGGTTGATCGGGTCGTGGCCGATGAAAACGCGGATGCCCTTGGCGCGCAGGCGGCGTACGTTGGCGCTATCCTTCTGGTCGCTGCCCTGCACCGTGTAGCCCTTGGCGTGCAGGATCTCGGCGATCGCGCTCATGCCGATGCCGCCGATGCCGAGGATATGCACGGGACCCATCTCGCCGGGCATTTGCATCGGTCGTGTTTCCCTCGGTTTTCTCTCGGACGGCACCGTCGCCCGAAGCAGAAGCCTTACGCGTTTTTTGCGCTGCTGCCTACCAGCTCCTCGACCAGATCGGCGAGCCGGACGACTGCATCGGGCCGTCCCTGGCGCTTGGCGGCGGCAGCCGCTTGCACCAGCAAGTCCGGCGCGCCGAGCAGACGGCCAAGTGCGCTGGCGAGGCGCTCCGGCGTCAGCTCCTTCTGCTCGATGCACCAGGCGCCGCCAGATTCGGCAAGGCGCGTCGCGTTGCTCAGCTGATCGTTGTCGATGGCATGCGGCAGCGGCACAAGGATCGCCGGCCGGCCCATCACCGTGAGCTCGGCGACCGTCGAAGCCCCGGCTCGGCCGATGACGAGGTGTGCCTTGGCCATCTCCTCGGGAAGATTGGCGAAAAACGTGGCGAGATGGGCGCGCACCCCGGCGGCGCGATAGGCCGCCTCGACCCGCGCCAGGTCCTCCTCGCGGCATTGCTGCACGACGAACAGGCTGGCACGCACCTCGGGCGAGAGCAGCGACAGCGCCGGCGGGAGCATGTCGGAGAAGAAGCGGGCGCCCTGGCTGCCGCCGAACACCAGCAGCGAGAATGGCCCTTCGCGAGCCGGCGCCTGGTAGGCCTGCGACGACCAATCGATCACCAGATCGCGCACCGGGTTGCCGGTGAGACGCGCCCGGCCGAGCGCCGGTCCTTCCAGGTGCTTGGTCGGCTCGAACGAGGTGGCGACGGCGTTGACGCGGGTCGCGAGCATGCGGTTGGCGCGGCCCAGCACGGCGTTCTGCTCGTGCACGGCGCTGGGGATGCGGCGCAGCCTGGCGGCAACGAGGGGCGGAAAGGCCGGATAGCCGCCGAACCCCACGACGGCACCGGGCCGCACCTCGCCCAGCAGCTTGAACGCTGCGGCGATGCCGCGCAGTAGCATCCAGCTGGTCCGGGCGGCCCCGAACAGCGAGCGCCCCGCCAGCGTGGCGGATGGCACCCGGTAGACGGCGCGCGCCGGGAAATCGGCCCCGTAGCGATCTCCGCGCATGTCCGTCACCAGGTCGACGGGTATCGACCGCCGCCCGAGCTCCTGCGCCAGGGCGAAGGCGGGAAACAGGTGTCCGCCCGTCCCGCCGGCCGCAAGCATCACCGATCTTGCGGTCACCGCCGCCCCCATCCCGATTGCCGTCTCACATTGCAGGCCTGGACACGAATTCCGGCTTTTTCACGCGCGCGGGATCGGGCCTTCGCCTCGTCACGGCCAGCAGCATGCCTATTGTCAGTCCCACCGCAAGCATGGACGAGCCGCCGCTGGAGATGAAGGGCAGCGTCATGCCCTTGGCCGGGACGAGCCCGACATTGACGGCCATGTTGATGATCGCCTGCAGCGCGAAAAGCAACGTCAGCCCTGCCGAGGCAAGCGGCGCGAAGCCTCCCGACTGGTCCACATGGCGCGAGAACACCCGCACCGCCACCAGGGCAAACAGGGCGAGCAGAACCAGGCACGCGAGCACACCGTACTCCTCGGCGATCACGGCGAAGATGAAGTCGGTGTGAGCGTCGGGCAGCACGGTCTTGATGGTGCCCTCGCCCGGACCCTTGCCGAAGAAGCCGCCCTCGATGAAGGAGTGCAGCGCCCGATCGGTCTGGAAGCTGTCGCCCAGCGTCGGATGCAGGAAGCGGACGACGCGCGAGCGCACGTAGCCGAGGCTCATGTACGCGGCGAAGAGGCCGCCAGCGAGCCCCGCCGCGAGCATGAAGAACCAGCGCAGGGGCCGGCCGGCGAGCAGGAACAGCGCTCCCCACACGAGGCTCACCAGCAGTGCCTGGCCCACGTCGGGCTGCAGCGCCAGCAGGCAGGCGAACACGAGGTAGAGGGACACGGCCATCGGCATGGCGGGCATGTCGGGGCGGCGATCTCCCTCCGCCAGCAGCCACGCCGACAGCACCACGAACGCCGGCTTGGCGAACTCCGAGGGTTGCAGCGAATAGCCGCCGAGGTGCAGCCATCTTCGCGCGCCGTTGATCTCGGCGCCGGTCGTGAGCACGAGCACCATCAGCGCGAAGGCGACGAGCAGCACGACGAGCGCGAGGCGGCGCACCTGCGCCGGCGAAAGCAGCGATACCGCGAGCAGCACTGCGACGCTCGCGAGCGCAAAGGCGACATGCCGCTCCACGAAGTAGAAGGTCGGCAGGCCGCGCTTGAGCGCGATCGAAGGGCTCGCCGCCAGCGACAGCAACAGCCCTGCGCCGACGATGACGAGCACGGCGGCCAGCAGCGCCCGGTCCACCGTGAACCACCAGTCGACCAGCAAGCTCCGCTCCGCCCGCGACAACCTCATGGCGCACCACCAAGACTCGCGGCACCACGCCCTTCGCCTCCCCCTGCGTCGAAGGCGCCGCCTTCGACACGATGAGGGGGGAGGACGGAACGCCACGGGCTTAGCTCGCCGTCTCTGACGCTCGACGCGACCGCCGACAGGCGAGCTAAGTCGGATGGCGTTCCTAGGTGGGGGTGTCTGGAGAGACCGCGTCCCGCCACCCCCGCCCGATGCGTCCAGCGACTTAGATCGGCTGTTGCGCATGCGGCAAGGTCGGAGATGGCCGATCTAAATCGCGGACGCATCTCCCTCCCCCTCCGCCTCTTCGCTTCGAAGGCGGTGCCTTCGACGCAGGGGGAGGCGAAGAGTGGCGCCTGTTCAACGTGTAGTTGCGCACGCTGGAGACAGGGCCGCAGCTAGGCGAGGGAGTCCCGTGGGCGATAGTATTATCGGACAGCCCGCCCCACGAAAGGGCAGAGAGAGATCGCGCGCAGATGGCCGTCATTGCTTGATCCCGCGCAGGGCGATACCGGGCAGGGCGGCGACGAGGGCACGGAAGCGGTCGCCGCGCACCTCGAAGTTGGGAAACTGGTCGTAGGAGGCGCAGGCGGGGGAGAGCAGCACGACGGGCTCGGCCGCGCCCTGCGCCAGCACTTGCCGACGCATCGCGCGCCGCGGCCGCCAGCGCGACCTCGAGCGTGCCGCAGCGCTCGAAGGCGACCGTGCCGTCCAGCGTTGCCGCGAACGCCTCGCTCGCCTCGCCGATCAGGTAGGCCTTGGCGACGCGCGGGAAATACGGAGCGAGGGTCGTGATCCCGCCCTCCTTGGGCTTGCCGCCCAGGATCCAGAACACGTCGCGCTCGAAGGCGGCGAGTGCGGTGGCGGTGCTGTCGGCGTTGGTGGCCTTGCTGTCGTTGATGAAGAGCGTTGCGCCTGAGCGGCCGATCTCCTCCAGCCGGTGCGGCAGGCCGGGGAACGTCGCGAGTGCGGCGGCCACCTCGGCCGGCGTCACTCCGAGCATGAGCGCACACGCGCTCGCCGCCAGCGCGTTCTGGATGTTGTGGCGGCCGCGCAGCGAGCCGATGCCGGCGAGGTCTGCGAAGGCGCCGAGCGGCCCCGTCCAGGGCGCGCGGGCAACAAGCTCGCTCCCCATCGCATACCAGCCATGGGCGACCCGCTCGCGCGCCGACACGAGGTCGACCCAGCTGCGGTCGGCGAGCCGCAGGCGCTCGGCGATGTCGCGGCACAAGTCGTCGTCCTCGCCGACCACGGCGCGGCGTGCGCCCTCCACGAGCCGCGCCTTCAGGGCCGCGTAGTGCTCCATGGTGCCATGCCGGTCCAGGTGGTCCGGCGAGAGGTTCAGCAGCACCCCGATGCTGGGCGCGAGCGAGGGCGTCAGCTCGATCTGGAACGACGACATCTCGATCACATGCACGCGGGTCGCCGCCGGCGGCTCCAGGTCCAGGATGGCCGTGCCGATGTTGCCGCCCATCTGCACGTCGCGCCCCGCCGAACCCAGGATATGGGCGGTCAGCGCCGTGGTCGTCGACTTGCCGTTGGTACCGGTGATGGCGACGAATGGCGCGTCGGGACAGGTCACCGCACGCTCGCGGCAGAACAGCTCGACGTCGCCGATCACCTCCACGCCCGCGGCCCGCGCCTTCACCACCGTCCAATGCGGTTGGGGATGGGTGAGCGGCACGCCCGGTGCCAGCACGAGGGCGGCAAATCGGCTCCAGTCCGCGTCCCTGAGGTCCTCCACGCGGAAGCCCGCCGCGACGGCGGACTCGCGGCTGCGCACGTTGTCGTCGGCGGCAACGACGGCCGCACCGCCGGCCAGCAGGGCCCGGCAGGTGGCGAGCCCCGAGCGCCCGAGACCGAACACGGCGACCGTCCGGCCGGCGAATGTGGTGACAGGAGTCATGCCGGCAGTTTATCGCGAGTCGCCCTGCGGCGCCTCATCCCGGGGTTGCCGATCTTTCGTGCCCGCCCCTGGCCGTCAGGCCCGCTCCGGCTACAATGGGTGGCCGCTCGAGGTGCCGATACCGAGCCGGCTGCGCCATAACACGGCCGGGAGAGAACGCCGCCATGTCGTTGCTGATGCGCCTCACTTGCCTTCTCGTCGGCCTGCTTGCCTGGCCGCTCGGGGCGGCCGCCCAGGACTACCCGACCAAGGCCATCAAGTTCGTGGTGCCGTTTCCCGCCGGTGGCCCGGCCGACACCATCGCGCGCATCCTCGGCGACAAATTGACCGTGCTGCTCGGCCAGCCAGTGGTGATCGAGAACCGTGCCGGCGCGGGCGGACTGACGGGCACCGCGTCGGTGGCCAAGTCAGACCCGGACGGCCACACCATCGGCATCGCCGCGTCGAGCGCGCTCGCCATCAACGTCAACCTGCGCGACACGATGCCCTTCCAGCCGCTCAAGGATTTCCGCCTCATCACGCAGATCGTATCGGTGCCGGAGATCCTCGTGGTGGGCGAGGGCGTGCCGGCCCAGTCGCTGGCCGAGCTGATCGCGCTGGCCAAGGCGCAACCCGGCAAGCTCGTGTTCGCATCCACCGGGCTCGGCGGCATGCCGCATCTCGCGGCCGAGCTGCTCAAGATCACCGCCGGCATCGACATGGTCCACCTGCCCTACACCGGCGCCGCCCCGGCCGTGAACGACCTGCTGGGCGGCCACGTGCAGCTGATGTTTGCCGACGTGCCGGTGCTGCTCGGCGCCGTGCAGTCGGGGAAGCTGCGTGCCCTGGCGATCGGCAGCCGCGTGCGCAGCCCGAGCGTGCCGGACGTGCCCACCACCGCCGAGCTCGGCATGCCCGACGTCGAGGCCGACAACTGGTATGGCCTGGTGGTGCCGGCCGCCACGCCGGCGGCCATCGCCGCCAAGCTGCACGCCGCCGCCGTCGAGGCCCTCCACTCGGCCGAGGTGAAGGACAAGCTGGCGGCCCAGGGCGCCATCGCCGTCGGCAATTCGTCGGAGGAGTTTGCCGCCTACGTCAAGAGCGAGACGGACCGCTGGGGCAAGGTCATCTCCACCGCCGGCCTCAAGATCAAGTAAGGCGGCTGGCGTTGCCGCAAATGCCGTCCCGCGCCAGTCGCGCTACGCTCACGCGCCGCCGTCGGGCCGGCTGCTCCCTGGGGTGCCACGCGAGAGCCGAGCAGCGCCCTTCTTCCCGCGAGCCACGCGTCCCAGCAGCGCCAGGATGTCGTCGTGAGCCAGCGCGCGCCGCTTCAACAGCGCGCCCGCGACAGCCCATACCTGCGCCGTCCGCCGCCTGATGAGCGCGAGCGCCCGCTTGTTGGCCACGTCCAGCATCGCATAGGCCTCGTCGGCCAGCTCCGGATGGCTCGCGACGATCTGCTCGGGTCCGCAGCCGAACCACCTCGGCCGGTCCATGTCGGACAGGCCCCACCGCGCCACCGCCGAGAAAGCGAGATTGGTGGCCATGGCGAGATCGGAGGTATCGGAGCCGCCGGCACCGGCCGTGACCTCGCCCAGCAGCACCTGCTCGGCCGCGCGACCCGCCAGCGCGACCTCGATCCGGCGCTCCACCACCTTGCGGGTGACGGCTTCGATCTGCGGGTCGAAATAGGTCGACGCACTGCCCCCGGCGAGGTGGAACAGCGAGATGCCGACGTTGTGCGAGATCTTCAGCACCACGGCGGCGATCGCATGCCCGGCCTCGTGGATGGCGATGCGCTCCAGGTACTCGCGCGGGAGGTCCGCCAGCTTCTCGCCGAGCGCCGCAAACAGGTCCTCCAGCAGCAGCTCGCGATCGAGCTTGCGTGCCCTGCGGCGCGCGATGCGGACGAGCCTCTCGACATGGGCGCCCGTCAAGCCGCGCAGCGCCACGCCAAGCCCGCTGAGGTCGGCGTCCGGCAGCTTGCCGCGCAGATGAAAGCGGGCGATGCCCTCCAGGTCGCGCGCGTTCGGCATCGGGATCAGGATGCGGGTGTCGAGGCGACCCGGCCGCAGCAGCGCCGGATCGATCCGCTCGGGATGATTGGTGGCGGCGACCACCACGACGCCCTCGCGCGAGAAGATCCCGTGCAGCTCCTCGTTCAGCGCCGTGATGACGCCCGTGTACCAGCGCTCGTTGCTGCCGCCGGACTTGCGCGAGCTGACGGCCTCGATCTCGTCGATGAAGAGGATGCACGGCGCATGCTTCTTGGCGAGCTTGAAGGCGTTGTGCATGGCCGCGAGCACGTCGCCGAGATGGCCATCCTTGCTGCGCTGCCATTCCGCGTAGGACGTGGCGATCAGCGGCACCTTGCAACTGGCGGCCAGCGCCGTGACGAACGTGGTCTTGCCCGTGCCGGGCTCGCCCTCCAGCACCAGGCCCGGATCCACCTCCGACCACGGAATTCGTCCCGCCTTGAAGTCGGCGAGATCCTGCTTCAGGGCCTCGCCCCACGCCACCGCTTCCGCCATTCCGCTCAGTTGCTCCAGGAGCGGTTTGTCGGGCCTCAAAGGTTCAGCCATGTGTCGTCCTCCCGATGTCGTGCGTGGGAACACGCGCATGCCCGCCTGCACCATCCTCGCGGGGCTGGCTCATGCGCGACGGTTATGCTTGTGGGGTTGGCCCGCTATCTACGGGCGGCGGGCCGACTGAGCGGCCTCGACATTGGGCGTGCCCGGCGACGGTGCGCGCTAATGTTGGCCCGACCTTGAACCCAGGTCGCGGCGAAAACCGGTTGGATACGGATACGTCTCTGAAGAATATGTGGCCGGTACAGCGGTCCTGTCATGACGCCCTCCCATACGCTACGCGTACGTAGCTGAGGGCAGTGTCGCGAGGCTTCCCGCACAGTATGGCCGATGTGCGCGCGCATCCCCCGCAAGACTGCCGCTCATCCCATGCTCAGGAAACTTCACCGCGTGCTGCAGCGCAATGGGGCCGACACAGTTGGCTGCCGGGTGTGACGGATATGCGACATGTGATCTTCTGCAACTAATTGAAAAACATAATGTTATTGCATGTCTCTGCGTCATCACAGGCTCGGCGGGCGATATAAAGCTCAGAAAGTGGGATCTGTCCCATCAATGTGAGCGCATCGTTTGTGGTTGCCCTCCCATCAGCGGAATCTCTAGCTTCTTCCATAAATCGCCGGCCCAAGCGACCGGAATGAACGCCTGCCAAGGAGTGGGGCCATGGCCCACGCAGCTGTCGGTCTGCTGGACAGCATCTCGGAGTTCTGCCGGCGCGCCGGCATGGCCGAGTCGACGTTCGGCCGGCGCGCCGTCAACGACGGCAAGTTCGTCTCTCGCCTGCGCGACGGCGCCCGCATCACGCCCGAGACGCTCGAGCGCGTCAGCACCTTCCTCACCAGCCAGGGCGTGGAGGCGCCGGTCGCGCCGCGCGAGTTGATGCAGTTGCTGCGCGTCAGCGGGATGCCGCGTCTGGAGATCAAGGGTGCCGGCGCGGAAGGCGCGCCCTCGCGCAACTTCCGCTTCTTCGACAACCGCCAGAAGTACCTGCTGTTCGTCAATACCTGCAGCGAGAAGGAGATGGTGGCGCGCCGGGTCGGCCTGGAGCTCGCCCACCTCCATCCCGAGCCGCCGGCCGTGCGCGTGTTCGACGCCGGCATGGGCGACGGCACCGTGCTTACCCGCGTCATGCGCGAGATGCACCGCCGTCTGCCGACGCTGCCGTTCTACGTGGTCGGCAAGGAGATCAGCCTGGAGGACACCCGGCTCTCCCTCGACAAGATGGCCGACCGCTTCCACGAGCACCCGGCGACCGTGCTCGTCGTCACCAACATGTACTACACGGAGGCGCCGTGGCTGGCGCCCAAGGCCCTCTCCGCCGCCACCTCCCTGGTGTGGCACGAGGTGGCGCTGACGGGCGGCACCGCCGCCGAGTTCAGCGAGCAGATCGAGGCGTTGGAGCCGCTGCTCGCCCAGGTCTGGCAGGCCAAGCACAGCGCCAAGACCGGCAACCCGATCTACGAGCGGCCGGTGGCGCTCGTCATCTACCGCGACGACTACCGCTTCCTGCTGGACGACGTCATCCCGCGCCAGGGCCAGGCGCGCGCCGACTACGACATCGTCATCGCCTCGCAGCCCTACCGCGCCCGCGTCCCCGTCGAGTTCAAGGCCGCCAAGGTCGTGACGCCGCTGGCGCGCAGCCTCAGGCCGGGCGGCCGGCTGCTCGGCATCCATTCCTGCGGCCGCGATCCCGGCATGGAGATCATCCGCAAGGTGTGGCCCGACGAGGACCCCTTCAAGACCAGCCGGCACGACATCCTGCGCGCCGTCCGCTCCGAGCTCGGCCGCGACGCGCGCCACTACAATTTCAATGCGTACGCCGATCAGCGCGCCGAGTTCCGCTACAACATGCACACGCTGCCCACCGAGATCGCCGCCGGCATCGGCACGTCCACGCTGCTGGCGGCCTGGAACGCCGCCGTCTACGTGGCGCAGATCGACGACGAGCGCCTCGCCATCGAGCTCGGTTCCCGGCGTTACATCGACGCCACGCGCGAGGTGCTACAGGCGCACGGAAGCCTGTGGTTCCTCGATGAATCCTACGTGATCTCGCGCAAGAGAGGTTGAGAGATGCCGCCCACTCCGGCCGATGTCGCCCAGGCCCCCCGCCCGACGACGGACTCCCAGGACATCGCCGCGGCGGCGGCCGAGCTGGTCGCCTGCGGCTCGCTCGAGATGGGCGCCGACGCACTCGAGGATGCGCAGCTCATCGCCGGCCTCCTGCCCGCCGGCACGCCGGTCTATGTCAATCACCTGCCCCGCCGCGAGCTCGCCCACACGCTGCCCGCGCTCGCTGCGCTCGCCGATGCCGGGCTGGAGCCCGTGCCGCACATGGCCGCGCGCCGCATCGGCTCGCACGCCGAGGCCGCGGCCTTCCTGAAGCAGGCCGTGCGCCTCGCGCGCGTCAGCAAGGTGCTGCTGATCGGCGGCGACGTGCCGGCTCCCGCCGGCCCCTACGGCGACGCGGCGGCGCTGTTGCGTGACGGCCTGCTCTCCGATTGCGGCGTGCAGCAGGTGGGGCTGGCCGGCTATCCGGAAGGGCATCCGCGCATCACCTCGGCCGCGCTCGCCGCCGCGCTCGTCGAGAAATTGGCGCTGGCCGAGGCGCGGGGCATCGGCGCTCACATCGTCACCCAGTTCTCGTTCGCGCCCAACCGCATCGTCGAATACTGCGCCGACCTCGCGCGCCGTGCGCCGGCGGTGCCGGTCTACGTCGGCCTGCCGGGCCCGACCAGTCCGCGCACGCTGCTGCGCTACGCGCAGCGCTGCGGGGTCAGCGCATCGTTGCGCGCGCTGCAGGCGCAGGGCATGGGCGCGGTGCGCCTCTTCACCAACGTCGACCCCACCGACCAGCTCACCGCGCTCGCCCGCCACATGCACACCGGCTCCGCCAGCAACGTCGTCGGCGTGCACCTCTACAGCTTCGGCGGGGTCGCCACCACCGCCCACTGGATGAACGCCCGCATCACCGCGCGAGGGTGACGGGAGCTGGGCCTCCCTCTCCCCGTCGCCGCGCCAAGGTCACCGCGCGCCCTCTCCCACCACCACGAATCAAGCACGCCTCCCACACCGAGCTGGGGGAGAACGCCGAGCCTTGCCGCCTTTGACCCATTTCAGCCCGGTCGTGTTGCATGTCACCACGCAGTCCTGCGAAGGTTTGTTGACCGAGCATGCGATCGGGCGCACGGGTAACCCTGGCAAGAGACCTGGTGAAGAGGCCGACTATGCGGCGCCGTGAGTTCCTATCAGGTCTTGGCAGTACGGCGGCGGCCTGGCAGCTGGGCGCGATGCCGGTGCTCGGTCAGACTGCCAATCGGATCTACCGCCTCGGACACCTTTCGAACTCAGCGCCCTCCGAAGCCCTTTCCCGCCAAATAATCCTGCCGGAACTTGCGAAGCTTGGCTTCGTCGAAGGCCGCAACCTCGTCTTCGACGGGCGTGTCGGCGACTCCGATGCGCTGCCGGGCTTGATGCGCGAGCTGTTGGCGACGCGACCGGACGCCGTCATCGCCATCGGCCCAGCCGCGATAGTGCCCGCAGGTGCGGCTACACGCACGGTGCCGATCGTCACCTTCGGGGGCGACCCGATTGAGCTTGGGCTTGCCCAGAGCTACGCGCGGCCGAGTGGCAACGTTACTGGGGTCGTGATCTTGATCAGCGAGCTTGAGCCAAAACGATTGTCGATTCTTCGCGAGGCAGTACCCGAGCGGCGGCGCGTGGCGGTTCTCACCTCGCCGCGGACGGCGATTGGCGAGGCTGCACTGCGGAAGGCGGCGGCGGGCCTCGGCGCCGAGCTGCTTGCTTTCCCCGTCGACGGGCCGACCGACTATCCGGCCGCGTTCGCCGCGATGCGGGCGGCGGGCGCCGAGGCCCTGGTGATCAGCGCCACGTCGGAGTTCTTCCGGGATGCCGAGCAACTCGCGGCATTCGCGCTCGAGGCCCGGTTGCCGACGGTATGCGAGTGGGCGGAAATGGCGCGCACGGGGTGTCTGGTCGGTTATGGTCCGAACCGCACCGCGCTGCGCAAGCGCATGGCGTCCCAGATCGCCCTGATATTTGGCGGCGCTGCGCCCGGAGATGTCGCGATCGAGCGGCCGGCGGCGTTCGAGCTCGCTGTCAATCAGAAGATCGCCAAAGCCCTTGGCCTCACCATCCCGTTCGCAGTGCTGGCCAGCGCTGACGAGGTGATCGATTGAGTGCGTCCACACTGAATACGCGTTTTGCCGTGATGCACGTGTCCGTTGCTGGCACGACTCTGGCGCGGCGAGCCCGACTTCGGACTTCCGGTCGCTGAGGCGAAGCGGAGCCGGCGGACAAAGATATTGTGTCTCAGCATCCGCGTAAGGCGGGGCGCCACACCCGCCAACCCCTCACCCTGCCGGCGGCGCATCGAGGCTGAACACATCGGCCGGGTGCACCACCAGCCCCATCGCCATGCGCACGGCCACCGCTAGCACCAGCAGCGCCAGCCCGGCGCGCAGCTGCTCGGCCTTGAGGCGCTCGGCGAAGCCGACGCCGTATTGCGCGCCGATCACGCCGCCGAAGATCAGCGGCAGCGACAGCATCACGTCGACGCTGTGGTTCTGCATCGCCTGCAGCACGGTGGTGAAGGCCGTCACGCACACGATCTGGAAGGTGGAGGTGCCGATCACCGTGCGGGTCGGCATGCGCAGCAGGTAGATCATCGCCGGCACCATGACGAAGCCGCCGCCGACGCCCATGATGGCCGTCAGCCAGCCGACGAAGGCGCCGATCGCAAGGGGCGGGATCGCGCTGATGTAGAGCTTGGAATGCGGGAAGCGCTGCTTGAGGGGCAGGCGCTGGATCCAGGTGTGCTGTCCGGCCCGCCGCGCCGAGCCCGTCCGCGCCGGCGCCGCGCGCAAGGTGTTCACGCTCTCGATCAGCATCAGCGAGCCGATCACGCCGAGCAGGATCACGTAGGTGAGCGACACGAACAGGTCGAGCTGGCCCAGCTGCTTCAGCATGTAGACCACCTTGACGCCGGTGATGGCGCCGAAGAAGCCGCCTCCGATCAGGAAGTAGCCCATCTGCATGTCGATGTTGCCGCGCCGCCAATGGCCCACCGCGCTGGAGACAGAGGCGGCCACGATCTGGCTGGCGCCGGTACCGACGGCCACGCCCGCCGGCACGCCGAGAAAGATCAGCAGCGGCGTCATGATGAACCCCCCGCCGACGCCGAACATGCCCGACAGGAAGCCGATCGCCAGCCCCATGCCTGCAAGCAGGAACACGTTCAGCGACAGCTCGGCGACGGGGAGGTAGATCTGCATGGCGCTGCTTATACGTGGGGCCGGCGTCCCTTTCCACCTGTCATCGCGGACGCGCAGTGCAAAGCGGCGACGCGTAGCGCGTGCGTGGGTCGAGCGGAGCGAAGATCCAACACTAGCCAGTCTGGGACTTGTGTTGGGTCGTCGCTGACGTCCGACCCAACACCTGGATCCCGGAATAAATCCCGGGATGACAACCGCTACCGCGCCAGCTCCTTCAGGCCGCGCCGGATCAGCTTGGGCGTATCGGCCGCCTCGCCCAGCTCGGCCATCGCCGCCGCCACGGCCTGGCTCGCCTGCCCCGGCTGATAGCCGAGGTTGGTGAGCGCCGAGATCGCCTCGGCGACAGCACTATTCTCGCCCGCAGCCGATCCGCCCTTGCGGCCGGCCGCCGGCACGTTGAGCCCGGCCACCGACAGCGCCGGCGCCTTGTCCTTCAGCTCCGCGACGATGCGCTGGGCGAGCTTCTTGCCCACGCCCGGCGACTGCTCGACGGCGGCCCAGTTCTGCAGGGCGATGGCGTTGGCGAGGTCCTGCGGCGACAGCGTGCCCAGCACCGCCAGCGCCACCTTGGCGCCGACGCCCTGGATGGTCTGCAGCATGCGGAACCAGGAGCGCTCGACCTCGCTGGTGAAGCCGTACAGGCGGATGGCGTCCTCGCGCACGTGCGTCTCGATGGCGAGGCTCACGGCTTGGCCCGCCTGCAGCGTGCGCAGGGTGCGGGCGGAGGCCTGCACCTCGTATCCCACGCCGCCGACGTCGATGATGGCGTGCCCCTCGCCCACCGCGTCCACGATCCCCTTGAGCTTGCCGATCATGGCGCCCCCTTCCGCCTGCGGGTTTCGGGGCGGGAGAAAGCTTACGCGATCGAGTCGATGTAGCATTCGACCGCCCACGCGAACGCCGCCCGGATTCCCCTCCCCTTGATGGGGAGGGGTTAGGGGTGGGGTGAAATTGCAAGGGAACGGATCGATGCGTTCGCAATGCGCGCGGCCCTGTCGGCGAAGAGCAACTGATCGTCGCCCTTGCGTGCTCCCCCCACCCCCGACCCCTCCCCACAAGGGGGAGGGGAGATCGCCCGCTGCGTCCGATTCATGCTTTGGACCAGCCATCGCCGAGCTCACCGCGCACTCGACGGCCGGGCCAAGCCGCGGGACGCACCTGGTGGGGGTGGCGAGAGGGGAGACCCGAGGCCATGCCGCTTCCGTTACATGTTGCCGGCGGTTGTCTCCACGTCCGCGGAACGGGATCATCGCGTAGCGCTCCTGCCCCCTACATCCGCACGGCCCGCGCCAGGGCGCGGGCGCTCTGGCGGTGGCTGGCGTGGCAGATGGCGATCGCCAGCGCATCGGCCTCGTCGGCGCTGTCGAAGGTGGCTCGCGGCAGCAGGAAGCCAACCATGGCCTGGATCTGGCGCTTCTCGCCGTGACCCGTGCCTGTCACCGTCTTCTTGACGACGTTGGGCGGATACTCGGCAATCGCCAGGCCCACCAGTGCCGGTGCCAGCAGCGCCATGCCGCGCGCCTGCCCCAGCTTCAGGGTCGCCCGCGCATCCTTGTTGACGAAGGTCTCCTCGATGGCGGCCTCGTGCGGTTTGAAGCCGGCGATGACCTGGACCAGGCCCTCGTAGACCTGGCGCAGGCGATAGGCGAGATCCACCTCCGGGTCCGACGTGACGAGGCCGCTGGCGATGTAGGACAGCCGGCCCCCGTCCGCCTCGAGGATGCCCCAGCCGGTGCGGCGCAGCCCCGGATCGATGCCGATGATGCGAATCACTCTCTCTTGCATGCGGCTTGATACCACGACCGCCGGTCGACGCGCGTCGGGCGCACGGCGCGGGAGAGATCGACGCACTCCGCGGCGGGTCGGCGGGATTGCCTAGAAATGCGGCAGCAGCATACGTCCCGCCGAACCACCAAAGGCGCGCCAACGCCTCGTAAGCCCGTCCGCTCGCTCGGTTATTCGGTCTGCATCGAGTGGTCGGCTGTCGTGGCATGCCGCTTGCGACGGCCGCTTGCAACGTCAGCTGCCGAATACGGTCGGAGCTGTCCAGCGCCGGAGGTGTGGTCATAAATCGTCGCAAGTTCATCAAGTCCGGTCTGGTTGGCGGCGCGGCCGCGACGGCGACGGTGGCCGCGCCGCACGTGGTGTCGGCGCAGGCCAAGACCTTCAGTTGGAAAATGACCAACGCCTACGGCCCCGGCGCGCCCTTCTACGTGCAGGGGCCGGGCAGCCCGACCGACTTCATCAAGATGGTCGATGCCATGTCCCAGGGCCGCCTCAAAATCCAGCATTTCGCGGCCGGCGAGCTGATCCCCGCGCTGGAGGGCTTCGACGCCGTGTCGAAGGGCACCGTCGAGATGAACTGCGCCAACGCCTACTTCTGGGCCGGCAAGACGTTCGCCGCGCAGTACTTCACCGCCGTGCCGTTCGGCTTCAACTTCCAGGGCATGAACGCCTGGCTCTACCACGGCGGCGGCATCAAGCTGTGGGAGGAGGTTTACGCCCCATTCAATCTCGTCCCCATCCCGATGGGCAACACCGGCGTGCAGATGACGGGCTGGTTCAAGAAGCCGATCGAGAAGGTCGACGACTTCAAGGGCCTGAAGATGCGCATTCCCGGGCTCGCGGGCCGCGTCTACGCGCAGCTGGGCGTCGACGTGAAGCTGCTGCCGGCTGGCGAGATCTTTCCGGCGCTGGAGCGCGGCGTCATCGACGCGGCGGAGTTCGTCGGGCCCTATCAGGATCGCCGTCTCGGCCTGCAGAAGGCGGCCAAGTATCTCTACACCACCGGCTGGCACGAATCCTCGACCGTCACCGAGCTGATCGTCAACAAGGCGGCCTGGGACTCTCTCCCCCCCGACCTGCAGGAGATCGTCAGGGCCGCATGCGGCGCCTGCCAGGCGATCAGCCAGTCCTGGTGCGATGCGACCAACACCGAGGCGCTGGAGGATCTCGTCACCAACCAGGGCGTCAAGGCAGCGCCGTTGCCGGCCGAGGTGCTGGCCAAGCTCAAGGAAGTGACGGTGCAGACGCTCAACGACAACGCCGCCAAGGACCCGCTGGTCAAGAAAGTCCACGACAGCTACATGGGCTTCAAGAAGGGCTGGGACAAATGGGCCGCCATCTCCGAGGGCGTCTACCACTCCCAGATCCGCGGCCAGATCTAGCTGTCATACCGGGGCTTGGCCCCGGTATCCACCCATCCGCAAGCTCCGGTGTTCGAGGGACGCTGGATCCCGGTGACAAGCACCGGGATGACAACGAGGAGCAAGGATGGCGCTGACGAACGGTCTTGCCGCCATCGCAGACGCGCTCGACACCGTCATCGACCGGATCGGTCGCGTCACGGGCTGGTGCTCGCTCGCGATCGTGCTGGTGATGGCCTGGAACGTGCTGCTGCGCTACTTCTTCCGCACCGGCTCGGTCGCCATGCAGGAGCTCGAGTGGCACCTGATGGCGCCGATCTGCATGCTGGGCCTCTCCTACGCCATCCTCAAGGACGGCCACGTGCAGGTCGACATCCTGTTCGGCCGCTTCCCCGCGCGCCTGCAACGCATCATCGAGTTCATCTCGACCGTGCTGATCGTCGCCGTCATCGCCATCCTGCTCAAGCTGAGCGTTCCCTACGTCATGCAGTCCTACAACATCGGCGAGAAGTCACCCGATCCCGGGGGGCTCACGCACCGATGGATCGTGAAGTCGATGCTCCCCGTCGGCTTCGCCCTTCTCCTCGTGCAGAGCGTCGCCGCGATGCTGCGCGCGCTGATCCCCATCCTCGACCCCAGCGCTCACGTCAGAAGCGCCACGCACACGGTCTGACATGCCCTACACCGAGCTGCTGGCGATCCTGTGCATCGTCTCGTTCTTCGTGCTGCTGGCGCTCGGCCTGCCGGTCGCGTTGACGCTGGCCGTCAGCGGGCTGTTCTGGGGCTACCTCGGTTTCGGCGCCGGCCTGTTCGATCTGCTGCCCGCCCGCATCTACGGCGTGACGGCCAACTACACGCTGATCGCCATCCCGCTATTCGTCTTCATGGGCTGCATGCTGGAGAAATCCAAGATCGCCGACGACCTGATGGACGTCATCGGGCATCTGGCGGGCGGCCTGCGCGGCGGCATGGGGATCGGCATCATCCTGGTCGGCGTGCTGATGGGCGCCACCACCGGCATCGTCGGCGCGACCATCGTCACGCTCGGGCTGATCACGCTGCCGGCGCTGATGCGGCGGGGCTACCACCTGCCGACCGCCTGCGGCACCATCTGCGCCTCCGGCACGCTGGGCCAGATCATCCCGCCGAGCACGATCCTGATCCTGCTGGCCGACATCCTCGGCCAGTCGGTCGGCACGCTGTTCGCCGCAGCCCTGATCCCGGGCCTGGTGCTGTCGGCGATCTTCTGCGTCTACCTCTACGTGCTCGGCATCGTGCGACCGAACATGGTGCCGCCCGTCGCGCTCGAGGAGCGGCAAGCCATGTCGGGCCGCGACCTGTTCAAGGCAGCGCTGCGCATCGGCCTCCCGCCCATCAGCCTCGTGCTTGCGGTGCTGGGGTCGATCATCGGCGGAATCGCCGCGCCGACCGAGGCGGCATCCATGGGCGCGCTCGGCTCGATCGTGGTGGTGGCGCTGGCCGGCCGCTTCAGCTTCTCGGTGCTGCGCGAGACCACGCTCGCCACCACGCGCATCACCGCGGGCATGATGTTCATCCTCATCTGCGCACAGGTGTTCGCGCTCGCGTTCCGCGGCCTGCACGGCGAGAAGCTGGTCGAGGACCTGTTCAACGTCGTGCCCGGCGGCGTGCACGGGGTGCTGATCTTCATGTTGGTGCTGATCTTCGTCCTCGGATTTTTCATCGAGTGGATCGAGATCAGCTACATCGTCGTGCCGCTGTTCCTGCCGCTCTTGCTGAAGCTGAACGTGGACTTGGTGTGGGTCGCGTCCCTCATCGCCGTCAACCTGCAGACGTCGTTCCTGACGCCGCCCTTCGGCTGGGCGCTGTTCTACCTGCGCAGCGTGGCCCCGCCCGAGGTGCCCACGCTGGCGATCTACAAGGGCGTGGTGCCCTTCATTTGCCTGCAGCTGATCGCGCTGGTGATCGTCTACACCTACCCGGGGGTCGCGACCTGGCTGCCGAGAGCGATCGGCTGGTAGCTGCCGCCGATCAGACGCGGCGCTCGACCATCAGCTTCTTGAGCTCGGCGATGGCCTTGGCGGGGTTGAGGCCCTTCGGGCAGGCCTTCGTGCAGTTCAGGATCGTGTGGCAGCGATAGAGCCGGAACGGATCCTCGAGGTTGTCGAGGCGCTCGCCCGTCGCCTCGTCGCGGCTGTCGATCACCCAGCGGTAGGCCTGCAGCAGCACGGCGGGGCCGAGGTAGCGATCCTCGTTCCACCAGTAGCTGGGACAGGACGTGGAGCAGCACGCGCACAGGATGCATTCGTAGAGCCCGTCGAGCTTCTCGCGATCCTCCTTGTCCTGCCTCCATTCCTTGGGGGGCGTGGGCGTGGAGGTCTTCAGCCACGGCTCGATCGACTGCAGCTGCGCGTAGAAGTTGGTCATGTCGGGCACGAGGTCCTTCACGACCTTCATGTGCGGCAGCGGATAGATCTTCACCGCGCCCTTGACCTCGTCGAGGCCCTTGAGACAGGCGAGCCCGTTGGTGCCGTCGATGTTCATGGAGCAGGAGCCGCAGATGCCCTCGCGGCACGAGCGCCGGAAGGTCAGCGTGGGATCGATCTCGTTCTTGATCTTGATCAGCGCGTCGAGCACCATCGGTCCGCAGGTCTTGCGGTCGACCCAGTAGGTGTCGATGCGTGGGTTGAGGCGCTCGTCCGGGTTCCAGCGGTAGATGCGGAATTCCGTCCAGCCCTTCGCCCGCGCGGGCGGATTGTTCCAGGTCTTGCCCGGCCTGATCTGGGAATTCTTCGGCAGTGTCAGCTGGACCATGGGATGTCGTCTTCCCCGTGTGTCTGAGATGAGAGTCTTTGGCGGGACTGTTCCCTCTCGCCGCCGTCCCTGTCAACGGCCCGCATGACGCGGGAAGCGCTGGGTCTTGGCCAAGTGGTGCTCGATTGGTTCGCTTCCGGCACCAACAGAGGCAGCCGATGTCATCCTCGGGCTTGTCCCGAGGATCCAGTGTCCGGCAAGCTCCTGGGCCCGCGGCTGGTTGGAGAGTTGGGACAAGCGACTGAAGTGCTGCTCGGCAAAATTGATGTTTGAGCTGGCTCAACCCTCCCGCACCACCTGCAGCACGTCCGCGCCATAGCGCTTGAGCTTGCTGACGCCCACGCCGCTGATCTTTGCCAGCGCGTCCAGGTCGGCCGGGCGCTGGCGGGCGATGGCCGACAGCGTGGCGTCGTGGAAGATGACGTAGGGCGGCACGTGCTGCTCGGCGGCGCGCTCGCGGCGCCAGGCGCGCAGCGCATCGAACAAGGGCGAATCCGCGGCCTCGATCCCCAGCCGCTCGCCGCTGTGGCGCTTGCCGCGCGTGCGACCGGCACGGCCTGTCGCCTCGGCGCCGGCGGGCATCTGCCGCACCGAAACCCGCCGGTCGCCGCGATAGACGGCCCTGACCTCGTCCGCCTCGCCGAGCCCTACGAGCGGCCGCCCCTCATTGGGGTCCTCGCGCAACAGGCCCTCGAACAGCAGCTGATCCAGAAGATCGCGCCAGCCGGCGGCACTGAACTCCTTGCCGATGCCGTAGGTCGACATCGACGCCTCGGAGGCCATGACCTCCTTGGTCTTGCCGAGCAGATGCTCGACGACGCGATTGCGGCCGAACCGGCCGCCCAGGCGGTGCACGGCCGAGAGCGCCTTCTGCGCGGCCTCGGTGGCATCGGCCGCTTTGGGCGGATTGAGGCACAGGTCGCACTGCCCGCACGCGGTGACGCCGGTCTCGCCGAAATAGCGGCGCACGGCGGCGGGGCGGCAGCTGATGCCCTCGAGCATGGCGTACAGCTGGCGCACCTTGCGCATCTGCACGCCCTTGACGGAGGCGTCCACGTCCCGGCTGTCGATCCGGCGCATCGCCCAGGCGAGGTCGGAGGAGGAATAGAGCGTGATGCCCTCGGCCGGCGCGCCGTCGCGCCCGGCGCGCCCGATCTCCTGCCAGTAGGCCTCGATCGCCGCCGGTGGATCGGCGTGGATCACATAGCGCACGTCCGGCTTGTCGACGCCCATGCCGAAGGCGATGGTCGCCACCATGACGGCGGCGTCGGCCTCGAGGAACTGCTCCAACCGGTGCGCGCGCAGGTCCTTGTCGAGCCCCGCGTGGTAGGCGAGCGCCAGCGCCCCCGTGGCGGCGAGCTTGTCGGCAAGCTGCTCCACGCCCTTGCGCGAACCCGCGTAGATGACGCCGGAGCGGCTCGGCCGCTCGGCCACCAGCTCCAGCACGCGCCCGTGGCCGTCGCCGCGCTTGCGCTCCGCCGACAGCGCCAGCTCCGGCCGCGCGAAGCTGTCCACGAACTCGCGCGCATCGCCCAGCCGCAGCTCGGCGCGGATGTCGTCGCGCGTGCGCGCGTCGGCCGTCGCCGTGACGGCCAGGCGCGGCACCTTGGGGAACACCTCCGCCAGCCGTCCCAGCATCCGGTACTCCGGACGGAAGTCGTGGCCCCATTGGCTGACGCAATGCGCCTCGTCGATCGCCACCAGCGCGAGCGGCAACCGCGACAGCCGCTCCAGCATGGACGGCTGCATCAGGCCTTCGGGCGAGAGGTAGAGCAGGTTCAGCGAGCCTTCGTCGATCTGCCGCCAGATGTCGGCGCGCAGACTGGGATCGGTACTGGAGTCGAGCTTCTCGGCCGCTACGCCCGACTGCTGCAGGGCGGCGACCTGGTCGGCCATCAGCGCGATCAGCGGCGAGATGACGAGGCCGAGGCCGGACCGCACCAGCGACGGGATCTGGTAGCACAGGCTCTTGCCGCCGCCCGTCGGCAGCACGGCGAGCGCGCTGCGTCCGGCCAGCACCTCGCCGATCACGCCGGCCTGCAGTCCGCGGAAGTCGGAATGGCCGAACGTGCGGCGCAAGATCGCCCGCGCGGCATCGAGCGGCGTGCCGGCGCTGCGGTCGGCGTACGAGACGGTCGAATCAATGGCCACGCGCGCATCTTCCCCGCCCACGCCGGCCGGAGCAAGGCTGCCATGTGCGCAAGTCCCCGGGAAACGCGACTGGAATCAATCCTCACGCCGTCGCGTGGCTCCCTTCCCATCGTGCCGAAGGCGCGTCTTCTACACGACGCAGGGAGGGCGGAACGGCCCATAACCGCCACTCTTGCCGGTATACTGGCACGGTCCCGGCGAAGATAGGCGTGAGCCCCCCGCACGCGAGACCTAAGGTGCCACGATGCGGCGCATGGATTTCACGAGCCAGGACTATCTGCGCGATCCGGTCGCGGGACTGGCAAGCCTCAGGGCCGCCGGCCCCGTGGTGGAGGTGCGCTTCCCGATCGTGGGCCGGACCTGGATCACCACCACCAGCGATCTCGCCGGCCGCGTCCTGAAGGACAGCGAAACGTTCACGATGCGCAAGGACGGCACGGTTGCCGGCTTGCGCTGGTGGATGCCCGGATCGATCCGCGCGCTCGCGGTGAGCATGCTGACGATGGACGAGCCCGACCACACGCGCCTGCGCAGCATCGTCGACGAAGCCTTCCGCCGCCGCGCCATCCTCGACATGGAGCCGCGCATCCTGGCGATTGCCGATCAGCTTGCGGCCGAGCTCTTTGCCGACGGCAGCCCGGCCGACGTGGTCGAGCGCTATGCCCGCAAACTGCCGCTGTCCGTCATCTGCGAGCTGCTCGGCCTGCCAAGCGCCGACCGGCCCCGGTTCATCGCCTGGGCGAACGGCCTCACGCGGCTCACGGGCATGATCAGCTTCCTGCGCATGCTCGCGGGCATCGGGCCGATGAAGCGCTACCTGGAAGGGCGCCTGCAGGCTGCGCGCGAGACCGGCGGCGAAGGCCTGATCGCGGAGCTGGTCCGGGTCGAGAAGGAAGGCGGTCGCATCAGCGGCCAGGAGATGGTGGCGATGGTCTTCCTGCTGCTGGGTGCGGGATCGGAGACGACCGCGCACCTGATCAGCGGATCGGTCTACGAGCTGACGCGGGCCCCCGAGCTGCGCGACTGGCTCGAGGCGGACTGGAGCCGGGCGGGCCTGGCGGTCGAGGAGTTCCTGCGCTTCGTCTCGCCGGTGCAGTTCACCAAGCCGCGGTTCGTGAGGCGCGATATCGAGCTCGGCGGGGTCCGGCTGAAGAAGGGCGACAGGATCATGGCCATGCTGGCCGCGGCCAACATGGACCCCGAGGCAAATCCGCATCCGGAGAAGCTCGATCTGGCGCGCAAGCCGAACCGCCATCTGTCGTTCGGCACCGGCATCCACTTCTGCCTTGGGCACCAGCTCGCGCGCATCGAGGCCAAGTGCGCGCTGGAGGCGCTGTTCAAGCGCTGGCCGCAGCTGGAGCTGGCGGTGCCGCCCGATGCCATTCGCTGGCGCCAGCGCCCTGGCCTCCGGGCCATCGAAAAGCTGCCCGTCGCGGTGCACCGCCAATAGCCGCTCGCTTGTCGACGGCGTGCCGCCTTCCGTCAGACCGGCCGGGTGCGACCAATCATTGGGCAGACTGATGACGCACGAACCACGCAACGGCGGCGCGGCGCCAAAGCCCTTGGTGGGACCGGGCGGGACCGCTAATCTCCGCGGCGAGACCGGGTGTCCAGATGGGCGTGCCTCAGCACGACAACACCGCGGCGAGACGAAGGAGCTGAGCATGCACGCAAGGTTTGTGTCGCGCCGAGGCGCTCTCGCGGCGGTTGCCGCAGCGGGGCTGGTCGCATCGGCGGTGGGCTTCGCCGCCGCGCCCGCGATGGCGCAGGGCCAGCCCGTCAAGATCGGCGAGCTCAACTCCTACAGCCGCATGGCGGCCTTCGCGGGCCCCTACCGCAACGGCATGCAGCTGGCGATGGACGAGATCAACGCCAAGGGCGGCCTGCTCGGCGGCCGCAAGCTGGAGATCGTGTTCCGCGACGACGGCGCCACGCCGGGCGATGCCGTGCGCGTCGCGGAGGAGCTGCTCACGCGCGAGAACGTCTCCTTCCTCGCCGGCACCTTCCTCTCCAACGTCGGCCTGGCGGTGGCGGATTTCGCCAACCAGAGGAAAGTGCTGTTCCTCGCCACCGAGCCGCTCACCGATGCCATCACCATGGGGTCCGGCAACAAGTACACCTACCGCGTGCGCCCCTCGACCTTCATGCAGACCAAGATGCTGGTCGACGCCATCAAGGCCAAGGGCGTCAAGAAGTGGGCGATCGTCGCGCCGAACTACGAGTACGGCCAGTCGGCCGCCGCCAACTTCAAGAAGCTGATCAAGATCGCGACGCCCGATGCCGAGATCGTCGGGGAGCAGTTCCCGGCGCTCGGCAAGATCGACGCCGGCGCCACGGTCGCCGCGCTCGAGCAGACCAAGCCGGACGGCATCTTCAACGTGCTGTTCGGGGCCGACCTCACGGTGTTCGTGCGCGAGGGCAACACGCGCGGCCTGTTCGAGAAGCGCACCGTGGCGAGCCTGCTGACGGGAGAGCCCGAGTACATCCTGCCGCTCGGCGAGGAGACGCCCGAGGGCTGGATCGTCACCGGCTACCCGTGGGAGCAGATCACCGAGCCCGCCTCGCACAAGGCCTTCATCACCGCCTATCAGGCCAAGTTCGGCGACGCGCCGCGGCTGGGCTCGCTGCTCGGCTATGTCGTCGGCTACATGATGAAGGACATAGTCGAGAAAGCCGGCTCCACGGAAACCGACAAGCTGCTCGCAGCCCTGCAGGATGCCAAGTTCGACACCATTGCCGGTCCCGTGACGATGCGCGCTCTCGATCACCAGTCGACGCTCGGCGCCTGGGTCGGCGAGACCACCAAGCAGGGCAAGACCGGCACCATGAAGAACTGGAAATACGAGGACGGCGCCAAATACCTGTTCCCCGAAGCCGACGTGAAAGCCGCCCGCAAAGAGTAGGTGTCGTCCCGGGCCTTGTGCCCGGGATCCAGCCATCCGCGAGCGCCGGAGCGTGGGGCACGATGGATCCCGGTGACAAGCACCGGGATGACAGCCACTGGCTGTTGGTTCCGGCAGCAGCGAGGCGTTCGCTTGCCTGATCTGTCGTTCCTCCTGGTGCAGGCGCTGAACGGGCTCGCGAGCGCGTCGTCGCTCTTCATCATCGCCGTGGGGCTGACGATCGTGTTCGGCGTGACGCGCATCGTCAATTTCGCGCACGGCTCCTTCTACATGCTGGGCGCCTACTTCGGCGTCACCCTGATCCCGCGCCTGCTCGACGTGAGCAGCAGCTTCCCGCTGTTCCTGGTGGGCGTGCTGGCGGCGGCGGTCGGCGTCGGGGTGCTGGGCGTCGTGATGGAGTTCGTCCTGCTGCGGCGGATCTACAAGGTGCCGGAGCTGTTCCAGCTGCTCGCCACCTTCGGCGTCGTCCTCGCCGTGCAGGACATCGTGCTGCAGGTCTGGGGACCGCTCGATATCCTGGGGCCGCGCGCTCCCGGCTTGCGCGGCGCGGTCGATATCCTCGGCCATCGCTTCCCGGCCTACGAGCTGTTCCTGATCGCGGTGGGGCCGGTAGTGCTCGGCCTGCTGTGGCTGCTCATGCACAAGACGCGCTTCGGCGTGCTGGTGCGGGCAGCGACCCAGGACCGCGAGATGGTCGGCGCGCTGGGCGTGAACCAGGCGCTGCTGTTCACCGGCGCGCTGTTCCTCGGCGCCGCGCTGGCCGGCCTCGGCGGCGCGCTGCAGACGCCCAAGCTCGCCGCCAATCCGCACATGGACATATCCGTCATCGCCGAGGCGTTCGTGGTGACGGTGGTGGGAGGCATGGGCTCGGTGCCGGGGGCGTTCCTGGCGGCGCTGCTGATCGCCGAGCTGCAGGCGTTCGGCATCCTGGTCTTCCCCAAGATCACGCTCGTTCTGGTGTTCCTGCTGATGGCGCTGGTGCTGGTGGTGCGGCCCTGGGGGCTGATGGGCCGGCCCGAGGCCGGACAGGCGCGCGTGGTCCTGCCCGAGGGCATCGTGCGGCTGGAGCGGTTCGGGCGGGCCGAGCACATCGCCGTCGCGATGGTCGGCGCGATGCTGCTGGCGCTGCCGCTGGTCGGCGATGCCTACGCGGTCAAGGTCGCGATCGAGGTGCTGTGCTTCGCGCTCGCCGCCTTCAGCCTGAACTTCCTGATCGGCGTCGGCGGCATCGTCAGCTTCGGCCATGCCGCCTATTTCGGGCTCGGCGCCTATGCCGCCGGGCTGCTGGTGACGAAGCTCGGACTGCCCATGGAGCCGGCGCTGATCGCGGCGCCGGTGGTCGCCGGGCTCGGCGCGGCGCTGTTCGGCTTCTTCGTCGTCCGGCTGACCGGCATCTATCTGGCCATGCTCACGCTGGCGTTCGCGCAGATCACCTACGCCGTCGCGTTCCAGTGGGTGGAGGTGACGGGCGGCGACAACGGAGTGGTGGGCGTGTGGCCGTCGCGCTGGGCCGCCAGCCGCGAGGCCTACTACTACCTGGCGCTCTCCCTGTGCACCGTCGCCGTCGTGCTGCTGCGGCGAGGCATCTACGCGCCCTTCGGCTACACGCTGCGCGCCGCGCGCGACTCCTCGGCGCGCGCCGACGCCATCGGCATCGACGTGCGCACCCACCGCTGGCTCGCTTTCACCATTGCCGGCGCCGCGGCGGGGCTGGCCGGCGGCCTGTTCGCTTTCTCCAAGGGCTCCATCGATCCGACGCTGATCTCCATTGCCACGTCGGTCGACTTCCTGGTCATGACGCTGCTCGGCGGCGTGCAAACCGTCGTGGGGCCGCTGATCGGCGCCGCCGCCTTCCACTCCATCCGCGATCTCCTGATGCCGCTGACCGACCATTGGCGCCTGCTGCTGGGCCTCGCCATCATCGCCATCGTGCTGGCGTTCCCGCGCGGCATCGTCGGCAGCACCCTGCAGCTGCGATCGCGGCTCGGCTGGGACGACGCCGGAAGCCGGGCGCGCGCGAGGGGCCGCGCATGAGCCTGCTCTCCGTCGAAGGGCTCGACAAATCGTTCGGCGGCGTGGTTGCGGCGCGCGACGTCACATTCGCCGTCGAGGCCGGCAAGCTGCTCGCCGTCATCGGTCCCAACGGCGCGGGCAAATCGACCACCTTCAACATGGTCGGCGGGCAGCTCCAGCCGGACGGTGGACGCGTGCTCCTCGACGGGCAGGACATCACCGGCCTGCCGCCGCGCCGCATCTGGCGGCTCGGCGTCGGCCGCACGTTCCAGGTGGCGCAGACCTTTGTCTCCATGACGGTGGCGGAAAACGTGCAGATGGCGCTCATCAGCCGGCACGGCCGCACCCGGGCGTGGTGGCCCGACGCGGGCGGCCTCTACCGCGAGGAGGCGATTGGGCTGCTCGACCGCGTCGGCATGGGCGCCCACGCTGACTGGCCGTCGAGCGAGCTGGCCTATGGCGACGTGAAGCGCGTGGAGTTGGCGATCGCGCTGGCCGGCACACCCAAGCTCCTGCTGATGGACGAGCCCACGGCGGGCATGGCGCCGAAGGAGCGCGCCCAGCTGATGGAGCTCGTTCACGGCATCGCCCGCGAGCGCGGCCTGGGCGTGCTCTTCACCGAGCACGACATGGACGCGGTATTCACCCATGCCGACAGCATCATCGTGCTGGTGCGCGGCGAGATCATCGCCACCGGCCGGCCCGACGAGGTGCGCGCCAACGCCCGCGTGCGCGAGGTCTACCTGGGTGGCGGTGCCAGCGGCGCGGCGAGCGATGCCTCGTCGGCGCGGGTGGGGTGAGGCCGCGATGGAAGAAGGTGCCATCCTCGAGGTTGAAGGTCTCGACGCCTCCTACGGCCAGGCGCGGATCCTGTTCGACGTATCGCTCGGCCTCGCGCGCGGCGAGATCGTGGCCCTGATGGGACGCAACGGCGCCGGCAAGTCCACCACGCTCAAGGCCATCATGGGGCTGATACCCGCCGGCGCGCGTGCGCTCCGCTTCGCCGGTCGCGACATCCTGGGATTGGCGAGCTACCGCATCGCCCGCCTGGGGCTCGGCTACGTGCCGGAGGAACGGCGCATCTTCACCGACCTCACCGTCGCGGAGAACCTGGAGGTCGGCGCCAAGCCGGCTGCGGGCGGCGAGGCGCGCGCGCCCTGGACGCCCGAGCGGCTGTACTCGATCTTCCCCAATC
This sequence comes from uncultured Alphaproteobacteria bacterium, assembly GCA_963774165.1. Taxonomy (GTDB): domain Bacteria; phylum Pseudomonadota; class Alphaproteobacteria; order Rhizobiales; family Hyphomicrobiaceae; genus AWTP1-13. The sequence goes on along the minus strand of CAVZEC010000006.1, from coordinate 180,295 downwards.
TCGCCGAGATGCGCGGTCGTCGCGCCAGCCAGATGTCGGGCGGCGAGCAGCAGATGCTCACCATCGCCCGCACGCTTATGGGCAACCCCGAGGCCGTGCTGCTGGACGAGCCGTCGGAGGGCCTGGCGCCTGTGATCGTCGAGCAGATGGCGGCGGCGGTGTCGCGCATGAAGGCGGAGGGCATCGCCGTGCTGCTGTCGGAGCAGAACCTCAATTTCGCCTCGGCCGTGGCCGATCGAACCTACATCATCGAGAAGGGGGCCATCCGCCACGAAGGCCGCATGGCCGATATCGCGCGAGACGCGGCGCTGCGGGAGATGTATCTGGGGGTTTGATGCCCGTGAGCAGAGGCCGTAACTCGCGATGATCATCGAGGTTTAATGCAACCGCGACCGCGCTCTCAGCCTGCTTGCCCTCGCACTTGATGGCGCAGCCGGAGCCGTTCGGCGAAGGACAGAAAACTCGGAGCCCCAAGGAGAAACACGTGTCGGAAATTGATCGTTTACCCACTCGGAGGAGGGTTGTCATCGCGACGCTTGCGGTTGCCGCCGCTTGCGCTGCGCCCTTCACGGCAACAACGGCAACAGCCCAGGGAGCGCCCATGACCACGGCATCAGGCCTGCAAATCCAGGACAGCAAAGTCGGCACCGGCGCCGCGCCGAAGACCGGCCAGATCTGCGTGATGCACTACACGGGTTGGCTCTATTCGAACGGCGCCAAGGGCGCGAAGTTCGACAGCTCGGTCGACCGCGGCCAGCCCTTCGAATTTCCCATCGGCACGGGCCGGGTGATCAAGGGCTGGGACGAGGGCGTCGCCAGCATGAAGGTCGGCGGCAAGCGCACCCTCATCATCCCGCCCGACCTCGGCTATGGCGCCCGCGGCGCCGGCGGCGTCATCCCTCCGAACGCGACGCTGCTGTTCGAGGTCGAGCTGCTCGACGTGAAGGGCTAACGCAGGATCTCATCTCCAACGCGCCGTCGAGCGCAACTGGCTGGCGCCTTGCAGCCGGGTGGGGGCGCCCGGCCATCGCCATGCCGGGTGAGCACTCCGCTGCTTACGATTTGGCACGGCGCAGGGCCGCCTTCGGTCGCTCCTGCGCCCGCATGTCCTCCGCCAGATGCAGCGCCTCGATTGCCATCTCCGTCGCGCGACTGACCGTTCTGCCGGTCTTACGGTGCGCCCTGCTCCGGAAAAGGCGCCTCTTGGCGATCGTGAGCACGATGACCAGCACGCAACAGACCGCGTAGAGGATGCTGACCGAGGCGAGATAGGCGTCCTGCAGGTTGACGCTCGCATAGAGCGCAGTCGAGACGTTCGCACCTACCCACAAGCTCCATGTGGAGTAGGCAATCGCGGATGCACCGTTGTCATCGGTGGCAACCCTGTAGATCTGCGGGAAATAGGAGATGATCCGAAGTGAACTGAAGACGACGAAAACCAACAATGTGATGTGTGATATTTCCATGACCCGGGCTCCGCAGCGCACGTGTTGCAGATGTCAAGTCTTGGTTGTTTCGCTCCCTGGCCGCACAGTTTGCCGATAATTCGCGCTGCACCTGTGCCGCTGGTAACAGCACATCGCGTCAATCCGAGTCCGGCTCTGCCTCCGGCACCTCCGATGCTCGAAGTCCCGGAAGCGGAGCACCCCGCTCGGGAGCATTGGCTTGCTCGGACCGATGCGGCAGAGACTCGATCGTGCCGAGATTTATTCCACGACGGCGCAAATCCCTGGCCTCGTCGTCGACCGCCTTCGGCACCCCGGGATCTAGCATCGGCTGCTCGATCAGCTGGCTCCGGCGTGCTCGAGGCCGGCAACGTACGCCCGCCCTCCGGTGGAGGGCCCGCCCAGCAAATTCTCTCCCCTGTCTCCCAGGTAACAGCTGGGCCCCGGCCCCCGGCTTAGGATTGGGGACGTTCTGAGATTGTGACAGCCAGAGGGGCGAACGATGATCCGCGTGCAAAACTCCTGGATTTACGGCGGCTTGATCACCTGCACGATCGGCGGCGGCCTTCTGTTCGCCGGGTTTGCCGATCCGCGGGTGCAGCCGATGGTGAACCTGTCGGCGATCGAGCGCGCCTCCGCCGCGACCGTCGACAAGGCCGACATCGCACTGGCCTCAGCCACCAAGTCGGAGCCCAGGGACAGCGCCTCCCTCACCGAGAAGGCGGCTGCGCCCGCTCCGGCGGCGAAGTCGGAAGAGCCGGCAGCCGACCCCAAGCAGGCGAGCGAGCCGAAGCCGTCCAAGCAGCGTTCATCGCGCTCGACCAACAAGTCTTGCGAGGGCGAGGGTTGCAAGCAGCGCCGCGCCAAGGCCAAAGCGCCTCGCGATGGCGAGGATGCCAAGAGCATCGAGCAGATCGCTCGGGCCGGCTACCGCCAGTGGACCGGCGGCGGGTCGCTGGATTGATCCGCTGCGATCCCACCCTTTCGACGCCGGGCCTCAACCGCGGCCCGGCGCATCGCTTTTCGGACCGCACTTCTCCATCGGCAGCGCCGTCGTCAGCCATCCGTCCTTGGTGACGGTCACGACGTAGCGGCGGCAGCCGGGGGCGGCGCCCGCCACAAAGCGGACCTGGAACAGCGCAAGTTCTGGCTTGCGCTGACGCGGCCAGACCAAGACGCCATCGTCCGGCGTCTCGGCCACGGCGGTCTGGATGGCGATCTCGGCATTGCGGTAGTCGGCTGGCGAAAGGCGAGCCAGCAGCACGCGTGACAGGTCGGGGTGAAGACCGACGGCCGCCGCCCGCATCTGGTATGGGTCGGCGGGATCGGCGGTCGGCGGCGCGTCCGGTTGCTCGACGGCCGCATATGGGACTGCCGCCGACGCCAGAGGCGGCGCCATCACGATCGTTGCGCCCGCATCGTCAGGCTTGCTCGAGGCTGGTGGCTCCTGGGCGGAGGGTCGTTCAACGGGAGGGATCCGCTCGAATGCGTGCGGGAGGAGCGGGGATGACCACCGCCGAGGAAGCTCGTTCGACCTGGGCAGGCCCCCGGCGATCCAGCACCGCAGACAGATCCGCGATCTGAGCCGACAGCCAGCCCGGCAACGCCACCCGGTCGTCGAGCAGCGCCCAGCCACCGCCGAACACGATCAGGAGGAAGAAGCCCCGCAGCGCAGCCCTGCTGCCACGGCGCCCGATCGGCGGGCCATTGCGCTCGCCCGGCAGGAGCTCGCCATAGGCGAAGCGGTCGTCGGCCTCGAAGCCGTCGTATCCGATCCGTGCAGTGGAACGCCGAGCGGGGGCTGTCATCGCTGACCTCACATCTGTGCCCGCAATAGGCATCAGGCTCCCGCGATCCCAACCCGCCGCAAATTCCTGGCTAAATCAAGGCGATGCGCCAAAGCGTGATAACCACCGCTCGGCCATCTGGCGGGCGGCAGGGCACACGAATCCGGGACGATAATTGCCAGCCGGCCTGTAAGCCGGGTTCTGTTTGGAGGGTTGCCCCTCCGCGACGGCCATTCCTCTGGGGCGCGGATTGCTCCGTGCCTCGAGCAACCAACCCGGGCGGCGGCGAGGATCGCGCTGGATGCCCCGGCTTGCGCCCGAGCATCCGTGCCGCCCCTATTCGGTCTTGCTCCCGGTGGGGTTTGCCGTGCCGCCTGCGTTGCCGCACGCGCGGTGCGCTCTTACCGCACCGTTTCACCCTTGCCTTTGCGGTTGCCCGCTCGGGCGGTCTGTTCTCTGTGGCACTTTCCCTGGGGTCGCCCCCGGCGGCCGTTAGCCGCCACCGTTGATCCCTGGAGCCCGGACTTTCCTCCACCGCGCCCGATGGCCGCAAAGCCTGCGCGCGCGACAGCGGCCGTCCGGCCGGCTGGCAGGCGGAATAAGGGTGGAAAGGGCCGGGCAGGTCAAGGGGCGCGCCGCGTCGCGGACCATCGGATGGCTCGATCTGCCCGGAAAGACACCCCGACAATCCTTCGAATTGAAGTCTGCCGATCACGCCTTGGCTTCTTCGAAGATGAGCATCTCGACGCCGCCCGTCGCGAACTTGCCGACATCGGCAGCCGCGGCCTTGCCTTCAGGGCTGGCAAAGGCAGCCTGGATCGCCGCCACGTCGTCGAAGTGCAAGGTCGCGACGAGATGAACCGCTGACGGGCCAGCCGGCGTCGCAACCACTCCGCGGCTGACGTCGTAGCCCCGCAACCCGGGTATCTTCCTTGCAATCGGAATGTGCGTGGCCGCGTAGTAGGAATTGAAGGCCTCGGGGTCCTTGGGCGTCTTGTAAAGAACGACGAGCTTTGCCATCGGGGTAACTCCTCTTCCGCACCCTAACGCATCTCATTGCCGCATCGGCGCACGATGCGCCTCGCTTTGCTGGAGGACAATCCAGGCCTTCGCGGGAGGGCAGCGCAGCCCGGCGTTGACGAAGATCACATGCGCTCGCGGCAGCGGCGCGCAAGGAGGGAAAGCTGTCCGACGAGGACGTCTACGGCGTGCTCGAGAGGTTGCAGGAACGCAACGCTCCCGAGCCGGGGAACCGCAGCCACGACGGGCGGTGAGCGCCCGTCCTCACTTATGCTTGGCGAGCCAGGGCAGCATGATGCTGGTTGAAGACGTCGGGGTGCTCGACGTTGGGGAAATGGCGGGCGTCGGCGATCTCCTCGTAGCGGCCGCCGGGGACCAGCTCGGCGATCTTCTTGTTGCCGGCCGGCGGCGTGCCCTCGTCCTTGGCGCCGCACACCACCAGCGTCGGCACCTTCAGGGAGGGCAGCTTGCCCGTGAAGTCGAAATCCATGATGGCGGCGGCGCAGCCCAGGTAGCCGGCGGGCGTTGTGCCGGCGATGGTGGCGTTGATCTGCTTCCAGCGCCCGGGGTTGCGCGGCTTGAAGGCGTCGGTGAACCAGCGCTCCATGGTCGGATCGGCGAGCGGCTTGAGCGAGTTCGCCTTGGTCACGGCCTCGATGCGCGGCGCCCACGCCGCCTGCGCGCCGGCGGGCGTTTGCGGTGAGGTATCGCACCACATGGCGGAGATGAGCCGCTTGCCGTGGGCGACGGCGAAGGCCTGGCCGAGCATGCCGCCGATCGACAGGCCGATGAACTGCACCTTGTCGATGCCGAGAAAATCGAGCGCGGCGGCAACGTCGTCGGCGAGTTGCGCCATCGTGTACGGGCCGGCGACGGGATCGCTGCCGCCGTGGCCGCGCATGTCGAGGCGAAGCACGCGATAGCCGGCTGCCAGCAACGGCGGCACCTGCTCGGCCCACATGCCGCCGTCCGACGCCAGCGAATGCGTGAAGCACACGACCTGGCCGTTCTCCGGCCCCTCGAGCGTGTAATAGAGCCGCCGCCCTGCGAGATTGATGAGCATTTTGCGTTCTCCCCTTTGGCGACGCGTCTACGAGCTTCGCGAGCACGAGCCAGGATCCGCGCCGGCTTGCGTGGCGATCTTGGTCCGCGCGAGCATAGCGGCCCCGTTCCCCGACGCCAATCGCGCTGGCAGCATGGGGGCCGTGCGGCGTTCCGCAAAAAAACATGGCCGGCGTGAGAGCCGGCCTGCTAGTCGAGCGATCGTTGCCGCATGCCTCTTCTGGTGGGGCAGTTGGCCCGGTCCGACGATAAGACCCCGGGGGGCTGGGGGGCTGAGAAGTCCGGAGTCTCGCCGTGGACCGGGCCGAGAGGCAACGATCACAACATCGCAACCCATTGGGGCGGCCTCGCGGCCTGCCCGCGACCTCATTTTGGCGGAAGCATGATATTTTCGCGCAGGTCGACTCGGTCCTGCGGACTGCCGGCGAATTGCGCAGGCTCGAGCGTTCCTTGCTCGCAACTATTTGATGCGGACTGACAATCCCGCGCATCCCGTGCGCCGAGACTTGCGCGTCCGGTGCGACGGGGGCAAGCTCGTGCAACCTCCGCATGCAAACACGAGCGAGATCGAGCGCGTGTCCGAAACCGCCAACTACGCCGACGCCGCGCCATGGGAGCGCGAGGAGATCCTGGAGCTGGCCGAGCGCTCCGCCGGCATCGGGGTGTGGGACATCGACATGGCGACCGGGTTGCTGCGCGGCCGGCCGCAGCTCTTCCGCCTGATGGGCCTGGAGCCGACGTCGGGCGCCGTCCCCATCGATACCCTGCGCGCGCTGCGTCACCCCGACGACCGCGACCGCGTGGCCGACGGCCTCCAGCACGTGCTCGACAGCGGCAGCGACTTCTACGAGGTGGAATACAGGATCATCCGGCCCGACGGCCAGGTGCGCTGGATCTTCCGGCGTGGGCGCATCGTTCGCGACGCTCGCGGCAAGGCCATGCGCTACAGCGGCGTGGACATCGACATCACCGAGCGCAAGGCGGCCGAGGCCGCGCTGGCGGAAAGCGAGCAGCGCTACCGGGCTCTGGTGGACAACGCCAGCGACATGGTGGTGACGACGGACATGAGCCTGCGCATCACCTCGATCAACCCGGCGATCGAGCGCATCCTGGGCTACGAGCCGAGCGAGGTGATCGGCACGCTGATGAGCCGCTACGTGCCCGCCGATCAGCTGCGCAAGAACGAGGACATGCTGCGGCGCAAGCTCGAGGGCACGGAGGCGACGCGCTACGAGACCGATCTGCTGCGCAAGGACGGCCAGCGGCGCACCGTCGAGGTCAACTCCAAGCTCGTTCTCGATCCGCTCGGCCAGCCGGTCGGCGTCAATTCCTTCGCCCGCGACATCACCGAGCGACGCGACGCGGAAGCGCGCCAGATGCTTCTCGTGCGCGAGCTGCAGCATCGCACCAAGAACATCCTGGCCGTCGTGCAGTCGATCGTTCTCAACACGATGGCGCGCGGCAACAACATCGATACGGCCCGCGAGGCGATCGTCGGCCGGCTGCAGGCCATCTCCAGGGCGCAGGAGTTCGTGGCCGCCGGCAAGGCCGGCGGCGCCCCGCTGCGCGAGCTGGTCGAAGGCCAGCTCGCAACCTTCGCCGCCCGCGCCAAGATCGACGGACCGCCCGTCTATGCGGGGGCCCCGTTCGCCCAGATGTTCGCGCTGGTGCTCCACGAGCTTGGGACCAACGCGGCAAAGTACGGCTCGCTGTCGCTGCCGCGCGGGTCCGTCGACATCTCCTGGTCGATCAAGGACGGACCTGACGAGCCCCACCTGACGTTCTCCTGGGTGGAGCGGGACGGACCTCCTGTCACGCCCCCGACGCATCAGGGCTTCGGCAGCCGGCTGATCTCCGCGGCGCTGTCCGGCACGCCTCGCATCGCCTTCGAGAGCCAGGGCTTCGCCTACACCATCGACGTCCCGCTCGCCGACGTCACCCGCGCCAGCAAGCCGCTGTCCAACGCGGACGAGGCGGCGTAGCTGTCAGACCCCTCCCGGTCCGACAGCTGCAGACGCCTACAGCCGGTTGGGGTGGACCTTCGGGTGGATGAACTCCCAGGGCGAGACCTCCTGGCCCTGCGGCACCTCGATCTCGATCAGCACCGGCTTGGTCGTATGGATCACTTTCGCAAGCGCGCGTTCGAGCGCGGCCGGCGACGTCACGCGATGGCCCTCGATGCCGAACGCCTTCGCCAGCAGCATGAAATCGGGATTGTCGAGCACCGAGCCGATCACGCGATTGCCGAAGGCCGTGCGCTGGTCGCGCAGGACATTGCCGTAGGAGGCGTTGTTGAACACCAGCGTGACGAGAGCGATGCCGTACTGTGCCGCCGTGGCGAGCTCCTGCACCGCGAACATGAAGCCGCCGTCGCCGGTCATCGAGACGACCGGCTTGTCGGGATGCGCCACCTTCACGCCCAGCGCGGTCGGGAAGCCGAAGCCCAGCGTGCCCTGGTAGCCCTCCGACACGTAGGTACGCGGCGCGTACACCGGATAGCCGAAGTACGACGTGAAGCCCATCTGGCTGACCTCGATGACGAGCAGCCCGTCGCGCGGCAGCACCTTGCGGATGACATCGAGATAGGCCAGCTGCGGCTGCACCTTCTCGTAGGATCCGCGCACCTCGGCCTTGACGGCGGCGACGCGGGCGCGTGCCTCGCTCGCGCCCTTCGCGGGCGCCTTGGCCGCGTTTCTGCGGCCGCGCAGGCGGCGTACCGCTGCCAGCAGTGCGCGCGTGCCTGCATCCGCGTCGGCGACGATCCCGGCGTGCGGAACCAGCCGGCGCATCTCGGCCGGATCGATGTCGATGCGGATCAGGTGCGGCGGAGCCTGCGGCCGGTCGACCAGCGACATCATCCCGGTCCAGCGCATGTAGGGCATCTCGACCCGGGTGCCGATGCCGACCAGCGCATCCGTCTCGGGCCACAGCCTGAAGGCGGCATAGGAGGAGATGCCGAGCGGCTGGTCTTCCGGCACGACGCCGCGTCCGCCGCGGAAGGCGGCCACCGGCGCGTCGAGCTCCTCGGCCAGCGCCCGGACGGCCTCGCTTGCATGCTGCGCGCCGCTGCCGGTCATGATCATCGGCCGCGTGGCGGCGACGAGCAGCTTGGCGGCGGCTTCCACCTCGAGCGGCGAAGGCGGCGGCGCCTTCGGGACGGCGGCTGCGCCTAGCGGCTCGACGTGCGCGCTCGACGCCATCGTATCCCACGCCATCTCGACCGCGACCGCGCCGGGGCGTCCCGACAGCATCTGGCGGAACGCCTCGTTGATGATCGCGGGCGCGTCGGCCGGACGCTCGATGCGCGCCGCCCATTTGGTCAGCGAGCGCAGGGTGGCGAGCTGATCGGGCAGCTCGTGCAGATGGCCCCGGCCGCGGTCTAGGAACGCCGTCGGGACCTGCCCCGTGATGCACAGCACCGGAGCGCAGCAGCCGTGCGCCGTGCACAGCGCCGCCGAGGTGTTGAGGATGCCGGGCCCCGGCACCACCGCGAACACGCCCGGCCGCCCCGTCGAGCGCGCGTAGCCGAACGCCATGTAGCCGCAGGCCTGCTCGTGGCGCGCGCCGACGGTGCGGATCTCATCGCCGCGCTGCTGCAGCGCGTCGAACAGCGGGTAGAGTTGCGCGCCCGGCAGGCCGAACACCGTGTCGACGCCGTTGGCGATCAGCGCCTCGACGATCGCCATCCCGCCGGTCATGGTCCCGGCCTTGGCCCGGTCTTGCTTGTGCTGCATCTCTCAACCTTGCCCGGCTTGGTCCGGCGCGGCGGCGCACGGCCCGCCTGTCATACCGGGGCGCGCGGCGGCTTGCATCCGGTATGTGCCCCCCTCGGACAGGCAAACGGCCTCAGCGATCGCCAGCAAGGTCCAGGAGAGCTTTCGGCAGCTCCGCCAGCCCGCGCAGATGCGAGTGCGCTTGTTTCACTTCCGGCCACCGGGCATGGGCGCGGCCCCACGGACCCCGCTCGAGGAATACGGCCACCATTCCGGCCCGCCGTGCCGGCAGCACGTCGTTGTCGAGGCGGTCGCCGACATAAGCAATCTCGGCGGCCGGTACGCCCGCAGCCGCGATCACCTTGCGAAAGAATTCCGGCTCCGGCTTTGCGACACCCCACGCCGCCGACGAGGCGTAGAAATCGGCGCGCACGCCGGCCGCGACCAAGGCCGCCTCCATTCCGGCCGGTTGATTGGCGGCGATGCCGATCCTGTAGCCAGCCGCCCACAGCGCGGCCAGCGTCGGCAGCGCGTCGGGATAGAAGTCGCGATGGTCGAAGAGGTCGGATGTGCCGCGCGCAGCTCTCTCGCGTCGTGCCGCTTCGACATCGAAGCCCTGCGGCCTGAAGCGGTCGAACACGCGATGATGGTGCTGGCCCTGCGCCACGACCTCTTCCAGGGCGGAGCGGAAGATGTCCCGCGGCACTGCGAGATTGTCTGCCCACGCGTTCCACAGGCGGAACTCGTCGACGAGCGTCTCGCCCACATCGAAAACGACCACGCGGATGCTCATCTGCGCCCTGCGACTGTCGGAGCTCCAGCGCCCTCGGCGTATGGAAAATGAGGACTAACGAAGCATTCCTACCCTAGTGGTCCGATTCTAACATTCGCATCCCTCCGCGGCAGCCTCTCCAGCGAATGTTAGAATCGAAGGACCACTAGCAATATAGGAACCTAGTGGAGCTTTGGATTTGACATTCGCCGCGTGAGCCCGCGACTAGGTCGGGTAGCGAATGTCAAATCCGCTCCACTAGAATATGACATTGCCCATCCACCTTGGTCACTGGCCACCAGGAGGCACCGATGCGCGACAAGATCGTCCTCATCACCGGCTCGACCGACGGAGTTGGCCGCAAGGTGGCGATCGAGCTGGGCCGGCTCGGCGCGCGGGTGCTGGTGCATGGCCGCGACACTGCGCGTGCCCGCGAGGTGGTGGCGGACGTATCCAGGGCCGGCGGAGCGGCGGAGTTCTATCCGGCCGACCTCGCCTCTCTGGCCGACGTGCGTGCGCTGGCCGCGGTGGTGACGCAGGATCACGACCGGCTCGACGTCCTCGTCAACAACGCGGGTATCGGCACCCGCAGCGGCGGCGCCCATCGCCGCACGAGCACGGATGGGCACGAGCTCAGGTTTGCCGTGAACTACCTCTCCGGTTTCCTGCTCACCCGCCTGCTGCTTCCGCTCGCCAAGGCGAGCCCGCGGGCCCGCATCGTCAACGTGGCGTCCGCCGGCCAGGCGCCGATCGACTTCGACGACGTGATGCTGATGCGCCGCTACGACGGCGGCCAGGCCTACATGCAGAGCAAGCTTGCCCAGGTCATGTTCACCATCGATCTGGCGCAGGAGCTGGCGGGCTCCGGCATCACCGTCAACTGCCTGCATCCCGCCACCTACATGGCCACCACGATGGTACGCGAGGCCGGCGTGTCGCCCACCAGCACGGTGGAGGAGGGAGCCGACGCCATCCTCAACCTCGTTGTCTCGCCGGCGCTCGAAGGCCGCAGCGGGCTCTACTTCAACCGGCAGCAGGAGACGCGCGCCCACGCCCAGGCCTACGACGCGACCGCCCGGCAGCGGCTGCGCGAGCTGAGCCGCCGCCTGACCGGCGTGCCATAGCGCCCGATACCGCTAGGCCTCGTGCACGTTGACGATGCGATGGGGCGATGCGTGCACGCCGAGGGTAACGAGCGGTCGATCGCCCGAAGCGCGAAACCAGTGCCGCACGTTGGCCGGCATGACGAGCGTCACGCCCGGCTGCATCCCCACGAGCTCGGCGGCGCCCTCCAGCCAGGCTTCGCCTCGACCGTCCAGGACCGTGATTGTCTCCATATAGGGATGCGAGTGCAGCGGCGTCTTGTACCCGGGAGGAGAGGTCTGCACTCCGACGCGAATGGGTGTCGACCCCTCCCGATCGCCGACGAGGGTTTGATAGGCGGCACCGCCCTGCATCGGCTCGGAAGCGACTTTCGCATGATGGACAGCTGGCATCGGTTGCTTCCCATCCAGGACAAGGGTATCGGCAGGCGCGAGCGCCTCATGCGCAGGCTCGCGGCGGTCGGCAAGACAGTCGGGCGCACGCGGCCTGCACGATCGGCGCGCGCACATCGGATGTTCCGCGCGTCGCGGGTATCCGGCGTTTGCTGCGTTGTCGCAGCGTGACATATTGCGAGCGGACGCTGCAAGCCAAAGCGGGAGATTGCATGTCCAATGAGGCCAAGTCGGTCGTCGATCGGCTCTACGTGGCATGGAAGGCCCGAGACCTGCAGAGCGTGCTTGCGCTGCTCTCCGACGACATGGTTTTCGCGCTGCACGTCCCGGCCAACGTGCTGGCCGTGGGAGGCGAGACCAAGGGCAAGACGGCCGTCGCCGCCGCCCTCCAGACATTCCTCGACACCTACGATTTCCTCGCCTACGAGCCGGGACTGGTGACAGGCGACGACACCCGCGCCAACGCCGAGGTGCATTTCCGCTACCGGCAGAGGGCGACGGGCGAGGTGATCGACAGCCAGCTGCTGCATTCGTGGCTGGTCGAGGCCGGCAAGATCACGCGCCTCGACGAGTGGCATGACCTGCCGGGCGTGCGTGCATTCTTCGATCGCGTGGCCTTCCGCCTGGCCAGCAACGCAGTGCGCCGCTGAGACCGGGCTCGGGCCGCACCACCATCGATGGCCGCTCACTCCCGCTGCACGGGTGCGCTGCGGCACCCGCGCGGGATCGTCAAGCAACGGCCTGCGATCGGATCAGGGCGGGCATGCCGGCGAACCTCATCATCTTCGGATCGCTCCGGCCGGCGCGCACGAGCGCGGCCACGAAGTCCTTGACGCGGTCGACGACCACCTGCCGCTGACGGTCGATCGTCACGTTGTGGTAGCTGTCGTTGAGGGCGACGATCTCGACGATGCCCTTCATGACCCGCTGCAGATACCAGCTGTTGTTGATGTCGGCGAGGTCGTCCTCGCGCGGATGCAGGATCAGCGCGGGCTGCTCGATCGTTGCGAGCTTCGCCTTGACGACCTTGCCGAGTTGGCGGTGCTCCAGGGCGGCGCCGCCCGGCGTGTGCGGCAGTCCGGCCTTCTCCTGATCGCCGCCGAACAGCGCGTCGGCGAAAAACTTGCGAACGCGCTCGCACTTGATGCCGTGCGGATAGCGGTCGGGAAGGTTGATCAGGTTGGCAAGCCCGCGCGAGGGGAGGAGCTTGAACAGCCGCATGTACCAGGGCACGTTCCAGCCGTTGACCCACAGCGTCGGGGCGAGGAGGGCCAGGCCCTGCACGTCATTGGGGTGCTCGGCGGCGAGAAGCAGGCTGAGCAGCGCGCCCGTCGACAGGCCGCCGACGATCACCGTGTCGCAGGTCTTGCGCAGCTCGGCGAGTGCGGCCTCCGCGCTCCGGTACCAGTCTTGCCAGGTCGCAGCCTTCATTTCCTCGGCGGTACCGCAATGCCCCGCGAGTTGCGGGCAGAGGACGGTGTAGCCCTGACGCGCCAGACAGTTCGCGACGTAGCGCATCTCGCTGGGCGTGCCACACAGACCGTGGATCAGGAGCACCCCGACGTTATTGCCGGCCACGCGGTAGGACTGGTCCTTCGGAGCAGGGGTCACCGCAACAATGCTGGGGCTCGAGGTGCTGATCGTCTTGGTCATGGCCGTCAACCCAATCGTGATCCAGTTGTGATGAGATTAAGCAGGCGAAGTTGCCTGCGCCGTTCCCTCCGGAACAGCTGTAGAGAGCCGGCAACAAAAAGACAGGGTCCACCGTGTCCGCCGGGCCACCGGCTGCGGGCAGCACCTCTCAGGGATGTCGGCGGAGGATCCGGCAGGCCCCCGCTTGGCGTTGCCGGCGTGCGCCGGGAGGCGCGCCCCTTCTGACGAATGGATCGGTCTTTGCTCGCGGAGATTTCTTCTTAATTAACAATCTACTAATCCACCTCTTGGCGGGCCCGTCCCACCTTGCTCATCTTGCGGCCGCTTCGGGTGCTGGAGGTCAGATCGGGTAGCTCGTTCGAGGCCCGCCTCTGTTAATCCTGTTGCAATGTGGAGCGGCAGGCGCATGTACCATGGGTCACGCGGAGTGCTGGCGCGCTTGGCGCGCGCTCACCACTCTGGCGACCGCGTTTCGGTCCCGGCCATCGATCAGGAACCCCGAGGTCGCAGCGGCACAGCCGCCTCCGTCGAACCCACTGCCGGTTGCCGGGCAGCGACTGGCGGGCGCGCGCCGTGACGATGCAGTTGTGCAACGGTCACACTCCCCGACTATCGCAGGTTACCTGGGCTTGCATTGTCGCAGCCATGGGTCTCGGCTAGGACTTGTCGGACACCAATTCGGTCGGGGGATCCATGAAGCAGCGAGGCATCACCGCGACTCGTCATCACCTGACGAGCGCGAGCGCCCTCGGCGCCGCCGTCATCGCCCTACTCGTTCTGCCGGCTCCCCCGTCCGCCCATGCACAGGATGGCTGGCTGTTCGGCAATCCGTCGCCGTCCCAGCGACGCGTGATACGCACGCCGCAACAGCGGCTCGATAAGCGCTCCCGAGCAACCGAAGACGCAGAGCAGCGGCAGAAGAGCAAGGGAGCCGCCGTCGCAGAGACCAAGCCCACGGGCCCGCTGTTTGCGATTCTGTCGCTCTCCGACCAGCACATCTCCGTCTACAACGGCAGCGGTCTGGTGACCCGGTCCCGGGTCTCGACCGGAATGCCCGGCCACCGCACGCCCTTGGGCATTTACACCATCATTGGCCGCGAGCGTTACCACAGGTCGAATATCTACAGCGGCGCACCGATGCCGTTCATGCAGCGGATCACGTGGTCTGGCATCGCCATGCACTTGGGCGTCGTGCCCGGTTATCCCGCCTCGCATGGCTGTATCCGTCTGCCATCGGGTTCCGCCGAACGCATGTGGGGTCTCACCAGGATCGGGGAGCGCCTGATGATCGCGCCCCACGAGGTTGCACCCTCGGAGTTCGCACACCCGCTCTTGCCGGTGCCCAAGCTGCAGATGTCGCCGCTGGCCACCGCCGAGAATGCGGCACCGAAGCGCACCGAGGTCGCGGCGGCGGGCAACGACCCCATCCCTCTGGGGTCGTCGAAGCCGTTGAACCCTTCTGAATATGCGCAAGCGCTCAAGGCCCGCGCCTCGTCCGACATCGCCGAGGCGGCCAAAGCGCTCCAGGTCGAGGCTCAGCGCAAGGAGCCGCTCCCTGAAGCTATCCGCAAGGCGCTCTCCGATCTGCGAGCGGCCGAGTCCGCACGCAGCCAGGCTGATGCCAAGCTCGCCGTCCGTACCGAGGCGCTCGCGACGAAACGCGATGCGCGCGAGATGCAGCGGGCTCAGGTGGCGCGGGTCGCCGCAGAGGCTGCGCGCGATGATGCCGTCAAGAGACTCCAGGCGGCGTTCGAGAGCCCCGCGTTCGCCACGCCGGAAGGACGCGATGCGCTCGAAGCGGAGCGCAAGCTCATGGCAGTCCGGGCCTCTCTCGCCAAGGCGCAGGCGACTGCAAGGGACGCCGAGCGACGTCTGTCCCCGATCTCGATCCTGGTGAGCAAGAAAGACAACAAGGTCTACGTCCGCCAGGCCCTCGCGCCGATCTTCGAGGGACCGGTGACCATCCGCGACCGAGACGCACCCCTGGGCACGCACGTCTACATCGCAACGTCGCATGCAGATAACTCGTCGCTGGGTTGGACCGTGGTCTCGTACCCAACGACAGGCAAGAGCGCCGACGAGACCGGATCTCGCCGCGGCCGGAGCGCCGGTGCGCAGGTGAAGTCCGGTGCCGCGGAAGCACACCCGGATGCAGGGCAGGCTCTTGCTCGCATCGAGTTCCCGGCTGAAGTATCCGCCCTCGTCTCGGAGCGGTTGTGGACCGGCGGCTCGCTCATCGTCACGGACGAGTCCCTGAGCGATGAAACGAGCGATGTCGGCACCGATCTGGTCGTCACGATGCGGTAAGTTCGCTGCTGCTCCGGCTCGCCGATCGCTCAATGACGGCGGTGAACCTCGGGGAACAATCGCTGCAGGCAACGCGGCCAAGGAGCGAGCACCGTGATGAAGAGCAAGATCGAGCGTTACGTGGTCGCTGCCGCGGCTGCAACGCTTTCGCTGGCCCTGTCAGCCTGTCCCGGAGCGGCAGTACCCCGCCAAAAAGCGATCACCGTGCAAGCGGGCACGCCCACCCGCGTGAGCAATCACACCTATTTCAAGGCTTCCACCTGTCAGGCTCCCGCGGTTCCGAAGGTCGTCGTTCGTCGGAAGCCCACCAAGGGGGTCCTGAAAGTGAATGAGGGTGTTCTGCCCCTGCGTCGCGCGAGCACGGAACGAGGCGAGAAGTGCGTCGGCAAGCCGATGCGGACCGCCATCGTGCAGTACACGGCGTCACCCAAGGCATCGGGCGAGGATTCGATTGCCTACGACGTGATTTTCCCGAGCTCTTGCAAGCGCTGCACGAACTATGAAGTGACGGTCACCATATCGATCGGCGCGGATGCCCCGCCGCCACCCACCTCGACGGCTCCCGGCGACGATGGCGATGGGTGATCGTCTCTGCCGCACTCTTGCCGGCCACGCCTCGGGTCATTTCAGCTCGCACTGGGGCAACCCTCAGATCCCCAGATAGGCCTTCCGCACATAGTCGTTCGACATCAGCGCCTTGGTCGTATCCTCGGCGACACAGCGCCCCGTCTCCAGGAGATACCCGCGGCTTGCCAGCCGCAGCGCCATCGCGGCGTTCTGTTCGACCAGCAGAATGGCAACGCCGTCGCCGTGGATCGAACGCAGCGCCGCCGACAAGTAGGCTCGGCACCCATTCCCGTATCGACGCCGAACAAAGTGCCGAGCGTCGCGCCGCGGACGGCAGCCAGCGCCGCGCTGATGACGAAGGCGGTGACACGGGCGCTCGCCGGGTTGACGCCCATGAGCAGCGCGCCCTCCCGATCCTGCTCGACCGCTCGCATCACCTTGCCGTGCCGAAGACTGTCGGGAGCCGAGCTCGTGCCTCCGAAGCGCCCCGAGGGCAAAGGCGGAACGTAACCCTTACCACCTGCATTACCACCGACCTTCACCCTCCTGAGCTAGCTGCAAGCGTACATCCTTGCTAGGAATGGCGCCCGAACAACGCTGCGCGCGACAGTGCGATACGACTCCATGCAAGCCTCCGACAAAATGCAGCATCCGGCCTCGCCGCGTCCCGAGTGGAGCAAGGCGCGCCGCATCGTCGTCAAGATCGGATCGAGCCTGCTGGTCGACCGGGCCAGCGGCAAGCTGAAGTCCGCCTGGCTCGCCACGCTCGCCGACGACGTCGCCGCGCTGGTCGAAGGCCGGCCGGCAGGTGATCATCGTGTCGTCCGGTGCCATCGCGCTCGGCCGGCACGTGCTCGGTTTCGCCAAGGGCGCCCTCGAGCTCGAGAAGTCGCAGGCAGCGGCCGCCGTCGGACAGATCTCGCTGGCCGGCGCCTACCAGGCCGTGTTCATGGAGCGCGGCCTCGCCGCGGCGCAGATCCTCCTCACGTTGGGCGACACGGAGGAGCGGCGGCGCTATCTCAACGCGCGCCAGACCATCGACACGCTGCTGGCCGAGCGCGCCGTGCCGGTCGTCAACGAGAACGATACGGTGGCCACCGCCGAGATCCGCTACGGCGACAACGACCGCCTCTCCGCCCGCGTCGCCAGCATGATGAGCGCCGACTGCCTGGTGCTGCTGTCCGACGTCGACGGCCTCTACACCGCTCCGCCCGGCAGCGGCAGCGGCGCGCGTCTGATCGCGGAGGTGCGCCAGATCACGCCCGAGATCGAGGCAATGGCCGGCGGCGCGGCCGACGAGCTGTCGCGCGGCGGCATGGTCACCAAGATCGAGGCGGGCAAGATCGCGCTGGCCTCGGGCACGCACATGGTCATCACGTCAGGCACCGTGGAGCATCCCTTGCGGCGGCTGGAGACGGGGGCGCCCTGCACCTGGCTGCTGGCGCCGTCCGATCCGGTGACCGCGCGCAAGCGCTGGATCGCCGGCCAGCTCGAGCCGAAGGGACAGGTCGAGGTCGACGCCGGGGCCGAGCGGGCGCTGTTCTCGGGCAAGAGCCTGCTGCCGGCCGGCGTGACGCGCGTGGAGGGCGCCTTCGAGCGCGGCGATGCGGTGGTCATCCGCGCCGCCGACGGCCGCGAGCTCGGCCGCGGGCTGGTTGCCTATGCCCGGGAGGATGCGGCGCGCATCATCGGCAAGAAAACCAGCGAGATCGCGGCCATCCTGGGCTTCGCCGGCCGCGCCGCCCTCGTCCACCGCGACGACATGGTCTTGAGCCGCGGCTGAGGGCGGCCTAAGTACAGCCCGGAGCCGGCCGCAGACGCAATTGGCTTGGCGACAGTTTGTGAGACAGCAGCAGATGGCAAAAGCAGCCGCGCAATCCGGCGCTCTCTCAGCGACGGGACGTCGCGCAACCGCATCGAAGCCCAAGCGCGCGGCTCGCCGTCAGGCCGAAGGCCCGAGACGGTGGAGAGCGTCGCGGAGGCCATGGCAGTGCTCGGCCGCCGGGCGCGCGAGGCGGCTCGCGAGCTGGCGCTCGCCTCGACTAAGGCCAAGAACACCGCGCTGGCGGCGGCGGCGCGCGAGATGCGCGCGCAGGCCGCCGCCATCCTCGAGGCCAACGCCCGTGATCTTGCAGCCGTGCAGGAGGGTCGCGCCACCGCCGCATTCCTCGATCGCCTGTCGCTCGACCCAAAGCGCGTCGAGGCCATGGCCCGGGGGCTGGAGGAGGTGGCGGCGCTGCCCGATCCCGTCGGCAGCGTGATCGCCCGCTGGACGCGCCCGAACGGGCTCGCGATCGAGCGCGTGCGCGTGCCGCTCGGCGTCATCGGCATCATCTACGAGAGCCGGCCGAACGTGACGGCCGACGCCGGCGCGCTGTGCCTCAAGGCCGGCAACGCCGCCATCCTGCGCGGCGGCTCGGAGAGCCACAACTCGAGCCGGGCGATCCAGGTGTGCCTGGCGCGCGGCCTGCGCGCGGCGGGCCTGCCGGAGGCCGCCATCCAGCTCGTGCCCACCACCGACCGCGAGGCCGTCGGGCTGATGCTGAAGGGCCTCGATGGATGCATCGACGTGATCGTGCCGCGCGGCGGCAAGAGCCTGGTCGGGCGCGTGCAGGAGGAAGCGCGCGTGCCGGTGTTCGCGCACCTGGAAGGCATCTGCCACACCTACGTCGATCGCAGCGCCGATCTCGCCATGGCCAAGGCGATCGCCGTCAACGCCAAGATGCGGCGCACGGGCGTGTGCGGCGCCACCGAGACGCTGCTGGTCGACGCGAAGGCGCCCCCGGGCCACCTGCCGGCGCTGATCGCGGCGCTCATCGATGCCGGGTGCGAGGTGCGCGGCGACGCGGCGGCGCAGAAGGCCGACGCGGCCGTCAAGCGGGCCACCGAGCAGGACTGGTCGACCGAGTATCTCGACGCCATCATCTCGGTGAAGACCGTCGACGGCGTCGACGCCGCCCTGGCGCACATCCGCAAGTACGGATCGCAGCACACCGATTGCATCGTCGCCGAGGACAAGGGCACGGCCGAGCGCTTCCTCGCGAGCCTCGACAGCGCCATCGTCCTGCACAACGCCTCGACCCAGTTCGCCGACGGCGGCGAGTTCGGCATGGGCGCCGAGATCGGCATCGCCACCGGCCGCCTGCACGCGCGCGGCCCCGTCGGCGTCGAGCAGCTCACCACGTTCAAGTACGTCGTGCGCGGCACCGGCCAGGTACGGCCAGGCTAGTCGCGCTTGCGCCCATCAGCGGCGGCCGAGGATGGCGCGCATCAGCAGCGCGCGTTTCCGGTCGAGCAGTTGCCCGGCGAGTCACCAGTCCCCACGGCTGAATTCCGAGCAAGGCTTGGATGATGGCGCGGGCGCGCGCCGGTCTTCCACAGTTCGTGGGCCGGCCCATTAGGCTGGGGGCAGAATCGCGCACATGACAGACGCTGGCGCGACTCGAAATGCGCGCGCGTAAAATGTCTGCAATGAGGGTTCATTTTGCAGCAATGAGCGCAGCGAGGGCCCAACGTGTGCATCGGCGCCGGTGACTGACCCCTGTCCACCCCCATGTGGACTCCAGACCGCGGGGTCAACAGCAATAGCGTCAAGCTGGGCGTGACACCAAGCGCACCCGAGCAACCGGCGCTGATCTTTGCTTTATGGGGCCGCCGGCCTGTCTGCTGGCCTTTTGCCCGTCCTGTCGTCAAGTACATAACTGCCTAATGAGTGGGCAGGAGGCAGTACTGCCTATTTTGTGGGCAAAATGTGGTGCGGGGGCCGAGTTAACGCCTAGCGATCACGCAGAATACTCAAAAATATCAATTGGGTATCGAAGCGGCGCGGCGTGGCACGGGGGTTGCTGTTAACGATTGGGGGGCCGTGGCCTCCACCTGGGTAGGCAACCAAAAGGTGGTGTTCAGCACATGAAGAGCTATTTCCTCCGCGCAGCGGCGGCGGCGTCATTTGCCGCGCTTGCGACGGTGTCGCTGGCCGACAAGGCCTCGGCACAAGACACGATCAAGGTCGGCATCCTGCATTCGCTCTCCGGCACCATGGCGATCAGCGAGACGACGCTGAAGGACGTCATGCTGATGCTGATCGAGGAGCAGAACAAGAAGGGCGGCCTGCTCGGCAAGAAGCTCGAGGCCGTGGTCGTCGATCCCGCCTCCAACTGGCCGCTGTTTGCCGAGAAGGCGCGCGAGCTGATCTCCAAGGAGAAGGTGGCCGCCGTGTTCGGCTGCTGGACCTCGGTGTCGCGCAAGTCCGTGCTGCCGGTCTTCAAGGAGCTGAACAACATCCTCTTCTACCCCGTGCAGTACGAGGGCGAGGAGAGCGAGCGCAACGTGTTCTACACCGGCGCCGCGCCCAACCAGCAGGCGATCCCCGCCGTCGACTACCTGGCGAAGGAAGAGAAGGTGCAGCGCTGGGTGCTGGCGGGCACCGACTACGTCTATCCGCGCACGACCAACAAGATCCTCGAAGCCTACCTCAAGTCCAAGGGCGTGAAGCCCGAGGACATCATGATCAACTACACGCCGTTCGGCCACTCCGACTGGCAGACGATCGTGGCCGACATCAAGAAGTTCGGCTCGGCGGGCAAGAAGACCGCGGTCGTCTCCACCATCAACGGCGACGCCAACGTGCCCTTCTACAAGGAGCTCGGCAACCAGGGCATCAAGGCCAAGGACATCCCCGTCGTCGCCTTCTCGGTCGGCGAGGAAGAGCTGGCCGGCATCGACACCAAGCCGCTGCTCGGCCACCTGGCCGCCTGGAACTACTTCCAGTCGATCAAGACGCCGAAGAACGACGAGTTCATCGACAAGTGGAAGGCCTTCACCAAGAACGACAAGCGCGTCACCAACGATCCCGATGGAAGCCCACGTCATCGGCTTCGACATGTGGGTGAAGGCGGTCGAGAAGGTGAAGTCCACCGATCCCGACAAGGTGATCGACGCCCTGCCCGGCATCGAGGCGCCGAACCTGACCGGCGGCGTCTCGAAGATGCTGCCCAACCACCACATCACCAAGCCGGTGTTCATCGGCGAGATCCAGGCCGACGGCCAGTTCGACGTGGTGTGGAAGACGAGCGGCCTCGTGCCCGGCGACGCATGGTCGAAGGAGCTCGACGGCTCCAAGGACCTGGTCGGCGACTGGGTCGACGCTGAAGTGCGGCAACTTCAATACCAAGACCAACAAGTGCGGCAGCTAGCATTGCCTCACGCCTGAGACTGAGAGGCGGCGGGTCCACCGCCGCCTCCGCCACATCCGGGGACACTGACGAGAATGCGGTGGCTGTTACGGACGCTGTGGCGCGCTCGTGCTGGCGTTTGGCCCTGCTGCTCGCGGCGGCACGATTGCCGCGCATGCGCAGGGCTACGAGCAGGCGCTCGCGAAATTCGCGGCCGACTCCTTCGGCGATACCGACGCCGGCGTCGCCGGCGTCGCCGCCAGCGGCAATCCGCTGGCGGCCCAGGTCATCGAGGCGCTGCAGGACGGCCGCCTGCTGTTCAATGCGACCGACAAGAAGATCTACGTCGAGAAGCCGCCGGCCGGCCTCATCGACGCCGCGACCGGCCAAGCCGTCGCCGGGCGGCGAGCCCGCCGGGCTCAAGCCGGTGCGTATCAACAATCGCCTGCGCCGCGCCATCGAGGCGGCGCTCGGCAGCCTCACGCTGCTCTCGCCCGACCCGGCCAAGCGCCTCGAGGCCGCCAAGGCCGTCTTCAAGTCGAAGGACGCCAGCGTGCTGGCGACGCTCGATGCGGCGCTCGGCCAAGGAGACCGACGCGCGCGTCAAGAAGGCGCTGGAGGAGGCGCGCGCCGCCATCATCCTGAGCAAGCCGGATGCGAAGGAGGCCGACAAGGTGGCCGCGATCGCTTCGTCCTGCGCGACCGCGGCGACCAGGATGCGCGCAGCGTGCTGGCGGGCGTCCCGGCCGACCAGCCGCCCGACATTCAGAAGGCGCTCGCCGACGCGATCACCGCCATCGACAATCGCCTCGCCGTCTGGAACGTGGCGCAGAACCTCTGGTACGGCCTCTCGCTCGGCTCGGTGCTGCTGCTCGCCGCCATCGGCCTCGCCATCACCTTCGGCGTCATGGGCGTCATCAACATGGCGCACGGCGAGATGGTGATGCTCGGCGCCTACACCACCTTCGTCGTGCAGGAGCTGATCCGCACCAAGGCCCCGGGCCTGTTCGACTACTCGCTGGCCATCGCCATCCCGCTGGCCTTCCTGGTCGCCGGGCTGGTCGGCATCGCCATCGAGCGCGGCGTCATCCGCTTCCTCTACGGGCGCCCGCTCGAGACGCTGCTCGCCACCTGGGGCATCAGCCTGATCCTGCAGCAGGCCGTGCGCACCACCTTCGGGCCGACCAATCGCGAGGTCGGCGCCCCGAACTTCATGTCGGGCGCGTTCGAGCTCGGCGGCCTCACCATCACCTGGAACCGGCTGTGGATCATCGTCTTCGCCGGCATCATCTTCGCGGCGCTGCTGGCCGCGCTGCGCTTACACCGACGCTCGGCCTGCAGATGCGCGCCGTGACCCAGAACCGGCGCATGGCGAGCTCGATGGCGCATCCACACCGGCCGCATCGATGCGCTCACCTTCGGGCTCGGGCTCCGGCATCGCCGGGCTCGCCGGCGTGGCGCTGTCGCAGATCGACAACGTCTCGCCCAACCTCGGCCAGAGCTACATCATCGACAGCTTCCTGGTGGTGGTGTTCGGCGGCGTCGGCAATCTCTGGGGCACGCTGGTCGGCGCGATGTCGCTCGGCGTCGCCAACAAGTTCCTCGAGCCCTATGCCGGCGCGGTGCTCGGCAAGATCCTCCTGCTCGTGCTCGTGATCCTGTTCATCCAGAAGCGCCCGCGCGGCCTGTTCGCGCTCAAGGGCCGGGCGGTGGAGGCATGATCACGCAGCAAGCTCATCGAGGCGCCCGACGGCCGCGGCTGGATCTTCCTCGCCATCCTCGCCGCGGCCGCGATCCTGGTGCCGTGCCTCAACCTGCTGCTGCCGCCGTCCTCGCCGTTCCACGTGCCGACCTCGGCGGTGGCGCTGTGGGGCAAGTATCTGTGCTACGCGCTGCTCGCGCTCTCGCTCGATCTCGTCTGGGGCTACTGCGGCATCCTCTCGCTCGGCCACGGCGCCTTCTTCGCGCTCGGCGGCTACGCCATGGGCATGTACCTGATGCGCCAGATCGGCACGCGCGGCGTCTACGCCCATCCGATCCTGCCCGACTTCATGGTGTTCCTGAACTACAAGGAGCTGCCCTTCTTCTGGTACGGCTTCAACTGGTTCCCCTACGCCGCGCTGATGGTCCTGCTGGTGCCGGGCGCGCTGGCCTTCGTGTTCGGCTGGTTCGCCTTCCGCAGCCGCGTCACCGGCGTCTATCTGTCGATCATCACCCAGGCGCTCACCTTCGCGCTGATGCTCGGCTTCTTCCGCAACAACTTCGGCTTCGGCGGCAACAACGGCCTGACCGACTTCAAGGACATCCTGGGCTTCAACGTGCAGGCGCAGACGACGCGCGCGTGCGCTGTTCGCGCTGTCCGCGATCGCGCTCGGCGCTCGGCTATCTGATCGCGCAGGCGGTCGTGCGCTCGAAGGCCGGCAAGGTGCTGATCGCCATCCGCGACGCCGAGAGCCGCACGCGCTTCCTCGGCTACCGCGTCGAGAACTACAAGACCTTCGTGTTCACGCTGTCGGCCTGCATGGCCGCGCGTCGCCGGCGCGCTCTACGTGCCGCAGGTCGGCATCATCAACCCCAGCGAGTTCGCGCCGGCCAACTCCATCGAGTACGTGATCTGGGTCGCCGTCGGCGGCCGCGGCACGCTGGTCGGCGCGGCGCTCGGCGCCGTGGTCGTCAACTACGCCAAGACCACCTTCACGACCGGCTTGCTCGCGCCCTACTGGCTGTTCGCGCTCGGCGCGCTGTTCGTGCTGGTCACGATCTTCCTGCCCAAGGGCATCCTCGGCCTGCTGCCGAGCAAGAGCGCCCCCGATGCGCCCAACGGCGCCGCCGGCCGCCGGCCGCGCCGCCCAGCCGGCGGAGTGAGCGCCATGGACGCCCGTGCAGGAACCGGTCGAGGCCACGCTCGCCAAGCCGCACGACATCACGCAGAGCCTGCTCTATCTCAACGGCGTCAGCGTCACCTTCGACGGCTTCCGCGCCATCAACGATCTGTCGCTGGAGCTCGCGCCCGGCGAGATGCGCGCCATCATCGGCCCCAACGGCGCCGGCAAGACCACGATGATGGACATCATCACCGGCAAGACCCGGCCCGACAGCGGCGACGTGCTGTTCGACCGCGGCAGCATCGACCTCACCACCCAGGACGAGGCCGCCATCGCCCAGCTCGGCATCGGCCGCAAGTTCCAGAAGCCGACCGTGTTCGAGCAACCACACGGTCGAGGACAACATCCTGCTCGCGCTGAAGGCGACCGCACGGTGCGCCGCAACCTGTTCTGGCGGCCCGACGGCGATGCCGAGCGCATCGGCGAGATCCTCGACACCATCGGCCTCGCCGCCCATCGCCACCGCCTCGCCGGCTCCCTGTCGCACGGCCAGAAGCAGTGGCTCGAGATCGGCATGCTGATCGCGCAGGACCCCAAGCTGCTGCTGGTCGACGAGCCGGTCGCCGGCATGACGGATGCCGAGATCCATGACGACGGCCGAGCTCCTGAAGGACATCGCCAAGGACCACTCCGTGGTCGTGGTCGAGCACGACATGGAGTTCGTGCGCCGGCTCGGCGTCAAGGTGACGGTGCTGCACGAAGGCTCGGTGCTGGCCGAAGGCACGATCGACGAGGTGAGCGCCAACGAGCGCGTGGTCGAGGTTTATCTGGGACGGTAGCTGCATCCCGGCCGACGTGCGCCGTCGCGGAGATCCGGGACCTCGAGCGAAGGCTTCGAGTTTGAGGTCAGCGGAACTCCTTCTCCCCTTGGCCAGAACGGTGCCCGACGGGCGGATGCGGGGGTCGCCCGTACTGGCCTCGCCCTCACCAGATTCGGGCCCTTCGTGCTCGGATGCCGAGCGCTCGGCAGACGTGGAGAGGTCGAAACGTGCTGACGGTTGAAACGATCGATCTGTACTACGGGGCGGCGCAGGCGCTGCGCCACGTGTCGGTGGCGGCCGAGCGCGGCAAGATCACCTGCGTGCTGGGCCGCAACGGCGTCGGCAAGAGCTCGCTGCTGCGCGCCATCGTCGGTCACCAGCCGGTCAGCGCCGGCAAGCATCGTCTTCGACGGGCAGGACATCACCCGCATGCGCGCCTACGAGCGGGCGCGGCACGGCATCGCCTACGTGCCGCAGGGCCGCGAGATCTTCCCGCTGCTGACCGTGCGCGAGAACCTCGAGACCGGCTTCGCCCGCCTGCCGGCGGCAGCGCGCAAGATCTCCGGCGAGCTGTTCGAGCTGTTTCCCGTGCTCAAGTCCATGCTCGGCCGGCGCGGCGGCGATCTCTCCGGCGGCCAGCAGCAGCAGCTCGCGATCGCCCGCGCCCTCGTCACCCAGCCCCAGCTGCTCGTGCTCGACGAGCCGACCGAGGGCATCCAGCCCTCCATCATCAAGGACATCGGCCGGGCCATCACCTATCTGCGCGACCAGGGCAAGATGGCGATCCTGCTGGTCGAGCAGTATTTCGACTTCGCCCGCGCGCTGGCCGACAACTACGCCGTGATGGAGCGCGGCGAGGTCGTCCTGGCCGGCGAAGGGCGCGACCATGGTCGAAAGCGACGTTCGGCGCTACCTTACCGTCTGACGGTTGCGGGCGCGGAGGGGGCGACGTCGGTGCTGCAAGCGCGGTCCTGGCTGCCACGGACGGAAGGCTCGGTGCGCCTGGAGCTGGCGTGCCGGGATGGGCGAGACACATCTCAGCGTCCTGCATCAGGCCGGCGCGGCGCGCGTGCGCTTTCCCAAACCCGGCGAGGGGGCGCCGCCCGAGGCCGTGCTGCTCAACATGGCCGGCGGGCTGACGGGCGGCGACCGCATCGACGTCGAGGCGAGGCTGGCGGCCGGCGCCGAGGCGACCGTCACCACCGCCGCGGCCGAGAAGATCTATCGCGCGCGCGACGGCGAGGCCTCGGCGATCGGCGTGAGGCTGGTGCTCGGCGCCGGCGCCGACCTCGCCTGGCTGCCGCAGCCGACGATCCTGTTCGACGGCTCGCGGCTCGACCGGCGCACCGAGGTCGAAGCTTGCCGGCGACGCCCGCTTCCTCGCCGTGGAGACCCTGATCTTCGGCCGCCAGGCGATGGGCGAGGACGTGCGCCACGGCGCTTGCCGCGACGCCTGGCGCATCCGGCGCGACGGTACCTTGGTGTTCGCCGACACCTTCCGCGTCGGCGGCGCGATCGCCGCGGCCTTGGATCGGCCGGCCACGCTCTCTGGCGCCCGCGCCGCGGCCATGCTCATCTATGTCGCCCCCGACGCGGCTCCCGCCTCGAGGCGGTGCGCGCCTGCTGGAAGGGGCGGCAAGCGTGGCCGGGGCAAGCGCGTGGAACGGGCTGCTCGTTGTTCGGGCCTATGCGCGAGACGGCCGCACGCTGCAGGGTGACATCGCCCCGCTCGTGCGGATGCTCAGCGGCCGGCCGCTGCCGCGCGTGTGGCAGTGCTGAGGGAGTATCGAATGTCGAGGGAACGCCTATGAATCTTACCGCCCGCGAGAAGGACAAGCTCCTGATCTCCATGGCGGCCATGGTCGCGCGTCGGCGACTGGAGCGCGGCGTGAAGCTCAACTATCCCGAGGCCGTGGCGCTGATTTCCGACTTCGTGGTGGAAGGCGCGCGCGACGGCCGCACGGTCGCGGACCTCATGGAAGCCGGCGCCCACGTCGTCACCCGCGACCAGGTGATGGTGGGCATCGCCGAGATGATCCACGACGTGCAGGTGGAAGCCACCTTCCCCGACGGCGTGAAGCTCGTCACCGTGCACAAACCGATCCGGTAGGGAGACGACGAATAATGGATTCGAACGATAACCCCGGGCGTCATCCCCGCGTCGCGTCGAAGACGCGCATCCGGCACGATGGCGGTGACCCGCACGCATCGGAGCGCAATCGGCCACGTGTCGTGGGTGCCCGCCTTCGCGGGCATGACGTTGGCACTCGCTGTTCGCCAGTCGGGCTCGGCGCTGGCGCACACGGGGATGGAGCACGCCGTCTCGTTCGCCTCGGGCTTCGCGCATCCCTGGACCGGCCTCGACCATATGCTGGCGATGGTGGCGGTCGGCCTGTGGGCCGGCCTCAATGGCGGACGCGCGCTGTGGGCCTGGCCGGCCGCGTTCGTCGGCGTGATGCTGGCGGGCGGTGCGCTCGGCATGGCCGGCGTGCCGGTTCCGATGGTGGAGCCGGGTATCCTCGCCTCCGTGATCGTGCTCGGGCTGCTGGTGCTGGCAGCGGCGCGGCTCCCTGTCGCCCTCGGCGCGGCGCTCGTTGCGGTATTCGCCCTCCTGCATGGTCACGCCCACGGCGCCGAGCTGCCGAGCGGCGCGGCAGCCGCCACCTATGCGGCGGGCTTCGCGCTCGCCACGGCGGCTCTGCACGCGCTCGGTCTCGGCATCGCCCATCTATGCCGCAGCGATAGCGGCAAGCTGGTCGTGCGCGGGGCCGGCGCGGTCGTCGCGGTCGCCGGCGTCGCGCTGGCGATCGTCTGAGGGAGGCGCCAATGATACCCGGCGAAATCATCACCGCGCCCGGCGACATCGAGATCAACGCCGGCCGCGAGGCTGTCGTCGCTGACGGTGGCGAACACCGGCGACCGGCCGATCCAGGTCGGCTCGCACTATCATTTCGCCGAGACCAACGGCGCCCTGCAGTTCGACCGCGCAGCGCGCGCGGACACCGCCTCGACATCCCCGCCGGCACCGCCGTGCGCTTCGAGCCGGGCCAGACGCGCGAGGTGAGCCTCGTCCCGTTCGCCGGCAAGGCGCGAGGTCTACGGCTTCCGCCAGCAGGTCATGGGCAAGTTGTGAGGGTTCCGGTGTGACTGTCTTTCGAGTTTGGCCACGAACGGATTTGCGCACATGCCGATGAAAATCACCCGCGCCGCCTACGCCGACATGTTCGGGCCCACCACCGGCGACAAGGTGCGGCTGGCCGATACCGACCTCATGGTCGAGGTGGAGAAGGACCTCACCACCTACGGCGAGGAGGTGAAGTTCGGCGGCGGCAAGGTGATCCGCGACGGCATGGGGCAGGGCCAGGCCTCGCGCGCGGAGGGTGCCGTCGACACCGTCATCACCAACGCGCTGATCATCGACCACACCGGCATCATCAAGGCCGATGTCGGCCTGCGCGACGGCCGCATCGTCGGCAATCGGCAAGGCCGGCAATCCGGACGTGCAGCCGGGCGTCGACATCATCATCGGCCCCGGCACCGAGGCGATTGCCGGCGAGGGCAAGATCCTCACCGCCGGCGGCATCGACAGCCACATCCACTTCATCTGCCCGCAGCAGATCGAGGAGGCGCTGAACTCCGGCATCACCATGATGATCGGCGGCGGCACGGGCCCCGCCACCGGCACGGCGGCAACCACCTGCACGCCGGGGCCCTGGCACCTCGCGCGCATGATCGAGGCGGCAGATGCGTTTCCGATGAACCTCGCCTTTGCCGGCAAGGGCAACGCCTCGCAGCCCAAGGCGCTGGTGGAGATGATCCTGGGCGGCGCCTCGTGCCTCAAGCTGCACGAGGATTGGGGCACCACGCCGGCTGCGATCGATTGCGCGCTCTCCGTCGCCGACGATCACGACGTGCAGGTGATGATCCACACCGACACGCTCAACGAGTTCGGCTTCGTCGAGGACACCATTGCCGCCTTCAAGGGCCGCACCATCCACGCCTTCCACACCGAGGGCGCCGGCGGCGGACACGCGCCCGACATCATCAAGGTCGCGGGCTTGCGCAATGTCCTGCCGTCCTCCACCAACCCGACGCGGCCCTTCACGGTGAACACGCTGGAAGAGCATCTCGACATGCTCATGGTGTGCCATCACCTCGACGCCAACATCCCCGAGGACATCGCCTTCGCCGAGAGCCGCATCCGGCGCGAGACCATCGCGGCGGAGGACATCCTGCACGACCTCGGCGCGCTCTCGATGATCTCCTCCGACAGCCAGGCCATGGGCCGCGTCGGCGAGGTGCTGATCCGCACCTGGCAGACCGCGCACAAGATGAAGATGCAGCGCGGGTGCGCTCAAGGAGGACGCGCCGGGCAACGACAACTTCCGCGTCAAGCGCTACATCGCCAAGTACACCATCAATCCGGCGATCGCCCAGGGCGTGGCCCACGAGATGGGCTCGCTGGAAGTCGGCAAGCGCGCCGACCTCGTGCTTTGGAGCCCGGCGTTCTTCGGCGTGAAGCCCGACCTCGTGCTGCTCGGCGGCACCATCGCCGCGGCACCCATGGGCGATCCCAATGCCTCGATCCCGACGCCGCAGCCGGTGCATTACCGCCCCATGTTCGGCGCCTTCGGCCGCGCGCTCACCTCTACCTCCGTGACCTTCGTCAGCCAGGCTGCGCTCGCCGGCGGACTGGAGCAGCGCCTCGGCGTCGGCAAGCGCCTGATGCCCGTGCGGAACACGCGCGGCGGCATCTCCAAGGCGTCGATGGTCCTCAACGGGGCCACGCCCAACATCGAGGTCGACGCCGAGACCTACGAGGTGCGCGCCGACGGCGAGCTGCTCACCTGCGAGCCGGCCAAGTCGCTGCCCATGACCCAGCGCTACTTCCTGTTCTGAGCGCCCCACTGCCCACCGTCGTCATCCCGGGCCTTGTGCCCGGGATCCATCTATCAACTTGCTCCGGCATTCGCGGACGGCTGGATCCCGGTGACCCTCGGAACGAGTCCGAGGGCAGGCGAGCACCGGGATGACAGCGTTTCGGCTGACGCGGGCGTGCCAGACGGCTGGTCAATCCGCGCGCCCACCGGTATCACTTGCGTACGGCGGCCGGGCCGCAGGAAACGAGCGAGCAACCCCATGTACAAGCCCTTCGATCTGACCGGCAAGGTGGCCCTGGTGACGGGCGGCAACAGCGGCATCGGGCTCGGCATGGCGCGCGCGATGACCCAGGCCGGTGCCGACGTGGCGATCTGGGGCACGAACGCGAAGAAGAACGCCGCCGCCAAAGCGGAACTCGCCGCCAGCGGGCGCAACGTGCTGGCGCTGGAGTGCGACGTGTCGGACGAGAAGGCGGTCGAGGCGGCTTTCGCCGAGACTTTGGCCAAGCTCGGTCGGGTTGACGGCTGCTTTGCAAACGCCGGTGTGAGCGGGCGCGGGACGGCCTCGTTCCTGGAGATGACGAGCGAGGAGTGGCGTCGCGTGCTGAAGGTCAACCTCGACGGCGCCTTCTTCACGTTCCGCGCCGCCGCGCGCCACATGGTGCAACGGGGCGGTGGCGGCGCGCTGGTCGGCACGGCATCGCTCGCCGCTATCGAAGGCGCCGCCCGCAGCGAGCACTACGCCGCCACCAAGGGCGGCATGATCTCGATGATCCGTGCGCTGGCGGTTGAATTCGCGCGCCACGGCGTGCGCGCCAACGCCATCCTGCCGGGCTGGATCGAGACCGACATGACGGCCAACGCCATCGGCAACGAGAAGTTCGCCAAGAACGTGCTGCCGCGCATCCCCACGCGCCGCTGGGGCACCGGCGACGACTTCGGAGGCATCGCCGTCTATCTCATGAGCTCGGCCTCGGCTTATCACACCGGCGACACCTTCCTCATCGACGGCGGCTACGCGCTGTTCTGAGGCCAACAGCGGAGCAACGCCGTGGTCGGGATATGGTGCGACCCGAGATCGGGCGGACTTCCTCAGGCGGTCGCCCCAAGGAGGTAGAGGACGACCCCGGCGGCGCAGCAGGCGGCGAGCGTCGGGATCATGCCGACCTTGAACCGGAAGATGGCGACCGCCGCGAAAATCGAGAGCGCCAACGCCCATGGGTCCACGCTGGCGAGCACCGGGGCGTCGAACGATAGCGCGAATGCCCGCACGGGCGTCGTCTGGCGGAAGATCGAGTGAATCGCGAACCAGACGGCGAGATTCAGGATCACCCCGACCACGGCCGCGGTGATGGCCGACAGCGCCGCGTTGAGCGCCTGGTTGCCGCGCAGCTTCTCCACAAAGGGAGCGCCGAGGAAGATCCACAGGAAGCACGGCGTGAAGGTGACCCAGGTCGCGAGCAGCCCGCCGAGCGTTCCCGCCATCAGCGGCGACAGGCCGCCGGGATCACGGGACGCCGCCATGAAGCCCACGAACTGCAGGACCATGATCAGGGGGCCCGGCGTAGTCTCCGCCATGCCGAGCCCATCGAGCATCTCGCCGGGTTTCAACCAGCCGTAGTGCTCCACCGCCTGTTGTGCGACGTAGGCGAGCACGGCGTAGGCGCCGCCGAACGTGACCATCGCCATCTTGCTGAAGAAGATCGCAATCTGGCTGAACACGTTCGCGCCGCCGAGCGTCGCAATCAAGGTCACGACAGGAATGAGCCACAGGCCGAGCCACGCTGAGGCAACCTTCACGGCGTGAAGCACGTTCGGCCGGGCGTGCTCGGGCGTTTCTTCGCCGAGCAGGCTCTCGGCGACGGGGTCGCCGCCCTTCCCTGCACCATGTCCGCCGCCGCCCTCGAATACCGTCACGCCGAGGGCGCGCGCTCCAAAGCCGATCAGCGCGGCGCCGAAGATGATCACAGGGAACGGCACGTTGAAGAAGAAGATGCCGACGAAGGCAGCGGCCGCGAGCCCGATGAGGGCCCGGTTCTTGAGCGATCGCCTGCCGATGCGAAAGACTGCTTCCAGGACGATCGCCAGCACCGCCGCCTTGAGGCCGAAGAACAGCGCCACCACGATCGGTACATTGCCCCAACCCGCATATACGTAGCTGAGCGCCATGATCGCAATCGCGCCCGGCAGGATGAAGAGCCCCCCGGCCATGATGCCGCCGAGCGTGCGGTGCATCAGCCAGCCGATGTAGGTTGCCAGCTGCTGCGCCTCGGGACCTGGCAGCAGCATGCAGTAGTTGAGGGCGTGGAGGAACCGAGCTTCGGAGATCCAGCGCTTCTCCTCCACCAGGATGCGGTGCATCACCGCGATCTGGCCGGCCGGACCGCCGAAGCTGAGGGCGGCGACGCGCGTCCACGTCCAGAACGCCTCGCGCATGGTCACGCCGTGCGCGTGCGCCTGTTCCGAGGGGGAGCGAATTGCCGCCGCGTCGTTCATGTCATGCTCCCTGCCTGGCGGTCGGCCAGTTGTGGGTCTCCGCCGACGCATCCCGGCACCAGCGATAGAACGCATCGTACAGAGACATTGCCGCATCCAGTTGCGGCAGGTCGTCCCTGAACATGCGCGAGTATCCGAGAGAGGCCGCGAGCAGGCCTGCCGACTGCGGAGTGAGGTCGGGGCGGGCGGTGTCGGCGCCGCGCACGATCTTGGCCAATCGCAGCAGGGGATCGAATCCGAGGCCGAATTCCTCGATCATCGTATCGAAGGTGCAGGTCTCGCCGCGATGACTCCAGAACACGCCCTCGATGTCGAACGGCGCAGCGCCGAAGCGATCGGCGACGGCGGTGACTTCCGGCGGCGGCACGAACAGAAATACCGCGCTCGGATCGATGAAGCGGCGGATGAGCCACGGACAGGCGATCCGGTCCACCTTCGGCCGCGCGCGCGTCACCCAGACGGTGCGGCCCCTCTCGTCGCGCGGCGGAATCTTGTCGGTGCGGACCAGGGGCTCGCCCGCCTTTTTCCAGGCTTCGAAGCCTCCCTCCAACGTCTGCGCATCGATGCCGTCGTGCCGCAGCCAGGCCGCCGTGCCTTCGCTGAGCTTCTGTCCCTTCTGGCACACGATGACCACTGCCTTGCCGCGGTACTCCGGCGCCCATTGGTCGATGGCGCGATAGTCGCGCCGGAGCGAGCCCGGCACGAGCCTCGGATCGGCCCGGTAGTCGTCATCGATGCGCACGTCTACGACAGCGGGCGCATGCGGAAGCCCGATGAGACGGGCGTGCTGGGTAACGGTGATGGTGGTGGTCGACGGCATGGCGTCCCCTTCCCTTGGCTGGGAGTGTGGACGCGACCTTTCAGCCGTAGCCTCACGGGGACGTCGCGGAAGACCCCTTGCGGAAGTTCATGCCACGACGCCTGCGGGCTGGCAATACCGGTCGCGTCCTCGGCTCCCGGCCGACGTTCGTGTTGGCTCGATAGCTCGACCGATGCGGACAATCCATCCGCGCTCAGCGCCAGAACGGCTTTGCTGCCTCGCGCCGGACTTCGTCGCGGGACAGCCCGACGTCCCTCAGCATGCGATCGTCGTGTTCGACCAACTCCTGGAGAGCCTTGCGTTGGCGCCTCCGTGCCATCCAGAAGCGTGCAGTGTCCAGGAGCACTGTCGGAGTTGATGAGGCTTGTTTCCGGATTACGCGAGATCGGTTGCCCCTTGGCAGGACGAACTGTAGATGAGGATGTTGGACATCCGTTGTCTCCATATCAGCAGGTGTGACGGTGAGTACGCTGCGGTGGAGCGAGGCAATAAGACGGCGCAGGCCTTGTGCGCAAAGCATCCTTTCTCTAGCCTGACTGAGGTTTTCTCATGATGGTCCGCCGATGCTGCGCCGTCTTCCTCCCCTCAACGCGTTGAAGGCGTTCGAAGCCGCGGCACGGCACGAGAGCTTCACGCGAGCCGCGGAGGAGCTCTGCGTCACCCAAGGTGCCGTGAGCCACCAGGTGAAGGCCCTGGAGGTGGAACTGGGCCTCAAGCTCTTCAACCGCGAGCGCCAGCGGCTGGTCATCACCGAGGCCGGTCGCGCGTATCTTGCCGTTCTGCGCGATGCCTTCGACCGTATCGCCGTCGGCACGGAGCGCCTGATCCAGCGCCAGAGCTCTGGTGTGCTGACGGTGAGCACCTCGCCCGACTTTGCCGCGAAGTGGCTCGTCAACCGCCTCGGCCGGTTCGCGGAGGCGCACCCTGATATCGACCTGCGGATTTCCGCCACGCTGCATCACGTGGACTTCACGCGTGAGGATGTCGATCTCGCCGTCCGGCACGGCGACGGCAATTGGCCCGGACTCGACGTTGCCCGCCTGAGCTCCGAACAGCTGTTCGCGGTTTGCAGTCCCAAGCTTCTTTCGGGGCGCAACCGCCTGACCAAGCCGTCGGATGTGCTGAAATATCCGTTGCTGCATCTCGATGACCGGAAAGCCTGGTCAACGTGGCTTGACGCGGCCGGTGTCGAAAATACCGAGCTGTCCCAGGGCCCGGTCTTGAACCGTGCCAGCATGGTCATCGACGCAGCGGTCGACGGCCAAGGCATCGCACTGGCGCGCACCACGCTTGCGGCCTGGGATCTGATCAACGGGCGGTTGGTGCGGCCATTCTCGGAGACATTGCGGCTCGCCAAGACGTACTGGATCGTTTGCCCGAAGGCGACGGCGTTGCTTCCAAAGATCACGACGTTTCGCGATTGGCTGTTGGCGGAAGCCGCCGAGGACACCCGTCGGCTCAGGAAGCTCTTGTCGTAGAGCAGGATCGTCCCTGGTTCACGGCCGCTTGTCGCCATCGGTGCGTCGGTAACCCCGACGCGTGGTTCATGACGGCGCCTCCTCGAAGATGGCACGCTGATGGATGAGCGTGCCGAGCAGGGGATGGACGAGCTCCAGCGAGAAGACGAAGTGCGTTGCGTCGATCTCGCCGTGCGTGACCGTGAGATCGCCAGGGCAAAACCAGCGGGGCAGATACACGCGGAGCCGGCCGAGGTCGATGAAGTAACGGTCGCTCCTGAAGATCAACGCACGCTCGGTCGCACAAACCTTCAGCGTCATGCCGACGCCGCAGCCGACGTGTTCCTCGAGCCCCGTCGGCCCGCCGAAGCGCTTGGAGGAATGGATCACCTGCGGGAAACCGCGCCGGCGAGCGTAGAGCCGTGTCCAGACCTGCCCGCCGCTGCCGATGTCCTCGGTCACGGTGACGACGCTCGGTACGCCGACGTCGCAGGATGTCGGCAAGGGCCCGCCGATCAGCCGTACGAGCTGGGACAGAGCCATGCCGGCGCGGCTCATGGTCATCTCGCTCACGCGTCCCGTGTAGACGACCGTGCGTCCGCCCGCGAGCCGCTTGGAGAAGCGCCGCCGGATCGCCGGCGGCAGGCGCGCCCACTCCGTATCCGTCAGCAGTGCGCGAAAGCGCAGATCGCCCAGGGATTGATCTACGGGAAGAGCGTGCTTGCCGCCTGCGGCAGCAATCGAATTCGACCGCGGTGTCCGGGCCGAGACCTCGTCTGCGGTCGACCTGCTCGCAGTGGTCATCGGTCCGACTCCCAGGCGATGATTAGCCGGCCTTACCGGACGGGATGAACTTGAAAATCTTGGCGCCGAGCCGGACGATGGTCGCGAGCTTCGACTTGGGCACGCCCAGCATCTGCGTGTACCAGGCGTCGACCGCCTCGGTGAACGCCAGCATGTCCTTGAGGCGCCGGGCCGCGACCGGATGCATGGTCTTGTCGCCGTCGGCTTGGGCCACGCAGGCGCGCAACGCTGCCAGCGCCGGATCGATCTCGCGAGCCTTCCGTCCTGCGGAGATGCGGCGCACCATGTCCCAGACGTCGGTCTCGGCTTCGAAATGCTCGCGCCGGTCGCCGCGGATCGGCACGCGGCGGATCAGATCCCAGCCGAGCAGCTCCTTCAGCGAGTTGGACACGTTGGAGCGCGCGATGCCCAGCGTCGCCGCGATCTCTTCCGCCGTCAGCGGCCGTTCGGACACGTATAGCAGAGCGTGGATCTGGCTGACCGAGCGGTTGACGCCCCATTGCCCGCCCATCTCGCCCCAGTGCAGCACGAACCGCTCGACGGCGGGGTGCAAGCCCGGCTCATGTCGATCGGAAGTTTTATAGATTTCTGTCATGACAGAAATATCTGTCATTTCGGGCCTCCGATCAAGCCCGTTCGCCTGCGATAAAATGCCGACCTGCGATGCTGCCCTCCGGGCGCGGGGCCCTCCCCGAAACCGCGAGCGAGCGCGGCTCAGTCGACCTCGCGGCCGGGATCGAAGATCGAGGCGGTCTCGGCCTCGCGGGGATGATCGCGCTTCAGGCGGCGGGCCATGGCGAGCGCCCAAGGGGCGACGGCGACGAGCTCCTCCATGATGCGGTCCGGGAGCCGCAGGCCGGCGTGTTTCGCCGCATTCTCGGCATGCGCCCGCACAGCGGGTTCGACATCCGAGGTGTCGGGCACCCAGGGCTTGGGGTCGATGGCGCCGGCCTTGGCGCCCGGGATGAGCTTGGGGCGCAGCTTGTGGAAGCCGCTCGCACGCTCGAATGCGTGGCCCGCCCGGAGCAGTCGGGCGTCGTCGAACGGCCGGCCGGCGATCTGCATCGATAACGGCAGCCCGTCCTGGGTGAAGCCGCACAGCAGGGAGAGCGCCGGGCCGCCGGTGCAGTTGAACGGCGTGGTGAGATTCGGCCGCTTCCAGAACGAGAGCGTGTCGTGCCGGTCGAGACGAGGTGCGGGCGAGCCGTTGGCCGTCAGGAACAGATCGTATTGGCGGTACAGCGGCCGCATCTCCGCCAGGATCGCGCGCCGCTCGCGGCTGGCGCGCACGTAGTCCTCGGCGGTGAACAGGCAGGCGGCGAGGCTGCGCGCCCTGAAGTCTTGCCCGAACGCCTCGGGCCTGGCGATCAGCTCGGGCAGGTGCAGGGAGAACAGCTCGCTCTCGGCGCTGACGATCTTGACATCCGAGTAGGTGTGCAGCGGGCGCAGCGCAACATCCTCCACCGTCGCTCCCAGCTCGCGGAACAGCGATATCGCGGCTTCCAGAGCGGGCGGCAGCTCCGCGTGTGCCGGCAGGTCCTTCTCCCAGAAGTGGCGGATCACGCCGATGCGCATGCCCTTGACGCCGAGGTCGAGGCCGGCGGCAAAATCGGCCGGGTGCCGCATGGACGACGCGGGATCGGCCGGATCGTGGCCGGCGATCGCGTTCAGGATCAGCGCGCAATCCTGCGACGTGCGCGCCATGGGCCCGCAATGATCGTAGGAGTAGGAATTGGGCAGTACCCCAGCGCGGCTGACGAGGCCGTAGGTGGGTTTGAGGCCGGCGATGCCGCACAGGCCCGCGGGGCCGCGGATCGAGCCGCCGGTGTCGGAACCTAGGCTTGCCGGCACGAGACCGGCGGCAATCGCGGCCCCCGAGCCCGACGATGAGCCGCCGGTGAAATGCGCCGTGTTCCAGGGATTGCGGGCCGGCGGCCAGGGCAGGTCGAAGGAGGGGCCGCCGTGAGCGAACTCATGGGTGGCGAGCTTGCCCATCAGCACCGCTCCGGCTGCGCGCAGCTTCGCGACCGTGGTCGCGTCTTTCGCCGGGACGCGATCGATGCAGGTGCGCGAATGCCCCGAGGTCAGCACGCCGGCGGTGTCGTAGATGTCCTTCAGCGCACAGGGAATGCCATGCAGGGGGCCGCGATAGTTGCGGCGCGCGATCTCCGCCTCCGCCGCGCTGGCAGCCTCCATCGCCGCCTCGCTGGTGCGGGTGATGTAGGCGTTGAGCTGCGGCTCGAGGGCGTCGGTGCGCGCCTGCAGGGCACGCGTGTACTCCACGGGCGAGAGCTTGCGCGCCTCGATCAGGGCGGCCGCCTCGGCGAGTGTAAGGTCATGAAGCTCCGAGTCTGCCATGGCGAGCTGCCCCCGTTGCGCTGGTCCATCCGTCAATCGCGGAACGTAGTTGTGCCACCTCCCGCCCCTCGGCGTGAAGCCCCGCCGGAGGCGTTCCCGTCGCGCGGCTCAGACGGTGAGGGGATGCGCGCTGCCTTCGGGCCAGGAGAGGGTCACCTCGTCGCCCGGGCTCACCGGGTGCTCGTTGAAGACGCTGTCGCGCAGGACCGCCGCGGCCTCGATGCCGTCGTTCGTCATGAGTGCCACGCGGATGCTCGGCCCCTGGTATTCCACGTTGGAGACCCGGCCCGGCAGCCCCGGCGTCGCGCCGTTGCGGCCGAGAACGCACCGATCCGATCGCACAGCAACCGTCTTGTCCTGCCAGGGCAGGACATTGTGGCCGCCGATGAAGCGCGCGACGAACGCGCTCGCCGGCCGCTCGAACACCTCGGGCGGGCTGCCGGTCTGGCGGATGACACCGCCGTCCATCACCACCATCAGGTCGGCCAGCGCCATCGCCTCGTCCTGCGCATGGGTGACATGGACGAACGTGATCTTCAGCTCGCGCTGCAGGCGCTTCAGCTCCTCGCGCATGCGCACGCGCAGGAACGGGTCGAGCGCCGACAGGGGCTCGTCCAGCAGCAGGACGCGCGGCCGCATGATGAGCGCGCGCGCCAGCGCGATGCGCTGCTGCTGCCCGCCCGACAGCTGCGCCGGCAGCCGCGCGGCGTAGTCGCCCATCTGCACCAGATCGAGGAACTCGCGCGCGCGCCGATGCCGCTCGGCCTTCGCCACGCCCTGCACCTTCAGGCCGAAGGCGACGTTGTCGAGGCAGTTGAGATGCGGAAACAGCGCGTAGTTCTGGAACATCATGGCCGTGCCGCGGGCCGTCGGCGGCAGATTGGTGACGTTGCGGCCGTCGATGATCAGGTCGCCCTCGCTGATGTCCTCGTGCCCGGCGATCATGCGCAGCGTCGAGGTCTTGCCGCATCCGCTGGGGCCGAGCAGGCAGCAGTAGCCGGCTTTGGGTATGCGCAGCGAGATCGCGTCGACGGCGACGGTGGTGCCGTAGCGCTTGGTCACAGCCACGAGCTCGACGTCGAACCGCAAGTCCATGCGTCCTCCTATCCGTCGTCCTGTTCAGCGCCGAGACGCCCACTCGCGCCGCTTCTGCATCTGCAGCACGAATAGCAGCCCGATCCCGATCAGCAGGAACGAGATCGCCGTCGTGAGCGTGCCGATGGCGAACAG
Organism: uncultured Alphaproteobacteria bacterium; assembly: GCA_963774165.1. GTDB lineage: Bacteria > Pseudomonadota > Alphaproteobacteria > Rhizobiales > Hyphomicrobiaceae > AWTP1-13. The sequence goes on along the minus strand of CAVZEC010000006.1, from coordinate 141,608 downwards.
CGTCGGCGAGGTGGCGCTCGAGATGAGCGCATAGATCTCGAGCGGCAGCGTGTTGCGGGCGCCGATGGTGAGCGTCGTGCGCGCATACTCGTCGTAGGAGAGCGTGAAGGCGCTGATCGCCACGCCCAGTATTCCCGGCATCAGGATCGGGAGCGTGACGAAGCGCAGCCGCTGGAATGGCGTCGCGCCGAGATCGGTCGCCGCCTCCTCCCATGACCGGTTGAAGCGGTTGACGACGGCGAACATCGCCAGCAGGCCGAACGGCAGCGTCCAGGTCAGCTGCGCCCCCAGCGCGGAGGTGAAGAGATCGGGCTGCCAGCCGAGAAACTGGAAGCCGAGACCGATGCCGAAGCCGACCAGCAGGCTCGGCATGACGAGGCTGGCGATCACGAGATAGAACACGACGCCCGAGCCGGGGAACGGCCGGCGGAAGGCCAAGCCCCCAGCCACCGATATCACCACGGTGAGGAGGCTGATCATGCTGGCCAGCGCCATGGAGCGCGAGAACGCAACGGGGATGTTGGCCATCTGGCCTGGCCGCCAGACGTCGCGGAACCACTCGAGCGACACGCCGACCAGGGGAAAAGTGACGCCGCCGTTCGGTCCCTGGAAGGACAGCGTGTAGATCACCAGCATGGGGCCGTACAGGAACAGCAGGTAGAGCGCGAACAATGTTCCGAGCGCGTAGAACGTCCACGGCCGCGCATCGATCGAGATCTGCCTGACGATAGGCCGGGCCACCCTGGACGCTCCCCTATTTCACCAGCTCTTTGCGCACATCGACGATGCGCATCACACACGCGACCATGATCGCCACGACGACGACCAGCACCATGGCGTTGGCGGCAGCGGGCGGGTACTGCATGGCCTGGATCTCGGTCGACAGCGCCGAGACGATCGATGCGCTCTGCCCGCCGCTCATCTGGCGCACGACGAAGAAGTCGCCCATCACCTGGGTCACGACCAGGATCGAGCCCAGCGCGATCCCGGTCTTGCTCAGGGGAATGACGACGTAGGCCATCGTCTGCCAGCGACTGGCGCCCGCATCGCGCGCGGCCTCGAGCAGGGACCGGTCGATCTTGGACAGCGAGTTGGCGATCGGGGCCACCATCAGCAGCGTATAAAGATGCACGTAGGCGATCACGACGGCGAAGTCCGAGAACAGCAGGAAATCGAGCGGACGCGATGCGAGGCCCAGCGCCATCACGGTCTGGTTGAAGGCGCCGGAGCGGCCGAGGAACGGGATCCAGGCGATGGTGCGGATGATGGCGGAAGTGAAGAACGGGATGGCGCAGAGCAGAAAGAAGATCGTCCGGATGGTGGCGCTGCGCACGTGGAAGATGAGGAAATGGGCGATGTTGAAGCCGAGGAAGAGCGTGATGGCCCACACGATCAGCGCGAACTTGAGCGTGCTGCCGTACACGCGCAGGGTCGAGGAGCTGGTGAAGATCTCCCGGTAGCTGTCGAGCAGGAATGCCGGATAGATGCCGGTGCGGTCGTAGTCGAAGAAGCTGACGACCAGGAACAGCGCCGTCGGCAGCGCGAACATGACGAACAGGACGGCCGTCAGCGGAAAGATCTGCAGCCAGGACACCGCCCACCCCGGCATCCTCGCCAGGCGGCGACGACCTGGCCGCCCGGCCTGCGCCGCAGCCTTCTCGGCGACCTGAGGGCGAGGGTTTACGAGTGCGTCCACGGCGGCGCCGTCGCCCCCATCACGCGGCCTTCCTGGTTTTGTCGAGGCAGCGCATCAGCGGCATGATGCGGGTTCCGAACTGCTCCATGCCGATGACGAAATCGTCGAACGTGAGCATGACGCCGCGCACGCCCGGCACCTGCGACAGCTCGTCGAGCATGCGCGCGACGCTGGCGTAGGAGCCCACCAGGACGCCCTGGTTGGTGGGCAGCTTGTCGGTGCCCAGCAGCGCGCGCCGGTTGGGCTGGGCATAGACGTCGGTGCTGGGGTCGTCCTTGGCCTGCGCGTCGCGATAGGCGATCGCCTCGAGGTCGGTGCCGTCCTTGTAGTGCTGCCACTTGGCTTGAGCCGCCGCGTCGGTCTCGTCGGCGATGACCATCGTCAGAATGAGGGCGCCGCAGTCGCGACCGGTCTCCTTGGTGGCCGCGACCAGACGGGCGACGCTGGGGCCCACGGCCGTGGGCTTGTTCTCGCCGAAGCTGGCGCAGAAATTGTAGTCGGCGTGCTGGGCCGCGTACTTCGTGCCGGCATCGCTCTGGGCGGCGCAGATGATGGGGATGGGCGCGCTCGGCAGCGGGCTGCAGCGGCAGTCGTCCATCTTGAAGAACTCGCCCTTGAAGTCGGAGCGCCCCGTCGCCCACAGCTCCTTCATGATAGTCACGTACTCGGCGCAATACTGGTAGCGCCGCTTGTAGTGCTCGGCGCCCGGCCAGATGCCCATTTGCGTATATTCGCGCCGTTGCCACCCGGAGATGATGTTCACCCCGAAGCGGCCGTGCGAGATGCTGTCGATGGTGACAGCCATACGGGCAGCGATTGGCGGCGGCATCGTCAGGACGGCGCAGGTGGCGAACAGCTGGATCCGCTTCGTCACGGCGGCCAGGCCCGCCATGAGCGTGAACGACTCCAGGTTGTGCTCCCAGAATTGCGACGGCCCACCGAAGCCGTGCAGCTTGATCATGGACAGCGCGAAATCGAACCCGAAATGCTCGGCCTTCTCGACGATGGTCCGGTTCAGATCGAAGGTCGGCATGTACTGCGGCGACGTCGTGCTGATCAGCCAGCCGTTGTTGCCGATCGGGGTGAACACGCCAAGCTGCATGCAAGGACTCCGCGATTGCGTCGAGAGGGCCGAGATCCGAAGGGATCAGGAGGTGATGAACTCGTTCCACCTGCGGGTCAGGTAGCGGTCCTCGTCCATGACCGAGTTCCATACGGCGACGTTGCCGAGTCGCTGCTCGATCGAGCCGCCGTCGCGCACGTTGCCGGCCTTCTCCATCACCTTGCCGAAGGGGCTCATGATGTCGCCCTGCGACGGCTTGCCGTCGAACCAGTAGCCCTGCTCGTCCTCGCTCAGGAACTTGCGGGCGTTCTCCGGTTGTGCCGAATAGTAGCCCTGGCGGGCGATGAAGGCGCCCTGGAAGCCGCCGGTGTACCAGTTGAGGTATTCGTAGAAGCAGTCGCGCTTGAGCCCCTCGACATGCTTCATCACGCCCAGAGTGTAGCCCCAGCCGCGGAAGCCTTCCTTCAGCGGCTGGTACGTGCACGGGATGCCGCGCGAGCGCACGGCGGCGACCGCGGGCGACCACATCGACTGGATCACGACCTCGCCGGCGGCCATCAGGTTCACGGACTGGTCGAAGCTGGTCCAGAAGGAGCGGAAGTGGCCGGCCTTCTTGGTCTCCATCATGGTGGCGATGGTCTTGTCGATCTCCTCCTTCGTCATGTTGCCTTTGTTGCCGTACTTGAGGTCGCCGCGCGCCTCGAGCGCCATCGCCACGTCGATGATGCCGATGGTCGGGTTGTCCTGCAGCGCCGCCTTGCCCTTGAATTCCGGGCTCAACAGGTCGGCCCAGCTCGATACGGGGCGACCCACGAGGTCGGGCCGCACGCCGAGGGTGTCGGCGTTGGTGACGGTCGGCACGCCGGTCACCCATTCGGTCGGCTCCCCGGTCGTCACCTTCTGCCCGTCTGGCGCGGTGGCGTAGAGGATCATCGTCGGCGTGATCCCCTGCTGCGGTGCCTTGCGGCCGTCGGCGAACTCGCCCTTGGTGAAGAGCGGAAGCGTCTTGTCCCAGTACTTGACCTTCGAGACCGGGATCGCCTGCAGCACGTTGCGGCCAATGATGTAGCGCATGTAGACGAGGCTGACGTCGGCGCAGTCGATGGTGTTGGATTGCGACAGAAAGCGATTGAGCAGGTCCGCGTTCTCGACCGCCTGCATCTGCACGGTGAAGCCGAGGTCCTTGCTCGCCTGCTCGGCGATGCGCGGGATGGCGGTGACGGGCGGGCCCGAGTGGCGCAGCACGATGTCCTTGATGTTCTGCGCCCAGATGGTGGGGAAGCCGCCGACGCTCGACCCGGCGGCGAGGCCGCCCGCAGCCGCCACACCTTTCAGCACGGTGCGCCGCGAAACTCCGTTGCGTTTGTTCTTGTCGACTCGAGACATGGCTGGCTCCTCGTCTTTGCTGTCTGGGCCAAGCCACATCCGACAATGCCGGTGACCGGTGCGTTCGGGATCGGATGCGCGCGTCTCGTCGGCGCGCGCCACCGCTCGTCGGCGACGCACCGGCAAACCTCACGCGGGGCCTCAGCTGCAATGGAACAGTCAGCAACTAGCGTGCCAATCCGAGACGGGCGTCTTGCGCCGTCGCGATGTCTCGACCTGGAGGCGGGCGCTTTGGCGCTTGCGCCCAAGATTCCCGGCACTGGTGTACCGATCAGCGCAGTGCAGTGGCGTCGTGTGCGACCGTCGCCTTGCACCGCCGCTCACGCTGCGACGCAGCAATTATTGCTCGCATAACAGGCGGCAACTCGCCGAAAAACCGCGCAAATACAGGGCTGGCGCCGCTCTCTTCTGTTTGGCTACAAGAGGCAAGCGAGCTGAGCGCCGCATCGGCGCAGGCAGCAGCGCGCGCCAGTTGGAGGAGCCATGACCGATCGACCCCTCGTCGCCGCCATTGGAACCGGCGGCACCATATCCTCCATGGGCCGCGACAGCACCGACGTGCTCGACTACCCCGACTTCGGCGTGAAGCTGCCGATCGAGGAGGTTGTTGGGCGCTACCCCGAGATCGCCAAGATTGCCGAAGTGCTGCCGGTGCCGTTTCGCAGCGTCGGCAGCACGGCGATCGGCCCGTCCGAGTGGCTGGAGCTCGCCCAGATCATCCATCGGCTCGCAGCCGAGAAGCCCGCCATCTCCGGATTCGTCATCCCGCACGGCACCGCGACGCTGGAGGAGACTGCCTACTTCCTGCATCTGGCGCTGAAGACGGACAAGACGGTGGTGGTGGTCGGCGCCCAGCGGCCGGCGAGCGCGCTCGGCACCGATGCCGGCATGAACCTGCTCGGAGCCATCCGCACGGCTACGGCACCGGTGGCGCGCGGGCTCGGCGTCCTCGTCACGCTCAACGACGAGATCCAGTCGGCGCGCGAGGTCACGAAGACCTCGACCTATCGGCTGCAGACGTTTCGCTCGCCCGATTTCGGCGTGCTCGGCCACATCGACGGCGATGGCGTCCAGATCTACCGGCGCTCGACCCGCCGTCATGCCCCCGATACCGAGTTCGAGGTCGCGGGCCTCGCCGGCCTGCCGCGCGTCGACATCGCCTACTCCTACGCCGGCGGCGACGGCACGGTGGTCGACGCGCTCGTAGCGGCCGGAGCGCGCGGCATCGTCTCGGCGGGGCTGGCGCCCGGCATCCCGACGCCGCTCGAGCGGGCGGCCTTGGAGCGGGCGCGCGACGCCGGAATGATCGTGGTGCAATCGAGCCGCGCCGGCAGCGGCCGGATCGCGCTGCGCCGCTATCTCCAGGAGGAGGGCATGGTCGCGGCCGACAACCTCAATCCGCAAAAAGCCCGCGTCCTGCTGATGCTGGCGCTGACCCGGACCCAGAACGTCGGCGAAATCAGGCGCATGTTCGCGACCTATTGAGCATCCGCCGATCCGGCGCGGCCGGCTGCGGTGCCATGGCCGCGAGACGCTGCCGCGGAATTTTGCCATGCTGCGCATTCCGCCATTGCGGACATCACACCTGTGACGGAGCGACCCGGCGTGGCCCAGCTCGACTGCTACTACAGCCTCTCCTCGCCCTGGGCCTATCTCGGCGGCCCGCGGCTGCAGGACATCGTGCGCCGCCACCGCGCGAAACTGACGCTCAAGCCATACGACTTCCAGGCCGTGGTGCTGAAGACCGGGGGCGTGCCCCTGCGCACCCGGCCGCCGGCGCGTCGGCGCTACCACCAGGTGGAGCTCGACCGCTGGCGCCGATACCTCGGCATGGCGATGGTGCTCGAGCCGAAGCACTATCCCCAGGCGATGCCGGCCGATCCCGATTGGAACAAGTACGCGGGCTGGACGGTGATCGCGGCGCAGGATGCCGGCCTCGACGCATTTCCCCTGTCGCATGCCCTGCTGCGCGCATTGTGGGCGGAGGAGCGCGACATTTCCCTCCCGCAGGTGCGACAGGCCGTCGCCGACGAGAACGGCTACGATGGCGCGAAGCTGGTGGCGGCGGAGAAGAGCACACGCGTGCAGACGCTCTACCGGCAGTTCTCGACCGAGGCCGAGATGCTGGGCGTGTTCGGCGCGCCGACCTTCGTCGTCGAGGGCGAGCTGTTCTGGGGCCAGGACCGCCTCGAGTTCGTCGACCGCGCGCTCGATGCTATCCGTATCCGCGGGGAACAGCCGAACCAGCAGTGACCTTGTCGAGCCACGGCGAGGCGGGTATGGCGCGTCCTTCGACCCTCGGAACAAGTCCGAGGGCAGGCAAGCTCAGGACGAGGTCGGAATTCGCGGCGACGGAGCGCGGTAGCTGCCGGCGAGTGAAAGAAAACAGGAGACACGAATGCGCAGGCTTCGTCTGGTCCTTCCCCTGATCGCCACGCTCATGGCGGCCGCCGTCGCGCCGGCATCGGCGCAGAAATGGCCGGAGAAGCCGATCACGGTGATCATGGGCTTCCCGGCGGGCTCCGGCGTGGACGTGATCGCCCGCCTGCTGCAGGCGCCCCTGGAGCAGGATCTCGGAACGCAGCTGGTGTTCGATTACAAGGTTGGCGCCGGCGGCAACGTCGCCTCCGAGGTGGTCGCCAAGGCGCGTCCCGACGGCTACACCCTCCTGCTCGGTACCTCCGCCACGCACGGCGTCAACGCCGCGCTCTACAAGAAGCTGCCGTTCGACGTCGAGGCGGACTTCACCCCGATTGCGCCGCTCAACGACGTCTCCAACGTGCTGACGATCAATCCGGCCGTGATCGACGCCGTCTCGCTGCAGGACTTCATCGCCAAGGTGAAGGCGGCTCCCGGCAAGTACAATTTCGCCTCTACCGGCAATGGTACCGGTACGCACCTGGCCTTCGCGCAGCTCGTGAAGATGGCGGGCCTGGAGATGGTGCACGTGCCCTTCAAGGGCGGCCCGGAGGCCCTGCAGGCCGTGGTGACGGGCGAGGTGTGCTGCATCATGAACCAGGTGCAGACGGTCCTGGGCCAATGGCGCGCCGGCAAGGTGCGGTTGCTGGGCGTCACGACCAAGCAGCGCGTCGGCGCCGTGCAGGACGTGCCGACCATCGACGAGGCGGGCCTGCCCGGCTACGAAAGCTACATCTGGTTCGGTCTGTTTGGCCCCAAGGGGCTCGACGCCGCCATCGCCGAGAAGATCAATCTCGCCGTAAAGAAAGCGCTCGATCTCCCGGCCGTGCGCGAGAAGCTGGTCGCGCCTCGGCAACGCGCCGCGCTACGAGACCGTCGAGCAGTTCCGCGCCACCGTTAAAGCCGACCGCGCCAAGTGGGCCGAGGTGGTGAAGGCTTCCGGCGCGTCGATCGACTGAGCGTTCAGGCGGCGATCTCGTCGGTCCAGACGCGGAAGCTGTTGAGGGTGTTGGGGCCGAACGTGGTGGTGATGGCGACGTCTGCGGCGTCGCGGCCGCGCGCCAGCAGCACCCTGCCGATACGCGGCACATTGTTGCGCGGGTCGAACGTGTGCCACTGCCCGTCGAGATAGGCCTCGAACCAGGCCGCGAAATCGCCGGGCGGATAGGGCGGCGGCGTGCCGACATCCCCGAGATACCCGGTGCAGTAGCGGGCCGGTATGTTCAATGCGCGGCAGAACGCGACGGCCAGGTGGGCGTAGTCGCGGCATACGCCGCGCTTCTCCTCGTAGGCTTCCGAGGCCGACCGCGTGACCCGGGCGTGCTCGTAGTTGAACACGATGCGCTCATGCACGTAATCGCAGATTGCCTGCACGCGCCCCCAGCCGGGTTTGGCCTGACCGAACAAGGTCCACGCCAGATCGAGCAGCCGATCGCTGTCGCAGAACCGGCTTGCAAGGAGAAACACGAGAGTCTCCTGCGGAAGGTCCTGGACCGGGATCTGGCCAGCGTCGGGCACCAGCCGATCGGGCAGCCCGGTATCGTTTATGACCGTGTCGGTCGAGATGCGCATGGCTCCGGCGGGCGCGAGGATGCGGCTGCACCAGTTGCCGAAACCGTCGCGGTAGCCTGCGATCGGCACCGACGGGCCGATGACAATGTGGTCCGGCCGCTCCAGGTCGGAAACGCGGGTGTAATGGACGCTCAACATCATGATGACGGGTGTGGGTTGGGGAAAATGGTACTGCAGCTCGTAGCCGACTCTGAGTTTCATGGCGTTCCTTTGCGCACCAGGCCCGTATGATCGGTGCCGGGGCGATCGGTGCGGGCTGGACGGCGCGCACTGCGAAGCATTCGGACGACCGTAGACCTTTTCCGCGGCGCGTCGAGTTCTGTTCGACCAGCTCGAAGCGAATGAAAAGGCGGCAATCCGGCAGGTCCGGGGCATGTTCTGCCTGCCAAACCGGCTGCAGCGAAGCTCCTGTGGGCCGGCTTCAGCTCTTTCGCCTGCACCCATTTGTTTGTGGAGCCGTGTACCTGCTAGTGTCCGGCCGCTGCGGCGAGATGCGCGGCTCTTGGACGGGAAAGGTTCTGCTCGATGCTGAAGACTACTTCTGGTGGCGTGCTGCGGGTGTGCCTCGCTGCTCTATTGTCTGTCGTCGCCATTCCTGCCGGCGCGCAGCAATGGCCGGCCAAGCCGATCACGATCGTCAACGGCTTCATTGCGGGTGCCGGTAACGACATCGTCATGCGGCTCTATCAGGAGGCGCTGGAGAAGGACCTCGGGCAGCCTCTCGTGTTCGACTACAAGCCTGGCGCCGGCGGCAACGTGGCCTCGGAGTTCGTGTCGAAGGCGGCGCCCGACGGCTACACGCTGCTGATCGGCACCGCGGGCACGCACGGCATCAACGCGGCACTCTACAAGAACCTGCCCTTCGACGTGGAAACCGACTTCACGCCCGTGGCGACGCTGTGCGACGTGCCCAACGTGCTGAGCGTCAACCCGGATGTGCTCGATGCCAAGACGGTCAAGGAGTTCATCGAGAAGGTGAAGGCCGCGCCGGGCAAGTTCAATTACAGCTCGACAGGCAACGGCGCCAGCACGCATCTGGGGTTTGCCCAGTTCAATGCGGTAGCCGGACTGCAGATGGAGCACGTGCCCTACAAAGGCAGCCCGCTGTCGATCCAGGCCATGGTGACGGGCGAGGTGTGCTGCAGCTTCGCGCAGCCGCAGACGGTGCTCGGGCAGTGGAAGGCCGGCAAGGTGCGGGTGCTGGCAGTCAGCACCAAGACGCGGCTTGGAATCTTCCCCGACGTTCCAACCGTCGACGAGGCCGGCCTGCCGGGATTCGAAAACGTCACCTGGTACGGGCTGATCGGGCCCAAGGGTCTCGACAGCAAGATCGCCGAGCGCATCAACGCCGCCGTGAAGAAGGCACAGGCAAACCCCGCCCTGATCGAGAAGCTGAGCGGCATCGGCACTGCCGTGCGCGGCGAGACGCTCGATCAGTTCCGCGCGACGGTGAAGGCCGACCGTGCCAAGTGGGCCGAGATCGTCAAGGCTTCCGGCGCCAAAATCGATTGAAAGGGCGCGGGAGGTGCGATGATGGATCAGCGGGAGCCTCCCCCGGGGCAGCGGGCTGACCTCTGGGCCGGCCTGCTGTTTGCCGGCATGGGAGCATTTGCTCTTGTGGTCGGCGCGGACTACTCGCAGGGCACGGCGAGCCGCATTGGGCCTGGATATGTGCCGCGCCTTCTCGGCATACTACTGGCCGGATTCGGTGCCTTCCTCGCGCTGAGGTCGGTATGGACCCGCGAGAGCATCGACGCGACGGTGGCCTGGCGGCCGCTCGTGCTGGTGCTGGGCTCGCTGGTCGCATTCGCGCTGGTGTTCGAGGCAAGCGGTCTGGTGCCCGCCATCCTGATCTCGGTCGCCATCGCCAACTTCGCGATGCCTGAGAACCGGTGGACGACGGCCGTGCTTCTAGGCTCGATCCTGGCCTTCTTCGCCTGGGCGCTGTTCGTGAAGGCGCTCGCCCTGCCCCTGCCAGTCTGGTTCAAGTGAGCGAGCAATTGGGCGAGCTGGCGCAGAACCTCATCTTCGGCTTCGGCGTGGCGGTGACGCCGCAGAACCTGTTTTTCTGCCTGCTGGGTGCGCTGCTCGGCACGCTGGTCGGCGTGCTGCCGGGGCTCGGCCCCGTCGCCACCATCGCCATGCTGCTGCCGATCACGTTCACGCTGCCCCCGGTCGCCGCGCTGATCATGCTGGCGGGCCTCTACTACGGCGCGCAGTACGGTGGCTCGACCACCGCCATCCTCGTCAATATCCCGGGCGAGAGCTCCTCCGTCGTCACCTGCATCGACGGGCACATGATGGCGCGCAAGGGCCGCGCCGGCTCGGCGCTTGCCATCGCCGCCCTCGGCTCCTTCTTCGCGGGGTGCGTCTCCACCGCGGTGGTCGCGCTGTTCTCCCAGCCGCTGGTGCGCATCGCCGGCAGCTTCCAGTCGCCCGACTACTTCGGCCTGCTGGTGTTCGGCATGGTGGCCGCGGTGGTGCTGGCGCAAGGCTCGATCGTGCGTTCCGTCGCGATGGTGGTGCTCGGGCTCTTCCTCGGGCTGATCGGCACCGACCTCGCCTCGGGGCAGACGCGCTTCACGTTCGGCATCTCGGCGCTGGCCGACGGCGTTGGGTTCGTGCCCGTGGCCATGGGCCTGTTCGGCATTGCCGAGGTGATCTCGAGCCTGGAGCGCGGCATCGGCAAGTCGCAGGTGATCGAGAAGATCAGTCGCCTGTGGCCTACGCGGGAGGAGGCTCGACAGGCCTGGCCCGCGGTTCTGCGCGGGACGGGCATCGGCTCGTTGCTCGGCGTGCTGCCGGGCGGCGGAGCGCTGATCAGCTCGTTTGCGTCCTACGTGATCGAGAAGAAGCTCGCCAAGGACCCCTCGCGCTTCGGCCAGGGAGCGGTGGAAGGGGTGGCGGGGCCGGAGTCCGCCAACAACGCGGGGGCGCAGACGTCCTTCATCCCGCTGCTCGCCATGGGCATCCCGCCCAATCCGGTGATGGCGCTGATGCTGGGCGCCATGACCATCCACGGCATCGTGCCGGGACCCAAGGTGATGACGGAGCGGCCGGACCTATTCTGGGGCATGATCGCATCCATGTGGCTCGGCAACCTGATGCTGATCATCATCAACCTGCCGCTGATCGGGATCTGGGTGAAGTTCCTGCAGATCCCCTACCGTTGGCTCTATTCCATCATCCTGATTTTCTGCTGCATCGGCGTCTACACGGTGAACAACACCACCACCGACGTGCTGATCATGGCCGCGTTCGGCCTGTTCGGTTATTTCCTGACCAAGATCCGGTGCGAGCCGGCGCCGCTGATCCTCGGCTTCATACTGGGGCCGATGATGGAGGAGAATTTCCGCCGCTCGCTGATCGTCTCGCGCGGCAGCTGGTGGGTGTTCCTGGAGCGGCCGATCTGCCTGGGGTTTCTCGTGCTCAGCCTCGTCTTCCTCCTGGTCGTGCTGCTGCCCGGCATCCGCAAGGGCCGCGAGGTGGCGTTCAAGGAGGGGTAGGCTGCCCCACTGGCCACCCGCCGAGCCGACAAATTCGCCGCAGGGGCGCGGCTCTCAATGGGCCCCGGCGCGCAGGAGCGACTTCTGCAGCATCACGTGGATGCCCTTGGAGCCGTTCACCGTCTGCGTGACGTGCAGGTCGGCAGCCAGGCTGCAGAGGGTGTAGGCGTCCTCCTTCGAGAGATTGGTTTTCTCGCAGATGAACTTGATCATGTCGCGCAGGGCAACCACCACGCACTGGTCGAGATCGGGGTCCATGCCCATGGTGATGTAGTGCGTTGGCGTCTCGGCGCGGGGGTAGGTGAAGCTCAGGTCGTCGCGCAGGACGATCTCGAACGTGCCCTGCAACGCCGTCTCGATGGCGGTGATGCATACCTCGCCGTCGCCCTGGGCGCCGTGGCCGTCGCCGCAGGAGAACAGTCCGCCCTCGACGAACACGGGGAGATAAAGCGTCGCCCCGGCGACCAGCTCCTTGTTGTCGAGGTTGCCGCCGTGCGCGCGCGGCACGATCGAGGTGATGCGGCCCCATGCCTTCGGCGGCGCGACGCCCATGATGCCGAAGAACGGCGCCAGGGGCAGCTCGAGCCCCCAGGGCAGCCGGCCGACGTTGCGCTTCTCATCGAGCGGGATATGCATGAGCCGCGTCTCGTGGAAGTCGTCCTGCAGCGTGCCGGCGAGCGGGCGGATGATGTTGAAGCCCCAGTCCTGCCGCAGCTTCACGTCGAGGATCTTGACCTCCAGCACGTGACCCGGCTTCGCGCCCTTGATTGCGATCGGGCCGGTCAGGATGTGCGGGCCGCCCGCAAAGCGCTCGGCGCGGGCGTGCACCTCGGCAAGCTCCGGCGGAACGTGGAAGCCGGATTTCGGAATGAACTCGGGCGCGCCGCTGAGCGTGTCGATGGTGACGCGGTCGCCGCTGTCGATCGTCAGCAGCGGCTTGCGCGTCGCGTCGAAGAACCCCCAGTGACAGTTCTCCGCGCTCGCCTTCACGTGATGATGCGTCATCTGCTACTCCACACTGGGAACCGGTGAACAAGGAAGTCGGCGGCGCATCAAGCCGCGGCTGGAGAAGTGAGCGACGGGCGCTTCTCGATCCAGCCGGCCGCGGCTTCGTAGGCGGCGCCGATGCGCAGCACGGTCGGCTCGTCGAACGCGCGGCCCACGATCTGCATGCCGAGCGGAAGCCCGCTCTTGGAGAATCCCGTCGGGATCGCCAGCGTTGGATTGCCGGTCACGTTGAACGGCATGGTCTGCAGGGTCATCTTCGGCGGGACGTCGGCTGGGAACTCGTCGAAGCGCGGCGCCGCGGTCAGTCCGTTCGCCGTGACGATCGCATCGTACTTGTCGAGCACCTTGCCATTCACCGCCGCCACCAGCTCGCGCCGCAGCCGCAAGGCCTGTGTCAGGTCGGCGGCGGAGATGGTCGCTCCGAGCATCATGCGCTGATAGGTGTAGCGGCCATAATCGAGGGGGCGGCTCAGCAGGTCCTGCTCGTGGATGGCGTAGGCCTCGGCGGTGAGGATGATGCGGCCGCAGGCATTGAACAGCTCGAAGTCGGGAAGCGTGATCTCCTCGACCTTGGCGCCGAGCTTGGTGAGTTGCTGGACGGCCGCGTCCAGTGACGCGACGATCTCAGGCGAGATGCCCTCTTGCGTGCGAAGAACGAGCGCGGGTAGGCGAGCTTCAGCCCTGCCAAGTCCCGGCCAAGCCCGCCGGCGAAGTCGGGCGCGGGAATGTCCACGCTGGCGGGATCGAGCGGATCGTAGCCGGCGATCACCTGCATGGTGAGGGCCGCATCCTCCACCGTCCAGCTCAGTGGGCCGCAATGGTCGAGCGTGTAGGAGAGAGGAAAGACGCCGCGCCGCGACACCAGTCCATAGGTGGGCTTGAGCCCGACAGTGCCGCAGTAGAAGGCCGGCCCGCGGATCGAGCCGCCAGTGTCGGAGCCCATGGCGACGCGCACCAGGCCCGCGGCGACGGCCGAACCCGAGCCGGACGATGATCCGCCGGTGAAATGGTCGAGGTTCCACGGATTGCGCGCCGGCGGGAACGGCAGATCGAAGCTCGGCCCACCGAGCGCAAACTCGTGCGTGGCGAGCTTGCCGAGCAGCACCGCGCCGCCGGCCCTGAACTTCGCCTCGACCACGCAGTCCTCGGCCGGGATGTTGTCGATCAGCAGCTTGGAGTGGCAGGTGGTGCGGATGCCGGCCGTCGCATAGATGTCCTTCTGCGCGTAGGGAATGCCGTGCATCGGACCCTTGTCGATGCCCGACTTGATCTCGCGATCCGCTCGCGCGGCATCGGCGAGCGCGCGCTCCCTGGTGACGAGAACGAAGGCATGCAGCAGGGGATCCAGCGAGGCGATGCGCGAAAGCGCATGCTGCGTCAGGATCGTCGAGCTCAAGGTGCCCGCGCGCAGCTGCCGGCCGGCCTCGGCGATGGAAAGCTCGTGCAGGGGTGTCGTCATGCTCATGATTATCGGCTCCGCAATCACCTGCTCCGCATGAAGCTCTTCAAGCTGAAGATATTCGAAGTCTCGTCGGCAGCGGTTCTGGGCTGACGCAGCAGAGCCGCCATGCGCTTGAGGTCGCGATAGCCGGCGACGATGCCGGCCTTGCGCTCGGCCGGTACCTGGGCACCGGCCTTGGCCATCAGCATGTCGAGCTCACGCTCGAGATCGGCATCGTCCTGCGTGCTCATGGGTGCTGCTCCGAAGTCGCTCGATGGCCTCGAGACGCGAAGTTCCGTGAGAGGAAGTCCCCCGTGCGCAAGCGCTCGCACGTTGCGCCGCGCTGTTTGTGCGCTGCAAACTCTAGCCATCCCGATCCGGCGTCGCAATCCCGGCGGCAGAAAAAATCTCTCGGGCGTCCGCGGACAATCGATTGGAACCATGCGGTTATTTGGATGGCGGGCCGACCGCTCACATTTTGTGCTGCGCAGCAATTCAATGAGCAGCCGTCTGCACAACTGCGCAGCAAATGCATGCCGGCGAATTTGCTCCGAGAACGTCGTCAAGATCGACGGAATGAGCGCCCGGCTTGCGACGACCCGGGCGCGTGGAGGGCAATTTGCGCGGCGAGTGTGACGCCGCGGCGGATAGCAACGGCAGCGATCTCTCGCATCCCGCGCGCCTTGTGCAGCGCTTGGCATTGCCTTTGCACCGCAGCGCACAATGCATTGCATTCAGGGCAACCCACGAGTTCGCAAGAGGTGCTCACCCATGGCCAAGGTGACGATCAAGAACTGCGCGCGCGCGGCGGCGTTCGCATTTGCCGCGGTGGCGCTGGCGCCGCTGCCGGCAAGTGCGGAATCCGTCGTGCGGGTCGGCATGACGGCGGGCGACATTCCCGATTGGACCGGGCAGCCGGATCAGGGCTTCGAAGGTTTTCGCTTCGTCGGCTGGACGCTGCACGACAGCTTCATCAACTGGGACTTGTCGCGCTCTGACGTCGAGGCGCCGCTTCGTCCCGGGCTCGCAACCAAGTGGACCATCGACCCCAGCGACAGCAAGCGATGGATCTTCGAGCTGCGCAAGGGCGTGAAGTTCCATGACGGCTGCGACTGGAACGCCGACAACGCCATTTGGAACATCGAGCGGCTGACGAACGACAAATCCCCGCAGTTCCACCCGGTCCACTTCGCCCGCCAGCGCGCCCGCACCAACTCGATCGCCAAGTTCGAGAAGATCGACGACTACACCATCGCCATCTACACCAAGACCGTCGAGTCGCTGTTTCCCTACAACATGGCGTACTGGATGGTGATCTCGAAGTGCGCGCTGGAAGCGGCCGGCAACGACTACAAGGTCTACGCCAAATCGCCCTCCGGCACCGGTCCCTACAAATTCGACAAAGTGGTCCCGCGCGAGCGCCTCGAACTCGTGAAGAACGCGGACTACTGGGACAAGGACCGCATACCCAAGCACGACCGGATGGTGCTGATCCCGATGCCGGAGGCCACGACGCGCGCCGCGGCGTTGATCTCGGGCGGCATAGATTTCGTCGAGGCGCCATCGCCCGATACGATCCCGCGGCTCAAGTCGGCGGGGATGAACATCATCACGCTGCCCTACCCGCACAACTGGACCTACCAGCTCAATTTCCAGAAGGGTCCGTTCGCCGATGCCCGCGTGCGTCAGGCCGCCAACTACGCCATCAACCGCGCCGAGATGGTCGACATGCTCGGCGGCGTGGCCATGGAAGGCTACGGCGTGTTCACGCCCACGCAGGCGTTCTACGGCAATCCGGTCAAGTACACCTTCGACACCAAGAAGGCCGCCGCGCTGCTGAAGGAGGCCAATTGCCTTCCCTGCAACATCACGCTTGGCATCTCCACCTCCGGCTCCGGCCAGATGCAGCCCCTGCCGATGAACGAGCTGGCCAAGGCGCAGCTCGAGGCGGCGGGCTTCAAGGTGAAGTTCGAGGTGATGGACTGGAACACGCTGCTGGCGACGTTCTGGGGCGGTTGGGAGAAGAACCCCAACGTCGATGCGATCAACGTCAGCCTGTCCGTGCTGGATCCGGTGTCCGGTTTCCTCAAGCACTTCACCACTTCGAACCGCGGGCCGGTCGGGCTCAACTGGGGCTGGTACCAGAACAAGGAGATCGATGCGCTGGCCGACAAGGTGCAGGCATCGTTCGACCCGGCCGAGCAGAAGAAGATCCTGCAGCAGATGCACGAGATGGTCGTGGCGGACGGCGGCCGCGTGTTCATCGTGCACGACCTCAATCCCCGCGCGCTTTCACCAAAGCTCAAAGGCTTCGTTCAGGCTCAGAGCTGGTTCCAGGACATGACGCCCATCGTCGTGTCCGCGACGACGAACTGAGCCTCTCGCCGCGGCCGGATCTTTCTCTCCGTTGGGTCCGCCGCGGCGCAGCTGTTTTCGGCAAGGCGCAACCGTTTCCGTGTGAGGTTCAAGAATGATGCAGACGAGGTCGAGACTGCGCGCGCTGCCCAGGCTGCTCGCCGCCACGCTGGCGATCGCGGGCATGGCTTCGGTGCCCGCCCGTGCCGAATCCGTCCTGCGCGTCGCCATGACGGCGGGCGACATCCCCGACTGGACCGGGCAGCCCGACCAGGGTTTCGAGGGCTACCGCTTCGTCGGCTGGTCCCTCTACGACGCGTTGATCAACTGGGACCTGTCGCGCTCCGACCGGGAGGCGGGGCTCACCCCCGGCCTCGCCACCAAGTGGGCCATCGACCCCGCCAACAACAAGCGATGGGTCATCGAGCTGCGCAAGGGCGTCAAGTTCCATGACGGCTGCGATCTGTCCGCCGACCTGGTGGTGTGGAACATCCAGCGCCTGGTCGACGACAAGACGCAGGGCTTCCACCCCGTCCACTACGCCCGACACCGCGTGCGCACGGTCAACATCGACCACGCCGAGAAGGTCGACGACGGCACCGTCGCAATCTTCACTAAGACGCCGGACTCGCTGCTGCCGTACAACCTGAGCGTCTGGTACATGATCTCGAAGTGCGCGGTCGAGAAGGCCAACTTCGACTATCCGACCTACGCCAAGGCTCCGGCCGGCACGGGCCCCTACAAGTTCGACCGGGTGGTCCCGCGCGAGCGCCTGGAGCTGCTGAAGAATCCCGACTACTGGAACCCGAAGCGCGTCCCCCAGCATGATCGGCTGGTGCTGATCCCGATGCCGGAGGCGACCACCCGGGCCGCGGCCCTGATGGCAGGCCAGGTCGATTTCCTCGAGGCGCCGTCGCCCGACACGATCCCGCGCCTCAAGTCGTCGGGCATGAACGTCATCACCCTGCCCTACCCGCACAACTGGCATTACCAGCTGAACTTCGTCGAGCCGCCGTTCAACGACGTGCGCGTCCGCAAGGCCGCGAACCATGCCATGAACCGCGATGAGATGGTGGAGATGCTGGGCGGAATTGCCCAGCCCGGCTACGCCGTCTACACGCCGACCTCCAAGCTCTACGGCAACCCGGTCAAATACGAGTTCGACGCCAAGAAGGCCACCGCGCTGCTGAAGGAGGCGGGCTGCTATCCCTGCGCCGTCACGCTGGCGATCTCCACCTCCGGCTCCGGACAGATGCAGCCGCTGCCGATGAACGAGCTCGTCAAGGCGCAACTCGAGGCGGTGGGCTTCAAGGTCAAGCTGGAGGTGATGGACTGGAACGCCTTGCTCGATGTCGCCATCAAGGGCCGCGAGAAGTACCCGCAGTACAACGCCATCAACATCAGCCGCGCCACCCAGGACCCGCTGAACGGACTGCTGCGGTTCGTCATCAAGCAGCAGTGGTCACCGGGCGGCGGCAACTGGGGCTGGTACTTCAACCAGGAGGTCGAGGACCTCGTGGCCGAGGCCATGCGCACCTTCGACGACGAGGTGCGCGACATCACCCTGAGCAAGGTGCACGAGATCGCCAGCCGCGAGGCCGTGATGCTGTTCGTCACCCACGACCTCAACCCCCGCGCGCTCTCGCCCAAGGTCAAGGGATTCGTCCAGGCTCAGAGCTGGTTCCAGGACCTGACGCCGATCAAGGTCGAGAACTAGGCGAGCCAGCCCCCCGACCCCTCCCCTTGAGGGGGAGGGGAGCCAGCGCAGGTCCGGCGAGGTAGAGACGAGCATGTGGTTCTACGCGGCGCGACGAATTCTCTATGCGGTGCCGATCGCGATCGGCGTCACGGTGATCTGCTTCTGCCTGGTCTTCCTGGCGCCCGGCGACCCGATCCAGATGCTGCTCCCGCCCGATGCCTCGCAGCAGGATGTGGAATATCTGAAGAAGCTCTACGGCTTCGACCAGCCGATCCCGGTCCAGTACTTCAAGTGGCTCGTGCGCGCCGCCACCGGCGACCTCGGCGTATCCCTGCAGACGAACCGGCCGGTGCTCGACGAGGTCTCCCGCGCACTCTCCAACACCGTCATCATCTCGTTCGGCGCGGTGATGCTGGCGTTCTCGCTGGCCTTCGTGCTGGGGACGATCGCGGCCTACTACGTGGGCCGTCCGATCGACCGCGTCGTGACAGGCATCTCGGTCGTCGGTGTCAGCGTTCCCAACTACTGGCTGGGCATCGTCCTCATCATCGTGTTCGCCGTCGAGCTGGGCTGGCTTCCCGCGACGGGAATGGGCTCCAAGGGCTCCGATGACTTCAGCCTGGGGAACTGGGCCCAGGCCAAGTACGCGATCCTGCCGATCATCACCATGTCGATGGTGCCGCTCGGCATCATCATGCGCAGCACGCGCTCGGCAGTGGCGGAGGTGCTGGCGCACGACTTCGTGCAGACGCTGCGCGCCAAGGGCCTGGGCGAGCTGGCGGTGCTCCGTCATGCCGTGAGCAACGCGCTGCCGCAGATCCTGGCCGTGATGGGCCTGCAGTTCGGCTATCTCGTCGGCGGCTCGATCCTGATCGAGACCATCTTCACCTGGCCGGGCACCGGATTTCTCCTGAGCAAGGCGATCCTCACGCGCGACATCCCGATCCTGCAGGGGGCGATCCTCATCCTCGCGCTGTGCTTCGTCGCCACCAATCTGGCGGTCGACCTGATCCAGACCGCGGTCGACCCGCGCATCAAGCGAGCCTGACGTGACGAAACATTCCCGGCGGAGAGCTTCGGCATGACGGACGTTACGGTCGGCGCGGGCTTTCAGGCAGCGGTGGACGATGCACCCGCGCTCAAGGTGCGCGGCTACTGGCGCACCGTCGGCTATCGCCTGCGTTACGACTACGTGACGCTGTTCTTCGCGCTGGTGATCGTGCTCATCGCGCTCGCGGCGATCTGCGCGCCCCTGCTCGCGCCCTTCGATCCCCTGAAGACCAGCATGGCCTATCGGCTCAAGCCGATCGGGTTTCGCAACTTCGCGCTCGGCACCGACGAGCTCGGCCGCGACATGCTCTCGCGCCTCATCTACGGCGGCCGCATGTCGCTGCTGATGGGCCTGACGCCGGTGGTGCTGGCGACGATCCTGGGCGGCACGCTGGGCGTCATCGCCGGCTTTCTCGGCGGCAGCGTGAACATGCTGATCATGCGCACGGTCGATATCTTCTACGCCTTCCCGTCGGTTCTGCTGGCCGTGGCCATCTCGGGCACGATGGGCGGCGGCATGAGCAACGGCCTGATCGCGCTGACGCTGGTGTTCATTCCCCCGCTGTGCCGCATCGCCGAGACCGCGACGACGCAGGTGCGCAACCTCGATTTCGTCGAGGCCGCGCGCGCGAGCGGCGCGCCGACCCGGTCGATCATCGTCCACCACATCCTGGGCAACGTGCTGGCGCCGGTATTCATCTACGCCTCCAGCCTGATCTCGGTCGCAATCCTGCTGGCGGCGGGCCTGTCGTTCCTCGGACTAGGAGTCGAGCCGCCGACACCCGACTGGGGCTTGATGCTATCGACGCTGCGCCAGGCGATCTACGTCCAGCCGTATGTCTGCGCGCTGCCGGGTGTGGCGATCTTCATCACCTCGCTCTCGTTCAATCTCGTCAGCGACGGGCTGCGTCAGGCCATGGATGTGCGCATATGAGGTGGACGGGAAAGAAGGCCGGTAACGGCGCCGTCGCAGGCTCGGCGAAGGGGCGCCCGAAGCTCGATGCGGTGCCGCCAGGCGATCCGCGCGACCGCGGCGGCAAGATCCAGCCGATGCTGACGGTCACCGGCCTCAAGAAGCACTTCCCGATCCGCGGCGGCCTGTTCAACCGGAAGATCGGCAGCGTGCGCGCGGTCGACGACGTTTCGTTCGTGGTCCTCAAGGGCGAGACGCTGGGCATCGTCGGCGAGTTGGGTTGCGGCAAGTCCACGCTTGCGCGCCTGCTCATGCACCTGATCCCGAAAGATGCGGGGGAGCTGATCTTCGACGGCGAGGGCGTGGACGAGGCGCGCGGCCTGACGCTGCGTGAGCTGCGCCGCAACATGCAGATGGTGTTCCAGGACAGCTATTCCTCGCTCAACCCGCGCCTGCCGGTCGAGGACTTCGATCGCGTACGGGCCCAAGGTGCACGGCATGTCGCGTAGCGATGCCAAGAAGGTGGCGCGAGATCTGCTCGAGAAGGTGGGATTGAAGCCCGACCTGTTCGGCTCGCGTTATCCGCACGAGCTGTCTGGCGGGCAAAAGCAGCGCGTGAACGTGGCGCGCGCGCTGGCGCTGAGCCCGCGCATGCTGATCCTCGACGAGGCCGTCTCCGCGCTCGACAAGTCGATCGAGGCGCAGGTGCTGAACCAGCTCCGCTACCTCAAGCGTCACTTCAACCTCACCTACGTTTTCATCTCGCACGATCTCAACGTGGTGCAGTACATCTCCGACCGCGTGCTCGTGATGTACCTGGGCCAGGTGGTCGAGATCGGCCCGGTCGACTCCATCTACGCCGGCGCCAAGCACCCCTACACCAAGGCGCTGTTCAGCTCGCGGCTCAGCATGGATCCCGACGACCGCGTCGACGAGGCGCCGCTGACGGGCGATCCACCCAATCCCATCAACCCGCCCTCGGGTTGTCGCTTCCGCACCCGCTGCCCGTTCGCCGAGGACGTGTGCGCAGCCAAGATGCCGGCGATCGGCACCTGGGTCGACCGTTCCTCGCATCTGGCTGCCTGCCACATGGAGGACGCGTCCTCGGGGCACAGCCGCGCAGGACGGGCGCCGGAGAGCGCGATACCGAGCCGCCCGGTGGCGGCGGTTGCCAGTGTCTGAGGTCGGGAGGCGCGCGATGGCCTTGCAGCTCACGACCTCCGGCGCGGACCCCAAGGTGGCGCCGGCACCAACCCGCCCGCTCGTGGAGGTGAAGGACCTCACGGTCAAGTTCGTCAGCCGCGAGGCGACGGTGAAGGCCGTCAACGGCGTGTCCTTCGAGATGGCGCCCGGCGAGGTGCTCTGCATCATCGGCGAGTTCGGGCTCCGGCAAATCGGTGACCATGCGCGCGCTGATGCGCCTGCTTCCCAAGCGCCGCGCGGTGCTGGGCGGGAGCATGCGCGTCGCCGACTACGACATTCGCGCCCTGAGCGAGCGGCAGCTGACGGAGGTGCGCGGCTCCACCATCGCCATGATCTTCCAGGAGCCGATGACGGCACTCGATCCCGTCTACACCATCGGCGACCAGATCGCCGAGACGGTGGTGCGCCACGAGGGCTGCTCGCACAAGGCCGGAATGGCTCGCGCCCTGGAGCTGCTGCAGGTGGTCAAAGTTCCTTCGCCGGAGCGCCGCCTGAAGGCCTATCCGCACGAGCTGTCGGGTGGCCTGCGGCAGCGGGCGATGATCGCGCTCGCGCTTTCCTGCCGCCCGAGCCTGCTGCTCGCCGACGAGCCGACCACCGCGCTCGACGCCACGGTGCAAATCCAGGTGCTGATCCTGCTGCGCAAGCTGCAGAAGGAGTTCGGCATGGGCGTCATCTTCGTCACCCATGACCTCGGCGTGGCCGCGCAGATCGCCGACAAGGTCGCCGTGATGTATGCCGGGCGGATCGTCGAATACGGCAACGTGCGCGACGTGCTGATGCGGCCGACCCACCCGTACACGATCGGCATGCTGGCCTCCACCATCCACGGCGGCCAGTCGCGCGATGCCGAGATCGAGGCCATCCCCGGCAGTCCGCCCGACATGCGCCGGCTGCCGCCGGGCTGCGCCTTCGCGCCTCGCTGCAAATACGCGGACCAAGCGTGCACGGCGTCTGTTCCCGCGCCGACCGCCGTCGCTCCTGGCCGACTGACGTGCTGCTTCAAGGCCGGCCACCTGACGCGGGCCGAGCCACAAAGCGTGATCGCCTGAGCCCGGAGAAAGGAGCCCCGATGCATAAAGTCGACATACCGAAGTGGGCCGTCGATCGCGTGATCGAACGCCGCGGCAGCGCCCACCCCTACGCCGATCTCGATCCCGCGCGCACCGCGCTGATCGTGGTCGACCTGCAGAACGGGTTCATGGTCGACGGCGTCGCCCATGCTCTCTGCCCCATGGCCGTGGAGATCGTGCCCAACGTCAACCGGCTTGCCGCTGCCGTGCGCCGCACCGGCGGCAGGGTGGTGTGGATCAAGAATACCCACGACCCCGCGTGGCTCACCATGTACGCCAAGATGCGGCCCGAGAAGGTGGCCAAGCGCATCGAGTCCATGAGCGAAGGATCGATCGGCCACCAGGTCTATCCCGAGCTCGACATGAAGCCGGCCGACATGGTGGTGCAGAAGTGGCGCTTCAGCGCGTTCCTGCCGGAATCTTCCGACCTGGCCGTCCGGCTGCGCGCCGCCGGCTGCGACACGGTGCTGATCACGGGTACTGTGACGAACATCTGCTGCGAATCCTCGGCGCGCGACGCCATGATGATGAACTTCCACACCATCATGGTGAGCGACGGCAACGCCGCCCTCTCCGACGAGGAGCACAACGCTTCGCT
Organism: uncultured Alphaproteobacteria bacterium; assembly: GCA_963774165.1. Lineage (GTDB taxonomy): Bacteria > Pseudomonadota > Alphaproteobacteria > Rhizobiales > Hyphomicrobiaceae > AWTP1-13. Next base: position 118,627 of record CAVZEC010000006.1, on the reverse strand, counting down.
GATCAACTTCTACGTCACGTTCGGCGATGTCATGGACACCGATCTCTTGATCGGCTGCCTGGAGCGCAATGCCGCGCCGCGCGAAGCCGCCGCCTGAACAGAGGAGACCGATATGCACAGAAACGAGATGCCGCAGTGGGCCATCGACCGTTCCCTCGAACGCCGCGGCAAGCTGCATCCGCACGAGAACCTGGATCCGCGCAAGACCGCGCTGATCGTGGTCGACCTGCAGAACGCCTTCATGGTTGAGGAGGTCGCGGTCGCCTACGTGCCGGTCGCGGTCGAGATCGTGCCCAACGTGAACCGGCTGGCGTCTGCAGTCCGCAGCACCGGCGGCAAGGTCTTCTGGATCAAGCATACGATCGACGCCAACAGCCTGGTCTCATGGTCGGAATACCTGCACATGCTGACTCCCTCGACGCGGGAGGGACAGCTGAAGAACCTGGCACCTGGATCACGCGGCCACCAGATCTATGACACCCTCGAGATCAAGCCCGAGGACGAGATCATCCAGAAGTGTCGCTTCAGCGCGTTCGTGCAGGGCTCGTCGGACCTGCCGCAGCGCCTGCGTGCGCAAGGCTACGACACGGTGCTGATCACGGGCACGGTGACCAACGTGTGCTGCGAGTCCTCGGCGCGCGATGCCATGATGCTCAACTTCAAGACCATCATGGTGAGCGACGGCAACGCCGCCCGCAGCGACGAGGAGCACAACGCCACGCTGAGCACCTTCTACGCGATCTTCGGTGACGTGATGGACACGGCCTTCCTGATCGAGCGCCTGGAGGCAAACGCAGCGTTGCGGGTGGCGGCGGAATAGCGTTGCCCGCAAGCCCCTTGTCGTCGGCGGAAGAACTGTTGGTCGGCGGCTTGCCGTTGCTGCACCGCACGTTCCGTGCAAAGCTCAGATGCAAGAGCTTATGGCCGGATGCCGATGCGCAGGATGCCGTGGGCGCACGCCCGGCCGGCCGTGGCGAGTGCGGCACCCCCAACAGGAAGCAACCGAGATGAAGCGAGTACTCTGTAGCTATTGCCGCAACCGCGGCGTTGTGTGCCCTGCCGGGCGCCGGATTCGCCCAGGACGGTCCGGTCATGAAGCGCATCGCCGAGACCAAGACCATGACGATCGGGCACCGCGACGCTTCCGTGCCCCTCTCCTATCTTGGCGCCGACGGCAAGGTGCAGGGCTACTCGATCGACATCTGCCTCAAGATCGCCGACGCCGCCAAGGAGGAGCTGAAGCTCGACAAGATCGACGTCAAGTTCGTGCCGCTCAATCCGCAGACGCGCATCCCGTTGATCACGGCCGGCACGGTCGACATCATCTGCGAGACCTCCACCCACACGCTCGGACGCCTGCGCCAGGTGAGCTTCCTCAACATCACGTTCCTGACGGGGTCGAAGCTGCTGGTGCGCAAGACCTCCGGCATCAAGAAGATCGAGGACCTGACCGACAAGGTGCTGGTCGCCGTGCTCGGCGGCACCAACGAAAGGGCCGCGCAGGTCGAGATCGACGCCAAGAAGATCAAAATCAAGGGCGAAATGCTGAAGGTAAAGGATAACGCGCAGGCCATGCTCAACCTGGAGCAAGGCCGCGCCGACGCCTTCACATCGGACGACGTGGTTCTCTACGGCCTCAAGAGTGCTTCGAAGAACCCCGACGAGTGGGAGGTGGTGGGCCCGTACTTCTCCTACGACCCCTACGGCATGATGATCCCACGCAACAACGACGACTTCCGCCTGCTCGGCAACAAGACCATCACCCGCCTGATCCAGAGCGGCGAGATGGAGGCGATCTACAAGAAGTGGTTCGAGCCCGGCCCGACCAACATCAACTATCCCCTGAGCGACCGGCTGAAGGAGAACTTCCAGCTGATCGCTCTGCCGGATTGATGGCGACCGCCTTGCCCGTTGCGGCAAATGGACATCGCGATAGCGGGGTTCTGCGTGTATTGTCGGGGGAGCCTTTTCGATCCGTCAGTGCAGGAAGGTAAGAGAAAGATGAAACGAATACTTGGGGTTGTCGTCGCCGTTGCCGCGCTGGCCGCCCTGCCGGGCGTCGCGTCCGCCCAGGACGGCCCAGTGATGAAGCGCATCGCCGAGACCAAGACCATGACGATCGGGCATCGCGACGCTTCCGTGCCCCTCTCCTATCTTGGCGCCGACGGCAAGGTGCAGGGCTACTCGGTCGACATCTGCCTCAAGATCGCTGACGCCGCCAAGGAGGAGCTGAAGCTCGACAAGATCGAGGTCAAGTTCGTACCGCTCACTCCCCAGACCCGCATTCCGCTCCTGACCGCCGGCACGGTCGACATCATCTGCGAAAGCTCGACCCACACGCTGGGCCGCTCGCGCCAGATCAGCTTCCTCAACACCACCTTCCTGACCGGCTCCAAGCTGCTGGTGCGCAAGACCTCCGGCATCAAGAAGATCGAGGACATGACCGACAAGGTGCTGGTGGCCGTGCTCGGAACCACCAACGAGAAGGCGGCCCAGGCCGAGATCGACGCCAAGAAGATCAAGATCAAGGGCGAGATCGTGAAGGTGAAGGACCACTCGCAGGCCATGCTCAACCTCGAGCAGGAGCGCGCTGACGCCTACGTATCGGACGACGTGGTTCTCTACGGCCTCAAGAGTGCTTCGAAGAACCCCGACGAGTGGGAGGTGGTGGGCCCGTACTTCTCCTATGATCCCTACGGCATGATGATCCCGCGCAACAACGACGACTTCCGGCTGCTCGGCAACAAGACCATCACCCGGCTGATCCAGAGCGGCGAGATGGAGGCGATCTACAAGAAGTGGTTCGAGCCCGGTCCCACCAAGATCAGCTATCCGCTCAGCGATCGGCTGAAGGAAAACTTCCAGCTGATCGCCCTGCCGGATTGATGCGGATCGGCCGGCAGGCGATGTAGGGCCAGGGGACAGGAATGGGCGGCTACAATTGGAATTGGCCCATCCTGCTCAAAGAGCCCTATTTCGGCTGGATCGTCTCCGGCTTCGGCAAGACCATACTGATCGCCGTGCTCGCGTGGGCCATAGCCTTCCCGCTGGGCTCGGCGATCGGCATTGCGCGCACGGCCGAGAACCGCGTGCTGCGCTTCGCCGGCACCCTCTACGTCGATATCTTCCGCAACATCCCTCTGCTGGTGCAGATGTTCCTCTGGTACTTCGTCGTGCCCGAGCTGCTGCCGGCGGACCTGGGGCGCTGGGTCAAGCGCGACATGCCCTATCCGCAGTTCCTGACTGCGGTCGTGTGCCTCGGCCTCTACACGGCTTCGCGCGTCGCCGAGCAGGTGCGTTCGGGCATCGAGGCGATCCCACGCGGTCAGCGCTATGCCGGCCTCGCCATGGGCCTCACGCCCTCGCAGGTCTACCGTTACGTGCTGATCCCGGTGGCCTACCGCACCATCATCCCGCCGCTGACCAGCGACTTCCTGGGCGTGTTCAAGAACTCGTCGCTGGCACTGACGATCGGCGTGCTCGAGCTCACCTCGCAGGCGCGCCAGATCGAGGAATACACCTTCGCGGCCTTCGAGGCCTTCACGGTCGCCACCGTGCTCTACTGCCTCGTCACCGGCCTCGTGATCCTGATCATGCGCATCGTGGAGAGCCGGACGCGCATCGCCGGCGCCATCACGGTCGGAGCGCACTAGTGTGATGATCGAGAAGTCCGCATCATCGCGCTGGGCTGGGTGGGGAAGCGGACTTCTCGATCTGAATCACACTAGCTTCATATACTTTCTAGTGTCCTTCAGATCGCGAAATTCGTTCCGACCGTGCTGCAGATGTAGACGAATTTCGCGATCAGGACACTAGATGTTCGGCAGCTTCGACTTCGGCATCCTGTGGACCAACGCGCCGTTCCTGTGGAACGGCGTGCTGCTGACCCTGCAGCTGACCGGACTCGCCGTGACGGGAGGGCTGTTGCTCGGCGTGGTGCTGGCGGTAGCGAGGCTCTCGCCCATCAAGCCGCTGGCTTGGGCCGTGGAGGGTTATGTCAACTTCCTGCGCTCGATGCCGCTGATCCTGGTGATCTTCTGGTTCTACACCCTGGTGCCGAAGCTGATCGGCAGGCCGGTGAGCGGCTTCTACTCGGTGCTGATCGCCTTCATCATGTTCGAGGCGGCCTACTACTCCGAGATCATCCGCGCTGGGATCTCGAGCGTACGGCGCGGGCAGATCTCGGCGGCCATGGCGCTCGGCCTCACCAAGATGCAGGCAATGCGCTACGTGATACTGCCGCAGGCGGTACGCAACATGATGCCCGTGCTGCTGACCCAGTCGATCGTCATGCTGCAGGATACCTCGCTCGTGTACGTCGTGGGGCTGCGCGACTTCCTCACCTCGGCCGACATCGTGGCCAGCCGCGACAACCGGCCGACCGAGCTTTACATGTTCGTCGCCCTCGTCTTCCTCGTGGTCTGTTTCAGCGCGTCGCGGCTGGTCAACCGGCTGCGGCGGAGGTACGCCCTGTGATCGAGCTCAAGAACGTCAGCAAGTGGTACGGGCCGTTTCACGTCCTCGACAACTGCTCGATGAGCATCGCCAAGGGCGAGGTGGTGGTGATCTGCGGGCCGTCGGGCTCGGGCAAGAGCACCCTGATCAAGTGCATCAACGGGCTCGAGCCGTTCACGAAGGGGACCATCACGGTCGACGGCATCTCGGTCGGAGATCGCGCCACCAATCTGCCGAAGCTGCGCTCGCGCATCGGCATGGTGTTCCAGAATTTCGAACTGTTCCCGCATATGACGGCGCTGGAGAACATCGTGCTGGCCCAGCAGAAGGTGCTGTCGCGCGACCGCACCGCCGCCGAGGCGAAAGCGCAGGTGCTGCTGGAGCGGATGGGCCTGGCCGAGCAATCGGCCAAGTACCCGGCTCAACTCTCAGGCGGGCAGCAGCAGCGCGTCGCCATCGCCCGCGCGCTTGCCATGGACCCGATCGCCATGCTGTTCGACGAGCCGACGTCGGCGCTGGACCCGGAGATGATCACCGAGGTGCTGGACGTGATGGTCAAGCTCGCCGAGGAGGGCATGACAATGGCCGTCGTCACCCACGAGATGGGGTTCGCCCGCAAGGTCGCCGACCGCGTGGTGTTCATGGACCAGGGCGCCATCGTCGAGGACGCCGACAAGGAGGCGTTCTTCGGCACCCCACGCAGCGAGCGCGCCCAGCTCTTCCTGTCGAAGATTCTGGCGCACTGAGGCGGCCGTGGGCTTGCGCACGCCTGGCGATCACTTGGTCTCGACCACCACGTACTCGTCTTCCACCGCGACCGGGAACGTCTCGGCCACGTACGGCCCTTCCACCAGCTTGGCGCCGGGCTCCACCGATACGGCGTAGTTCATCAGCCGCATGCGCTGCGGGTCGCACCAGGAGCGACCCGTGCGCACGTCGAACTCCCAGCCGTGCCAGGGGCAGCGCAGGATCTCGCCCGGCCGCGAGTACTCGTAGGTGCCGGGCGCAGACGACGTGACGGCGCCCGTCAGCTTGCCGCGCGAGAGGCTGCCGCCCTTGTGCGGGCATTTGTCGGAAAGCGCGAACAGCTCGCCCCTGACGTTGAGGATGACGATTTCGCGCTCGCCCACTTTCACCAGCTTGCGCGCGCCGGGCGGGATCTCGGCAGCCTTCGCGACGACGTGACGGGGCATGATGTCAAACCGGGGCTTGCCCCCGGTATCCAACTAGCAGCGGGCTGCGGAGTACATGGTGCGATGGATCCCGGCGACAAGCGCCGGGATGACATCGTCAGTCCAGCCGGTAGACCGCGCGGCCATTGCTGGCGAGGATCTGCTTGTGGCGCTCGGCTCCCAGCCCGGCCGGGAAGGCGCGGAACGGGTCGTCGAAGTCCCAGTGCGGGTAGTCGGAGGCGAACAGCAGCCGGTCCCAGCCGATCCATTCCATGATGTCGAACAGCTGCCGGCGGTCCTGCGGCTCCTCCATCGGCTGGGTCGTCAGCCAGAGGTTGCGGCGGATATACTCGGACGGCTTCATCTTGAGATGCGGCACCTCGTTGCGCATGCGCTCGAATAGCTTGTCGAGGCGCCACGACAGCGCCGGAAGCCAGGCGAAGCCGCCTTCGATCATGACGACCTTGAGCCGCGGGAAGCGCTCGAACACGCCCTCGATGACGAGGCTGGTCACCGCCGTCTGGCATGAGGTCGAGTGCCCGGCACCCTCCTCGACGTAGTAGGAGGGCCACCCGGTTCCTGTGTAGGCATGGCCACCGGAGCCGAACACGTGCAGCCCGATCGGCAGGCCATGCCGCTCGGCGGCGGCGTAGATCGGCCAGTAACGGCGGTTGCCTAGTGGCTCGTTGGTACGCGTCAGCATGAACACCTGCGCATAGGCAGGGTTGTCGGCGCAGCGCTCGATCTCGGCCACTGCCGCCTCCGCATACTCGGCCGCAACGACGATGGCGGACCTGAGGCGCGGCTCCGGCTTGGTGAAGTACTCGAGCTGCCAGTCGTTCGCCGCCGAGGTCAGGGCGGCGGAGAACTCCTGGTTGAGCTCGCTGTGGCCGGACAGGCCAAGCGGTCCCAGGATGCCGTACTCGATGCCGTAAGCGTCGAGGTACTGCGAGCGGATCAGGTCCAGGTCCGAGCCGGGATTGCCGCCGGTCTCGGGCCAGGCATCCCGCCTGCAGGCGCGCGGCGTCGACTTCGGATAGGGCTCGTAGTTCATGCCGAGCTTGCGCCGAGAGCCATAGATCTCGAGGTGCTCGCGCCAGCGCTTCGGCAGGAAGGCCTTGATGTCATCGACGGAGCGCGGCGCGGGGTGAACGTCGCCATCGATGATCTTGAGGCGGCTCTGCGCCGGCCTGCCGGTCTGGTCGTCGGCTTCGACATCGAGGGTCGGTGCCAGTGGGGCGTCGAGCATCATGAGGGCCTCCCGAGACGGGCATAGGTGGCGAGCGGATTGTCGATCAGGATCTTCTTGCGCAGCGCAGGCGAGAGGCCGGCGGGCAGCATCTCCTCGCCGTCGAACTGCCAGTGCGGGAAATCGGTCGAGAAGAGCAGCATGTCGTCGGACTGCAGCTGATCCATGATTTGCCCAATGTGCGCCGCGGCGGGCGGCGCGTCAAAGGGTTGGATCGTCAACCGCACGTGGTCGCGCACGAACTCCTCCGGCGAGCGGTCGATCCAGGGCACCTCGTTGCGCACGCCGCGCCAGAACTTGGAGAGCCGCCAGAGGTATGGCGGAAGCCAGGTGATCCCGGATTCGATCAATACAACCTTAAGTTTAGGATATTTGACGAATACACCTTCGCAGATGAGACTGCCGAGCTGGGTGTGAAAGCCCAGCGACTGCGCGGCATAATCCTCCAGATAGTAGGTTGGCCAGCCCGAGCCCGTCAGCGCGTGGTGGTAGCTGCTGCCGGCGTGGATGCCGACAGTGAAGCCATGGCGTTCGGCAGCCGCGTAGATCGGCCAGTACATCGATTTGCCGAGCGGATGCTCACCCATGGCCAGCATCAGCACCTGTACGAAACGCTTGTCGGCCGCACGCCGCTCGATCTCCTCGACCGACTTCTCGACCGACTGAATCGGCAATACGGCCGAGCCCAGCAGCCGCGGGTCCTTGTCCAGCCACTCGGCCGCCAGCCAATCGTTGAGCGCACGCGCGAAGACGGCTGCCAGGTTCTCGTCGCGAAAGGTCTGGACCGGAAACAGGGAATTGCAGATGGCATGCGCGAAACCGAAGCGGTCGAGCGTCTCCTTCGCTGCCTTCGCCGGCTCGGCGTCGGCGCCGGACTTGCGCCATTCGGGGCGGCTCGTGAGCGGTGCGTTCGGCGGGTAGGAGATGGTGTCCCAGGTCTCAATGCCGCGCACCTCGATCGTGTCGCGCCAGTGGTCGTCCATGTAGCGGGCGAGCACGCGCGGGGTCGGCAAGCGCGGATGGATGTCGCAGTCGATCGCACCCTTGAAGGTATCGCTCAAGGCTCAGCCTCGGTCAGGCGGTCCATGACACGCTCGGTCACGCCAGCGCGACAGGTCGTTTCCTCATCGCCATCGTAATCGAGGGGAGCGGAATATGCCAGGCAAAGGATGTATCGCTGCGCACGCTGACCCGCCGTGGTGAGCTTGTCGAACCACGCGGCCGCCACGGTGCCTTTCAGCCGTCCTTCGACAAGCTCAGGACGGTGTTGAGCGAGTTACGCCCGTGGCGCCTTGACGGTTCGCGCCTTTGGGCGTCTCGGCACTATCGCCCCGTGAAGTTCGGTTTGCGCTTCTCCAGGAAGGCACGGGCACCTTCGCGGTAGTCCGCGCTGTTCATGGAGCCTTCGATTGCGGCCGCTATCTCGGCGTGCCGGGCGGCGGTCGAGCCGGCGGCGAGAGCCTCCAGCACCAGCTTCGAGCCGGCCAGCGAAAGCGGGGCGTTGCCGGCGATCTCGGCCGCCAGCCCGTGGGCACCCTTCAGGGCGGTGTCCCCCACGACGATGTCGACGAGCCCCATTGCGGCACACTCGCTCACTTCGAAGGCGCGGCCCGAGTACAGCACGCGCTTGGCGTTGGCCAAGCCCACCTGTCGGTAGAGCATGTTGCAGTCGAGCTCGCCGTAAACGACGCCAAGACGCGCTGCGGGAATCCCCATGCGCGTAGTGGCATCGCCGACGCGGAAGTCGCAGGCGAGTGCCAAGGCGCAACCGCCGCCCATGCCGTAGCCCGAGACGGCGGCAATGGTCGGCTTGCGGCAGTCGCGCAGCGCGATGGTCGCGGATTCGTTGGCGGATTCGTATATCCGGCCCGACTTGGAGTCGGCGCGCACGGTCGGGAACTCGGAGATGTCGGCGCCGGCGCAGAAATGTCCGCCCGCCCCGGTCAGGATGACGACGCGGACGTCTTCGCGTTGACCCAGCTCCGGCAGCAACTCACCCAGTCGCCGCCACATCGCCAGCGATACGGCGTTGCGCTTGGCCGGCCGGTTCAGCGTGACGGTCGCCACGCCGCCTTCCGCGGAAACAACGATGTCCTCTTGTGCCCTGCTCACCGCTCGACCCCTGACAGAAACCTCGTGCATGACGTGCGCGAGTTGGGCACAATAAACCGAATCCCACACCAGGAAAGAACCAATGGCGAAGGCGAGTGCGTTGCAACGGCTCACGGTCGTGGACCTGTCGAGCCATCTGTCGGGCCCCTACTGCGCGATGCTGCTGGCCGACCACGGCGCCGACGTCATCAAGATCGAGCGGCCGGACGGCGGCGACGATGCGCGTCGGATGCCGCCCTTCGTGGGCGGTGAAAGCGCCCCCTTCATGATCTGGAACCGCAACAAGCGCTCGGTCGTCATCGACCTCAAGACCGAGGTCGGCAAGACCCAGCTGCTGCAGCTCATCGACGGCGCCGACGTCCTGATCGAGAATTTCCGGCCAGGCACGCTCGACAGGCTGGGTCTCGGTTGGCCGACGCTATCGGCCCGCAACCCGCGCCTGATCTACGCCGCCATCTCCGGCTTCGGCCAAACCGGCCCCTATCGCGAGCGCGGCGGCTTCGACCTCATTACCCAGGGCATGTCGGGACTGATGAGCGTGACGGGCCCAAAGGACGGGCCACCGCATCGCATGCCGATCGCCATCTCGGATGTTGCGGCGGGCATGCATCTGGCGGTTGGCGTGTTGGCGGCGCTGGAGGCGCGCCATCACACCGGACGCGGGCAGCTGGTCGAGACCTCGTTGCTGGAGTTGGCCATGTCCTACGGCGTCTACGAGGCCGCCCACGTCGCCGCCACGGGCGAGCGGCCGCCGCGGCTCGGCCAGGCGCATCGCGGCAGCTCGCCCTACCAGGTTTTCCCGACGGCCGACGGCTGGATCACAGTCGGTGCCGCCCAGACCAACTTCTGGACCAGGCTGTGCGACCTCATCGGTGCTCCCGAGCTCAAGGCGGACCCGCGGTTTGCCACCAATGCCGATCGGGTCCGCAACAACGAGGCGCTGGTGGCGCTGATCGAGCGCCGGCTCAAGGAGAAGCCGTCGGCCCACTGGCTGCAGGCGTTGGAGGCGCTGGGCATCCCCGCCGGACCGGTGCTCGAATTCGAGGAGGCGATGGCCGATCCCCACATCCTCGCGCGCGGCATGGTGGTCGAGACGGAGCATCCGGCCGCCGGCACCTTCAAGACGCTGGGCATCCCGGTCAAGCTGTCCGACACGCCTGGCGCCCTGCGCAGGCCAGCTCCGCGGCTCGGCGAGCACACAGCAGAGGTGCTAGACGGGCTTGCGAGCCGGCACCGGAATAAAAAGGTCGCCGCCGAAAGCTGACCGACCTGCGGGTATGACCAGATCGGTGAGTTGCCGCCGATAGGCACATCCGTCTGACGAATGGCGGGCAGTGGGGTCGGCGGTTGTCCTCGACCTCCGATGCCGAGGGCGTTGTGTTACATGCTGCACTGCGGCATGGTAGTGTGCAGAGCACACAAACGAGCGCCCTCCCCCCGTGTCAAGCCTGCCGCCAGACGCCGCGCTCAAGATCCTGGTGATCGACGAGAACCCCATCCGTCGGCCGATCCTCGAGGCCGGGCTGCGCGAGGCCGGCTTTGGCAACGTGGTGCTGGTGAAGAACACAACCGGCCTGCTCGACCAAGTCTATCGCATCGATCCCGACGTGATCCTGATCGATCTGGAAAACCCCAGCCGCGACGTCATCGAGCAGATGTTCCAGGTCTCGCGCATCGTGCGCCGGCCGATCGCCATGTTCGTCGACCAGTCCGACCGCAACACCATCGAGGCGGCGGTCGACGCCGGCGTCTCCGCCTACATCGTCGACGGCCTCAAGAAGGAGCGCGTGAAGCACATCCTCGATCTGTGCATCTCGCGCTTCAATGCCTTCGCGCGCCTGCAGGGCGAGCTCGACCGCGCCAAGAGCGAGCTGGAGGCGCGCAAGGTGATCGACCGCGCCAAGGGCATCCTCATGAAGATCAAGGGCCTGCCGGAGGAGCAGGCGTACGCGCTGCTGCGCACCACCGCCATGAACGAGAAGCGCAAGATCGCCGACGTCGCGCAATCGGTGATCACCGCCGCGGAGCTTTTCAAGTGAGCAGCACGGATACCAGGCTCAGGATCGGCTTCATCCCGCTGGCCGACGCCGCGGCCCTGATCGTCGCCGCCGACCGAGGGTTTGCCGGCGACGAGGGCCTCGATATCGAGCTGGTGCGAGAGGTGTCGTGGTCGAACGTGCGCGACAAGCTCAACATCGGACTGTTCGATGCCGCACATTTGATTGCGCCGGTCGCAGTCGCCTCCAACCTCGGCATCGGTCACGTCAGGGTGCCGCTGATTGCGCCCTTCGGGCTCGGCGTCAACGGCAACGCGATCACGGTGACTCCGGCTCTGCACGCGCAATTGGCTGCGGCGGCCGACGGCGACGTCCTCGATCCGATGGTGTCGGCACGTGCCTTGAAGCGTGTGGTCGATGCGCGCAAGGCCGCCGGCAAGGCGCCGCTCATGTTCGGGATGACGTTCCCCTTGTCGACCCACAACTATCACATCCGTTTCTGGATGGCGGCCGGCGGCGTCGATCCGGACGAGGACGTCCAGCTCGTCGTGCTGCCGCCGCCCTACATGGTCGACAGCCTTGCCAACGGCCATGTCGATGGCTTCTGCGTCGGTGCGCCCTGGAACTCGGTGGCGGTCGACCTGGGCGTCGGCGTGATCCTGCATTTCGTGAGCGAGATTCTCTCCCGTGCCATGGAGAAGCTGCTGGCTGTGCGCGCGCGCTGGGCCGAGGACAACCCTGAAGTCCTGCTCCGCCTCGTGCGCGCCCACCGCAAGGCGGCAGCCTTCATCGAGGAGGAGGCCAATCGCGAGGAGGTCGCCGCCATCCTCGGCGCGCCCAACCGCATCGACGTCGCCGGCATCCTTGCGGTTCCCAACCGGGTCGACGTCGCCTCCGAGGTGATCGGGCGCACGCTCAGCGGTCGCCTGAAAGTCGCGCCCGACGGAACGGTGCGGAGCGACGATCGCTACCTGCTCGTGGGCCGCGAAGGTGCAGCACGTCCCGACCCCGTGCAGGCCGCGTGGCTCTACGCGCAGATGGTGCGGTGGGGCCAGGCGCCGTTCTCCCCCGAGCTGCTGGCCGCGGCGACGGGCGTCGTGCGGCCGGATCTTTACGACGCCGCCATGCCCGGCGAGGCCGCGGATATTCCCGCCGATCCAGCCGACGGCATCGGGGCATTTACCGGCCCCAAATTCGATCCGAAAGACATCGTCGGCTACCTCGCGAGCTGGGCGATCAAACGCTCCGGTTGAGGCGGCAACCCATCCGCCTTCCTGCTCGCTGCAGTGCACACACCTTCCTCAGTCTGCGACGCGAATGGGCAGAGCGACGCCCTGAGCAAGATCGCAGCACAGAGCTAGTCATTTGAAGTATCGATATTTTATGCCGCAACGCGAGTTGGCACGAAGTTTGTAACCATTCTCGTTCGAGAACGGCGTCAACGTCGACGCCGCTGGGGCCAATGCTGGGCCCACAAAGCAACGCCGCTGGCCTGGGGAGGACGCTTCGTGCGCGCCTTGGGACTGCGGCTTTTTTATTTGGCAGCACGCGTTGCCGCGAACGATGCGCCGAGACACTCGGCGACCTTCGCGCATCGACACAAGGGGCGACGATCATCATGAGCAAGACCATCGACAAGCGCGCAGCGTCGGCACAGGCAAGCATCAGCCGCCGCGATCTCATGAAGTCGGCCTCCGCGACGGCGGCGACGGCGGCGCTGATGTCGGCCGTGAAGGCCGCGTTCCCGGCGGGAGCCTTCGCGCAGGCCGCAGGACCCGAGGTGAAGGGCACGAAGCTCGGCTACATCGCGCTCACCGATGCCTCGCCGCTGATCATCGCCAAGGAGAAGGGCTTCTACGCCAAACATGGCCTTCCCGACATGGAGGTGCTGAAGCAGGCCTCCTGGGGCGCCACTCGCGACAACATGGCGCTCGGCACCAAGGCCAATGGCATCGACGGCGCGCATCTGCTGCGGCCGAAGGTGCACCTCTACACCACCGGCAAGGTGATCCAGAACAATCAACCCCTGCCGATGTATACGCTGCTCAATCTGAACTACGACTGCCAGGGCTTGTCCGTCTCCAACGAGTACAAGGACCTCAAGGTCGGTACCGATTGCTCGGCGCTCAAGGAGGCCTTCGCGGCAAAGAAGGCTGCCGGCAAGGAGGTGAAGGTCGCCATGACCTTCCCCGGCGGCACGCATGATCTGTGGATCCGCTACTGGCTGGCCGCCGGCGGCATCGATCCGGACAAGGACGTTTCCACCATCGTCGTGCCGCCCGCGCAGATGGTCGCCAACATGAAGGTCGGCAACATGGACGCGTTCTGCGTCGGCGAGCCGTGGAACGAGCAGCTCGTCAACCAGGACATCGGCTTCACGGCGGCTACCACGGGCGAGATCTGGTTCAAGCACCCCGAGAAGGTGCTGGGCATGCGCGCCGATTGGGTCGACGCCAACCCCAAGGCCGCGCTCGCCATCATGATGGCGACGATGGAAGCCCAGCAATGGTGCGACAAGATGGAGAACAAGCAGGAGATGGCCGAGATCATCGGCCGCCGGCAGTGGTTCAACGTGCCGGTGCCCGACATCATCGGCCGCATCAAGGGCGACATCAACTACGGCCGCGGCCGCGTTGAGAAAGGCACCAACCTGCTGATGAAGTTCTGGGGCGACAAGGGCGAAGTGTCCTACCCGTGGAAGAGCCTCGATACCTGGTTCGTCACCGAGAACATCCGCTGGGGCAAGTTCGAGCCGACCATCGACACCAAGGGCCTCGTCGACAAGACCAACCGCAGCGACCTGTGGCTCGAGGCGGCCAAGGGATCTCGGTCTCGCCGATCCGCCCAAGGGCGACAGCCGCGGCAAGGAGACCTTTTTCGACGGCAAGGTGTTCGATCCTGCCGATCCGGTGGCCTACCTCAAGAGCCTGTCGATCAAGCGCGCCGAAGTCTGAGCTCGCGTGGCCGTCTCGCGCGACCGCCTCGTCTTCCATTTCGCCCCGGAGATGTCTCCATGAACATGACTGTGCTCAAGACCGAGACCGTGCGAGCCGTTCCGCTCGCGCCGGCGGCGGTCGTTCGGTTCAAGGCGCCCAGGCCGAGCTTTCTCAAGACGCGCCTGCTGCCGGCGCTGTCCAACGTGGCAGCGCGGGTGCTGCCGCCGCTGATCATGCTCGCGCTGCTGCTCGCTGTATGGCAGCTGCTCTGCAACAAACCCAATGCCACGCTGCCTGCTCCCACCAAGATCTGGAGCGAGGCGCGCGACCTCATCGTGGACCCGTTCTTCGTGAACGGCCCGCAGGACATCGGGCTCGGCTGGCGCGTCTTGACCTCGCTGCAGCGGGTGGCGATCGGCTACGGCCTGGCCGGCATCATCGGCATCGCGCTCGGCACCATCATCGGACAGTCGGTGTGGGCCATGCGCGGCCTCGACCCGATCTTCCAGGTGCTGCGCACGATCTCGCCGCTGGCCTGGCTGCCGATCTCGTTGGCCGCATTCCGCGACAGCCAGCCATCGGCGATCTTCGTGATCTTCATCACCTCGGTGTGGCCGATCATCATCAACACCGCGGTCGGCATCCGCAACATCCCGCAGGACTACCGCAACGTCGCGCTGGTGCTGCGCCTGAACCCGGTCGAGTTCTTCACCAAGATCATGATTCCCTCGGCCGCGCCCTACATCTTCACCGGGCTGCGGATCGGCATCGGGCTGTCATGGCTGGCCATCGTCGCAGCCGAGATGCTGACGGGCGGCGTCGGCATCGGCTTCTTCATCTGGGACGCGTGGAACTCCTCTCGCCTCTCCGACATCGTCGTGGCGCTGGCCTACATCGGCGGCATCGGGTTCGTGCTCGACCGCCTCGTGGCCCTGATCGCCACGGTCGTCACGCGCGGCACCGCAGCCAACTGAGGAGCGACGACCATGGCCTATCTGCAGATCGACCACGTCGACAAGACCTTCCGCCGCGGCGGCCAGGAAACCGAGGTGCTCACCGACATCACTGTCGGCATCGAGCGGGGAGAGTACGTCTCCATCATCGGTCACTCCGGGTGCGGCAAGTCCACCTTGCTCAACATCGTTGCGGGCCTCACGAAGGTGACGCACGGCGCGGTGCTGCTCGAGAACAAGGAAGTGAACGAGCCGGGCCCGGATCGCGCCGTGGTGTTCCAGAACCACTCGCTGCTGCCGTGGCTCACCGTCTACGACAACGTGCGCCTCGCAGTGGACAAGGTGTTCTCCGGCACCAAGTCGCGCAAGGAGCGCCACGCGTGGACCATGCACAATCTCGAGCTGGTGCAGATGGGGCACGCCAAGGACAAGCGTCCGGCGGAGATCTCGGGCGGCATGAAGCAGCGCGTCGGCATCGCCCGTGCGCTCGCCATGGAGCCGAAGGTGCTGCTGCTCGATGAGCCGTTCGGCGCGCTCGACGCCCTGACGCGCGCGCATCTGCAGGACTTGGTGATGGCCATCCACCAGAAGCTCGGCAACACCGTGCTGATGATCACGCACGATGTCGACGAGGCCGTGCTGCTCTCCGACCGCATCGTCATGATGACCAACGGTCCGGCGGCCCGCATCGGCGAGGTGCTGGACGTGCCGATGGAGCGGCCGCGCAAGCGCCTCGAGCTGGTCGCCGACTCCACCTATATCAAGTGCCGCCAGCGCGTGATCGAATTCCTCTACGCCCGCCATCGCGCCCCCGCCCTGCAAGCCGCGGAGTAGCGCAATGGTTATCCGTCCACTTGTCATCCCGGCCGAAGGCGTCAGCCCGCGAGTTGGGTTCCAGGGCGCCATCTGCACCCTCTCCCCCTCGCAGGTTCTTCCACGAGTGCCGCAGTGGCCCTTCTCCCCTTGGGGAGAAGGTGCCCGAAGGGCGGATGAGGGGGCCTTCGCTTGCGCACAAAGCAGTTCCCCCTCACCAGTTCGGCCGAATGACTTACGGCCGCGCCATCGAGCGCCCGATTGTGGTGAGCCCAAAGCACGCGGCCGTAAGTCATGGCCTCACGTCCTCTCCCCAAGGGGAGAGGGGAACAATCGGCCGGCTGGAGCATAGGCCATGGCCGCGATCGACCTCGCTCGGCACACACGCGAACGGCTGCTGGTGGTGGGGGCCGGCATGGCCGGGCTCAAGCTGGTCGAGGAGGTCGTGGAGCTGTCCCCCGGGCGATACGACATCGCCATGATCGGGGCGGAGGCGCACCCGGCCTACAACCGCGTGCTGCTGTCGAGCCTGCTGGCAGGCGACGCCGCGGAAGGCGACATCGCGCTGCGGCCGGCTGGCTGGTATGCGGACCATGGAATTGAGCTGCTGACCGGCAACGAGTGCGTTGAGCTGCACCCCGGCGGGCGCAGCGTCATGTTGCGGAGCGGTGCGTCGCTCGCCTACGACCGCCTCGTGCTGGCGACCGGCTCGACGGCGGTGCGCCTGCCGATCCCCGGCCGCGATCTGCCGGGCGTCATCACGTTTCGCGATCTCGAGGACGTGGCCGCGATGCAGCGAACGCGCCCAGGCACGCCCGTGATCGTCATCGGCGGCGGCCTGCTGGGCGTCGAGGCTGCTTATGGTCTCGCCAAGCGCGGCTGCCGTGCGACACTGCTCCACGTGATGCCACGCCTGATGGAGCGCCAGCTCGACGCGCGTGCCGCGGCGCTGCTCGCGACGGCGGTCCGCGCAAAGGGCATCGAGGTAGTGCTGGAGGCGCAGACTGCGGCCATCGAAGGCGACGGTCGCGTCGAACGTGTCGTGCTGAAGGACGGCCGCGCCTACCCGGCCGAACTGGTCGTGATGGCGGCCGGCATCCGTCCGGCCACGGCGCTGGCCGAGAGCGGCGGCCTCGCGATCGGTCGCGGTATCAAAGTCGACGATGCCTTCGCGACCAGCTTCCCCGGCGTTTACGCGGTCGGCGAATGCGCCGAGCACCGCGGCGCCTGTTGCGGGCTGGTCGAGCCGGCCTACGAACAGGCCAGGGTGCTCGCCCGCCATCTGGCGGGATTGCCCGCGCGTTATGAGAGCTCGCTCAGCGCCGCGAGCCTCAAGGTGTCGGGCGTTCCCGTCTTCTCCATGGGCGATTTCGAAGGTGAGGGCGCCGAGGCGATCCTGCTCGAGGACCAGGACGCAGCCGCCTATCGCAAGCTCGTCATCCGCGACGGATGCCTGGCGGGCTGCGTGCTGTTCGGCGACACCGCCGACGCGCTCTGGTACCGCGACCTGATCCGCCAGCAGTCGCCCATCGCCCCGATCCGCGGCTCGCTTGCCTTCGGCAAAGCCTACGCGGAGGCCGCCTGATGAGCGCGCAGGACTTCTCCGAAGAGCAGCGCCGGTACCTCGAGGGGTTCGTCTCGGGCGTGCAGGCGCGCCGCGCCTCGCAGGGCTTGAAGCCGCTCGGCACGGAGGGTGGAGCCGGCGCGGCCCAGCCAGCCGGACCCGACAAGGAGCACCTGGAGGCAATGGCCCGCTTCGAGGCGGCGGGCAAGAAGCTCTCGCCCGAGGAGAAGGCCAAGCGTGACGAGCATCCCTTCGATGCGTACGCGCGCTTCAGGCAGGAAAGCGCCAAGGGTCAGTTCCCCAAGGGCCTCGACAACTTCCGTTGGCGCTTCCACGGGCTGTTTTATCTCGCGCCGGCCCAGAATTCCTACATGTGCCGCCTGCGCATCGCCAACGGCATCCTCTCGCATTGGCAGCTCGCGGGCGTCGCCGACCTGGCCGAGGCGCACGGCGGCGGCTTCGCGCACGTGACGACGCGCGCCAATCTGCAAATTCGCGACATCATGCCCGACGGTGCCGTGCCCCTGATCGAGGGGCTGGTGGACCTCGGCATCACCACCAAAGGGACGGGAGCCGACAATATCCGCAACGTCACCGGCTCGCCCACGGCCGGCATCGACCCGCAGGAGCTGCTCGACACCCGTCCCTACGCGCGGGCCTGGCATCATCACATCCTCAACGACCGCTCGCTCTACGGCCTGCCGCGCAAGTTCAACGTCGGCTTCGATGGCGGCGGCGCGATCCCCGTGCTGGAGGATACCAACGACATCGCCTTCACGGCCGTGACCGTCGGCGAGGGCGCGGGCGTGGAGCCGGGCGTCTGGTTCCGGCTCGGCTTGGGCGGCATCACCGGCCACCAGGACTTCGCCAAGTACGGCGGCGCCTACGTCAGGCCCGAGAACGCAGTGGCCGTGGCCGACGCAATCGTCCGCGTCTTCATCGCCAATGGCGACCGCACCGACCGCAAGAAGGCGCGCCTCAAGTATGTGCTCGACGCCTGGGGTCTCGACAAGTTCCTGGCCGAGGTGGACGCGAGGCTCGCTGTAAAGCTCGCTCGTCTTCCCAACGACAGAGTCTCCGCGCCCAACCGCCAGCACCGCCAGGCGCACATCGGCTTCCATGCCCAGAAACAGGCCGGCAAGGTGTGGGCCGGCGTGGCGCTGCCGGTCGGCAAGCTCACTTGCGAGCAGATGCGCGGTCTCGCCAGGATCGCGCGGGAGCTGGGCGACGGCGATATCCGCCTGACTGTCTGGCAGAACCTCATCCTATCCGGCATCGCGCAGGACAATACGGCGCTGGTCGAGCAGTGCCTCGGCGAGATCGGTCTCACCGCCAAGGCCACCAGCGTGCGCGCTGGGCTGATTGCCTGCACAGGCAATACCGGCTGCAAGTTCGCGCTCTCCAATACCAAGGACACAGCGATGGCGATCGCCGACTGGGTGGAGCCGCGCGTGACCCTCGACAGCCCCATCAATATCCATCTCACCGGCTGCCCCAACTCCTGCGCGCAGCACTACATCGGGGACATCGGCATGATTGCGTGTCGCGTGCCCGTCGACGAAGCCGGCGAGGACACCGTGGAAGGCTTCCACGTGTTTGTCGGCGGCGGTTTCGGCGCAGACGCGGGGATCGGCCGCGAACTCTACCGCGACATCAGGAGAGAGGACTGCCCGCGGCTCATCGAGCGCATCCTTGAGGCCTACGTGCGCAATCGCGCCTGCGCCGAGGAGTCGTTCCTCACGTTCACGCGCCGCCACGATATCCCGGTGCTGAAGGGCCTCGTCGAGGCCGTCGCTGGAGGCGCCGCATGAGCGTGCAGACGAAGGTGGTGGCCGCCGACGCCATGATCCCGGAGTCGGCGCCGTTCGCGCCTGAGCAGCGCGCCTGGCTCAACGGCTTTTTCGCCGGCCTGCTGTCGCTCGACGCCAAGGCTGGTGCCACGGCGCTCGACGGCGCCATGCCGGACGCGGCGGCGAAGGCGCTTCTCCCCGAGGACGACGGCGCGCCCTGGCACGATGCCGCCATGCCGCTTCCCGAGCGCATGACGCTGGCCGAGGGCAAGCCGATGCCGCGCCGCCTGTTCGCTGCCATGGCGCAGCAGGACTGCGGCCAGTGCGGCTACCTGTGCGAGACCTATTCGGCGGCCATTGCCTCGGGCGCGGAGAAGAAGCTCAACCTGTGCGCGCCAGGCGGCAAGGAGACGAGCCGCATGCTCAAGCGTCTCCTCGAGGAGACGCCGCCGGCCGTCGCCGGCAATGCTCCCGCGCAGGCCAAGGCGCCGGAGACTGCCGCCAAGTCTGCCGAGCCCGGCAGTCGCGATGCGCCTATCGAGGCGGTGTTCCGCTCGGCCACCCGCCTCAACGGCGGCAAATCACAGAAGGACACGCGCCACGTCGTGTTCGACGTCGCCGCCAGCGGCCTCGCCTACACGCCCGGCGACAGCTTCGGCCTCTATCCCCGGAACGATCCGGCGCTGGCCGAGGCGATCCGGCACATCCTGCGCGTACCCGATGAGTTCGACATCGCCGGCAAGCCCTTCCGCGACGTGCTGATCGAGGACTACGCGCTGAGCCCGGCTCCGGATGCCCTGTTCGGGCTGATCGGCCTGCTGGTGGGCGGCGACCGGCGTCGCAAGGCCAAAGCGCTCGCCGCCGGCGAGGACCCCGACGGCGATGCGGCAACGCTCGACGTGCTGGCGGCGCTCGAGAAGTTCGCTCCCGTGCACGCCGACCCCGAAGCGTTCCTGGAGTGCCTGGAGCCGCTGCAGCCGCGCCTCTACTCGATCTCATCCTCGCCGCTGGCGACTCCAGGCGAGGTGCACCTGACCGTCGATGCCGTGCGCTATGAGATTTCCGGCCGCCAGCGCCTGGGCGTCGCCTCGACCCTGATCGCCGACCGTCTCGAGCCCGGCGTGCGCCTCAAGGCCTACATCCAGAAGGCGCACGGCTTCGCGCTGCCTGCCGATGGCGCGACGCCTATCATCATGGTCGGGCCGGGCACCGGGGTCGCTCCGTTCCGCTCCTTCCTCCTGCACCGCAAGGCGACCGGCTCCAAGGGCCGCGCGTGGCTGTTCTTCGGCCATCAGCGGGAGGCAGAGGATTTCTTCTATCGCGATGAGCTCGACGCTCTCTTGGCCGAGGGTGCCCTGACGCGGCTGTCCACGGCATGGTCGCGCGACGGCGCCGAAAAGGTCTACGTACAGGATCGCATGCGGCAGGCCGGCCCCGAGCTGTGGAGCTGGCTCAAGGCCGGCGCGCATTTCTATGTCTGCGGCGACGCCAAGCGCATGGCCAAGGACGTGGAGGGCACTCTTGCCGAGATCTCCGCCAAGGCCGGCCAGATGAGCGAGGCTGCCGCCCGCGACTTCATCGCCGAGCTGAAAGAGACGGGCCGCTACCAGGCGGACGTCTACTGATGGCGCTGGACGAGACATCCCCCTCTCCCGGCACTTCGCGGGGAGACCCCCCGGTGTCCGTCCGCACCACGTGCCCCTACTGCGGCGTCGGCTGCGGCGTTCTGGCGACGCCCGACGACAAGGGCGGCGCAAGCATCAAGGGCGATCCCGACCACCCCGCCAACGCCGGCCGGCTGTGCTCGAAGGGTTCCGCGCTCGGAGAGACTCTGGGGCTCGAGACGCGGCTGCTCCACCCACTGGTCGATGGAGCGCAGACGAGCTGGTCCCACGCGCTCGATCAGGTTGCACGCCGACTGCAAGCCATACGGGCAGCGCATGGGCCGCAGGCGATCGCGTTCTACCTCTCGGGCCAACTGCTGACGGAGGACTACTACGTCGCCAACAAGCTGGCGAAGGGCTTCATCGGCACGCCGCATGTCGATACCAACTCCCGGCTGTGCATGGCCTCCTCGGTCGCCGGCCATCGCCGCGCGTTCGGCGCCGACGTGGTGCCGCAATGCTACGACGACCTGGAGTTGGCCGACCTCGTGGTGCTGGCAGGCTCCAACGCCGCGTGGTGCCACCCGATTCTCTACCAGCGCATCCAGACCGCGCGGGCCGAGCGCGGCATGCGCGTCGTCAACATCGATCCGCGCCGCACCGCAACCAGCGAGGGTGTCGACCTGCAGCTGTCGATCAGGCCGGGCACCGACGCCGCCTTATGGTCGGGCTTGCTGGTGTGGCTTGCCGAGCATCGCGCGATCGACACCGAGTTCATCAACGCGCATACGCAAGGCTTCTTCGAGGTACTGTGGGGTGCGCGTGCCCTTGCACCGACCATTGCCGCCACCGCCGACGCGACCGGCCTCGACGCGCGCGATATCGAGCGCTTCTACGACTGGTTCGCCGCCACGCCGCGCGTGGTCTCCTGCTACAGTCAGGGCGATCAATCAGTCGGCGCAAGGCACCGACAAGGTCAGCGCGATTCTCAACTGCCACCTGGCGACCGGCCGCATCGGCAAGCCGGGCTCCGGGCCGCTCTCCCTGACGGGGCAGCCCAACGCCATGGGCGGCCGCGAGGTCGGCGGGCTCGCCAACATGCTGGCCGCACACATGGGTTTCTCCGCCGCCGAGCGCGATCGCGTCCGTCGCTTCTGGGACGCGCCGAACCTCGTGGCCGGCGAAGGCCTCAAGGCCGTCGACATGTTCGAGGCGGTCGCCGACGGACGCATCAAGGCGCTGTGGATCATGGGCACCAACCCGGCCGTGTCGCTGCCGCGCGCCGACGCAATGCGCGATGCGCTCGCCAAGCTGGAGCTGCTGGTCGTCTCCGAGAACGTCGCGTCCAACGACACCTTGGCGCGCGCCCACATCGCCCTTCCCGCGGCGGCATGGGGCGAGAAGGACGGCACGGTGACGAACTCGGAGCGGTGCGTGTCGCGCCAGCGCGCGTTCCTGCCGCTTCCCGGGCGCGCCCGGCCCGACTGGTGGATGCTGAGCCAGGTGGCACGGCGCTTGGGTTACGGTGAGGCCTTCGCCTATCGCTCTGCCGCAGAGATCTTCGACGAGCATGCGCGGCTGTCGGGGTTCGAGAACGCCCGCAGCCGCGCGTTCGATATTTCGGGCCGCGCAGGCCTCACGCGCGAAGCGTTCGACGCGCTGGCGCCGTTTCAATGGCCTTCCCGCGCCGGCGAGGGAACGACCGAGCGCCTTCTCGGCGACGGCCGCTTCTTCACGCCGGACGGCAAGGCCCGCTTCGTGGCCATCGCCGAGCCCCGCCTCTCGTCCCTTGTCTCGCGGACGTGGCCGTTCGTTCTCAACACCGGCCGCGTGCGCGACCAGTGGCACACCATGACGCGTACGGGGCTCTCCCCACGCCTCTCGAGCCATATCGCCGAGCCATTTGCCGAGATCCATCCCGACGACGCGGCGCGGATGGGTCTCGTGCAGGGCGCGCTGGCGCGCGTTACGTCCAGATATGGTGCGGCGACGGTACGTGTGCTGGTCAACAGAGGGCAGCGGCGAGGCACGCTTTTCGTGCCGATCCACTGGTCGGCCGAGAACAGCTCCAGCGGGCGTATCGGCGCGCTGGTGCAAGGGGCAACCGACCCATACTCAGGCCAGCCCGAATCGAAGGCGACGCCGGCGCGTATCGCCCCGCTCGCCGTCAGCCACTACGGCCTGGCCCTCTCGCGCCAGCCGCTCGAGCGCTCGGGCCTCGCCTATTGGGCCGCGGCTCGCGCGACGTTCGGGCATGTCCTGCACTTCGCGCTCGATGCGCCGGGCGACGGGTGGCTGCCCTGGCAACGCGCGATGCTGCCCGAGGGCGACACCGTCACCTTCGCCGATGCCACGGCCGGCTCCTATCGGGCGGCCGTGCTGCGCGACGGCCGGCTCGAGGCCATGATCTTCGTCGGCCCGACGCCTACGCTCCCCTCGCCCGAGTGGCTCAAGTCGCAGTTCGAGCGGCCGTCGATCCCCGCGACCGAGCGCCGCGCCCTGCTGGCTGGCCGGCCGGTCGAGGGAGCGGCGGAGGAAGGTCCAATCGTCTGCGTCTGCTTCCAGGTCGGCGCGGCGCGCATCGCAGCCGCCGCCGGCGAGGGATGCCGCACGGTCGCGAAGATCGGAGCGCGCCTCGGCGCCGGCACCAACTGCGGCAGCTGTGTCCCAGAGATCCGCCGCCTGATTGCAGCCGTGGAGCCCGTCGCCGAGCCCGAGTCTGAACCCGAGGCCGCCCATGAACCGGCCTGAGGGCTCGTCCCCGCGGGTGCCGCAGCCGGCGCGGCCGCCCCGCATGGCGCCGCTCGCGACCCTGCCGCTGTTCTTCAAGCTGGCCGGCAAGCGCGTCGTCGTCGCCGGTGGCAGCGAGGCGGCGGCCTGGAAGGCCGAGCTGTTTTCCGCGGCCGGCGCCACGGTAGAGGTGTGGGCCGTCGATCCCTGTCCGGAGATGGAGGCTCTGGCTGCCGAGCCCCCTGGCGGACCCGTCGTCCTGCAGCGCGGCGCCTGGCGAGAGGAGGCCTTCACCGGGGCGGAGCTCGTCGTCGGCGCGGCGGAGGACGAGGCGGAGGCGGCCCGCATGTTCGCGGCCGCACGGAGGAGAGGCGTGCCGGTCAACGTGATCGACCGGCCAGCCTTCTGCAGCTTCCAGTTCGGCGCCGTCGTCAACCGCTCTCCCCTGGTCGTGGGCATCTCAACCGATGGTGCCGCGCCGGTGTTCGGACAGGCGATCCGCTCGCGCATCGAGGCACTCCTCCCCGCCGGCTTCGCGCGTTGGGTGCGCGCCGCGCAAGTGTGGCGCGGCGACCTCAAGAACCTGAATCTGGGCCCCGCCGTGCGCCGGCGGTTCTGGGAGCGGTTTGCCACGCTGGCGCTGCGCGCGCCCGAGCGCGCGCCGAAGGAACGCGACCGCGACGAGCTACTCGCGGAGGTACGAAGCTGCAGCGGCTCGCGCGCGGGCGAGGTCGGCCACGTCTCGCTCGTCGGCGCCGGTCCCGGCAATCCGGAGCTGCTCACGCTCGCCGCCGTGCGCGCGCTACGCTCGGCCGACATCATCCTCTACGACGACCTGGTGGCGCCCGAGGTCCTCGACTTTGCGCGCCGCGAGGCAAAGCGGATGCTGGTGGGCAAGACCGGCCGTCGTCCCTCCTGCCGCCAGGACGACATCAACGCGCTCATGATCTCGCTCGCCAGGTCAGGCAAGCGGGTGGTGCGCCTGAAGGCCGGCGACCCCATGATCTTCGGCCGTGCCGGCGAGGAGATCGCGGCACTGGAGTGCGCCAACATCCCATGCGACGTGGTCCCCGGCGTCACGGCGGCACAAGGGGCGGCGGCGAGCCTGCGGGTATCACTCACCCATCGCGAGAGCGCGCGCCGCGTGCAGTTCGTGACAGGTCACGCCACCGACGGCCGGCTGCCGGATGACCTCGACCTCGCCGCGCTGTCCGACCCCGCCGCCACCACCGCGGTCTACATGCCACTCGGAACGCTCGGCGATTTGAGCGCTCGCCTGCTGGCGCATGGTGTCGAGCCCGAGCGCCCGGCGAGCGCGGTCTTCAACGCCACGCGCCCCGACGAGCGGGTCGTGTCCGGGACGCTGGCGACGATCCAGGCGCTGGTGCAGCAGAGCGAAGCGAGCGGCACCTGCATCCTGTTGATGGGCAACGCTATGCGCGCCGTGCATGCGGCCGCGCAGCCGGTGGACCCGGCCCAGGTGCGGCGCACAGCTGCCCTCTAGGGTCCTTTGGGCTCGGAAGGTACCCGACCCACAGGAACGACGGTCATCCCGGTGCTTGTCACCGGGATCCATCCATCCGCGGGCACCGGAGCACGCCGATCGATGGATCCCGGGCACAAGGCCGGGATGACAACTGCGCGTTTGGGTTCGCTGTTGCTACATCGGAGTCGGCAGGTGCCAGCGGCGCCGATACCGACCGCGACTTGCCGCAGGATCAGTATTCCCGCGTCTTCGGCTCGATGTAGGTGACTTCGTTGGTCATCGTGTAAGTGTGGACTGGGCGATAGTCGAGCCGCACGCTGCGCGAAGCATCGTCCGCCCACGCCAGGGTGTGCTTCATCCAGTCGACGTCATCGCGCTTGGGATAGTCCTCGCGCGCGTGCGCGCCGCGGGACTCGGTGCGGTTGAGCGCGCTCGCGACCGTGGTGGCGGCCTGCACGATCAGGTTCTGGTACTCCAGCGTCTCGACCAGGTCCGAGTTCCACACCAGGGAACGATCCGACACCCGGATATCGTCGCTGCCCTTCCAGACGTCGTGGATCATCTGGGAGCCTTCCTCGAGCACCGGGCCGGTGCGGAACACCGAGCAGTTGGTCTGCATCGCCTTCTGCATACGCAAGCGCAGCGCGGACGTGGGCGTCGAGCCGGCGGCGTGGCGCGCCTTGTCGAGCCGCGACAGGGCCATCTCGTCGGCGTCCTTGGCCAGCGGCGGCATGGCGGCGCCGGCCTCGATGGTCTCGCCGCAGCGCAGGCCGGCAGCGCGGCCGAACACCACCAGATCGGTGAGCGAGTTGGAGCCCAACCGGTTGGCGCCGTGCACGGACACGCAGGCGGCCTCGCCGATGGCGAGCAGGCCCGGCACGATGGTGTCGGGATTGCCGTCCTTCAGCGTCAGCACCTCGCCGTGATAGTTGGTGGGGATGCCGCCCATGTTGTAGTGCACGGTCGGCAGCACCGGGATCGGCTCGCGCCGCAGGTCGACGCCGGCGAAGATGCGCGCGCTCTCGGTGATGCCGGGCAGCCGCTCGTGCAGGATCTTCGGGTCGAGGTGATCGAGGTGGAGGTAGATGTGGTCCTTCTCGGGGCCCACGCCGCGCCCCTCGCGGATCTCGATGGTCATGGAACGCGAGACGACGTCACGCGAGGCGAGGTCCTTGGCGTGCGGGGCGTACCGCTCCATGAAGCGCTCGCCGCTCGCATTGGTCAGGTAGCCGCCCTCGCCGCGCGAGCCCTCCGTGATCAGCACGCCGGCGCCGTAGACGCCCGTGGGGTGGAACTGGACGAACTCCATGTCCTGCAGCGGCAGTCCCGCGCGCAGCACCATGGCATTGCCGTCGCCGGTGCAGGTGTGAGCCGACGTGCAGGTGAAGTAGGCACGACCGTAGCCGCCAGTCGCCAGGATAGTCTTCTTGGCGCGGAAGCGATGCAGCGTGCCGTCTTCCAGGCACAGCGCGACCACGCCGCCGCAGGCTCCGTCCTGATCCATGATCAGGTCGATGGCGAAATACTCGATGAAGAACTGGGCGGAGTGGCGCAGCGACTGACCATACAGCGTGTGCAGCATGGCGTGGCCGGTGCGATCGGCGGCGGCGCAGGTGCGCTGCGCCGGCGGGCCGCTGCCGAAGTCGGTCGTCATGCCGCCGAACGGGCGCTGGTAGATGTGGCCGTCCTCGGTGCGGCTGAAGGGCACTCCGTAGTGTTCGAGCTCGTACACGGCGTCGCTGGCGTGACGGCACATGTACTCGATGGCGTCCTGGTCGCCGAGCCAGTCGGCACCCTTGACGGTGTCGTACATGTGCCACTGCCAGCTGTCCTTGCCCATGTTGCCGATGGCCGCGGCGATGCCGCCCTGGGCGGCGACCGTGTGCGAGCGCGTCGGGAACACCTTGGTGACGCAGGCGGTCTTCAGGCCGGCCTCGGCGCAGCCCAGCGTTGCGCGCAGGCCAGAGCCTCCCGCGCCCACGACGACGACGTCGTAGACGTGCTCGGTGACGGGATAGGCCCGTCCGTTGACGGCCGGCTTGGCGGCACCGTTGGCCTTACCGTTGGTTTTGGGATCCGGCATGTTTCAGGCTCCGAAGCTCAGCTTCAGCACGGCGAAAACGCAAACCAGGCCGACGGCGAACGCGAAGAACGAGTTCAGCATCAGCGCCACGACCTTGCGGCCCTCGGCGTGCACGTAATCCTCGATGATGGTCTGCATGCCGAGCCGCATATGCACGAGGCCCGACAGCACCAGCAGCAGCAGCGGAATGGCGACCTGCGGCTTGCCCAGCGTGCGCTTGACGGTGGCGTAGTCGGCGCCGGCGAGCGTCACCAGCAGCCAGATGAGAAAGGCGAGCAGGAAGATGTTGGCGACGGCGGTCAGCCGCTGCTGCCAGAAATGGTCGGCCCCCTCCTTGGCGGAGCCGAGGCCGCGAACCCGCGCGAGCGGCGTGCGGTAGGCCATGTCAGAGCCCTCCCCTGAGCATGAGCCCAACCGCCCATATCGCCAGCGTCAGGACGATGGAGCATACGATCGTCAGCCAGGACAGGGTATTGACCTGCCAGATCTTGAAGCCTCTGCCGGTGTCCCACACGAGATGCCGCATGCCGCCCAGCATGTGATGGGCCAGCGCCCAGGTGTAGCCGAACAGGATCAGCTTGCCGATCGGGTGCGCGAACAGCGCGTTGACATAGTCGAACTGGGCCTCGCCCATGGCGGCGGCGATCAGCCAGGCCGCAAGCAGAAGCGTGCCGAAGTAGAGCGCCGCGCCGGTGAGCCGATGCAGGATCGACATCACCATGTTGATCAGCGGGCGGTAGATGGACAGGTGCGGAGAGAGCGGACGCTCGACCGTCTGTCTGGCCTCGGCCATGGTGGCTGGTCTCCCGCTCCCGACGTGATCCCGCGAAGGCGGGACGGTGCATCGGCTTTTAGCGCGCTGCAGCAATGGCGGCAATTGTCGATATGTCACTGCGCACGGGAGGATCGAAGGCATGGCAATGCATGTCTGGTATACCAAGCCGCCGAGTTATCCCGCCGTGTCCGCTGCAGGCCGTCGGAATGGCTTTTGAATGCGGCTAGGTCCCCGGAGCGTCAGATTGTGCCGTCCGTGATGACGCGCGTATGATCGGTCATGGCGGCATCCAGGCTGACGACGATCCCAGACGCCGGAGCGCTCGGAGCCGCCAGCCCGGTCCCGCAAGCAAATATGGTGGCGCGATGAGCAAGGCACCTGTGAAGCCCGAGGGTACGAGCGGCATCAGCTCCCACCGGCCGGTGATCTCGGCGCGCCGGCACGTGGTCTCGGCGGGGCATTATCTGGCGGCGCACGCCGGCTTTGCGGTGCTGGAGGCCGGTGGCAACGCCATCGACGCCGGGGTGGCCGCCGGTATCGCGCTCGGGGTTCTCCAGAGCGACCTCGTCAATGTAGCGGGCGTGGCGCCAATCATCCTCTACCACGCCGAAAGCCGGAAGGTTTTCACGGTCAGCGGGCTGGGTGTGTGGCCCAAGCTGGTGACGCCCGACTACTTCATGACCCGGCACGGCGGCAAGATCCCGCGCGGCCTGCTGCGCACGGTCGTGCCGGCGGCGCCCGACGCCTGGATCCAGGCGCTGCAGCGCTGGGGCACCATGAGCTTCGGCGAGGTGGCCTCGGCCGCGGTTCGATTCGCCAAGGAAGGCTTCGCGGCGCATCCGCTGCTGTGCGAGACCATCACCACGCATCGCAAAGGATACGAGGAGTGGCCGTCGAACCGGGCCATCTACCTGCCCAACGGGCGTCCGCCGCAAGTCGGCGAGCTGTTCGTGCAGAGCGACCTCGCCAACAGCCTGCAATACATGATCGACCAGGAGAAGGCGGCCTCGGCCAAAGGCCGCGGGGCCGGCCTGGAGGCGGCGCGTGCGGCCTTCTACACCGGGGACCTCGCGCGCACGATCGTCGCCTACCACGAGAAGAACGGCGGCCTGCTGCGGATGGGCGACCTGGCGGAGTTCCGCTCCGGCATCGAGCCGTCTGTCGCCGTGCCGTTCGGCGACTTCTCGGTGCACACCTGCGGGCTTTGGTGCCAGGGACCCGTGCTCGGTCAGATGCTGCGGCTGGTCGAGGCCACGGGATGTCATAGGCAGCCGCACAATTCCTTCGAGTACGTGCACGCCCTGACCGAGATCATGAAGCTCGCCTTCGCCGACCGGCACGCCTACTACGGCGATCCGCGCTTCGTCGACGTGCCGCTCGATCGTCTGCTGTCACGGACCTATGCGGCCGAGCGTGCGGGTCTCGTCCGCGCCGACAAGGCATGGCCGGACATGCCGCCCCCGGGGCTCTCCAAGTCGGGGATGGCGCACGTTTCCGGACCCGTCACGACGTCTCCGCAGCCGCAGCTCGATACCTCCTACGTGTGCGCGGTGGACCGCCACGGCAACGTCTTCTCGGCGACGCCGAGCGACGTTTCGAGCAGCACGCCGGTGATCCCTGGAACGGGCCTGTGCCCGTCCTCGCGCGGCTCGCAGTCGTGGGGCGATCCTGCCGCGTCGCCGGCTTCGGTCGCGCCCGGCAAGCGCCCGCGACTGACGCCCAGCCCGGCGCTGGCCTTGGGTCCCGACGGCCGTGCCATCCCCTTCGGCACGCCCGGCGGTGACGTGCAGGCACAGGCGATGCTGCAGACGCTGCTCAACCGCATCGTGTTCGGCATGGACCCGCAGGCCGCCATCGAGGCTCCGCGCTTTGCCACCTACAGCTTCCCCGACAGCTTCGAGCCGCACAGCATCCAGCCTGGCCGGCTGATGCTCGAGGCGCGCCTGCCGCAGAGCCTCGGCGATCGGCTCGCGGATGTCGGTCACGACGTGCAGTGGTGGCCCGACTGGACCTGGAAGGCCGGCGCCATCTGCATGATCGACAGTGATCCGAAGGCCGGATTGCATCACGCCGGCGCCGACCCGCGCCGATCCACCTATGCTGTGGGATGGTGAGCCCGTATCAGGCTCCAAGGCTCACTTCTTCTTCGCGGCCACTTGCGCGGCCAGCATCCGCTTCGTCGCCTCGACGTCGACCAGCGGGTAGGTGTCGAAGTGGGCGGGGATGATGTCGGCCCACTCGTTCAGGATCTGGTGCAGCGCATTGTTGTCCTCGACGTCGAACACGGCAACCGCGCCGCGCCCCACGCGCGCATAGACCTGCCGGCACACGCCGCGCGCCTGGTGCGTGGCGATCCACGGCCAGAACGATTGCCGCGTCTTTGCCAGCTCGGAGGGCCGCTCGGGCCGGGGTGTCGAGACGACCAGGAACAGCATGACCCATGTACCTCCGAGCGGTGTGTCATTCCACGGTACCGGAATTCGATCCTCGTCGTCTAGTGGCCGGGGGCGCCGGGGAAGGCAATGGCAGGCGCGGTCGGCTCGACGTCCAGGCGCACGGCGATGCCCTCGAGCGATCCCTTGGGTGCCGGATACTCTTTCATGACGTAGGGGTCGTGGCCGGGCACGATGTGGCGCGGCGTCGGCGCCAGTCGCTCCAGCGTGCGGAAGGCATCGAGCATCTGGCCGATGTGGAAGGCGGTCGAGAAAGGCTTGTTCAGCTGCAAATTCTCATAGAAGTGGGTGGCGTCGGAGGCCAGCACCAGCCAGCCGCGCTTGGTGTGCACCCGCACCGACATCAGGCCGTCCGAGTGTCCGTAGGTTGGATGCAGCGTGATGCCGGGCGCGATCTCGACCTCGCCAGGGTGCATCTCCACCCTCCCCTTGAAGTTGAGGCGGACCATGCCGACCACGTCCTCAACATGGAAGCTGTGGCCGGGACGCGGGTAGCGCATGTACTTGCCGGTGGCGTAGGCCA
Source organism: uncultured Alphaproteobacteria bacterium (assembly GCA_963774165.1). Taxonomy (GTDB): domain Bacteria; phylum Pseudomonadota; class Alphaproteobacteria; order Rhizobiales; family Hyphomicrobiaceae; genus AWTP1-13. The sequence continues at coordinate 87,932 of CAVZEC010000006.1, read as the reverse complement.
TCTCGCGCTCCTGCAGGTGGAAGCGCGCGTTCGGAAACTTGTGGAAGTTGCCGACGTGATCGTAGTGCATGTGCGTGAGGATGACGTCGCGCACGGCGCCCGCCTCCACGCCCAGCAGTGCCAGGCTGTCGATCGGACAGCGCAGGAAGGTGCGCTTTCTCTCCTTGGCCATCTCGGCGGTGAAGCCGGTATCGATCACGTAGGCGCCGCCGGGCCCGATCGCCGCCCACACGAAATAGTCCATCGGCATCGGCCCGTCGTGCGGATCGCCGCCGATGAAGTGGTCGCCCCGCTTGGCGTCGCGGGTGGCGTAGCGGAGGGCGTAGACCTCGTATTCGGGCAGCGCTGTGGGCATCGGGGGACGTCCTGCTGATGGGCCAGGAACACGCGGCAAGTAGTCTTCCCACCCTACGGCTTTTGCGATCCGGGTTGAACCGCAAATGCAGATGCCTTGCTGTCATCTCGGGTTTTGACCTGCACTCGGGCTTGTCCCGGGGATGACAACGACGAGGTTGGGACCGTTGCAGGGATTGCCTCGATGTGCAGCGAGCCGCGTCGCCCCTCACAGCGCCATGAAGCCGCCGTCGGCGCACAGCACGTGGCCGACGATGAACGAGGCGGCATCGGAGGCGAGCCAGACGACGGCCTCGGCCACCTCCTCCGGCTGGCCCATGCGCCGCAGCGGCAGGCCGGCCGCGACGGCGCTCATGTCCATGATCTTGGACGCCAGCATCATGTCGGTGACGACGCGTCCCGGCGCCACGCCGTTGATGCGTACGCCCTGCGGTGCGTACTCCATTGCCGCCGAGCGCGTCAGGGAGATCAGCGCCGCCTTCGACGCCGAGTAGAGCGCGAGCCCCGGATTGGGGTTGCGCAGGCCGCTCACCGACGTGTTGACGACGATGGCGCCCTTGCCCTGCCGCAGCATGATCGGGATCTGGTGCTGCAGGCACAGGTAGACCGATCGCACGTTGGTGTCGAACACGCGGTCGTAAAGAGCGGCGTCCTGCTCGGCCAAAGGAGCGCGCGGCTCCTGGTAGCCCGCATTGTTGAAGACGATGTCGAGGCGGCCGTAGTCCTGTTGGATCGTGCGGTGCAGGTCTGCGAGATCGGCCGGCTTGGTCACGTCGGTGGCGATGAAGCGTCCGGCGGCGCCGATCTCCGACAGGGCCGCCACGGCCGCGTCGCCTTCGCTCTGCCGGCGCCCCGCGATCACGACGAGAGCGCCCCGGCGGCCGAAGGCCAGCGCCGCAGCGCGGCCGATGCCGGTCGCTCCACCCGTGACGAGAGCGACCTTGTCCTTGAAGTCCTGCATGGCGATGTGCCTCACGCTACGGGGTTGCCCTTGGGTGCCCGACGAGCGCCGCTGGATCGTGCCGGACCGGTTGGCGGCCGCAGGCGACTCTCGCCACCGCCGCCAGTGCTGGCGCGCAAGCAGAACTCGGCGATTTGCTCGATCAGGTGGCGATCGGCGCGCGGGCCCGTGCCCTTGACGGGAGCCAGCGGCCCGATCAGCGCCTCCATGAAGGCGCCGACGATGCACGCCGCGGCCACGGCAGGGTCGAGCCGCGGGAAGGCGCCGCGCACGACGCCATCGCGCAGGATGAGCTCGAAGCAGTGCGCCAGCTGCGCGCGATAGTCGAGGCGCACGCTCTCCACTTCCGGATCGACCGGCTCGGCGATCAGGGCATAGGCGAGCCGGCGGCCCTGCAGCGCACGGCCGGCAAAGGTGCGGATGGCCAGGGCCAGCTTCTCCTGCGGCGCGCCGTCCGCGTCAGCCACGGCCTTTACTATGCCCACCTCGCGTGCCGAGACCGTCGCCACGATCTCCGCGCACAGGGCCGCTTTCGACGGCCAGTAGCGATAGACCGTTCCGGTCGCCACCCCGGCCTTGGCGGCAACGCCATCCACTTGCGCAGCGGACCATCCGCCGTCGGCGACGAGATCGCGCGCCGCCGCCAGTATGCGCGCGCGCTTGTCAGCGAGGCGCTGGGTTGCCTTCTCGGTACGCCGGTAGGCCAAGCTCTCTTTCCGATCCGTTCGAGCTCGAGTGCGAAGTATTGAACTTGTATTCACTTCTTGAAGGAGCGAACCCCAGTTCATCCCGCGTTGTCAAGTGTCCGCACGGCGGCAGGTGTCGTTAGCGTGTGAAGTGGCGTGTTCGAAGATGCCCTCGAGCGAGGGGGCAGGATGGGCACGGCATCTGTTCGCGGGAGGGAGTTGCTGCAGCGCGAAGCCGATCCGTAGCGACGCTTCGATTGAACGAGGCGACCGAGCGTGCAATCGTGGGTGAGGGGTTTCGCACCGCATCGTTCAGGTCGCGCATGGATCGCCGCGTCTCGCCAACTTCCGTATCGGCTCGCACCGAGGCCGATGTCGTGGCCGCGGCCAAGAGATTGGTCCCGCAGGTTCTGGCCGCGCGCGAGGAATGCGAGCGGCTGCGCCACGTCCCAGCACCGATGGTGGAGGCGCTGGCCGAAGCCGGCCTGCTGCAGATGTTTCTCCCGCGTTCGATGGGCGGGCCCGAGTTGCCGCCGCTCGTCGTCTTTCGCGTCATCGAGGAGATCTCCCGCGCCGACGGCTCCATCGGCTGGTGCGTGATGATCGCGACCGCCGTCTCGAGCTCCACGGGCGGGCTAGACGCTGCGGTGGGTCGCGGCATCGCCGGATGCCCTGCCGATGCGAGGCTGGCAGGCTCGATCCGCCCGCTGGGCCGCGCTCGCCCGGTCGACGGCGGCTATCGCATCGACGGTCGTTGGGATTTTGCCAGCGGCGTGAATCACGCCCGATGGCTGATGGCTCCTTGCGTCCTATGGGACGGCGATAAACCCATGCGCGGCCCGGCGGGTGCACCGATGGCCCGGATATTCTGGGTGCCGGCGGAGAGCGCCACGATCCTGGATACATGGCGCGTGCTCGGCTTGCGTGGAACGGGAAGTCACGATTTCTCCATCGCCGACGTTTTCGTCCCGGAAAGCCATTCCTCTGCGATGGGCGCGTTGCCGATCGAGAAGGGGATCCTCTATCATCCGCGCCTCCACCTGAGCTGGATATGGACGGCAACGGCTGCCAACGCCATGGGCATTGCCCGCGGAGCGCTGGACGCTTTCGCGGAGCTCGCTTCAACCAAGTCCTCCACCATGTCCACCGCCCTGCTACGTGACCGCCCGCTCGTGCAGGCGCGGGTCGCGGAAGCGGAGGCGATCCTCAGTGCCGCGCGCGCCTATGTGCAGACCGCGGTCGGCGACTTGTGGGTGCGCGCAGGACAGGGCGAGAGCGACCTCGACGCGGCAATCGTGCAGGCGCGCCTCGCCATCACGCACGGCATGCATGAGGCCGCCCGCTGCGTCGATATCGTCTTCCATGCCGCCGGAACCAATGCTGTCTATGAGCGCAATCCGCTCGAGCGGCACTTCCGCAACATTCATGTTGCCGTCCAACATGCCGCCGGCCTGCCGGCTCACATGGAGGCTGCCGGCAAGGCCCTTCTCGGCCTGCGTCCAACGGATGCAGGATGGTAGCGGCCGGGAGCTGCGCGGTCGGACCGAAATCGACGCAACGACTCGAGATGACAGGAGCCTCCCCATGCGCTTGCCCAAGCTTACCTACGAGCAGTTGACGCCCGAGCAGAAGTCGGCCTGGGACGAGGTGGTCGCCGGTCCCCGCAAGAAGATGCACGGGCCGTTCTTCATCTGGCTGCACAGCGCCGAGTTGCTGAGCCGTGGACAGAAGCTCGGCCTCTACGCGAGGTACCAGTCGAGCCTGCCGCAACGTCTGTCCGAGCTGTGCATCCTGATGACGGCCGCGCACTGGAAGGCGGCCGGCGAATGGGTCGATCACGCTCCGATCGCGCGAGAGCTGGGCGTCGACGCGGAAGCGCTCGAGGCCCTGCGCAAGGGCCTGCCGGCCAAATTCAAGAATGCGGACGAGGCGGCGGCCTACGAGCTGGCGCAAGAGCTGCTGAACAAGCGCGACGTGTCGGACGCCACCTATGTCCGCGTCAAGGGAGTGCTCGGCGAGCGCGGCATCCTCGATCTCATCGCCGTCCTGGGTTACTACGGCCTGATCGCCATGAGCATGAAGACATTCGCTCTCAAGCCGGACGGCGCCGTCGATCCGTTCGCCGAGTAGGCATTCCAGGACACCCGGCCTTCGACTAGAGGAAGATTGCGTGACGGCTCAAAGACGAAAGATGTCGCTGGCGGTGCTCGTCGACCACCCGACTGGCAACCACCCGGCCTCGTGGCTGCATCCCGACACCAACCCTGCCGGCTCGACCGACATCAATCATTTCCGCGCCATCGCCCAGCTGGCGGAGCGCGGCAAGTTCGACCTGTACTTCGTCGCCGACACGCCCGCGGCGCGCACGGACAACCTGCACGCGTGGAGCCGGTTTCCGATGTACATGAACGCGCTCGAGCCGGTGACGCTGCTGACGGCGCTTGCCGGCGCCACGACGCGCATCGGGCTCGGCGGCACCGTCTCCACCAGCTTCTCCGAGCCCTACAACGTCGCCCGCCAGTTCGCCTCCCTCGACCACGTGACGGCCGGACGCGCTGCCTGGAACGTCGTCACCTCGGCCAACGACTATGCGGCCCGCAACTTCGGCCATGCGACCCTGCCGCCGCACGCATTGCGCTACGAGCGGGCGGGCGAGTTCGTCGACGTGGTGTGCGAGCTGTGGAACACGTGGGACGACGACGCCTTCATCCGCGACCGCGAGCGCGGCCTCTTCTTCGACCCGGCGCGGATGCATGCGGTCCACCACGAAGGCAAGTTCTTCAAGGTGCACGGCGCGCTCAACATCGCGCGCTCGCCGCAGGGCCAGCCGGTGATCATCCAGGCCGGCGCCTCCGACATCGGACGCGAGCTGGCGGCGCGCACCGCCGAGGTGGTGTTCGCCAGCGACTCCAATCCGGAGAGTGCCAAGAAGGGGTATGACGATCTCAAGGGTCGCATGGCCAAGTACGGCCGCGACCCCGCGAGCTTGCGGATCCTGGCGGGCATGCCCGTCGTCCTCGGCCGCACGCAGGAGGAGGCCGAGGCGAAGGTGCAGCGCCTGCAGGAGATGATCCATCCCGATGTCGGGCGCTTCCGCCTCGGCACGGACCTCGAGGCCGATCTCTCTGATCTCCCCCTCGACGAGCCGATCCCCGAGAGCCGATTGCCCAAGAGCGCCAACCTGCACAAGGCGTTCTTCGACGGCATCATGAAGATCATCCGCGAGGAGAACCCCACCCTGCGCCAGCTGTACCTGCGCTACGAGCGCGGCCGCAAGACCATCAAGGGCACGGCGTCGCAAGTGGCGGACGTGATGGAGCACTGGCTCACCATGGGCGCGTGCGACGGCTTCATGCTGCAGTTCCACACTCTCCCCGGCGGCCTCGATGATTTCGTCTCCGGCGTGATCCCGGAGCTGCAGCGGCGCGGCCTGTTCCGCAAGGACTACGAGGGCACGACGCTGCGCGAGCACCTCGGATTGAAGCGGCCCGCCAACCCGAAGACCTCCCGCAACTAGCGGCCCCAGGGTCCTTCTGGTTCAGAAAGGAATCTGAACCGCAAGCAACACGGTCATCCCGAGCCTTGTGCCCGGGATCCATCTATCAACTCGCTCCGGCGTTCGCGGATGGATGGATCCCGGTGACCCCCGGAACTAGTCCGAGGGCAGGCAAGCACCGGGATGACAACGGTTGGCAATGGCTGCGGACAGCTCACCGGAAAGATCCAGTTGGGCAGGTCACCCCGCGGTGCGCTGCCAGCCGCGGACGCCGTCGCCGAGGCCCTTCCAGCCGCCGTCGGTGACGAGGACGGTGTCCTCGATCTTCACCAGGCCGCGCTTGGGGTGGTTCATGGTCGTCTCGATCGACAGCACCATGCCGGCCTCCAGTGGCCGGTCGATGTCGTAGCCGGGATAGGGGACGGGGCCGCCGTCCATCAGTCGCGGCGCCTCGTGGCTGACGAGGCCCATGCCGTGCGCCATGAAGTGGGTGTAGGCCTTGTGCGGCGATGCCGCGAGCAGCTTCTCGCCGATCTGGCAGATCGAGCCGCCTTGCGCGCCGTGCCGGATCGGCTTGCGCGAGGCCATCTGCACCTCCTCGACGAAACCGAGCAGCTCGTCGAGCTCGCCGTCCGGCTTGTTGCCGACCACGCCCATGCGGGCGAGATCGCCGATGTAGCCGTGGTAGTTGCCGCCCGAGTCGATCGAGAGCACGTCGCCCGCCTGCAGCTTCTGTTCGGACGGAGCCCGGTTGAGGCTGGTGCCCGCCGCGATCAGGCAATAGTCGAAGGCGAGGCCGCGCTTGACCTCCTCCACGCGCAGCGCCTCGGCCAGCTCCTGCTTGGTCTTGCCCGGCGCAGCCAGCGCGTAGACGACGTTCATGCTCTCGGTCACGCGCTCGGAGGCGAGCTGGAGATACTCGATCTCCCTGGGTGACTTCACGGCGCGCAGGCGCTCGAGCGGAAAGAACGCATCGACGACGTCGACGTTGGAGAGCCCGCTGCGCAGCGTCTTCTCGGCGTCGGCGGGAATGAACGCGGCCTCGATGCCGACGCGGCGCACTCCGGGGCCGAGCTTCGCGATATGGTCGACCACGCGCTGCATCGTCTCGGGGCCGCTCCAGGTGGAGAGATACAGGCTCTGCGGCCAGAACTTGCCGAGCTCCTTCTCGTAGGCCTCCATGCTGTTGCCGACGTAGGCCGCGGTCTCGGGCTTGCCCTTCTGGTAGACGACGGCCGGCAGGTAGCGGTTGACGCCGATCGCATCCATGGCCTCGAAGAAGAAGAATTTGTAGTCGCCGAGCAGGTACTGGACGTTGTGCTTGGAGGTGGCGACGAGGACATCGATGCCGGCGTCGTCCAGCAGCTTGTCCAAACGCTTCACGTCGAACGGGATCGGCTTGCGAACCTCTGGAGTTGCCACGGCCATCTGAACTCTCCCTAGTGTCCTGATCGCGAAACTCGGCGGCGCTTTTGCGCCGATGGACCTGCGTCACGTTACCAGAGCAGACCGCCCTTCAATAGCCTGCAAATGTGCGCCAGGATGCGAGCAATAAGCGTGGCTGCGCAGGATCCCCAAGGGGACTGCGCCAGGCGCGCCGAGACAAGATCGGGAGGAGGCACTATGGCGAGAGCGAAGCTCACGCGGCGAGCCGTCTTGCAGGGTTCCGCGGCCACGGCGGGCGCGTTTTCTTGGCCGCGGCTCGTAGCGCATGCGGCTCCGCCTGCGCCCGAGACCATCACGCCGCAGCTGATCGAAGCCGCCCGCAACGAAGGCAAGGTGGTCTGGTATACGTCGGTCGACCTGCAGGTCGCCGAAGCCGTCGGCAAGGCATTCGAAGCCAAGTTTCCGGGGATCGCCGTGCGCATCGAGCGGACGGGTGCCGAGCGCGTCTTCCAGCGCATTGGCCAGGAGCGGGCGAGCCGCATCTTCGCCTGCGACGTGGTGCAGAGCTCCGACGCGGCGCATTACATCGAATGGAAGCGCTCCGGCGTGCTCACGCCATGCCTGCCCGAGGATGTCGCCAGGCATTTCCCGGCGCACCACAAGGACGCCGACGGGCTGTTCGCCTCATGGCGGATATGGCTATGCGGCATCGCCTACAATACCAAGCTCGTCACGCCGCAGGAGGCGCCCAAGAGCTTCGCCGATCTGCTCGATCCGAAATGGGCCGGCAAGCTCGTCAAGGCGCATCCCGGCTACAGCGGGACTGTGCTGACCGCGACTCACCAGATGGCGCGAGACCTCGGCTGGGCCTACTTCGAGAAGCTCGCCAAGCAGAAGGTGATGCAGGTGCAATCGGCGGCCGATCCCCCCAAGAAGCTGGCGCTGGGCGAGCGGGCGGTGATGGTGGACGGCAGCGACTACCTCATCACGCGCCTGAAGGAGAAGGGCGAGCCGGTCGAGTTCGTCTATGCCGCGGAGGGAACGCCGCTCATCACCGGGCCCGCCGCAATCATGAAGGACCCGCCCAACCCCAATGCAGCACGCCTGTTTCACAACTGGTCGTTCACGGTCGAGGCGCAACAGCTCAACGTGGTGGTCGGGGGCCTGCGCTCGGCACATGCGCTGATCAAGGATCCACCCGGCCGTGTACCTCTGAGCCAGATCAAGGTCATGCGCGAGGACGCGGCCGAGGTCGACCGGCTGGCCGAGGAGATCAAGACCAAATACACGCAGCTATTCCGCGTGTGAGGTCGCCGCGCAAATCCCTCATTCGCGCTCAGACGGGGCGGGTTCTGCCCGCCAAGCCCTTAGACTCCGTGCTGAGCCTGTCGAAGCACGCTTGGAACCTGCGGTCCGCCCTTCGACAGGCTCAGGGCTGAGGGTGTGGCCCCCAACGTTCATCATCGCCGGTCGGCTACTCCGCCGCCCGCAGGGGGCTCGGCTCGGATGCACGGACGCAGCCAGCTTTCTGGCGTAGACGTCCCGCCAGGGGCTCTTGTCGTCGCTGACGAAGTAGCCGCTGCGGGCGCCGCGATACACCTCGGGCTCCTCGGCACCGGGCGGGGAGATGCCCTGGTCGCGGAGCGCGCGCGCCGCCATCAGCAGGCGACGGCGGGTGCGCGTGATCATCTGGTCGGACGGCGCCAGGTGCTCGAGGGTGTGGTCGACGATCTCGCCCATGCTCTCGGTGATGGCCTGGTCCTGCAGGTGGATGCCGTCGATGCCGCTGTAGATCGTGTTGCTCTGCTGGGCCGCGCGGTCCATGCCCCAGTCGTTGTCGCGGTTCTCCGCGAGCCGCCAGCGGCCGAGCCAGTCGGTGGTGTTGGGCAGCATCTTGTTGCCACGCGAGGTGCCGCCGATCGGCGTTCCGTCCTTGAAGGCCGGCTGCGGCAGCGACATGGCCGAAACCGCGCGCTTCCACCAGATGAAGCAGAACATCGTGTGCTGGTCGTCGAGCGGCACCCAGGCGCGCGCATGCATGTGGCTGCCGAACTCGCCGTTGGGCGCCTGCGTCCAGAACGGAAACAGGAAATTGCCGACGCGATAGTAGGTCCGTCCGGGTCCCGCTTCGCGGTAGCCGGCATACTGGGTGCCCCAGGGCACCTCGGCCATGTGATACTCCGGCGCGCGGTTGATGACCGTGTTCAGGACCGGCTCGTCCTCCGGCAGCTCGTCGGGATCGACATGGCCGGCGTGCAGGAAGCCGAAATGCGAGGTGTCGATCTCGCCCTCGAGCGCCTGGAGATAGTTGCAGTCGCGCTGGATGAAGCTGACCTTGATCTCGTCCTCCGGAACGTCGAGGATCTCGAAGCCGGGCAGCGGTGGCGCCTCGGCCCGCGACCCCATGTAGACCCAGACCACGCCCGCGCGCTCGGCCACCTTGTAGGCCTTGGCCTTCACCTTCTGCTTGAAGCCCGGCGGCGGCAGGCTCGGCATATCCAGGCAGTTGCCGGCCACGTCGAACTTCCAGCCGTGATAGATGCAGCGGATGCCGCCCTCCTCGTTGCGTCCCAGGAACAGCGAGGCGCAGCGGTGCGGGCAGCGGTGGTCCATCACGCCGACGCGGCCCTCGCTGTCGCGAAAGGCGATCAGCTTCTCGCCGAGCAGCATCAGGCGGATGGGCGCACCGTCGCGCGCGAGCTCGGAGGACATGGCCGCCGGCATCCAGTAGTGCCGCATCAGGTCGCCCATCAAAGTGCCTGGGCCGACGCGTGTCAGTTCCATGCCTTCGGTCGCCGTCGTCATGCGAGCCTCCCAATCCGATCCCGGGGGTGATCTCGGGTCACTACAATATTGGCGCCATGCTAGCCTTATTGCGTCACGAAAGTCTTGGCTTTGATGGGTCTGTCCGCATGCAGCATGGGCCTCGCGGCAGCTGTTGCGCAAGCGCGACGGCGATCACGATTGGGAGCGGTCGATCGAGTGCCTATCCCAAATTCAGCGCCTTGAAGAAATCATTCCCCTTGTCGTCGATTACAATGAAGGCCGGGAAATTCTCGACCTCGATGCGCCAGATCGCCTCCATGCCGAGCTCGGCATATTCGACCACTTCCACCTTCTTGATGCAGTGCTCGGCGAGGTTCGCGCCGGCCCCACCGATGGAGGCGAGATAGAAGCCGCCGTGCTTCTTGCACGCGTCGCGCACCTGGGGAGATCGGTTGCCCTTGGCAACCGATATCATGGAGCCGCCGGCGGCCTGGAAATCGTCGACAAAGCTATCCATGCGGCCCGCCGTAGTCGGACCGAACGCACCGGACGCGTAGCCTTCGGGTGTCTTCGCCGGACCGGCGTAGTAAACTGGGTGGTTCTTGAAATAGTCAGGCAGGCCCTGCCCTTTTTCGAGGCGCTCGCGCAGCTTGGCATGGGCGATATCGCGCGCAACTACCATCGGGCCGGTGAGCGACAGCCGAGTCTTGATCGGATGTTTCGAGAGGGTCGCGAGAATCTCCGGCATCGGCCGCGACAGGTCGATCTGGACCACGTCGCCGCCGAGCTTCGCGTCATCGACGTCGGGCAGGTACTGCGCCGGATTGTGCTCGAGCTCCTCGAGGAAAATGCCGTCCCGGGTGATCTTGCCCATGGCTTGTCGGTCCGCCGCGCACGATACGCCGAGCCCGATCGGCAGCGACGCGCCGTGGCGCGGCAGCCGGATCACCCGCACGTCGTGGCAGAAATATTTGCCGCCGAATTGCGCCCCGACGCCGAGCGACTGGGTCATTGCGAGGACTTCCTGCTCCATGTCGAGATCCCGGAACGCGTGGCCGGCCTCCGAGCCCGCAGTCGGCAGGTTGTCGTAGTATTTGGTCGAGGCGAGCTTGACCGTCTTCATGGTCAACTCCGCCGAAGTGCCGCCGATCACGATGGCCAGGTGATAGGGCGGGCAGGCGGCAGTTCCGAGCGTGAGCACCTTCTCCTTGAGGAAGGCCCGCAAGCGCTCGCGGGTAAGGATCGCGGGCGTCGCTTGGAAGAGGAATGCCTTGTTGGCCGATCCCCCACCCTTGGCGATGAATAGAAACTTGTAGGCGGATTGAGACTCTCCATTCCCTTCGGCATAGATCTCGATCTGCGCCGGCATGTTGCTCCTGGTATTCTTCTCCTCGAACATAGATACCGGAGCCAGCTGCGAATAGCGCAGGTTCTTCGTGAGGTACGCATCGCGCGCGCCCTCGGCTATCGCTGCCTCGTCCCCGCCATCTGTCCAGATGAGCCGGCCCTTCTTGCCCATGACGATGGCAGTGCCGGTGTCCTGACACATGGGCAGCACGCCGCCGGCCGCGATATTGGCATTCTTCAGGAACTCGTAGGCGACGAAGCTGTCGTTGTCGGAGGCTTGGGGATCGTCGAGGATCGCACGCAGCTGCCTGAGGTGAGCCGGACGAAGCAAGTGGTTGATGTCGGCGAATGCAGCCTCAGCGAGCGAACGCAGGGCCTCTCTGGCGACCACGACCACCTCCTCCCCCATGACCATCTCGACTCTCACGCCGTCGGAGGAGAGCTTCCGGTAAGGCGTCAAATCCTTGCCGAGCGGAAACAGCGGCGAATGTCGATACGGCGGGGTGGTGCTGACGGGCGCGTCCATGGGTCGAAGTCCTGTCGGGTGAACCATCCACCTTATAGGACGATTGCAGGGCGGCGGGGAGAGCGGGACGTTCGGCTGGCCGCGGTGTGGCGCACAACCAAACGCGGCATGACCGTCCTCCTTGCGGATACCTGATCCCGCGGGACCATGGCCTCGCGGGTCAGAACGGGTTGGTGACGATGCCGCCGTCGGCGCGGAGAGCGGCACCGTTGGTGGCGCTCGAGGCCTTGGAGCAGACGTAGCAGATGAGGTTGGCGATCTCCTCCGGCGACGCGTAGCGCTGCAGCAGCGACTGCGGGCGGCGCTCGGTGAAGGTGCGCGCGGCCAGCTCCTCCGCCGTCGTGCCGAGCCCCTTGGCCCTGGCGGCCAGGCGCACCGGCGCCATCTCGACCCAGGTTGGCCCGGGCAGCACGGAGTTGACGGTGACGTTGGTGCCCTTGGTCGTCTCGGCGGCGCCGCGGGCGATCACCAGCTGCGCCGCCTTCGAGAAGCCGTAGTGCACCATCTCCTTGGGCACGAAGATGCCGGACTCACTCGACACGAACACCACGCGCCCCCACGTCTTGTCCGCCAGCATGCCCTTGAGGTAGTGGCGCGTGAGGCGCACGCCGCTCATGACGTTCACCTCGAACATCCTCTGCCAGTCCTCGTCCGGGATTTCGAAGAAGGGCTTGGGCTCGTAGACGCCGAGGCTGTTGACGAGGATGTCGACGGCGGGGAAGCGCGCCAGCAGCGCGACGCAGCCCTCGGCCGTGCCGAGATCGAACGGCGCCGCTTGCACTTTCGCCGCCGGCACCTCGGCCTTGATCTTCCCGATCGCCTCGGCGACCGCCGCCTCGGTCCGTCCATTGACGATGACCGCGGCGCCCATCCGCGCAAGCCCAAGCGCAGTGGCGAGCCCGATACCCCTGGTCGAACCCGTGACCAGCGCCAGCTTTCCCGTCAGGTCGAGATCCATGCGGTGGGTGTCTCCTCGGCGAACCGGCCATTGTAGCGGTCCCCTTAGCATACTCCGCCCCTGCCGTGAGCCTGTCGAACCACGGCAAAGCAGTCGCCACTCGTCGGTCGACGAGGCCGCTCTGGCGGATTTTGTTTGCTCGAGGTGGCGTGGATTGCAGGTACTACAACTGCCTTATGGATGCCTCACCGATTGCGAACCTTGGAAAGCGGAAGTCCATCGGGAGAGTTCCGTGAAGAAGAGAACCAAGTCCAGGGCGGCACGCTCCTCCAAGGCATGGTCGACAGCAACGGTCTCGGTCGATATCCGCTCGATCTTCGTCGACAGCCGGGGCAAGCGGTGGCGCTGGGTCGTTGACGACCGCATGCGCGACTACGGCGACATCGACTACGAGCGGCGCGTCATCCGCATCAATCGCGCCTTGCACGCTCGCAATCGTGAGAGCCTGATCGATACGCTCTTCCACGAGGAGCTGCACCGGCTCCTTCCTTACCTTGGCGAACGGGCCATCTGCGCATTGACGACGTTGTTGCTGCCGACGTTGAGCACTCGATATCGCCGCTGGCTGTACGCGCGCATTCGTCAGCGCTGAGGCGAGCGCTCCATCGCCAACCTGGCGTGCTGCTTGCCGAGAAAAGCGGCGAGACGAGTGCCTCACGCCGCCGGCTCTTTCTGCTTCGCGCCCTCCGCCTGCCCATACCGGCGCGCGACGTAGTCCTCCACGATGGCCTTGAACTCGGCGGCGATGTTGGCGCCCCGCAGCGTCATCGCCTTCTTGCCGTCGATGAAGACGGGGGCGGTGGGCGCCTCGCCGGTGCCGGGCAGCGAGATGCCGATGTCGGCGTGCTTGGATTCGCCGGGGCCGTTGACGATGCAGCCCATGACCGCGAGGTTGAGGCTCTCCACGCCCGGATACTGCCCGCGCCATACGCCCATGCGCTCGCGCACGTAGCCCTGGATGTCGCTCGCCAGCTCCTGGAACACGGTGGAGGTGGTTCGCCCGCAGCCGGGGCAGGCCGCGACGATCGGCACGAACGACCGCAGCCCCATGGTCTGCAGGATCTCCTGGGCGACGCGCACCTCCTGCGTGCGGTCGCCGCCGGGCTCGGGCGTGAGCGAGACGCGGATGGTATCGCCGATGCCCTGCTGCAGCAGGATGCCCATGGCGGCCGTCGAGGCGACGATGCCCTTGGAGCCCATGCCGGCCTCCGTGAGCCCCAGATGCAGCGCGTAACGGCAGCGCGCGGCCAGCATCGCATAGACGCTGACGAGGTCCTGCACGGCGCTGACCTTGGCCGATATGACGATCTGCTCGGGCTTCATGCCGAGCGCTTCCGCCCGCTCCGCCGACAGCAGTCCCGACTGCACGATCGCCTCGTGCAGGATGGCGCGCGCATCCTTGGGCTTGGGCGACGCCGCGTTCTCGTCCATCAGCCGGGTGAGCAGCTCCTGGTCGAGGCTGCCCCAGTTGACGCCGATGCGCACCGGCTTGGCGTGCTTCAGCGCGAGCTCGACGATGGCCGAGAACTGCCGGTCGCGCTTGGCCTTGAAGCCGACATTGCCCGGATTGATGCGATACTTGTCCAGCGCCTCGGCACAGGCGGGGTTCTCGGTCAGCAGGGTGTGGCCGTTGTAGTGGAAGTCGCCGACCAGCGGCACGGGTGCGCCCAGCTGCGCCAGGCGGTCGCGGATGTGCGGTACCGCCTTGGCGGCCTCGTCGCGGTCGACCGTGACGCGCACGATCTCGGAGCCCGCGCGCGCAAGGGCTGCGCACTGGCGGGCCGTTCCCTCGACATCGGCCGTGTCGGTGTTGGTCATCGACTGCACCACGATCGGCGCATTGCCGCCGATGATGACGCCGCCGACGTCGACGGGGATGGAGGTACGGCGCGGGAGGAGAGAGCTCGTCATGGGCCTATTGCGCTTGCGCTCTAGTTAGCATGTTCAATTCTAGTCGTGCGACTCAACCAGTGGATACCGCGGTCATACCGGGGGGCTTGCTTGCCCTTGGACTTGTTCCGAGGGTCCCCGGTATCCAGCTAACCCCAAGCGCCGGAGCCAGCGGCGACCTGGATCCCGGTGACAAGCACCGGGATGACACCCGGATGCAAATGTCAGCGTCATACCACTAGCATGGTTGCATGACACTGCGGCGTACCCTTCTCTCCGGGCCGCGGCGGCTGCCTGAGGGCGGAGCGGCGGTGGACCTCGCCCGCTGATCGACTTCAATTACACGGCTTTTTTCGGCCATGCCACGTCCAGCAGCTGTGCTCGCCGGTGGCCGCGATGTCTACTTCCAATTCTGACGCAGCGCGACGCCGCGCCATTTCGTGCTAAACGCACCGGCAGTCCACACGGGAAACTCTGGCGCCATCGAACATGAAGATCACCGTCCAGGCCAATTCCGGAGAGTTCAGCTTCGAGTGCGGAGCGACCGAGCGCATTCTCCAAGCCGGCCTCGAGCAGGGACTGCGGCTGCCCTACGAGTGCGCCACCGGCACATGCGGCACGTGCCGCGGCCGCGTCGTGCAGGGGACGACCCTGGTCGAGTGGGAGGAGGCGCCCGGGTTCGCGCGGTTGAAGCGGGCCAAGGGCGACGTCCTCATGTGCCAGACGCGCCCGACCACCGACTGCGTCGTGCGCGTGCCGGCCAACCTCGTCTCCGACCCGGACAGCCCGACGATTCCCCACCACCGGCGCGGCCGCATCGAGGGCGTGCGCCGGCTCGTCCGCGACGTGATCGAGATCGACATCGGCCTGTCGCGTCCCGTCATGTTCGACGCGGGGCAGTTCGTGGTGCTGGAGGTGCCGGGTCTCAAGGGTGGTCGAGCCTATTCGATGGTGAACTACGCCCGCGACAGCGCGCGCCTGACGTTCGTCATCAAGCAGAAGCCGGGCGGCGGCTTCTCGGACTGGCTGTTCGGCAGTGACGTCGGCGGCGCAGAGCTCGACGTGTTCGGGCCGCTGGGCGCGGCCACCTTCCGCCCGGCCGAGGGCCGCAACATCCTGTGCATCGCGGGCGGATCGGGCATCGCCGGCATGCTGGCGATTCTCGAGCACGCCAGGTCGGAGAACTATTTCCGTGACCACCGGGCCCACGTGTTCTTCGGCGTCCGCGGCCTCGCCGACGGCTTCTATCTCCAGGAGATGTCCGACTACGTTGCCGCGGCGCATGGCAAGCTGCAGGTCACGCTGGCGCTCTCGCACGAGGAGGCCCCCGCCGCCACCCATCCGCAGTTCCCTCATATCCAGCTCGCCAGCGGCATGGTGACCGACGTGATGACACGCCAGATGGGCGGCCAGTACGACGGCACGGTGAGCTTCATCGCCGGCCCGACGCCGATGGTGGACGAGGCCCTGCGCCTCCTCATCCGCGTCGCCCGCCAACCCGCCGCCTTCGTGCGCTACGACAAGTATACGTGAGCTTTGCCTCCCCCTGTGTCGAAGGCAACTGCCTTCGGCACGAAGAGGGGGGGACGGAACGCCACGGGCTTAGCTCGCCAATCACCACGATCAATGAGGCTGCCGACCGGCGAGCTAAGTCCGATGGCGTTTCCTAGGTGGGGGTGCCTGCCGCCGACACCACGCGTCACCCCCACCCGGTGCGTCCAGCGACTTAGATCGGCCGCGCAGGTTGCGGATGGCTTGGCGATGGCCGATCTAAATCGCGGACGCACCGCCCTCCCCCTCGTCACGACGGAGGCGGGGCCTTCGTCGTAGGGGGAGGCGACGCCGCGGCCCGCGTCACAGCGGCGGTCCCACCGCGAGCGCAGAGCACCTTCACCGGTTCGGTCGCGCGAACATCGCCTCCATCTCGCGCCTCACCTTGACGGCGGTGTCGGCCGCATCGAACGCCACGTCGGACCACCTGAGCGCCTGGCCCTCGGCGATGTCGCGCTCGAGCTTCACGTTGTGGGCGAGCCCCAGCGGCAGGTAGCCCTCGGCGAGCGATACGTCGGCCGGGACCTGCTTGCCCCAGACGCAGAAACCGCCCTCGCCGTCGAGCATCTCGCCTTTCCTGAGCGCGCGCTTGGCGGTGGCGGCCACGTCGGAATTGAAGCACACGGGCGCCCCCGTCGGCTCCTTGCGCAACGCCGCCGAGGCCACGGAGATGCCGAGCTCGAGTCCGATCATGTGCGTGGGCCGGTAGAGCGCGGCGTGGGTGCCGCTTCTGTCGGGAAGGCAGTTGTACTCGAGGAAGCACTGGCCGGCGTAGGCGCTGTCGCTCTCGATGACGACATAGGTGCCCATGGCCAGATGATGGGCCACGTCCTTGCCGTCGCGAGTGATCGAGGAGACGACCTCGGTCACGCCCGCCTTCTCCAGCGTCCCGCCGTCGCTCCTGGGCTTGCAGACATCCGCCAGCTCGAAGCGCGAGGCCGGCGGGAAGCCCAGGCCGTTCGACTGCGGCACCAGGCCGGTGGCGTTGCACACGGCCGTCATCTCGATGCCCGACTTGGTGCCGTCGACGAACGAGTTGAACATCTTGGGATTGACGTGGCTGCGGTCCTTGATCTTGAGGTATTGGTCGAGGATGTCCCACACCGTGTCCGGGTTGGAGCGGTGATAGGTCGGGTGGTAGCGCGTGCCCTTGCCGGCCGCGACCACCTTGAACCCGCAGGCGCGTGCCCAGTCGACATGCTCGCAGATCAGCGCCGGCTGGTCGCCCCAGGCCAGCGAGTAGACGACGCCGGCCTCGCGCGCCTGCCGTGCCAGCAGCGGACCCGCCAGCGCGTCCGCCTCGACGTTGACCATGACGACGTGCTTGCCGTGCGCGATCGCCGCCTGGCACAGCCTGATGCCGGTGGCCGGATCGCCCGTCGCCTCGATCACCACCTCGATCTCCGGGTGCGAGATCACCGCCATCGCATCCTCGCCGACGAACGTCTTGCCCGACTGCAGGGCCTCGCCCATCGACTTCGCCTCGGTCTGCTCCCTGGGCCAACCCACGGCGACCATCCGCTCGCGTGCCCTGTCCGGCATCAGGTCGGCGAGCCCCACGAGGTGCATGCCCGCGGTCAGGCGCACCTGCGACAGGAACATGGTGCCGAACTTGCCGGCCCCGACCTGGCCGATCCGCACCGGCCGGCCGGCCGCCGCGCGCTCGCGAAGCATGGAAGAGAGGTTCACCGCATTACTCTCCGCATGTTTGAAAGCTTCTGGCTTCCCAACCATGACACAACGTGACGACCCTGTCAGACCACAAGCGCCGCCCCCGTGGTGAGCCTGTCGAACCACGGCTGGTGCGCGCGGTCCGTCCTTCGACAGGCTCAGGACTGGGGATGAAGAACGCTAGGTCCGCCGGGAGCCTGCCGGCCGACCCGCCTTGCCCTTTGTCGGCCAACTCCCCATCATGGCGCCAACCAACGGGAGGCGCCCATGCAGGATCGGCCGGAGAAGAAGGTGCCGCGCACGCTGCGGCTCAACGCGCGCGACAACATCATCGTGGCGGTCGACAGCGTCCAGCCGGGCGACACCGTGCAGGGCGTGGCGGCGACGGCGCGCATCATGCGCGGCCACAAGATGGCGGCCGGCACAATCGCCAAGGGCCAGCCCGTCCTCAAGTTCGGGCAGATCATCGGCTTCGCCACCGAGGATGTCGCGCCCGGTGCCCATGTGCACACGCACAACTGCTCGTTCGCCGAGTTCGAGCGTGATTATGCCTTCGCCCAGGACGCGCGCGAGGAGCCGCTGCTGCCGCCCGAGGCGCGCGCCACCTTCGAAGGCTTCCGCCGCGGCAACGGCAAGGCCGGCACGCGCAACTACATCGGCATCCTCACCAGCGTGAACTGCTCGGCCTCGGTGGCGCGCTTCATGGCCGAGGCGGTGAGCCGCTCCGGCATCCTGGCCGACTACCCCAACGTCGACGGCGTCGTCTCGTTCGTGCACGGCACGGGCTGCGGGCTCGCCGGCTCGGGCGAGGGCTACGAGGCGCTGGAGCGCACGCAATGGGGCTACGCCGGCCACCCCAACCTCGCCGCCGCCCTCGTCGTGGGCCTGGGGTGCGAGGTGTTCCAGATCGAGCGCCTCAAGAGCAAGTACGGCCTGATCGAAGGCGATAACTTCCGCACCATGACCATCCAGGACACCGGCGGCACCAGGAAGACCATCGAGGCCGGCGTGGCGCGCATCAAGGAGATCCTCCCGCGCGCCAACCAGGTGCGCCGCGAGACCATCCCCGCCAGCGAGCTCACGCTCGCGCTGCAGTGTGGCGGCTCGGACGGCTATTCCGGCATCACCGCCAACCCGGCGCTTGGCGCGGCCGTCGACAATCTCGTGCGCCACGGCGGCACCGCCGTGCTGTCGGAGACGCCGGAGATCTACGGCGCCGAGCACCTGCTCACCCGGCGCGCACGCAACGCGCAGGTGGGCCAGAAGCTGGTCGACATCATCCACTGGTGGCAGGACTACTGCGCCAAGAACGACGGCTCCATGGACAACAATCCGAGCCCCGGCAACAAGCAGGGCGGCCTCACCACCATCCTGGAGAAGTCGCTCGGCGCCGCCGCCAAGGGCGGCACCACCACGCTCGCCGAGGTCTACCGCTACGCCGAGCCGGTCACCGCCAAGGGCTTCGTCTACATGGACACGCCCGGCTACGACCCCGTCTCTGCCACCGGTCAGGTGGCGGGCGGCTGCAACGTGCTGTGCTTCACGACCGGGCGCGGCTCCGCCTACGGCTGCAAGCCCACGCCCTCCATCAAGCTCGCCACCAACCACGACGTCTACAAGCGCATGCTCGAGGACATGGACATCAACTGCGGCGATATCCTCGACGGTGTCTCCATCGAGGAGAAGGGCAAGGAGATTTTCGAGACGATCCTGCGCGTCGCCTCCGGCGAGAAGACCAAGAGCGAGCTGCTCGGCTACGGCGACAACGAGTTCGTCCCCTGGCAGATCGGCGCCACGATGTGAGTGCGCCGCGATCTTCTCCCTCTTCCCGTGCTTGCGGGGAGACGGTCGGGGTGAGGGGCGGCGGAAACTCCAGCGCGGGGCGAAGCTCTCCCTCCGAGAGCGGACCGCAGCGGCGACGCTCTTCGCGCAGCGGCAAAGTTCCCGCAGCGATTTCCGCTCGGGGGTTGGCGGTCAGGGGAGCAGGGCGTCCGGAGCCCGGATGACCTGTGATCGTTTGCGGGCTCAGGACGCCCACGCTCGTCGCTTCCGGGCCCGGCAGGGGCGCTCCGCTGGTCTGGCGGCCAGCCGCGCGAGGTGAAACGGACAGCGACCCCCGGTCCGTCGTCTGAGGGAAAGGCTCGCGCGAACCGCCCCTCGTACACCGAGGCCCCCTATGTTCCCACGCCGCGCACGCGCGGGGATAGGTCCGCCTATGGTGAACGCGCGCCAGCTACTCCGCAGCCACCAATCCGGCGGCAGGCGCCGACAACCCGAGCTGGCGGCGGGCCTGCTCGCGCAGGACGTCGATGGGCTTGCGCACGCCCTCCACCTCGTAGTGCCAGAAGGTCCAGCCGTTGCAGGCGGTCTTGCCCTGCAGCTCGGCGCCGAGCCGGTGGATCGAGCCCTGGCGGCCGGCCACCGCCAGCGTGCCGTCGGCCCTCACCTCCGCGCGCAGCCGGCCGCGCTCGTCGGTGAGCGTGTGGCCGGGCTCCAGGATACGCAGCTCGATGATGGTGCCGAACGGCACGCGCGGCTCGGCGCGCTTGGATCTAGCGGTTTCCAGCGTCGAGGGCGGCAGCGGCGTCACATTGGCGATGCGCTCCTCGGCGGCCGCGGCGTAGACGGGATCGCACTCGATGCCGAGCCAGCGCCGCCCGAGCCGCCGGGCCGCCGCGCCGGTGGTGCCGGTGCCGAAGAAGGGATCGAGCACGAGGTCGCCCGGATTGGTGCTGGCGAGCAGGATGCGGCTGAGCAGCGCCTCCGGCTTCTGCGTCGGGTGCGCCTTGCGTCCCTCGCCGTCCTTCAGCCGCTCCGGCCCCGAGCAGATCGGGAACAGCCAGTCGGAGCGCATCTGGATGTCGTCGTTCAGCGCCTTCATGGCCTCGTAGTTGAAGGTGACGCGCGACTTGGCATCGCGGCCGGCCCAGATCAGCGTCTCGTGCGCGTTGGTGAACCGCTTGCCGCGGAAGTTCGGCATCGGATTGGTCTTGCGCCAGACGATGTCGTTCTGGATCCAGAAGCCCTGGTCCTGCAGCGCCACGCCGAGGCGGAAGATGTTGTGATAGGAGCCGATCAACCAGATGGCGCCGTCCGGCTTCAGGATGCGCCGGCACTCGGCCAGCCAGGCGTGCGAGAATCGATCGTAGTCCGCGAACGATGAGAACTTGTCCCAGGCGTCGTCGACGCCGTCGACCACCGTGTTGTTGGGCCGCAGCAGCTGGCGCTCGAGCTGCAGGTTGTAGGGCGGGTCGGCGAAGACGAGGTCGACGCTGGCCGAGGCGAGCTTCGCCAGCTCCTGCAGGCAATTGCCGACGATCACGCGATTGGTGTGCGTCCCCGAGGGGACGCGCTGACGCAAGGACATGGACGCAACTCTCACAACTGTACGCAACTGCGGCTCGCCGGCACTCTAGCACCCTCGATCCCGTGCCGTGTTGCCTAGCGAACTTCTCCCGGCTTCGCCTCCGAGCACCATTTGGATCCAGGCTCAAACGGGAAACCCACACGCCCCGCTGTCATCCCGGTGCTTGTCACCGGGATCCAGCGATCGGCGGGCGCCGGAGCAAGAGGATAGATGGATCCCGGGCACGAGGCCCGGGATGACAACGATGAGCGTGCTGCACGGGGCGCCACGGGGCTCGCCAAGCTTCTCGCGCTCCCGACGTCGGAGATCTCGATCACCAGCTTCTTCAGGATGGCGTCGGCGAAGGTCTCGAAGGAGGCGGCGGGGATGACGAAGGCGCCTGGGACCGCCGATCACGTTGTCGCGGTAGAATTCCTCCAGGTCGAACTCGATGGCGAGGATCGGCAGGCCGTTGATGGTCACGCCTGCCCGCACGGCGTCGTCGCGCGCCTCCGGCGCCGGGCGTCCGCGGTTGTTGCGGCCGTCGCCGGAGATGTCGATCACGCGCCGGGCCCCGACGTACCGCGACCTGGGAAACAGCATCATGGCGTGGTCGATGGCGCCGCTGATCGAGGTGCCGCCACCGAACAGCTGGCGTGGCACCGCCTCGATCGCCGCGGCCAGCGCGAGCATCGAGGCCTCGTCGTTGACGAGCCGCCAGGGCACGACCTCGACCTGCATGGCCGGTCCGGTCCATTGCACCATCGTCACGGCGATCGCCTGCCTGCCGCCCGAGCGCACCGCGCGCAGCAGGAGCGGGCTGCGGAAGGCCGCCACATAACCCTGCTTCTGCAGCTCGAACCGCTGCTCGCTCACGCTGCCGGAGGCATCGACCGCGAGCACCAGCTGCAGGTCGACCGCCGTCTGCGCCGCTGCGGGCGCCCACGCGCCCGCGAGGGAAAGGCCAAGAACGGCCAGGGCCGCCCGGAACGCCGCGATGAGCATACAGATGAGATGCACCGCAGCTCCCACTCGCGACGCTTGTCGTCCCGGGCTTCATGCCCGGGATCCATCTTGCCGCTTGCTCCGGCGTCAGCTGAGGGGTGGATCCCGGGGAGCCTCGGAACAAGTCCGAGGGCAGGCAAGCCCCGGGATGACAACGTCGCCTACAGCCTGGAGACGTTGACTTCCTTGCTGGTGATGAACTCCAGCAGCGCCGGCTGGCCCTTCTCGGTTGCGGCGATGCCGCGCTTGATGGCCGCCACGATGTCGCCGGGCTTCTCCACGCGTTCGCCGTAGCCGCCGAAGGCGCGCGCCATGGCCGCGTAGTCGCCGGAGATGTCGGTGGCGCGATACTTCTCCGTCGACACCGGCATCACCTTCAGCTCGATGGCCATCGAGAAGTTGTTGAGCAGGATCGAGAGGATCGGGATCTTCTCGCGCACGGCGGTCTCGAAATCCATGCCCGTGAAGCCGATCGCCGCGTCGCCCCACACGTTGATGCAGAGCTTGTCGGGCTTGGCGAGCTTGGCACCCATGGCGAGGCCGAGCCCCATGCCGAGCTGGGTGGTTTTGCCCCAGCCGATGTAGGACAGCGGCGTCGTCGGGCGCCAGAAGGGAGACAGCTGGTCGCGCGGGCTGCCGGCGTCGTGCGTGATGATGGTGTTGGCGACGTCGACCGTCTTCTGCAGGTCCCACAGCACGCGGTAGGGATTGAGCGGCGCGCTGTTGTCGGTGAGCTTCGGCATCCACTTGGCGAGCCAGGGCTCGTAGGTATCGACGATCTCCTTGGCGACGGCCTTCGAGTCCTTCGGACTCTTGCCGTGCAGTTTCTGCACCTCGGCAAGAATTCCCTGCAGCACCAGCTTGGCATCGCCGGCCACGCCTAGCGTCACGGGGATGTCCTTGTTGATGTCGGAGGGATCGAGCGTCGCCTGGATGATCTTCACGCCTGTCGGCATCTTGACGCCGAAGTTGGTCTCCGTGAACGAGCAGCCGATGCCGAGGATCAGATCGGACTTGTCGAGGAACGTGCGCACCGTCTGCGGAATGGCGAGACCGCCGGAGCCCAGCGACAGCGGGTGCGTCTCGGGGAAGGAGCTTTTTCCACCGAGGCTGGTCGTCACGGGAATCGCCAGCAGCTCGGCCAGCTCCTTCAGCTCGCTCCAGGCCTCGGCCCAGTGCACCCCGGTGCCGGCATAGATCACGGGCCGCTTGGCCGCGACCAGCATCTTGGCGGCCTCGCGCACGGCCTCGGGATCGGTGCCGGTGCGGATGGTCTTGGGGCACACGTAATCCTTGGGATCGCACTCCGCGGCCCACAGGTCGTTTGGCACCTCGACCAGGACCGGGCCGCCGCGGCCGGAGCGCAGGCGCTGGAAGGCGCGCCGCATCACGTTCGGCAGCTCCTTGGCCGACGTCACCGGCTCGGCCGACTTGGTGATGTTCTTCATGGAGACGGAGGAGAAGAAGTTGCGGTCGACCCAGGCGATGCGCTGGGCGTAGCCCATCGGCATCACGAGGATCGGCACGGACTCGCTGTAGGCCTGGGCGACGCCGCCGTAGGCATTCTCGGCGCCGGGGCCGTGCTGCATCACGAACATGCCGATTTTCTTGCCGGAGGTGACGCGGGCGATGGCGTCCGCCATGTGCAGGCCGATGCGCTCCTGGCGCACGATGATCGGGCGGATGCCGGCGGCGGCGCCGTGCTCCAGGATGTGGTTCACGGGGTATCCGATGATCCACTCCACGCCTTCGCGCTTCAGGATTTCTGCAATCGCGTCGCCGGTTTTCATGGGGTTCCTCCGCGCTGGCCGATCGAGCACGCTCCTCGCCGGCACCGCGATTGCGGGCCGCTCGCGCGTCGATTGTTGTCCGGTTCCAGCGTAAGCCGCCGCGCCCCTGGTCGTCGAGGGGTGCTTTGCCCGAGCCGCGCGCGGGAATCTCGGGCGAGCCCTGCAAAAGCAGCTGCGCTGCCTCCGTCGACCGACTTATGGCCTTGCGGGCGTCCCCGGGACCGCCGCGGCCAAGGCAGCTGCCGATTGGCCGACAGGCGCGCGGGCGATCGCAGAGGTGCGGGCTCGAGAAAACAGATAGCGCTCCGCCACCAGCATCAGCACGATGGTCAGGCAGACGCCCTCCAGGAGCGACAGTCCGATCGTAAGGTTGGATTCGAGGCCAAGTCGCTGCGCAATAACGAGCGTGATCATTCCAAACCCCCGCACAAATACAATCCCCACCCAACTCAACTACCGAACGGCCCCTGGATCAAGGGTGATACCCGCGATGCTCGCGTCCTCGTGACGGGCAAGACACAATCGCTATTGTCGCTGCCTATTTGCTAGCCAGTCCGCTTCGATGTGCTGTCGGATGCGCGAGCGTGGCGGTGCAATCGCCCTCGGCTCCCCCCCTCGCCTTCCGAGGGATCAATCGCGCGTGACGGAAACCACGACCACCGTGGTGTTGTCCTGGTAGAGGTCGCCGGCCGCGTCGACGGCCGCCAGCAGCGCGTCGGCGACGGCATCGGGTCCCTGCGCGGCATGCGCGTCCACCACGCCCAGGATGTCCGCGTGGCCCAAGGTGTGGATGCCGTCGCTGGCCATGACCAAGACGTCGCCGGCCTCCAGTACGAGGGGCACACGCGAGCGGTCGATGAGCTCGATTTCGGCCCCGGTCAGCGCCGAGCGGAGGAAATGCCGGCGCGGATCGGACTGGGCATCCTCCCAGGTCATCTTGCCGGCCGCCGCCAGCTTGTCGATCTCGGGCGCCAGCGAGTGGTCCTCGTTGAGGAGGAAGATTTCGCCCCGGCGCACCAGGAACATCGGGCTGTCGCCGACGCTCACCCATTCGACGCCGGCGGCCCCGAAGGTCGTGCCCACCAGCGTGCAGCCCATGCCGTTGAGCGCGGGGTTCTCCTCGACGCAGTTGGCGATCGCGGCGTTGGCGAGCTGCAGGGCCTCGCCGAGGCGCGCCGGCACCTCGCCCGCGGACGTCTCGTAGGCGCGCATGAAGATCTGGCATGCGGTGGAGCTCGCAAGCGCCCCACCGGCATGCCCGCCCATGCCGTCAGCCAATACCGCCGTCAGCTGCGAGGCGCTCCCATTCTGGTCCGCGGCGGCCGAGCCCGGCTCGGCTCGAACGAATGCCGCGTCCTCCTGGTAGCTCCTCGCGCCCTTGCTCGCGCGGGTCGCATATTCCAAGGCCACCGCTACTCCTTGAGATCGGACAGCTCCGACCAGTCGAATTCTTCCCCGCAAAACGGGACGAAGGCAAGCTGCGTGCGGCCCATGGTGATCACGTCCATCAGCTCCAGCTTCACCGCGCCCGTCGGCTTCTTATCGTTTATCGCAACGATGTTGGTCTTGGAAAGGTTCGGCACGAACAGGAACGACCGATCCATCGAATCATAGCGAATATAAGCCTGCTCCTCCGAGGAGATAGTTGCATCACCAAAATCGATGGCGATGCGCTGCTCCTTGCCTCGTCCGATGGCATTGTTGCCCTCGAAGATGGGCCGGAACGCGCCGAGCCCGGGCCCGCCCACCACCACCAGCCAGCCGACCACCGGGTCGGAATGGAAGCCGTTGCGCATGACCTTGGGCTTGCCCCGGACGGCCTGGGTCTTCGAGTTGTCGATGGGAACCGGAGCAGCCGCCTTCGAGCCCGGCAGGGGACCGCGCCTGGCCTGGGTGGTGGGATCGACCGGCTCGAAGTGTTTTGGCTCGCGTGTCAGGGACTTGGCATCGATCGCGGTGGCAACGGGCTGCGGGGCGACGACGGGGATCTCCGGTGCCCGGCTGGCGGCGGCGGGAGGGGCGGCCGGCTTCTGGGGCTCCGCCGGCGGAGCTTTGCCGGACACTTGGTCCGTCCCGCCCCTTACGCTCATCTCGCCGGTGCGATCATCCCGGCTGGCGGCGTTCAAGGCATCCCGCAGCGACCCCAGAATGCGGTTCGGCAACGATCCGTTCGACTGCGCGGGCTGCCCGGCGGGGGTGCGCTTCTCGTCCTTCATGGTCCTCTCCTTCTCCCAAGAGCCGATTGGGGCTCCTCATGCCTGTGCACTCTCGAATTTCAACCGTGTCCGGCCGAGCTCGATGACGTCGCCGTCGGTCAACTGCGCCCGTGATTGCCGCGCGCCGTTGACGCGTATGCCGTTGCCGTCCCTGCCGCTCAGGTCGGTGATCACGAATGCCTCGTCCGCGGTGCGCTCGATCACAGCGTGGTAGCGGTGCACGCTCGTATCCGGCAGTCGCACGTCGTTGTCCAGGTGCCGGCCGATACGAATGAGCCGGCTGTCGAGCGGCAGCGTCCCGGCATCGCCGCCCTCCACGGTCAGCCATGCCTCGCTGCACCACAAGGGAATGTCCGTGCCGGCGGGGATTTCCGCGGCAGGGGCGTCCTGCGCCCGCAGCCATGCGGCGCGGATCGCTGCGCTTCGTGCTCTGCGCCGTGTGACCGACTGCACCAGCAGGGAGACCAGCGCGACTGCCGGCAGCACGACGAAGGCGCCGAGCGCGATGACCAGCGCCGGGGCCCGCGCGTAGCCGGCCTCCAGCAGGGCGCGTGCGCGGGCCAAGGTTGCCGTGAAGGAGTTGCGCCAATCCTCGTCACCCGCGTTGGGCCGCGCCTGGTCGGAAGCCGCCCCCTGCCGTTGCGCCGCAGTAACGCCAGGCGCCACCTCTCCCGCCGCCAACGCCCAGCCAGCCAGACACGGTACGACCCAGAGGGCGATTGCGATCAGAGCGGCCGAAAAATGTGCTGGCGGCATTTCCAACTCTTTGAGCAGAAGCCTGCCGGAGCATGACGGCAGGAACATGGCCACCGCCTTTGGAACCCGCCTGCAACACCGGCGTTGCGCGCCTGCCCCATCGTTCTGCCACATTATTGCCCGCACCTTGCATGGGTGCTTCGTGCGGCGGCAGGGGCGAATCGCGGTGACAGTGTGCGCGGGAGGCCGACGACAATTGCGGGGCAGTTTTTCCCAACGGGCGAACGCGTTGCAGATGGAAGCGTGGCTTCCACCGGGAACGCGAATCTCGCTCGCTAGTGTAGGATCAGGATAGAGGTGGATTCACGCTTCGACTCCGACTTCGCGGGCCGGAGCCGGAAAATCCGCTCTAGTGCGCGTATCCGCAGGCCGCTATGGGAATGGTGATGCAACCCAACCCGGCGACCCACTCCAACCTGCTGGCCCTGCCGGACGGGACGGAGCTGGTTGGCGACTACCGCATCAAGCGCGTGCTGGGGGCTGGCGGCTTCGGCATCACCTACCTCGCCGACGAGATGGCCCTGGCCCGTCTCGTCACCATCAAGGAATACTTCCCGGCGGACTTCGCCGCCCGGCGCAACACCAGCGATGCCTCGCCGCGCTCGCAGGACTGTGCCGAGGACTACAAGTGGGGCCTCGAGCGCTTCATCGAGGAGGCGCAGACGCTGGCGCGCTTCGTCCACCCCAACATCGTGCGCGTCTACCGCTACTTCCGGGCCAACAACACCGGCTACATGGTGCTCCACTTCGAGGAGGGGGGCAGCTTCAAGGCCTGGCTGAAGGGTCTCAAGCGCGCACCGCGTCAACCCGAGCTCGACAAGATCCTGAGGCCGCTGCTCGAAGCGCTCGAGATGGTGCACGCGGGCGACTTCCTGCACCGCGACATCGCCCCCGACAACATCATCATCCGCAAGGACGGCTCGCCGGTGCTGATCGATTTCGGCTCGGCGCGCGGCGAGATCGCATCGCATTCCAAGACCGTCAGCGCGCTGGTCAAGCCGGGCTACAGCCCCTACGAGCAATACGCCACCAACTCGCGCCAGCAGGGTCCGTGGACGGACATCTACGCGCTCGGCGCTACCCTCTATCACGCCGTCACCGGCAAGCGCCCGCCCGACGGCCCCTCGCGCATGGTCAACGACGAGTACGTGCCGGCCCGCGCTGCCGCGCTCAGCTCCTACCGCCCCGGGTTCCTGGCGGCGATCGACAAGGCGCTGAGGCTGGAGATCGGCGAGCGCCCGCAAACGATTGCGCAATGGCGCGAGCAGCTGCTGGCGCCGGAGCCGAAGCGCGATCGTGGGCGGCTCAGTCTCGGCCGTGCGCTGGATCGCCTGCGCACGTCCGATCCCGCGCGCACCCCGGCGCCTGAGAAACCGCGAGCGGGAAGCACCGAGCCGCTGCCGCGCGAGCCCGAGCCGAGTGCGGTGCCCGCGCCCCCCGATGCTCCGCAAGCGAAGGGCCAGCTGCTCGACTTCATCGACGCCTTGAAGAAGCGCCGCGCGGGGCTCGCCGAGAAGAAGGCTCAGCCCGCCCCCAAGGTCTCGCCGGCGAAAGCGGCGTCGGCGAAACAGGCGCC
Organism: uncultured Alphaproteobacteria bacterium; assembly: GCA_963774165.1. Lineage (GTDB taxonomy): Bacteria > Pseudomonadota > Alphaproteobacteria > Rhizobiales > Hyphomicrobiaceae > AWTP1-13. Next base: position 59,651 of record CAVZEC010000006.1, on the reverse strand, counting down.
GAAACAAGTCCTCGCCGAGTTCGCCTGATGCCGGCGGTGTCCAAGAAGGAGGCCGCCGATCCGGCGAGCGTCAAGCGCCCGCCACCCAAGGTGCTCGCCCGCCGGTCGCCGCCTCGCCCGCGCCGCGTCCGCAGTCTGGGCATGCCCTCGCGCCGTTGGCGATCCCTCCTCTACAGGCTGGCGATCGGTCTCGGCATTGCCGGCATCGCCGTCGCCTACCAGGACAAGCTGCCGCATATCGAGGGTCGCGGCGCCGGCGTCGTCTCGAGCCAGGCGACCGACCTCGCGCCGATCACGCGCATCACCGGCCACCGCGGCGCGGTCACGGGGCTTGCCACCGCCGACCAGGGGCGCTGGATCGTCTCGTCCGGCGCCGACGGCACGCTGCGGGTGTGGAACGCCGGCTCCGGCGCGCCCGTGCGCGAGATCGCGCTCGACGACGGGCCGGCGACCGCCATCGCCGTCGACGACCGCCGCGCGCTCACCGGTCACAAGGCCGGCGCCATCGTCCTGTGGGACCTCGAGCGCGCGGAGAAGCTCGCCACCTTCCAGCATCAGCAGGGCCCGATCTCGGCGCTCGCATTCACGGGTGACGCGGACCGCTTCGCCGTGGCAGGCCAGGCCGGGGCCGTGACGCTGTTCGACATCCGCACGCCCTCGGCGCCGGTTGCCGTGTTCGACGGCCAGGACGGTGTCCAGGCGATTGTCAGCGTGCGCGGGTCGGGGCTGTTGGCGTCGGCCGGCCAGGACCGCAGCATCCGCTTGTGGCGGACCGACACGCACAGTCTCGCGCGCAGCTGGCGCGGACATGGCGATGCACCGAGCGCGCTTGACATGGCGCCGGGCGGGCGCACGCTCGCCAGCGGCAGCACGGGTGGCTCGTTGCGTCTGTGGTCCGCCTCCTCCTCGCGCCCGCAGCGATCCTTCAAGGCGCACGAGGGCCGCGTCACCTCCGTCGCGTTTGCGCCCAGCGACCGCCTGCTCGCATCCGCCGGCGAGGACGGTCAGGTCAAGTTGTGGGACCTGCGCAGCGGCCGGCAGCCGCGCGTGTTCCGCGGCCACGCCGGACCCGTGCTCTCCGTTGCCTTCTCCCCCGACGGCCGCCGCGTCATCTCCGCCGGCCAGGACGGCACCATCCGCGTCTGGAGCACTGCCGCCGCCACGGTCCAGGCGCGGGAGTGACGAGGCGACGAACGCTCCCTTCTATTTCTTGGCTTGCCTCGCGGTTAAAGCGTCGAAGCCGCGGATCGCGGCCTGACGATATCGCCTCGGTCTCGGGCAGGTGCCGACCAGGCCGCCTCAGCCATCGACGGGCGTGAGGCGGACCTTCTATTGCAGCAAGGAAAAGACCGGGCCGATCAGCGGAAGGCCCTTGAGTCCCGCCGACTTCGACGGGGCGGAGACGCGCTGTTGGGCAATCGGCTGCGAACGACGAACGGCGGCAGGGTGTGCCGGCCGCTCCGCACGGGCGCCCCGCGTGCGTTGAGCAGGATGCGTCGCAGCTCGGACGGAAGGCGCTGTGGGAACGACGACGGGGATTTGCGCCGGTGCGACCTGCGCAACGCCGGCGGGCGCATCTGTTGGAAGATCGATTTCGTCGGACGGTAAGCCCGCAACAGACGACCCATCCCGCGGGAGACTGGGTTCCGCCAAGGGCGCTTGTACGACCTTGGGAGACGGCGGCTCGTCGACCGCCGACGGCGTCACCGGTGCCGAGACAGCCTTTGCCAGGCTGTAGCTTTGTGATTGGACGGCGACTTGCTTTCCGCCGGCGTAAGTCGAGCCCGGCTGCATTGTACTGACGATGAAACCCGCCGCTCCGCATGTCGCGACGACAGGCAGCGACACATAAAGGGGCACTCGTCGACCGAATACTAACCTAACCCAGCTCATGCGCCCGATCCGCCGCGCTACACTCGATTAGACTCAACTGCGTGGCTCGATCTTCGTTCCCCAACATTCAGCAGCGGAGCCTCGTTGTCCGCCCAAACGTGGGTATTGGTCCTGTTCAGCGCCACTCCCGGGCGTCAAGCCGCCTTCATGCGCCCGCGGTTTCGGTCCTCCAGGATGGGCCGAACCATGCGGTGGAAGCGTTCGGCCTCGGCGTCGTGCAGGTAGCCCGACAGGCAGAACGAGTGGCAGCCGATGTCGATGTACTGCTGCAGCACGTTGGCGCACTGCTCGGGGTTGCCGACGATGCAGATACCGGCGCCGGGGCGCGCCTTGGTGAGGCCGCTCCACAGGTTCGGTGCGATCAGGTCGCCCTTCTCCCGCGCCAGCTCCTGCACGCGCTGATTGGCGACCGATCCCGCGTAGTAGGTCTGGATGTAGTTCGTCCGCTCGGCCGTCACGTTGCGCACGAGCTTATCGGCCGCGTCCCAGGCATCCTTCTCGTTCTCGCGGCACACGATCTGCAGGCGCATGCCGAAGCCGAGCTCGCTCTCGCGTCCATGCTTCGCGGCAAGCGCCCGCAGCTCCTTCATGTTGGCGACGATCCGCTCGGTCGTATCGCCCCAGAACAGGTGGACGTCGGAGTGCTTCGCCGACAGCTCCGCCGCCTGGCCGGATCCGCCGCCCAGGTAGAATTTCGGATGCGGCTTCTGATAGGGCTTGGGCGTCAGCTCGGCCTTCTTGAGGGTGTAGTACTTGCCGTTCCAATCGGTCGGCGCCGTCTGCGTCCACAGCGCCTTCAGGATCGACACCTCCTCGTCCATGATCTCGTAGCGCTGCTCCTTGCTCCAGCGCACCCCCTCCGCCACGTTTTCGGCCTCGCTCTGGCCGGCGATCAGGTTGACCGAGATACGGCCCCCGCTCAGCTGGTCGAAGGTCGCGATCATCTTCGCCAGCAGCACGGGATTGATGTAGCTCGGCCGCGCGGCGATGAGCATGCGTATCTTCGTGGTGTTGCGCGTCATCATCGCGCCGGTCATCCAGGCGTCCCAGCACTGGTGGCCGACGGGGATCAGCATGTACTCGAAGCCGGCCTTCTCGGCCGCGATGGCGACCCGGTCGAACATCTCGACGCCGGCGGCAATCTTGATCGGGTCGCCGTAGTCGTCGGTATCGCCGCGCGTGGGGATGAACCAGCCGAACTCCAGATCTCGCATGGATGGGTCTTCTCTAGTCCGTTGCGACCACCGGAGCGTCCACGATGCCCGCCACGATGTCCAGGCCGCTATTGGCGGCCCCGTTGTTGTTGCCGAACGTCCGGGCGGCGCGCCCTTCGATCCGGGTGACGGCCGCGTGTCACGCAGACAACCCCTCGAGCGCCAGCGTGGCGTCGGCGCCGGCAATGACGGTCTCCTTGAGACCGGGTGCGGCGGTGGCGAGTGTCTCGGCGAAGAAGCGGGCGATGGCGATCGATTGCCTCGCAGTAGAGGGGCCGGTGGTCTCGCCGCTGTCGCGCGCCGCCGCCAGGGCGCCCTTGGCGAGGTAGATGCCGCCGGCGGCGAGGCCGAACAGCCTGAGATACGGCGTGGCACCCGCCAGCGCCCCCTCGGGGTTGGAGCGCAGCGCGCCGCCCATCCAGGCCGTCGCCTCGGCCAGGGCGGCGACGGCCTCGCCGAGCCGCTCGCCCATGCGGCCGAACTCGGGCCGGTTGGAGGCGCGCACGGCGTCCGCCGTCTGCTTCAATTCCAGGATGTAGCCCTCGATGACCTTGCCGCCCTCGAGGGGAAGCTTGCGCGTGACGAGGTCGATGGCCTGGATGCCGTTGGTGCCTTCGTAGATCGGCAGGATGCGCGCGTCGCGATAGATCTGCGCCGCACCGGTCTCCTCGATGAAGCCCATGCCGCCGTGCACCTGCACGCCGATGGAGGCGACCTCGCAGCCGATGTCGGTGGAGAAGGCCTTTGCGACGGGTGTCAGCAGCGCCACGCGGTTCGCGGCCGCCGCGCGCTCGGCCTCGTTCTTCGCCCGGCGCGCGACGTCGGTCTCCTTCGCCGTCACAAGGCAGATGGCGCGCGCGGCCTGCGTGAGCGCCTTCATCGTCAGCAGCGAGCGGCGGATATCGGCGTGCTCGATGATGGGCGCCATGCCGTCGCCCCCGCCCTTGCCTGTACCTGGGCCCGCGCGGCCCTGGCGGCGTTCGTTGGCGTAGGCGAAGGCACGCTGCGTCGCCCGCTCCGCCACCGCCACGCCCTGCGTGCCGACAGCGAGCCGCGCCGCGTTCATCATGATGAACATGACGTTGAGGCCGCGGTTCTCCTCGCCCACGAGGTAGCCGACCGCGCCCGCGCCTCCCTCGCCGTACTTCATCACGCAGGTCGGGCTGGCGTGGATGCCGAGCTTGTGCTCGACGCCGGCGCAAATCACGTCGTTGCGCGCGCCCAGCGAGCCGTCCTTGCCGACGAGATACTTGGGCACCAGGAACAGCGAGATGCCGCGCGTGCCGGGCGGCGCATCGGGCAGGCGGGCGAGGACGAGATGCACGATGTTGTCGGTCATCTCGTGGTCGCCGTAGGTGATGAAGATCTTGGTGCCGGTGAGCAAATAGCTGCCGTCGGCCTGCTTCACGGCCCGCGTCTTGAGGGCGGAGAGATCGGAGCCCGCGTGCGGCTCGGTGAGGTTCATGGTGCCGGTCCATTCGCCCGACACCATCTTGGGCAGGTAGAGACGCTTGAGTTCCTCGCTGCCCTGGGCCTCGACCGCATCGATGGCACCGAAGGTGAGCAGCGGGCACAGGCCGAACGCCAGGTTCGAGGCGTTCCACACCTCGCCGGCGGCGGTGGCGACCACTTGCGGCAGGTTCTGCCCGCCCCACTCCTCCGGTGCGGCCAGAGCACCCCAGCCGCCGGCGGCGAACTGCTGGTAGGCCTCCTTCCAGCCGGGCGGCGTCACCACCTTGCCGTCGACCAGCTTGGAGCCGGCGAGATCGCCCGGCGCGCTCAGGGGATCGAGCACCTCGGACCCGAACTTGCCGGCTTCCCCGAGGACGGCGCGGATGGTGTCCTCGTCGACGCCGTCGAGCAGGCCGCGCCCTACGAGATCGTCAAGGCCGGCCGCGGTCTTGAGCGCATGCAGGATGTCGTCCACCGGCGCTTGATAGGTCATGGGCGTCTCCCGTTGCCTTCGGCGTTCCACCTTGACGTTTGCGGCAGATTAAGCCGAAGGCCGCCCCACGGAAAGGTGGCGCCTCGACCTCTCCCCGCTCGAAGGCAGAGAAATCACCTGGCGTGGGTGCCCGCCTGCGCGGGCATGACGTCGGAGAATGACGAGGGTCGAAGACACCGTCCGACCGGAGCCATTGCCGACCGCAGCAACACCGCAGCGTCATCCCCGCGCAGGCGGGGACCCACGCAAGTGTCCAAGTCGCATTCGCGTCGCCACCAGTGGAGACCTCAGCTGCGGTTCTTGCGCTCGCGGATCTCGCCGAAGATCTGCCATTCGGGCTTGCCGGCCATGCCGAGGCGCTTCTGGATCGCGGGCACGTGCGGGCGCAGGAAGGGGTTGGTCTCGAGCTCGAAGCCGATGGTGGTCGGCAGGGTCGCCGTGCCGGCGGCGCGCAGTTGGTCGACCTGCTTTGCGCGCTTCTGCAGCGCCTCGTTCTCCGGCTCGATCGTGAGGGCGAACTTGGCGTTGGCCTGCGTGTACTCGTGCCCGCAATAGACGGCGGTCTCCTTGGGCAGCGCCATCAGCTTCTGCAGCGACTGCCACATCATCTGCGCGTTACCCTCGATGACCCGGCCGCAGCCGATCGCAAACAGCGTATCGCCGACGAAGGTCACGTTGTCCGCAGGGAACCAGTAGGTGATGTGGCCGGCGGTATGTCCGGGCGTGTCCAGCACCCGCACCTCGTGCGAGCCGAACTTGAACGTGTCGCCTTCACCTACCTGCTTGTCGATGCCGGGAACCTTCGCCGCCTCGCCGCGCGGGCCGATGATGGTGCACTTGGTCTCGGCCTTGAGCGCCAGGTTGCCTTGGGTGTGGTCGGCGTGGTGGTGGGTGGTGAGGATATGCGTGAGCCGCCAGCCCTTGGCCGCGAGCGCGGCGGCGACCGCCTTGGCGTCGGGTGCATCGATGGAGGCCACGACGCCCTCATCCGCATCCCGGATCAGCACGCCGAAATTGTCGGAGAGGCACGGGAATTGGTGAATCTCGAGCTTGGGCATGAGGATAACTCTGGAGCTTTCGCTTGCTTTTTCGGTTCCTTGACGCACCCTAACAGCGCAGGCCTCGAATTCAACCGTCTTTGCGCGGCCAATGGAGCGGATTTGACATTCGCCTCGTGAGCCCGCGGCTAGGTGGGTAGCGAATGTCAAATCCGCTCCACTAGAATCCTATATTTGCTAGTGGTCCTTCGATTCTAACATTCGCAGGAGAGGCCGCCGCAAAGGGACGCGAATGTTAGAATCGGACCACTAGTCGCTGGCCAACGCCCGCGACTCCAGGGGAAACGCCATCCGGCGCACGCCATGCAGCTCGACGTCGTCGATCTTCGCGATTTCTACAATCGCCCGCTGGGCGGCGTCGTGCGCCGCCTGCTGACGAGCCGCATTCGCGCGCGCTGGCGCAGCGCGCAGGGCAGCCAGCTCATGGGGCTCGGATTTGCCGCCCCCTACATCGGCATGTTCCGCGGCGAGGCCACCCGTCTCGGTGCCTTGATGCCTGCGACCCAGGGCGGCTTGGTGTGGCCGGCGACCGGTCCCGTGCACAGCGTGATGGTCGAGGAGGCGATGCTGCCGCTGCCCGACGCTAGCGTCGACCTGCTGCTGGGCGTGCACTGCCTGGAGGTTTCGGAGCGGACGGGCGCGCTGCTGCGCGAGATGTGGCGGGTGCTGACTCCGGAGGGCAGGCTGCTGCTGATCGTGCCCAACCGGCGCGGCATCTGGGCGCGGCTGGACACCACGCCCTTCGGCCACGGCCGGCCCTACAGCCGCGCGCAGCTCGAGCGGCTGCTCGGCGATGCCCTGTTCACGCCGCTCGAATGGACCAGCGCGCTGTTCATGCCCCCGCTCGACCGCCAGTGGCTGGTGCGCTGGGCGACCGGCTTCGAGCGCATCGGCGCGCGGCTGTGGCCGGGCTTTGCCGGCGTCATCATCGTCGAGGCCCGCAAGGAGCTGATGGGCGCCATCCCCAAGGGCAAGCCTGCACGCGGCGTGCGGCGGCTCGCGACCGTGCGCGGCATCCTCAAGCGCTGCGAGCGGCGCGAATGAGGCGCTTGCTGCTCAATAGGTCAGATACCGCCCACGCAAGGCTTTGAATTGCGCCACCTCGGACTGCCAGGCGGCGATGATGGCGCTGCCGTCGCTGCCGCTGTCGAGCATGCGCAGCAGGCGTCGCGTGCCGGCGATGGCGTGCAGCATCTTGAGGTTGGCGAACAGCGGCGTGACGCCCTTGGCCCGGGCCGCGGCTGCGATCGCGGCCAGCGCGTGCATGCCGATCTCGAGCGGCTCGACGAGAGCGACGTCCGTAACCGTCACCCGCACGCCATCGAGTCTCGTGCCCTCGAAACGCGGGTGCGAAGCGACGCCCGGGATCGAGCGCGGCGTGAAGGTCGCCTTCTGAAACGTCACGCCGGGGAGGCCGAGCGCATTCAGCCTGGCCGCCGTGCGCGCCGCATCGAGCCAAGGTGCGGCAAATAGCGAGAAGGGCGTCGGCGTGCCTCGCCCCTCGCTGACCTCGGCTTCGCCGACGATGCCGATGCCGGGATACACCAGTGCCGCCTCGAAGGTGGGGATGTTCGGACTGGTGGCGACCCACGCGCGCTCTGTCTGCGGCCAGCGCATGGACCGCCGCCAGCCCTGCATCTCGACCACGCTCAGCTCGAGCGCGCCGAGGCCCTCGAGCCAGCCCTCTCCCTTGATCATCCTGGCCAGCTCGCCGACCGTCAGGCCGTGCACGATGGGGATCGGGTATTGGCCCACGAAGGAGCGCAGCGACGGCTCCAGCACGAATCCCGACACGTACTCGCCCCCCAGCGGGTTGGGCCGATCTAGCACGACGAAGGGGATGCGTGCCGCGGCCGCCGCCTGCATGGCGAGCCCCATGGTGGAAATGTAGGTGTAGAAGCGCGCGCCGACATCCTGGATGTCGAACACCAGCACATCCACGTTGCGCAGCATGACCTGCGTGGGCTTCCTGGTGGCGCCATACAGGCTGAAGATCGGAACGCCCGTCTTGGCGTCGACGCCGCCGCGCACGCTGGCTCCGGCCTCGGCCTTGCCGCGGAAACCGTGCTCGGGTGCGAAGATCGCGGCGAGCTTCAGGCCCGGCGCCTTGCTCAGCAGGTCCGCCAGATGCTCGCCTCCGACCAGACCCGTCTGATTGGTGATGAGACCCACCCGCTTGCCGGCCAGCGCTGCGAATCCCGACGCGACAAGTAGATCGGCGCCTGTGGCGAAGGCCTGCTGCGAGGCGAGAGCTTGGCTCATCGACGGCTCCCCAATGACCGGGATGCAGACGCTCGTCAGAAGCAACCCCAGCGCGCCCCGCCTGGTCAACATTGTCCAGGGGGCGACCTCGCCCCGATTTCCACCATCGTCCTGAGCCTGTCGAAGGACGGCCGCACCCGCCGTACCGTGGTTCGACAAGCTCACCACTGGGTTGGTGGATACCCCGCGGCGAATTCCACCATCGTCCTGGGTCTGTCGAAGGACGGCAGCGGGCCGGCTCAATGTCCCGACGTCCGCGTCAGCATGAACACGGCCTTCTCGCCCATCAGGTTGTGCACGGTGAGCGGGATCCAGGTGCCGAGCTTCTGGCCCGAGGCGTTGAAGGCGACGGCTCGCTCGACGCGCGCATTCACCACCTGGCACAGGTTGGCGAAGTCCTTGATGGTGCACAGGTGCGCGTTGGGGCTCACGTACCAGGCGTCGGGGAGGTTTTCCGTCACCGGCATGCGCCCGGTGAACATCAGGCGTGCCCGCACCTGCCAGTGCCCGAAGTTGGGGAACGAGACGATGGCGCTGCGGGCGATGCGCAGCAGGTTCTCGAGCACCGTCTTGGGCTGCCGGGTGGCCTGGATGGTGAGGCTCAGGATGGCGTAGTCGAAGGCGCCGTCGGGATAGTCGGCGAGGTCGCGGTCGGCGTCGCCCTGGATCACCGACAGCCCGCGCGCCACGCAGGCGTTGACCCGCTCGCGCGCGACCTCGATGCCGCGGCCGTCGACGTCCTTGGTATCGCCGAGCAGCTGCAGCAGCGCGCCGTCGCCGCACCCGACGTCGAGCACGCGCGAGCCCGCAGTCACCATCTCCGCGATCAGCAGGTGGTCGACGCGGGTGTTGGGCGGGGCGACCGGCGCCAGCATCAGCGCGTCCCCGGGCCGTTCTTCAGCCCGCGCTTGTCGGCCGCGGCGTTGATGAAGCCGCGCACCGCGGCGAACAGCTCGGGCTCCTCGAGCAGGAAGGCGTCGTGGCCCTTGTCGGATTCGATCTCGACGAAGCTGACGTTGGCCGCCACCGCGTTCAGCGCCTGCACGATCTCGCGGCTCTCGCGTGTGGGGTAGAGCCAGTCGCTGGTGAACGATACCACGCAGAAGCGCGTCTTGGTGCCCTTGAAGGCGTTGGCCAGCACGTCGCCGTGCTCGGCGGCGAGATCGAAGTAGTCGATCGCCCGCGTGATGTAGAGGTAGCTGTTGGCGTCGAAGCGATCGACGAAGGTGGAGCCCTGGTGGCGCAGATAGCTCTCGACCTGGAAGTCGGCATTGAAGCTGAAGGTCTTGGCCGCCAGGTCCTGCAGGCTGCGCCCGAACTTGCGCTGCAGCGCCTCCTCGGAGAGGTAGGTGATATGCGCGGCCATGCGCGCCACCGCGAGGCCGTTGCGCGGCACCGTATCGAGCTCCAGGTAGCGGCCCTGGCGCCAATCGGGATCGGCCATCACTGCCTGCCGCCCCACCTCGTGGAAAGCGATGTTCTGCGAGGAATGCCATGCCGCCGTCGCGATCGGCATGGCGGTGTAGACGCGGTCGCCATGACGCGCGGCCCACTCGAGCACCTGCATGCCGCCCATCGAGCCGCCGATCACGCTGAACAGCTGGTCGATGCCGAGGTGGTCGATCAGCGGCACCTGGGCATCCACCATGTCGCCGATGGTGATGACGGGGAAATCGAGACCCCAGGGCTTGCCGGTCAGTGCATTGATGCTTGCCGGACCCGTGGAGCCCATACAGCCGCCGAGCACATTGGGGCAGATGACGAAGAAGCGATCGGTATCGATCGGCTTGCCGGGGCCCACCATCGTCTCCCACCAGCCCGGCTTCTTGGTCACCGGGTTCTGGCTCGCCGCGTACTGATCGCCCGTCAAGGCGTGGGTGACGAGAATGGCGTTCGACTTGGCGGCGTTGAGCTCGCCGTAGGTCTTGTAGGCGATGCGAAAGGGCGCGAGCAGCCGGTCGCAATCGAGCCGCAGCGGCTGGTTGGCGGGCACGTCGAGGTAGTCGCTGCTGGGGGTGTTCGCCTCCAGCACGCGCGCATCCGCAGGCGTCAGGAACTCGCGTGAGCTCGCCGTCTTCATAAACGTGGTTAGCTAGGACACCACCACGGATTGTCAATGCTTTCTTTGAATGCGTCTTCGTTTTGACCCACATCCTGCTATCTATTGGGCCAAGGAGACGATCATGCTCGATCCATACACCCGCAAGGGCCGCATCCTGACTGCCGCGCTGGGCTGCGCCGCCAAAAAGAACTGGTCCGATGTGACGCTGCTCGATGTCGCAGAAGCCGCAGATCTGCCGCTGTCGGAGCTGCGGGCCGAGTTCGCCACCAAGACCGACATCATCGCCGCGCTGCTGCGCGCGGTCGACGACGAGGTCATGAAGCGGACGGGCAAGCGCGCGGAGGGCCAGGAGAAGCGCGACCTCCTGTTCGACATCGTCATGACGCGCTTCGATGCGCTGGCCCCGCACAAGGCCGCGCTGAAATCGATCCACGCCTCGGGCGCCGCCGACTTCGCGCTCGCGGGTCCCTATCTCTCCTCCCAGCACTGGATGCTGCAGGCCGCGGGCATCGGCACCGACGGTGCGACGGGCGCCCTGCGCGTGGCGGGCCTCGGCCTCGCCTACGCGTCGGTGTTCCGGATCTGGCTCGAGGACGACGATCCGGGCCTGGCCAAGACCATGGCCGCGCTCGACCGGCGGCTGCGGCGCGGCGAGCGCACGCTCGGCGGCATCGAGCAGATCCACACTGCCGTGTCGCGCTTCGGCGAGGCCCTGCAGGAGTTGGCGCGCAACGCGGCTCGCGGCCGTCCCAAGCCCAGTCCGAGCCCCGGCCCCGAGGCCGGCCAGGTGTAGATGGGCCGTTCCTCGATATCTGCGATGCTCGCGACGTCGTGTCGATTGAGACGCCGCGTCTTCGCCTCCCCCTACGACGAAGGCATAGCCTTCGTCGTGAAGAGGGGGGAGGACGGCGCGTCCGCAGCTTGGGCCGGCCTGCGCCAACGTCTCCACTCGCTTGACAGCCGGACCAAGCTGCTGGACGCGCCTGGTGGGGGTGACCGGCAGCGGCCGCAACAGACACCCCCGCCTGGGAACGCCATCGGACTTAGCTCGCCGGTCCGTGGCTTCTTGAGCGGGGCCATTGGCGAGCTAAGCCCGTGGCGTTCCGTCCTCCCCCCTCGTCGTGCCGAAGGCCGGCCTTCGGCACAGGGGGAGGGAACGGAGGCGCGCCTCGGACTCTATTTGCGAGGGGTCCGGGTTGCGGCGGTAGCAGTCGCAGGTGTCTTGGCGGCATCGTTCGCGAATCCCGCGCTGGCGGCGCCGCCCGAGCCGCTGGCGGTAGAGGTGACCAACGCCAGCGAGCCGGTGCTGTGCGCCGAGAAGGACAACGTCACGATCAACCTCGCCTCCAAGGACGTGCGCCACTTGCGCATCGAGGCCGCGCATCCGGCCTACATCGGCTCCCTCCAGCGCGACAGCTTCGAGGCGGATTGGACCGGCTGCAACACCGCCGGCGACCCGGCGCCCGGCCCCGCGCAGCCGCCGCGTCGCACCACGCTCTACGAGGACATCGAGCTGTGGGTGGTGGGCCTCACCTTCCCGTCCTTCTGGCGCCCGGCCACAGCCACCGTGCGCATCGGCGAGCGCGTCACCACGGGCGTCCACCTCCTCCAGGTGTGGATGATCCGGCCCATGGGAGGCGAGGAGGTGCTGGTGCTCTATCCCCAGGACGGCTATTGGCGCCTGCGCCCCATGGCGCCCGCCGGCATGGCGCCGACCGCATTCGGGTCGTCCTTCCTGATCGGACCGGTGGAAGTGGAGGGGCGGCCGATCGTGAAGATCAACGAGATCGCGTTCGATCCCAAGGCGCGCAGCTTCTCCCTCCAGTTCGAGCGCGGCGGCACAGCCAGCGTGCGCATGGCCAAGACCGACCAGAACCGCAACACGATCGAGATCGGCTTCGACAAAGGCATCGACGGCCGTCCGTTCGCGGCGCTTCGCTCCATGTACGTGACGGACTTCAACAACGACGTGGCCCGCATCGCCGTGCGCGAGAAGGGCGCCAAGGGCTGGCGCGAGGAGCCCATCATGGCCTTCAAGCGCGCCACCGCCACCGACGTGTGGGCCGGCCGCGTCACCCCCTCGCGCCACAACACCTCCTCCCCCGACATGGTGTTCAGCGCGTTCGTCGAGGCCGATCCCGCGCCGAGCAAGCCAGGCGGGAAGAAGTAAGGCGCGAGTCTCTCGCTCTGCCGCACCCTTCTCGGCCGAACGCATCCGACAACGGACAGCGCCTATGGACGGCGAGAATGTGCCGATAGGCCCCATGCATAAAGGATTTCCTCATCCAAGCAGGGCATAGCGAATCCCTTCAGCAATTCGCGGGAGAATAATGCACCCGGGAAAGGAAGCGGAACATGCTGGAGCGCCTGCTAAGCCATTTCTACACGCCGTCCAGCATGTCGAAAACATTGGCGGGCGGCACGATCGCAGTGTGCTGCGTCGCCATCGCATGGTTCGTCTACGCCACCGGCGGCGCCAAGTTCGCCACCCTGCATCTCATGTATATGCCCATCATTTTCGCCGCGCTGATGTCGGGAGCCGGCGGCGGCATAGCGGCGGGCGTTGTCGCCGGCTTGCTGCTCGGGCCGTACATGCCGCTCGATACCGTCACCGGCGAGGCTCAGAACCCGAGCAACTGGCTCTACCGCGCCGCGTTCTTCTGCATGGTCGGGGGCGTCGTGGGCGTTGGCGCCGGGACGCTGCGCAAGCAGCTGCGCGTCCTCCATTGGCTGAATGACCACGATGCCCGCACAGGCCTGCTCGACCGCACGGGCCTCATCAAGTTCTTGCAGCAGACGATCGACCGTGAGGGAGCGAGTGCGCGGCCCTTCCTGATCGTCGTGCAGATCAATAATTTCCTCGACATCCAAAACACCCTCGGCGCGGCCTTCGGCGAGAAGCTGCTGAAGCAGATCTGCGACCGCGGGAAGGCCCTGGTGCCGTCCGACGTGCCGATCGCGCTCCTCCAGCCGGACCGCCTCGCCCTCGTATTCCGCAACGGCCCGGAAACGCGCCAGCAGCGCGCGGAGATCGAGGCGCGCGTTCGCATGCCATATCAGATCGGCGAGGTGCCGCTGTACGTCGATTTCGCCTTCGGCGCCGCCGAGTTTCCCAAGCACGCGCGCACGGCAGAGGAGCTGCTGCAGAAGGCCGGCATCGCCATGCACTCGGCCGTCATCCGCAAGCGGCCATACTATTGCTACGACAGCGCGGCCGACCACACCAGCCGCGACAATCTGCTGCTGCTCGGCATGATTCCCGGAGCGCTCGCCAACAACGAATTCGTGATGTGGCATCAGGCTAAGTTCTCCCTGGCGACCGGCAAGGTGTCGAGCACGGAGGCGCTCCTGCGCTGGGCGCACCCGCAGCGCGGCTTGGTTCCGCCCGGCAATTTCATTCCGCAGGCCGAGGAATCCGCGCTCATCAACAACATCACGCATTGGGTCATCAGGGCCGTGCTCGCGGACCATGCCGCGTGGACGGCACGAGGCCAGTCCATGGGCGTGGCCCTCAACCTGTCGGTGCGCAACCTGCACGACCGCGCGTTGCTCGACGCGCTGCACGAGACGGTGTCGCGGCATGGCATCGACCCGCACCAGGTCGAGCTCGAAATCACCGAAAGCGCGGTGATGGACGATTTCGAGTATTGCGGGCAGCTGATCGCACGCCTGCGCGACCGCGGCTATCGCGTGTCGATCGACGACTTCGGCACCGGCCAGTCTTCGCTTGCCTATCTGAAGAAGCTGCCGGTATCCGCGCTCAAGATCGACCAGAGCTTCGTGAGGAAGCTCGCGCACGATGAAAGCGACCAGAAGATCGTGCGCACCATCCTGGGCCTCGCCAAGGCCTTGGGCCTGGAAAGCATCGCCGAGGGCGTGGAAGACGAGAAGGCGCACCAATTGCTGCGCGAATGGGGATGCGACTACGCGCAAGGCTATCTGCTGCACAAGCCCGCGCCCTACGACAAATTCCTGGCGTGGATGGAAGAGCGGCGCTGACCTGCTTTCGCCGCCCCTAATGCGCTGCCACCGGCCGCCAGCCCGCGGCGATCGCCTCGGCTTCCGTGCAGAACCAGCGCTTGCCCTTGTCCGCCTCGATTCTGATCTGCGCGTACCAGGGGCTCCAGGGCATGTGGTAGATGCGGCCGTGCTTGGTGACGTTGCCCTTGATGGCGCAGCCTTCGGGTGTCTGCTGCTCGGCGGCGGCCCAGCGCTTGGCGCGGAACTCCCAGGCGGGCATCAACTCGCCCTGCCAGATGCCGAGGCCCTCCGCTTTCGCCAGCGCCTCCTCCTTCACGTAGCTGCTGGAGTATCTGACGAAGGCCCAGGCGTAGCCCTGCCGCACCATCTGCGCGTTGAGATCGCGGCCGTCGATGAAGCACACGGCGAGCGTGCGGCCGTACTTGTCGAGCCCTCGCGGCTCGCAGGTCACGGACTTGTCGCCGATCATGTTCGTCAGTGCGGACGTCGCCGCCGTCCCGCATGCCCACCAGCCGAACCATTTGCGCTGGCAGGTCTGTGCGAACTCGGGGGCGTCGATCCCCTCGAGGCGGATGCGCGTCTCGCCGATGGCGATGGTGTCGCCGTCGATGACGCGGACATGGCCCGTGACAGGGCCTGGAGAGACATCGGAACGCGCCGCAACATGCACCGAGGCGGCAACCGAGACGAAACCCAACACCAGCGCGAACGCCACTAGCTCATGGGTTGTACACGACAACTTTAACTCACGCATAGGTTGAATCTGCGAGATTTGCATGGCAAATGCTAGGCCGGAAGATGGCGGCCGGTGCAAAACCTGGAAGAATGCCAAAACGGCAATCAAGTCGCTGATAACAATTGCGAAAGCTAAGCCTGCGGTATCCCGATAAGCCTTGACCCACCCCCCAGACGTGGTCTGATAGCGTGCGGGTTGCGCATGCAGCCCGTCAGCCCAATTGGGAGGTGCACGACAATGGCAAAGCCGATCTTCACGCAGATCATCGAGCGCGCACGCGCTTACGTGGCTGTCCGCTCCCACTGGACGCGCTACACGCTGGCGCTCACCGGCAACAACAGGGACTGCGAACCGACCGACGCGAAGGCCTCGCGCTTCTGCGCCTACGGGGCGCTGGTACGCGCGGCCTTTGACCTGACGGGCGACGTCCATCAGGCCCGCCGGCTGGCCGGACAGGTGGCCATGCGCATCACGGGGCACGACAGCCCGGAGGAGGCCTACGAGGAGATCTATACGATCAACGACGGGCCGCCGAAGTCCTCGCGTGACGCCATCCTGCGCATGTTCGACGAGAGCCTCGCCAACGCCTGACGCGCGCAGCAGACGCGCACTGCACGCGGGGCAGGCGCTCGACCCGTTCGGATACAACGATCTTTCTTTCGGCACTGGCGAAGTTCGCCGGTGCCGCCTATTTTCATGAGCACGAACTCCACGCCCGCCGCAGGCGCTCGCTGCGCGGCGGCACCACCCAGCAGAGGCCACCGATGTCAGAGCCCCCGACCTCCATCAATCGCGCCAAGAGCCATGACGTGCTGGAAGCGGCGCGCAGCTGGCTCGACAAGGACGGGCGCATTGCGCTTGCCACCGTGATCGGCACCTGGGGCTCGGCACCGGTCGGCATCGGCGGGCAGCTGGTGATCGGCGCGGACGGCCGTTTCGAGGGGTCCGTCTCCGGCGGCTGCGTCGAGGGCGAGGTGATCACCGAGGCCGAGGACATCATGTCCAGCGGCAAACCCAAGACGCTCGAGTTCGGCGTCGCCGACGAGACCGCCTGGCAGGTGGGGCTGCCCTGCGGCGGCAAGATCAAGGTTTTCGTCGAGCCGCTGGACAAAGGCGAGGGGCTGCCGCTGATCAATCGCGCGCTCGATGCGCGCGTCAACCGGCGCGGCCTCGTGGTGCGCACGCGGCTGGCCGACGGCCATCACGAGCTATTCGGCCGTGACGACCGCAACGCGGACGCCTCCATCCGCGAGCGCTTCGACACGGGCGAGAGCGAGCTCACCCAATCGCCCGATGGCGACGTGTTCGTGCACGCCATGGTGCCGCCGGCGCGCGTCATCATCATCGGCGCCACCCACATCGGCCAGATACTGGCCCAGCTCGTCACCATCGCCGGTTACGAGGTGATGGTGATCGACCCGCGCACCGCGTTCGCCGCCGAGGCGCGCTTCCCCGGCATCCGCCTCGACACCGAGTGGCCGCAGGACACTATTCCGAAGATCGGTCTCGACCCCTATACCGCCGTGGTGGCGCTGGCCCACGTCGGCCATATCGACGACGAGGCCCTCAAGCTCGCCATGCGCTCGGAATGCTTCTACGTCGGCGCGCTCGGCTCCCGGCGCAACCATGCCAAGCGCACGCAGCGCCTGATGGAGGCCGGCTTCAGCGAGGAGGAGGTCAAGCGCATCCACTCGCCCATCGGCATCAACATCGGCGCCCAGAGCCCGCAGGAGATCGCCATCTCGATCATGGCCGAGCTGGTTCTCGCCTTGCGTGGTCCCAAGGTGTACAAACCGGCGGACGCGGCGCGCACCTGAGGTTCGGCCGCGCCGCAATTCACGCATTGATAATAGAGCCGCTGGGGAGGCGAGTACGATGCTTGAAGCCTACATCTACGATGGACTGCGCACACCGTTCGGACGGCACTCCGGCGCCTTGTCGCGGGTGCGGCCCGACGACCTGCTGGCCGGCGTCGTCAAGGAGGTGGTCGCGCGCTCGGGCTTCGCGCCTGAGACGATCGACGACGTATCGATCGGCTGCGTCTCCCAGGCCGGCGAGGACAGCCGCAACGTCGCCCGCCATGCGCTGCTGCTGGCGGGCTTGCCGGTCGAGACTCCCGGAGCCGTGCACAATCGTCTGTGCGGATCGGGTCTCAATGCGCTCACCGGAGCCGCGCACGCCATCACCTGCGGCGAGGCCGACGTCTGCGTCGCGGGCGGCGTCGAGAGCATGACGCGCGCGCCGTTCGTGGTCGGCAAGGCCGAGCAGGCCTTCGCCAAGGACTTCAAGGTATTCAATTCCTCCCTCGGCGCGCGCTTCCCCAATCCCAAGATCGAGAGCCTGTTCGGCGCCGATACCATGCCGCAGACGGCCGACAACCTGGCGCGCGACTTCCAGCTCAAGCGCGAGGATTGCGACAAGTTCGCGCTCGGCTCGCAGCAGAAGTACGCCAGGGCGGCCAAGGAGGGCTTCTTCAAGAGCGAGATCAAGGCCGTCTCCATCGGGCAAGGCAAGGGCAAGCCCGACGTGGTCGTCAGCGAGGACGAGCACCCCCGGCCCGAGACGACCATCGAGACGTTGCAGAAGCTCAGGGCGCTGTTTCCCGATGGCGTGACCACGGCCGGCAACGCCTCCGGCATCAACGACGGCGCCGGCGCACTGCTGGTGGCGAGCCGCGACGCCGGCGACAAGGCGGGCGTCAAGCCGCTGGCGCGGGTGATCGCCACGGGCGTCGCAGGCGTGCCGCCGCGCACGATGGGCTTCGGGCCTGTCCCTGCCGCCAAGAAGGCGCTGGAGCGCGCCGGCCTCGGGCTCAAGGACATGGACGTCATCGAGATCAACGAGGCGTTCGCGGCCCAGGTGCTGGCGTGCCTGAAGGGACTCGGTATTCCCTTCGATGACTCGCGCATCAATCCCAACGGCGGCGCCATCGCCATCGGCCATCCGCTGGGGGCCTCGGGCACGCGCCTCGCGTTGACTGCCACGCGGCAGCTGCAGCGCACAGGCGGGCGCTATGCGCTGGTCTCCATGTGCATCGGTGTCGGCCAGGGCATCGCTGTCATCCTGGAACGCGCCTGACGCAAGCGCCATCACGCAACCCAGCGGTCATCCCGGTGCTTGTCACCGGGATCCATCTATCCGCGATCGCCGGAGCGAGCTGACGGCTGGATCCCGGGCATGAAGCCCGGGGCGACAACAGAGCTTGGAGCGCCCGACGAGAGGGCGCAGGACGGCCTCACATCTGCGGCGCCGTCTCCTTCCAGGCCGGCAGCGCGGCCTGTGCACCGAACCAGCGCTTGATGTTGCCGTATTTCTCCAACGGCATCTTCGCCGCCTCGGCGTGGACGAGCGGCGCCGCCACCGTGAAGTCGGCGAGCGTCAGGATGTCGTTCACCAGGTAGGGGTGGCGGCCAAGGTGACTGTCGAGCACCGCCGCGTCCTGATGGAAAAGCTCCGTTCCCTGCGCCACCGCCTTCGCGTCGGGCTCGCCGAGGTTCAGGACCTTCTTGACCAGGTTCTCGAAGGTCAAGGTGTTGGTCCCGCGGCTCCAGTGCTGCAGGTGCCAGCTCTGCCAGCGCATGATGTCGGCGCGCGCCTTGGCGTCCTCGGGCCATAGCGTCGTCTTCTTCTTGGAGCCGAGGTAGTTCATCATCGCGCAGGACTCCCCGAGCACGAAGTCGCCGTCAACCAACGTTGGCGTCCGTCCCGTCGGGTTGAGCGCGAGATACTCGGGCTTGCGCTGTGCGCCCTTGGTCAAGTCGACCAGCTCCAGTTCCAGGGGCATGCCCAGCTGATGCGCAACGGCGCGGACCTTCCAGGTGTTGGGGGAAGCGGGAAAACCATAAAGCTTCATGACGCTCTCCTTTTTCAATGAGGGACCGGGCCCCTCGCCGAGGCACTTCCTGAAAGGGCTGACGTTGAAGCGAGAGGTCCGACCCCCCTGCGCAGACCGCGATCAACTTTCGTATCTGTCGTGCCGTCGCACCCACGCCATCGGGTACGGCAAGCCCTGCTCGTCGCGCCCCTTCGGCAGAAGGTCGAGCAGCTGATAGGCGCCGTTCAGGTTGTCCAGGCCGCGCGCGTAGCACGAGTAGGTGTGAAAGATCTGGCCGTCCTCAGCCTTGGCGAACACGCTGACGCCTGGCAGCTCGCGATGAGCCGACGTCACCGGGTTTGTAGTTGTAGACCGCCGTCTTCTGCTCCTCGGGCGTGAAGGAGACGTGATAGTCGCGGTTGAAATCGGTGTTGAGCGACGAGACCCACTTGAAGCTCCAGCCCATGCGGCGCTTGTAGGCCTCGAGCTTTGCCAGCGGCGCCCGTGAGACCACGACGAATGACGCGTCGCGGTGCTCCAGATGCACGAAGTTGCCGTTGTAGGTATCGGCCCAGAACGAGCAGCTCGGGCACCCCTCGTTCCAGTCCGGGCCGAACATGAAGTGGTTGACGACCAACTGCCCTCGGCCGGCGAACAGGTCGGACAACGACTCCCTGCCCTCCGGTCCGTCGAATGTGTAGCTCTTCTCGACCTTGACCCAGGGCAGCTCACGCCGCTCCCGTGCCAGCTCGTCGCGCAGGCGCGTGAACTCCTTCTCCTTGGCCAGGAAGCTCTTGCGGGCGGCGAGCCATTGCTCGCTGGAAACAACCTTGTGCATCGCTGTTTGCTCCTTGCTCGCCGCCTCACGCGCACCGCACCGAGGCGACCGGTGGAAGGTGGGTTGCAACCGTGGACCACGTGCGGCCGCCGTCGGCGGAGCCGAACACCTCGCCCGACGTCGCCCCGAAATAGAGGCCGAGCGGGCTTGCCCCGTCGCTGCAGAAAGCCTGGCGCAGGACGGTCAGGTAGGCGCGCGATTGCGGCAGGCCGTTCTCGAGCGCGCGCCAGCTCTTGCCCCGGTCCCGGGTCTCGTACACGCGCACTTTTCCGTCGGGCGTCACGCGGTCCATGTCGGCCACCAGCGGCACGACGAACGCGCGGTCGGGGTCGTTGGGATCGATGGCGAGCGGGAAGCCGAAATCGGAGGGAAGCCCGCGATCGGTGCCGATGTCGGTCCAGCTTTCGCCGGCGTCGTCCGAGCGATAGACGCCGCCGTGGAACTGCATGTAGAGCGTCGCCGGCTGGCGCGGCGCGCGCCGCATGTTGTGGACGCAGAAGGCATGCGTGTCCTTGCGCGCCTCTTCCGGGATGTAGCGCGGCACGAGTCCGCCGACGCTGCGCCGCCAGCTCTTGCCGGCATCGTCGCTGAGCCATACCCCGGCCGAGGAGATGCCGATCGCCAGCCGGTTGGGATCACCCGGCCAGGGGCAGATCGAGTGCAGGCACAGCCCACCGGCGCCAGGCTCCCAGTGCGGGCGATCCGGCACGTTCCACAGGCCCTCCACCAGCGCCCAGCTCTTGCCGCCGTCGCCGCTGCGGAACAGCGCGGCCGGAGCGACGCCGCACCAGAGCACGCCGTCGTCCACGCCCGGCTCGACCACCCAGATGCGCTCGACCGCCGCGTTGGCGGAAGCCGGGAAGGCGGGTCCCTCGGCCTGCTCCCACTTCCTGGTCGGATCGTCGGCGTAGAAGAGATGCGGGCCGAACTGGCCATGCGTCACGGCGGCGAAGTAGCGCCCGCTTCGGGGATCGCGTGTCGCGAACTCGACCACCTCGCCCGGAAACGCGCGCGCGGCGATCTCGAGCGGGCCGCCGCGATTCCCCCGCAGGATCACGAGGCCCTTCTTGGTGCCCACCAACAGCTCGGTCATGTCTCAACCTCCCGAAATTGCGGCGACGATATGCAGCTTTTCATCGGGCCCGACCGGCGCATCGAGCGCTACGGGACCCGTACCCTTGAACAGCTTCACGTGACGGCGTAGCGCGCCCTGCTCGTCGACCACCCATCCGCGTAGCGCCGGGAATGCAGCCTCCAGCGCCTTCACGACCTCGGCGGCCGTCGTGCCATCGAGTTCGATCTCCCCGAGCCCACCCGCGTGCTCCCGGATCGAACCCGCGAGAACAACGCGCGGCATCAGGCGCGCCCGTCGTAGGCTTTCTTCAGGCCCTCGATGTCGATCTTGTCCATCTTCAGCATCGCCGCCATGGCGCGCCTGGATTTCTCGGCATCCTTGCTTTGCAGCAGCTCGCCCAGGATCGGCGGGATGATCTGCCAGGACACGCCATACTTGTCCTTCAGCCAGCCGCACCGTTGCTTCTCGCCGCCCTCCGAGAGCTTTTCCCAGAGCTCGTCGATCTCGCCCTGGGTCTCGCATCGCACGAACAGCGAGATCGCCGGCGAGAACGCGAAATGCGGGCCGCCGTTGAAGGCGATGAACTCGCGCCCGTCGATCTCGAACGTGACGGACATCACCGCGCCGTCCGGCCGGGCATCGCCTGCACCATTGCGTGTGGGGCTGACGATCCTGGCGTTCTTGAAAATGGATACGTAGAAATTCGCGGCTTCCTGGGCCTTGCCGTCGAACCACAGGAACGGGGTTACCTTCTGCATGGGATCGCTCCTTGCGATGGGGTCGACCCCTCGATGCACTTGGCGATATTCAGTATCGCGATGGAGGGGTCTGACCCGCCTTCTGCACCTCACTTCACCGGCGTCATCCAGCCCACGCCCGCGCCGCCCGGCTCCATGAGCATGGCGATGCGACCGACGCCCGGCACATCGAAGATGGGTTTCATCAGCTTGGCGCCGGCCTTGACCGCCTTGGCGACGCGCTTGTCCACGTCGTCCACCGCGAGGTAGGACATCCAGCTCTCGTGCACGCCGTCGTAGTCGGGCGAGGTGAGTTGGAAGAGGCCCGCCACCGGCTTTCCCTTCAGCATCGCGCACCAATAGGTGCCGCCTTCGGGCATCGGCATGGCCTCGAAGGTCCAGCCGATGGTGTCGCGGTAGAAGTTCTTGGCGCGATCCGCGTCGCGGGTCATCAGCTCGTTCCAGTGGAAGCTGCCGTGCTCCCACGCCGCTGCCGTCGGCGCCTCCGCACGCTTCTCGGTGCGCCTGGCCGTTGCCGTCTTCGCCATGTTCTCCTCCTGTGATGCTCAGCCGAAGTAGCGTGCGAGCTTCTCGAGCGTGCCCGTCCAGCCGCGCGTGTGGCCCTGCAGTGCCTTGTCGTCGAAGAAGCGCTCGTGCAGCAGCGTCAACATCGTGCCGCCGCCGTCGGGCTTCATCGTGACGGTCACCAGCGACTCGCGCTCCGGCGTCGAATGCCACGCCCAGCTGAAGACCAGACGCTCGTTGGGCACCACTTCCTTGTATTCGCCGCCGACCTCGTGGCTGTCGCCGTCATCGGTCTTGAAGCGCATGCGATAGCGGCCGCCGACGCGCACATCCATCTCGGCGCGCACCGATTCGCCCACCGCGTTCGCCGGTCCGAACCAGTGGACTATTTTTTCCGGGTCCGTCCACGCGGCGTAGACCTTGTCCGCCGGGGCGTTGAGCTTGCGCTTGAGGGTGAGGCTTGGCGTTTGGGGCTTGGACATGACTCCTCCTCAATGAACTTGGCCAGCGCATCCAGCTTGTCGGTCCAGAACCGCTCGTAGCGTGTCAACCACTGCATGGCCGTTTCCATCGGAGCGGCCCTGAGGCTGCAGCGCACGGTCCGCCCGGTCTTGACGCGCTCGATGAGCCCAGCGCGCCCCAGCACGTCGAGATGCTTCATCACCGCCGGCAGCGAGACGGCAAAGGGCGCAGCGATCTCCGTCACCGCCATCCCGTCCGCCCGCGCCAGGCGATCGAGGATGGCCCTGCGCGTGGGGTCCGCGAGCGCCGCGAAGGCCCGGTCGAGCTGAGCTTCCGTAAAGTCAACCATATGGTTAAGTATCGTCTCTTGTGCCTGCGCTGTCAAGCGACGGAAGCACCGGTCACGTGGAGTTGAGGACCGTGATCCCGGAGCGTGGCGCATCGAGACGGGCGGGCCACGCCCACGCTCGAAGGCACGCGCATGATCGATTGTGCGACGAAATCAGAAATCCATGCGGCGAAGCCTGCGTCCGCTCTGTGCGACCCCCGTCAGGACTTTCCCGCGGCCTGCCGCACGTGCCAGCAGACGCCGCCGGGATCGACGATGTGGATCTCTCGCCCCCAGGCGAAATCGGTCGGCGGTCGCAGCCGCACGCCGGCAAATCGGTCCGGCAGACCCATCGCATCCAGCTCCGACCAATAAAGATCGAGGTCGTCCACCTCGATCGTGATCATCTGGTTCTTCTGCCACTCGGGCACGTCGATATCCTGCAGCATGAAATAGGCGCCGCCGAAGCGCAGGCCCGCGAGGCCGCCATCGCGCCAGAGCGTTTCAAATCCAAGCGCGTTGAAGAATTCGATCGAGGTCGAGAAACTCGGCCCCGATGGCACGAACGGGAACAGCGCTTTGCCTTGCGCTCTCATGTCGACCGCTCCGTCAGGTTGCTCTAGCGCCAATGGCACCGCTGAGGGTAGGCTTAGCCGGAGATCATCCAAACAGCTAGGGAGCAGGGTCATGGCGTCTCAAGGCAAGGTTGCGCTCGTCACGGGCGGAGGCAGCGGCATCGGCCGGTCGGCGGCGCTGGCACTGCAGGGCGACGGCTGGAACGTGGTGGTGTCGGGGCGCCGCAAGGAGGAGCTCGACAAGACCGTGAGCATGGCCAAGGCGGGCGGCGGCAAGATGCTCGCGATCCGCGCCGACGTCGGCAAGGCCGAGGACGTGAAGGCCATGTTCGCCGAGACCAAGAAGACGTTCGGCCGCCTCGACTTCCTGTTCAACAACGCCGGCTTCGGCGCCCCGCCGGTGCCGATGGAAGACCTGACGTTGCAGCAGTGGCAGTCGGTGGTGGACGTGATCCTGACGGGCTCGTTCCTGTGCACGCAGGAGGCGATCAAGATCATGAAGTCGCAGACGCCGAAGGGCGGGCGCATCGTCAACAACGGCTCGATCTCGGCGCATACCCCGCGGCCCAACTCGGTGGCCTACACGGCGACCAAGCACGCCATCACCGGCCTCACCAAGTGCACGGCGCTCGACGGTCGCAAGCACGACATCGCCTGCGGTCAGCTCGACATCGGCAACGCCGACACCGCCATGGGCGGACGCATGAAGGCCGGCGTGCCGCAGGCCAACGGCGAGATCGCGCCCGAGGCCGTGATGGACGTCGAGCACTGCGGCACCGCCATCCGCTACATGGCAAGCCTGCCGCTCGACGCCAACGTCCTGTTCATGCAGATCAAGGCGACCAAGATGCCGTTCGAGGGTCGCGGCTGACCTAGCAGCGCGGGTTGGGTCGGGCGAAGCGCCGGCCCGACCTTGCTGTTCGCGACCTGCGCAAAGTCGGAGCTTCTCGCGGCCCAGCCTGCGAGGTTGCCTCCCCTTTGCACACTTGCGCCGGGCGTCCGGATGGTGGAAGGCTGCCCCGAACACGGGGGCGAGCCCCGGCCGCGGCGGCAAGGGGGAAGGCGTGCAGGACAGGGGGCAGGGAGGCCGCGGCTCGCTCGCGCACCGCGAGGCGGGCCAGATCGCTCCCGGCAACCTCAGGGGCATCGCCGCGATGGTGGCGGCGACCGCGCTGTTCACCTGCGGCGACGCTGCCATGAAGCTCGTCTCGGGGTCGCTGCCTACCGGCGAGACGGTTTTTATCCGCGGCGTCTGCACAGTCACGATCGTCACGGTCGCTGCGTTCTGGACCGGTGCGATCTACCGGCTCAGGGATGCATTCGTGCGTGCCATGGGCTGGCGCAGCGCCGGCGACGTCGGCAGCGCGCTCTTCTTCCAGGCCGCGCTCGCGCGCATGCCCTTCGCCGACCTGATGGGCATCCTGCAGATGACGCCACTCAGCCTGACGGCTGCCTCCGCCCTGTTTCTCGGCGAGCACGTCGGCTGGCGTCGCTGGACGGCGGTGGCGATCGGCTTTACCGGCGCGCTGCTGGTCATCAAGCCGGGATCGAGCGCGTTCAACGCCTGGGCGCTGCTGGGCGTGCTGTCGGTGCTGTGCGGAAGTCTGCGCGACATCTCCACGCGGCGTCTCGACGTGGCGCTCTCGCCGCTGCTGATCATGCTGCTGTCGCAGGTGGTCGTGGCGTCCTCGGGGCTTGCCTGCTGGACTTTCGAGACCTGGGCGGCGCCGAGCCTCGCCGAGCTCTTCTGTCTCGTCTTCGCCTCCGTGTTCTCGCTGCTCGGGCACCTGTGCGTGATCTTCTCGCTTCGGTCCGGCGAGGTCGCGGCCGTCGCTCCCTTCCGCTACGCCGGTATCGTCTGGTCGATCCTGCTGGGCTTCATGATCTGGAATCAGCTGCCGGATGTTCTCTCGCTTTGCGGCATCCTGATCCTCGTTTCAGCTGGCATGTACACTTTCTATCGGGAGCAAAGGCTCAGGAGGCTTGCCTCATTGGCGACTCGCCGCTGACAGAGCACTGCTGTCGCCTCGATCACCAAGGCTGAGCGTTCGCGGCATGATCGAAGCCAAACAAGGATACGGTTGTCATGCTGGGGCTCGTCCCCGGTATCCACGCCCCGCGAGCGGCGTATTCCCCGGGCGCACCGAGCCACTGGACGCGAGCGACCCGCCACCCGATATTCAAGGAGCCAGGAGGCTTCCCATTGAACGACCGCAGGGACGAGGAACAGAACCGGCTCTCGGCCCGGGCGGCGCGCTACGTGCGGGTCGGCACCAACGTCGGTGCCGTTGCGGCGCGGGTGGCGAGCCAGCGCATCTTCGGCATGGACTCCGACGACAGCAAGAATGCGGCGGCGCTGGCAGCCGCGCTCGGCGGCCTCAAGGGTCCCATCATGAAGGTGGCGCAACTGCTGGCGACCATCCCCGAGGCGCTGCCCGCTGAATACGCGCAGGAGCTGTCCCAGCTGCAGTCGCAGGCCCCGCCGATGGGCCCCGCGTTCGTGCGCCGCCGCATGATGGCGGAGCTCGGGCCCGACTGGACCGGCCGCTTCAGGAGCTTCGAGCCGCAGCCCGCTGCCTCGGCCTCGCTTGGTCAAGTGCATCGCGCGTTCGGGCACGACGGCACGGCGCTCGCCGCCAAGCTGCAGTATCCGGACATGCAGTCGGCCGTGGAGGCGGACCTCACCCAGCTCAAGATGGTGTTCGCCCTGCACGCGCGCATGAACCCGGCGGTGGAGACCGGCGAGATCGTCAAGGAGATCGCGGCGCGGCTGCGCGAGGAGCTGGACTACCAGCTGGAGGCGAAACACACAGCCCTTTACGGCGCAATCTTCGCCGACGAGCCGAGCATCCGCGTGCCACGCGTGCTGCCGGAGCTGTCGACCAAGCGCCTGCTGACCATGACCTGGCTCGAGGGCCGGCGTCTCATGGACTACAAGGACGCAACCCTGGAAGACCGCAACACCATCGCGCGTGCCATGTTCCGCGCCTGGTGGTTTCCGTTCTCGCACTACGGCGTGATCCACGGCGATCCGCACCTCGGCAACTACACGATCTTCGAGACGGGGGAGCAAAATGCCGCGCTGGGGACGCCTGCGGGCATCAATCTGCTCGACTACGGCTGCATCCGCACCTTCCCCACTCCATTTGTGCAGGGCGTCATCGACCTCTACACCGGCCTGCTCACGGGCAAGCGCGACCTGGTCGTGCACGCCTACGAGACCTGGGGCTTCGCCGGCCTCTCCAACGAGCTGATCGACACCTTGAGCATCTGGGCGCGATTCATCTACGGGCCCCTGCTCGACGACCGCGAGCGCGAGATCGCCGACGGCACCACGCCCGGCCAGTACGGGCGCAAAGAGGCGTTCACCGTGCACAAGGCGCTGAAGGAGAAAGGCCCCGTGAGGGTGCCGCGCGAGTTCGTGTTCATGGATCGCGCCGCCATCGGTCTCGGCGGCGTATTCCTGCATTTGCGCGCCAAGCTCAACTGGCACGACATGTTCAACGACACGATCCGCGGCTTCGTGCTGGACGAGGTGGGCGCGCGCCAGAAGGCGGCGTTCGCGTCAGCCGGCGTGCCGCTGCCCGTCGTGGCGTGAGGTCGATCGATCTGGAGACGGTCTCGGTGAGACGAAAGGTCGGCTCGTGAGAGGGATGGTCTGCATCTTCATCGGCGCCGCCCTGGCGACCGCCTCGGCCGCCAACGCCGAGTGCAGGATGTTCGAGCACAAGGATTTCCTGGGCGAGGTCATCGTCCTCGGCAACAACCAGTCACTGAGCCATCTCGGCGCACTGAATGACAGGGTGTCGTCGATCAGCGTGGCTCAGCAATGCCTGCTGGTCGCGTATGCCGACGCGGAGTACGCAGGGGCGACTACCGCATTCAGTCCGGGCCAGCATGCCAGCATGCCCGACGGCTGGGATGACCGCATATCCTCCGCCCGATGCAACTGCAGGTGATATTGGCCAATCGCGAGGCGCAATGGCAAAGCAAGGCAAGATCCGGGTCGGCATCGGCGGGTGGACGTTCGAGCCGTGGCGGGGTGTGTTCTACCCCAAGGGACTGCCGCATGCGCGCGAGCTGGAATACGCCAGCCAGCACCTCACCACCATCGAGATCAACGGCACCTTCTACCGCACGCAGACGGCCTCCACGTTCGCCAAGTGGGCCAAGGAGACGCCCGACGGGTTCGTGTTCTCGGTGAAGGGTCCGCGCTACGCCGTCAACCGCAGCGTGCTGGCGGAGGCCGGGGACTCCATCAAGCGCTTCTTCGATTCAGGCGTGCTGGAGCTCGGCGACAAGCTCGGCCCCATGCTCTGGCAGTTCGCTCCGTACAAGAAGTTCGACGCCGCCGACTTCGGCAAGTTCCTGGAGTTGCTCCCCGTGAAGATCGACGGCCGCAAGCTGCGGCATGTCGTCGAGGTGCGGCACGAACTCGTTCTGCGTGCCCGAGTTCATTGCCATGGTGCGCAAGTTCGGCACGCCGGTGGTGTTCGCCGAGCACCACAAGTATCCGGCCATCGCCGACCCGGTCGGCGACTTCGTCTACGCGCGGCTGCAGAAGGGCGACGATTCCATCCCCACCGCCTACCCGCCCAAGCAGCTCGATGCCTGGGCCGAGTGCGCCAGCCTCTGGTCCAAGGGTGCCGTGCCGGACGGGCTGCCACTCGCCGATCCGGACAAGACGGCCAAGAAAGTCCCCCGCGACGTGTTCGTCTACTTCATCCACGAAGCCAAGGTTCGCGCCCCCGCCGCCGCCATGGCCCTGATCGAGCGGGTTGGGAAATAGTGTCGCCATCCGCGCGAAGCCGCAGGGCTGCATGAGGCCGGATTTCCGCATTCAAACACGAGCACGGCACTCTTGCCTCACCCTGTGACGAAGGCACTGCCTTCGTCATGAAGAGGGGGAGGACGGTGCGTCCGCGATTTGGACCGGCCATCGCCGACCTCTTCACAAATTCATCTGCCGGGCCAAATCGCTGGACGCACCTGGTGGGAGTGACCGGCCGCGCGCGCGACAGACACCCCCCACCTAGGAACGCCATCGGACTTAGCTCGCAGGTCGATAACCGCATCGAGCGTTGCGATGGGCAAGCTAAGCCCGTGGCGTTCCGTCCTCTCCCCTCTTTGCCCCGAAGGCAAAGCCTTCGACGCACGGGGAGGCGTATCGGGGCGCGCAGATGTCCGATGCCGGCTGTGCGGGTACACGGGAATGAGCCGTCATGTGCCGTTAGCGACGAAGCCGTAGTGCAGCTGGGCGAACTCGGGGGTGATCTTGCCGTCGAGGATGTCCTCGCGCACGAGAGCCGGATCACGCATGGCGGGGTCGCCGAAGCCGCCGCCGCCGGCCTGCTCGTGCACGATCAGCGCTCCATGCGGCACCGTCATCGTCACCTTTCCGGGCAGCGGCTCGCGGCGATTGCCGATCTCGATGAAGTTGCGCGAGCGGCCGCCCGGGTCTCCGCCCTGCAGCCCATAGGGCTCGAACACCACGCGGTCGGTACGCAGCTGGAGAAGCGCCTCGGCCGCCAGGATGCGGTAGGAGCGCCTGAGCCCGATGCCCCCGCGCCACTTGCCGGCGCCACCCGTGTCGGGCACGAAGGCGTATTCCTCCACCCGCACCGGATGCTCCGCCTCCATCACCTCGACCGGCATGTTGGAGAGGTTCTGCGAGGCGTTCGTCACTGCCTCCAGCCCGTCCTTGTCGGGCCGTCCGCCCCAGGCGCCGCAGATCATGTCGACGATGATGAACGGCTTGCGGTTGGTGCGCAGCCCGCTGATGCAGATGACGCTGTTGCCGCCCTCGCCGGCCGCCGGCACGCGCTCCGGCACGATCTGGGAGAGCGCGCCCAGCATGGTATCGAACACACGGTAGCCGGTGAGCGCGCGGGCCGCGCATGGCCCCGGCATGACGGGGTTGAGCACGGAGGCGTCCGGCACCTTCACCTCGATGCAGCGGAACACCCCGACGTTGCTCGGCACGTCCTTCGGCAGCACGCAGCGCACGCTCAAATACGTGAGCGAGTGCGTGAAGCTGAGCGTGGAGTTGAGCGCCCCCTTCACTTGCGCAGAGGAGCCCGTGTAGTCGACCAGCAGCGTGCCGTCGTCGCGCACCGTGATGGCGACCTTGATGGGGATCGGCGTCTCGGAGAAGCCGTCGTTGTCGATGTGGTCGGTGAACTCGTAGCGGCCCTTGGGCCACTGCTTGATCTCCTCGCGCGTCAACCGCTCGGCGTAGTCGAGCAGCTCGCGCATGTAGGCCTCGACCTCGTCGGCGCCGTAGCGCTGGAGCAGTTTCTCGAGGCCTCGCTTGCCCACCTGCGCGGCGGCGTACTGCGCCGAGAGATCGCCCCACACACGGTCGGGCACGCGCACGTTGATCTTGATCATCGTGGCCAGCGTCTCGTTGAGCCGGCCGCGGTCGTAGAGCTTGAGGGGAGGGATGCGCAGTCCCTCCTGGTAGATCTCGGTTGAATCCGACGCGTTCGAGCCGGGCACCCGCCCGCCGACGTCGGTGTGATGGCAGATGACGACGGCGAACGCCCGCCGCTTGCCGCCGAAGAACAGCGGCATGAACATGAAGATATCCGGCAGGTGCATGCCGCCGTGATAGGGATCGTTCATGATCACGGCATCGCCGTCGTTGAGATCGTCGCCGAACCTGGCGAGCACGGCAGCCATGGCCTCGGGGATCGCGCCCAGGTGCTGAGCGATGGTCTTGGCCTGCGCCACCATCTGCCCGTCGGCGGCGCACAGGGCGGCCGAGAAATCCATCACGTCCTTGACGATCTCCGAGCGGGCGATGCGCACCACCGTGTAGGCCATGTCGTCGGCGATCGAGTCGAGCCCGCTCTTGATGACCGCAAACGTGATCGGATCGATCTTCACGGCACTCTCCCACAAAGGACAGGCGCGCAACGGCCCCTCTCCCCTCGGGGGAGAGGACGTGAGGCCATGACTTGCGACTGTGTAGCGCTCCACCTAATTTACCCGCTACCAAGATGGCGCAGTCGCAGGTCATTCGGCCGAACTGCTGAGGGGGAACTTTCCTTCTTGTCGGCTAATGACTTAGGCCCCCTCATCCGCCCGTCTCGACCGAAGGCGAACCTCCGGCTCGCCGAGCACCTTCTCCCCAAGGGGAGAAGGGTCCCCACCGCTCCGTTCGGAGAACCGTCGCCGGTATTTGCACGTGCATCAGCTCAGGTCCAAGACGATGTTGCCCATGGCGTCGCGGTGCACGCTGGCGTCGGGCGGGACGACGGTGGTGGAGTCGAATTCCTCGATCACGAGCGGGCCGCGGCGGGGCGAGGACGCGAGCGCGGCGCGCGGCACGATCTCGGTATCGATGGCGGCGGCGCCGCGGGCGAAGTGGATGGCGCGCGAGCGCGCGGTCGGAGCGCCGGCGCGGGACTCGATCGCCAGCTGCTTGAAGTCGAGCCGCCGCTCGCGCAGGCCCCGGCCGACGACACGAAGCTTCACCAGCTCGATCGGGCTCTCGTCCTCGTAGCCGTAGGTCTTGCGGTATTCGGCGACGAAGCGGGCCGCCATCTCGCCGAGGTCGTCGCCGTCGTAGTGCACGGTCAGCTCGGTTGCCTGGCCTTCGTGGCGCAGGTCCGCTTCCCAGCTCAGCGCGACGCGCGCATCCTTGAAGCCGTCCGCCGCCAGCCGTCGCGTCACCTGCGCCGCGAGCCCCTGCTTCATCCGGTCGAGATCGGCGCGGGTGAGGCCGTCGAGCGGCCGGGTGACGGTGTCGAGCGCGATGTGCTCCAGGTCGGAGGCCAGCATGCCCACCGCGCTGAACACGCCCGCGAGCGGCGGCACCACCACGCGGTTGATGCCGAGATCGCTCGCCACGTCGGGGGCGTGGATGCCGCCGTTGCCGCCGATGGCGATCAGCGTCAGGTCGCGCGGATCGCGACCGCGCTCCACCGTGACGGCACGGATGGCGCGCGACATGGCGGCGTTGGCGACGGCCCGGATGCCGTGCGCAGCATCCTCGAGCGTGAGGCCGAGGGGCTCGGCCACGTGGGTCAGGATCGCCTGCTCGCTTAGATGACGGTCGATGGCGAGCCGGCCGCCGGCCAGCGCGCTCGGATTGATCAGCCCGAGCACCACATTCGCGTCCGTCACCGTCGGCCGGCCGTTGCCGAGGCCGTAGCAGGCGGGACCCGGCACCGCGCCCGCCGATTCGGGACCGACCTTGAGCAGCCCGCCCTTGTCGATGCCCGCCAGCGAGCCGCCGCCGGCGCCGACCTCGGCGATGTCAATGGCCGGAACCTTGAGCATGTATCCGCCGGCCTTCACGAAGCGGCTCGACGTCGAGATGCCGTCGCGGAACTCGTATTCCGACGTCATGCTCGGCCGTCCATCCTCGATGATGACGGCCTTCGCAGTCGTGCCCCCCATGTCGAACACGATCAGGTCGGGCTCCCCGCGCGCCGCGCCCAGCCGCGCCGCGCCGATCACGCCGCCGGCCGGGCCCGAGGCCACCACGAACACCGGCTTCTCGCAGGCGGTATCGGCTGCCAGCATGCCGCCGTTGGAGGTGATCACGCGGATCGGCGCGTCGATGCCGACGGAGCGCAGGCCGCTTTCGAGGCTGCGCAGATAGCCGCGCATGGCGCCGAGCAGGTAGGCGTTCACCACGGTCGTGCTGGTGCGCTCGTATTCCTTGCGCTCGGGCAGCACGGCATAGGAGGCCGTCACCAGCAGCTCGGGGAAGCGCTGGCGCAGGATCGCCTCGACGCGCTGCTCGTGCGCGGGGTTGCGGTAGCTGTTGATGAGGCAGATGGCGACCGCCTGGATGCCCTCGGCGACAAGCCGCTCGCCCGCCGCGACGACGCTCGACTCGCTGAGCGGCTCGACGATGCCGCCATCGGCCGCGATACGCTCGGCGACCTCCAGACGATGCCGGCGCGGCACCAGCGGCTTGGGCTTGTCCCAGGTGAGGTCGAACATGTCGGGCATGCGGATGCGGCCGATCTCCAGCACGTCGCGGAAGCCGCGCGTGGTGATCAGCCCGGTCCGCGCGCCCGACCGCTGCAGGATGGTGTTGGAGCCGACGGTGGTGCCATGCAGCACCTCCTCGACATGTTGTGCGGGGATGCCCAGGTCCACCAGGAGCGCCTGCAGGCCGGCCACCACTGCACGGCTCGGATCGTCGGGCGTAGTCGAAATCTTGCTCTCGTGCAGGATGCCGTCGCCGGACATGACGACGATGTCCGTGAATGTTCCCCCGATGTCGACGGCGACCCGCACTCCCCCGGCAGTCACGAGCGCTGCTCTCCTTCGCCAATGTCCCGAGCTTGCCAGTCCTCGGACGTGTCCCGATGGCCGCAGGACGAATGGCATGTACCGCCGCCCTTCGACAAGCTCAGGGTGAGCGGGTTGTGCACGGCGAGGGACTGCCAACCCCGTGGTGAGCTTGTCGAACCACGGCAATGCGGCTGCGGCCATCCTTCGACAAGCTCAGGACGAAGGCGGCGGGCTCGGCGCGGTTCCCTCCACCCCAGTGGTGAGCTTGTCGAACCACGGCGACGCGACCGCGGCCGTCCCTCGACAAGCTCATGACGAAGGTTGAGTGCGCGGCACGATTTCCCCCAAGCCAGTGGTGAGCTGCATGACCTCGGACTTGTTCGGACGGTCGAGCCGAGGCACGGCAAGCAGCGCGCGTCACCTGCCACGGTAGCGGTCCCAGGTGTCGGAGTCGCAAAGGAAGGCGATGCATCCCTTCAGCGTGAGCTTGTCGCCGGCGAGCGTGATGTCCACGTCGTAGCTCTGGCCGTCCTCCGGATCGTACACCGGGCCTGTCCATTTGTTGGCGCCGGCCTCTTTCCACCCCTCGAAAATCTGCAGTCCGACGATCGGCCTGTTCCTGAGGCTTGCGTTCTTGTTGGCCTGGTCGGTCTGCGGCTTGCCCTGCTTGTCGTTCGGCTCGCTGATCCACACGATCGTGCCGCACAGTCCCTGCTTTGGTGCTGCGCATTTGACGATCTCAACGCGTCCCTTGCCCTTGTCGGTCGTCCACAGGCCGAGAATGCCCTGGTCCTGCGCCGAGGCGGTAGTGCCGATCGACATGAGCAGCGCGAGCGCGCCGGCGGCGGAGCGGATGGCGGGCATATGTTGTCGTCCTTGTCGATGCTGGGTTTGTCGGTCGCAGTCGCGGGGGAACTTCACAGGCAGCTACGAGGTTCCTTCGCGGGGCCGCAGGCGGCGGCCAGAGTTGGGTGACAAAATGGCTTTGTCCAGGCCTTGGCCGCTCCGTCTACTGCTTGACGCCGCATTCCGCCTGCGCCTGCCGCCATCCGTCGACGAACTTGCCGCGCAGCGATGCGCCGCCGTCGGGAAGCTTGGCCACCTCGTCCGCACTCAGCTGGTTGCGCGCAAAGCGGAGGATCATGTCCAGCTCGCCGGCCGGAATGGCTCGGCGCATCACGTCGCCCGCGCATTTGCAGGCGGTCGCGGCGATCGAGCTCTGCGTGCAGAACGGCTGCAGCGTGTCGTCCAGCGCATCCGCCTTGCCGGGGACCGAACAGACGCTGCAGAGCAAGGCAACCAAGGCGATGCGACGCATATCGGGACCCCCATGCTGCTGCGCGCCCGGCCCGTGCCGGCAACCGCATATGACAGGCGGGCGGCCAGATCGTCCAGGCGTCCATCCGGTACGGGAGCGGCAGTGTTGCCCCGGTGCACTGCGGGCCGCGTCTTTCGCCCGACCTGGCCGCGAGCCCTCGGCTGATCAAACCGGCGAGACGACGGTCTCGCGCGCAGCCACCTCGACCAGAGTGTGGGCGACCCGCTCCCGCCCGTACTCGTCGCGGGCGCGCACGGTGACGCGGTGCGCTCCGGGCTCGAGGTCGGCCGGGAGAGGCGCCTTCCATACGTGCGAGGACGGAACGGCCTGCACCCAGGGCTTCTGCATCGGCGCGGACCGCGCGAACAGCTGGGCAATGTAGGGGTCGCACATGGTCGTCCGCCGCATCGGCGCCAGCGCCGGCCGCCTGCCTGGAATCTCGTACACCACGCTCGTGCGAGGCCCGCCGTCGAACACGTTGACCACCAGCTCGCTGGCTGCGAGCTCGTGGGCCATGATCGGCCCGCTGCAGAATTCCCCGGCGCCCGTTCCCGTCGCAAGCAAGCTGCGGGCCGAGGGACCAACCACGACCGCGCGCAGATGGCCGGATGTCTTGCCGGCCGCCGGCACGAAGCGCGTCGTGTATTGCGCCCCGTCCACCGACAGCACGTGGTAGCCGTTCGGGCTGCCGTCCGGGCTGTCGGCCGAGGGGATGCCGCGTGCGTCGTGCGGCCCGCCCCACCAGCCGCCCGAGGCCGCCGCCAAGACCTGATGGTGGTGCGGGCTGTGCGCGCCCGCCGGGGCGTCGCCGGTCAGGTAGTGGTGCTCGGTGAGGTGCATGTGACCCGAGAAGCTCACCGTGTGCGGGCGTGACCCGAGCAACCTCAGAAGCGCATTGCGGTCTGCCGTGTTGTCGGACGGCCTGGCCGGGTCCTGGTAGGTGACGAGCGGAATGTGCATCGACAGGACGATGAGCTGCTCGCGCGGCACGTGCGCAAGCACGTTGCGCACGAACTGCAGCTGCCGCTCGCCGATCAGCCCCGCATAGGTGCCGCTGCGCGGCGAACCCGGGTTGTGCCCGAAATAATGCACGTTATCGAGCACGATGAACGTGGCGCCGCCATGCTGGAAGGCGTAGTGCCGCGGCCCGAACACGCGCTTCCAGGTCTCGCGCGAATGCCGGTCGTCCGGGGCTTCCGAGTTGATGTCGTGGTTGCCGGGGCAATGGTGCCAGGGGATCCCGGTGGCCCCCAGGATCTGCAGGTAGCGCGGATAGAGGGCGAGGTTGTCGAACACGACATCGCCGTGGTTGATGCCGAACGCAGCCTTCGTGCCGAGCGCGCCGGCGACGATGTCGTCGCGCAGGTATCCGAGCTCCGTGCCGCTCTCCGGCTGGGTGTCCGCGAACAGCAAGGCCTCGAACGAGGCGCTCTCCTCTTGCCGCGTCAGCGCGAAGGTCGATTGACGCCGGCAGCGTGCCGGTCGCGGCCACCCCGGCGTGGCGGTAGGCGATGCCGGTCGGGCTGCCCCCGGGCTGGTGCAGTCGCGAGAATTGCGCAACCCCGCCGAGGCCCACGGGCGTCGCCCAGTGCGGCGGCTTGATCACGAACACGCTGTCGCCGTCACTCACCGGCAGCCGCCACCGTCCCTCCGCGTCGGTTCGCACCACGTCGCGGCCGTTCGACACCATCACCCCGGCGATGCCGCGATTGCCGGGCTCGCGCCTTCCCGAGCGATCGCGGTCCTCGAACACGGACCCGCTGGCGATCGCGGGGCCCTGCGCCTGCGACAGCCCCGCCCCCGCCGTCAGCGCGAGTGCCGAGGCGCCGGCCGACGCCATCATCTCCCGCCGCGACGGCCCCGTCCGCCGCGCCTCGCCGCTTCCCATGCCGCCCTCTCCGACGCCGAGCCCAAGCACGCCCGAATCGCCGCGAGGCTAAAAGCGCCGCATGACCAGCGGTTAACGGTCCGATGTAGGTCCCGTGACAGAGCCGGGTGCGAGCCTGCTCGCCTCGTTTGCGGTCGTGCCGACGCGGTCGGCTGGGCGGCTGCACCGGGCGCCTCCCATCGCGCCAACGCCGGCGGATCCGGCGGCCCGTGGGCGACCCCACTTGCGCAATCCGCCGCCGCGGCATACTTAAGCGGGCCGGCGGCGGGAAACCCTCCTGCGCCGGCTTCCCGATACCCATGGGGCCGTAGCTCAGTTGGGAGAGCGCGTGAATGGCATTCACGAGGTCAGCGGTTCGATCCCGCTCGGCTCCACCAATGAAATCAAGAGCTTAAGAGCCGACCATAAGATCCCGGAAAGCCGTTAGCAAACGCCTAGCAAACGCCGGAGGGGTATCCCGTAAATGCTCATCCGCTTGCCGAGCAGGTCGGCGAGTTGGGCATCGGTCAAGGCGACGGGTCCGCTGGCATTCATTTCGTCCAGCGCAATATTGAACCCGGCGTCGCCCGCAGGAACGCGTCCAGCCGGTCGGAGACTGAGAGGGGCCGGCGCATGGCGAGCCACCAGAACGTCGGGCGGCCGATGTGAGCGGGCTTCCAGACCGCCCAGCAGTAGCGATGCAGGTTGCTGGCGCGACCAGCGAGATTGGCATCGCCTTCCGGCCAGCACACGAGCTCATCGAGCGCATAGATGGCAGTGGGCGGGTCTTTGACCCAAAGCTGGTGTCGCTTGGGATGGCAGAGCGACCCAGGTTCAGCAGCATCGCCACGGTGCCACCCGCTTGGCGCGTGAGGTGGAGCGCGTGGCGTACAAACGCATCACCCAATCCGCGCCCGAAGGGAGGATTTGTGATGATGTGTTTGGCTCGGCATTCGGGCTCGCTCAGAAAATCGACGCTACCGTTCCCATAATCGCGCTGGATGAGGTCGGTGGAGACGACCTGATGTCCGGCAGCCTCCAGCATCATCGAAATGGCGCCCCGACCGCAGGCCGGCTCCCAGATGGCACCGTCGAAGTTCTCGCCCGCAAGCCACCTGCGCGACCTGCGGTGGTTGCCGCCGGGTGGAGCCGACATCCAAGAGGCAACGGCACCAACCAGCTCACGCGCCGATTTCGGAAGAAGGCTTCCGGAGCAGGCCTCAACCGAGATGTCAGGTCTTTTTTCGCTATTGGTGCGTACGGATAAAGTGGGGCGCGGGACGTAGGCGGGGTGAATCAGACGTCGACGTCTTTATCGACAGGGACCTGTCGGTCCCTTTCGGATGATGGAACTGTCTGGGCTTGGCTTAGAAGGATGCAATGAGTAAGCAGTCTATCTCAGCTCCAGCAGTGAACTAACGGGAATATACCCGATCTTTTGGCCGGCGCGGGCAACTACAACCCAGTCGCCGACAAACTCCACAGCGCGCACCTGAGAACCAGCGGCCAGCTCAATGTCGCCGGGTGCATCGGTATCGGGCCGCTCGCGAACACGCTCCCCCCGTACGACCACGTGGGTCGGGACTTTCGATATGCCTTCCGCGGTGCTTGGTGTCGCGGCTGTGGTCATTCCGATGGGGAAATTACCCTCGATCTTGTTGTGCGGCCGCTGCCGCACGCCAAACAGCGTCTGACTTATCTCTGGCACCTCGCGATCCACATGTGCGGCGAGGCGAAGCAGATCCACTTCCTGGGCCTGACCTCCCTGCCTCGTCGTAAGCGCATCCAGGATGGCGTAGGTCAAAACGCCGTGGTCCCGGTATCCCTCGTACGCTGCTTGGCGAGCAGCGGTGATGACGCTGCGACCGGTCGCATTGCGAAGGCGGTCAATAGCGGTCTCTCTCTCCCGTCCGCCTCGCGTGAGGCCGGCGGCGGCCGTGCTCTCGCAGGTATCGAACACCAGGATGCTTTTCTGGGCAGGTATTTTCTTGAGCCACGTTTGCCATGTCTCCTGACCGATCCCATCCTCCACCGACCTACCGCCCTCGAAGGTAAGGTCCCGGGGGAGGAAGTAGTAGGTCCCGGTGGCTTCGACCGTGCGCCCGTGGCCCGCCACAAAAAGCACGAAGACGTCTGAGGCTTTGACCACGCCCTTGATCTCGTCGAAGACCGCGGCAATCCCGGCGTGGGTGGCCTGCACCTCGGGGATGACCCGAACAGTGACATCCTCGTACAGACCCTTGGCAGCGACGGCCAGGCGTTCGCCGAAAACTTTAGCGTCGCGCGCTGCGAACTTCAGCTTCCACTCCGGTCGCACGTAGTCGCTCACGCCAACGGCAACGACGAACATACGCGGCCGGGGCTCCTCGGACACACCGAAGGCGTCGATCACCACCCTGTAAGGCTCGGTTGCGAGGAGGCCGGCCGCATTCCACGCGGTCACCTCGATGACGTTCCTGAGGCGCGGGTCGAGCTTCAAGGTTTCCGTGACAACGCGGTAGCCGCTTTCGCGGCTGTCGGTCGGGGGCGAGCGTTCGTGGTTCTCCGACCCTGCCGTGACACCATTGACGCGCCAAACGACCTTACTGCCGATGCCCCCGCCGGTGTCGTTGATGCGCAACGTGACCCTAACCGTGTCCCCAGCCCGCTCGGTCTTCTTATCGGGAATTAACTCAATTTGCGGCGCCGATCCGGATTCTAGGATCTTACCGAGGTTAAGCAGGTGGGCTGCGTCCTTATAGCGACGATCGGGATCACCCTTGAGCAATTGCTCAACGAGGTCGGGACGATAGAGGTCTTGGAACTGCGCCATGGAAAATGCGTCGAGACCCCGAACAACATTTATGAATTCGCTACTGCCGTGAGATCCCGCAAAAAATCCGCTTTCGGTGATGATCATCCAACGACCATCCTTCGCGGCCGTGTAGGTCGCCATCCACTTGCCGGTGGTCCGCTCCCAATATCGAATCGTTCCGTCGAGGCTGCCCGAAATGATCCATTTGTCGTTCAGGGAAAATGAAAGGGCAGTGACAGCGCCGTCGTGCCCCCGCAGGGTGAAGCGCAGCTTGCCTGTCTGGGCGTCCCAGACCTTTATTCCGCCGCGCTCGGCGCCCGTGTCGCCCGATGATATGGCGCGCTGGCCCAAGCCGCCGACGATAAGCTTGCCGTCACGTGACAATGCAAGGCTCGCGGCGTGGTGATAGTGCGCGCGGCTATCGTCGAGGGCGAACCGACGCACCAGGCGCGCGGCGGGTATATTCCAGACGTAAACATTTTCGCTGAACAGGCTGCTCCCCAGTAGAAGTCTGGCCATCGTCAGAGAACTGCAGCAAGTGCGTATCCGGATCGTCGTCCTTCTTGTCGGCTGGAAGAACCACCAGACGCTGGCCCTTGCGCGTATCCCACACTTCGGCAGTACCATTCCTGCGACCAACGGCAAAACGGGAACCGTCCTTCGAGAAAGCAGCTGCAGTGATATGATCGTCGGCAGTTCGCGTTCTGATCGACGCTTTGATGCTGCCATCCACCGAGCTGACCAGCGCGGCGACGCTTCTAGTCTCTACGGTCCTCTTGTTTGCGTCCTCACCCACTACCAGCGCCAGCTTTCCGTCCGGCGAGAGGCGGACACGAGAGATTTCCTTAACGCCCTTGACTGCAAATTTTCGCAGCGCGCGGCCGTTCTCTGACGAATAAAGAAGGACATCGTTCTTGGCGTCGACGGCCAGCACGAGCCCGGCGGCGACCGAGAAATCCATGACAGTCGTTTCCCCGTCCGTCGGCAACTGCACTTTGCGCGAGCCTATGGTGTCGACGCGCCAGAGCTCCACCACCTTTTGGCCGTAGTCGGTCTTCGGTTGTTCGCGAGCGAGCAGCAGGTCTTGTCCGCTGCTCGAGACCAGTGCTACGTCGGCGTCATATCCGTAAGCGGCTAGTTCCTTCAGCAACGTTCCGCTGGTGAGTTCGTATGCCCGCACCCTGGCCCCGTCTTGAGCGATAGCCGTGCCCAGGTCATCAGCGAACGCGATCACGCGAGCGTCGTCAGTGCCTTGCCAGCGGAACGTCTGGATCAGCGTTCGGGCCTTCTTGTTCCAGACGACGATCCCGGGAATGCCCCAGCGAGCGATAAAGACATCATCGCTTTGCCGTTTGGCAACGACCAAGGGCTCACCGTGCGACCGGGACAATTCGTCGGAAGCGGACCGTTCGCAGGTGTCAGGCTTGTCGATCTGCACTGGCGACCCTCTGTTCGTGAGGTCAACAAAGACCAGTCGACCAACTTTGCAATTGGGATCAGCGTAAAGGGCAACAAACTCGCCCTCGCCTACGATGCTCCCGGCAAAGAAGGAATGATTTTTCGGAAGCTCGAAGGATTGAACTTCATTGCCGGCAAGGTCCAAAATTCGGACTCCGGCCTCCGTGGCGGCGATGAGTTGATCACCTTTCGCGGAAAGGCGGGCGCCGACAATCCTTTGGCGGGTCCCATCCTTTTCGAAGGATGTCACTTTGACGTGGTGAAGTCGTTTCCTGTCGCCAATGCTCCAAACCGAAACGCCGCCCTGCTCATCGCCCACGACTGTTGTCGCGCCAGTCTCGTCGATCCAGATGGACTCCACCGCGCGATCACCGGGGTCTAACGTTGCGTCATTCTGGAAACCCGTGAGCAGGTCCCCGTTGGCAACGTTCCATACATTGACCGCGCCGTCCTTGTGGCCCGAGACGATGGTTGCTCCGTCAGGCGTGAAAGCAAAGTCCCGGAAAAAGCCATGGTATTGCAGCATCCGCAGCGGCCGCGCCACGGATATATTCCATAGGGTAATTCCGCTAGTGCGGCCGTAACTGCCATCGGAAACCGCCAAGAGCTGACCATTCGGGGAGACGAGGGCCTTGTCGCCGAACGTTAGGTCGCCAATATTTGGCATCACGCTGACAGGAGTTTTGTCCTGCGCAATGCTTGGCGCCGGAAGCGTCGCAACGCTCGCAGCGAAGATGAACCAAGCTACCAAGAGCTTTGGCATATTCATTTGAACTGATCCTAGGATTTTGTTGGCAGGTATCATCTGCGGTCCAGACCGACGACGCGGTCGATCCAGCCCCGATATGCACTTACCCGGGTGTAGACGCCATATTTCAGCTTGCGGGCACAGCCCGTGCCGAATGAAACGACACCCACAAGCACGGGGCCATCAGGGGTTCGCCATACCAAGGGGCCGCCGCTGTCACCCTGGCAGGAATCCACACCGCCCGCTCTGTACCCGGCGCACAGCATGCTCGGTTTCACCGCACCGTTGTACGAACTGGGCTCATTGCAGACGCCATGCTCGACGTATGGGACGATTGCTTTGCGGAGACTTCTGGACGTCGCGCCGTCTTCGGCCGTTGCACCC
The DNA here is from genome assembly GCA_963774165.1 of uncultured Alphaproteobacteria bacterium. GTDB lineage: Bacteria > Pseudomonadota > Alphaproteobacteria > Rhizobiales > Hyphomicrobiaceae > AWTP1-13. The sequence continues at coordinate 18,322 of CAVZEC010000006.1, read as the reverse complement.
CAGCCCGCCACCTCAAGGGGCTGGTTAGCCGTAATCGGGAGCGCTGGCTTGGCGAGCGGAATGACGCGGCCAGTCGCCGGCGATTTCAAGCGCACCAGGGCGATGTCGTTCTCATTGGTTTCCGCATTATAAGCGTCGTGAATGATGACGGCCTCGATGTCAGACCACGCTCCGGACACCACAAAATTAGTGGCACCGGCCTTGGCGCGCACGTTTTTCGCGTCGATCGATTTGCCGAAGCAATGCGCGGCGGTGAGTACCCAACGTTCCGCGATTATCGACCCCCCGCAAAGAAATTGGCCATCGATCTTATTGATATCCAGGGCGACCTGCCAGAGGTGGTTCTTGATGTCGGCCTTCTCGCCGCCAACGATGCGACGATTGAAGGGTTTGATCTCGTCTTGGGCGGCAAGCGGGTCGACCATAGACAATGCGATCGCCGCCAACACCAGCATGTGCCGTCCGTGCATGCTCGCGTCCCCTCAATCGATACCGGTGTCTGGCCATCACATTGTGCCAAGGTGAGGAAGGACCGCATCAGACGGTTGGCGTCAAGGGGCCGCTAGGTCGCCGCGGTCTGGATCGCCCCAGTGGACTGCTGAGGTCCGCCGCCGAAGTGGATGTGGCGTGTGGACTTTCTGTGCGAGCGCGGGGAGACCATGCGGAAGCCTGGGGCGAACAGCGTCTCACTACTTCGCCAGTTGCTCGCCCATGAGCCGATGGAGCAGGTTGATCGCCTTGAGCGGGCGGACCATCACTTTGAAATGGGTAATCAGGCTTCCGTCGTCGTTGAAGGTGATGATGTCGACGCCGTTGATCCTGGTCGCCTCGATCTCGTTCTCGAACTCCAGCACCGCGCCGTTGTCGCTGCGCCATTCGCCAACGTACTTGAAACCGGGGCCGCCCAGTACCTTTTCCGCGCTCGTCAGATACTTGAAGGTGATCTCGCGCCCGCGTTGCGGCGTGTGCACGACAGGGCTTTCGAACGCGGCGTCGGGATGCAGCAAGTCCCACAGGGCTACGTGATCATGGGATTTCATGTAGTCGTACCAATGGGTGAGGGCGATCATTCGCATCGGATGTCTCCACGTTGTCGCTGGCAGACGGCAATGCGCGGTCGCGTACCCCATCCCGCGCTAGCCACAGGGCCGCCTCCATTAGAAGTCACTCCAAGGACGTATACGCCAATCCCGACATAGGCTCCCCTCGTCATGGGCGCAAACCCGTGATGGGGCTTCATAACCTCGATACGGACGACCGGAGCACCGGTCGTTAAAAACACATGCTGTCTACCGGCACGTTGGACCGGGAGGCAGTCCTGATGTCCAAGGCGATAAGCCCAAACGGGGCTGCGCCGCTTCCGTAACGGTTATGAACTCCCGGTCACCAGCTAGGGCAGCTGTTGACCAATGCTTGAACGCATGGGGAGTATGGCGTGAGTGGACGTGCCTCGGCACCGACTTCGAAGCGTGACGATATCACCGCCTTGCTGTCGCGGCTACGTGGACACTGTCCCGGCATCGACCGTGCCCAAGTGGCAAACGCGCTCGGCCGGCACCGCAATGTGCATCTCCTGAGCCCCGACAACCACGTAGCCGATGCCGCAGCCATCGAGGAGCTGCGGAGGGAACTGCAGGAAGTGCAGAGGGCGGTCGGGCGAAGGTAAGGTATTCCAGCGTCCAGGTTAATCCGCACCATGATGACATCGCAATCGGATGGCTGGATGCGGCTCATTGCAGCCGGCGGGGAACGGGCATGGCGGAGCAGGACGCAGACGAGGAGATAAGGAGGCTGGCGGGCCAGACTGCGGAGCGGCGGCCCTCGGCGAAGATCGTGAAACGCGTGGAAGCGACATCGCCGGGATGGACGCCAACGGCCACGACAACGTAGACCGTTGGGTCGAGGACAAACGCAAGTACAAAGCTATACGGGGCTGGCTGTTCATTAAAGAAACCGAGCCGGACAGGTTGGCGATCGTCGCGCATTCCGTGGTTGGCTTCCCGAATGGGGGGCGGATGGACATTACTCCTGCCGCTCGACCGTTGGATTTTCCGTTTCTCCGCCACTGGGACGACACGGTGGCGTTTGACGCCATCAAGGCCTGCCACCGACTTGGCGTCGTCCGGGATTATGCGGACGGCAGGATAACGGTGGAGCCTATGCCGTGAGGGCGCGTGACGCAGCCCAGCCGCGACACCGCAAACGTAACGACCCAACAGGAAACCGCGCCCACGGAGCAACCCGGGCAAACCCCCATCGCCACAGGCCCATCCCAGTAACCACGAGAAGATTCGGGCCCTCAGGGTCATGGAAGAATGCAAACATGATCCTCGAACATGCGAAGGCTGTAATCGCCAGAATAAGCAAAGAACGATTTTTGAAATTAACATGCATAAGGGTGGCCCCAATTGCCCATTATCGAGAAGCCCTAATCTCTGTAACGCGCCAGTTGAACACCCGCCCAGCGTTGCACGGTTGCGTCCCGCATTGAACCTGGACCTCACGCGGCAGGTTGTCGAACCGCAGGTCCGAAGTGTTGAAAGACCTTGTCTGACCGCTTGGAACGCCTGGCGTGGCGGTGCCAACGGCTTGTCCGACGACCTTGCAGTTCGTCTCTTTCGTCTTGTCCTCACAATCCTTCATCGTGATCTCGACGTCGAACTCTCCCAATGCGTACTTGGCGGTGTTGGCCACGACGCCATCGAGCGCCATGTACGGTCCGTAGCTCCGGTTCTTCAGGTGGACGCCACTAAAGTGGAGTTCCTTGAGTTCTATTGCCGACCGTGACCACGCCTCCCTTGCGGCTTGCTGCTTTCGGCTCTCCTCCGCTGCCTTCCACTCGCTCTCAAGCAGCACGTAGTATCCACCGCCAGCGAGCACCACCGCAATCAGAGCGAAGTACCAAAGCCGGAACAGACCGGAGGGAAAAGAAGTGCCCACTCCATCACCTTCTCCTAGGCCGCTTTCCTTCGCTCTCTCGGAGACTACCCCCGAGGCATGACGCCAGTCAGCGACAGGATGGCAGCCAGCCCGCCACCGCCAACAATCAACGCACGACGACAGACCGGATCGCTAATGGCGGACCGCTGACGGTGGTCCTCTACAAGCAGCCCTTCATGACCGCAAGGCAATGGCAACCGTTAGGGACAGGTGGCCCGTTTGCCTCGGTCCGAGGACTTCAGCAGCTTGTGGAGAATTTGCCGGCGATGGCGCAACGGCGCGCGAACTAGAATATGGCGAACCGGTTGGCAATTGTGGAGACCAGCGATGCGCCGAATTCCAGCAATCTTCATGGCCGTTGCCATCGGCGGCTGCGCAACTTCGAACACGCCGGTCATTGATGCGGCGCCGAGGGACTACCGTCAGCTGGCGCGCGACCATGTCCAGGATCATTTTCCCAACGCCCACGCGATACGCAGCGCACAGATCTCGGCGCCGAAATCAACTGCGGGCTGGGCCCTGGCCGAGCCGGGCCAGCCGGACTACTTGGGTGTCTGCTTGAGAATCAAGGACAACGCCGGCAAGCGCGCCACTTTCAAGGATACGGTCCTTCTCATTCGCGACAATCAGATCATGGATGCGCGCGACGACGTTGCGTCGACGAGCTTTTGCAATGGCGTACAGTTCGAGCCATTCCCCGAACTCCTGCGGGGCGCATGACGTCGCAATGCTCAGCCCGATTGCGCTGCGGCTTCGCCGAGCCTCAATGGTGGGAACTATCGCAGAGGACCGTGGCCCCAAGAACGGTCATGCCTAGTCGGGTTGTAACGCCGCAATGACGCGCGGCCCGACCATGCATTGCTCGAGGTAAAGCTCAAACGGCGTTCGACAGCGGGCAAGACGCAACGGCAGTTCGGCATAGACGCGCATGACGCGGCTGGTGACGCTTATTGGCGTGAGCGCGTGGCCGTTGGATTTGGCGAGAGACCTGCGCGTGTCGCTGGTTTTCGCGCGGAGCGGGGCCGGACGTTTACGGGGCGAATTTCTTCCTGGTGGGCATCGTTTCTGCCTTCTTGACGGATTTCTTATGCAGGGCAACGTGGAAGGGAGCGTCGCGTTCCCCTGGCTTAAAGCGGTTAGCGAAATGCAACTCAGCTGGAGGCCGCATCACTTGCGGGCAATCGCGAGTATTCCGCGCACCAATACCTCCGCCTCCATGACGAACGGCGCAGCCGGCTCACTACGCTGACCGCAGCCGGCCTCCAGCGCGGAAGGCGGTGGGTGAGATTGATGCCTTGGTCGAAGAGCTCAGTGGTGCTCTCGGCGTTAAAAGCCTACGGGATCGAGGTGGACGACGACGAGATGGTCAAGGACAAACGGCGCGATGCCTAGGCTCGCGCTGCAAAATGTTCTTGCGCAGCCCATGAAATGGGCAGGGGCCACGACCGCACGGCCGCATTGCGCGTAAACTCCGGCCATGCAGCCGCCACTGCCCAAACTCGAGTTCATGCCCAGGCAGGCCTTCGCCGCGCTGTCGATGCACGAGAAGAATGCATATCTCGAAGATCTGGCGCGTCGATTTGCCGAGGCGACCGGCCGCCCTCAGGTCCCACTCACCAAAGACGGGTTGGCGCGGCTGCGGCGATTCTATGCCCGCCGGAGCTTCGCCGACCTGCGCATCGAGGCACTGCCCGACGACCCGCTCAACCAGGCGCTGCGTCGTCTGGGCGAAGCGATCAAGGAGGATGACCGCAAGAAAGATGTGATCGGCGCGTTCATCGTCGACTTGCCGCCGCCGGTGCTGCGCGACGCGCCGCCTGATGACGCCCAGCTCGCGTTCTTTGTGCCGGTGATCTACGACGCTCCCATCAAGGACGACGTCAACCTCATGGACGTGGCGCCGTTCTCACTCAGCAAATCCAAGCGGGAAAGGGTCATCAACTACCAGCTCAAGGACGGCATGATCACCATCGACGGCAGCGCCGGTGCCGGCCTCGCCACCGCCTTCGACTACGACATCTTCCTGCACATGGTCTCGTACATGGCGGAGGAGGCGCGCCACTACAAACTGGCGCAGTCGAAGGGGCAACGCCCCGACCTACCCGCGCGGGTCTACCGCCCCAACGTCGCGCACATCCTCAAGTTCTGTCGCCGAAACTCGGGCGGCAAACAATACAAGGACATCGAGGCGGCGCTCGATCGGCTTGCCGGCACGCGCATCAAGATCGTCAACCTCACCGGCGGCAAACGCCGCGAGGTCGTCAACATGCCGCTGATCCAGGCCTACAAGGTCATCAGCAAGACCACCACCGGACACGTCGACGAGGTCGAGATCGGTATCCCGGACTGGGTCTACAACGGCATCGTCAAGGAGGAGGGGCACCCCCACATCCTCACCATCAACCCTGACTACTTCCTCATCGGTCAGTCGATCGGCCGGGTGATCTACCGGCTGGCCCGCAAGGCCGCCGGCAAACACAAGGCCGAGTACGGCCTTACCGAGCTGCACAAGCGCAGCGGCTCGACGCAGGCGCGGCCGCAGTTCTCCCAGATGCTCAAACGGTTCGTGGCGAGCACGAAGGTGTTCCCGTTCCCCGACTACGACCTCGATCTGGTCGACGGCCGAGACGAGCTCAAGCTCGTGCATGCGCTACCGCGAACAGCAGGCGAAGCTTGCGGCCTAAATGGGCTCGGTCCGGCACTTTGGCGAGCGTAGCCGCCGGACGTGTTCCCTGGCGAACATACAACTTGGGCGCGGTTGTTTCGGTTATGAACCATCGGATCTCCCTCCCGATGGATCGGTTGACGCGCTACCCTTCCCCCAAGGAGACCGCGCAGGGCGCCTCGCTTCTCCCCCGTAGCGAGGCGCCCATTTCTTTGGGCGGCGCGTTCACGTGCGTCTCCGGATCGGCGTTTTTGACAACCCGTTTTTGACAAAAGCGTACCTCGCCTATCACGCGGCGCTGTGGATAACTTCTGGCAAGTCCGTACATCGCCTATGCCAGCCCGTACATCACCTATGACATCCCGTATTTCGACTATCGGCGGCCGTACTTCGCCTACCGGGTGACCCGCAGGCCATTGATCAAGCGGCCGAGTTTTTGACAGCGCGACATGGCCTCGCTCTAAAACTACTGAAACTAGAGAAATATACTAAAACCGCCGTTGGCGTCATTTTCAAATCTGGATTTGAAGAAAAGGTCAGTGATCAGCCGGAGCGTTGACCACCCATCGCTTCGGCGATCGTGTCGCCCACTTGCTCGTTCAATTTGTGCATGGGGTCGTCGGCAAGGTGGGCGTAACGCGCGGTGGTCAGGGTGTGGTGATGGCCGAGCAGGTTGCCGATCATCGGCAACGAGGCGCGGGAGGCGGCGGTAACGCTGCAAGTCTCCCCCGAAACAGGGATGAGCGAAACGCGGTCAAGCCTCCATCTGTGCGTCAATGGCTTGCGGGTCTCCCAACCAAAAAGACCGGCCATCCAAGTGGGCTGCCCGGCTCAGCGTCAGGGCTCGACCCTCTCAACTGTCGGCCGCACCGGGCTTCCTCTCCGAGCCTTGGTGCGGCCTCTCAATTCCGCTGTGCAATCGCTCAGGCCACGGGTGCAAGGTCATGGACGCTTCAGCCAAAGACAATCAGCTCGGCGATGTCTGGAACTGGGTCGTGATTGGTCTAATTGATGCTGCGGTCACGGCGGCGCTATTTGTACCGTACATTTGGGAGCTGACGAGAGCCGGCTGAACTCACCGCAGGTCTTCATCGGCCTGCTGCAGCAAGTCCCTGAAGGGCTGCGATCGGCGGTACATCACGAGCGCGGCATCGTCCTCTGCCGTCTTCGCGCTCAGTGCCACTCGATAGAACTGCAGCACTTGGCGCCGAAGCTCTTCCTGAGCGTCGCCCACATCGCGCACCATCGACCAACTGTACGAGAGCAGCGCGGCGATGATGATGCTGCCTGCAAGTGCCACGGCCAACAGAAGGAACATGCTCGCCTCCCGGGATGGCCCCCAACCTCAGTGCATCCAACCGGCTGAATTGGTTCAAACTTTGGCATGCCTTGGCGAGGCCTCAGCGGGAATGCCATATAGGGGACCAACTCCGCCCGATTGAGCGTCATGCCCGCACAATCCCCACCCTGGTACATCACTCGCGACGGTCAGCAGCACGGGCCAGTAGCCGATGCTGAGTTGAAGAAGCTCGTCGACGATGGCCAGTTGCAGGCGACCGACTTTCTCTGGCGTCGGACTTCACTGAATGGCGCCCTGCGACGGTCCTCTTTCCTCAACTGGAGCCCGCGACCCGAGAGAATGTCGTCGAGGAACAGCGCGAAACCCGAAGGCAAACGGCACAGGCGGTTCGGCGGCCTGCCACGCAAGTGCGGACCAATCGCATGGCAGCCACAGATGATGGTGCGACAGAAGAACAATCCGTCATTTGGCGCCGACGAATAGTGATAGCTCTCGGCGCTCTTTGTTGTGCGGCGGCAATTGGGGCGGTCAGCGGTTTCGTCTTCAAGTGGTACGCGAACCCAGCGGCGCTCGTCCGATCGAAGTGAGCAGTTCTCAAAACGCCAACGCGTGTCCGAACCACCGATGATCCACTCGGTTGATTGGGCTGAAATTTTGGCGGATGCTACGGAGGACTGGCGGGGTTCCGCGGGCTGAAGCATGGAAGAAAGAGAGTGGTACCTCTTGCGAGACGGCAAGCGGTACGGGCCATTTAGTGAGGCTGACCTAGACAGGTTCTCTTACACGAAGCAGTTGCTGTCGACCGATCTCCTTTGGCACGACGGTGTCAGCGAATGGCAGTCGGCCGCATCTTTCAAGCCTCAAAGTCAGAGACTTCAAGAGCTGCAGGAAGCGAAAACCCGCCGTAGCGCACCACCGCCGGTCTCTCCAGCGCCGACACCCGCGCTCGCGCCACCGCCTGCTCTGATTTCCCGCGCGGTCAGTTGGCTGACTGCTCCCCAAGGGGAACATCTGGCTCCGCATCGCGATCCAAGTGGCTGTCGTGTTGTGCGTCGCTGTGTTGATTGGTGTCGGCAGCGGCTACGCCTACCGATATTTGGTTGAATAGGCGCCAGCTCTGCCAGGGCTCCCATCGTCCTCGCGCTTTGTCGGCCGGATATTTCGAGTGCACACTTCACGCCTCGCCGATCCGTCAGGGGCCCCACGTCGCTCCTGTTTCTGCGGGAACAGCGCAGCGGGCGTCGGCAGGTTATGAAATATCCGGGTCGCATGGTTCCGCGCGACCCAACCACCGGCCCCGGCTGATCCCGTTGGACCCTCAGACCGGGGCCGGACCGCCCGTTTGTTTCCCCCGCGCATCGCTAGGACGCATTCTGCCAACCTTCAATTGGTCGGCAAGTGGGTGCGCACCGCTCAGGGTTAACAGTCTGGCCTGTACGGCCTTGTCCCGATGTATTTGGCTGCAAGATAGGACGAGGATTGCTTTACAGGGCGCGCCGCTGTCGGACAGCCAACCCCCCGTCGGCTATCCCGCTTCTCCCCCATGTCGGCGCGCCCTCCTTCTTCTTCAAGAGCAGACTGGGGCCGTTTAACAGCGGCCTCTCTTCCCGTTTCGGGGACTACACACGTTATATCCTTCACACTGGATAGGCAGATATCGTGTGCGCCGCGGGTAGCCCATTGCTAAGCTGGCCACCAATGCCGCTCAGCTCTACCGCGCAGAAGACACCCGCCGCCGACGCATCGCCTTCACTGCCAAGTAGAGTACTGCCGCTTGTAGTAGCGATGCGATGAACCCTGCGACGATGCCTTGCCCCCAGTACCGCCACACATGTGCGCCGGTCAGGATGGTCTCGCAGATGATCGCGGACGCGGCTGCCGCTAACAGACGCCATACGCCTTTCGCGAGATAAAGCTGCAAGCGAACGTGATGAGTGCGCGAATAGGATCGAGAAACGCAACAAGGATCACAGCGCCTAATGGCTCCATGACGGCCTCCTGACCAGCACTGGCCCCAGCGAACCGGAACCGCGTGCTGGTCTCCCTGATGATTGCGGACGGGGGCAGTGTACCTACGATTTGTCGGCGCACTACTTGAAGCGCGAGGATTTCCCCGTCATCCACAGACCGCTGCGGGGCTACGGCGCACTAGGTAATGACGCATCCCGCCGCCCTAGCTTCCCCGGTAGTGCGCCCCAGCAAATCTGGTCCTTGTCGCGCTTGATCTCGTCCGTTTCGTCGAGCACGCCGTTCGCTCGATCCACGTGCCGCTGCGCGCATTGTTTCGCTATTGCTTCGCGCGCCTTCTCTGCCTCAGACGTAGCTGGCTTCGGCGCACTCTGCCGGATCGATGCTGTGCGGCGTGGTGCATCATCAGTCGGCGCACCCGGCCGCGAGCGATGCGACCACACACATACAGCCCATGATCGTTGCGCGCATCGCGTGGTCCCTGCCCAGAGACCAACGGTATCTGATTCCTCACGCGGCTGGCCAAAGTGCCAGTGACGATCCACTGCCTAGACTGCGAAGGTTAGGACAGACAACGCTATCCGCCAATGGGGGCGAGCGAAATCGAGGTGATCGCCTTGTGCACCGTAGCCGTGAGGATGGCGCTGGTGAAAAACAGAACGGCAAAGGTGGCAGTAAATCCTGCGATGGTCAGCAAGGCGCTCAAGGCTCGCATGTCAGACACTCACGTGTTCTACGCGGCACGCTGTACGGACAAAAACGGTCGCTGCAGTTTGCCGTTCCTGCAGCGCCACATTTGTACTGTGGAAAACCTGAATGGTGGCTAGAACTTGGGCTTAAGTGTTGGCGTGGACGCCGATCGTCCGCCGCGGAAAGCCAACGGGCGCATGATCCGGCGCCCGCTCGTCTGCCCTCGATGACACCTCCAAGCGGCTCGTCGCCGAGACCCGCACACCGGAGCCAATGAGGTCCGGACAGCCCGCGCGCTACGACTACCAGCACAAGCGTAACGGCACGGCCAACATCTTCATGCTGTTCGCGCCACTCGAAGGCTGGCGTCATGTCGAGGTCACGCAGCGTCGCACGTACAGGTCGACTACGCCAAGATCCCGCGCGATCCCGCCGCAACGCCAACTGGCACTTCACGACCGCCGACGTCCGTGTAAAGCTGAAGAGCCTGTATCCGTCGCGTTGCGAAATTCAGGACAATAGAGGAGCCCCCATGTCCGAAGCCGTGAAGGTCGAGCGCCATGGCGCCGTCGCCATCCTGCGCCTCGACGACCCCCGGGCGATGAATGCACTCGCGCCGGCGGTCAAGGCCGGCATGGAGGCGAACGTGCCGAAGCTCGTCGCGGACCCCGGTGTGCGCGCGATTCTCATCACCGGCACCGGCAAGGCGTTCTGCGCCGGCGGCGACATCCGCGCTATGCAGGACCCGGAAGGTCGCAAGGCGCCGGCCGTCCGCAGGCGCATGCAGGTGACGCACGCCTGGGCCCGCGCGCTGCTCGATGGCGACAAGCCGGTGATCGCAGCGGTGAACGGCGCGGCGGTCGGCGGCGGCCTCGCGCTGGCGCTGCTGGCCGATATCGTCATCGCCGCCACAAGGCCTACTTCATGAGCGGCTACTCCAAGCTCGGCGCCCTGCCCGACCTCGGCGTGCTGCAGACGCTGCCCTGGGCGATCGGCAGCCTGCGCGCTAAGGAGATGATCATGCTCAACCGGCGCTACACGGCCGAGGAGGCAGTGGCGATCGGCCTCGCAAACCGTGCCGTCGCCCCCGAGAAACTCATGTGGAGGCATTGGCGGCAGCCGAAAGATCACCTCGGGGCCGGCCGCCATGATGACCATGAGCAAGGTGATGATGAAGCGCGCCTACGAGGCGAGCGTCGAGGACTTCTTCGAGCGCGAGGCCGTCGCGCAGGCGATCGCCTTCGGCAGCGCCGAGTTCAGCGAGGGGGTCGACGCTTTCCTGGGCAAGCGCAAGCCGCGTTTCAACGGGTGAGCCGATCGAGGGGCTCGCGCATACGGTTCTGCTGCAAGCGATTGTTTCCCGGAAGTCACAGTCGCGGGAGAGAAGAAGCTCGTCCGCCGCGGGCCGCGGCTTGTTCCCGCCATCGGGAAGGGCGAGCTTTGACAAGGCGCTGGGTTTGCTGAAACATGTCCAGCCAAGCTTCAGGTAGTCGCGTTCGAGATGCGTATGAGGCAAGACCCCGGGGAAAGCCCGGTCGGCGGTAGCGGGGCGTATTTCCCGGCGCACGCGCATGCGGGCGCGAACGGGGAAGCGTCAGTCGTTGCGCGACGAGCAGTTCGGCCAGATCTTCCGCAACATGCGCCTGACGATGAAGGTGTCCCGCGAGACGATCGCGCGGCGCCTGGCCACCAGTACAGCGAGCATCGACACGTTCGAGGCCGGCGCCATCGGGGCGTTGCCCCACGGCAAGGAGACCGAGCGCATCGTGCGCGGCTACTGCGAGCTGCTGCGGCTCGATCCGGAACCCATTCTTTGGCGCATCCGCGGCCACATGCAGACGCTCGGCGAGCCCGCCCGCCACGCCCATGCCGACGACGGCGCCGCCCTCGGTCGCTGTGCCGGCCACTGTCGGCCGTCCCGCGACGCGCTCGCAACGGTTGCCCGCAGCGAGCGTACCCAGGGCGGGCGCAGCAAGGCCGAGCGGACGCAGACTAGCCCCCTGGTTCGCCGCCGGCGGGCTCGCGCCCTGTTTGCTCTGAGCACGCCGGTTGCGCTCATCGCGGCCTTGGTCTATCTGGCACATGCGGCGCCGCAGCCGATCTATCGTGCCGTGGCCCTCCTGCCCGGTCCGGCCGAGGCCGCCGTACGCGCCGGCGTGGACTACGTGGTGCTCCTTGCCGCACCTCGCCGCGAAGGCCTGAGGTGGATCGAGAAGGGCGATCCGCGCTTGCGCAAAGCCGACAAATTGCAGACAAGCCGCCCGCTAGCGTCGTAATCGTAGCCGCAACCGCAATCGTAGATGTAGCCGCGGGTCCCGCCCGTAGCGCGGGTGTCCGATCCGTTTGCTCTTCCCCGTCCGCACCTGGCCAATGACCGCCATCCCCGCCGATAAGCTCGACAAGCTCGTTCGAGCGCTGGAACAACATCCAGTCCGAGCTCAATCGCGGCCGTTCGATCAGCCAGCCGCGTGCAGCTGGCGAAGGAATTCGCCGAGCTCAATCCCGTCGTCGAGGCCGTCCGGGAATATCGCAAGGCGGAAGCCGAATGGAGCGAGCTGAAAGCGCTCAGCAACGATGCCACGGCCGACAAGGAGCTCAGGCAGATGGCCGAGGACGAGCTCGGCCAGGTCGACCGGCGCCGGGGCGAGCTCCTTGAGAAGCTGCGCGTCCACCTCCTTCCCAAGGACGCGGCCGACGAGAAGAGTGCCATCCTGGAGGTGCGCGCGGGCACCGGCGGCGACGAGGCATCCCTGTTCGCGTCCGACCTCTTTCGCATGTACAGCCGCTACGCCGAGGCGCACGGCTGGAAGACCGAGATCCATCAGCCTGTCGGAGAACGATCTCGGCGGATACCAAGGAGATCGTGGCCTCGATCTCGGGCAAGGGCGTATTTGCCCGCCTCAAGTACAAGTCGGGCGTCCACCGCGTGCAGCGCGTCCCGCCACCGAGGCGAGCGGGCGCATCCACACCTCGGCGGCCACGGTCGCAGTGCTGCCGGAGGTGGAGGATATCGACCTCGACATCCGCCCCGAGGATATCCGCATCGATACCATGCGCGCCGGAGGGGCCGGCGGACAGCACGTCAACAGACGAACTCCGAGGTCCGCCTCAGCGCATCTGCCGACCGGGCTGATCGTGGTCTCGGCCGAGAAATCGCAGCATCAGAACCGCCGCCCTCGCCATGCAGGTGCTGCGCTCCCGCCTCTACGAGCAGCAGCGTCAGAAGGCAGCGAAGCTCGCGCGCCGCCCAGCGCAAGGGGCAGATCGGCTCGGGCGACCGCTCGCAGCGCATCCGCACCCACACATTTTCCGCAGGGCCGCGTCACCGACCATCGCATCGGCCTGACGCTGCGCCAGCTCGACGCCGTGCTCGAGGGCACCGCACTCGACGAGCTGATCGACGCGCTGATCACCGAGCATCAGGCGAGCGAGCTGGCGGCCATGGATGAGGACGCCGATGCGTGACACGGCCGGCGACGCCGCGCGGCCCACGCTCGGCGCGGCCCTGCGCCAGGCAACCGCCGACTTGCGTCGAGCCGGCATCGACGGCGCGGGCGACGACGCGCGCCGCCTACTTGTCTCCGCTCTCGGGCTGTCGGCTGCCCAAGTCCTGGCCCGACCCGAGTGGCAGCTGAGCGCGGCGAAGCCGAGAGCTTCGTCGCCGCATCGCTCGTCGCGTCGCGCCGCGAGCCTGTCTGGCGCATCCTGGGCGAGCGCGAGTTCTATGGCCGCACCTTTGCCATCTCGCGGGCAACGCTCGACCCGAGACCCGACAGCGAGACGCTCGATCGAAGCCGCGCTCGCGTTGGCAGCCGAGAACGGACCGTCGGCGCGGCCGCTGCGCATCCTGGATGTCGGCACCGGATCGGGGTGCCTGCTCTACGCTGCTGGCCGAGCTGCCGCACGCGCTTGGCGTCGGCACGGACACGAGCGCGGCGGCATTGGATGTCGCGCGCGCCAACGCCGGGCGACTGGGGCTCGCGCCCCGGGCGCAATGGCTCGCAGCCGATGCGCTCGAGGCCATCGGCGGCCCGTTCGGCATCTTGATTTCCAATCCGCCCTACATACCTTCAGCTGAGATTGCCGGGCTCGACCCCGAGGTTCGCTGCCACGATCCTCTCCAGGCGCTCGACGGCGGCGAGGACGGTTTACGCTTCTTCCACCGTTTGATTGCGCGGATGGCACAGGTGGTCCAAGATGGCTGGGTGGTGCTCGAGGTGGGGCACGATCAGGCCGACGCGGTTGCCGCGCTGCTGGGTTCGAGTGGGTCATCCGACATCCGGTTCTATCGCGATGTCGCCGGTAAGCGACGCTGTGTGGCCGCCAGAACACGGAATTGAGCACATGCCCAGAAACCCCTTGGATTCTTGCGGCATCCGGGATAGGCTGGGGTCAGTGAAATCCGTCAAAGCACCATGCTGATGTTGCTGCCCGCTGGGCGGAGATAAGCGGGTGCGTGAAACGACGCGAAGCTTGGATTGCTCGCAACAAGGCGACCTATCGTCAGCACCACTGATCGCCCACGAGAGGCATTGATGACCTGCTTGCCGCAGTCGTAGGCGTGGCCCGCCCGCGGGTTGCCGAACAGGGGCCAAGTCATCACGCAGCACACGAGGCACGATGCCCGGGCCGTGAACGAGCCGCTCACGGAGGTCGTGTCGGCCGGGGTAGAGACCCAGCGCAAACAGAACCATGCCCGCGCGAGACGCGGAATGGACATTGATGGAACGGGTTCAATAACATAGGAGCCATTTAGGCAGTGAGGCAGGGACAGCAAATCGCCGTGGGCGCGGCCGGAACAAACAACAACCGGAAAAACCACAATCCTCTGGCGCGCAGCTTCGAATCCAACGGGCCGGATGTAAAGATCCGCGGCACGCCGGCCCATATCGCCGAGAAGTATCTGACGCTCTCGCGCGATGCTCAGACGTCCGGTGACCCGGTGCTGGCAGAGAATTACCTGCAGCACGCGGAGCATTACATGCGCATCATCATGGCCTACCGGGACCAGATGCAGCAGCCCGGCGACATGGCCAACGGCCATAGCCACCGCCTGCCCGGCGAGGGCGGCGACGAGTTCGGCGAGGACGAGAACGACGACATCCTCGACGAAGCTTTCGCGCCGCAGCATCAGATCCCCCAGCAGCACCAGCCACCGCCGCGCCAATCCGGCGGCTACGACGGCAAGCGCAACGACCGGCCCTTCCGGCGCGATCAGGGCGGTTTCCGCAGCCGTGACAGGGACCGTGGCGATCGCGACCGCGGCGGCGATCGGGATCGCGGAGACAGGGACCGGGATCGCGGCGATCGCGACCGGCCGATGGAGGGACGGGGTCCGCCGCAGGAACGTGCTCCGCAGCCGGAGCGTCACCAGGAGCCCGCCGAGGCCAGCCACCAGCCACCGCCCCGCCGCGAGGCCAGCCACGAGCCGCGCCGGGACCGGGAGGGAGAGCCCCGCCGGGAGCGGGACGGCGGCGGCAGCGCGTCGTCGCGACCGGTTCCAGCAGGCGCACGAGCAGCCCGAGTTTCTGCGCCGTCCGGTGCGCCGCGCACGCGTCGAGACCGAGGATGCCGCGCCACCGACTGCCAAGGACGATCCACCGCCGCGCGATTGACGCGCAGCCTCCCTGGCCCACGTGAAGCTGCCTGGGCGCCCCTACCGTGGGCGGGTGTTTCCCCGCGCGCGGATGCCGGCCGCGCCCCCCAATCGCGCGACGGCGGGATTGCATGCGCGATGCCTCCCGGGTGATGTTACCTGGAGCAAGATCGTTTTCCTGATCGAAGCGTTTCAGCTTCGATCAGATCACACTCGGCCGCCACGTTGCAGCTCAGGCAAGAGCGATTTCCATCCCAAATCGATCCTGCTCCAGGGGAGAAACGCTGACATGAAGCTTTATACGTACTGGCGTTCGCTCGCCACGTTCCGCGTCCGCATCGCCCTCAACCTGAAGGGTCTCGACTACGAGCCGATCTCGTCGCCGATCTCGATGCCGGGCAGCAGCGCGCGGCGGAGTTCAAGGCCGTCAACCCGCAGATGGTGATCCCTGCGCTGATCGAGGACGACGGCAACGTGCTCTATCAGTCCATGGCCATCATGGAATACCTGAACGAGGTCTATCCGGAGCCGCCGCCTGCTGCCGGCCGATCCGAGGGACCGCGCGCGCGTGCGGGCGCTCTGCCTGATCACGGTCGCCAACTCCCATCCGCTCATCGTGCCCCGCGTGCGCAATCATCTGGGAGCGACCTTCAATCTCGACGATGCCGGCAAGATGACCTGGGTGCGCCACTGGTTCGCGGCGGGGCTCGACGCCTACGAGATGCATCTCTCCCGCGACAAGGCGACCGGTACCTACTGCCACGGCGACCGGGTGACGATGGCCGATCTCTGCCTCGTCGGCCACCGCCGCAGGGCTTTCGCGTGTTCAAGGGCACGCTGGACGGGTACCCGACGGTTGCGCGCATCGTCGCCAAGTGCCTGGAGGACGACCGTTTCGCCCGCGCCCAGCCCCTGCGCCAGCCCGGTGCCCCGACCTCGAACTAGTGCGGCCTTGCGGGGCCGTCGGAGCATGCGCGACGATGCCGCGGCGACAATTGCCCGGCGCCGCCGTCATTAGGGTAATTTCCGGCTGCCCGTGGACACGCGCGATGTTAATCCTTAGTCGCAACGGGCTGGTGGATGACGCGAACGTAAAGCTCTATACAGTGGAGCATGCGTTGGAGGGCCGGATGGGCAGTCTGCCCAGACGGGCCCCGGCAAGGGAGGAACGATTGAAGACGTTGTTGCGGTTCAGCCGCGCGGTCGACACTCAACACTCGCATCGGCCGTTTGGTCTCATGGGCCATCCTGGCGGCTATCCTGGTGAGCGCCGCTAATGCGACGGTGCGGAAGGTCTTCAACACCTCCTCCAATTCGTGGCTCGAAATTCAGTGGATCCTGTTCGGCGCGGTGTTCCTGCTGTGCTCCGCCTGGACCCTTCTATCCAACGAGCACATCCGCATCGATATCGTGAACAGCATGCTGCCAAAGCGGGCGCGCGACGCCATCGACGTGATCGGGCACCTCTTTTTCCTCATACCGGTCACTCTCTTGCTCGCCTACCTGGGCTGGCCATTCTTCTGGCGATCGCTGATGCAGAACGAGCAGTCCTCAAACGCTGGCGGACTGCCGGTCTATCCCTCCAAATTGCTGATAGGGCTGGCATTCACTCTGCTGCTGATCCAAGGCTTCTCAGAGCTGATCAAACGCATCGCCATCATGCGGGGCCTGCTGCAGGACACGGTCTCGGGAGGTGGGCATCACGCAGCAGCCGAGGCGGAGGCCGAGCGTGTGATCCAGGCCGCAAAGGAAGAAGCAGAGAAGCGCGGGCTCGCCGTGCCCCCAACCGACCCCATCCGATGATCAATCGCCTCGCCAACCTGGCCCGCCGGAGTTCCTAAATGGCAGAATTCGTGGCGCACAACATGGCGCCGATTATGTTTGCGTCGCTTGTCGTCTTCCTGCTTCTGGGATACCCGGTCGCTTTCTCTCTAGCCGCTGTCGGAGTGATCTACTTTATCATCGGCGTGCAGCTCGCGCCGCTCTCGCACGGCGAGATCTCCCTGTCGTGGCCGCTGATCCAATCGCTTCCCGAGCGGATCTACGGCATCATGAACAACGACGTGCTCCTGGCCATCCCATTCTTCACGTTCATGGGGTTGGTGCTGGAGCGATCGGGCATGGCCGAGGACCTGCTCGACACCATCGGTCAGCTGTTCGGCACCATACGCGGCGGTCTGGCGTATGCGGTCGTGTTCGTCGGCGCACTGCTGGCAGCGACGACCGGCGTGGTTGCCGCCTCGGTCATCTCGATGGGGTTGATCTCGCTGCCGATCATGCTCCGCTACGGCTACGATCGGCGCGTGGCGAGCGGCGTCATAGCGGCCTCAGGCACGCTCGCGCAGATCATTCCACCGTCGCTCGTGCTGATCGTGATGGCCGACCAGCTCGGCCGCTCCGTCGGCGATATGTACGAAGGCGCATTCATCCCCGGTCTCGTGCTCGCGTGCCTCTATGCTCTCTACATCTTCATTATCACGAAGCTCTCCTCCACGGCCGCCCCCGGTCTCCCCCCGGATGCGGTCGGCTTTCGCAATCCAAACGGCGGTCGCGGGTTGCCTTCGCTCGCCGTCTTGACCGTCGTCTCCGGACTGATTGGCTATTTCGCCATGCGTACGCAGCCTTACCGCGGCGCCGACTTCGTCGTTCTGGTGATGGCAGTGGCCATTGCCTTCGCATTCAGCATCGCGGTGCTGAGCTGGATCATCGGCAAGATTACGGGCCTTAATTTCCTGTCGCCCCTCGCTCAGCAGGTCACCTTCGTCATGGTGCCGCCGCTGTCTCTCATATTTCTCGTGCTGGGAACCATCTTCATCGGGGTCGCCACCCCGACGGAAGGAGGCGCAATGGGGGCTACCGGCTCCATTATCCTGGCGATCTTCAAGCGCGTCCTCGATGGCAACCCCAATCGGTTCAACTTCACTCTTCTCAAGTCGGCGATCGAAGCCACGGCAAAGCTGTCGTCTTTCGTCGTCTTTATTCTGGTCGGGGCGCGAATTTTCTCGCTCACCTTCTACGGCGTGAACGGACACCTGTGGGTGGAGCATCTGTTGACCTCGCTGCCGGGCGGCCAAGTCGGCTTTCTGGTCTTTGTCAACATCCTGGTGTTCTTCCTTGCCTTCTTCCTCGACTTCTTCGAGATCGCGTTCATCATCATTCCGCT
>CAVZEC010000005.1:0-269719 GCA_963774165.1 uncultured Alphaproteobacteria bacterium | reverse complement strand
TTATCGAGCCTGGCGGCTTCAGGCTCTTGCCAACCACTGTTGGCGTCATAGGAGAAGTCTCTCAGGGACTAGTCGGAAAGCTTGTGCCCTTGGATCGCGGCTCACTGACGGGCCGCGTCGCCCTTGATCGTAGAGCGTCCACGTTCACGACGTACAGACCGACACTGAGTTCACGCTCATGCGCGGCACGGTGGGCGACATGCGCCGAACAATGCTTGGCGTCCCCCTCATCAAGGATGAGAAAGTCATTGGCGCCATCATCCTGCACCGCAAGCAGGTCCCGCCCTTTTTCGAACAGCAGATTGAGCTTGTCCGCACCTTCGCCGACCGCAGTCATCGCCATCGGAGCACGCACAGGCTGTTCGAGGCCGTGCAGGCGAGAACGCGCGAGCTAACGAGGCGCTTGAATACCAGACAGCAACGACCGATGTGCTGAGCGTCATCAGTCGCTCGAAGTTCGACTTGCAGCCAGTGGTCGACACCATCGTCGATACGGCCATACGCTTATGTCAGGCAGAACGTGGAGCGCTCTGCGTTTCGAAGAGGGAGGCTTCCGGCTCTTACCAACCTCCATCAGCGTGGACGGTCCGATCACAAAAGGATTGCTCGACAAACTGATTCCCCTGGATCGCGGATCGATCGCCGGTCGGGTCGCGCTTGGGTGTCGCACCGTTCACGTGCACGACCTTCAGGCCGACCGCGAATTTACGCTAATGCGCGGTAGTAAGGGTGACAATCGCCGCACCTGCCTCGGCGTACCACTGCTTGGAAACAACGGGGCCTTGGGCGCTATCGTTCTGCAGCGAACCGAAGTTATGCCATTCACTGAAAAACAGATCGAGCTGGTTGAGACCTTCGCCAACCAGGCCGTGATTGCTATCGAAGATCGCGGCTGTTTGAGGAGGTGCAGGCACGCACGCGCGAACTTTCGGATGCTCTCGAACAGCAGACTGCCACTGGTGATATCCTGCGCGTCATCGCCGGCACGCCCGACGATGCGCAACCCGTGTTCGACGCCATAGCACGAAGCGCATCGTATACTTGCCGTTTCGCACGTCGCTATCATGCTGCGGGAAGGTGACTTTGTCGCTGCCAGAGCAACCGCTGGAGTTGCCGATCCTCGCGGCGAATTCCTCATTCCGCTGGAGCGGGACAACCCTCCGGCCGCTCCATACTGGATCGAACTGTGATCTGCATCGGCGATACGGAAGCGGTCGATGCACCGAGCAATTCGCGCGCGACAGCGGGCGACTAGTCGGCTTCCGTGCCATGGCGGTCGCGCCGATGCTACGCGAGGGCATTGCCATCGGCTCGATTCATATGATGCGCAAGGCTCCCGGCCCGTTCACCAACACGCAGATCGAGCTTCTCAAGACCTTCGCTGACCAAGCTGTCATCGCAATCGAGAACGCACGGCTGTTCGACGAAGTTCGAATTGCGCACGCGCGAGCTACCCGTCGGTGTGCAGGAGCTTCAGGCTCTCGGCGAAGTCGGTCGAGCGGTAAGCTCTACGCTCGATCTCAAGGTCGTGCTGAAGACCATTGTCGAGCGTGCGGTCGCTCTGTGGCACCGATGCCGCTCGATCTTCTACTATCGCAAGGAACTTGGCACCTTCGAGCTGGGTGAAACAACGGGGCTCAGTGAGGAGTTCGTTGCGAGGCTTCGCAAACTTGAAATCTCTGCGAGAGACACAGGCCCTGGCGAGGCAATTGCAAAGCGGCAGCCACTCCAATTGCGGACCTGACCCAGCGTCCGAGCGACCTCTTGCGCGATGCCGTTCTGGAAGCGGGATATCGAGCATCGCTCGTGGTCCGCTTCTGTCAGCAAGAGGCCGCTGGCACTCTGATCTGCGGCGACGCCAGCCGGGCGAGTTCTCTCTGGCAATCGTCAGCCTCATGCAGAGCTTCGCCGACCAATCCGCCATCGCACTTGAGAACGCGCGGCTGTTCGAACAGATTGCCCAGAAGAGCCGCGAGCTGGAAATCGCAAGCCAGCACAAGTCGCAGTTCGTCGCCAACATAAGTCACGAACTGCGCACGCCTCTCGCCGCTATCCTGGGCTACGCCGAACTCATGCAGGAAGGCTTCTACGAGCCGCTGGGCAAGAAATCCACCGACGCACTCACACGTATCCGGTCCAACGGCAAGCACCTGCTGGGCCTCATCAACACGGTGCTCGACATCGCCAAGATCAAGTCCGGCCAGTTCAGCCTGAACCTGGCGTCGCCATCGAAAGCGTGGTCGAGACGGTGCGCGCGGCCGCAAATCCCTCGCTGAGACCAAGAAACTCGCACTCAAGGCCGACGTTGCCGAAAAAGCTACCGGTCGGCCTCTTCAGGTGGTCAAGAGCAGCGCCTCACCCAGGTACTCCTGAACTTCATCGGCAACGCCATTAAGTTCACTGACACCGGCGAAGTGCGCATCACCGCGAGAACAGGAAGGCCACGTTACTGTTGCCGTGACGGACACGGGTCCAGGGATGCCGCCCCAGGAGTTGAATCGGGTCTTCGAACAGTTCCACCAGATCGACAACTCCAACACCAAAGCGAAGGGCGGCACTGGTCTTGGGCTCGCCATCGCCGAGCGGATGATGCACGGTGGTCGCATCTGGGTTGAATCGACATTACGGCAGGGCCAACCTTCCGATACCGACTCCCGATCCGTGCCGAATTTCGCAAGGTCAACTGATGACGAAGCGCATCCTTGTCGTCGAAGATCAGGCTGACTGACCTGCTCCCCGCGGCATCCTCCGCGATCTTCTCACCGGTGGAGAACGCCGGACCAATAATCCCTCAGTGAAGCGGCCGGATTCGGTCGGTTGCGCCGGAGCAAAAATCCGGCAGCGAAAGCCCTTTGCAGCGTTCGGCAGAGGGCGGGGGATGAAGCACGTGGAGCTCTACGCACAGGTTCGACATGCGGTCCAGATCGAGGGGTTGAGCCAACGGGCGGCGGCGCGACGGTTCGGGATCGATCCCGGACGGTCGGCAAGATGATGATGTTCTCGGTGCCGCCTGGCTACGTCGCGCAGAAGCCACCGGTGCGGCCGAGGCTCGACCCGTTCATTGCGATCATCGACAAGATCCTGGAGAACGGATAAGGCGTCCCGAGAAGCAGCAGCACACCTCGAAGCGGATCTTCGAGCGCCTGCGGGACGAGCATGGCTACACCGGTGGTCATCACGATCGTGAAGGACTATGTCGCCGATCGCCGGCTACGATCGCAACGCGAGAGATGTTCGTGCCGCTGGTGCATCAACCGGGCCACGCGCAAGTCGACTTCGGCGAGGCGATCGGCGTCATCGATGGCGTGGAGCGCAAGCTCCACTTCTTCGCGTTCGACCTGCCTCACTCGGACGCCTGCTTCGTCGTGGCCTATCCGGCGGAGACGACGAAGCGTTCTGCGACGGCCACGTGAAAGCGTTCGCGTTCTTCGGCGGCCTGCCGCACTCGATCCTCTACGACAACACCAAGCGCAGTGGCGCGGATCCTGGGTGATGGCAAGCGTCAGCGCACGCGCGTGTTCGCAGAGCTGCAATCGCACTACCTGTTCCAGGATCGCTTCGGCCGACCTGCAAAGGGTAACGACAAGGGCAAGGTCGAAGGGCTGGTCGGCTTCGCGCGCCGCAATTTCATGGTGCCGGTGCCGGCGTTCGAAAGTTTTGAGGCGCTCAACGCCCATCTCGCCGACTGCTGCCGCAAGCGCATGAGCGGCGCCTGCGCGGTCACCACGGAGACGATCGGCGAGCGTCTGGAGCGCGATCTGACCGCGCTGCGCAAACCTTTGCCGCCGCCCTACGACGCCTGCGAGAAGGTGGCGACGCGCGTGTCCTCGCTGTCATTGGTGCGCTACAGACGCAACGACTACTCCGTGCCGACGAGCTTCGGGCATCGCGAAGTGATCGTGCGCGGCTATGTGCCCGAGGTGGTCATCGCCTGTGGCACGGAGATCATCGCGCGGCATCCGCGCCTCCTATGGCGAAGACTTCGTGTTCGACCCGCTGCACTACCTGGCGCTGATCGAGCAGAAGATCAATGCGCTCGACCAGGCTGCCCCGCTCGCGGATTGGAAGCTGCCCGAGGAGTTCGCCACGCTGCGCCGTCTGCTCGAGGCCCGCATGGGCAAGCCGGGCAAACCCCAGTTCGTCCTGCGCGACTAATATGGAGACGTTCCGGATCGAGGACGTGGCCGCCGCCGTGCATGATGCGCTCGAGCGCGGCGCGGTCGGCTTCGACGCCATCAAGCATCTGGTGCTGTGCCGGCTCGAGCGCCGTCCGCCGCGCCTCAACATGACGGTCTATCCTTACCTGCCAAAGGTCACGGTCGCGACGACATCGGCGCGCGCCTACATGGACCTTCTGGTGGGAGACGACGTAATCACCGACACCCGCAGGCGTCCTTCTCGCTCACCACCTCAAAGCGCTGAAGCTGCCGACAATGCTGCGCGAGTACGACAAGATCGCCCGCCAGTGCGCAGCCGAGAGCCTCGACTATCCGCGCTATCTGCTGCGGCTGGTCGAGGCCGAGATAATAGAGCGTGAGCGACGCATGGTCGACCGCCGGCATCAAGGCGGCCAAGTTCCCAACCGTGAAGAGCCTCGACAGCTTCGACTTCGCGGCCTTCCCGGATTTGAACAAGGCGCTCGTGATGGAGCTGGCGCGCTCGGAGTACGGTCGGCGCGCGGAGAACGTGATCGCGGTCGGTAACTCCGGCGCCGGCAAGAGCCATATCGGACTGGGGCTTGGTCTCGCCGCTTGCCAGAAGGGCCTGTCGGTAGGCTTCGCCAATGCCGCCGCAGATGGTGCACGAGCTGATCGAGGCCCGCGACGAGAAGCGGCTACTGCGCCGGCAGCGGCAGCTCGCCGCCTACAAGCTTCTGATCATCGACGAGCTCGGCTTCGTGCCGTTGTCGCAGACCGGCGCCGAGCTGCTGTTTGAGGTGTTCTCTCGGCGATACGAGCTGGCGGCGCGCTCGTGACGACCAATCTGCCGTTCGACGAATGGACCGTAAGCGCTGCGCCGTCCCCACCTTGACGGTCAGGCGGGGATCTTGGCGTAGGCCCATGGCATCAGCTCGTCGATGCGGGATGCGGGCCAGCGATTGACGAGCTTGGTCAGCGTGTCGGCGAGCCAGGCGTGCGGGTTGACGCCGTTGAGCTTGGCCGTCTCGATCAGCGATGCGATGATTGCCCAGTTGGCGCCGCCTTCGTCGCTACCGGCGAACAGAGCGTTCTTGCGATTGAGGGCGATCGGCCGGATGGAGCGCTCGACCGTGTTGGTGTCGATCTCGATGCGGCCGTCGTCGAGGAAGCGGCCGAGTCCTTCCCAGCGGCTCAACCCGTATCGCATCGCCTGCGCGATCGCCGACCCTCCCGGGACGCGGGCAAGGTTGTGCTCGAGCCACGGTCGCATCGCATCGACCAGGGGTCGCGTTCGTGCCTGCCGCTCAGCGCGGCGCTCTTCGGAGCCACGGCCCCGGATCTCGGCTTCGATCGCGTACAACGCGCCGATCCGGCTCAATGCCTCGCTCGCGATCGGCGCGGTGCCGCCTTTCGCGATCTCGTAGAAGCGGCGGCGGAAGTGGCTCCAGCAAAGGGCGAGCACCACAGTGCCACCGACGCGCTTGGCGTCGGTCAGGGCATCATAGGCGGCATAGCCATCGACCTGCAGCACGCCTTTGAAGCCGGCGAGATGACGCACGGCATGCTCGGCGCCGCGACCGGGAGCATACAGGTAGGCGACGGCCGGCGGGTCGCCACCGCCCCATGGTCGATCATCGCGCGCGATGGCCCAGAGGTAGCCAGTTTTGGTGCGGCCACGGCCCGGATCGAGGACGGGACAGCGTGTCTCGTCGGCAAACAGCTTGGTCGAGGCCTTCAGGATCTCGACGAGTCGCGCGTGCAGCGGTTCGAGTTCGTATGCTGCAAAGCCGACCCAGTGGGCCAATGTCGAACGATCGATCGCAATGCCTTCGCGGGCCAGGATCTGGGCTTGGCGGTAGAGCGGCAGGTGATCGGCGTATTTCGACACGAGTACATCGGCGACCAGCATCTCGGTCGGCAAGCCGCCTTCGATGAGGCGGTTGGGTGCCGGTGCCTGCACAACGCCATCCGTGCATCGGCGGCAGGCGTACTTTGGGCGACGCGTCACGATCACGCGCAGCTTGGCCGGCACCTTGTCGAGACGCTCGGCGACATCCTCGCCGATGACGTGCAGGGCGCCGCCGCAGCAGGGACAGGCCCTGGCCTCCGGCTCGATGACGATCTCCTCGCGCGGCAAATGCGCCGGAAGGTGGCCGCGATTGGCGCGTCGCCGGGCAACGCCGTCGCGGCGCTTGTTGTCGCTCGCCTGCTCGGCCTTCGCGTCATCGGCCGCGAACCCTGCCTCGACATCCTCCAGGGCCAGGTTCAACTGGTCGTCGTCGATCCGCTCCGAGGATCGACCGAACCGCGCCCGGCGCAGCACCTTGATGATGTGGTCGAGGCGCTCGTTGCGCGCGGCGAGTTGGGCGTTGTCGGCATGTGCGGCGAGAAGCAGAGCCTTGAGGCTCGCGACATCGTTCGGCAGCTCGTCGAGCGATAGCGTCATGCCAGCATGAATCGCCGATTTGCAGCGGCTTGCGCCAGCTCTCGCCACGCCGACGATGTGGATCACTGCGTCGCTGTGGGCCGGACGACACGGCGCGCATGCACACGCACCCAATCCAGCCCTTCGAGAAGCGCGGCGAGCTGGGCCGGCGACAGTCGCATCACGCCATCCTGGATGGCAGGCCAGCGGAACTGCCCGCCCTCGAGCCGCTTCGCCAGAAGGCAAAGGCCCGTCTGATCCCAGAACAACAACTTCACGCGGTCGGCTCGCTTGGCTCGGAACACATAAATGACGCCAGAGAACGGATCGGCCTTGAGCTCTTCCTGCACGAGCGCTGCGAGCCCATCCATCCCCTTGCGGAAGTCGACCGGCTTCGTCGCCACGAGTACACGGATGCCCGTCGGCGGCACGATCACAGCAGCACCTTCAGCGCCTTGAAGACCAGTGCCAGCGTCTTGAGGTCGGCCGCGCCGCGAATGCGCACCGTCGCACTGCCGATCGCGATCTCGATCGAGCCGTCGTTAACGCCCGCCGCTGCCGGAGGCGCGACGGCTGCGCTCGCCACTGGGGTCTCGACAAGGATCGGTGCGAAGCACGCAGGCGCGGTGGATCGCGCCTGCGATCAACGCCTCGGCATCGGCGCGGAACCTCCTGCGCCAGCCGAACAGCTGCTGAGGATTGATCTCGTGCCGCCGTGCCAGCTCGGACACGTTCACGCCCGGCTCGAGGCTCTCGGCCACGATCGCGATCTTGCGCTCGTCCGGCCAGTCGCGGCGGCGCTCGGGCCCCGTGAACACCTCGACACGGCGCGGTCGCCTTGGCTTGCTGTCATCGCTAGTGTCAAACATACGGTCAAATCGATCCCGCCCGGCCTCGGACCATGACCGATCAAATCACCCCCGCGTAGGTGGGGCCGGCGCAGCGCTTACAACGGACCAGCGTGTTCGGTTCCGAACGTCTGACCGGCGCGCTGCTCGACCGCCTGACACACCACGTCCACATCCTGGAGATGAACGGCGAGAGCTACCGGCTCGCCCACTCCAAGCGTCGGGCGCAGCGCTCCGAGTCCGATGTCCCGCCAGACGACGTCTCCCAAAAGCGACGCCCAAACGCATGAAGACCCCTGCGCGCAGGGGCCTTCATGCGTTCAAGACTGATGCAATATCGCTCCGACCCGCTGATCCAAATTCACTCCGGCGCTGACAGAGCATCACTCGATCACCTCGTCTGCGCGGGCAAGTAGCGTGGATGGGATCGTTAGGCCGAGCGCCTTCGCGATCTTGAGATTGATAATTAGCTGAAATTGGGAAGCCTGCTCCACGGGCAGATCGGCAGGCTTCGCGCCTTTGAGGATCTTGTCAATGTATGTTGCGGCACGGCGATGTAGGTCGAGGAAGTCAGGCGCGTAGCTTATAAGTCCGCCAACCGCAACATTGTCCCTCGCGCCGAACATGCTCGGCAATCGGTACTTGAGCGCGAGTTGAGCCAGGAGCTCCGGCCGGTATCGAACTGTGAGAGCTTGTGCCACGACGAATACAGCGTGAACGTCTGCTCGGGCCATTGTCGCGAATGCTTCTTCGAACTCTTCGACCGCTCGCACGAGGACCGTGTGCAGTGTTACTCCGAGCTTTTCGGCGGCTCTCATAGTGGGAACATGAGAGGGCACGGTCGGATCTGAAAGCGCGCCGAAACGCTTCGCCTCGGGCACTACTTCCTTGAGAATCTCAAGGGCCTTAGCTGTCAGTTCTGATAGAAGCACTGATAGTCCGGTGATGTTACCGCCCGGCCGAGCGGAGACTTCGCTACATGCCCTGTGCCAACGGGATCAGCATGCGTGGCGAACACGATGGGATTGCGACGCCTGCCGAGCGGGGCCGGTCTCCGTTAAAGAGGTCGCGAAGATGATATCAACATTCAGGGCGACTAGCTGATCTGCGACTTCCCGGAGCTCATCGGCGTTTTTGCCCCAGCGGAATTCGATAGCCATGTTCTGGCCCTCGACATAACCAAGGCTGTTCAAGCCGGCTCGCAGCGCTTCTATGCGCGTTGCTGATGCAGCGGGCGTCCCAAAGCCCAAGTAGCCAACACGCGCTACCTTCGCTGGTTGCTGGGCGCGAGCAGCGATTGGAGAAGCGATGGCGCCGCCGACGAGTCCGATGAATTTCCGACGCGTCATTCGATCATCTCGTCGGCGCGGGCAAGCAACATCGGAGGGACCGTAATCCCCAGCGCCTTCGCCGTCTTGAGGTTGATCATCAGTTCCAATTTAACTCCACCTGGGGGGCCGCCGAGAAATTCAGCTGACCGCGTTCACGTTGAACGTAGCAATGGGCCGATGCAAGCCCTTGAGCACTAGTTGGCCGGCAGTTTCCGTCGTCGCCAGCGCTTCAACCGCTGCCTGAACTTTCCGATCAATAAGAATCTTGCCATCCGCTGCTTCGCTGCATAGCCGCGCCGCCAGATTGACCACCGTTCCGATCGCTGCGTAGTCAAAGCGTCCCTCAAAGCCGATGCGACCGAGCGTGGCGTATCCTTGAGCAATGCCGACGCCAAAGCCGAGATCATGTCCGAGCTTGCGCCATTTTGCGGCAAGCTCTACAACGCCAGTGCGCATCTCGACGGCCATACGCACAGCGCGCACAGATGGATCAGGGCAAGGCAATGGGTCATTGAACCAGACCATGAGGCCGTCCCCGGCGAAGCGTTCAAGGGTGGCTTCGTATTTGTGGATCAGTTTGCCGAGGGTCGCGTGATACTCGCGCAGAACGCCGACTACCTCCTCCGGCTCCGCGGTCTCGGAGAATTGCGTGAACCCCCGCAGGTCGCAGAACACCACGGTGATTTCGCGGCGATGGCTTTCCAGAACCTTCTCTTCGCCTGTTGAGACGATGAGCTCAGCGATCTGCGGGGAAAGGAACCTTCTCAAACGGCTCATGCGCTCGATCTCGCCCAGCTGCTCAGCAACGCGTTGTTCGAGATTTCGATTCAGTTGCGCGAGTTCTTCTCCTTGAGTCGCGAGGCGCTTCACCTGCTCGTTGACCGTATCGTGCAGTTCCTTCAGGCGCAAAATCGAGCGAACGCGCGCGACCAGGGCCGATTGGTCCACCGGTTTGGTCAGGTATTCGTCTGCTCCGATCTCCAAACCCGCCACGATGTCTTTCGTGTCCGCCCGAGCCGTGACAAGGATAATTGGGATAAACGGGAGGCTCTTGTCGCCCTTCAAGTGGCGACAAACCTCCAGCCCGTCCATCTTGGGCATCATGATATCGAGCAAGATGAGATCGGGAAGCTTCTCACGCGCCAAGTTCAGTGCTTCTTCTCCATCGACCGCCATCACGAGCTCGTAACCGTGCGCGTCGAGCCGACGTGCGAGGATTTCGCGATTCGCCTCATTGTCGTCGGCGATGAGAATCAAAGCTGGTTTGCGCACTAGGACTTCTCGCCCGGCAAGAACTCACGCACCTTGGCAAGGAGCTGGCGGGGACTAAAGGGCTTAGCGACATAGCCATTGCACCCGGCCTCCCGAGACTTGGCCTCGTCGCCGCTCAGGGCGTACGACGTCACGGCAATGATTGGGGTCGACTTCAGATCGACGAAGGCGCGGATCTGACGCGTGGCCTCGTAGCCATCGATGACGGGGAGTTGAATGTCCATCAGGATTAGGTCGGGACGCTCGCTCTGCGCGAGCTTGACACCCTCCTCCCCATCCACCGCCTCAATCAGTTCAAAGCCAGCACTGGTCAGGAGGTCGCGCATAATCGCGCGATTGTCCTCCTGATCCTCAATGATAAGGATACGCTTGGTCATGCCACGCCTGCCCTTTGCTCCGCCCTGATGGGTATTTCGAATTGAAACCTCGAGCCCTTCCCGGCCTCCAATTCCACCCAGATGCGCCCGCCGTGTAGCTCGATAATGCGTTTGGAGATCGCAAGGCCGAGTCCGGTGCCACCTTTTTTCTTGGTGTTGGAGCTATCGACCTGATGGAACTCATGGAATATGCGGGCTTGCTCTTCTTCCGGAATACCCGGCCCCGTGTCGACAACAGCCACGCGAAACATACCATTCGTGGCCTTGGCGGCAATCCGGACCTCTCCTGAGTCTGTGAACTTGATGGCGTTGCCCACGAGATTGAGAAGAACCTGCGCAATGCGGCGTTCATCACCCTGTCCTCGGGGCATGTCCTTGGTGAGCTCGATCTTGAGGGGCAGTTGTTTGGCTGCAGCCAGCGACTCCGTCGCTGACACAACCGTCTGGACCACGTCCTGCATCGAGTAACCTTCGATGCCGAGGACAAGCTGTCCCGCTTCGATCTTGGCAAGATCCAGAACGTCGTTGATGAGCCCGAGGAGGTGTTTGCCGTTCTTCTGTATCCTGTCCAGTACTTCTAGCGTTTTCATCGGGAGTTCGCCGTACAGCCCGTCTTGCATGAGCTCTGAATAGCCGAGGATAGCATTGAGTGGTGTCCGCAGTTCATGGCTCATGTTGGCTAGGAACTGAGATTTGTGTTGGCTCGCCAGCTCTAACTGCCGGGACTTGTCCTCGATCTCTTGGAAGAGACGCGCGTTCTGGATGGCGAGCGCGGACTGCGATGCAAATGACTGCATCAGTTCAATCATCGATTGTCCGAATGCACCCGCCCTACGACGCCGGACCATCAGAGCGCCGACGATTTGCTCCTCGCGTAGCAGGGGCACTGCCAATAGGGCCCGAACATCGGCGTTCAGCAGTTCGTCTCGCAATTGGAAATCCGGACCGGTTTCGAGATCGGAGATTTCGATGACCGAACGCTTGAGCGCGCTTTGTGCCACCGGGCTATTGTCATGCAGGTGCCGATGCGCCCCGCGTATGGTACGGATCAGCTCTTCGCTCATGCCATGTGTTGCCGCGAGCGTGAATTCATTTGTCGATCCATCGAACGTATAGATTGCGCCACCTCCGGCGTCCGCCAAGCGACAGGCGTGAGAGAGAACGGTGTTTAACAGTGCTTGCAACTCGAGGGTCGAGTTGATTGCCTGGCTGACTCCGATAAGGGCGCGCAGCTGGCCGAGTGCCTCCGAAAGCTCGCGGGTCCGATCTGTCACCTTCTGTTCGAGGGTGGCGTAAGAGTCCTTAAGCCTCGCTCCCATGTCATTGAAGCTGTCTGCCAGGGTTTGGACCTCGTCGCCGGAGCTGACTTGGATGCGATGGTCGAGATCGCCACCACCGATGCGCGCTGCCCCAGTGGCCAGTGCCCGGATCGGCACTACCATGCGACGTGCTAACCAGATGCCGGCAAGCGCAGCGAACAACAAGCCACCGGCGAGCACGAGCGCCGTTCGTTCGAGGGCGGCGTAGACCGGCTGTAGCGCCTCGCTCTTCGGTAGGTCCACGAACACTAGCCATCCAAGAGTGCCGATCGGTGCGGATGCGGTGAGAACCTCGCGGCCCAGGCGGTCGAGAGACATCGGGGGAATACTAACGTTCGGATCGCGCAGCTTCTTCAGTGCCTGATCGACATGGGTAAGCCGGCTCAGGTCGGTCTTGCGCAAGACGATGCCGATGTCAGGGTGCGCAATGAGCAATCCGCGTTCGTCCACCACGTAGGCCGCGCCGGCTTTGCCGACATGGATGCGCGAGATCACGTCCCAGATGAATTTGAGATTGACCTCCGCCACGGTGACGCCGGAGGTCTTGCCCGCACCTGCAATCGCGAGGGTGAGGTAAGGCTCGGATTCTTTGCGGAAGTAGACCGGACTGAAATATCGCTTCTTGGCTCGCGCCTCCGCGAATTTCGGCTCCTGGCTCAGATCCCCGCCACTCGCCATCGAGTCCATGGCGAGGCGCGAGACCTTAATCTGTTCCCGACCATCGCTGTCGAGATAGCTCACCTCTGTGATGGCGGGAGCCTGACGCAACAGGCGCAGGAAGTCGAAACGACGTTGCTCCAGACCACTGCCAGCCGGTAGGAAGCCCTGTGGCCCAGCCCACCTGCCCTTCAATCTCTTTCACGAACTGCTCGATGACCGCGGCCGCGCCTTGCGCTTTCTCCCGTTGGACGGCGATCAGCGCGTCGCGGCTTTCGCCGTACGAGTAGTACATCTCGATTGCAGCATTGATGATCAATGACGCGCCCACCAGAGCAACCAGCAAGGCAGCGTACTTGCGGAGCAGACTTCGCGTCTTATGACGTCGTCTCAGCCGGAGCCTCGACCCAAGCCACCGCCGCAGAGCATGGACGCTGGTAACCAGCCCACGAAATTGACAAACCGCCCAGCGCGATAGGGCGATCAGGGTCGAGGCCGAGGTCTCGGCCGCTGGTCCAAGGCGAGGGCGCAACTGCGTCACTCGATCACCTCGTCAGCGCGAGCAAGGAGGCTCGGCGGCACCTCGACGCCGATTGTCCTAGCGGTCTTGAGATTGATGATGAGCTCGTATTTGCGCGGCTGCTGCACGGGCAAGTCGCCCGGCTTCTCTCCCTTCAGGATACGATCGACATACGACGCTGCGCGCCGGTAAAGATCAAGCCAGTCGGCACTGTAGGAGACCAAGAGCCCGCTCGTCACGAAGGGGCGAAAACTGCAGATGGCAGGTACGCGGTGCTTGTTTGTGAGCGCGATGATTTGTTCACCCTCGTCCCTGATCAGAAGACTTGGCAAGATGATCACCCCAGCGCTCGGCTTTCCTGCAAGAGACTGGATGGCGCGTTCAATATCCACGGCAGTGCGCACGTGGGTTGCGGTCAGTTGCACCGGGAGTAGTGGTGCCGCCGCTTCTATAGTCTTCAAATGCATTGGCCACGTGGAGTTCTGGGGATCGATCAGAACCATGACCTCGCTAACTCGCGGTGCG
The DNA here is from genome assembly GCA_963774165.1 of uncultured Alphaproteobacteria bacterium. Taxonomy (GTDB): domain Bacteria; phylum Pseudomonadota; class Alphaproteobacteria; order Rhizobiales; family Hyphomicrobiaceae; genus AWTP1-13. Next base: position 256,306 of record CAVZEC010000005.1, on the reverse strand, counting down.
ATCTCTTTGAGCACCTCCAACCATTTTGCACCGATTGACGACTTGTGTGACGTGAAGCCGGTCACGTTGCGCCCCGGGCGCGCCAAGCTCTGCAGCATCCCGGTTGGATCATCAACGTGCACGAATACGATGGGGATGGAAGACGTCGTCTGCTGCAGCGCGGTTGTCGTCTCTGTGCCAGCGCTGAGAATCACTTCTGGAGCCAGGGCTACCAGCTCGGCTACGTCAGCGCGAATGCGAGCGGCGTCACCGCTCACGTATCGAATATCGATCCGAATGTTTCGTCCGTCAGCCCAGCCAAGACCTGCAAGACCTTCGCGGAAGGTCTTAGCATACGAGGGGCCTAACGGGATTGCTCCGATCAATCGAGTATGATCGCCTTTCTGCACCTGCGCGGCGGCCGGCCAAGCAGCGGCACTGCCGACAAGCCCAATGAACTCCCGCCGCCTCATTCAATTACCTCATCGGCGCGCAGCAGGATCGACGGTGGTAACGTAACACCAAAGACCTTTGCAGTTTTTACGTTAGCTACGAGCAGGTATCGAGTTGGGCGTTCCACAGGCATCTCAGCTGGCGTGGCTCCGCGTACCACTTTTCGCGCCATGCCCGCGGCTTGCCGGTAGAGGTCCTGTATTTCCGGCCCATACGATAAAAGGCCGCCCTCCCTCGCGACATCGGGAAACACTGAAATCGTCGGCAGTTTGCGCCGCATAGCAAGGTCGGCGACGATTTGTGGATTGCCGCCGAACAATGGTGATGACATCACTAACACGCCGGCAAGGCGGGAACGATCGACGGCATAGAACGCCTCCGCTATGTCGGCAACACGCCGGGCTTTTAGAACCTCGACACGAATGCCATAACCCCTTGCCGCCGCTTGAACGGAATCGAGCTGAAGTGAACCGGTGGTTGGGTCCCAAAGGACGCCGATGGCGGGCAGGGCCGGGACGGACTCAACGAGGAGCTGAAGGCACTTAGCACTGAAGTCGGGAAAATCCAGGAATACACCGGTGACATTGCCGCCGGGACGTCCAAGGCTGGCGATCAAGGCGCTGGCAACCGGATCGGACTCAAGGTCGAGTGCAATGATTGGAATGGTCGCGGTGGCACCTCGTGCCGCTTGAACCGCTGGTGGGCCGGCCGCCAGGATTGCGTCCACACGATCCTCGACCAGCTCTGCCGCTAGTTTCGGCAAGCGAGAGAGGTTTCCATCAGCCAGCCGGACGAGCATGTCGATGGTCGGGTCACCTTCCTTCTCAGACTTGCTCAGAGCTTCGCGGACCGCCTCAAGCCGCAGCGTCATGTTTTCCGCCTGCCCAGGGTGCAGGACACCGACAACGGGATTCTTTCCCTGTCCATGCGCGCGAGCAGCCGGCGGCCAGGCGAGCGTTGCCGCTCCCAAACCGGTGATGAACGCCCGTCGTGTCACTTCACAGCCCAAGTCGCCTCTTACGAACAGGATATCAGTTCTCGCACCAACTGTAAGCGTGCGCTAAGCTGTTTTGTCCTGACGCAAGTCGGTCGGTGGACGTTCGCCGAGACGTGGTTGCACGCATCCAAGATCCGCCGCCAAGCATAAAGGACGCCTATTCATGCAATCCTCTGACATCGATCCGACGACGCTCGGCTTCACGGTCGTGTCGCTCAACATCGCGCTCGAGGAAGCGCTCAAAGCACTCGCCGAGCAGAACGGCAACCAGGCCGGTGCCTGGCTCGATGAGGTTGAGGAGTTAGCGCTTCTGCGGGCGAAAGGTCGCCTTTCTGAGGCGCAAGAGAAGGACGCCGCTGCAGGCGCCATCGCGGTCGTCCAATCAATCTTTGCCCGCATGCGGACCGGCTTCACCACGCAGAAGTGAGGAAACCGGAAGACCAAAGAGCCGAGGTCAGCGCGTAGGGCAAGTCTGCAACTCCGACGACTACCTGGACGTCGCAAGGGGGAAGATCATGAATTTGCGGTTCATTGTCACCGTGATGGCCAGCGTGTTCCTCACGAGCTTGGTCCAAGCTGCCGAAATCAAGCTGCTTGCATCTGCCGCACTGAAGGACGCGTATCTCGAACTGATCCCGCAGTTCGAAAGTGCTACCGGCCATAAGGTGACGGCGGCATGGTCGAGCACGCCCGACGTCCAGAAGCGCATTGCTGCCGGTGAAGCCGCTGATCTAGTGATCTTGAGCGCCGCCGGAACTGATGAGCTGATCAAGCAAGGCAAGGTTGATCGCAGCAGTCGCGCCGAGTTCGCGAAAGCAGCCATCGCCGTTGCGGTGCGTGCCGGCGCGCCGACGCCCGACATCAGCTCTGAAGACGCGTTAAAAAGGGCAATCCTGGCCGCCAAATCCGTAGCCCATTCTGCCGGAGCGAGCGGTACCTATCTGATCAGCATGTTTCAGAAGCTTGGGATCTCAGAGGCAGTGAAGGCGAAGACCGCCACGGTGAAGCCCGGCGAGCCAGTTGGCGAAGTGGTCGCACGAGGCGAGGCCGAGATAGGCTTTCATCAATTGAGCGAGCTATTGCCGGTCAAGGGCATCAACATCGTGGGGCCGCTGCCCCCGGGACTTCAGAACATCACCGTGTATGCGGGCGGTATCCATAGCACTACAAAGGAAGTGGCCGCTGCCACAGCATTCGTCAATTTCCTCACGGCCCCGGCTGCTGCAGTCACTATCAAGAAGCATGGCCTGGAGCCCTGACCCCGCTCGTACTCCTTAGCGTCAGTCGCGCGTGATGAAGTCAGCCTGGGCAGGCTCTGGGATCGGCTACTTGACCCCCGTTCTATAAGCCCCGCTGTTGACGGCTGCGGCAAGCCCCAATTTGCAGGGACTATCAGCACCGCCTGAGGCCGTTCCATTTCTTTACAAATGGAACGGCTGGCTTGGGACGCAGACGTCGGCTGTGAGCCCACGAGAGAGGTCACCTTCCGTCACGTCTTTTGCAAGAACTCCGAACCCCCTGCAACATGTTGATTTGGCAACCCATTTGCAGCCGCTTCTCCTCCTGGACTGGTCGTTAGCTCTTTTGGCTATCCGCGATGTTGAGCCTCTTTCTTGCGGTGATAGAGGGGCGCATTCGTGCTTGTGGTCCCCAAGTCGGCATTGCAGAGAAAGCGGTCATCGACGCCTCATTCTGACGAAGGCCAGAAGGCGGCTGTTTGATCAGTCGGTGTCGCGCGAGAAGCGGACAAGAGGATCCGACTTGGACCGAGGCTGAAACTGTCGGCCGTCCGGACCGTGCCTAAAGCCTACTGCGCGAATTCTCCCGTACGGACCGGTGGCTGACGTGCTCGCCTTCTGCCAGCCAATAGCGTTCCGACACTTTATCGGTCACGGCACAGGGGACAGACGCTGATACGTCAAAATGTGATAGATACACTTCTAGTCAGCCAATCTTGCTTGCAATTTTCCTACCGCGATTGACGCCGCATCGATCAATCTCTGCAGGTGCTTGATGCGGTCGTTCACAATGGCGCGGTCGGCTTCTTCGGCCTCCTTGCTTGAACCCGCTCCACCCTCCACCTTGTCGAGATAGCGAATGAGTAGGATATGCAGTCCACCATCATCTGCAGCGTCCTTTGCTAGTGCAACCCACTCGTGATCTTTGTCTTTCGTGAGCTCCGCGGCCTCAGCAAGGGCGTGACCAATCGTGATGCGCGCCCGAGACGAGTTTCGTAGGGCGAGGGCAACCTCCTCAACACTGGAGAGCTGCGTTATAGCAAGCGCTATGTCGGCGTCACTGTGAAGCTGCTCACAAGTAGCTTTTAAAGCTGCCGGGGACGCCTCGCCGTCACTACCAAGTCGTTTCGAGATAACTTCGTTGTCGTCCACGCCCTTACTTGTGCTACCGTTCTTTTTTGCCATTTTGCAACTCTCTCCTACTTCATCTACTGACAGCAGGGCTCAGGTCGCGCGAGCGTTTGCTCGGCGGGAAAAGGCCGTTGCATGTGGAATTGCGTTCTCTTGCGGCGTTGCTGGGTGCGTTGATCTCCTGTCGTTGAGGCGCGATCGGTGCTCTAATTTCCTTCCTCCAGACGCTTTTCCATCCACGCCAGCACTTCGGCTTCGGCATAAACCGTACGGCGACCAATTTTCGCTTTGCGCACGAACTCACCTCTGGCGCTCATGCGATCGATAGTGCTGCGGCAGAGGCTGGTCAGCTTTGTCACCTCTCTCTTCGATATGAAACGGAGGGTGGGCGTTGGCGATTTCATTGATCTGCTCTGTTCGCTAAGGTCGGTCGGATAACGGGTAGTCAGCTGCGGCGTCGCTGCGCGTTAAGATGCGAAAATCGAGTTGGGACTTCCTTGACCCACACGAGCGCGTGCCTGGAACCACATCCGCCCCACAGAGTGGAGGGCATCAGGATCAGCTGGCGGATGCGTCGGAGTGATTTTGGGCTTTGCGGGGTTTTCCACGATGATTTGCTCCGTGCGTTCGGGCCACCGGTTCGGCTACTGGTAGCTAACGCTCGCGTCCCGGCGCTGTAAGGCAGGAAAATCGTGTTGGTACTTCTTTGACCCAAGCAGCCAGAGCGGCTGAGAGCGTCGGGGGGCATCAGGCTTGGCTTGGTCGGAATGCACTTTGGGTTTGGTCACGATGATTTACTCCGCGCGTTCGGGCCACTGGTTCGGGCTAACTGGTAGCTAGCGCCGGCGTCGCTGCGCGGTAAGGCAGGAAAATCGTGTTGGTACCTCTTTGACCCAAGCAGCCAGAGCGGCTGAGAGCGTCGGGGGCATCAGGCGTGGGTCGGAATGCACTTTGGGTTTGGTCACGATGATTTACTCCGCGCGTTCGGGCCACTGGTTCGGGCTAACTGGTAGTTAGCGCCGGTGTCGCTGCGCGGTAATGCACGAAAACCGTGTTGGGACTTCCTTGACCCAAGCAGCCAGAGCGACTAGGGTTTGCCGCGCATCCGAGCCCCCGGTCAGCGTTGCTCGAGGATGGAAGATCGCAGAATTCGGTGGAGTGTAATGACCCTTTGGTCCCTAAAGCATCTGCAGGATGAGCTGGCCGCGTATACATGGATCGAAGAGCAGCTGTGGCCGCACGGTCCTGTCTGCCCGTACTGCGGCGCTACCGAGCGGAAGCGGATCTCGAAGATGGAAGGGAAAAGCACGCGGATCGGCTTCTACAAATGTTATGCGTGTCGCAAGAAGTTCAATGTCAAGATCGGCACCATGTTCGAATCCAGCCACGTGCCTCTGCATCTGTGGCTGCGGGCATTTCATCTAATGGCCGGAAGCACTTTGAGTATAAGTGCCTCCCAGCTGGCGCAAACCTTAAACATCACGCACAAGCCCGCCTTGTCGATTTGGAGGAGGATCGAGAAGGCTGGCAATGAACGTTCTAATTCTGAAAAACTGAAGAAGGCTGTCGCTGCGCGGCTAGCTGCTAAGCAGCCTGACTCTGAGAAGCTAAAGAGGGCAGTCGCTGCGCGGCTAGCTGCTAAGCAGTGAGTCCTAGAGTTGAGTAGTGCGATGCCCAAACGCAAAGATCCTGAGCCGAGGCCACACGAACAGTTCAAGAACTTCGTCCAGATTTCCCGCAAGATGGGGATGGACGAAACGGGTGAGCAACTTCAGCAGCTGTTTAAGAGAAGTGTGACGATTAAGCGCCTCCCGCGGACGTCACCACCGCGAAGTAGTCCTCGTAGCTTCTAATCGGCATGCCGATATGACTAAGGAGGCTCGGAACGCGAGAACTGACAAAGTGAGGACAAGACATCCAATTGGTGCGCTCCTCCCGTAAGATCAGACGCTTGCACTACCGATCGCAGGGTCCCATACGACCGGGGCTCCCGGTAGACACTGGGTCGGCAAAGGCCCCGATAGCGGACGAATTGCTGCAGCGCGGAAGTCGGCTGTTCCGTGCCATTGGACAAAATCGCTACCGCGATAGGGTGCCCCAAGAGAGGGCACGGTAACCGGTTAGGAGTTGTTTGTCTGGCAGGGTGGCGGCAATCGCACCGTTGCCCGCCAGCCAGGAGAACCCATGGAAGTCGCGGACATATTCCGCGCCCATGGATCCGCGTGGATCGGAGCCAACAAAGGTCATGTGAGCCTCGGCCAGCTCAAGGTGATCTCGGCCATCAAGGCGTGCCGGACAGCAGCGCTGGGCGGACATGTCGCTCGATGTGAGGACTGTCCGCACGCATTGATCGCCTACAACTCCTGCCGCAACCGGCACTGCCCAAAGTGCCAGGGGTCTGCGGCCAGGGCGTGGTTGGCGGATCGTGAAGCCGAGCTGCTGAGCGTGCCGTACTACCACATCGTGTTCACGCTGCCGGGGCCGATCGCCGACCTGGCCTACCAGAACAAGGAGGTGATGTACGACATCCTATTCAAGGCGAGTGCCGAGACGATGCTGACGATCGCGGCCGACCCAAAGCACCTGGGGGCTCGGATTGGCATCACCTCGGTGCTGCACACCTGGGGCTCGGCGATGACGCATCACCCCCACGTGCACATGATCGTGCCCGGCGGCGGCATCTCGCTCGACGGCACGAGGTGGGTGTCGTGCAAGCCGGGATACTTCTTGCCCGTACCGGTGTTGGCGGAATTGTTTCGACGGCTATTCCTGGACATGCTGATCGCGGCCCACAAGGCCAATCGTCTGAAGTTCTTCTCCGATCACGTCCCGCTCGCCGACTTCATGGCGTTTGCCGCCTGGATCTCGCAGCTGCGGGAGGTCGACTGGTGGCTTTATGCCAAGCCTCCCTTCGGCGGACCCAAACCGGTGCTGGCCTACCTGTCGCGCTACACGCACCGCATTGCGATCTCCAATCGTCGGCTGGTGGCGTGGGACGACGCTGGTGTCACGTTCAACTACAAGGATTATCGCATCGAAGGCCCGGACCGCTACAAGGTGATGACGCTGTCGGTCGGCGAGTTTATTCGCCGGTTCCTGATGCACGTGCTGCCGAAGCGGTTCCATCGCATTCGCCACTACGGGCTGTTCGCCAACGGTGCGCGTGCCGACAACATTACGTGGGCGCGCGAGCTGTTGGAGATGACGGCGGCCGACAGTGAGCCGGCGTCCACCAATCCCGATGATCTGCTGCACTCACATCGCTGCCCATGCTGTGGCGGTCGCATGATCATCATCGAGACGTTCGAGCGTGGTAGTACGCCACGCTATCGACCGGCCACGCCCGTCCTCGCCATCGGGTTGGACACATCATGATCAAGACCAATCGCCGACCGCGCCGCAATGCTGTTCCTCGCCACTCGGTCGCTACCGGCCGCGACCTTGCTCGCTCGCACGCGGCAGTTGCACGACCACTCGTAAATCAATCTTCACGCATCGGCGCTGGCTGCGGGCGCCAAAAGCTCCCGTTTGTGTCGTTGAGCTTCAAGCAGCGACCCGGCCAATCGCGTCCGGCCCACTCGAGCGTCGCATCCGCGGCTGCCCAATCCCCATAGCGAACGCCGCACCCTCACGCGTACCCTCTCCCGCGATTTCGTCCATTGGCCGTTTGCGTACGCCGGCCGTCGGTGTATGCCGCGCCGTCGTCATGGCCGGCATCCGCCGCCAACGATGAGCGCGGCTGCTGCATTGAGCAGGACGATTTCTCGGAACGGTCCGGGCTCACCAGCGAGCACGCGAAGAATAGCCGCGGCATTCGCGGATGCGTCGCCCCCCTTCAGATCGCTGAGATTCGATAACGGCAGACCAGCGTCGGCAGGTGTCACCTCGAACGTCCTCACTCGACCATCCCTAAGTTCAGCGACGGTGGTGGCTCCGGTCGTGGTCAGCTCGTCAAGTCCGTCATGGCCGTGGGCCACCCACGCGTGCTCTGCCCCGAGGGCGTTGAGGACGTTTGCAATAGGCTCTACCCACTGGCGCGAAAACACGCCCACGACCTGACGCGTGACACTGGCTGGGTTGCAAATCGGGCCAAGCAGGTTGAAGACGGTGCGGATGCCCAGCTCGGCCCTGACTGCCGCCCAGCACTTCATGGCCGAGTGGTGCATCGGGGCCCACATGAACCCGATCGAAGCCTCCTGGATCTCGCGCTCGATAACAAGCGGATCAACGTCGACTTTGACACCGAGCGCACTGAGCACGTCGGAAGCACCCGAGAGTGACAACACAGAGCGGTTCCCGTGTTTTGCGATCTTCAAGCCGGCGCCGGCTGCGACTAGCGACGCACAAGTGGAGACATTGTAGGTGCAGTGGCCGTCACCGCCTGTGCCAACTATGTCAACGGCTCCGGAAGGCGCCATCACGCTGATCATTCGCTCTCGCATCATGAGGGCGGCGCCAGTGATCTCATCGATCGTCGCACCGCGTACCCGCAGAGCCATCAAATAGGCACCCATCTGTGCTGGCGTGGCATGCCCGTCTGTCATCATTTCCAGAGCAGATCGGCTTTCGCCGCTGAAAACAAATCGCCGGCAGCAATGCGTTGAAGTAGAGACTTCGCGCCGTGAATTGTCATTTCACTAGCTACATTGGTGGCGGGATGAAGAAGCAAACCACCCAGACGTCTTGGATGCAGACATGCATCCGCCCATCCTTGGATTCACGTACAGGCAGGTCATGCGGCACCACTGCAGTGCCGAGCATCGATGAGACCACCAGCTGAGGTAAGCCCCCGCCGGTTGGTACCAGCCATGTGACCTTCTCCACCGGGGCGCAGTCCTTACCGGTGCAGCACTCTTTGGGGTACCATGAGTGCGCTCGGGCCGGCGCGCCAAGAAGTGCGATTGCAGTGAGGAACGAGACGAGGGTCGGAAGCGCGGACTTCATCGGCTTTCTCACATCAAGGGTGCGCAGCGGCGACGATAGCGGCTGGTCCGGCTCAAGACCTTCAGGTAATCTTCGATAATTCTTCGGATTTCGCTGACTGGGGATGCATGGACCACGCCTTTGAAAACTGTGTTCTCGACGAACAGCGGCGCGAGTTGCGCCGCGATGGTCTTGTTGTGCCGATCGAGCCTCAGGTCTTCGATCTCCTGAAGTACCTGATCCGCAACCGGGAACGTGTGGTCAGCAGGGACGATCTAATCGCGGGGGTTTGGAAGGGGCGAATAGTCTCCGAGACGACGTTGAGCAGCAGGATCAACGCTGTGCGCTCGGCGATCGGCGACAACGGTAGGAGCCAGCGTCTGATTAAGACGCTGTCGAAGAAGGGTGTTCGATTTGTCGGGGCCGTGTCGGTGCGGGAGCCGAGCGACCAGGCACAGAATACTTGGTCTGTCGTATCGGTAGGTAAACCATCCATCGCCGTCTTGCCGTTCGCCAACCTCAGTGGCAAGAGCAATCAAGATTACCTCTGCGATGGGATCGTGGAGGACATCACCATCGAGCTGTCGCGGTTCTCAGAATTGTTCGTCATCGCTCGCAATTCGAGCTTTCAGTACAAGCAGCGGTCGGTCGACGTTCGACAGGTTGGGCGTGAGCTTGGTGTCCGCTATGTCTTGGAGGGAAGCATTCGCCGCGCCAACGGCCGTGTTCGGATTGGCGCTCAGCTGTCTGATGCTGAGACCGGCATGCACTGTTGGGCTGAGCGCTTTGACCAAAAGGCCACGGATGTTTTTGCGGTCCAGGATCAAGTGGCGCGCCGAATAGTCGGTGTTCTTGTCGCCCATGTGAACAAGGCAGAAGCATCCCGCGCGCTGCTCGAAGCCTACCAGAACATGGCGCGCTTATGACTTCTACTTGCGAGCCGTTGAGACAATGAACGCGTTCTATCTATCGTACAAATCGGCGGACCTCTATGAAACCCGACGCCTTCTTCAACGAGCAATTGCCGCAGACCCGAGCTACGGCCGCGCATATGGCTTGTTGGGAGATACGTATCTGACCACCTATCAACTTCCGATGAACAATGAATATATCAACCCGAGGGCGCTTGAGCGAGCTTATGAATGGGGACAGCGTGCGGTAGAAATGGATCCTTTGCTACCGGCGGCTCACGCGCTGTTGGGGTTTGCTCTTGGCTTCAGGCGACAGCACGCTGCGTCCCTGGCAGAACTCGCGAGGGCAACGGCACTCAATCCAAACTATACGGATTGGCGGTATGCCCAAACATTCGTGATAGCCGGAGAGCACATGCGGGCCGTTGCTGCCGCTCGTAGTCACATGCGCGCCGATCCTTTCTATCCTCCGCGGGCCGCACTGTGGCTCGGCGTCGCATACTTTATGCTAAAGCGCTATCAAGAGGCGCTGCCCTACCTACGGGAAGTAGTATCGCGGGTCCCTAAATCGCGCGGTGCGCATGTTTGGGCAGCGGCCAATTACGCGCAACTGGGCCAACTCGAGAATGCGCGGTGGAGGCAGCAGAGGTCTCCCGAATCGACGCGCGCTTAACAATTGAAGTTCAAAGACGCTTGGCGAACGTTTGCAAAAATCAGCACGACATCGACCACTTTTTGGATGCACTACGCAAGGCGGGGTTTCCAGAGAACTAACCCGGACTATCGCGGTCTCCGGGATAGGTGCGAGGCTGCGAGGCCGACATTGCAGTGCACCAATTTCAATTGTTGGGAGTTGAGGTCCGGGTCAAAACGCGAAGTGCCACGACCCGACTGGCGATGTCTGCTTCGGCCCAACCACCGGACGTACTTGCATGAATTGCTGTAGCTTCCGACTGAGAGGCAGCAGTCATGCGTCATGAGTTATCCGACGGCGAGTGAACCATCATCCGTGCGATGCTCCCTACCAAGCCGTGCGGCGTACCCCGTGTTGATGACCGGCGCGTCCTCAACGGCATCTTCTGGGTGTTGCAATCAGGCGCTCCCTGGCGGGACCTTCCAGCCCTCTATGGCCCGCGCACCACTTGTTGCAATCGCTTCGTTCGTTGGCGGAGGGCCGGTATCTGGGACAGGATCCATGCAGGCCCTAACGGTCGCGCGATGCCGTAAAGCACAAGCTCGGGTATCATTGACCGCCAAGAGCAGGCCGCCGATTAGAGGAGAGTATGATCTCTTGCTGGATGAAGGTGGACCAGCGCTCAAGGGCTTCTCGCATCTCAGTTTCGTAGGGGTGGCGATTGTAGACAGCCTCGAGGCCTCTCAGCGTGTGGTTGAGAATGCGTCTCCCGGACTTCGTAGGCAATCTTAAGCCCTGCCATTTTGGTTGCCGCTGTGCGTCTTAGATCATGCAGCCGCCAATCAGTCAGCCCCGCCGCCTCGTCCAAGCCAGCCTTCCATTTCGAATAACCGCTGACCGAAGTGTTCTTCCCGCGCGCCGGAAAGACGAGGTAGTCGTTAAGCTTGGGCAGGCCTTTGATCAACACGATCGCCTGCGCACTCAACGGAAGCACGTGCGCGCACCCCGATCTGTCCGTCCGCGGGAAGGGTCCAAAGGCCGTCGGGTGAGGTTCAATTCGGCCCAACGCATTCCTGCGACCTCGTTGCGCCGTTGGGCTGTGAGGATCAAGAGTTGAACGATGCAGCCGAAGGGCCAGCCGAGCTTCTGCGCTCCCTCCCATACCAAAGCGAGTTCGCCGTTGCTTAGGACGCGATCGCGGCTCCCGTATGCTTGGCCGGCGTTTTATCCCCTCGCAGGGTGAGCGTTCCAGGTAGCCCTGATGAACGGCCCAGTTCAGCAGGCCACCGTAGCGCAGCGAAAGCGTGACGGGCTGCACTGGGCTTCTCGCGAGCCAAGATCGGGGACAGCACCTTCTTAATGTCCAGCCGGCTGATATCCTGGACTGGCCAGCGGGCCCACACGCTGACGAACTCGCGCCGGAGCAGCCTCGCCGTTTCCGGCCAGCCCCTCGTGTTCGGCTTGGCATAGGTTTCGACGTAGTCCTCCACCACCTTCTCAAAGAGTCGGTCGGTGTATTCACTCGCCGACCGTTGACGCTCAACGAACGGGTCCTCGCCGTCTGCTACCTGCCGGAGTGCCTCCTTGGCCTTCTCGCGAGCCTGGGAGAGCGACAGAGCGGATAGCGGCCCAGCATCAAGCGCCGGCTCTCGCCGCCCCGCGTGCGGTACCACACAACGAAGGTCTTCGTGCCCGCGCTGGGAGACACGCAGAACGAGCCCTCGAACGACAGCGTCCCAGAGGTCGGCGCGGCGACCCGTGGGCTTGAGCTGGCGTAGGGCGACGTCGTCGAGCTTGGTTGCCGGCATAATGTTTTCGGGGCGGCGTCGGGGCGGCAAATTCACGGTGCTGTACAGCTACCTCTAACGCCTCAGGAGCCAATAGATTAGCCTAACAGGAACTAATAGGTCCGCCGCTCCCTCAGGCAACCTCGGCGCGCGCGTAGAGCACCAGATTGTGGATCTGGGGGTCCCCCGTTCGAGCCGGGGAGGCGGTACCAGCTATATGGTCAATAAAATCAATGTCTTCTGTGCCCTGCGATGCCTGCGCCGCATCGATTTGAGGGGGCGGGCTGCCAGCCGGCAACCAACGTCGGAAACCTCGACCGGGACGGTGGCCTCAAGCCCGTTGTGGAAAGGCTCGATTGATCCGAGCACGTAGCAGGGGGGCGCGGTAGCCTAGTTGCCGATCGGGTGTCATTTCCGGCGGAGAGATTTCGATGCACCTGTGAGGCTGCTCGGCCCCCTTGCCACCCTCGACATGTGGTTGCTGGATAAGCTGGGGCGCGGCTGTGCGGGTGGGTGCAGAGCGGCGTGTGCAGGCGTCAGCCGATGCACGAGATGGCGTTCAGGTTGTCGACGGTTTTGCGGATTTGACGGCCACCGAGGCGCTGAAGCGAGACTTTGCCGGCGCGGGTTCTGGCGCAGTGCCGCCGAGCGACCGTGTAAGCCCGGAAGCGGATCGCAATAGGAACTTGCGCATCCGCGCGATGGCGGATGGCGTGAACCGTTCTCCCGGGCCCGATAGCGAGACGGCGCCGACGATGTCCCCGGTCGGTCCGAGCACGGGCGCTGCCAGCGCCGCGCATTCCGGGTCGCGCTCGCCCTTGGACAGGGCAAAGCCGGCGCGCCGTAGCGCTTCATGCTTGGGGCCAGGCGTTCCCGCGTAGGCAAGGAGCACGCGGCCCGCGGCTCCGCGATCGAGCGGGAGGATATCGCCTGCGTCCACCCGATCCAGGGTCGAGTGGCGCGAGTTCACGCGGAGCAGGCACATGCGCGTCTCGGAGCTGTGCAAGACGTGGAAGGAGGCGCTCTCCGTTCCCTCCTCCACGAGATCGCGCAAGACCGGCAGCACCAGGTCGCGAAGCGCGTTCTGGCGCTCGTAGGCGAGGCCGAGCCGATATGCCGACGCGCCGACGCAATAGCGCCCGTCACGCAGCCGTATCACGTAGCCTGCCGCCTCGAGCGAGCCGATGATGCGAAGCATCGTGCTTTTGTAGAGGCCCGTTGCGCGCGCCAAATCAGCCAGGCTCGACGGATCTGCCGCTGACGCGAGCTTCGAGAGGATCAGCAACGCGCGGTCCACCGCCGCTACGCCCTGTTGCGCCTCCCGCATCGCGCTTCCTCCATTGATGCACGCCAAAGGCAATATGGACGACCGTCCGATACGCAATGCCAGAAACCGTCGCCCGACGCGGCCCGATCATCCCCCGGGAAGATCGTGCACCTCCGGAAAGAACAAGTCCTTCCAACTGCGAGGTTCATTCTTGATGAGATTGACCGAATGCATGAAGCGCGCATACGTCTCGACGTTCTGCGGCGCCATCGTGAAGATGTTTCGCTTGTCCTGGAACATGGGCAGGATGGTGTCGAGCGTCTCTCGCGTATTGCCCGAGGTCTCGAGATAGGCCTGGGCGGCGCGCTGCTTGTCGGCGTTGATGTAATCCGTCGCCTCCGCGAGGGCTTTCAGAAAGGCGGCGTAGACGATCGGATTGCCGTCGTGAAACTTCTTCGTCGTGTAGAGCACGGTGAAGGACGTCGAGCCGCCCATGACGTCATCCGAATTCAGGATGGTCCTGATCTGCGGGTTCTTCAACTCGATGTCGCTGAAAGGCGGGCCCGTGAAGTGCAGGTCTATTTCCTGGCCGCCCGACAGCAGAGCCGCTACGCCATTCGAGTGGGGCAGGCTGACCGTGAACTTGTCGAGCTCGAAGGTGGCAGCGTTGCCCAGCTCCTTGCGTGCCGCCATCTGCAGCACGAGCGCGTAGGCGGACACCTTGACCGCGATCACCGCGATCTTGTTGGCCGCGGTGATGTCGCGGATGCCGTTGATGTTGGGATTTCGCGTGTTGAGGTACATGGGCAGCGATGCCATCGCCGCGATCCCCATCACTGCGTTCTCGGTGTTGCGCGTGCGATCCCAGATGGTGATCATGCCCGGCGGACCGGCCGGGACGATCTCGGCGTTGCCGGACAGAAGCGCGTCGTTGGCGATCGCCGGCCCACCCATGGTTGGGTAGGTGACCTTGAGGTCCGCGTGCCCGGCCTCCTGCGCATGTTTCTCGACCAGCTTGAACTTTTCCATGATCGAGAGCTGCAGAAAGCCTATGCCTCCAGTCCCCTTCAGAATCCTCAGCTGGTTGACCTCGGCGACAGACGGGCCGGCAGGCAGCACCAGGACCAGCAGCGCGGCGATGCATGCCAGTTTCCTCATACTCATGTCCCCAGTTTCCTCATCGTTTTTGTGTCGCTTCGCGTCGCGTTTTCGCCCAGGCGTGAAGATCAAGAGGTCTTCGGCGGGAACACGATCTCCTTGGTGGTCGGCTCCGTATGACCGCCCTCGAGGACCATGAGGCGATTCCGGTTCGGGTCACCGCACACCACGATGTGCAGCATGTCGGGGCTCGACAGAAGACGGACCATGTCGTCGGGCTTGCCCAGGTATTCGGGAGGAAACACGCCTGCCTCCACACGCTCCGGGATCGAGGCGAGACCCGCCGTCGTGTATGTGTAGAGCCACTGGAACTCCTCGAGCCGCATCAGAGTGTTCTGGTACAGCCATTCCTTCACATCGCGCTTGGTATAGCCGGCGTCGGCCAACGTCCGCGCTATGTTGGAGGAGAGCAACAACATCAACATGGACTTCTCGGCCTTCGGACCACGCGTCGGAAAATCAAACAGCCGGTGCCGCTTGGTGATCTCGCGCTTGAGGAGATCGAGCGCGATGAGCGCAGCGGAAGCGCCACCGACGCTGGCTGCGGACGGCAGCGGACCCCAGTTGTTCGTGACGCCGATCGTCACCGTGCTGGCTGCGGGATCGAAGCCCTGCTCGACGTGGAAGGGCTCCCAGGGGCTGTCCTCGCCGGATTCCGCCAGTGTGAAGGTGACGGGGTACCCGAATGTGCCCATGAACGTCTTGCCGGGCCGGAAGCCCGCGATATTCCTGACCAGGAAACCGACCGCACGCCCGATCGCGGTGTTGGGGGCCTTGGATATCAGCTGCGCACCGTAGGCGACGTTCAGGTCCTTCACGATCGGCCCATTGAGCACGAGGTACGGCACCAGCATCGACGTGCTGCCGACGTTGGCGAGGCTGCACCTGTCGTCCCCCAATGCGCGCGCCGCCGCGACCAGGATCGGCATGTGCTCGGGCCTGCAGCCGGCCATCACGCCGTTGACGGCGATGTTCCAGGGCACTGCCAACAGGTTGGCGGATTGAAGCGTCGCGATCTCTTCATCCGGTGGGCCGGCGACGAAGCGCATGAACGCCTCGACCCGCGCCGTCGTGGGCGGCACGATGGGCATGCCATCCGACCAGTCCTGCTCGGCGAAGTGGGCGTTCACCTCGTCGAAAGTCCCGCTGAACACGATCTTGCGCGGATTCCAGCTCGACCCGGCGTCCTCCTTGCCCTCGTCGGCGCCCTGCTCCGTCAATCCCTGAACGATTGCGTCGATCAGCTTGGTTGCGATCTTGCGCGCAATCTCGGCATCCCCGTCCAGCGCCACCGGGCCCGGATACTCGGCGATGCGCATGTCCTTGATGCCGCCGGACTTGCCGGTCAGCCGAGCCAGCATCGAGAACCCCGTGGTCGTGACCGTGACGCTCGGGATCCCCAGCTTCTCGGCTTCCAGTGCCCGCCGCGCCGCGGCAGGTGCACAGGTGCCTCAGGCGCCGTTGCCGGCGATGACGGCGTCGCATCCCTTGTCCCGGGCCAGCGCCGCCACCTCCCTGGCGACCTCGATCTGCTGCTTGGGATTGTCGCCGCCGTGCAGGTGGGGGAACTCGGTGAAGGGGATGATCTTGATGCCTGGGAAGCGCTGGATGAGCTGCTCGCGGATCAGGGGGAATGTCACCTCACCCTTGAATACGCCATTCCACAGCTCGCCGATGGTGGCTCCGTTGAGCGATGTCAGCCGCTTCGCGGCGCCGCGCTGCTTGATCTTCTCTCCACCGACGGGACTGCAGACTTCGAAGGTTTCCAACTGCTGTCTCCCGAAGGGTGCTCGCTGCGTTCTGCTAGGCAGAACATCTATTCTGTATAGGCTATTGGCGGTTGCCGACCGCGTCAACCGCTTCGGCTTCCTGGGATCAAGGCTCGGCGATGGTGATCGTTGCGCCGTTTCGGTACCTGCCATTCAGGCGCGTCACCGAGACGGCAGATGCCTGTCCGGCAGCATGCTGCGTTCTCGCAATGACGGCTATCAGCGTCCGGTCTCGGGATTGATGCGACCACTCGCGAGCACGGCCTGACGGTCACCGGTTGCCGGATAGATCAGCTGCGAGTTGATCCACCTTTTGCGCTTCTTTGCTTCGGCACCGAAGTGCTCGACACGGCGGTCCCAGCCCCTCGTGAACACGGCGCCGAACTGTCCGAGGTCGAGCGTGTTTGTGTAGTCGGGCTGGCGGTAGGGGCGAAGCGGCAGTCCAAGCAGATCGTGGGACGCGTTGTGGCCGGCATATTTGCCCATCGTGAGGCTATGCTGGCACGACATCAGGGCACACTGCCCGTCATCGGCGATCGCCCGGGCGACATCGCCGGTCGCAAAGACGTCTGGCACGCCGGTAACGCGCAGCATGTCGTCTACGATGAGCCGCCCAAGCTCGTCCCGCTGGCCCGCAATCTGTCCGGTCAATGGACTGGCGCGCATGCCGGTCGCGATCACTGTGGTGGCCGCCGCTATCCTCTCGCCGCCTGCCAGGGTAACGGCATTTGGCTCGACCTTGGTGAGCGTGGTCGACAGTCGAACCTCGACGCCTGCCTGAATCAGTGCGCGCTCGATCACCGGACGCGGGTTCTTTCCGAAGTCGGGACCCACGACGTCAGCCTGCTCGATCAAGATAATGCGAGCTTTCCCGGCGAGCCCTTCCCCGGCGTGGACTGCAATGCGCGATCGCATCTCGGCAGCAAGCTCGATCCCGGTCATGCCGCCGCCAACGATCACGAACGTATCGTGCCCTGCGACGTCGGAACTCTCGAGCACCTTCCGCAGGTGACGATCGAAGGTTATCGCGCCTTCGTAGGTGTCGATATTGAATGCGTGCTCGGTGACGCCTGGAACGGGTAGCGCGCCGAGCTGGCTTCCCGTCGCCAGGATCAACCGGTCGTACCTCTTGGTCGTGGCTGCACCGCGAGCGTCTTCAACGCTGACAAGATGCGCCTCGGTGTCGATGGTTCGCGCAACGGCCTCGACGAAGGCGATGCCGGCCGGCGTCCAACGTAGGCGCCAAAGGTGTGCGCAGCGTCTCGGGATCGCGCTCGTATAGCCGCGGCCGAATGGTCAGGTACGGGCTTGGAGAGACCATCGTAATAGCGACATTGCCGCCATGGCGATCATTCTCGTCGGCGGCGTTGAGTGCCGCCATCAGTCCGGCAAAGCCGCCACCCAGAATCAGAAGTTGGTGCATTTTTCAGGCGTCCTCATTGGGATGACCACGGCGGGTCGCCGATCGTCGTTCGAGCGCACGCTGCTCGAACCAGCGCTTTCGTTCGGCGACAAGCCGTGGCGGCTGCTTGCCGGCGACTTCGGCCGCGATGTCGGCAAGCGTCGTCTCGGCCAATGCCTCGCGCATCCGACGCTCCCCTTCCAACATCACTGCATGGATGGCGCAGACACCGCGACGGCTCGCCGACGCGGCACTCCCAAGCACGCATCTGTCGCGCACCTCGCGGCACTGAAACAGCGGCTTGCCTCCTTCGAGCGCATCGGCGACGTCCAGGACCGTTATCTCATCGACGGGTCGCGCAAGCTGGTAGCCGCCCGATGTTCCTTCCGACGACGCGACGAGCCCGGCCTTCTCCAGTTGCGTGAACAGCTTGGCGACGTAGGACGGCGAAACGCCCTGAAATTCCGCGAGATCGCGACTGCTCGGCGTCACCCCCGGCGGGGGATCAACCAGGTACAGCAGGCAGTGCAGGCCGTATTCCACGCTCGCACCGTAGAGGCTCATATCAACTCCGACTAATTATATCGTAGTTGAATTTCGTGCGGATGTCGGCACTTGTCAATCGCGAATTTCAATTGGGAAGGCGCCACTGCGGCAGCGCTGCTCGGCCGGGAACGCGGGCGTTCCGTTCTGTACGCTCAGCCCGTATCCGGGCCTATTCGCTGACGAGGCACTGGGCGTCCTCGCTCAGCCAGCCGAGCCGCACCGGTGTGCCCGCTGGGACTGCGGACGTTGCGGACCAGTCGACCGTGCTCACCACCACCGTCTGCCCCTCGGCGTGGACCACGTAGCGGGCATGCCGGCCGAGAAAGGCGCAGCTGACGACCTTGCCTTCGATCCAAGAGTTGGCCGCCTCATCGGGGCGCAGGATGCGCATGCGTTCCGGACGGATAGAGGTGAGCACCGGGTCACCCGCGGCAGGCCTGCCGCCAAAGCGCGGAATGCGGGCGCGGCCAACCTCGCCGTTGCGGAAGCGGACCACGACATTGTCGCCGTCGAAGCCGCTGCACGTTCCAGGAAGCAGATTGGTCTCACCGAGAAATCCCGCGACGAACGGAGTGGCGGGGTGCAGATAGACGTCGGACGGAGTGCCGATCTGGACGATCTTTCCCTCCGTCATCACGGCGATCCGATCCGACATCATCATCGCCTCGTCCTGATCGTGGGTCACCAGCAGGACCGAGATGCCGACGCGCCGCTGGATCTCCTTGATCTCGATCTGCAACTGCTCGCGCAGCTTTCGATCCAGT
Organism: uncultured Alphaproteobacteria bacterium; assembly: GCA_963774165.1. GTDB lineage: Bacteria > Pseudomonadota > Alphaproteobacteria > Rhizobiales > Hyphomicrobiaceae > AWTP1-13. Next base: position 237,347 of record CAVZEC010000005.1, on the reverse strand, counting down.
GCCGCCAGAGGTTCGTCGAGCAGCAGTGCGTCGGGTGCAAAGACCAGCGCTCGCGCCAGTGCAACCCGTTGCTGCTGCCCGCCGGAAAGCTCATGCGGTCTACGCGCAGCCAGGGCCTCGAGCCCGACTTTCTCCAACATTTCGGTGGCCTGTCGTTGCCGCTCCCGGAGGCCGACTTTCTTCATGCGCAGAGGAAAGGCGACGTTGTCGAGCACGTTCATGTGCGGGAACAGCGCATAGCCCTGGAACACGATGCCGAAGTTGCGCTGCTCGGGCGGTTGGGATGCGATGTTCTGCCCGTCGACGAGAATCCTGCCGCGGCTCAGCGTCTCGAAGCCCGCGATCAGCATCAAAGTCGTCGTCTTGCCCGAGCCGCTCGGCCCCAGCAGTGTCAGGAACTCGCCCGGCTCCAGTACGAAGCTGACATCGCGGACGACGAAAGCATCGTTGCCGTAGGACTTCCAGACGCCTTCGACGTCCAGGCGGCGCCCGGTGCGCGGTTGAGCCGGTCGATCGCTCATACGGCCTTCCGCCCGCGTCCGCCGAGGCTTTGAACGACGAGGCCCAGAACGGCCAGCGCGATGAAGAGCGACGCGCTGGCGGCGATCTTGGGGGTGAGGTCGTATTCGATGGCGGTGAACATGCGCACCGGCAGGGTAATGGTGGTGGGGCCCTGCATGAAGAGCGAAAGCACGACGTCGTCGAAGGATACTGCAAAACCCAGCACCGACCCCGCCAGAAGCCCGGGACGAATTGTCGGCCAGTAGACGAACCGCAAGACCGCGAGCCTTCCGGCTCCCAGACTGCGGGCAGAACGCAGGAGCGCCGTGCTGAATCCGACGGTAAGGCTCGTCTGGACCGAGATGAAGACGTACGGCGTGACGTGCATCGCGTGCACGATGGCGAGTGCCACCCAGTTTCCGATGAGCCGGAACGGCGCGAGCAGCAGATAGTCACCGAGGGCCAGGACAATTGCCGGCACGACGATCGGCGACATGATCAGACCCGAAAGCAAGGCGCGGCCGTGAAAACGACGTCCATGCATGGCAATCGCAGCCGCGGCGCCGACCCCTCCGCCGATCGCCACCGCGAGCATCGAGACCTTGAAGGACAGGAGGGTCGAATTGACCCAAGCAGGGTCCCCAAGATAGTCGCTGAATGAATGTACCGAGATCCAGATCGGCGGGAACTGGATCAGGTCGCCCTTGGTCAGCGCCATGGGCACGATGATGAGCGAGGGCAGCAGAAGAAACATCAGGAGGGGCGCGCACGCCGCGAACAGCAGGACGCGTCCGAGGCCGGAGCGGGTGCGACTGGCGGGGGTGTCAGACGGCGCCATAGCGACCTTCGCGGGGCAAACTCTGCTGCAGGATGACGAGCGGCACGACCGCAGACAAAATCAGGACAGCCAATGCCGAGCCCGCGTTGAAGTCGACGAGCTCGTGGACGTAGTATTTGACGAGATTGGCAATCATCATGTCGGACGGCGCGCCCAGGATGACCGGCGTGATGAAAAAGCCGATCGAGACGACGAAGACGAGCAGGGCAGCGCTGTAGACCCCCGGCAACGTCAACGGGAAAACAATGAGCCAGATCACCGATCCGGTCTTGGCACCGAGGCTGCGCGCCGCGCGCTCGACATTGCTGTCGATCGCCTGCATCGCGTTGAAGATCGGGAATACGGCGTACGGCAGCACATAGTGGACCATGCCAACGATGACCGCGAAGCGGTTGTGCAGGAGCGTGACAGGCGCGCTGGTCAGTCCGCTCTCCTGGAGCAGAGTGTTTACGAGGCCGTTGTCCTGAAGAAGGGCGGCCCATGCAAAGTTCTTGATCAGGACCGCTGTCCAGAAGGGCAGCAGAACGAAGGCAAGCAATATGCTTCTGAGCCCCGATCCGGCGCGCCAAAGGCCGGCCGCCAGCACATAAGCGAGAATGATTGCAACCGCTGTCGTCATGAGGCTGATGACGAGCGTGTTGGTGGCCGCGCGCAGCAGCAATGGGCTGCGCAGCACGGTCAGGAAATGTTCCCCTCCGTCGGCCGCGGCGAAGCGGACAATGAGCGCGAAGGGAACGACACCGAAGACCCCGTAAAGGAGGCCCACCGGCGCGAGCAACCAAAGGCCGTCGCGAAATGTCGGCAAGGACCAACGCCGACGCACCTTGCGTGGCCTACCCCCGAGGGCGCTCGTCATGGCCGGGCGAGCCTCGCGGCCGGGTATCGCAACAGCCCCCTCATCGCCCGCGCAGCCCCATTCCGCCACTCCCAAAGGCTTCCCAGCGAAATGGTAGTGGAGGGACGCCGAGAGCGCCATGCACGCATGTGTCGCGCTGCTGCGTCCCCGAGGGGGTGCCCTTGTTGATCAAAGCATCGCCACACTGCTCCCTGACGGGGCATCGATGGCCGTCTCCAGGCGCACGGTGGGATTTCCCGTTGACTCCACCTCCTGATGTCCTTGAAATTCGAGACGCTTCGACAGTCGACCAACCCTAGGCATCGCCGATGGGGTCGAAGGCCGTCCCGCATCGAAGAGGTTCTTCATGACTGACAAGGCCCGCTGCCAGGTCGCTCCGCACGACGGCGCCGTGAGCCGCCGGCAATTCCTCCAGCGCACCGCCGCCGGCGCGGCCGTCACGGCTGCGATGGGAATTCCCGGCCGTCCGGCGCGCGCGCAAGCGAAGACGGTCAATGTGGCCAGCTACGGCGGTGTCGTCCAGGAGTATCAAACGAGGCTCTTCGCACAGCCATTCGAGGCGAAGACCGGCATCAAGGTGAACATCGGCTCCAACGCCTCGCTGGCACTGGTCAAGCTGCAGAACTCGTCGGGCACCCCGGCCCAGTGGGACATCTGCTCTTTGAGCGGCGCGGAATACTTCGAGGCGATCGCGCAGAAGCTGATCGTGCCGTACGACTACAGCATCGTCGATGCCACCAATATCGTGCCCGAATACAAGCACTCGCATGGCGTGAAGTTCTCCCTGTTCCTCTTCGTGATGGCATGGGACAAGCGTCAGATCCCCGACGACAAGGCCCCGCAGACTCTCGCCGAGTTCTGGGACACCAATCGCTACAAGGGCAAGCGCTCGCTCTACGCCAGCGTCTCGGATGGCAGCACGCTGGAGATGGCGCTGCTGGCCGACGGCGTGCCTTTGAACCAACTGTACCCTCTCGATGTCGATCGCGCCTTGCGCAGCCTGGAGCGGCTCGGCCGCGCCAACATCATCTGGCACAACACCAACGCGGAGCCGATCCAGCAGCTCACCTCGGGTGCGGTTTCGCTTGCAAATTGCTTCAACGGGCGGGTGATCGCGGCGAACCGGTCCGGCGGCCAGCTCGGCTTCACGCCGGCCTACAGCGCGGTGAGCGGCAATCCCTATTGCGTGATTGCGAGCTCGGCCAACAAGAAGGAAGCGTTCGAGTATCTCAACTACCTTCTCAACACGCCGAAGGCCGACGCGGAGTACATGCAGCTGACCAACTACGCCATACCGAATACCGAGGCGCTCAAGCTGGTGCCCGCCGACATCCTGGACATCCTGCCGACCAGCCCGAAGCTCAAGGACAAGGTGTTCATCAAGGACGACGCCTGGTGGGCGGCAAACCTCGGCAAGGTGACCGCCAGGTTCAAGGAATGGCAACTCGCCGGCTAGACCCCATCTGACTTCGAGACCTTACGTAGCGTATCGGCTTTTGGGCCGCGGCAATCCGAGCTGGTCGCGCAAGGTGGGGCCTTCGTACTCGGTGCGGAAGAGGCCGCGCTCCTGGAGCTCGGGGATCACGAGCGCGACGAAATCGTCGAGCCCGCCGGGAACGTGGGAGGGCTGGACCAGGAACCCGTCGCACGCGTGGTTGAGGAACCAATCCTCCATCTCGTCGACGATCTGCGCCGCCGTGCCCATCAGAGTTCGCTGGCCGCGCGCACCAGCGAAGCGCATGAACAGCTGCCGGATCGTGAGCTTCTCCTCGCGCGCCCACCGCAGCACGTTCTTGAAGGCCGTCGTTGAGCCCTTCTTGAAGGTCGCATCCACTGCTTCCGGTAGCGGGCCGTCCAACGGAAACGGCCGCAGGTCGAACCCGTCGACCGCATTGCTCAGCAGCTCCAGACCCACCTCGGGGTGAATGAGGGACTGGAGATAGGCGTGCTTCTCCTTCGCCTCCGCCTCCGTGCGCCCGACGATCGGATTGAGGCCCGGCATGACCTTGAGATGGTCGGGCGAGCGTCCGAACTTCGGCATCCGCCCCTTCAGGTCCTTGCAGAAACCCTGCCCCATCTCCTTCGAGTACAGGGCGGTGAACACGCCCTCGGCCGTCCGGGCAGCAAGCTCCTTGCCGGGCTCGGACGACCCCGCTTGGAACAGGACCGGATGTCCCTGGGGCGGACGGGCCACGTTGAGCGGCCCGCGCACCGAGAAATTCTCACCCTTGTGATTCAGGAAATGCAGCTTGTCGGGCAGGAAATAGCGCCCCGAGGCACGGTCGCGCACGAACGCATCGTCGTCCCAGCTGTCCCAAAGCCCCAGCACGACATCGGTGAATTCGACCGCGCGGTCGTAGCGCTCGCCGTGCTCGTAGTGTTCGGCGCGGCCGAAATTCCACGCTTCCGACTTGTTCGCCGACGTCACCACGTTCCAGCCGGCGCGGCCATGACTGATATGGTCGAGCGAGGCGTACTTGCGCGCGATGTTATACGGCTCGTTGTAACTGGTGGTGGCCGTCGACACGAGACCGATCCGCTTGGTGACGGAGGCGATCGCGGACAGCAGGGTTATCGGCTCGAAATAGGCCATGTACTGCGGCCAGCGACTCAAGGCCTCGAGGTTGCCGTTGCGGGTCGCCACCGCATCGGCAAGGAACATCAGGTCGAACTTGGCGCGCTCGGCTGTCTGGGCAATCGAGATGTAGTGCTCGACATTGATGCCGGCGTCGATCTGTGCGTCCGGGTGCCGCCAGGCGGCCACGTGGTTGCCTGTCGGATGGGTGAATGCGCCGAGCTTCATGAAGCCGCGCGGGCTTGGTCTGGTCATCGGGTCGAACTCGTCGTTGCGTACGATGCATCGTCGCCTCGGTGGCGAATTCCCGCAAGCCTCTGCCGAGGGGCATCCCAACGACGAATGCAACACTGCGGGCTGGCATTCTTGCCTGCATGGGAAGGGATGAGCATGCGCAAAAGCGGGGGCGACGTGAACAGTCGCCAACGCGCGTCTGGCACGCTTGCCTTACACGGGTCGGACGGTGGACGTCTTGGCGAGGAAGCGTCTAGTCTCCCTTCTGCTCGTCTTGCGCTGGAGGGAAGCGATGGTGCCGCTAGGTCGACGTTTGGCTCGTCTGCTCCTGGGCGTGACGCTTCTCGCAGCAAGCGTAGCGCCGCTGTGCGCCCAGGACGCCAAGCTGAAGCCGGTGTCGCTCTTCATGTACAGCGTCGCGCCGGACCTCGGCGATGCACCGCTTTGGATCGTGCCGCACGCGCTTGGCTATTTCGCCGACGAGGGCTTGCAAGTCGGCGTGGAGTACGCAGGTGGATCGAGCGGCGCGCTCCAGCTATTGGCCGCCGGCAAGGGCCAGTTCGCCACCTCCACTCCCACGCAGGTAATGCTGGCCACGCATCAGGGCCTGAAGATCAAGTCCGTCTTCGAGCACAACCGAACCTACGGGTCGGCACTGGTGGTGCCCACCTCGGCGGGCGTCACGAACGTGGATCAGCTGCGCGCCCATTTGAAAGGCAGCAACATCGGCGTGGCCAGCATGTCGAGTGGTCGCATCCCCTATGCGAAGGCCTGGATCCGTGAGCTCGGCTTGCAGGAAGATGCCGATGTCAAGCTGGTGGCAGTCGGCGTCGGACCCCAGGCAGCCGCCGCACTCAAGGCGGATCGCGTGCGAGCCCTCGTCATCTACGATGCCGTCTATGCCGCCATCGAAGCCGCCACCGATGTGCGCTTCACGCGGTTCGAGACCGACTGGCAGAAGCCGCTATTCAGCGGCGTCGTCGTCACCACCGACAAGATCGCGCAGGAGGATCCCGACCTCGTGGCCCGCATGGCGCGTGCGACGGCCAAGGCCCTGGTGTTTGCCACGACAAATCCCGAGGCCGTGGTGCGGATCTACTGGAAGCTGTTCCCCGAGAACAAGCCAGCTGCCGACAAGGAGGCGGACGAGCTGAAAAGCCGCACGATGGTCGTCAACTCGATGGTCAAGAACTGGCTTTCCGGCATGGACAAGTCCGGCGCCAAATGGGGCGGCCAGAGCGAGGCCATGTGGAAAGACATCCAGGACAACGATCTGAAAGCAGGCCTGATCAGCGCCACCCGACCCGTCGACGAGTATTTCTCCTCGCGCTTCGAGGCCCAGTCGAACGAATTCGACGCCGAGGCGATACGCCGCCAAGCCAAGGGCTTCACCGACGATATGATCCGCTTCCCGAAGACCAGGTGAGGAGCGCACCTTGAAAGACCTCGGTGCGTTGCTGGCGCCGCGCTCCATCGCGGTGATCGGCGCGTCGCAGAGAGGTGGCCGGGCGACAGGCGCGGTGCAGAACCTGCTCGACCTGGGCTTCCGCGGCGCCATCCATCCGGTGAACCCCAACTATGAGACCGTGCTCGGTCAGCGCTGCTACCCCAGCATCGAGGCCATACCGGGGCCCGTCGACCTGGTAGCCATCGGCATCCCGGGCGAACAGGCGCTCGAGCAATTGCGGGCCGCGCATCGCAAGGGCGTCAAGGCCGCCGTCATTTTCGCCAGCGGCTTCGCCGAAGCCGGCGAGCGGGGCAACGCGTTGCAGGCGAAGCTGGAGGCATTCGCCATCGAGACCGGCATGCTGATCTGCGGGCCGAACTGCCTCGGCGTCGTCAATCTCGTGGAGCGCTCCTGCGGCTACAGCAGTATCTCCCCGAAGGACATGGCCGTCGGCGATGTGGCGGTGGTGTCGCAAAGCGGCACCGTCATCGTGGCCCTCGTGCGCAGCCTGCGCGGGATAGGCTTCAGCCATCTCGTCTCCTCCGGCAACGAGGCTGTGCTCACCTCGGGCGACTACCTGGCCTATCTGGCGGGCGACGCCGCCACCAAGGTGCTCGGCGTGTTCCTCGAGGGCATCAAGGAGCCGGCGCGCTTCATCGAGGCTGCAGCCGCCGCGCGGCGCGCAGGCAAGCCGCTCGTTGCCCTCAAGACCGGGCGTAGCGCCGCGGGTCAGGCCGCAAGCTTGGCACACACAGGCAGCCTCGCCGGCAGCAGCGTGGTGCATTCCGCCCTGTTCCGTCAGAACGGCGTCACCCAGTGCGACGACCTCGACGAGTGGATCGAGGCCATCGAGATCTTCCGCTTTGCGCGTCCACCGACCTCGCGCGGCATCGGGGTGATCGGCGTCTCGGGTGGCGAGAACGCCCTGGTGCTGGACCATGCCGCCGAGCTTGGGCTCTCGGTTCCGGCTCTGTCGGAGGCCGGGCGCCGCCGCCTCGGCGAGTTCCTGCCGTGGTTCGCCCGTCTCGAGAACCCGATCGACCCCACCGGCGCGGCGATTCAAGACCCTTCGCTCTATCGGAAATGTCTGGAGGTACTGGCCGATGAGCCCGACATCGGCATCGTCGTCGTTTCCCAGGATTGTCCGGCCGCGTTCGACCTGATCGCGGCAAAAGCGACGGCCGAGGTTGCGCGCAGAAGCGGCAAGTGCTTCGTCTATTTCAACAACTTCTCCGGACCCTTCCGCACCGAGGTGCAGGCCGTCTTGCGCGAGGCGGGAGTTCCGTATCTGCAAGGTCTCAGAGAAAGCCTCAAAGCCATCAAGGCGCTCATCGCCTATCATCTCGACGCCCCCCGAGCCGCCATCGCCCTCCCGCAGATCGATCCGGACCGCCAAGCCGAGGTGCGCGCTATGCTGGCTGCGTCCGGTCCCGTCGTGACCGAGGACAAGGCCAAGCTGGTGATCGCGCGATACGGCCTGCCGATCGTGAGCGAGGAGCTGGTGCACGACGCGGCGCAGGCCGGACATGCAGCGGAGAGGCTCGGATACCCGGTCGTCGCCAAGATCGTCTCCCCCGATATCGCTCACAAGGCGCAGATCGGCGGCGTGCGTCTCGGTCTGAGATCGCCGGCCGAGGTCGAGGATGCCTTCTCCTCGATCATGGCGAGCATCACCGCCGCGCAGCCCTCCGCGCGCATCGATGGCATCGTCGTACAGCGGACGGTGAGCGGCGGCGTCGAGACCATCATGGGATTGAAGCGCGATCCGCAATTCGGCATGACGATCCTGTTCGGCCTCGGCGGCATATTCGTCGAGGCGCTGCGGCAGGTCGCCGTGCGGATCGTACCGATCAGCGAGGTCGATGCTCGGCAGATGGTCGAGGACGTGCCCGCTCTGGGAGCGATCCTCGACAAGCACGGGGCCAGCCCAGAGGTGATGGCGACGCTGGTCCGGCTGCTGATGCGCCTTTCGGATCTTGCGGTCGAGCTGGACGGTGAGATCGAGGAACTGGACCTGAACCCGGTAATCCTGGAGCCCGTGTCGGCGCGGGCAACCGTGGTGGATGCCCTCATCGTGCGTCGCAAGCGGGAGGAATGACCCGTGGCGCCAGGTGCCGATCGCTCGCGCGAGGTCCACACCGCATCGGCCGGCGCCCCGATTAGATTTGCAGGCGTATCGAAAGTCTATGGCACCGCCGGCGGCGACACGATCCGCGCCCTCGAAGACGTCTCGCTGTCGATCGCCAGCGGCGAATTCGTGTCGATCGTGGGTCCCAGCGGCTGTGGCAAGAGCACGCTCCTCAAGATCCTGGCGGGACTAACACCGCCGTCGACAGGCGCGGTGACGATCGCCGATGCCTCCATCACCGCCGCGCAATCGGGTATCGGTTTCGTCTTTCAGGAGGCGACCCTGCTGCCCTGGCTGACGGTGCTGCGAAACGTTCTCGTGCCTGCCGATGTCGCCCGCATTCCGCGCGCGCTGATGCAATCGCGCGCCATGGGACTGCTCGAGCTCGTCGGCCTCAAAGGGTTCCACGACAAGTACCCGAACGAGCTTTCCGGCGGGATGCAGCAGCGCGCGGCGATCTGCAGAGCCTTGCTGCGCGACCCCAAGATACTGCTGATGGACGAGCCGTTCGGCGCGCTCGATGCGCTCACGCGCGACCACATGAATATCGAGCTGCTGCGGATCTGGGAGGCCCAGCGCAATACCATCCTGTTCGTCACCCACAGCATCACCGAGGCCGTGCTCTTGAGCGACCGCATCGTCGTGATGTCGCCGCGGCCGGGCCGGGTGCTCGAGGATGTGCAAGTGCGGCTCGGCCGCCCGAGGAAGATCGCGATGGTGAACACGCCCGAATTCGGCTCCTATGCGCAGCGCATTCGCGAGCTGCTCGATGGCTCCGTGGCGAGACCCGAGGAACCCGGAGCGATGCGATGACGGTCACGACAAGAGCCTCGGTCCCAATCGCGGCGGCGAGCAGCCGGCTTGATTTGTGGTCCAGCCTGCGACGGCGACCCGAACTTCTGACCGTTCCACTCGTGTTCGTTCTCCTGATGACCGGATGGGAAACGGCGGTTCGCTATTTCCAGATCGAGCCGTTCATCCTGCCGGGCCCGATCTCGATCGCGCACGAACTGGTGGAAGGCCTCGCCGCAGGGTATTTCACCTCGCACGCCCGGGTGACAGCCACCGAGATGGTGCTGGGCTTCCTGGTCGGGGCCGGGCTCGGGTTGATCGTCGGCGCCGTCGTCTCCCAGTTCCCCCTCGTGGAGAAGACCTTCTTCGCCTACCTCGTCGGTCTGCAGACGGTGCCCAAGCTGGCAATCGCGCCACTGATCGTCGTGTGGTTCGGCTTCGGCATCGAGTCCAAGGTCTTCATCGCCGCCCTGATCGTCTTCTTCCCCGTCGTGATCAATGTCATCGAGGGCTTCCAGTCTACCGACCGCCGTCAGCTCGACATGTTGCGAGCGATGGGCGCCACGCGCTGGCAGCAGTTCCGCATGGTGAAGGTGCCCAACGCCCTGCCCTACATCTTCGTCGGTTTCAACATCGGCGTGGTGATGTCGATATTGGGGGCGGTGGTGGGCGAGTTCGTTGGCGCCCAGGAGGGGCTCGGCTACCTCATCCTGCAGTACAATTATCAGCTGAAGATCGCGCGCGTGTTCGCAATCCTGGTCCTGCTCGCCGCCATGGGCATCACGCTGCATTCGGCGGTGCGCATCCTGCATCGCAGGATCGTGTTCTGGCGCAAGCCGGACCACAAAATCGAGACCTGATCCTGGCTCGTCGTTTCTGCCGCCACCAATTCGCGAAGGAGGAAAACAAATGTCCGAGGGGCTCGTTCTATACCGCGTCGAGGACAAGGTCGCGGTCATCACCCTCAACCGCCCCGACAAGATGAATGCGCTCAGCCGGGAGCTCTGGCGCGATCTCGACGCCGCCATGGTGCGGGCCGACGACGACCCCGAGATCCGGGCCATCGTGCTTGCGGCCAACGGGCGTGCGTTCTGTGCCGGGGCCGACCTCAGCCCCGGCGAGGATCCGACGCAGATGATGCCCTGGTGGAATGCGTTCCAGCGCCACCACACACGGCAATTCCGCATGTGGGACAGCCAGAAGGTGCTGATCGCCGGCGTGCACGGCTATTGCCTGGGGCGCGGCTTGGAGCTTGCGCTGTGGTGCGACATCGTCGTCGCCTCCGAGGATGCCAAGCTTGGCCAGCCCGAGGTGCGCGAGGGCTGGGTGGTGCAGAGCATGGTGCCGTGGCTGACCGGACCCCAACAGGCCAAGCTTTTCATGCTCAGCGGAGATATCATCCCGGCCACCGAGGCTCTCCAGCTCGGGCTGGTGGCGCGCGTCGTGCCCGCGGGGAATGCCGAGACGGGGGCGGTCGCGCTGGCGAAACGGCTCTCGCACGTACCGCCCATCGCCGCGCGCGCAGTAAAGCGCATGATCAACGGCGTCTACGAGCTGCAGGGGATCAGGTCACAGCAGGCCGAAGGCATCGCAATCGGCGCCTTCACGAGCCACCTGAGCGCGGAGGAGAAGGGCACCGCGGAGCTCGAGCGCATCCGCAGGGAGCAGGGCTTCAAAGCCTCGCTCAAATTTCGCGACGACCCCTTCAAGGAGTGACGTCCTGCCGGACGCGGCCGTCGACGGTACTCTGCGAGATATCGTCCAAGGCCCGAATAATCCAGAGGCCGGCGGCATCGAGTCTGGTTATGCTGTGGCAACTCAATCGGGAGGGTGACGACGGTGGCGTTGAACTACGACAAGCTGATGGCACTCAAAAGGACGGGCGACCGCTTCAGCTACACGGATCGCGAGACCATGCTCTATGCCATCGGCATCGGCATGAGCCGCGATCCCTACGACGAGAACGAGCTCGCCTACACCTTCGAGAGGGCCAAGCTCAAGACCGTGGCGTCCATGGCAACGGTGCTGCAGCGCGTGCCGCTGCTCAAGGACTGCGGCTTCGACTACAGCAAGGTCGTGCACGGCGAGCAGCGCCTCACTCTCCATCGGCCGCTCGAGCCCGAAGGCGAGATCGTGGTCGACAGCCGCGTGCTGTCGGCCTTCGACAAAGGGCCGGGCAAGGGCGCGGTGATCAATTCGGAGATGGCCGCGCGCTCGGCCAAGGACGACACGCCGCTCTATACGCTGGTCTCCACCACGTTCGCGCGCGGCGACGGCGGCTTTGGCGGACCCAACGGAGCCGGCCTCGAGCCGCACAGGATCCCCGACCGCAAGCCCGACCTGACCGGGGCCGCGGAGACGCGCATCGACCAGGCCTTGCTCTACCGCCTCAACGGCGATCGCAACCCCCTCCATGCCGACCCGGAGCTTGCCAAGCGCGTCGGGTTCCCGGTGCCGATCCTGCATGGCCTGTGCACCTACGGCACGGCCTGCCGCACGATCCTCAAGGAGGTCGCCAAGTACGACCACACGCGCATCCGCTCCTTCGATGTGCGCTTCTCGGCCCCCGTCTATCCCGGCGAGACCATTCTCACGGACATGTGGGTCGACAAGAACGTCGTGTCGTTTCGCTGCCGGCTGAAGGAGCGAGAGGTGACAGTGATCAACAACGGCAAGTGCACGCTGGCTGCATGAGCCCGCGCGGTTGACGTCCGCACGTCTTCGCGCAACGTTGTTCCCAAGAACTGGCTGCGCGCGAGTGGAGGAGGCGGGCGAATAATGAGTCTCAAGGGCAAAGCCTACATCGTCGGAGCCTACGAGCATCCGACGCGAAAAGCGCCTGACACGTCGCTGGCACAGCTTCACGCCGAGGTCGCCAAGGGCGCGCTCGACGATGCTGGACTGAGCAAGAGCGACGTCGACGGCTATTTCTGCGCTTCGGGCGACACGCCGGGCCTCGGCGGCCTGTCGATGATCGAGTACATGGGCCTGAAGCTCCGCCATATCGATGCGACCGATACCGGCGGCTCCTCCTACAATGTGCATGTCGGCCATGCGCTGCAGGCGATCGCGGCCGGGCGCTGCAATGTCGCGCTCGTGACGCTCGCGGGACGGCCGCGCTCGGAAGGCATGGCGACCGGCACCGCGCCGCGCATGGGCAACGCGCAGCAGCCCGACCTGCAGTTCGAGTTCCCCTACGGCCCGGCGACGGCGAACATGTACGCGATGGCGGCGCGCCGCCACATGCACCAGTTCGGCACCACGTCCGAGCAGCTGGCCTGGGTGAAGGTCGCGGCGTCCCACCACGCACAGCACAATCCGCATGCGATGTTGCAGAAGGTGGTGACGGTCGAAGAGGTCGTGAATTCCCCCATGGTCGCCGATCCGCTGCACCGGCTCGACTGCTGCGTCATCTCGGACGGCGGCGGTGCGCTGGTGATCACCAAGCCCGAGATTGCAAAGACCTTGAAGCGCCCGAAGGTGAAGATCATCGGCGTCGGTGAGGCGAGCAAGATCCAGGGTGGCGGCGTCGGCCTGGACCTCACCTATTCCGGCGGCCGCGACTCCGGCAAGGCTGCCTTCGAAATGGCGGGCGTGAAGCCGTCCGACGTCAAGTACGCGTCGATCTACGACAGCTTCACGATAACGGTCGTCATCCAGATCGAGGACCTCGGCTTCTGCGAGAAGGGCAAGGGCGGTAAGTTCGTCTCTGATGGCAACCTGATCTCCGGCGTCGGCAAGCTGCCGTTCAACACCGACGGCGGCGGGCTGTGCTCGAACCATCCTGGCAACCGCGGCGGCATGACCAAGGTCATCGAGGCCGTCCGCCAGGCGCGCGGTGAGGCGCATCCGAAGGTCCAGGTCAAGAACCACGACATCGTGCTGGCGCACGGCACCGGCGGCTCGCTCGCGACGCGTCACGTCGGCTCGACCGTCATCCTCGAGCGGGAGTGACTATCATGAGCGAGAAAGTCTACGCAGCGGTCCCCCCGACGCCCGGAGCCGAGCCCTATTGGGAAGGCGCCAAGGCCGGCAAGCTGATGGTCAAGTGGTGCCAGGACTGCAAGAAGCCGCATCACTATCCGCGCGGCGCCTGTCCGCACTGTCTGTCCGCCAACCTCGAGTGGAAGCAGGCGAAGGGCACGGGCGAGATCTACACCTACTCCATCATGCACGCGGCCAAGCCCGCCTACGTCATCGCCTACGTCACGCTCGACGAGGGCGTATCCATGATGACCAACATCGTCGACGTCGACCCCGCGAAGGTGGGGGTCGGCCAGAAGGTGAAGGTCGTGTTCAAGCCGACCGAGGGCGACGGCAAGCTGCCGTGCTTCACGCCGGTCTGAGACTTGCCCAACACCGTCCTGAGCTTGTCGAAGGACGGCTGAAGGTCACCCATGGTGGCCGCGTGGTTCGACAAGCTCACCACGGCGGGTCGGGCCAGGAGCGACGCACCTTCGACATGGTCGGCACCGGCGTTCGCGAAGGAAGTTAGCGACCGGCGGCCGAACGCAACTTTGAAGTCCGAACGGGAGACACGCCGATAAATCTCGAAGGCAAGGCCGGCATCGTCACGGGCGCCGGGCGCGGCATCGGCCGCGGTATCGCGCTGCTGATGGCCAAGGAAGGCGCCAAGGTCGTCGTCAACGACCCCGGTGCTGGGCGCAACGGCGAGGTCACCGAGGAGCGCCCCGCCGACGAGGTGGTGGCCGAGATCACCAAGGCTGGCGGGAAGGCCATCGCCAACTACAACTCGGTCGCCAACTACGTCAGCGCCGGCCGCATGGTGAAGCAGTGTGCGGAGACCTTCGGCAGGATCGATTTTGTCGTCAATTCGGCCGGCATGCTGCGCGAGCGCATGATCTGGAACATGACCGAGGACGACTTCGACTCGGTCATCGGCGTGCATCTCAAGGGCACGTGGAACATGTGCCACCACGCCATCAAGCTGATGCGCGGCGAGCGCTTCGGCCGCATCGTCAACTTCTCCTCGGACGCCTTCAAGGGCTCGGTCGGCCAGTGCAACTACGCGGCAGCGAAGGCCGGCATCATCGGGCTGACGCGCACCATCGCGCGCGAGGCCGGCCGCTACGGCATCACCGCCAACGCCATGTGCCCGTTCGCTGCCACCCGCATGACGGTCAACGATGCCGTCATCGCCAACTGGAAGCGGCGCGTCGAGACCGGGTTGCTGACCCAGGCGGAGTTCGAGACGCGCATGAAGATGCCGGGACCCGAGTTCGTGGCACCGATGGTCGCCTACCTCTGCACCGACGCGGCCAAGGACGTGAACGGCCAGATCTTCCACGCCGAGAAATCCCACTACCACACCTACTACTACGGCGAGGTCGCGCGCTCGGTCTACAAGTACGAGAACAACGGCGAGTTCACGGTCGACGAGTTGATCAACCTCATTCCGGCGTCCCTGATGGCGGGAATCCCGAACGCCGCTCCGGCAGAGGAGAAATAAGGCTACTCGGGGTGCGAGGGTGAATGCGTACGCGGGCTCGCGGCGGCGGGCCTGTCGACGGGTCAGTCGGGGGGCAGTGCATGAGGTCATTGCTACTCATCGCAATGGGGCTGCTTTTTCTGGCCGCCGAGACCGGCGCCGCCGGAGCGGAGAAGCGCGTCGCGCTCCTGATCGGCAACGGTGCCTACAAGGCGCAGCGCCTGCTCGAGAACCCGGCCAACGACGCGCGTCTGGTAAGCCAGGCATTGACCGCCGCACGGTTCGCTGTCGTCGACATCAAGACCGACCTCGGCATCGGCGAGTTCCGCCAGGCCTTGCGCCGCTTCCAGTCGCTGAGCACAGGCGCCGATGTCGCCTTTGTCTATTTCGCCGGCCATGGCATGGAGGTCGGCGGGGTGAACTGGCTCATTCCGACCGACGCCGAACTCGCCGATGATCGCGACCTCGAGTACGAGGCGATCAAGACCGATCTCGTGCTGCAGGCGCTGTCGGGCGCAAACCTTCGGGTGCTCGTGATCGACGCCTGCCGGGACAATCCGTTCGGCCGCGGTTGGCGTTCGGCGACGCGCGGCACGGGCGCCGGCCTGGCCAAGCTCGAGGCGGATGATGTCCTCGTGCTGTTCGCGGCGGCACCGGGGAGGACGGCCAGCGACGGATCCGAAGGCAACAGCCCATTCGCCAAGGCACTCGCCCGGCGTCTGCCGGAGCCGGGAGTGCCGATCCAATTGCTCGGCGGCAACGTGCGCGACGATGTCCTTGCCGCGACCAACGGTGCGCAGCGTCCCTATGTCAGCGCCAGCATTACCGGTCGACCTTTTTACCTCATGCCAGCCGATCCGGTGAAGCCAGCGGCTCAGGCAACCGCGTCCGTGGCGGGCAACGCGGCACGGGAGTGGCAGGACGTGAAGGCCACGGACAGCACCGCCGCGCTGCAGGCGTTCCTCGAGCGATATTCCAACGATCCCGTGTACGGCGCCCTGGCGAAGGACCGCATTGCGCTCCTGTCGCGACCGCCGGTGTCGCCGCCGATGCCATCGGAGGCCGCCCCACCGGTGCCGCGGTCGCCGCTCGCCGGTCCCGGCACCATCAAGATCGAAGGGCTGAAAGCAGAGCTCGGCGATCCAATCGAGCGAGTGCGTACAGCCTACAACATCAAGAACGAGCCCTTTACCTCGGGCCGCGCCCTGTTGCACAGGGTACCGCTCGAAGGCCTGTTCTTCTTTTTCGACAAGGATCGCACGCTCTATCAGGTCCGCATGGATGCGCCGTTCGGCGGCAGCTTGCAGGGTATTCGCATCGACGACCCCGTCGAGAAAGTGCTGGAGCAGCTTGGGCAGCCCTATACCGCACCGTGGGACTTCGGCGACAACAGGGCATACGCCTTCCGGCTCGGCCAGATTGTACTGCGCTACGACATCGCCAAGAACGGCAAGGTGGCGACGATGATGGTCTTCCCGCAGGACAGGTAGCGCCCCCTTTTGCGGTCTTGCTTCGGGTCGGCCCATGCATGCAGAGGCCAATCTCGATCTCGCGGCTACTCGTTGTGGGGTGGTCGGCCGCGACTGTGTCGTACGGGCAACGGGGCGAGGATTTGAATGCCCCCATCCGGCCCTTGGCCGCCAGTCGGCGTATAGTGGCGAAGATTCTCTCCCCGAGAGGACTGAGTGAGCGAAATGCGCAACGGGTCGATGGCTGTTTCCATGGGCTGCAACCGGATGGCGATGGTCTCGCTCAACCTCGTCGGCGCCTTCGCGGTCTGCTTGGTCTTGCTGGCCGGCAGCGCCGGTGCCCAGACCGAGCAGGAACCTGCGCCGCAGACGACGCCCCAGCCGCTTCCAGGGATCATGCTGACGCCGCCCTGGCTCCCGCCGCAGCGCCCAGCGTCCGGCCAGAGCACGCCGCCCGCCGAGCAGAGTTGCCCCGCGACCGACCGGAAGCTCGAGCTGGTGGTCTGAGGCCTGAGAGTTCTCTCCACCGCGCGCACCTGAGCGACAGTGCTCCGTAGACCTGTGCTTTGTCGCCTCGACTTGACGTGCGGCACGGCCACATTGGTCAACAACGGCCTCCGGAACGCGCCTCCCGTTTACCGTTGTTCGTGAACGGCGCGGCTTCCCGCCCCACCTGCCTCCATTCGACCACAATTGCCCCCGACCAAGCGCGGCGCGCGGGCTTCTGGCCTCACAAGGCAGAGCCGAAGCTTCCCCAAGTCGCGGGCAGGCATCGGTTTGTGGAACGCTGGGGACCAATATGCCTCATCGCATTTGGGGCCGCTTGCACCGATATCAGGCAAGCGCTGCGTCCAGCCGATGTGAGCATGGCCTCGGAACCTCTTGTTCCACGTGATGGTTTGCCTGGTTTGACGCGCTTATATCGGTCATCAACGCACACGAGTGAGTGAGGGTGGAGCATGAGGGACGTCCCGACCAAGGGCGCAAACAATACGGCGCTGACGGAACAAGCGCCATCGGGCGTGGTCCCTGCAATCAAGAGAGTAATGATCCGTGCCGGCCTGAACGTCCGGGCCAGGGTCGGCGAAGCGGCACAGACGCTGGCCGACGCGTGCGCGGCGCGCCGCGAGCAGACCGTCGAGCACTACGACCGGGGGCAGGCCAGCGACAGCTTCACCGACCTGCCGGCGCACAAGGCCATCGTGAAACATCGCGAGATCGGCCACCTGTTCGCCATTCCCGACCCCTTCTACCGGTGTCACGATGCGCGGGCGGGATCGGAGACCCTGATCGACGGGCGCCGCTACATCAACTTCGCGTCCTACGACTATCTGGGTCTCAATCAGCATCCCGCCGTGGCGCAGGCCGCAAACGCGGCGATCGAGCGCTTCGGCACGTCGGTGTCGGCAAGCCGCATCGTTGCCGGCGAGAGGCCGCTGCATCGCGCGCTGGAGACGGCGCTTGCAGAGTTCTACGGCGTCGAGGCCGCGGTCACGTTCGTCAGCGGTCACGCCACCAACGTCTCCACCATCGGCACGCTGATGACCCCGGACGATCTCGTGCTCTACGACGAGTTGTCCCACAACAGCGTGCTGGTCGGCACCAAGCTGTCGCGCGCCACGGCCATGGCCTTCCGCCACAACAACCTCGACGCGCTGGAGAAGCTGCTGGCTGAGCACCGCCACCTGCACAAGCGCGCACTGATCGTCGTCGAGGGCTTGTACTCCATGGACGGCGACGTCGCCGACTTGCCGAGGCTCGTCAAGCTGAAGGAGAAGTACGGCGCGTGGCTGATGGTCGACGAGGCCCATTCTCTCGGTGTGCTCGGGGCCAAGGGCCGGGGTGCGGCCGAGCACTTCGGCATCGATCCCGACCGCGTCGACATCTGGATGGGCACGCTGAGCAAGACGCTCGCCGCTTGCGGCGGCTACATCGCCGGCAAGCAGGAACTGGTCGACATCTTGAGGTACCAGGCCCCCGGGCTGGTCTATTCCGTCGGACTGTCGCCTCCCCTGGCGGCGGCGGCCTGCGCGGCGCTGGCCGTCATGAAGGCCGAGCCCGAGCGGGTCGCGCGCGTGCAGGCCAACGGCAAGCTGTTCCTGTCGCTGGCCAAGGCCGCGGGGTTCGATACCGCCACCAGCGAAGGCCATTCGATCGTGTCGGTCATCGTCGGCGATCTCATCAATGCCGGCAGGCTGGCCGAGCGCCTTCTGGTCCGCGGGCTCAACGTGCTGCCCATCATCTATCCGGCCGTTCCCCTGAAGGCCGCGCGGTTCCGCTTCTTCATCACCTCCGAGCACACCCCTGCCCAGATCCGCACCGCAGTGCGGATCATGCAGGAGGAGCTGGAGGCCACGAGCATGAGAGGAAGGCGGGCGGCGTAATCTGCCCAACAGCTTTTCCCTGACAGGTTTGCGGGCGCGGTCGCTTGACAACGCGGCTGCGTGCGCGACCTTTGCGCTGGTGGTTGGGTCGGCCGGCGGCGCCCCACGCCAGGCGGGGGCGTCCTGTGGCTTATGCGGGATTAGCTGTTACTCTCCGCCGCAAACCGCTTAAGATAGTCTACCGGTCAGCGGTCGATCGAGAGGTGGAGCCTTCGTTCTTCCATGACGTCAGAAACATCGCAATTTCAACGCACTGGTCTGCCCTGCACCATCCTATTCGTTGATGTGTGCGGCAGCACACAGCTCTACGAGACGCTCGGCAACGTCCGCGCGCAGGCGATTATCGCCAAGACGCTCGACACGCTTTCCCTGGCGGCAACCCGCCATGTCGGCACCATCATCAAGACCATCGGCGACGAGGTGATGTGCAGCTTCTCGACCGCCCGTGACGCAGCGCATGCCGCAGTCGACATGCAGCGTTCCGTCAAGCAGGGGGTCGGGCTCGAGGGCATGGGCATCAGGTCGATGTCGGTGCGGGTCGGTTTCCACAGCGGTCCCGTGATCTCGCATGCATCCGACGTCTTCGGGGATACCGTCAACGTGGCGGCCCGCGTCGTCGCGCACGCCAAGCCTGGCCAAATCCTCGTTGCAAAACAGACGGTTCGGAAATTGCCCCGCGACGTGGCGTCGAGCATGCGCTTCGTCGGCAGCACCCAGGTCAAGGGCAAGAAGGACATGGTGGACCTGTACGAGCTGATCTGGGAACGCGAGAACCTGACGCTCGTGCAGGACGTTGCCGCCATCGAGGCCAGGCCCGAGAACGTCCGGCTGACCGCGACGTTCGGAAGCCTGACGATGGAGGTCGGGAGCGCGCTGCCCGTGCTGCACCTGGGACGCGGCCCCGAGAACGAGTTCGTGATCCCCGATCCGCTCGCCTCGCGCGTGCACGCGCGCATCGAATTCCGCCGCGACCGGTTCCTGCTGATCGACCAGAGCCTGAACGGCACCTACGTGCAGATGCAGGGCGGGGCCGAGACCGTGCTGCGCCGGGACGAGATCGTCTTGGAGTCCTCGGGACTTATCAGTCTAGGCAAGTCTACGTCGGCGCAGCAGCAGCTGTGCGTGCGCTTCAGGGTGCAGCGCGGCGGTCCGGTCGCCGATCGCGCCTTGTTGAGGAAAAAGTCGGTCCCGCGGTAAGTGCATCGCTGAAGCGCGCCAACCTTCGTCGATCCTCAGCAGCGGCATTCCGATAGCCGATGGCGAGGCAAGTGTTGCGGATGCGGCACTCCGGCGCTGAAAAGCACCAGTGAGGAGCCAAAGAATCTGGCATAGCCCATCCCGACGGGCGGTGTTATCGGCTAAGTTGTATTCAATTCCTGGGCACAGCTATGTCTCTGCCTGGAGGTATGCCGCATTTTGCCCGAGTAGCGGGCTCGTTCCAGTTGCGTCCGATGCTGCGTCCAGCCAAGACGACGGAGGCAACTGATGAATTTCGCTACTCGCCTGCTGGCGACGCGCAGGGGCGCTATCCCAGGCGGCGCGGCATTGATCTATCGGATTGCTCGGCTCGTCCAGTGCATGGGCCCAGTGCACGACGACCCTTCCGCCCGCCGCCGGGGCATTCTTGCCATTTGTGCAGAGCGGGGCGGTGAACTCGCTCGTTTCCTCGATCAACACGGTCAACACGGCCTTCCTGACGCAATCGACGGCGTTCGTCAGTGCGCCGGGTGGCGTCAAGCCCGATCAGCAGGGCGGCGGTGCCTGGGGGCGGGTGATCGTCGGATCGACCGACACCGACAACAGGAGCTCGGCCGTCGCCGACCTGACAGCGGTATTCGGTCCGGGAGCCACCGGGACCACCAATTGCAGCACGACGACCCGCACCGACTACACCGGCGTCCAGCTCGGTCACGACATCTCGATCCTCAATGGCGGCGGCACGGGCGCGAACTTCCACGTCGGCGTGACGGCCGGCTACGTCAAGGCCGACTCCAAGGACATCACGGCGGGAGCCACGTTCAGCAACAGCCTGGATGTGCCGTTCTTCGGCGTGTATGCCGCTTTTACGAAGGGCGGTTTCTTCGCTGACGGCCAGGCGCGCTGGGATGCCTATCAGAACACGGTCACCGACCCGGCGCTGGGCTTCTCCAACCAGCAATTCAATGCGACCGGTTGGTCTCTGACCGGCAACGTCGGCTACAATATCCCGGTGCACGGCAACTGGTTCATCGAGCCATCCGGCGGTGTGATCTGGTCGACCGTGAAGGTCGACTCGCTCAACTTGGCTGGTCCCGGAGATCCTCTGGCTCCCGGCGCAGGCATCCCGGCCAGGGCCGACATCGACGACATCGAAAGCGTCCTCGGCCGCGCCAGCGTCCGCATCGGCACGAACATCACGAGCGGCCATATCTTGCTGCAGCCGTTCTTCACTGCCAGCATATTCCATGAATTCGCTGGCGACGTGCACACCAGGATCTCAGCCAACAACTTCGGTGGCTTCGTGGGGCCCGCCATTACCGCGGATGTATCCACCAGCCGCGTCGGCACCTACGGGCAGTTCGCCGTGGGCTCGGCGGCCGCAATCGCCAATACCGGATGGTTGGGCTATGCACGCTTCGACTACCGCGTCGGCGAGAACATCGACGGTTGGAGCGTCAATGCCGGGTTGCGCTACCAGTTCACGCCTGAGCAACGCTCGGGCGGCCTCAAGGACGCCCCCGTTCCGGTGTCATACGCCTACAACTGGACCGGCCCCTACATCGGTGCCTACGCCGGGAAGGCGTATGGCCAGGAGAACTGGACCTTCGTCGGGTTCGGCACGACTAGCCAGCCTCACTTCGCGGGATACCTTGCAGGTGGCCAGGCCGGCTATAACCTGCAGGTTGGCCGGGTCGTGGTTGGTGTCGAAGGCAGCTACGGTGGCTCCAACTCTCATGGCGGAGCGGCCTGTCCCAACGCGTCCTTCTTCACGTGCGACGCCGAGCTGAACTCGCTCGCGACCGTCACCGGTCGAGTGGGCGTCACCTGGGAGCGGGCGCTGTTCTACGCCAAAGGCGGATGGGCGGGTGGCGAGGTCACAGCCGGCGCGCATCTCAATCTGGTGCCGAATCCCGGTGGCTTCGCCGATGGTTTCGACACGACGAAGTGGATGAATGGCTGGACTGCCGGAGCCGGCATGGAATTCGCGCTCACCGATCGTTGGTCAGCTCGTGCCGAATACTTGCACTATGATTTCGGCAGCGAGAGGTTCCAGGTCAGCGCCAACCCGGCTTCATTTGCCGACGCCAGCATGCGCGGCAACACGGTCAACATCGGTCTGAACATGCACTTCAATCCGACGCGGGCGCCTGAGCCGCTCAAGTAGGGCCGCTCAAGTAGGCAAGCGCGCAGCGCAGTCTTTCAGCGACAACGCGAGCCCCGGGCATCCTGCCCGGGGCTTTCTGCTTGAGGGTCGCTCGAAGGGGTTGTTCGGTTGCGCGTTGCCTCGCGCCGCGGCTACCAGCTGCGGAACGGGGTCTCGGGCACGGGCGTCTTCGGCGGCTTGCCGGCGGCGAATGCCGCGAGGTTGTCGACCACCAGCTGACCCATGGCGTCGCGCGTGTAGTTCGAGGCCGAGCCCACGTGCGGCAGCAGGGTGACGTTGTCGAGCTCCAGGAACGCCGGGTTGATGTTGGGCTCGCCCACGTAGACGTCGAGGCCGGCGCGCAGGATCTTGCGGCCCTTCAACGCCGCGATCAGCGCGGCTTCGTCGACCACCGAGCCGCGCGCCATGTTGATCAGGACGCCGTGCGGGCCGAGCGCGTCGAGCACCGCGGCATTGACGAGGTTGGCGGTGGCGGGTCCGCCGGGGATCACCAGGATCAGCGTGTCGATGTCGCGCGCCATGGCAACGAGGTCGTCGTAGTAGCGGTTGCCGACGCCGGCTTGCGGCTTGCGTCCGAAATAGCTTACCGGCAGCCCGAATGCCTCGAGCCTGCGCGCGATGGCTTTGCCGATGCGGCCGAAGCCGGCGATCCCGACCTTGCGATCGCGCAGGGAGGCCGTGAGACGGTACTCGGCCTCCTTTGGCCACCGCCCGTCGCGCAGCCATTTCTCGGCGTCGTAGAATTCGCGCACCGTGGCGAGCAGCAACCCCAGCGTCGTGTCCGCGACCTCCTCGGTCAGCACATCGGGCGTGTTGGTGATGACGACGCCGCGCTTGGCCGCCGCGGGAATGTCGATGGTGTCGTAGCCGACGCCGAAATTGCCGATGATCTTGAGGCCGGGGCAAAGGGCCATCATCGCCTCGTCGGTCCTCACGCCGGTATGGCTGCCGGTGCAGATGGCGCGCACGCTCGGACCGATCTTGCGCAGGAGCGTTGCATGGTCGCCCGCCTCGTGCAGGCGGTGCACCTCGAAATCCCGGGCGATCCCCTTCTCGATCAGCGGCATCATCGGACCGGTGTTCAGCAGGACGGGCTTCGACATTGTCTTCTCCGGTATCGGGACGGACTTCGCGCACCCGGCATCTTCAGACCGCGGAGGCGATCCCGGCAAGACTCGCACATCGCGAGGCCGATTGTCCTGCGGCGCGTTTTCATCGCACATATGGGACATGGCCCACGAGACCCACGACGTTGCCATCATCGGCGCAGGCCACAACGGTCTGACCTGCGCGGCCTATCTGGCGGCCGCCGGTCTGCGCGTCGTCGTGCTCGAGAAGAATCCCGTCGTCGGCGGGGCGGCGCTGACCGAGGAGTTCCATCCGGGTTTCCGCAATTCGGTCGCGGCCTACACGGTGAGCCTGCTCAATCCCGCCGTCATCCGCGATCTGGAGCTGGCGCGGCACGGGCTCAGGATCGTGGAACGGCCGGTCGCCAACTTCTGGCCCGTCGACGAGCGCCGCAGCCTGCTGATGCCCTATGGCCTTGCCGGCCGGCAGCGCGCAATCGCCGAGTTTTCCGCCAAGGATGCCGAGCGCCTGCCCGCCTACGACGCGGCGCTGGAGCGCGCCGCATCGTTCCTGCGCGAGCTGGCGCTGAGCCGGCCGCCAAACGCGGGCGGAGGCATCCTCGAGCTGATCGGCAGCGCGGGCCTCGGGCGCAAGGTCTACGGCCTCGGGCTCGCGGACAAGCGGCTGCTGCTCGATCTCTTCACCAAGAGTGCGGCCGATTTCCTCGACCAGTGGTTCGAGAGCGATGTGATAAAGGGCGCGTTCGCCTTCGACAGCATCGTCGGGGCCTATGCGAGCCCGCTCACGCCCGGCACCGCTTACGTGCTGCTGCACCACTGCTTCGGCGAGGTCAACGGCAAGCCGGGCGTCTGGGGCCACGCCGTCGGTGGCATGGGTGCGATCACGCAGGCGATGGCGCGGGCGGCGCAATCGCGCGGTGCCGTGGTGCGTACGGACGCGCCGGTGGCGTCCCTGGCGATCGCGGACGGCAAGGCCTGCGGCG
The DNA here is from genome assembly GCA_963774165.1 of uncultured Alphaproteobacteria bacterium. Taxonomy (GTDB): domain Bacteria; phylum Pseudomonadota; class Alphaproteobacteria; order Rhizobiales; family Hyphomicrobiaceae; genus AWTP1-13. Next base: position 213,239 of record CAVZEC010000005.1, on the reverse strand, counting down.
TTCGCCTCGCGTCAGGCGAAATCGTCGCCGCGCGGGTGGTGGCTGCCAACGTTGCGCCCAAGCTGCTGTTCCGCGATCTCGTGCCCGAGGGCGTCGTGGAGCCTGATCTTCATGGCCGTTTCACGCGCCTCAAGTCGGGCTCCGGCACGTTCCGCATGAACGTCGCGCTGTCCGAGCTGCCGGACTTCCGGTGCCGGCCGGGCAGGCAGCAGCAGGACCACCATGGCTCCGGCATCGTCATCGGCCCGACCATCGACTACCTGGATCGCGCCTATCTCGATGCGCGCACGCACGGCTGGTCGCGCGAGCCCGTGGTCGAGATGCTGATCCCCTCCACGCTCGACGACACCCTGGCTCCGCCCGGCCGGCACGTCGCCAGCCTGTTCGTGCAGCACGTGGCGCCGCACCTGCCCGGCGGCCGCAGCTGGGACGACGCCAAGGAGCAGTTCGCCGACCTCGTGATCGATACCGTCGGCAGGCACGCGCCCAACTTCAGGGCGAGCGTGATCGCCCGCCAGGTGCTCTCTCCGCTGGACCTGGAGCGCCGCTTCGGCCTGATCGACGGCGACATCTTTCACGGCCAGCTGTCGCTGGACCAGCTCTTCAGCGCCCGGCCCGTGCTCGGCCACGCCGGCTACCGCATGCCGCTTCCCTCGCTCTACCTGTGCGGCTCCGGCGCCCACCCCGGCGGCGGCGTCACCGGGTTGCCCGGACGCAACGCAGCCCTTGAAATCATTCGCGATTTCAAACGCAGCGCATGGCTGGGCCGACGCTGACGCCTCGCTTTCCGGCTGCGAACACCCTATATTGAGGCAAGCCGGCCCGGAGGGGCCTGCAACACGAGACGATTTCGCGAGACGATCGCATGAGCACGCCCAAGATCGCGCCGAGACCGAGGCCGCAGGTCATGAAGCTGACGGAGAGGGCGGCTGACCGCATCCGCTCCATCATGGCGGAGAAGGGGGCCGGCGCCACCGGCCTGCGCATCGGCGTGAAGAAGGGCGGCTGCGCCGGCATGGAATACACCATGGAATGGGCTGCCGAGCAGAAGCCCTTCGACGAGGTGATCGAGCAGAACGGCGCCAAGGTGCTGATCGACCCCAAGGCGGTCATGTACCTGCTCGGCACCGAGATGGACTACAAGACCGACAAGCTCGCCTCCCAGTTCGTGTTCACCAATCCGAACCAGACGGGATCGTGCGGATGCGGCGAGTCGGTGAACCTGGCCCCCGTGCCGAGCGACAAGCTCGAGGCCCTGCGGACCTGAGGGCCAGCCGTCCGAGCAGTTCATCTCTGTCGGTGCCGGCGAGTGCACTCTTGTGCGTATCCATGCTCCCAGCCTGGGCCAACGCTTGTGGAGTCTGGTCTCGGCTTATTCCGGTCGAATCCGGCGAGCCGCACGGAGACTTTTGACCCACTCCGGAACTCAGCACCACCCGTCCAGTGGAAGAGTGCCGCTTGCGGATGCCGTCGCGTTCTTAAGCTTAGCGGTAGCCATGAAAGCGCGGTGTATCGCTTTGCAGATGCAATCGAGGTACTAATAAGGCACCCCAGCGCAGAAACTGCTGCAACTCGGGGAGTTCTCTGTGATGCCCTCAGCGTCGCCAGGCGGACAGACGGCATTCCAGCGCGAGGTCGCCAGCCGCTTTGGCCTAGTCCCGAATTTTTTCGCGTCGGCGCCGGAGGCGCCCGAAGTCATCGAAAGATTGTGGGATTTCGCCAAGACGGCGTACCTCGACAACCCCATCCCTTCGCTCTTTAAGGAGAGGCTGTTCGTCTACCTCTCTCGCTTCTGTGAGGCTCGCTATTGCATCGTGCGCCATTGCGCCTTTCTTGTGGGGCGAGGCCACTCTTCCGGTGACGCCTCGGTTGTCGTTCAGACGGTAGAGCAGGCGATCAAGCTTTTGAAAATGCCGCCACCATGGGACCTCGACCTTAAGGTCGTGTTGGGTTCGCTGGAGGCGCTTCCCGCAATTGGGGAATGGCCCGCTGCGGAGACAGAGCCCGAAGACTGGTTCATCGCTGCCGCCACCCTCGTCTTTGCGGAACCGGCGCGGTCGGAACGGGCTCGTAACGCCTTGCATCGATTTCTTGGCGGCAATCGGTTTGAGCATCTGCTGGGGCTTCTTGCCTTCATCCGTACTGCCCACTATTGGACCGTACTCCATCCCCAACTGACCTTCGAGGAGGATGCACGCGAGCTTCTGAAAGTTAACGAGGTGTTGTCGAGGTTGCTTTTGCAGGACCCGGAGGCTGCTCGTTGCGAGATGAGTACGCGGATGTTTGTGGAGCTTACGGAGCTGCGAGAATTCAGACAGGCGGAACAAGCGCTGGCCGAGCGCAACATACAGCTAACTCTGGCAGCAAAGGCTGGCCTCGTTGGCACCTACGCGTATGACGTCGACACGGAGATCATGCAGATTTCCGCCGGTTATGCGGCCATCCACGGTTTTCCCGAAGACACCAACGAGATAGCACGCAGCGAGTGCCTGGCTAGCGTGCACCCCGACGATATAGGAAGGGTAGAACGGTTCCGCAGCGAGGCGTTCCGTGAACGCCGGCGCGAATATAGCGTGGAGTATCGTATCATTCGCCCTGGCGGCGAGCTGCGTTGGGTTGAGACGCGTTGTTTCATTTCCTTTAGCGGCGCAGGACACTCGCGCCGAGTCATCGGCGTTAGCATTGACATAACCGAGCGCAAACGGGTGGAGGAACAACAAAGCGCCTTGCTGGCCGAGCTCGACCATCGCGTCAAGAACGCACTCGCGACCGTCAGCGCTGTCATCTCCCATTCATGGCAAGCCAGCACATCAATCGCCGATTTCGTAGAGGCGCTCGATGGACGCATTCGCTCGATGGCAACGACACACGAATTGTTGAGCTCCCACCGGTGGCAAGGAGTGTCGCTGATAGAACTCGTCCAGCGCGAACTTGCACCGTATGCCACTCGCAACAACACCGAGATCAACGGCCCTGATATCGCACTGAAGCCCGAGGCCGGTCAGGCGATCGCCATGGTACTCCATGAGCTCACCACCAACGCTGCAAAGTACGGTGCGCTCTCTGCCAAGAATGGTCGCGTGTCGATCCGATGGGGCCGGCACCTGAAAGGGGATCCGCGGTCTCATCTAGTGTTTGAATGGCAGGAAATCGGCGGCTCCCCTGTCGTCGCTCTCGGCAAATCCAGCTATGGGATGAGCACAATTCGTGACCTAATCCCTTACGAGTTTGGCGGTACGGTTGACCTTGTGCTCGCTCGGGAGGGGGTCCGGTGCCGCCTGGAACTTCCTGCCGACTGGCTTGGGAACGATCGGCAGCCTCTTTCAGAGACTACCGCACATTGAGTTTGAGACTGGCCCCCAGCCTGAGCATAACGATTAGGTGAACGTGCTTGCGTCACTTGATTTGATGGGGTCGGCACGTCCGGACCTGGCACACAGCAGACCCCGACGTTCGGCAGCTCTCGGCGCGTTGCGGTCGTGAAGCAACTTTCCATCGGCTGACGAGCCGAAGCAAACCTGTCTAGCCGGTCGTCTTTGGTGGGCCGTCCCACCGCCCCGCTGCGCTTCTCGTCGCTGTCGCGGGCGTCGACCCAGCGCTCGCTGCCGTCGGCGCGGGTTTCCTTCTTCCAGAACGGCGCGCGGGTCTTGAGGTAGTCCATCAGGAACTCGGCTGCCGCGAAGGCGGCCTCGCGGTGTGCGGAGGCCGTCACCACCAGCACGATGTTGTCGCCGGGTCTGAGAGCGCCGACGCGGTGCACGATCAGGCTCGCCTGCAGCGGCCAGCGCTTGCCGGCCTCGGCCTCGACGCGCGCCAGCTCGGTCTCCGTCATGCCGGGGTAGTGCTCGAGCGTCATGGCCGAGACGGCGTCGCCGTCGTTCTGGCTGCGCATGACGCCGGAGAACGTGACGATGGCGCCGATGTCGGTGCGGCCAGCGGTGAGGCGGCGCACCTCGGCGCCGAGGTCGAAGTCCTCGCGCTGGACCCGCACGCCCACGGCTCAGCCTCCCGTGACAGGCGGGAAGAACGCGATCTCGCGGGCCCCGGCGAGGCTCGCCGTCGGCTTGACGTGCGTGCGGTCGATGGCGGCGCGGATGACGTCGGCGCGCGCGAAGGCTTCCGCGTATTCGGGTCCCAGGCCCTTCAGCCATGCGACCAGCTCCGCCACCGTGCCGACAGCGGCCGGCAGGTCGACGATCTCCTCGGCCTTGCCGGTCTTCTCGCGCACCCAGGCGAAATAGAGGAGCTTCACCGGCATCGCTGCCTCAATGCTCCATGGCCGTGCGGATGGCCGCCTTCAGGTAGTCGTAGCCGGTCCACAGCGTCAGCAGGGCCGCCATCCACAGCATGACGAGGCCGGTCCAGGTGACGCCTGGCACGATCTCGTCGCCGGCCGGTCCCGCCAGCAGCACGCCCAGAGCGATCATCTGCATCGTCGTCTTCCACTTGGCGAGCTGGGTCACGTGCACCTTGACGTTCAGCTCGGCCAGGAATTCGCGCAGGCCGGAGACCAGGATCTCCCGGCACAGGATGATGACGGCGGCCGCCACGTGTGCCGTGCCGATCGTGTGGTCGTAGGTGAGCATCAGCAGCGTGGTGCCGACCAGCAGCTTGTCGGCGATGGGGTCCAGCATCCGCCCCAGAACCGACTGCTGTCGCCACACGCGCGCCAGATAGCCGTCGAGCCAGTCGGTCAGACAAGCGGCGACGTAGACCGCGAGCGCCCACCAGCGCCCCGCGTTGCCGGGCACCAGAAACAGACACAGCACGACAGCCGGCACCGCCAGAATGCGCATGTAGGTCAGCACATTGGGCAGGCTGACGGCGCTCACGGCCGCCGACGCCGGAGCGACGGTTTTCATGCGCGGACAAGAGCACTTGAGGTCGGGAGCGTCAATGGGGCGGGCCGGGGCAGTATGGTCACGACTTGGGCAACGACATCGCTGGTCGCGCCGGATTTTCCAGCTCTGTCCGGCGGTTGAGCCGTGAGATTCGACTCCGTCACCCGCGCCACGCACGCCCGTCCCTGCGAGCCACGCCTCACGCGGAACTCGGTCTTCACGACGCCTTCGGCATGCAGACCGCGAATCGCGTCCTCGCCGTAGCCGATCTCGCGCAGCACCTGGGTGGTGTGCTCGCCCAGGAGAGGAGTGGGCAGGCCCGCCGGCGGATGCGTGTCGCTGAACTGGATCAGCTGCCACGCGACCCGGAGCTTGCCGGCCCTGGGGTGCTGCCGGATCGCCACCATCTCGTTAGCGGCGGCGTGTGGATCGTCGAGAAAAACCTCGGCATCCCCCGGCGGCGCCTCGGCGCAGGGGACGCCCACCGCCTTCAACGACGCGAGCGTCTCGGCAACGGGACGCTGCTCGAGGACCGCCGCGAGCTTGACCGCGAAATCCGTCGCATTGGGGTGGCCGACACCGGTCGGCTGCAGCGTCGAGGGCTCCGGCATCGAGAGGCCGAACAGCGCGCACATGGCGCGGCGCTCCGCCTCGCTTTCGGCGACGACGTAGATCCACCCGTCGCGCAGCCGATAGAGGCGATGGAACGGCCCGAGCCCGTATTGTCCCTTGTCGGCCAGCTGACGCTCCGGCTTGCCCGCGTAGCGCGTGAACCAGGCCGAGCTCAGCACGATGCCGCCGCTCAGCAGGTCGCTGTCGACGCGCTGCACGACGCCGGAGCGGGCCCGCGCGAAGAGCGCCAGGATCGTGCCGAACGCGCCCATGGCGCCGTTGGTGTAATCCGTAGGGGCCAGCTGCGCCGGAAACACGGGGGGATTCTCGGGCCCGCCTTGGGCGCGCGACATGCCCATCAGGGCCTGGGCCAGGGGATCGATGCCAGGACGCTTCGCGTACGGCCCCGTCCAACCGTAGCCGGTCATGTGCGTCTCGATCAGCCGCGGGTTGACCGCGGGGCCCACGCCCATGCGTTCGGTGGCGAGCGGCCGCAGGTTGGCGATCAGCGCATCGGCGCTGGCCGCGATCTGCTGCACGATCTTCTTGCCGGCAGCCGTCGAGGTATCGACCGAGATCGAGCGCTTGTTGAAGTTCACGCAATAGAAGTAGGTGCGCGCGATGGGCCGGGACATGTCGCCGCCGGGCGGCTCCAGCTTGATCACGTCGGCGCCGAGATCGGCGAGGATGCGGCCGGCGGTCGGACCCGCGATCAGGTTGGTGATCTCCAGGATGCGCACGCCGGCAAGCGGCGGCGGATACGCCGGGTTTGCGTCGGCGCCAGACGAGGCGGGCCGTCCGGGAGCTGCCGGTGAGACCGCCAGGTCCTTCGCATGCAACGGTCGAGCGGGGCGGGGACCGGGCACATGGCCCGGCGTCGCGCTCAGGCGGACCGGCACGCCCATCTGCGCAATCGGCCCGACGCCCGGATCGTCCAGCGTCGTGACCATGCCGTTGTGCAGCACCTGGGGGTCGCTCAGCCCATCCTCGGTCGGTCGTGCCGGGGCGAAGGGAACATCGGCGGCCTCGAACGCGGCTGCCCACTCGGCGTAGGGCTTGGATTGCAGGATGCGGGTGAGGGCCGCGCGCAGCTCGGCGTCGGCCTGCGGTGTCGCTCCGCCTTTGCCGATATTGAAGCGCGGCTCCGCAATCAGGTCGCCGATCCCAAGCAGGTTGGCGGCCGTGGTGATGAAGCCGATGTGGACGCAGCCGAGCTGCACCCACTGGCCGTCGGCGCAGGGATAGACGCTGTAGAACGGCGCGCTGCCCGAGGGGTGCGTCTGGAACACGTGGCGCTCGAGCCGCTCGCCGGTGACCTTGGTTTGATACAGCAGCGCGCCCGCCATCAGCGAGGTCTCGACCAGGCGGCCCCGGCCGGTCGTCTCGCGCGCAAGCAGCGCGGCGGCGATCCCGTTGGCCGCGAACAGGGCCGCGCCGACGCTCGGCAGCGGATGCACGACGTGCACCGGTGCGGGACGGAAGCCGGGCATGCCCGACAGCAGACCCGTGCGCGCCAGCACGAGGTCCTCGATCGGAGGCTCGTCCTTCCAGGGCCCGCGCTTGCCATAGGCGGTGATCGAGCAGGCCACGAGCCGCGGATTGAGGCGCTCGAGCCGCGGCCAAGCCACGAGGCGCTGCAGGGGCGAAGCGGGTGCGAAGTCCTCGACCAGGACGTCGGCACCGGCGACAAGGCGCGCAAACTCCGCCGCCGGCGTGCCGGCTCGGGTGGCGCAGGGCGCATCGAGCGCCTCCATCGCGGCATCGAGATCGAGCGTCGCGCATACCTTGCCCCGATCCCACACGATGAAGCCGCCCTCGCGCAGGTGCGGCGCTCCCGGCGCAATGAGGCGCACGACGCGCGCGCCGTGATCGCCGAGGAACATCGTCGCCAGCGCGGCTGCCGGCCCCGTGCCGAGATCGAGCACCGTCAGTCCGTCGAGTGCGCTGGCCATGCGGGTCCCTGTCGGTGTTGGGGCGGGGCATCGAGGCAGGAGTCCCGGCGGGGACGGGCCGAGCTTAGACAACAATGCGATCGTGCGGAACTGCCGCCGAATGCAGTGTCTCGCACTGCAACGCGAGGACGCGTCAGTCGCGCCGCTCGTGGAAGAAGTCGTAGATCGTCTGCGCCATCTGGGCGCTGATGCCGGCGACGGCCTGCAGGTCCTCCGGGCTCGCCCGCGATACCGCCTTGGCGGAGCCGAAATGCTCGAGCAGCGCGCGCTTGCGCGCCGGGCCGATGCCGCCGATCTCGTCGAGCGGATTGGCGCCGAGGGCCTTGCTGCGCTTGGCGCGATGGGTGCCGATGACGAAGCGGTGCGCCTCGTCGCGCAGGCGCTGGACGAAATAGAGCACGGGATCGCGCGGCTCGAGCATGAGAGGCTTGTCCCGGTCCGGAAAATGGAAGTGCTCGCGGCCGGCGTCGCGGTCCGGCCCCTTGGCGACGCCGACCAGAGGGATGCCGGTAATGCCGAGCCCGTCGAGCACCTCGCGGGCGATGCCGAGCTGCCCGCGGCCGCCGTCGATCAGCACCAGGTCGGGCCGCGCCGGGAATTCGTCGCTCGCCGCGTCGGGCTCCCTGGGGTCCGCCTCGGCATCCGCTTCGAGCACGGACAGCTCCGCCTCGGATAGCACGGCGTGGGCGCCGTCCGCGTCCGCGCGCAGCACACCGAACGCCAGTCCGCTGCCGCCGCGGCGATCGATGGGCGGGGGTTGGGGCTGCTCGATGCGGGAGGCGGGGATCTCGTCGGTGTCAGACCCTTCGGGTCTGACACCATCGCTCGACCCTTCCGTCGGGGTGTCAGACCCAGAGGGTCTGACACCTTCTCTTCCCGGAGGGTCTGACACCGTTCCTGGCGCCTCCGCTTCGTCGAGCATCAGGCGCTTGAAGCGCCGGGTCAGCACCTCGCGCATCATGGCGTAGTCGTCGCCGGGGGCGAGGTCGGACGACTTGATGTTGAACTTGCGGTACTGGTTCTTCACGAACCCCTCGGGTCCGGCCACGATCATGGCGCCGACGGCGCTCGCGCCCTGGATGTGGCTGTTGTCGAACACCTCGATGCGGCGCGGCGTTCTCGCCAGCCCGAAACGCTCCTTCAGGCCGTCGAGCAGGATGCGCTGCGAGGAGGTCTCGGCCAAGCGACGCCCCAGCGCCTCGCGCGCGTTCTGCGTGGCGTGCTCGACGATGGTGGTCTTGGTACCGCGCTGCGGCACGCGGATCTCGATCTTGCGCTCGACCTTGGTGGAAAGCGCCTCCTCCAGCAGAGCCCGCATCGGCAGCTCGTGGCTGAGGAAGATGCAGCGCGGCACCGGCTTGTCGTCGTAGAACTGGGCGATGAAGCTCTCGAGCACCTCGCCCGGTCCCAGCGACTTGTCGGCGCGCGGGAAGTAGGCACGGTTGCCCCAGTTCTGGCCCGCGCGAAAGAAGAACACCTGCACGCAGGTCTGCCCGCCCTCCTGGTAGGCGGCGAACACGTCGGCCTCCTCGATGCCTTCAGGGTTGATGTTCTGGTCGGCGGTCACGTGCGCCAGCGCCCACAGGCGGTTGCGATACTTGGCGGCCTGCTCGTAGTCCTGGCTGGCGGCCGCCTCCTGCATGAGCCGTTGGTACATCTGGCGGGCGTTCTGGCTCTCGCCCTTGAGGAAGCGCGTCGCCTCATCGACCAGCGCGTCGTAGTCCGCGAGGGCGATCTCGCCGGTGCAGGGCGCAGAGCAGCGCTTGATCTGGTAGAGCAGGCAGGGGCGCGTGCGGCTCTCGAACACGGGGTCCGAGCAGGAGCGCAACAGGAACGCGCGCTCCAGCATGTTGATGGTGCGGTTGACGGCCCCTGCCGAGGCGAATGGGCCGAAGTAGTCGCCCTTGCGGTTGCGGGCGCCGCGGTGCTTGAGGATCTGCGGCGCCTTGTGCTCTCGCGCGATCAGGATGTAGGGGAAGGACTTGTCGTCCCTGAGCAGCACGTTGTAGCGCGGGCGGAAGCGCTTGATCAGGTTGGCTTCCAGCAGCAGCGCCTCGGCCTCCGTGCGCACCGTCACGAACTCCATCGAGGCCGTGTTGGCGATCATGCGCGTGATGCGGTTGGTGTGGTTGCCGGCGCGGGCATAGTTGGTCACGCGCGCCTTCAGGTTGCGCGCCTTGCCGACGTAGATGACCGTGCCCGCAGCATCGAGCATGCGGTAGACGCCCGGCGAGCCCGGCAGCGTTTTCAAATATTGCGCGATCACCGCCGGCCCGGTCTGGGCGGCAGGCTCCGCGCCCTGGCGCGCTGTCTCCTCGGGCGCGAGCGGCACCTCGCGCGTGTTCTTGACTGGCATAGGCAGTGGCTTCTTGGGCCTTGGAGCCTCGTCTGGCCGGCCCTGTCGGCCGAGCTCATGGATGTGGGGTTGGCCGCCAAACTAGCACGGCGCGTGTGCGGTTTACAGGGTGCGGGCGGGCCTGTCCGTCGGGCCGGCCCGCTACCCGTCGATCAGCCACACGCGCGCGATCCGCTCGGCGGCTTGCTGCAGGCGGGGCACGTGGCGCTCGCAGGTCTTCATGGAGATGCGCGTCAGGGGCCCGTGCATGCCGACGGCGGCCAGCGCATTGCCGTCAGGGTCGAGCACCGGCACGGCGACGCCGATCATGCCGTCGAAGCGCTCCTGATTGTTCAAAGCATAGCCCGCGCCACGGATGCGCCCGAACTCGGCCTCGAGCTCGGCCAGGCTTGTCAGGGTGTGCGACGTGGAGGCTTTCAGCTTGCGGCCCTTGACGCGGCTCCTGCTCTGGGCGGGGTCGAGGTAGGCGAGCAGCAGCTTGCCGCCGGATACGGTATGCGCGGCGATGCGCGTGCCGACCTCCTGGTGCAGGCGCAGCGGCCATTCGCACTCGATGAGCTGCAGAAACACGTAATCCAGATCGTCGAGGACGCCGACGTTGCAGCTCTCGCCGAGGTCGTCGACGAGGTCCTGCAGGATCAGCCGGACAGGCGCCGACTGGTTGAGCGAGCGCAGAGTGACGAATGCGAGCTTGGACAGCCGCGGGCCGACGGAATAGCGCTCGCGCGAACGGTCGCGGATGATCAGCCTCAGCTTCTCGAGCTGGCCGAGCACACGGTGCACCGTCTGGCGGGGAAGCCCCAGCCGGGCCGCCAGGTCGGGCAACCCTACGGCTTGCGATTGGTCGCTCACGGCCTCCAGGACCGACAGCGCCTTCTCGAGGGCGGACGACCGACGATCCCTAGGCATCCGTGAAACGCTTCTCCGTGACTGGACCTTCCGGGCGGGGTCCGTTTGTGCTCACCCGCCTGCAAACGCCCGCACGCCGGCAAAATTCCCGCGAGACGATGGGTCTCGCGTTCTAGCGCTTCATTTTCAGAGTGTTGACAAGCCGACCCCTCCGCAGACTATGACGCGCGAGGCCCGGTCCTGGTTACGAGTTGAGCGGGAAATTTTTTGCATGCAGAACACCCAAACATCCGCGCACAAGGGCCGCGCGGCCACGAAAGCCTATGATCGATCCGCAGACCACCATATTGCCGGGATGCTCGTCAAGGCCGGCTCGGCCAAGTCCTTGGATGCCAAGAGGATCCTGCCCCAGGGCTGTGGTCAGTTTCACGCACCTCGCCGGTGCCGTCTGCGAGGGCTGATCCGGACAAGAACCCTTGTTCGGCGCCGGCCAGGCGCAGTATGGGAAGTGAGGCGCGCACCTGGGTGAGGCGGCGAACGAGCCGCCGCCCGATCCGCGCGCGACATTGGTGCAAGGTTCAATGGCGATTCTCGAGGCAACACGTGAGGCGGTTGCGGCCGCCGGCGCGGCGCTGCGCGACGGCGCCCTCGTCGCGTTCCCGACCGAGACCGTGTACGGGCTCGGGGCGGACGCGACCAATGGCCGGGCGGTCGCGGCGATCTTTGCCACCAAGGGACGGCCGCACTTCAATCCTCTGATCGTGAACGTGCCCGATACGGATGCCGCCGCCCGGCTCGGCCGCCTCACCGATGCCGGCCGGAAGCTGGCAGCGGCGTTCTGGCCGGGCCCGCTGACGCTCGTGATGGCCAAGCAGGATGGTTGTCCGGTGGCAGACCTGGCGACCGCGGGTCTCGACACCATCGCATTGCGGGTGTCGGCGCACCCGGTGGCGCAGGCGCTGCTGCATGCGGCCGGCCGGCCAGTCGCGGCGCCCAGTGCCAACCGCTCCGGCCACGTGAGCCCGACGACGGCCGCGCACGTCGAGGCGGACTTTGGCGCCAGCGTGGCCATCATCCTGGACGGGGGGCCGGCGCCGATCGGATTGGAGTCGACGGTGGTGGACGTGACCGGCGCGGAGCCGGTGCTCTTGCGGCTGGGGGGCCTCGCGCGCGAGAGCATCGTACGTGTGCTGGGCCATCGGATCGCGCTGGCCAAGGGCGAGCCGGGGAAGCCCGCCTCGCCGGGCATGCTGGCGCGGCACTACGCGCCGGCGGCCAGCCTCCGGCTCGAGGCGCGCGAGGTGCGCGCGGGCGAAGCGCTGCTGGCCTTCGGGCCCGTGCTGCCGAGCCATGCCGGCGCGACTATCAACCTCAGCGTCGACGGGGACCTGGCGGAGGCAGCTGCCAACCTCTTCTCGGCCTTGCGCGCGCTGGACGCGGCGGGTGCCGAGGCCGTTGCCGTCATGCCGATCCCTCACGAGGGTCTCGGCGAGGCCATCAACGACCGACTGCAGCGGGCGGCGACGGCCGAATGAACATTATGAGTAGCGCCCCTCTCTCCGCCGATCTCCTGGCGCGCCTGCGGGCGATCGTCGGGCCGGAGCACGCGCTGACCGATCCCGCGCAACAGCTGCCCTATCTGCGCGAGTGGCGCGACAAGTACGAGGGGCACGCGTCGATCGTGCTCAGGCCCGGCACGACGGAGCAGGTGTCGCAGATCCTGGCGCTGGCGAATGCGGCGGGCGTGCCCGTGGTACCGCAGGCTGGCAATACCGGCCTGGTCGGCGGGCAGATCCCGACCCAGGGCGAGATCCTGCTGTCGGTCGGACGCCTTAAGCAGGTGCGCGCCGTCGATGCTGCCGGCTACACGATGACGGTTGAGGCGGGTCTGACGCTGGCCGAGGCGCAGGCCGCCGCTGACGAGGTCAACCGCCTGTTTCCGCTCAGCCTGCCGTCCGAGGGCAGCTGCCAGATCGGCGGCAACATCTCCATCAACGCAGGTGGGACGAGCGTGCTGTCCTACGGCAACGCGCGCCAGCTAGTGCTCGGGCTGGAGGTGGTGCTGGCCGACGGGCGCGTCTGGGATGGCCTCAAGGGTCTCAAGAAGGACAACAGCGGCTACGACCTCAAGGATCTGTTCATCGGCTCGGAAGGCACGCTTGGCGTCATCACGGCGGCGGTCCTCAAGCTGTTTCCCAAGCCGGCGGAGAAGGCGACCGCATTCGTGGCGCTGCCGGACCTCGCCTCGGCGCTGCCGCTGTTCAGCCTGGCGCAGGAGATGGCCGGTCATGGCCTCACGGCCTACGAGGTCATGGCCGGAATCGTGCTCGACCTGGTCCTGAAGCACATACCGGGCACGCGCGCCCCGTTCCCGGTCAGGCATCCCTGGTACGTGCTGATGGAGACCTCGGGGCTCAAGGCAGACGGGACGGCCGAGCGGGTGCTGACCGAGGTGCTGACGAGCGCGAGCGAACGAGGCTGCGTGGTCGATGCCGCGATTGCCGGCTCGCTGGCTCAGGCGCACGATTTCTGGCGCCTGCGCGAGTCCTATTCGCCGGCGCAGAAACCCGAGGGTGGCAACATCAAGAACGACATCTCCGTCGCCGTCGCCCGCATCCCCGAGTTCATCGCCCGCGCGGATGCCGCTGTTGCCCGCCTCTGCCCCGGCGCGCGGCCGGTGCCGCTCGCGCATTTCGGCGATGGCAGCGTGCACTACAACATCGCCCAGCCGACGGGCATGACGAAGCAGGCGTTCCTGGCGCACTGGGATGACGTCACGCACGCCGTGCAGGACATCGTGATCGACATGGGTGGCTCGATCTCGGCCGAGCACGGCATCGGCGTCATGAAGCGCGCCGACCTCGCGCGCGTGAAAAGCGAGGTCGAGATGGACCTGATGCGCCGCATCAAGGCGTCTCTCGATCCCAAGGGCATCCTCAATCCCGGCAAGGTGCTGTAGGCAGCAACGCCCGGGTTCAAGCCGACGTCGCGAGCGCCTTGCCTCCGGGAGCATTCGATCGCCGCGCCCATATGCTCTTGCCGAGGTCGATGGCCGGCATCTCGACGTATCGGTAAAGCAGGTAGGACGCGAGCAGCGTCAGGGGCAGGGTGAGAGCAGCCACCCAGGCAAACGTCGGCCAGACCCCCAGCTTGCAATATTTGACATCGACGAAAATGATCAGCTGAATGATCGGTACGTGCACGAGATAAGTGGCAAACGACCATTTTCCGAGCCGGTTGATGACGTTGTTCTCGAACAGACGCTTGCCGTATTCGTGGATGCTTCCGCCAGTTTCCCCTGACGGTATTTTCAAGAGCCACCAAGCCACGAACGCGCCCCATAGGACCAATGGGCGCAAGTGCTCCACATTGAAGGTGACGCACAGCAACAGGATCACCAGGGTTGTTGGATATCTCGCGACCTGAGGCAGCCGGTCGAACGCCAGCCTGGTAATGATCCCGACGGCAAAATAGATCGCGCTGCCCGGCAGGAAGCTCGGGTGGTCGAACTGTCCGAACGCGCCCTTGGCATAGGCTATGAAAGCAACCCCGGCGACGACGGCCGCCGCGACGCGACCCCCGGAGTTGCGCATGGCCGCGATTACAAGAGGCGCGACGAGATAGAACTGCCACTCGAGCGACAGGCTCCACGCCGGCGCCAGGAACATCATCTGCGCCTCGTACAGGATATTGTCGGGCACGACCCCGTTGAGCAGCAGCAAGTGGGCGAGCAGATGATTGGCGAACCCGTGCCCGCTCAGGCTCGCGACCTGGCTTTCCGTCTCCTGGACGTGCGGGGTCAGCCCTCCCCAGGGCAGGTTCGCGAATGCGTCGAAGTAGAGGTAGGTCGTGCAGATGCCGAACGACAGGCAGACGAGATAGGCGGGATACAAACGCAAGGCGCGGCGCGTAATGTAGGGAAGGTATAGCTCTTTGCGGGTCAGGGTGAGATTGGTTATGACGAACCCGCTGATGATGATGAAAATGGTGACCGCGTTGTCAGCGAGTTTATTGATCACACCCAGCGCATGCACGCGCTCTGCCGCGCCGGTGTACCAGGTGATGTGCGCCGCCACGACCGTCCAGGCGAGAAAGGCTCGCAGCCCGTCGATGGCGGAGTAATGCATGTTGCCCTCGAGCCTCCTGATCGCGTGCGTCCCGGCTCGATCCAGGGACGTGGGCGCTGGCGCAAATCCGTTTCGTTTGCGTAGCTTTGCGTTATGAAGCAGGGTTAAGGTTAACCCGATAGTCAATATGAGTTAGCGCGGGTCGCTGCGTTGACAAGTGCCATGCCGGCGGTCATGCCAATGGTCGACCCATGGCCACCGATCCAACGCGCGGGATGTTTCTGCAAGACCGATCCTATCGGTACCTGGTGGCGTTTCTTCCGTTCGCGCTGGTCGGTGCGGTCGTCGCCGCGATGGATCCGTTGGCGCTCGCCGTCGTCCTTGCGTTGCCGCTGATCCCCTTCGCGATGTTTGCGCTCATCAAGGGCATGACGGGCGACAAGGCCTATGGCGTGGTGCTTTCCGTCATCGTCGTCTGCGTGCTGGCGGCCAACTTCCGCAACCGCGCCTATGCCGACAAGGACATCGATTTCCAGGTGGCGATGAAGCTGTGCGCGATCGCCGGCCTGTTTGCAATGAGCCTGCCGTATCTTCGCAAGACGTTCGATACCCTGCACATCTATGCGCTTCTGAGCTGGCTGTTGTTTTTCCTCTACACGATGGTCACGTGCGCCTACACGATCAATCCGCCGCCGGCCCTGGTCGCGGTTGCCTCGTTGCTGGGGGCATTCTTGTTCGTCTGCTATTTGTCCGCCCGCTACGGCCGGGATGGTGCCGTCAGCATCGTCGTTGCGGCTGGCGCCGTGCTGTGGGTCGGGTCGCTGGCGGTGTATTTCGCGGTGCCCGAGCTAGGGCGCATGAGCGATTGGATCGGAACCGACTTCGTCACCACCTGGCGTCTGCAGGGCCTGTTCGGGTCGTCCAACGCAGCCGGGGCGTCCGCGGCGTCGGGGTTGTTCCTGGTGGGCGCGTTCTACAAGCGCCAATCCGGCCATTCGCGCGCACTTGCCGCGGTTGCCGGCTCATCCGCTCTCGCGTGCCTGATCCTGAGCAACAATCGGATGGCCATGTTCGCGCTGGCGGCGTCAATTGCCGCGGTCTACGTGCTGCACAAGGCATTCGCGAAGCGGGCGCTCCTGCTCGTGACGGGATCTCTGTTCGCCGTCTCGTGCGTGGTGATGTTCGCCGAGCCACTGCTGGCGATGATATCGCGCAGCGGCAGCGACGACGAGATCATGAGCGCAACGGGGCGGACGCGCATTTGGTCCGTCGTCATCGATCTGTGGTCGCAGACACCGATGATGGGGCGTGGCTTCGGGTCGGCGCTCTACATTCTGCCCGTCCACCCCGACCTGTTCCAGGCCGCGGCGCATGCTCACAGCCTCTATCTCGAGCAGCTGTTCTCGGGAGGGATCATCGGCCTTGGACTGTTCGTCAGCAGCATATTGCTGACGATGGTCCTGGCGTGGAGCACGAAGGCCGCGCGAGAATGCGCGCTGCTGATATTCTTCCTGATCTATGGATTGACCGAGCCCGTCATCAGCGGTCCGGTCTCCTTCCCGCTTTTCATCATGTTCCTGGCGGCCGTCCTGATCCTCCAGAGCGCCCGCCTGCGGTCGCGCGGCACCGAGGCGCGACGGATCGCATATGGAAATACCCCTCCGCGCTCTCCGGCGCAGGCTTGATAGGCAGCCCATTTAGCCATAAGGCCTGTGTTGCCTGGCAGGACGAGGCGCGCCCTCGTCCGGGATGAAGCTGGCCGCGGCGATTGCCCCTTTTGTGCCCGCCATATTTTCATCGTCGCGCCCGCGGCGATCAAGGAGGCCCCAATGGACACCGACGTGCTGATCGTGGGCGCCGGCCCGACGGGGCTGATGCTGGCCAACCAGCTCGTGCGACGCGGCGTGCGCGTGATGATCGTCGACCGGCATTCCGGTCCGTCATTGCAGACGCGGGCCCTGGGCGTGCAGGCACGGACCATGGAGATCTACGCGCAGCTCGGCATCGTCGACCGGGCATTGGAGCTCGGCAAGCGCGGCACGGGCGCCAACTTGTGGGCGCAGGGGCGCAAGATGGCGCGCGTCCCGTTGGGCAATGTGGGCAAGGACGTGACGCCCTATCCCTACATCCTCGTGCTCGGGCAGGACGATAACGAGCGGATCATGGGCGACAAGCTGCGGGAGCTCGGCACCTCCGTGCAATGGGAAACCGAATTGGTGGACCTCGAGCAGGGCGCCGATCAGGTCAAGGCAACCCTGAGAGCGCCCGATGGCACCAAGCGCGAGGTAGCGGCCGCCTGGGTTGCCGGCTGCGACGGGGCGCACAGCGCCGTGCGCGAGCTGAACGGCATCGCATTCCCAGGCGCTCCCTACGAGCACGTGTTCTTCGTCGCCGACGTCGAGGCGACCGGAAGCATGGTTGCGGACGAGATCAATGTCTATCTTTGGCGGGACGGTTTTCATCTGCTGTTCCCGATGCGCGGCAAGGATCACTGGCGCATCGTCGGCATCCTCTCGCCGGAATTGCGCGGCCGGGACGGCATCGGCATCGGCGACGTGATGCCCTCCTTGCACAAGGAGGCGGGCACCGGACTTTCGATCAAGTCGTGCACGTGGTTCTCCACCTACCGCATTCACCACCGCGCCGCCGCGCGCTTCCGCAACGGCCGCTGCTTCGTCCTGGGCGACGCCGCGCACATCCACAGCCCGGTCGGCGCCCAGGGCATGAACACCGGCTTGCAGGACGCCTACAACCTGGCCTGGAAGATTGCGCTCGTGGTGGCGGGCCGGGCGGACGCCACGCTGCTCGATTCCTATGAGGCAGAGCGCATCCCCGTCGCGAAGAGATTGCTGGAGACGACCGATCGCGCATTCCGGCTGGTCGTGTCCGACAGCTGGCTCGCTGGACTGATGCGCACCAAGGTCCTCGCCCGGATCGCCGCGCTCGCGATGTCCTTCGAGAGGGTGCAGAGAATTGCGTTCCGCACCGTGTCCCAGACCGGCATTCGCTATCGGGAAAGCTCCGTTGTCGCAGTCGCTGCCGGATCTATCCCGCGATGGGCCGCGCGCGGGCGACCGCTTCCCCTGGCTGCGGCTCAAGCTGCGCGCGAACGGGCCCGCCGAGGACGTGTTCCACGCGTTCGACGATCTGCACTTCAACCTGATCGTGATCGGGCAGCCCGCGCCCGCGAGCGCGACCATCGGCATGGGCGAACTGTGTCGCGTCCACGCCATTCCTGACGATCCCGCCAACGCCGCCGAGCTTGCGCGCGCTCAGATCCCTCAGCCGTCGTTCTACCTGGTGCGCCCCGACGGCTACATCGGGCTGTGCGGCGCCGGCCTCGAGGCTGCGGCGGTCAAGCGCTACCTCTCGGAGCATCTGCACATGAAGGCGTAGCGCAGCCTCCCGGCTGTCAGGTGACCGATGGATCCCGGGCACGATGGCCCGGGATGACAACGATGAGCGAGCGTATATCGAGGTTGGGTAGCGCCTCGAATCACCACACGCCCTGCAGCATGCCGGTGCGCATGTAGCCCCACAGCGTGGGGTGGAACCACTGGCGCGAGGGCAGCTCCACGCGGCGTGGAGCGAGGCGGCCGGCCAGCGCATCCTCGATCGCCCGGATCATGAGCGGGAGGGCGGTCGCCATCTGGCGGTGCTGGTAGGTGGCGATGTTGTCCTCGGGCGAGAAGTCGGTCGCGGCCTGGTAGAGCACGTCGCCGGTGTCGACGCCCTCGTCGACCAGGTGCACGGTGACGCCGGCATGCGCCGGATCGCCTTGGCTGCGCGCCCAATAGGCGCCGTTCTGGCCGCGGTACTTCGGGTTGACGCCGGCGTGGTAGTTGATGAAGGGCGCGGCCACGCATTGCAGCGTCTCGCGCTTGATGATGCGTGTGCCGTACACGACGACCACGTCGGGGGAGAGCTCGCGCAGCGCCGTGCGGCACGCCTGCGCGTTCACCGAGCCGATGTCGCGCGAGGCCAGCCCGGCGGCGGGCCGGGGGTCGAGACCGTGCTCCTCCCAGATGTCGGCGAGGCGCGCCGCGCTACGCCGGGAGATGAGCTTCTGTGCCACGCCGAAAGCCGCCTGTCCCAGGGCCTCGGCCCAGCCGATCAGCCGGGCGCGGCGGCGGATGATCGCAAGCTTGGGTTCGGGCTCCTCGCGCAGCACGCTTATCGATCCGAAATGATCCGCCAGGCCGTTGACCAGCATATTGGCCAGCGGTCCGCCGGCGATCAGGACGGCAATGCGCGGAGACTTCGGGGCACCCGCGTTGGATGCAGGAGAGGCGGAGGGGCCGGACATGGATGCTGCTTCACCGTGAGACGATTTCGCCACGGCTGTCCTCGCAAGTTCGAGGCCAGCATCCAGTGTCCCGTTTCAGGACTTCTTGTCCACCACCGCGACCTCTGCCTCTTTCGGCACATCGGCGGGCGCCTTGCCGGGGGCGGAAGCGTCGTCGCGGCGGATGGCCGCCAAGACGTTGCCGGTGCCGTAAAGCCAGCGCTTGAAGCCGTGGCGGTTGCTGGGGCCTTCGCGCAGCTCGAGACGGAGTGCCTGCAACTCGGCCCCGAGATGGCCGAGCAGATCCAGCATGTTCTGCTCCAGCTGCTGCAGGCGGTTGCTGACGATGCCGATGTCGCCGCCGGTCTCGATGCGCCAGGCCGTGAAGTTGTCGCCCAGCGTCTGCTGGTTGGCACCGAGCTTCACCAGCGCCTGGTACACCTCGCCCAGGTCACGCTCGTGCTTCTTGCCCGCCTCCTCAGCCCCCTGCAGGTGCGCGCGGACCGAGGTTTCGAGCGCAATGTCGCGCTCGCCGTTGGAGCTCCAATGCCGCTCCGTCTCCTGCTGCAGGCGCAGCAGGCCCGACTCGGTCTTGTCGAGGCGCTCCGAGAATGCGTCGGCGATGCGGTTGGCGACGTCCAGGGTCTGCGTGCCGATGCGGCCCTCGACGCCCTCGAGGTGGGTTCGCAGCTGCTGCCAGGTTTCGCTCGCTGCTGCGATCTTGTCGATGCCGGCGAGTCGCTTGCCGAGCGTGCCCATGGACTTGTCGAGATCGCCGAGCTTGGCCTCGAGCAGGCTCTCGACGGCCTGGACCCGATCGGAGGCCTCCGTGTGCCCACCCTCGCTGTGCAGCATCTCGATGCCCGCTTGCACGTCGCGCAGGAGGTTGCCGAGGGCCTGGCGGTCGCCGGCAACCTGGGTCTGCAGGGCCCGCAGCGCCGCCTCCATGAGATCGAGGCGCGAAAGCAAAGTACCGGCGATGTCGGGCGCCAGGGTGTTGGGCGCGACGGCCGGTACGGCGGAATCGAGGACCGCGCGCAGAGGGGCATCGCGCCAGCGCTCGAGCCGATGCGGATCGTCGGCAGCTCCCATCAGGAGGGCAGCCGCCGGAGAGCTGGGACCGCCGCCGAGGATGGTCCTCAGCAGGTCGTGCAGGTCGGCCGGGGCGCGCCGCTTGCCGGCCTGATCGGCGGCGCGCCGCAGCACATCCTCGAATGCGGCCGAGGCGTGCGGCGCCGCATGGCCCTCGACGGGACCGCCGGGCATCTCCGCGGCGATGGCCACCGCCGTCTCGCGCCGGAGGGTATCGACCCGGATGCCGAGCGCGGCCAGCACGTCCATTGCGGCGCTGACGCGCGTCAGCGCATGCAGCAGATGCTCGAGCCGCACATCCTGCGAGACATGGAAGCGCGCGACGTCGTAGGCGCAGTTGCAGCAGGCGAGCACGGTGTCGTCGACCGCTATCGGGCCGCTGTCCGCGCCCGGCGACGGCGTCGCAGACCCATTGGCGGGCCGCTCCGGAGGGACTGGGGCAGCTCGCCCGGCGCCAGCGGTGCGTGGCGCCTGCAAGTCGAGGTCATTGCCTTTGTAGGTCATGTTCGTGCTCTCCCGAACCCGCCAGCGCAAGAATTGCGCCACGGGCGCGCGACGGCCCCTCACACCGTGCGTCCGCCCTTGGTGGCGGGCAATATCGGCAAACTGTTGTCCCTTCAACATTAGAGCAGGATCGCCGCGGATTGAATCACTTTGGCTCAGTCGCCAGGCGGGCGCCGGAGATTGAATCCTGCTGTGGGTCGAAATCTGCAGGCAGGCCGCTCCCGCGGCCGCCGCAAGGGACCGGATAGAGCGTCCAATCGCAATACGGGCGCTACGGCTCGGCCCACGCCGGCCTTTGCCTGCGTCACTTCGCCGTTGGCTCGGACGGGCTGGTCTCTTTCAGGCGTGCGATGCGCCCACGCGCCTGGTCCTGCCATTGGCGATCGGCGGCGGTCGCGGCCGGCAGCCCCAGGACAGCCTGGTAGTCGGAGATGGCGAGATCGCGCGCACCGGTGGCGGCATAGCTGGCCGCCCTGCTGCTGTATACCGACTTGTTTCTCGGATCGAGCTCGAGGGCCTTCGTGAGGTCGGCGATGGCGCGATCGTGCTCGTTCCTGGCCGCGAAGATCACGCCACGGCTGACGTAGGCGAAGACATCCTTCGGCGTGAGCTCGATGATCCGGGTGAAGTCGGCGATGGCGTTGTCGTCGGTCGCCCTTGTTCGCGTAGGCCGAGGCGCGCTGGCGGTAGGCGAAGGCGTAGTCGGGCTTGTACTCGATCGCCTTGGTGAAGTCGGCGATCGCCAGGCCGACCTCGCCTTTGGCCTCGTAGCTGCGCCCACGCGAGGAATAGATGTGGTGGTCCTTGGGATGGAACTCGAGGGCCTTGGTGAAATCGGCGATGGCGCCGGCGTGATCGCCCCTGGCCGCAAGGCTGAGGCCTCGCCAGAAGTGGGCGAAGGAATGCCGGGGATCCAGCGAGATCGCCGTGGCGAAGTCGGCCATGGCGCGCTCGCGCTCGCCCTTTGCGTCGAAGATACGGGCACGCGCGATGAAGGAAGCCGTGTCCTTCGGATTGATCTCGAGGGCCGCGCTCAGGTCGGCAATGGCGCCATCGCGGTCGCCCGTCGCCTCACGGCTTCGACTGCGCCAGTAGTAGGCGATGGCGCGCTTCGGCTCGATCCCGATGGCCTTGCCGAAGTCGGCGATCGCGTGCGCCCGATCGCCTTTGGCCTCGAAGCTGCGTCCCCTGGAGATGTAGGCGTCGGCGCCCTCTGGGCGGAGCTCGATGAGCCTGCTCAAGTCGGCAATGGCGAGGTCGTGCTCGCCTTTGGCCCGGTAGATTTCGGCACGGCTCGCGTAGGCCGCCGGGTCGCCCGGATAAGCCTCGATCGCTCTCGAGAAGCTGGCGATGGCGCTGTCGTGCTCGCCCTTGGCCTCGTAGCGCAGCCCTTGCGTATAGTCGGAAAACTCACGCCGGACGCCGACCAATGCGATGATGACCGCTAGCCCCAGCAGAGCAAGCGCCGAGCCCAGCACGACCTGTCGGGGCCGCCTTGCGAGGATGGACGGCTTGCCTGGCGATAGGGGCTCTTGCTGGTCGCTTTTCTTCAGCGCGACGCGGAAATTGATCGCAGCCAGCGTGGCGAACAGGACCATTTGGATCGTCGGCGCGATCGACTGGACATCGCTGAAGAGTGCATGCTTCAGATTGGCGTCGAATACGAGGGCTCCGAGCGCAAGGAGGCTTATGGAGCCGAAGGCAACGGCGATGAGCCAGGATTGCTTGAGCGACGTCCTGCTTCTGGCAGCGTCGAGGATTTCGGCGTTGGTGATCCGCTGATCGGTACGCTGCGCGTCGGCGAGGATCGGCGCCAGGCGGCGCAGGTTGCGGCGTGCGACAATGTGAATAAACCCGAACGACAGGAGGATCATTGCCGCCGCAGTCGCAATGGCCAGCCAGATATTGCCGATTGCGGATAGATGATCCGAGGCAAAATAGATTATTGCGAAAATGCCGGCGGATGATTGTCAGCGAGCTTGCAACGCTGACGGCGACAAGCTTGGCTAGCGCACGTCCCGCCGTTGTCGGAAGCAGGATCGCGGCGATCTCGTCCCGTTGAGCCTTGCTCACGAGGTAATGGTCGCAGCGCCGAAGAAGATCCAGGGATTCGGCGCTCGGAACAGGTACCTCTCAGGCACCGACTTGAAGAAGAGAATGCTGTTTGGCATATCGCTCGGTTGGGTCACGCGTGCCTCCTGCGCCGTGCCGGCATAGGACCACGCTTGCGCTCAACGCGCAGTTTCGGCCGGAACAGGACCGGGAGCCCGCCGCTCGTTGGCGCCGCCAGGCAATCCCGGATAGGCTCGCTGGCGCATGACCGGAGATTCGCAAGCCGTCCGCCGCGACCCCGACTGGCCCCGATGCGGTGCCAGCGCCGCCGTCTTTCGCGAGGGCGCCGTACTGCTGATCGAGAGGGCCAAGGGTGCCCTCAAGGGACGGTGGAGCCTGCCTGGCGGCCACATCGAGCCGGGCGAGACGGCGATGGCGGCGGCCGCGCGCGAGGTGCTGGAGGAGACGGGCGTCGAGGCCGACATCGGGGGGCTCGTCGATGTCCACGACGTCATCCTGCGCAAGGAGAACGGCACGCTGCTCGCCCACTATCTCATCACCGTGTTCTACGGGCGCTGGCGCGCGGGCGAGCCGCTGGCCGGCAGCGACGCGAGCGCGGCGCGCTTCGTGCGAATCGGCGACATCGAGAGCTACCCGCTGACCGACGGGGCGGCGACGCTCATCCGCCGGGCCTGGGCGCGTCTGGAAGAGCACTCCATATGAGCTCGGCGCGGCTTTCCCCATCGAACCGTGGCCCGCGGCCTTGTCGGCGCCCCGATGCCGCCTAGAATGCTCGCCATGCAACCGGCCATGCTGCCCTGGCGTCATCTCTGCGCTGCGCTGCTGCTCAGCGCCGCTGTGGCCACCCAGGCTGCGGGCCAGGCCGCCGTCGTCGCGCCCGATTCGCGCCCCTACGACGAGCGGCTCATGCGCCTGTCGGAGATCCTGGGGGCGGTGCACTATCTGCGCGAGCTGTGCGGCTCGACCGACGGACAGGCGTGGCGTGACCGCATGAAGGAGCTGATGGACGCGGAAGGCTCCACCGCGTTGCGGCGCGCCAAGCTGACCCGCAGCTTCAACAACGGCTACCGCAGCTACAGCCGCACGTACAACAGCTGCACGCCCTCCGCCCTCACCGCCATCAACCGGTTCCTGGCCGAAGGCGTGGAAATCGCCGAGGCGCTGATGAAGTCGGTGCCGTGAGCCGGATTTGAGACAAATTGTCGGCGGCGAACAGATTAACCGTTAACTGTTGTAGCGCGTACTGCTGCCCGTTTGCCATGCTAGGCAGCGGGTTTGGCAGCCATGCCGCGATGACTTGGCGTGGATCATGTCGCCGACTGGGGCGTGGGGGAGTAGACATGCAGGCAATCGGACCCGCCGAAGGCGACGATACGCGCATGAAGGCGCTGAATTTCATCCTCGCGGCCTGGGAGGAAGGGACAGGCAGCGGCATCGCGCCGGAGATGATGGCCTATGCCGCGCTCTACACGGCCCTTACCGACCTCGTGGCCTCGTTCGGCGAGGCCTCGGTCGTGTCGCTGGTGACGGGCCTCGTGCCGCGCGTCCAGAACGGCGAGTTCACGCTGTACCGGACGCGCCAGTAGCGCCCCGCATCGGCGCGGATACCGCCGGCCAAGGCCCTGCCCTTCACCAGAAGCGCAGGCGCTTGATCATCATCTCGCCGATCAGCACGCAGCCGAACCCGATCAGCACCAGGCCGGCTATGCGGTTGATCTGGCCGAGCCGCACCACGTCGAGGCGATGACGTATGGTGGCGATGAATTGCGACACCACGAACCAATAGAGGAAGCTGCCGCCCATGATGGCGGCCACCATCAGGAAGGCATCGATGTAGGATTCCACCTCCACGAACGAGCTGAGCCCGCCGAAGATGGCGATCAGCCCCAGCAGCGCCCCGGGGTTCGTGATGGTGAGAATGAACGTCTGCGGGATGTCCCAGACATAGTCCCGCAGCGATGCCTTCTCGGCGTGGGCCTCGGTCGTGATCGTCGCGCGCGTCAGGTACAGCTTGATGCCGAAGGCGAGCAGGGCAATGCCGCCGATGATCTGGATGGCGGTCCGGTATTGCCTCACGGCCCCCGAGATGGCGTTGACGCCGAGCGCCGCGCCCAGCGCGATCAGCCCGTCTCCCGCCATGATGCCGAGGCCGGCCGCCATGCCGCCAAAAAAACCCCGTTCCACTGCCCGCTGGATGCCCAGCAGGTTGACCGGTCCAAACGGCATGGCCAGCAGCACGCCCATGACGATGCCGACCGGTATGATGAAAGGGTTGGGAATGTAAGCCACGGCGGACCTACATTGTCACCGAGGTCCGCGCTGAGGTCGCATCCGCATCGATGGCGCAGTCGCGGACGCGTCCGATGCACGGGGCATGGCCACAGGCGCGTCGCCAACAGGCGACCGGCTCGCTAGCAAGAGGAACCTCCCGATGACGCAGGGCGGACGGAGAACGTTGCGCGTCGTTGGGCTATTCCTACTGGCGCAGTGCACCCTTGTCCATTGCCTTGGATGGGTCTCGCCCGCCTTATCCCAGGCTGCCAAACCGAAGTCCGGCAGCCCAAAAAAGCAGCAGCCGGCGCCCGCGCCCGCTCCGGAGGTTCGTTATGGGACGGAAGGGCTTCCGGCGCCCGTCGAGGACATGCGCGAGGCCATCCTGGGCGCCGTCAGGTCCGGTCGGATCGAGGAGCTGCGGCATGCCTGGGAACTGAACGAGCTCAAGCCGGATCTGGGCGTCGCCTCGGTCGGCGATCCCGTCGCACATTGGAAGCAGATCTCCGGCGACGGCGAAGGCCGGGAGGTTCTTGCCGTGCTCGCCCAGATCCTGGACGCGGGCTACGTGGTGCTGCCGCTTGGACCCGACGTGGAGAACAACCGCCTCTACGTTTGGCCGTACTTCGCCGAGGTGCCGCTCGACAAGCTGAGCCCCGGCCAGGAGGTGGAGCTGCTCCGTCTCGTGCCTCCCGCTACCGCCAAGGACATGCGATCGGCAGGGCAAATATAGCCACTGGCGCATTATCATCGGCGCCGACGGCACGTGGCATACTTTCCGCAGGGGTCCGTGAAATCGCCCGGGCGGCCCGGCATCCGGCTACTGCCGGGCTTTAGCTCGCGCTAACCTTCCGTATAGGCACGCATGACAGAGTATGGCCGGCTGCGCTATGGCAGGTGGCCGTGTCGGGAAGAAAAGGGCTGGACGAGGATGGGGCGCGTTGGACTTGCAGCCTTGCTGATGCTGCTGACGATGGACGTGGCGCAGGCCCAGTATTGGGGCACGCCCTACGGCCGGGGCGGCTACTACCGCCAGCCGAGCTATTCGTTCTTCGGCATGCCCTGGGACGACGACTACCGTCCGCGGCGGCCGGGAGGCGGGGTGCGGTCGGGTGGCGATCGCCCCGTCGTGGACCGGCTGGAGCCGCGCGTCGTCTCCTTCCCTTCGGACTATCCCGTAGGCAGCATCCTGATCGACAGCAAGGGACGCCAGCTGTTCCTGATCCAGTCGCCCACGGAAGCCCTGCACTATCCGATCTCGGTCGGCCGCGAGGGCTTCTCGTGGACCGGTGCGCAGACCATCAGCCGCAAGGCCGAATGGCCGGACTGGCATCCGCCCGAGGAGATGCGCTGGCGCGACCCGCGGCTGCCCGAGAAGATGACGGGCGGCGTCAATAACCCGCTCGGCGCCATGGCGCTCTATCTCGGCGACTCGCTCTACCGCATCCACGGCACCAACGACGCGAGCTCGATCGGCCGCGCGGCCTCCTCGGGCTGCTTCCGCATGCTCAACGGCCATGTCGTCGATCTGGCGTCGAGGGTGGACGTCGGCACCACCGTGCAGGTGGTACCCCGCCTGCCGCCGGAGCTGGAGAAGGTCGTGACCGAGCAGGTGGCGCCCCCCGCGGCACCCAAGCCCACGGCGCCGGCCGCGCCGGCGCGGCGCTCCCGGCCGTCCTGACGTTCGCCGAAGGCGCACGTCTCACTACGCGTTGTCATCCCGGGACTTGTTCCCGGGATCCAGCCATCCACAGGCGTCAGCGCGTTGGGTGCGATGGATCCCGGCGACAAACGCCGGGATGACAGCGTCACCTTCTCTGCTCCGCCGTGTGAACCGGCACGTGATTGGTGCCGGCGCTTGCCTGTTGCGACCGACGCGCTTACCTCTTGGCCGAGGTAGAGCAGAGGCGGGTCGCGCGAGCTGCCCCACGTCCGAGCCCACATGACGAGCCCTTCGACAGGTGCCAGGATCGCGCGGCTTGCCGACCGCGGCGTCGTGCGCGTCGCGGGCGAGGATGCGGAAAAGCTGCTGCAGGGCGTGATCACCAGCGACATGGAGCTGCTGTCCGCGCAACCGGCGATCCATGCCGCGCTGCTGACCCCTCAGGGCAAGATCCTGTTCGATTTCTTCGTCGTGAAGGTGCCAGGCGGCTTCCTGCTCGAGACGGCCGCCGACAAGTGCGCCGACCTCGCCAAGCGCCTGACCATGTACAAGCTGCGCGCCAAGGCGGAGATCCGCGATGTGAGCGACGACTTTCGCGTGCTCGTCGTTTGGGGCGATGCGCCCAGCAGCCCCGGCGACACCGCCGGCACGGTTTCGTTCCAGGACCCGCGGTTGCCCGCGCTCGGGCTGCGTGTCCTGGCCGAGGCGCGGTTCGCGTCGGATGTCGCCTCGGCTACCAACGGCCTCGAGGCAACGCCTGACGACTACCACGCGCACCGCATCGCGCTGGGCGTGCCCGAGGGCGGCAAGGACTACGCTTTCGGCGACGCCTTTCCCCACGAGGCCGACCTCGACCAGCTCGCAGGCGTATCCTTCGCCAAGGGCTGCTTCGTCGGCCAGGAGGTGGTGAGCCGCATGCAGAACCGTTCGACCGTTCGCAAGCGCATCGTGCCGGTGACGGGCGAGGCGCCGCTGACGCCCGGCTCCGAGATCGAGGCGGGCGCGGCGGTGATCGGCAGCATCGGTTCGGTCAGCGGCACGCAGGCGCTTGCCCTCGTGCGTCTCGACCGCGCGGCCGAAGCCATGGCCAAGGGCGACAGGTTGACCGCGGGCGGCGTGGCAATCACGCTGCGCAAGCCCGATTGGGCGCGCTTCGACCTCGTGCCGGGCGTTGCCGCGGGGGCGTCATGACCGCACCTGAGATCGTGCGCTGCCGCTGGGCCGGCATCGCCGAGCCGATCTATCAGCGCTATCACGACGAGGAGTGGGGCGTTCCGCACGCCAACGACCGGGCGATGTTCGAGAAGCTGGTGCTGGAAGGCTTCCAGGCCGGCCTGTCGTGGCTGACGATCCTGAAGAAGCGGGAGAATTTCCGCAGCGCCTTCCACGGCTTCGACCCCGAGCGCATCGCCCGCTACGGCGCCAAGGACGTCGCCCGCCTGATGGCCGACCCCGGCATCGTGCGCAATCGGCTCAAGGTGGAGGCCACGATCGACAACGCCCGCGCGGTCCTGAAGCTCGCCGAGCGCACAGGCCTGGCGAGGTTCATCTGGACCTTCCTCGACGGGCGCCCGCAGATCAATCGCCACCGCAGCTTCAAGAGCGTTCCGCCGGAGACCCCCATCTCCAAGGCCATCTCCAAGGCGCTGAAGGCGGAAGGCTTCCGCTTCGTCGGCCCGACCACGGTCTACGCTTTCATGCAGTCGACGGGCATGGTCAACGACCACGTCGTCACTTGCCATCGCCACGAGGCGTGCGCAGAGCTGCAGCGGCGCTTCAAGCTGCCGGCGGAGCGGGCCTCGGCATGACCGAGAAGGCCAACACGCGCGCCGATCCTCCCGTGCGGCCGGGGCGCGCCTGGCAGCGCATGCTCTCGGGTCGCCGGCTCGACCTGCTCGATCCCGCCCCGAAGGACATCGAGATCGAGGACATCGCCCACGGCCTCGCCCGCGTGGCGCGCTGGAACGGGCAGACGATCGGCGATCACGCCTATTCGGTCGCCCAGCACGCGATGCTGGTGGAGGAGATCGCCACCGCGATGCAGTCCGATCTCGCGCGCCGCTGGCGGCTTGCCGCACTCCTGCACGATGCGCCCGAGTATGTGATCGGCGATCTCATCAGCCCCTTCAAATCCGCCATCGGCCTCGACTACAAGGCGTTCGAGAACCGGCTGCTGGAGGCGATCTACCGTCGCTTCGGTCTGCCGCCATCCCTTCCCGACCGCATCACCATGGCGATCAAGGCGGCCGACCGCGTCGCCGCCTTCTTCGAGGCGACGCAGCTCGCGGGCTTCACGGAGACGGAGGCCAACCGCTACTTCGGCGTGCCGCGCGGCGTGCCGGCTCCCCTGCGGGAGCGCCTGAAAGCGCTCGATCCCGCACCGATCGCAACGGCACAGGCCGAGTTCCTGGCGCGCTTCCAGGAGCTGTCGCACGAATAGGCGCTTCGCCCTCTTTTGGGCATATCATCGTTGCAACTGGAGCCCGAGCCAACGCCTCTTGGATGAGGACCAATGCGACAGAGCGGAAGATCCATCACCGGCGACCAGGACCCGGGTGCCGCGAAGGCAAAGGACGGCGTCGTCCACGTCTGTCCCCTGAGCGCGGTGCCCGACATCGTGGCGCGCAACAACGCCTCCCACCTCCTCACCTGCCTCCAGGACGCGGTGATCGTGGAGACGCCGCGGCCGATCCTGCCCGACCGGCACCTGCGCCTGCACATCCACGACATCGCCGAGCCGATGATGGGCTGCATCGCGCCGGGCGAGGAGCACGTGGGCAAGCTGATCGACTTCGCGCTCGGCTGGGCCGGCCAGGGGCCGATGGTGGTGCACTGCTGGGCCGGCATCAGCCGCTCCACCGCCGCGGCCTATACGGCCTTGTGCACCATCAACCCCGGCGTGCCCGAGGAGCTGATCGCCCGGCGCCTGCGCCAGGCCTCCCCCACCGCCTATCCCAACCGTCTCATCATCCGCCTCGCCGATGATGCGCTCGGGCGCAGGGGACGCATGGTGCGCGCCATCGACGCCATCGGCCGCGGCGTCATGGCCACGGAAGCCGTCCCCTTCTCGCTCCGCGCCGACCATTCGGATGCGGCGACCGGCGCCTGAGCGCGCCGCTATTCCCTCTCCCTGTCGGGAACGAGGGAGGACAAGTCCCTTCGGTCGCGAGCGAGCCAACGGCCGCGCGTTGGGGGAATTCCCAATGCTGCCGCGATGGATCTGCTCGAGCGATAGGCCGTGCACGCAACGAGAAGACATTTCAGAGCCGGTCTAGGGGTTAGTGCCGATTGCCCACCGGCGATTGGCTGAGGACGATTGCGCTCGAGCCGATGACCGAAGGGCCGCCTGCCTGTCCACCGCTAGCTCTGCGCTTTCGAGCACCCCGCGACGGGGGCGCTACGGCGATGGCTGAGTTGAATTTCGTTGCGTCGCTGGTGAGAGGAAAACGTCATGAGTAGGAATCCGTCGGATGGCACGTCGCAAGCCGGCAAAGGACTGAAGCGGCGTGACTTGCTGCTGAGCGGCACCTCGGCGTTGGCCGCGTCTGCCGTGGCGGCGAGCGGTCTGGGAAGCTCGGCTCGAGCGCAGCCGCAGCAGCCGGCGCAGGCGTCGGGACAGCGACCCAACATCGTCTTCATCATGGGGGACGACATCGGCTGGTTCAACCTCGGCGCCTATCACCGCGGCATGATGGCCAGCCGGACACCGAACCTGGACAAGCTTGCCAGCGAAGGCATGCTGTTCACCGACTACTACGCGGAGGCGAGCTGCACGGCCGGACGCGCCAACTTCATCACCGGCGAGCTTCCCATCCGCACCGGGCTGACCACCGTCGGCCAGGCTGGCTCATCGGTCGGCATGCCGGCGCAAGCGCCGACGATCGCAACGGCCCTCAAGTCCATGGGGTACGCCACCGGCCAGTTCGGCAAGAACCACCTGGGCGACCTCAACGAGTTCCTGCCGACCGTGCACGGCTTCGACGAGTTCTTCGGATATCTCTACCACCTCGATGCGATGGAGGACCCGTCACACCGCAACTACCCGCGCGGCGCTCAAGGACACGGTCGGCCCGCGCAACATGGTGCACTCCTGGGCGACGGCCACCGATGACCCGACGGTGCAGCCGCGTTGGGGCAAGATCGGCAAGCAGCGTATCGAGGACGCCGGCACGCTCTATCCCAAGCGGATGGAGACGGTGGACGACGAGATCCTCCAGCACACGTTTGCCTTCATCGACAAGGCCAAGCGCGAGAACAAGCCGTTCTTCGTCTGGCTCAATCCCACGCGCATGCACGTCGTCACGCACCTGTCGGACAAATATCGAGAACATGCGCAATGCCGAAAACGGCTGGTCGATCTCCGAAGCCGGCTTCGCGCAACTCGACGATATCGTCGGCTCCGTGATGAAGAAGCTCAGCGACGAGGGCTTCGACGACAACACGATCGTCGTGTTCACGACCGACAACGGCGCGGAGAATTTCACCTGGCCGGATGGCGGTCAGACGCCATTTGCGGGCGGCAAGGGAACGGCGTTGGAGGGCGGCTTTCGCGTGCCCTGCATGATCCGCTGGCCCGGCCGAGTGCCTGCCGGGAAGGTCGAGAATGGCATCGTCTCCGGGCTGGACTGGTTCCCGACCTTCGTGGCCGCCGCCGGCAATCCGAACATCGTCGCGGAGCTGAAGAATGGCCGGCAGCTCGGCGACCGCACCTACAAGGTCCACCTCGACGGCTACAACCAGATGGACCTGATCACCGGCAAAGGTCCGTCGAACCGCCACGAGATCTTCTATTTCACCGAAGGCACGCTGAGCGCGGTGCGCATCGACGACTACAAGTATCGGTTCACCGACCAGCCGGGCGGCTGGCTGGGCGCCACCGTCAAGGTCGATTGGCCGATCCTCACCAACATCCGGCTCGATCCGTTCGAACGCACGGGCATCCCCAACGGCGACAAGGGGTCGCTCGCCTACTACAACTGGTTTGCCTACGAGTTCTGGCGCTTCCAGTTCGCGCAGCAGGAGATCGGCAAGCTCGCTCAGACCGCGATCGAGTTCCCGCCGATGCAGAAGGGAGCGAGCTTCAACCTGGAGGCCGTCAAGGAGCAGATCCAGAAGGCCATCCAGTCGCACGCCGGAAAGTAGCGAAACTTTCTTGCGGGGAGAGCAAGCCTAGCCCGCCACTGACGCGCTTGGGCGCAGGGGACGCATGGTGCACGCCATCGGCCGCGGCGCCATGGCCACGGAAGCCGTGCCCTGCTGGCTGCATGCCGACCATTCGGATTCGGGTGGGCAGCCTCGTTGACCGACCGGCGCGCGGCGTGGTCTTGTCGATTGCGTGCGATAATATTGGGAGGAACGCCATGGCGTCCTATCGCAGAATCGAGGTCAAGCCACTCGCCGGCGCGCTTGGCGCGGAGATCGGCGGCGTTGATCTGAAGCATGTCGACGGCGAGACGTTCTCCGAAATCCAGGCCGCATGGCTGGAGCACCTCGTGGTGTTCTTCAGAAACCAGAAGATCACCCCGCAGGAGCAGATCGCGTTCGCCAAGCGTTTCGGCGAGATCCACTATCATCCCTTCATGAAAGGGATGGAGGAGCACCCCGAGATCCTGGAGATCGTCAAGGAGGAAGGCGATACGAGGGCCTTCGGAGAGACCTGGCACACCGACCAGATGTTCAATCCGCGGCCGGCAAAGGCGACGATCCTCTACGCCAAGGAGACGCCTTCGGTCGGCGGCGACACGATGTTCGCCAACATGTACCTGGCCTACGACACGCTGTCGGAACCGATGAAGGCCGTGGTGCAGGGCGTGAAGACGTGGAACGTGGGCGACCGCAAGAAGCTGAGCCAGGGCGACAACATGGGCTCGACGCGCGAAGGCCGCTATGTGGGCAACGAGAAGATGGCCGCCAAGGTTCGCGATCCCGGCGAGTTGCAGACCGAGTCCGCCCATCCGCTGGTGCGCACCCATCCCGAGACCGGCCGCAAGGGCCTCTACATCGGCAACCACACGCAGACCCTGCAGGGCTTCAGGCACGCCGAGGCCCGGCCGATCGTCGAGTTCCTGGCGGCGCATTCGGTGCAGCCGGAGCTGACCTGCCGGTTTCGCTGGGACGTCGGCTCGATGGCGATCTGGGACAACCGCTGCACCCAGCATCGCGCCCTCAACGACTACCACGGCAAGCGCCGGCGCATGCATCGCATCACGATCGCAGGCGACGCGCCATTCTGACGGCGCACGTCGCTCAGCACGCGACGTCAGATCATCACCAGGCCGAGGCGCATGGCGCGGGCGACGGCGTCGGTGCGGCCGGTGGCGCCTAGCTTGGCGACGATCGAGGCGACGTGGAACTTGGCGGTGTGCGGGGTGATGTCGAGGCGGCGTGCGATCGCCTTGTTGGAGGCCCCCTGCGCCAGCAGCTGCAGCACCTGGTGCTCGCGCGGGGTGAGGTCGACTTGTGCGGGCTCGGTGTCAACGTCCCGGTCGAGCCCGCCTGCAGCCTCGCCGCGGCCGACGAGCAGGTCGCGGTAGTCCGCCGAGATTGCCGTGAGACCCTCGGCTGCCGCCAGGATCGCGGCGTGCAGCGCGTCCCCGCCGGCGTGCTTGGACAGGATGGCGGCGGCACCGGCCTGCATCGCCTCCGCGGCGCCGGAGCGACCGGTGATGACCACGACCGCGACGTCAGCGGCCCACCCGGTCGCGCCGTCCGTGACGCGCACATCGGCCGCTGCGCCGTCCTCCGCGTCGGCGAGGTGCAGGCCGGGATGATCGAGGATCATCGCGCGGACGCGCCGGGCCAGCCCGGGATCGTCGATTGCGACCTCCACGGCCAGGGCCGGCCAGTCGGGCGCCTCATCGGTCTTGCGCGCGCTCACGGCGTGGGGCTGGCTCCGATCGTGACCTTCGCCGTTGCGATCTGGCCGGCGCGCACGATCCGCAGCTCGGCGGATTTGCCGACGCTCTCCGGCGTGAGCCGCGCGTGCAGGCTGCGCACCCCGCCGAGTGCCTCGCCGTCGAGGCCGATGATGATATCGCCAACGTGCACGCCTGCGGCACGCGCCGGCCCGCCGGGATCGAGGCTGACGACCATGATGCCGCGCCGGCTCGGCAACGCGTGGGCCTGCATCAACGCCTCGTCGAGGCGAAGCGGCTGCAGCCCCAGTCCGAGATAGCCGCGGCGGATGCGGCCCTCGGCGAGCAGCCTGGCGCCGATCCGT
Organism: uncultured Alphaproteobacteria bacterium; assembly: GCA_963774165.1. Lineage (GTDB taxonomy): Bacteria > Pseudomonadota > Alphaproteobacteria > Rhizobiales > Hyphomicrobiaceae > AWTP1-13. The sequence goes on along the minus strand of CAVZEC010000005.1, from coordinate 179,455 downwards.
CCGATCGTCGCCATTGGAATGACCAGCGGCTTCTGGCGCGGCCCGAACACGGCCATGCCCAGCGGTGCGCCTTCGGCATCGATGACGAGGCCGCCCTCGGCACGGGCGGCGAGCCGCATGTCGAGACGGATCAGGCTGTCGATGGCGCCGCCGCGCATGCTCTGCCAGGGTCCGCCGGCGACGGAAATCATGCCGAGGTTGCCGGTCACCCCCTCCCTGCCCCGGCCGACCGCCACGACAAGCTCGCCCACGCGTGCGCCTTTGCCTGCCGCGCCCTGTAGCGGCTGGAGTGAGCCATCGCCCACGCGCAGGACGGCGGTATCGGTGGTGGGGTCGCGGCCGGCCAGAACTCGCTGCAACGTTGCGGCCGTCCGCCAGGACGATCGATACGTCGTCGTCGGCTTCGAGCGCATCGCTGGCCGTGACCACGGCGTCCGCCTTCCAGGCGAAGCCGCTGGCCACCAGCCGGCCGTGTGATCGAACGCCAACGACAACCTTGGCTGCCGTCTCGACCAGCGCGCTCAGAGACGCGGACAGGGCGAGCAGGGGATTGATCGGCTCTGGCATCGGGAGCTCCTGTTGGGTTCCTGTTTGCCCGGATACTGTCGCAGGCCGATGCCCCTTCCTACTCCCCAGGTGGCCAGGATGCCGGTCACCTGCTCGCGTGCCACAGCCGCCAGGACTCCTGGTAGCAGCGCGTACGATCGCCGTGCCTGCCGTAGACGAGCGACGGGATCTCGTTCCGGCTCACCCCGATGTCATGCAGCGTGCGGTCGTCGAGCGAGTGGAGGAGTTCGACGGTTGCCCGCTTGGCCCGCCGCTGCCAGTAGCCGCGCCAGGCCTTGGCGATGCCGTTGCCCATGCGCGCCGTGCGAGTGGACGGGGCCTGATCGGCGGTCGAAATCGGATATGCGCGTGTCATGAGCCTCTCCTGCAGTGTTTGCCGGTTCCAGCCGGCGCTTGCGATGTGCGCAATATGGCTGAGGCCCCCTGACACCCTGCTGTCAGGAGCCCTGACACGCTCCTGACAGAGTGTGTCAGGAGCGGTAGTCTAAGAAGGGCGAACCGCAAATCAGCCCGCAGGTGGAAGCGTGCGCCGCGCCGATCGACTATTCGAAATCATACAGTTCATGCGCCGCCAGGATCTGGTCCGGGCCCGCGATCTCTCGAGCGCACTGGAGGTCTCGGAGCGCACCATCTACCGGGACATCCAGGACCTCGTGACAAGCGGCGTCCCGATCGAGGGCGAGGCCGGTGTCGGCTACGTGCTGAAGGCCGGATTCGACCTGCCGCCGTTGATGTTTCGTGAGCAGGAGATCGAGGCCTTGGTGCTCGGCGCCCGCATCGTCCAGTCCTGGGCGGACCCGGAGCTTGCCGCGGCCGCGACCGACGTGATCGCCAAGGTCGAGGCCGTCATCCCGGACCGGCTGCGCGACTACATGGCCAATACCGCGTTGCTTGCGCCGTCCCACCACTACATGGAGACCATCAATTTCGAGGTCGCTGACTTGCGGCGGGCGCTGCGCAATCACCTGAAAGTGCGCTTCGCCTACCGCAATGCGCTTGCCGAGCCGTCGGAGCGCACGGTGCGGCCGCTGTGCCTCGCCTATTTCGGTCCCGTCTGGCTGCTGTCGGCGTGGTGCGAGCTGCGCGACGACTTCCGCACCTTCCGCCTCGACCGCATCGACGGCTTTGCCGTGCCAGGGGACCGCTTCCGGCTCGAGCCCGGCAAGACGCTGCACGATTTCCTGAAGCGCGATCAGACCTGGACGCGCGGCTACGGGCCTACGCCTCCCAACGCCTGAGCTGATCCCGCCGTGGCGAGAGCGTGGTCTATGCTCAGATCACGCCTCGTAACAATCTGCAATAAACTCGCCACATTCGAGCCACGGTGTTGCCTGCCAATAGCGAGGGGGAGGGAAGCGACGAGCGAAGCATCGAGGAGGCCTAGATGCTCTCGAAGAGCCGTTGCCCCCACACCGGGGTTGTGAACTTCTTCACGCACGCAGATCCCCTGCTCTCCGTCGGCTCTGTCGCCGCAGCGCGCGCTCCCGCTCGCTACGTCTGGCGCTGCTACGTCGGCGAGGAGGCATGCGGAGTCTCGGCGGACATGCCGTCGGCAGAGGCGAGCCTCAGGAGCGCCGTTGTCGGGGGCGAGCGCAAAATCAGCGCCAGCAAGCAATCTCGCAAAGGCGCGGCGAGCGCGTTGCCCTCCCATGCTTCCAGCTATTGGCAGAAGCTCAACGACGCCGCCGCGGCTGCCGGTCCGAGAGCCCGATCGCTTCGCGTCGAATCGGTCTGACCGCCCTTCGGGATCGATCGCGCTGCTAGTCCGACCGGGGCAGCGCCAGCTCGTGCACGCTGAAGTCCCGGGCCGCGTCTGTCCACGTGCGGTCGGGTTGCCAGCCGGCGCCGCGTGCCAGCGCGCGGAACTGCTCGAGCGAATACTTGTAGGAGTTCTCGGTGTGGATGCTCTCGCCTGCCGCGAACTGGAACGATCGGCCCACCACCCGTACAGTCTGAGCGACACGGCTGACCAGGTGCATCTCGATGCGCTTGAACTCCCGGTCGTACACCGCGCGGTGCTCGAAGCGCGCGACATCGAAATCGGCGTCGAGCTCGCGATTGATGCGTTCCAGCAGGTTCAGATTGAACCGGGCCGTGACGCCCTTGGCGTCGTCGTAGGCCGCCTCCAGGCGCCCCGGGTCCTTCTCGAGGTCGACGCCGACGATCAGGCGCGATCCGGGGCCGAGCACGCGGGCAAAATGCGCGAGCAGGCGGCCGGCGTCGGGCGGATCGAAGTTGCCGATCGTGGAGCCCGGAAAGAAGCCGAGCTTGGTATGAGCGAGCACGCGCGCGGGCAGCCGCAGCGAGTCGCAGAAGCTGGCATTCACCGGCATGATCTCGAGGCCGGGGAAGCGCCGCTCGAGCCGGCCCCAGGCTTCGGTGAGCGCGGACTGCGAGACGTCTATGGGGACGTAGGCGCGAGGAGCTTCCATCGCCGCGAGCACCAGCTCCGTCTTGCGGCTCGAGCCGGAGCCGAACTCGACCAGCACCGCCTTGCGCCCCGCCGGCTCCACCATGCTGCGCGCGTGCTGGCGCAGGATCGCGGTCTCGGTGCGGGTCGGATAGTACTCCTCGAGCCGGGTGATCTCTTCGAACAGCTCGCTGCCGGCCGCGTCGTAGAAGTACTGACAAGGAAGCCGCTTGCGCGGCGCGGACAGGCCGGCCACCACGGCCTCGGCGAATTCGTCGACCGAGGTCGTCTCGGGTCGTTCCTTGCGGATCGTCTGCGCGCGCGGCGTCATGCGTCGTCTGCCAATCGGATGCCGGTGAACTGCCAGCGTTGATGGGGATAGAAGAAGTTGCGATAGGTTGCGCGCGAGTGCCCTTCAGGCGTCACGCAGGAAGCGCCGCGCAGCACATACTGGCCGCACATGAACTTGCCGTTGTACTCGCCGAGCGCGCCGGGACCGGCGCGATAGCCCGGATAGGCCGAGTACGCGCTCTGCGTCCACTCCCACGTGTCCCCGAACATCTGGGCCGGCTTGTCGGCGGCACCGATCGCCGGTGCCGGCAACGGGCGCAGCGCGCCCGAGCCAAGCATGTTGCCGCGCATGGGTAGCTCCGCGCCGGCCGCCTCCCACTCGAACTCCGTCGGCAGGCGCTTGCCGGCCCAGCGCGCGAACGCGTCGGCCTCGAAATAGCTGATGTGGCAGACGGGGGCGGCGGGATCGACCGGGACAAGCCCGTTCAGCGTCATCTGCAGCCACTCGCCCTTCTCGCCTTCCCAGTAGCCCGGCGCGGTCCAGCCGCGGCTGTTGACCGCGCCCCAGCCGTCGGACAGCCAGTGTGCGGGAGTGGCGTAGCCGCCGTCGGCCATGAACTCGAGCCACTCGCCATTGGTGACGAGACGGTCGGCCAGGCGATAGTCGCGCAGCAGCGCCTCGTGACGGGGGCACTCGTTGTCGTAGAAGAAGGAGGAGCCGGTGTGCCCGATGCGACGAATGCCGCCGGGAAAATCCAGCCACCGTGGGGCACGCATCGGGCCGCTGCCGGATACGCTCGCCGCCTTGGCCGCCGTCTGTGCCGGCCGATACGCGGGCCGCAACGGCTGTGAGGCGAACAGCGAGAGGATATCCGTGAGGATCAGCTCCTGATGCTGCTGCTCGTGGTTGATGCCGAGCTCAATCAGATCCGCCACCGGCGAATGGCGCTGCGGCACCCCGCTCTTGAAGAGTGCCTCGAGTGCGTCATCGATGTGTCGGCGATACTGCAGGACTTCGTCGTTGCTGGGCCGCGTCAGCAGCCCGCGTTTCGGGCGCGGCTGCCTCGGGCCCGCGGCCTCGTAGTAGGAATTGAAGCAGTAGGCGAAGCGCTCATCCAGCGTGCGAAATCCCGCCAGATGGGGCTTCAGCACGAACGTCTCGAAGAACCAGGTGGTGTGCGCGAGGTGCCATTTGGTGGGGCTCGCGTCGTCCATAGGCTGGACGACCTGGTCCTCTGCGCTCAGCGGCTCTGCCAGGACCAGGGAGAGGCGGCGTGTCTCGGCCAACCGCCGCGCCAGTGGTGAAACGCTTGCCGCGTCGCCTTGAATATCGATCGTCGCCGTCACGCCGAACCCGCCCTCTTTGGTCCCTACCGCGATTGGCTGTACCGGAACCTGACTGCTCGAACTCGCCGCCGCGTCCGCGGTTCCAAATGGTGTCGTGGGCGGCGAGTGCAAGGTTACGATAGTTCGCCCGCCACCGAAGTCTCATCCAATTTGATGATGGCATTGATACGCCGCAGTCATGGCAGCGTCGACAGGAAATGAATCGTTGAAACCGCCCTGCTGACAGCCATCGTCAGCAGGCGTCGCCCCCTTGACATCGGCGTCGCCAATGCAGGTCTGACCTCCAACGATGCCACGTGCTGCACGACGCCTCCCGCGCGCAACGTGACGGAAGTGGGGAGGAAAAAGACATGCTTTTACTTCGGCTTGCGCTGCTGTCTGCATGGCCTGGGCGAGCATCGCCGCTTGCGGCCCAGACCTAATGACGACCGTCGCTCCGATCATCGTGCCTCGGTCGCCGGGCGGCGGGTTCGACATCGCGCATGCAAGTGATGCGCGACCGTGCCGAGCAGTCCGGCGGTAGACGGCGCGCGCCTTCTTGGTTAGCAAGCGGGGAGCCATTCGGCCACGCCTACCCTCGTTCTCCCCCACCCTCTGAGGATCGCCGCCCGTGTCCCATCTGTTCTCGCCCCTGCCGCTTGGACCCATCACGCTTCCCAACCGCATCGCCGTGGCGCCCATGTGCCAGTACTCGGCCGACGATGGATGCGCGTCGGACTGGCATCTCCAGCACCTGATGCAGTTTGCCATCGGCCGTGCCGGCATGATCGTGCTGGAGGCGACGGCGGTGGAGCGCCTGGGCCGGATCTCGCATGGCTGTCTCGGTCTCTATTCGGATGCCAACGAGGCGGCGCTTGCCCGCGTGCTTGACCCGGCGCGGCGCATTGCGGCTCCCGGCACATGCTTTGCGATCCAGCTCGCCCACGCCGGACGCAAGGCGTCCTGCCAGGCGCCCTTCCAGGGCGGCAAGCCGCTGCCGCGCGGCGAGGACCCATGGACGACGGTCGCTCCCTCCGCCATCCCGTTCGCCGACGGATGGCACATGCCCGAGGCGCTCGACGGCAAGGGCCTCGAGCGCGTCGTCGCGGCGTTCCGGCAGGCGGCCGAGCGCTCCGTGCGGCTCGGCTTCGGTGCCATCGAGCTGCATGCCGCGCACGGCTATCTGTTGCACGAGTTCCTCTCCCCGCTCTCCAACAAGCGCACCGACGGCTACGGCGGCAGCGCCGAGAATCGCATGCGCTTTCCGTTGGAGGTCGCGCGCGCGGTGCGTGCCGTCGTCCCGCGCGGCATAGCGCTCGGCGCGCGCATCACCGGCAGCGACTGGACCGACGGCGGGTTGACCGTCGACGATGCCGTGGCATTCGCCGCCGCCCTCGAGGCTGCGGGCACGGACTACGTGTGCGTGTCGAGCGGCGGCAACGCCTCCGCGGCGAGGATCCCGCTCACCCCCGGCTACCAGGTGCCCTTTGCCGCCAAGGTGAAGGCGGCGACCGGCCTCGTCACCCGCGCCGTCGGCCTGATCGCCGCGCCCGAGCAGGCGGAGGCCATCCTCGCCGAGGGGCAGGCCGACTTCATCGCCATGGCCCGCGCGTTCCTCGACGACGCGCGCTGGGTATGGCACGCGGCCGAGCGGCTGGGTGCGGAGATCTCCCCTCCGCCGCAGTACGCACGCGTTTCGCGCGCCACCTGGCCCGGCGCGGCCCTAGTGCGGCCTTCCAAGTAGGCCGCACGCCTCCTGCACGGATGGGCTGGAGCGGCATTCGCACTCGACGCCCGGTATCGGGCTGGTCCCAAGGCCTGGTATCGTGGCGAGATCGATCTGGTCTAGCTGCCACACTTGGAGCCAATCACTTGGCCGACGATCCGCAAGCCGCGCCGCCATCCCTGCCAACCAAACCGGCTGAGGCGGCCGGCGCCGACCGCATGTCGATGGTCGGCCTGGGCTCTCTCTTCGGCTTGCTCTATTTCGTGCAGGGAATTGTCGAGCCGACCGATGGGCTGCTATCCCAGCCCCTCAAATCGCTGCTCAGGAATTGGGGATACTCAGCAGCGGCGACGGCGTGGTTCATTGCGATCTTGTCGTTCGCTTGGGCCATCAAGCCGCTCTACGGGCTCTGCACCGACTTCATACCCTTCGCCGGTTCGCAACGCCGCAGCTACTTGCTGCTCACGACCACGGTGGCATCTGTCAGCTTGATCGCGGTGTATTTTCTCCCGCTGAGCTCCGGGATGGCCGTGCTCCTTTTGCTGCTAATGTTGCCGGCTGCGATCGCGATTGCTTTTTCCGACGTCGTGATCGACGCGATGATGATCGAAGCCGGTCAGCCGCGAGCTATGACCGGGCAATTGCAGTCGATTCAATGGACCGCAATGTATGCCGCCACCATCGTTACCGGCGTTGTTGGCGGAGCACTCAGCCAATGGGGCATGCAGCAGGCCGGATTTCTCATTGCCGGCGTCTCCTGCGGTGTCAGTCTCATTGCCATCGCGCTTCTCGTTCGCGAGCGCCGGCGATCCGTCAAGTCGGTGTCTACGTCCCAAGCATTTTCCCAGATGGCGCAAACGTTTCGCCAACCCGGCATCGCGGGAATCGGCGCCTTCCTGTTCCTTTGGAGCTTCAATCCGTTTTCTTCGACGGTCCTGTATTACTACTCGATCCAGGCGCTTCATTTCAGCGAGCAGTTCGTCGGCTCTTTGACCTCATGGAATGCGGTCGGCCTGCTGACAGGGAGCATTCTCTACGGCGTCATATGCCGAAAGATCCCGATGCCCCGGCTGATCCACGGCTCGATCGTCGCCGGCATCCTGGCCACGATCGCCTACTGGGGATACCGCGACGCGACCAGCGGAGTGCTCATCAGCCTTGCGGTCGGCGTCGTGTATTCGATCGGGTCGCTCATCCAGCTCGATCTGGCGGCGCGGGTGTGTCGCCCGAAGACGGCAGGAACGACGTTTGCTCTGCTCATGTCGCTCACCAATCTCGGCACCGCGCTTTCGCAGGGCATCGGCGGATCGCTTTACGAGGCGATGGTCGAGCGGTGGGGTCACGCACCGGCCTTCCAGATGCTGGTCGCGGTGGGCGCACTGTTCACCGCGGGCTGCTGGCTCCTGATGCCGTTCCTGAACGAGGTCGCCCTTGCGCCGCGTAAGGCCGAAGGCTTGGTGGCCTAGCTCGTGTGCTCAACTCGCTGGGCCGGCACTCGTCATGGCCAGAAGCATCAGTGGCGGATCAGCCTGATCGGCCAGCATTGATGTGGGCGAGTATCGCTGTGGCGGCGGCCTCTGGTGAGAGATTGGTCGTGTCGAGAGTAAGTGTATTTGGCACATGCGGGTTTAAGGGAGTGTAGCTCCGCACGTTGATGATAGCGTCGGCGGGATCGACAAGTTTTCGTCCGAACTCGCTCCGCACTCTGAATGCGGCGAGATAATTCGTCCTCGTCGCACAAGAGGCGGGCGGCGACGAATCGCGCGCCGCGCCGCACGGCAACGCTTCGGTATTCCTGAAACGCGCTGTGATCGTCGAGGTCTTCATCCGCACCAGCGTACGTAAAGATGAAGCTGGCTCCAGCTGGGGCAAGCGTGGAGATGGTGTCGAGCACCGCCTCCCTGACCTTCGCGACTTGTGGCCAGATGGCCGCCGGAGCGGATTTCGAGCCGTCGTCCGCGATCAGCCCTAGAATGGGGTCGTTGATCCAGTGATTGTCGACGATCTTTGCGCCGATCATGCGCGCTAGGATCTTGGCGATCGTCAGCTTGCCAACTCCCGGAAAGCCAACCAAGCACACGATTAGGCCGCCAGCATTCGCGCTCATGTCGATCTCTGATTTTGCGCGGGACTTCTAAACTCCCGGACGAAAATATCAACTGCGCGGCCGGTTGACGACAAGACGACCGCTTTTGGAATTTGTTGCCCGCGGAGAGCGAGACGTCGAATGGTCCCCTATTTCGGGCAGATCGAGCTTGCCGAGTCTGTTGGCAGATGGGGCCGGCGGGGGGTTACGTCGCGATCCGCGGCAGCACTTGATCCGTCAGCAGCGTGAACGAGCGGCGGCTCAGAGGCGCGGCCAGAAGGTAGGTCATGCCGGCATCGGCCTGGAGGGAGCGGATCTGGTCGGCGACGCTCTCGGCTGTCCCGTGCAGCACGACATCCTCCAGGTAGTAGTCGATCGGCGCCTTGCCGCCGAACGTCCTCACCTCCTGGCGGTGGTGGGTATTGATCCCGATGTAGGAGGCGACAGTCCATTCCGCAGCCCGCCGGGCGACCTCGCGGGCCTTCTCGGCCGTCTCGTCGATGGCGACGAGGCGCGCCATGGGGATGGTCCGTCCGGCATCGCTGTGGCCGGCTGCCGCGAGCTTTTCGCCGTAGTAGCGCCGCTTGCTGACGAGATCGGCGCGCGAGGAGTGCGGGTCCATCAGGATCGAGAAGCCCTTGGCTGCAGCCCAGTCGATTGCGGGAGCCGACGTCGCCGCCATCCAAACCGGGGGGTGTGGCGCCTGCAGCGGCTTGGGCAGCACCTCGACGCCGTCGTAGTTGTAGTACTTGCCCTGATAGGAAAGCTTGTCGTTCGTCCATGCCTTGAGGACGATGTCGACCGTCTCGTGGAAGCGCGACGTGCTCTCCTCGCCCGGAATGCCGAAAGCCTTGAACTCGCTGCGCTCGAAGCCGCGGCCCGCGCCCCAGTTGACGCGCCCGCCCGACAGCATGTCGAGCAGCGCCACCTCCTCGGCCAACCGCAGGGGATTGTAGAAGGGGGCAAGCGACACGCCTGTCCCGATCCGCAGGCGCTTGGTGCGGGCGGCCGCCATGACGCCCATCATGTGCACGGACGGGCAGACCGAGAAGCCCGAGAAATGGTGCTCGGCAAGCCATACGGCGTCGTAGCCCGCGGTGTCCATGACGGCGATCCGCTCGAGCGCCATCTCGTAGATGGAGCGCAGTGGAACGGAGCGGTCCAGCCAGCCGAAGAACTGCAGAACGCCGACTTTCATGGTCGCCTCCCTGCCGTCTGCCGGTTCCCGGTCTCGGCCTACATAGCTCTCCGCTCGCACCGCGATCGATGAATCGCGTCAGATGTCCGGCTTGATCAGCTTGACGATGCTGCTCATGTCGAGATCGCCGTTGCCGTTGTTGACGTGCATGGCGAAGGCAGCGGTCGCGGCGGCCCCAAGCGGCGTGGCGGTTCCGGCCATCTGGGAGGCGGCTTGCGAGAGCCGCAGGTCCTTCAGCATCAGCTTGGCCATGAAGCCCGGCTTGAAACCGTTGCTGGATGCCGAGCCCGGGACAGCGCCCGGCATCGGGCACATGCGCGTCAGGATAGTCGAGCTGGCGGTCGAGGTCGACAGCACGTCGTAGAGGGTCTGGCGGGAGACGCCCAGCTTCTCGCCCATGACGAAGGCCTCGGCGGTCGCCAGCGTGATGATGCCGGCCACCATGTTGTTGCAGATCTTGGTGACCTGGCCGAAGCCCGGGCCGCCGCAATGCACGATGTTCTTGCCCATGTTCTGCAGCAGCGGCAGTGCCTTGGCGAAGGTCGCCTTGTCGCCGCCGCACATGAAGGTGAGCGTGGCGGCATCGGCACCGGTGACGCCGCCCGACACCGGCGCGTCCAGCATGGCAAAGCCGTGTTCTGCCGCCGCCGCGTGGACCGCGCGGGCGCTGTCGACGTCGATGGTGGAGCTGTCGATCAGCACCGTTCCCTTGTCGGCGGCAGCCATGACGCCGTCGCTCAGGAAGACCTCGCGCACATTGTCTCCGACGGGAAGCATCGTCACGACGAAGTCGACGCCCTTGGCCGCATCCTTGATCGAGGATGCCCGCTTGGCGCCCGACTGCACGACGAAATTCACCGCCTCCTCGTTCAGGTCGAACACCTTGAGGCTATGGCCCGCCTTGATCAGGTTGCGCGCCATCAGGCTGCCCATATTGCCGACGCCGACAAAGCCCACGCGTGCCATGATATTCTCTCCTCGATCCTACTGGAGCAGTCCCTCGTGTCGTCTGCTCGTCCTGATGCTCGCGTTCTGACCTAAACAAGCCATTTGGTTGTCATACCGGGGCTTGTCCCCGGTATCCAGCTCTCCGCTTGCGCCGGAGTCCGCGGCACCATGGATCCCGGTGACGAGCACCGGGATGACCGCGGAATTCGACGTTGGGAACGGCACACACAAGTTAACGCGAGGGCGTGTTGAGGTTCACCGTCACGTTCTTCTTCTGCGTGAAGCTGTCGAGCATACCCTCGAGCGAGAACTCGCGCCCGATGCCGCTCTGCTTGATGCCGCCGTAGGAATGGCCGGGCGACTGGCCGAGCCCCTGGTTCACCTGCACCCAGCCGGCCTCGATGCTATGCGCCGCGCGTAGCGCCTTGCCGATGTCGTGCGTCCACACGTAGGCGGCGAGGCCGTAGTGGGAGTCGTTGGCCATGGCGATCGCCTCGGCCTCGTCGGTCCAGCGGATGGCCACCAGAACCGGGCCGAAGATCTCCTCGCGCGCCAGGCGCCAGTCGTTGGCGGCGTTGGCAAACACTGTGGGAATCGCGAAGTAGCCCTTGGACAGCGGACCTGTCTTCGGCGGCAGCCCGCCGAACAGCAGCTTGCCTCCCGGCTGCTTCAGGCCCTCCTCGACGTAGCCGCACACCTTCTTGAACTGTTTCTCGTTGATGATGGCACCGACGTCGGTCGCCTCGTCGAGGGGATCGCCGATCTTCAACTTCTTGGTCTTGTCCGCGAGCTTGCCGAGAAAGTCATCGAAGATGTCGGCATGCAGGAAGAGGCGCGAGCCGGCCGTGCAAGACTGGCTCTGGCGCGTGAAGCGCATCGCCGAGATGATGCCGTCGACCACCCAATCCTCGTTGGCATCGGGGTAGACGATGGAGGGGCTCTTGCCTCCCAGCTCCAGCGACACCGGCACGATGCGATCGGATGCCGCCTTCATGATGAGCTTGCCGACCTCGGTCGAGCCGGTGAAGGAAAGCTTGCGCACGTCCGGATGCCCGGACAGCGCGGCACCTGCTTCCTCGCCGTAGCCCGTCACCACGTTGAGCACCCCCTTGGGCAGGTGCTCCTGGCAGATGGCGGCGAGCCACAGCACGCCGAGCGGGGCGTCCTCGGCGGCCTTCAGCACCAGCACATTGCCCGCGCAGAGCGCCGGCGCAATTTTGAGTGCCGCCAGTGCGACCGGCGCGTTCCACGGGATGATGGCGCCGACCACGCCGATCGGCTCGCGCCGCGTGTAGCTCAGCACGTGCTCGCCGAGCGGGATCGTCTCGCCCTTCAGCTCGCTGGCGAGGCCGCCGAAATAGCGGATGACGTCGGCCGAGCTCCTGGCTTCGGGGCGGGCCTGCGTGCGAATGGCGTTGCCGGTCTCCTCGGCGATGATGCGGGCGAGTTCCTCCACCCGTGCCTCGACGGCGTCGGCGATCTTCTGCAGTATGCGGCCGCGCTCGCGGGGGATGACCCGGCTCCAGCTGGGGAACGCCTTGCGTGCGGCCTGCACGGCCCGGTCGACGTCCTCCTTGCCGCCGCGGGGGATGCTGGCGATGATCTGGCGGTTGCCGGGAGCCTCGACGGAGATTTGCTCGCCCGATGCGGCATCCACCCAGCTGCCGTCGATCAGCATCTGCATGCGCTTCCCCGAAGCGGCTGGTGCCTTGCTCATTGCAACTGCCATCGCTGGATCCTCCTTGACTTGAGCTTGTTGGGTGGGACCTGCCGCATCATGCCGACCCGGCTGTTGGCCGCAATCCCGCCCCGGCGAATAGCAGACGAGCGCCGAGAGCCGATGTCCGGCTCTCGGCTTCCAGGCGCCTGCCCAACGTCTCGTCTCAGGTGCTGTAGACGGCAAGCTCCGCGCGCGTGTCGGCGATCGAGAACCAGCGATGCTGCTCGGCCCGGAAAGCGCGCCAGTTCTCGAGGATCTTCTTGAACCGGTCGCTCTTGGCCGCCTCTTCGTCGAGCACGGATTCGAGCGCTACGCGCAGCGTCTTGATGATTTCGGGCGGCAGCACCGAGAGCTGCGCACCGCCGGCGACGACCCGGTTGATCGCCTTCGCATTCTTGGCGTCGTAGGAGGCCGACATCTCCAGCATGGCGTACCAGCAGGCATAGCGCAGGGCGGCCTGGTAGGCCGGCGGCAAAGCGGCCCAGGCGGCCTTGTGGATGAACAGCTGGTTGACGGCCTCCAGCTCCATGACGCCCGGTGTGTAGTAATACTTGGCGACCTTGTGGAAGCCGAGCTTCTCGTCGTCGTAGGGGCCGACCCATTCGCAGGCGTCGATCGTGCCCTTCTCCAGTGCCGGGTAGATGTCGCCGCCGGCGATCTGCTGCGGCACGACGCCGACCTTGGCCATGACCCGTCCGCCGAAGCCGGCGGTGCGCATCTTGAGGCCGTTGAAGTCGGCGGGCGTCTTGAGCTCCTTGCGGAACCAGCCGAACATCTGCCCGCCGGTCTGCCCGCAGGGAAGAGCCACGACGCCGAAGCCGTCGTAGACCTCGTCCATCAGCTTGCGGCCGTCGCCGAACAGCAGCCAGGCATTGTGCTGGCGCGGCGTGAGCCCGAACGGCAGGGAGCCGTCGAAAATCAGCGCCGGCTCCTTGCCGATGTAGTAGCCGGTGTAGGTCTGGCCGCATTCGACGGTGGCATTGCTTACGGCATCGAGAACCTGCAGGCCGGGAACGATCTCGCCCGCGGCGAACAGCTGGATAACGAACTTGCCGTCCGTCAGCTCACCGACGACCCGGGAGATCGTTTGGGCGGCGCCGAACAGGGTGTCGAGGTTCTTGGGAAAGCTCGATGTCAACCGCCATCTGACGGTCTCGCCGGTCTGCTGGGCCAGCGCCGGCGCAGATGCGGCCACGGCGAGGCCGGCGGCCGCGCCTTTAGCGAAGAGCCTGCGCGAGACAGACGGCGAGCCGTTCCTCGGATTAAACATCATGTCGTCGTTTCCTCCTTTTTTCCTTGCTGCAACTCTAGCATCGCACGGATCGATCCGCTGCAAGAATTACCGCATGGGAAATAGCATAACAGCTGCGCTCACGCTGCAGTAATGTGCTGCCGCCGTCGCCGCAGGCTCCGGGGCGGGTCGTCCGCTGTCGCCACATCCGCCAGGATCCGAAATTTGCCTAATTCTGAGACAAGGCCGGCGCAACTTCGCCGGTCGCCATGATGGAGCCTACCGCGAAGGGTGATGGCATTTGCGAGACACCACACTAGGCAGCGCAGGTGCGGCGCGATATTCCAGGTCGATGCCAGAGACTCTGCCGGAATACCTGACCACGCGCGAGGTCGCCGACCTGATCCGCCTCAAGGAGCGCAAGGTCTACGACCTCGTCGCGACCGGATCGATCCCGTGCGTGCGGGTCACGGGCAAGCTGCTGTTCCCACGCGGCCTGATCCAGGCCTGGCTTGCCCGCCATGCCGAGTACGGAGGAGGCACGGAAACGCTACAGCGCCGTCCCAATATTTGCGCCGGCAGCCACGACCCCCTGCTCGACTGGGCGCTGCGCGAAGCCGGGACGGATCTGGCGGTGAGCTTCGGCGGCAGCCTGTCAGGCCTCGACCGCCTGGCGGCCGGTCAGGCGCAGATGGCGGGGCTGCATCTGCCGCAGGAGCGCGGCAACGGTTGGAACGTCGAGTATGTCATGCGCACCCTGCCGGGCCAGCCCGTGGTTCTGATCGAGTGGGCTCGCCGCCAGCAGGGTCTGATCGTCGCCTCGGGCAATCCCATGAAGCTGGCGCGCGTCGCCGATCTCGCTGGCCGCCGCGTCATCGGCCGCCAGCGCGGCGCCGGTGCGTTCGTGCTGCTCGCCAAGCTGCTGCGGGAGGCGGGCCTCGGGCTCGGCGATCTCGAGTTCGCCGATGCGCCCGCGCTGACCGAGGCCGATGTCGCGACCGCAGTGGCGGAAGGCCGGGCCGATGCGGGGCTCGGCATCGCCGCGGTCGCCCAGCCGGCGGGGCTCGGCTTCGTGCCGCTGGTCGAGGAGCGCTATGACATCGCCGTCTGGCGCGCCGCCTATTTCGAGGAGCCGATGCAGAAGCTGCTGGCGTTCACCCGCACCGCGCGGTTCGCGGCCCGCGCCAAGACATTGGTCGGCTACGACGTCTCGGGCCTGGGCGCCGTCCACTACAACGCGGCATAGCGCGTCCATGGGCCTCGGCCAGGCCTGGCGAAGTCGGTGAAACCGTAGTTCTGGGTTGCCTGCGCCTTGACATCGTCCTTCGGGCCATCTGACCCTGCGCGGGAAGATCGGTAAGGGAGCGGTCGACGCTCCGCTTCCGCGCTGGTGCGCGCATCGAGGGCAGGCGGCTTCCATGAAAATCACCTCCATTCTCGTGCATCCCATGGGCATGCCGGCCGAACGGGTGCGCTGGACGGCGCAGGAGATCACGCGGCGAGTGGAGCTGACCCTCGTCGAGGTGCGCACGGACACCGGGATCGTCGGCATCGGCGAAATCTCCACCGGGCCGCAATCGGTCGTGTGCAAGCTGCTCGACGACATGGCGCCGGTGATCTTGGGGCTGGACCCGCTCGAGATCGACGCCGTGTGGAGCAAGCTGTTCTCGCTGACGGTGCCGCGGCCGGGTGGGCTCGGCGGCTGGGACGGCCTGCCGCCGCCGCTCGGGCGCAACCAGCGGCCGCAGTTCATGGCGGCCATGGCGGGCATAGACATTGCGTTGTGGGACATCGCGGGCAAGGCGGCGGGCAAGCCCGTGTTCCGCCTGTTGGGTGGCACGCGCACCGACGTGCACACCTACGCCGTCGGCGGGTTCTACGAGGAGGGCGCGCCGCTGCTGGCATGCGCCGATGAGCTGGCAGGCTACGTCGCCAAGGGCTTCCGCTCCGTGAAGCTCAAGTCGGGTGCTTTCTCGCTCGCCGACGAGATCGCGCGCGCACGCGCCGTGCGCGAGGCGATCGGGCCCGACATCCAGTTCATGCTCGACATGAACGCACCCTACGACGTCGACACCTGCATCCGGTTCGCGTGCGAGGTCGCCAAGCACGACATCCATTGGCTCGAGGAGCCGCTGCACTGGTATCTGCAGCCGCCGGACTATGTGACATTGGCAAAGGCGATCCCCATGCCGCTGGCCCACGGCGAGCGCGAATGGCATCGGTTCACGGTGCGCGATTTCATCGATGCCGGGGCCATCGGCTTCGTGCAGTTCGATTGCACGCGTTACGCCGGTTTCAGCGAGGCGTTGCGCATCGCCCGTCATGCGCGGGACAAGGGCGTGCTGATTGCGCCGCACTCGGCCGCGCACATCCAGGCCCACATCGCCTCGGCATTCGGCGATGCCGCGTTCGGCGCGGAGTCGGCGGGCGACGACAGGAACCATCCGATCCACCACCGTATCTTCCACGGCGGCGCGTCGCATCGGGGCGGCCGCGTGCACCTGACCGAAGTGCCGGGCTTCGGCCTGGAGGTGGATTGGAAGGCGGTGAAGGCGCTGCGACCCTGAGCAGCCCAGGGCCAAAATGCGATCCGCGCTGAAGCCCACCGCTGCTGAACCCGGGTAACCTTTGCCGAGTCGTCGGGAACCGTCTCGTGCACCACTCCGTTGATGCTGGACAAGAGGATCGGAGGCGGAGATGGAAAACAGCAAGCCAGTGGACCAGCCCAGCCGTGAGACTGTGAAGGTCCGGCAGGGCACGGGCCCACGCGAAATGGTGTCCGTGCTTGTGGTGTCGCTGCTGGGCGCGGTTGCAGTTGGCGCGCTCTTGCTGGTCTTCTTCTATTTCGGGAATGCGCCACCGCGGTGATGTCGCGGCTACGGCAAGAGGCGAGACTTTCGCGTTGCCGGAACAGGCGCTGGTATGACTTGAATGCTCACCCGGGCGAGACCGACGTCGAGCAGTCCAAGCCTTTCCGCTGCGGGGCGTGACAGGTCGATGATTCGTCCCCTTATGAAGGGGCCGCGGTCATTGATCCTGACGACGACATGCGCGCCCGTGTCGATTCTCGTCACGCTCACCATTGTGCCGAACGCCAATGAGCGATGCGCTGCGGAGAGTTTTTCCGACTGGTCCGGCACCGCGCTGTAAAACGACGCCAGACCTTCGTGCTGCTCGGCCAGCGCCGGAAGGCAGGCGAGGGGCGGCGACAAGACCGCCAGCAAAAAAAGAAGACGTGGCATCTGCAAAGCTTCCTCCCCCGCCGAGAGAACGCGTGCGCCCGCAGCGCTGTGACTCTGCCTGACGAACACCATGAAATCCGGCTGACTTTGTGGCAGCGTCCACAACCGGGCGTCCCAGCGCCCACATTGGTTCTCCCGCTGCGACCTGCGAGCCTCACCCCTCGAGCAGGATGCAGTGCTCGGAGGAGAACGACAGTGTGACCGCCTCGCCCTCCGCCACGAGGTTGGTCGGGGGGCGGCGAACGATCATCTGCCCCAGCGGACTGTCGATCACGTACTGCACGAAGTCGCCGTGGAACATGCGCCGGCGCACGGTGCCAGGGACCCGATTGGCGACTTGATCGGTCACGGTGGCCCCGCCGATCTCGATGTAGGCTGTCCGCACCGCGACCTCGGTCTCGTCGCCGCGCATCGCATGGGGCGCCATGGCGTGGAGCACGTGTCCGCCCTCGGTCACGAACTCGAGCACGCCGGCGGCCGCCTGCGGCGCACGCACGCGGCCCTTGATGAAATTCGCCGAGCCGACGAAATCCGCGACGAACCGGTTCTTTGGCTGATTGTAGATCTGCTCGGGCGTGCCGATCTGCTCGATCACGCCGACATTCATCACGATCACCCGGTCGGAGATGGCGAGCGCCTCCTCCTGGTCGTGGGTGACGTAGACCGAGGTGATGTCGAGGCGGCGCTGCAACTCGCGCAGCTCGACGCGCATCTCCGCCCGCAGCTTGGCATCGAGGTTGCTGAGCGGCTCGTCGAACAGCACCACCGTGGGCGAGAATGCGATGGCGCGAGCCAATGCCACGCGCTGCTGCTGGCCGCCGGATAGCTTGGAAGCCGGCCGTTCCGCGAGGTGGCGCATCTGCACGAGGTCGAGTGCGCGCTCGACGTTGGCTTTGATCTCGGCGGCGCCCTGTTTGCGCACGCGCAGTCCGTAGGCGACGTTGTCGAGCACCGTCATGTGCGGCCACACGGCATAGGACTGGAACACCATGGATACGCCGCGCTGCTCGGTCGGCACGTTGCGGCGCTCGGCGGCGTCGAACATCGTCTGTCCGTCGATGCGGATGCTGCCTGTGGTCGGTTGCTCCAGCCCGGCGATGGCGCGCAAGGTCGTGGTCTTGCCGCAGCCGGAGGGGCCGAGCAGGGTGACGTGCTCGCCGCGGCCGACATTGAAGCTGACGCCGTTCACGGCCACGGCGGCGCCATAGCGGATGACGAGGTCGTTGAGCTCGATCCGGTCCCTGCCGTCGCTCACGTCAATTCCCTCGTCATGCCGCGCGTCAGCCGGAACAGGATCACCAGCGCCACGATCACCGTGAAGGTCTGGATCAGCGCCATGGCCGCGGTGAGCTCGGTGCCGCTGGTGGCGAAGGCATTGACGATCGAGGGCGCGATCACCTTGGCGTTGGGGCCCATCAGGAACACGGAAGCGCCGAGCTCGCGCACGCAGGCCATGAAGATCAGCAGCCAAGCGGCGAGAACGCCGGGCTTGAGCAGTGGCAGGGTGACGGTGCGCATCTGGTAGACCCAGCCGGCACCGCAGACGCGGGCGCACTCCTCGAGGCTCTTGTCGATCTGCAGCACCACGCCGGCCAGCGTGCGCACGCCGAGCGGCAGCATGACTGTGAAGTAGGCCAGCGCCAGCAGCCACAGCGTGCCGTAGATCGGGATCGGCATGTTGAGCCACGCCCACAACAGGGCGAGGCCGAATACCAGCCGCGGCACCGCCTGCGGGAACATGACGAGATATTCGATCGCGCCTCGCCCCACGAGCTGCGAGCGATAGATGATCCACACGATCAGCGCCATGATGAGAACGCCCACGCTGGCCACGCCGAAGCCCAGCATCAGGCTATTGACCAGCGCCTGCCGGACCGGCCCGAGCGCCAGCGCCGTCTGGTAGTTGGCCAGCGTCCATTGGGCCTGGTGCAGCAGGACGGTGGCAAAGCGTTGCAGCGAGGTCAGGATCAGCGCCGCGATCGGCAGCACCACGGCCAGGAAGATGTAAAGCGCGCAGACGCCGAACAGCAGCCAGGCCAGCCGGCCCATATCCATCGGGCGCGGTCGGTAGGCCTTGCCGGTGATCGTGGCGTAGCTGCCGCGGCCTATGACCCAGCGATAGAAGGTGAGCATGGCGAACATGACGAGGAACAGCGTCAGTCCCATCGCCGACGCGCGGCCGTAGGCCGGCGGGTAGCTGAGCGTCGAATCCCAGATCGCCGTGGTGATGACGTAGACGCGGGCGGGAATGCCGATCACCAAGGCGGCGGCGAACGAGCCCAGCATCTCCGCGAACACGAACAGGGTGGCGCCCAGCACGCCCGGCATCACCAGCGGCAGGGTCACGGTGAGCGCCGTGCGCAGCTTGGAGGCTCCGATCACGCGCGCCAATTCCTCGAGTGCCGGGTCCATCGACTTCATCGAGGCCGAGATCATGACGAAGGCGACCGTGCCCTCGAACAGCGCCATGATCCAGGCGATGCCGAATATCGAATAGACGTTGAACAGATCGCCCGAGCCGCCCGCCCAGCGCCAGATCTGGTTGAAGAAGCCGCTGCGCGGGCTCGCAAGCACCGCCCAGGCCAGCGCCCCGACCAGCGGCGTCATGTAGTAGGGAAGCTCCATCAGCCGCTCGAGCTTCTCGCGGCCGGGCACGTTGGTGCGCGTCAGTATCCAGGCCAGCGTGAAGCCGATCAGGATGGCCATCACGGTCGCCACCACGGCGACGATCACCGTGTTGGTGATCACGTGCAGGTCTTCCTCGAACATCGCGACGTAGTTGGCGATGCCGTACTGCTGAGGCGGGAACGCCATGGGATCGCCGACGTTGAGCAATTCCTCGATGAGGAACACCACCGGCAGCAGCACGAGAAAGCCCACGACCAGCAGGACCGCAAGCGTGATCAGCGCCTGCCAGTTGAAGCGCGGCCGCAAGACGACTCCGGACAACGGCGCCAAGGTCGCTCTCAGCGCCGCGCGCCGACGATGCGATCCCACTCCTTGGCGAACTCCGGCCGGCTCTTCTCGAAGTCGTTCCAGTCGGCGGGGACCAGGAGCTTCATGTCCTTGAGTGAAACGCCACCCGCGGGCGGCGGCACGTCAGTGCGGGGCGAATGCAGCAGCAGAGCCTCGCTCAGCGCCTGCTGGCCGATGGGCGACAGGAACCAGTCCATGAACAGCTCGGCAGCGTTGGGATGGGGGCCGTCGGCGACGATGCCGTAGGTCTCCGACACGGCGGGGACGCCGGTCTCCGGGAACACGAAGGCGAGCGGTGCGCCCTTGGCCTTGAACTCGATGAAACCGGAGTACTGCGCGCCCATGATGATCTTGTCCTGGCCGTCGACCAGCCGGCCGTATTGCTGCACGTAGGAATCGAAGGCGCGCGGCTTGATGGCAGCGAATTTCTTGAAGTACTCGTCGCCCAGGATGGGCTTGAGCATGTAGTAGACGCCGTGCTGAAGGCCGGAGTTCGAAACCTTCACGTTGACCGAGTCGGCCCATTTCGGATCGAGCAGGTCCTCCCACTTCTTGGGCGCCTCCGCGGCCGATACGTTGTTGGGGTTATAGGCGATGCCGCCCATGATGATCGACCCCCAGGTCCAGAAGCCCTCGGGCTGGCTCTTGTACTCGGGCTTGAAGGCGGCCATCTCCGGCGAGATGTACTGGCGGAAGCCGCCACGCTTCTGGAAGTCGAGGATCATACCCATGTCGGAGATCTGGATGACGTCGACCAGGTAGGACTTGGCCTGGCGCTCCGACAGCACCTTGGCGTAGAGCGCGCCCGCCTGCAGGCGCAGGTAGTTCGTCTTGATCTTGGGGAATACCTTGTTGAACGAGGCCAGCAGCTTCACCTGACCCTGCTCGGGGTCGGTCGAGTAGAGCGTGAACGCGCCTTCCGCCTCGGCCTTCTCGATGTTGGCGCAGGTCTTGAAGCCCTCCATCTGGCGGGGGCTGTCGCACACCTTGACCTGGGCCTGGCACCAGCTCGGCAAGCCGATCATCAGCAGTGCGGCCGCGACGGCTGCAGCAACCCTCATAAGCGTCCTCCCTACGTTTCTCTTGTCCCAGCGTATCGAGCCTGCCGGATTGTGCAACTCAACAGATATTCTCAGCCCTGATCATTGCAGCTCGGTGATCTTCATGGCCTGCCCGAACCGGCGGCCGGCCTCCAGGAAATCCCCGTACTTGCGATGCACCGCCGTGTGCTGCACGCACGCCAGCAGCAGCCGGTCGCGGTCGAAGCCGCGGTTCTTGGCGTAATCCTCCAGCAGGCACTGGGCGATTTCCTGGTTGTGCGGATCGTTGCCGATGCGGCAGGCGACCAGCGCCAGGTGCTGGACGAGCGGCTTGCGGTCGGCGCCGGTCGCCAGATACGCCCGTGCCCACGCCACGGCCTGCGGGCCGTCGAGCGCCGTGATGGCGCCGACGATGCGCTCCAGCAGCTGCGGCGGGCTCATGCCGCCGGCCCCGGCTGGAAGGGTCGCAGTCACCTCCACGCCATCGCCGATGCAGCGTTGATGGTAGGCGTTCCGGTTGAGGAACGAGGCCGCGACGTACAGCAGTTTCAGCCGCTGCGGATGCTCGAAGGTGTCGTAGAACCAGCCAAGCGTGTTGCAGTATTCGTAGCAGTGCTGCGAGATCGAGAAGTTCAGCTGGTCCTGCGTCTCCAGCAGCACCTGGGCGGCGCCGATCTGGAGGATGTCGAGGATGTGCCGCGGCCCCTTGCCGGCCAGCAGCAGCCTGCTCATGGCCTCGAGGTAGGCCGGCTCAGGCTGCTGGAGCAGGACCTCGAGGAAGGCCTCGGCCTCGGCGCGCGAGAGGGGCTCGTCGTTGCGCAGCAGCGCGAGCTCGCGCTGCGTCGTTCCGGCATAGGGAATGGCCGAGATCTTCTGCTGCTCGAGGTAGTGCGTCACGCAATTGCAGGCCATCTCGTAGGTCGAGTACCAGCGCGGGCCGACCGCCATGTCGAGCGCTCCCGCATACAGGACGGGCTTGGCGTTGTCCCAGCCGATGGCGGTGCCGAGCTCCACGGTTGCCCGCGCGCGATACGACTTGTGGCCGGTGGTGAACGAGCGGTTGAGGAACGCGCGGTCCTGTACGTCGATGAGTCCGGCAAACACCAGCTGTGCCAGTGCGTCGCGGCGGTTCGCCTTGTCCTCCATCAGGCCGAGGAAGACCCGGTAGGCCTCGAGAACCCGCCCGCGGTGGACCAGCGTCATCCACGCCTCGAGCTTATCCTCGAGCGAGCCCTCGATATGCTCGGCGTCCTGGTCGGGCCAGTGTACGACCGGGGGCACCGGTGCGCCGGTCGGCTTCATGCCGCGGGAGTAGTGGCCGGGCGCCTTGTTGATCTTCTGGTTCCAGATGTCGAGGCCGGTGGGGATGTACCAGACGGTCTGCGCCATCGGCAGTCCGGCCATGCTCTGCGGCAGCCACTTGGAAAGATGCAGTGTCGCCCGGGCGCTCAGGAGGCAGTGGTCGTTGTTGACGAAATTGACGAAGCCTTTGTCGATGCGCTCGTGGTAGGGCACGTGCGTGTAGGGCCCGTGGATGCGCACGGCCTCGCGGAGCATCTCATCGAGGGGACGGCCCTGCCGCACGAGATCGTAATAGACGTCGCTTGCGCCCCGCTGGTCGCGCGCCAGGATCCGATCCTCGAGCTTGTCGTAGAGCGCCCGCGCTTGCGGATCGCGATCTGTCGTTGCGGCAGCGGCTTGCGACATGGATTCTCTCCCTGGCTCGGCCGATCGTTGGATTTTCACGGGCCGCGACAGCCCACGACATCGCCGGTTTGGAGAATAATGTGACATGGCGGATGGCCGGACGGGTAGTCCCTATGTGCACACCCTTTCGCGCTGCACCTATGCGGTATTCATCGGCGGACGCACTGCAAATGTGGCTGCCTGGAGCATGCGCGCGGAATGCTCGCATTGCCGATCCGGCGCTGCCGCGGTGTCGTCGAGCGTGCGGTTCAGAGGCCGTATTGCTGGTCGCTGACCTTTTCCATCCAGTCGACGTTCTTGCCGTTGAGCAATTCCTGAATGGCGATATGGGTCATGGATGTGGTGGGCGTTGCGCCGTGCCAATGCCTCTCGCCGGGCGGAAACCAGATCACGTCGCCTGGCCGGATTTCCTCGATCGGCCCGCCTTCCCGCTGGACCCGGCCGCAGCCGGCCGTGACGACCAATGTCTGGCCGAGGGGATGCGTATGCCAGGCGGTGCGGGCACCCGGCTCGAACGTGACGCTGGCTCCGCCGACACGCGCGGGGTCGGGTGCCTGGAACAGTGGGTCTATCCGCACCGTGCCGGTAAAATATTCCGCAGGTCCCTTGCGGGATGGCTGCGAGCCGCCTCGTTTGAACTCCATTGCTCCGTCCCTTCATCTTGCTGAGATCGTCAGCGCCGATGCTTCGGCGGCGGCACATGCCGCCAGCCCACGAGCCTGTCCCCGGCGCGCGAGCTGCCAATGGCCAACGGGCGCGAATAGGAAGGTTGCAATCTCAACACATCAACCGCGCGCGGTCCCGGCAGGACTTGAACCCGCAACCTTCGCGTTCGAAGCGCGCTGCTCTATCCGTTGAGCTACGGGACCTGGGTGCACCTTAGCAGGACGGGGACGACCGTTGGAGGCCTTGCGCGCTCGGCAGCGGCAAAATCTCGGCCCCCCGCCTTGTTGGTCGGCGCGGCCTCGCTTTCCCTGGCGTCTGCCCTCCCGCGCGTAAGTGGCCGTCATGCCCGGAAAGACGTTGACGCGGGCGGCGAGCCCCTTGGTCCGCCAGGGCGCCGCCCAACCCCGCCACCCGGTGAAAGCCCGAATGGATCAGAACGGGCTTGTCGTTTGCCCGCAACTGAGCGAGCCTCCCGGACGAGTGGACGTTGGCGGGTTGCAGCCCTCGCGCCGAAGTTGCCGAATCTTAAGACCGCACATGCGAGGGGTCTGCCCCCGCGACAGGCGATGGGTCCGACCCGACATGCAAAGCGCAGCGCGCAACTTCGACAAGATCGCGTTCGTCTCCAGCGACGTGCCCGAGGCCCGGCAGGCCCAGGAACGCCTGGTTGCCCGCTATGGCGAAGCCGACCCGCGGACGGCCGATGCCATCGTCGCTCTCGGCGGCGACGGGCTGATGCTGCAGACCCTGCACAGGCACCTCAACGACCACGTGCCGATCTATGGCATGAACCGGGGCTCGACCGGTTTCCTGATGAACGACTACAGCGAGGAGGACCTGCGCGGCCGCCTCGCTCGGGCCGAGATCAACGTCATCCATCCGCTCGCCATGCGCGCCGTCGATCAGGCGGGTCAGACGCACGAGGCGCTGGCGATCAACGAGGTGTCGCTGTTCCGTGAGATCTACCAGGCGGCCAAGCTCAAGATCACCATCGACGGCCGGGCGCGCCTCGAGGAGCTGATCTGCGACGGCGTGCTGGTGGCGACGCCCGCCGGCTCCACCGCCTACAATCTCTCCGCTTACGGCCCCATCCTGCCGATCAACGCGCCGTTGCTGGCGCTGACCCCGATCAGCCCGTTCCGGCCCCGGCGCTGGCGCGGTGCGTTGCTGCCCAACGTGGCCAAGATCCGTTTCGACGTTCTGGAACCCGACAAGCGCCCGGTGAGCGCGGTCGCCGATCACGCCGAGACGCGCGCCGTCGCGCACGTCGAGGTCGAGCAGGCCAGCGGCATCGACCTCTACATGATGTTCGATCCCGGCCACAGCCTGGACGAGCGCATCCTTTCGGAGCAGTTCCGGTATTGATCCGTCATCTCCGCTTGCGCGGAGATCCACGCAACTGATTTCATGTGCTAATTGAGTTGCGTGGATGCCCACCTGCGTGGGCCTGACGCCACGCTGCTCGGGCGGCGCGCGTATGCAAGAAAACGGACGAGTGGGAGCGAACGATGCAGGGTCTTTATCTGGAGGAGTTCGAGGTCGGGCGCAGGTTCGAGCACGGGCTGCGCCGCACCGTGACGGAGATGGACAACACGCTGTTCTCCTGCCTCACGCACAACCCCCAGCCGCTGCACATCGATCATGAGTTCGCCGCCAAGAGCGAGTGGGGCAAGCCGCTCGTCAACAGCCTCTTCACGATGGGCGTCATGATCGGCGTCTCGGTGGGCGACACCACCATTGGCACCACCGTAGGCAACCTCGGCATGACCGACGTCAAGTTCCCCAAACCGGTGTTTCACGGCGACACGCTCAACTTCATCACCGAGGTGCTGAGCCGGCGCGAGAGCCGCTCGCGGCCCGACGTGGGCATCGTCGAGTTCCTGCACAAGGCCTTCAATCAGCGGGGAGAGCTGGTGGCCGAATGCAAGCGCCAGGCGATGATGCACAAGCGGCCCCAAGGCGCGGCCAAGGCGTAAGACAATGCGCTCCCAGCTGTTCATACCGGCCGACGACGAGAAGAAGCTCGGCAAGGGCGTCGCGTCCGGGGCCGATGCGCTGATCCTCGACCTGGAGGACTCCGTCAGTGCTCCGCGCAAGGTTGCGGCGCGCGCGGTCGCGGCCCAGTACATCGCCGCCACTCGGCCGCTGGAGAGGCGGCCGCTGCTGTACGTACGCGTCAATGCGCTCGACACGCCCTATTGGGAGCAGGACCTCGCCGGAGTCATCGGCAGCCGACCCGACGGCGTGGTGCTGCCCAAGGCGCGCTCGGGCGCGGACGTGCATACCCTGTCGATCGCGCTCAACCACGCCGAGGAGCGCGCGGGCGCGCCCAAGGGCAGCACGCGTATCGTCGCGCTGACGACGGAGGTGCCGATCTCGCTGCTGCAGATGCACACGTACGTCGAGTTCCAGCGCGCGACTGGAGGGCCTAACCTGGGGTGCCGAGGATTTGTCCGGCGTCATCGGCGCTTACGCCAACCGGGAAGCAGACGGACACTGGACCTCCCCCTATCAGCTGGCGCGCAACCTCTGCCTGTTCACGGCCGTGGCCGCCAACGTGCAGCCGATCGACACCGTGTTTGTCAATTTCCGTGACGCGGCGGGCCTGCGCGCCGAGGCGATGGAAGCCGCGCGCGATGGCTTCACCGGCAAGATGGCCATCCATCCCAATCAGGTCGAGGTCATCAACGAGGTGTTCACGCCGCGGCCCGAGGACATCGCCATGTCCGAGGAGATCGTCAAGGCGTTCGCCGACAACCCGCAGGCCGGCGTGATCGGCATTCGCGGGCAGATGGTGGATCGCGCGCACATCGCGCGGGCCCAGCGCATCCTCGCCCGCGCCAAGGCCGTGGCTGCAGCAGGCGTGAGATCGAAGGCTCGTCGCTACGCCGGCGGCGGGCCGAATACGAGGGCGGCGTTCAGGCCCGTGAAACCGAACGAGTTCGACATCGTGTAGGCGAGCCGTTTGGTGCGGCCGACATTGGCGGTGTAGTCGAGGTCGCATTCGGGAGCGCGCTCGTCCAACCCCAGTGTCGGCGGCACCCAGCCGTCCTGCATGGCCTTGATGCAGGCGATGGCCTCGATGCCGCCGCTCGCGCCCAGCGGATGGCCATGCATGGACTTGGTCGACGATACCGCGAGCGCGGGCGCATGAGCTCCGAACGTGTGCTTGATCGCGGCGCTTTCGGCGCGATCGGCCTTGGCGATGCCGGTGCCATGGGCGTTGACGTAGTCGATGTCATGGGGCGCGAGCCCGGCATCCTCGAGCGCGAGCCGCATGCACTCGCTGGCGCCGACCACGTCCGGGGTGATCATGTCCGTGCAGTCCGACGTTGCGCCGACGCCGCAGAGCTCCGCCAGGATCGTTGCCCCGCGCGCCTTGGCATGGTGCATAAACTCGAGCACGAGAATGCCGGCACCCTCCGCCAGCACAGTGCCGTTGCTCCTCCTGGCGAACGGAAAGATGCCCTGCGGCGACAGCAGGCGCGTCGCCTGCCACTCCCGCATGGTGCCGTATGTGAAAGGACTGTCCGAGGCGCCGACGATGGCCACGTCGACCAGCCCATGGCGGATATAGTCGCGACCCATGCCGATGGCTTGAGCGCCCGAGGCGCACGAGGCGCAGGCGCCGAACGTCGGACCCTTGACGCCGCACTCGATGCCGACATGCGCCGCGGCGGACGAGCCGATGAACCGCACGAGGGTCAGCGGGTGAGTGGACGGCTGCCGAAGCTCGTAGATGTGGCGGTAGGCGGCCTCGAGATTGACGACGCCGCCTTCGGCGGAGCCGATGATGCAGGCGGCGCGATAGGGGTTGGTGAACGGCATCGCGAGCCCGGACTGCTTCACGGCCTCGTCGGCGGCAGCCGCGGCGAACAGGCTGTAGCGATCAGCGAACATGATCAGCTTGTCGCGCTTGGAATTCCTCAGGCGCGCCTTGTAGTCGAAACCCTTGATCTGGGCGGCGATCATGATCTCCAGATCGAAATTCTCGATCTGGCTGGGAAGCAGGAAGTGCGGATCGTTCTGGAAGAAGCGCTCGATCGGGGCGACGCCGCATTTGCCTTGCCTGAGGCCGGCCCAGAAGTCGGGGACCGTGTGGCCGATAGCGGTCACTGCGCCCATTCCCGTGACAACGACGCGGCGTTTGATACCGGTGTCTGCCATCTCACCTGGCTCGCGGGTCTGAAGCCCGGCGCTTCCTCGAGCAAAACTCAGCGCTCAGCCTAGAAAGCGCCAGGAGCTTGCGCAAGGCGTCGGCAGACGTATGGGAAATTTCGCTGTGCGACGTGTCGGCCAGGCCGCGCAACGGCTTCCCTCTCCCGGTCCTTGCGGGAGAGGGGCTGGCGTGGGCAGCTAATTGTCGGCACAACCTGCTGCCCGCACTTTGAAGAAGAACGGGGAGCAGGAACGGGGCAGTGGTGGCGGCAACTCTACTCCGCCGCCTTGAGGCGCACCTTGGCCATGGCCTCCTCGACGGAGGGGCGGTCGATCGCGAACATCGTCTCGGGCGTTACCACCGCGTAGTCCATGTAGCCGAGACGGCCGATCGGACGCATGGCGCCGGTATCGACCATGCCGTCCTTGATGAAGCGGTCGTCGATGTAGACGCCGACGACCTGTCCGAACACCACCCAGTTCCTGGTCTCGCCGCCCGGATGCAGGGGTGGCAATTCCACCGTCTTCCAGAACTTGCACTCGAGCGCGGCGGGGCTTTCCTTGACGCGCGGCGCCTTGACGAGGCGGCCGGGCACGGCGGTGAGATCGCCGATCGGGAACTCGTCGACGCCGTAGGGCACGGACGCCGAGGTCATGTTCATGTTGTCGCGCAGGTCCCAGGTCGACAGCGAGCAGGTGAACTCGCCGGTTTCCTCGGCATTCTTGATCGAGTCCTTGCGCCCGGAGGAGCTGAACATCACGTAGTGCGGCTTCTCGCCGACCGCATTGAAGAAGCTGTAGGGCCCGATGTTGCAGATTCCGTCCCGGCTGATGGTCGATATCCAGCCGATCGGCCGCGGCCCCACGATGGCCTTGAACGGATCGTGCTTGAGGCCGTGCTTGTTCTCGATCGTCTCGTAAAACACTGGCGTTCTCCTTGTGGCTGTCCGGCGGTCAGCCGGTCCAACGGGTCACGATCCGGGCGAGCTGCGGGCGATCGCGATCGGGCTGCCCTTCCTTTGCGGTGCCGATGTAGACGAACCCGGCGACGCGCTCATTGGCGGCGAGGCCCAGAGCTGCACGCACGGCCGGGCTGTAGGAATACCATTCCGTGATCCAGCAGGTGCCGAACCCCAACGCGTTCGCCGCCAGGCAGAGATTGAAGCAGGCCGCCCCGCTGGAAAGTATCTGCTCCCACTCGGGTGCACCGGGATTGGGCGTCACGCGCGAGATCACCGCCACCACCGTCGGCGCGCGCAGCAGACGCGTGCGCTCGGTTTCGAGCCGTGCGGCCGATGGCGTCTCCTTCTCCTCAGCGACGCAGGCGTTCAGGAGAACGCGACCGAAGGTACCTCGCGCGTCTCCTTCGAATACGATGAAGCGCCAGGGCTCCAGCTTCTTGTGGTCCGGCACGCGGGACGCCGCCGTCAGAATCGTCTCGAGTTGTTGCGGCGTGGGCCCGGGCTCGGCGAGCATGGCCGCCTTCGACGACCGGCGCTTCAACAGCAGCTCGAGGGTGTCCTGGCTCATGAGTTCGCACTCAAATCCTGCCAACCCGGGGCTTGCCGAGCAATGCCCTCGCTAAACCAACCCTACCGCGAGTACAATGGCGGGGGCTCGGTTGCAAGCGCGGACGGATCGCATCAGCCATGTGGAACGACCATCGAAACCTGCGCCGAGGGCTCGTTTTGGCATGTGGGATGGCCCTTGCGCTTCCGGCGTCGGCGGCGCGGGCGCAGGAGCCTGCGTCCGTGATCGTCGTCTTCGACGGCTCGGGCTCCATGGCGGGGACCATCGAGGGCCTGAAGGCCAGCAAGGTGGTCCTGGCGCGGGACGCCGTGCGGCGCGGCCTCGGCAGGGTCGGGCCGCAGACCCGGGTGGGCCTGGTGGCCTTCGGCCATCGGCGCGGCGACTGCGGCGACGTGGAGCTGTTGCGGCCCCTCGAGCCCTTGGATGCGCAACGCCTGGGCGACACTCTCGACAAGATGAATCCGCGCGGCCGGGGCCCGCTGACGACGGCGCTGCGCGAGGCCGCCAAGTCGCTCCCGCCCGCGCCGGGCAAGCGCAGCCTGATCCTCATCCATGACGATGCCGACAACTGCCAGCAGAACGTGTGTGCCGCCGCGGAGGAGCTGCGCCGAGCGGGGATCGTGGCGCACGTCGTCGGTCTCGGCCTGAAGCCGGGCGACGCGACGGCGATGGCGTGCCTGCCGCAGGTCACTGGCGGGCAACTGTTCAACGCCCGCACGGCAGAGCAGATCGCCGCCAACATCGAGGAGGTGCTGCGACTTGCCGGCAACCAAGCCGTCGCCATCCAGCCGCCGCCCGCGCCACCGGCGGTCCAGCCGACCCCGCCGCCGAGCGCAGCGGCCATCCCCGCCAATGGGCCGCCGGGGCTCTATTTGCGCGCCCTGCTCGCGCCGTCCACGGAGGCGGTGAGCCTGCCCCTGAACTGGGTCGTCTTCGCCGAGGGGAAGCCGGAAGCCGTCCTGTTCGCCGGCCGCGCGGCGAACCCGTACGTCGCGCTGGCGCCCGGCCGCTACGTGATCGAGGGGCGCGACGGGCCCGTCTTTGCCAGCCAGAGCGTGGAGGTCGGCGACAAGGAGCCGACGGCGGGAAACCTCGTCCTGAATGCCGGGACATTGCTGGTGAAGGCCCAGGCGCAAAAGAGTGGCGCGGCCCTCGGCGATGCCGTCGTCGCCGTGAGCGACGCGGGCCAGGCGGTGGAGGGCAAGAAGGATGCCGCCGTTCCCCCGCTGGCGATGTTCAAGGGCAGCGAGGGCCTCCTGCTACTCCCCGCCGGGCGCTATCTCGTGCGCGTCGAGCAGGGCCTGGTGCGCGCAGAGCGGTCCGTCGTCGTGCCCGCCGGGAGCCAGGGCCGGGTGGAGGTGCCGCTCAATGCCGCGCGGCTGCTGGTGTCGGCCGCCGGCCACGACGGCGGCGCGTCGGCAGAGCCGATCGTGTTCAGCGTCGTCGAGGACGATCCGGACGCGCCGAAGGGCCGGCGCGAGGTGGCCCGGTCCGCCGCCCGGCAAGCCGATTTCGTGCTCGCGCCCGGCACATATTATGTCGTCGCGCGGCAGGGCAGCGCGGAGGCGCGCGAGCGCCTGGCGGTCGGTCCAGGCGACGTGGTGCGGCGCACGCTCAACGTCGCCGCGGGCCGTCTTGCGCTGGCGACCAAGCCTTTGGGCGGCGCCACACCGGCAACGGGTGAACTCGTCTCCTACCGTGTGGAGCGCCTCGACGGCGCTGCGCCGGAGGTGATCACGACAAGCCGCGCGACCCCCGTGCTGGTTCTGCCGGGCGGACGCTATCGTGTGGAGGGCCGTTACGGGGCCATGAACGCGCGCACCGTTCGCGACATCGAGGTGAAGGCAGGGCAGACGCAGCAGCTGACCCTGGAGCCCCAGGCCGCGGCCCTCAGGCTGCGTCTGGTCGCCAACGGCGCTCCCGTCATGTCGGACGTCCTCTGGGACATCAGGGATGAGACCGGTGCCACGGTGTGGACCACGGGGCAACCCGAGCCGTCCGCGGTGCTGCAGGCCGGACGCTATGCCGTGCGGGCGGAGACGCGAGACAAGCGCTACGATCGCGCCATTGATCTGAAGGCTGGCGAATTGCGGCTGGTCGAGGTGGCCGCGGACTGAGGCGCTTGCCTGCGCGGGCGGCGCGTTGCCAGGTGGGCGTGCCTGGAGCAGGATTGCTGCGAAAGGGAATCACTTTTCCTCGGTCCAAACGCGGCGAACGGCGCTCGGGCATAGGGTTGCCTTGATTTTGCGGGAATCGTTGGGGACTTCACCAACTTGAGGGTGCAACGAGGCTCACGCATGGTCCGTCGCTACTGGCCGCCTGCGCAGCTGATCGCGGTGGTGCTCGCGATCGGCGTCGTCGCGCCCCAGGTCGCGGCCCAGCAGCAGCAGCGCGCGCCCTGGCAGACCGAGACCAACTCCCCGCCGGCTCCTCTCGTGGTGCCGAGCCCGGGCGCCCCTCCCCCGTCCGTCCTGGTGCCGCCCAACACGACGGTCGTGCCGCGCTCCGTGCCACCCGAGGCGAAGCCTGCACCGGGCGCGACTGTCGCCGGGCAGGTATCCCTCGTGGCCGTCCTCACCCAGGACGGCCAGAACATCGATCAGGGCCTCACGTGGCGGGTATTTCGCGACAAGCCGGGGCCCGACGGGAAGCTGCGGCTCGTTTCCACGCACCGCGAGGCGAGCCCGACGCTGCGCCTCGAAGCCGGCGATTACGTCGTCAACGTTGCGTTCGGCCGCGCGCACCTGACCCGCAAGATCGCGGTCTCGAGCGAGAACCCGCAGCAGGAGCGTTTCGTTCTCAATGCCGGGGGGCTTCGGCTGACGCCCGCGCTGGCAAACGGCGAGGCCGTCACCGACAAGGCGGTCAGCTACGAGATCTACTCCGACGAGCGCGACCAGTACGGCCAGAGGACCAAGGTGATGAGCGGGGTGAAGCCCGGGCTCGTCAACAGGCTGAACGCCGGCATCTACAACGTCGTCGGCACCTACGGCGATGCAAATGCCGTGGTCCGGGCCGATGTGACCGTCGAGGCCGGCAAGCTTACCGAGGCGACGATCGCCCATGCCGCCGCGAAGGTGACCTTCAAGCTCGTTGCGCGAGCGGGCGGGGACGCCATCGCCGACACGCAATGGAACGTGTCCAATACCCAGGGTGAGGTCGTGAAGGAGAGCGTGGGTGCCCTGCCGACCCACATATTTGCACCCGGCATGTACACCGTCAGCGCCCGGAACGCCGGCGAAGTCTTCCAGCGCACCTTTGCCGTGCAGGCCGGCGAGGCCATCCAGGTCGAGGTGATGCGGCGGTGACGCCATGCCTGCGCAGGAGGGTCTCCGCACTCGTCCGCGCGGGGAGAGGAGAAAGCCGAGACACCCGCGTGCCGGGAAGGCGTGGCATGCCGTGGCAGCGGGCCAATCCGGTTGCACGGGAAAGGCGCACGTCCTAGCCTCAGGTCGAGCAAAGAAGCGCTCCCCGTCTCTCGATGGTGGATAGCGCCAACCGTGGCCCCGGAGGAAATCAGGATGCGCAACAGCCAGATCGAGGTGCGGCCGATAGCCGGCAGCATCGGCGCCGAGATCCACAACGTCGATGTCAGCCAGGAGCTGGACGACCGCACCATCGGCGACATCCGCAAGGCCCTGCTCGACCACTGCGTCATCTTTTTCCGCGACCAGAAGCTCGACACCGAGCGCCACAAGGCCTTCACGCGCCGCTTCGGCGAGATCTTCATCCATCCCAACTACAAGGGCGTGCAGGCCGATCCCGAGATCGTGCAGATCACGCGCGAGCCGGGCGACAAGAAGATCGTCGGCGAGGAATGGCACGCCGACACGACCATGAGCGCCGAGCCGCCGATGGGCGCCATCCTCTACGCCATCGAGGTTCCGCCCTACGGCGGCGACACGCTGTTCGCCAACCAGTACCAGGCCTACGAGTCGCTGTCCGACGGCATGAAGAAAATGCTGTCGGGCCTCCGGGCGCTGCACTCGGACCGCAAGGTCGCGGGCCCGCAGGCCAACATGAACGCCAAGCGCTCCACCAAGGTGCGCGAGGACGCCGATTGGCGCGAGACCGTGAGCAGCGCACCCCGTGGTGGCGACGCATCCCGAGACCGGCCGCAAGCTGCTCTACGTCAACCACTCCTACACCATCGGTTTCGAGGGCATGACGGAGGAGGAGAGCAAGCCGCTGCTCGGCTACCTGCTCGACCATGGCCACCGCCCCGAGTTCACCTGCCGCTTCCGCTGGGCAGACGGGCTCCATCGCCTTCTGGGACAACCGCGTGTGCAAGCACCTCGCCATCCATGACGCCGGCCCCTTCCGCCGCATCATGCGCCGTACTCAGATCTCAGGCGGGCGCTGGATTTGAGCCACGCCGCCATTTCGGCCCGGTACGGATAAGCTGTCGTGACTGACCGGGAGCTCTGCTGATGGCGATCGTGCTGCAGGAGACGTTGCGGGGAGCGTTCTATGCCCCCTTCTATGCGGCACTCGCGCTGGGAGCCTACCGTGAGGAGGGCGTGGAGGTTCGCCTCGTCAGCGCGCCGCGTCCCTCCGAGTCCGCTCGCGGCCTCGCCGACGGCACGGTCGACGTGACCTGGGGCGGGCCGATGCGCGTCATGCATACTTACGAGCAGGACCCCGGCTGCGATCTGGTGTGCTTCTGCGAGGTGGTGACCCGCGACCCGTTCTTCCTGATCGGCGGGACCGCGAACCCGGGTTTTTCTCTTGCAGATCTCATGGACAAGCGCGTGGCCACCGTCAGCGAGGTGCCGACGCCCTGGCTGTGCCTGCAGGAGGACATGCGGCGGGCCGGGCTCGATCCCGCCAGGCTCGATCGCGTTACCGGCCAGTCGATGGATCGCAACGTGGAGGCGCTGCGCCGCGGCGAGGTCGATGTGGTGCAGCTGTTCCAGCCGTTCGTGGAGGAGCTGGTCGAAAGCGGCGCCGGACACATCTGGTCTGCTGCCGCCGCGCGCGGCCCCACCTCCTACACGACGCTGTATGCGCGCCGCTCCCTGCTGGCCGAGCGTCGCGACGACTGCGAGCGGATGGTGCGTGCCGTCCACCGAACCCTGAAGTGGGTGCACGCCGGCGATGGAGCCCGGCTCGCTGCCGTCATCGCCGCCTATTTCCCCGACGTGCCGCAGCAGCGGCTGGCAAAGGCGCTCGATCGCTACAAAGCGCTCGGCCTATGGGGGCGGGACGCGCGGCTGCCACGGTCGGGATACGAGCGTCTGCGGGCCGGGCTCGTCTCGGGCGGCCTGGTCTCGAAGGGCACACCATACGAGACGGCAGTCGACAACACATTGGCCGAGCTCGTCGCACGTCAAGATCCACCCGCGCTCGCGCGCTGACACCGCAACAGCATCAATCGGAGAGAAACGTCATGAACCAGGCCCTGTCAGGCGTCCGCGTCATCGACATGACGCACAACCAGGCGGGACCCGCCTGCACGCAGATGCTGGCGTTCCTCGGCGCCGACGTGATCAAGCTGGAGGAGCCGAAGGGCGGCGACGTCGCGCGCACCAACATGCGCGACAAGAAGGACAGCGACAGCCTGTTCTTCCTCGTCCTCAACGCCAACAAGAAGAGCCTGACGCTCAACCTCAAGACGGAGGAGGGGAAGGAGCTCTTCAAGCAGGTGATCGCCCAGTCGGACGTGCTGGTCGAGAACTTCGGGCCGGGCGCGCTGGACCGGCTCGGGCTCGGCTACAAGGTGCTCTCCGAGCTCAATCCGCGGCTGATCTACGCCACCATCAAGGGCTTCGGCACCTACGGCCCCTACAGCGGCTTCAAGAGCTTCGAGCCGATCGCGCAAGCCATGGGCGGGGCCATGTGCGTCACCGGCTTCGCCGATGGGCCGCCCACCTACGTGTGGCCCTCGATCGGCGACTCCGGCACCGGCATGCACATGACGATCGGCATCCTGGCCGCGCTGCAGCAGCGGCATGCCACGGGGCGCGGCCAGCACGTGGAAGTGTCGATGCAGGATTCTGTGGTCAACATCTGCCGCGTCTCCTTGCGCGATCACCAGCGCTTCGGGCATCCACCGCCGCGCACCGGCAACCAGCTCGGCCGCAATGTGCCCGGCACCACCTACGCCTGCGCGCCGGGCGGCCCCAACGACTACGTCTACATCTACGCCCAGCCGCAGATGTGGCTGGCCGTGCTCGGGGTGATGGGCCAGCCGCAGCTCGCCGAGGATCCGCGCTTCAAGACGCTGGAGGCGCGTTGGGAGAACCGCAAGGTCCTCGATGGCGTCATCGAGGCGTGGACGCGCCAGCGCAGCAAGCACGAGGTGATGAAGCTGATGGGCGACGCCGGCGTGCCCTGCGGCGCGTGCCAGGATACCGGCGAGGTGCTGGCCGACCCGCACCTGAAGGCGCGCGAGATGATCGTCGACATCGACTATCCCACCCGCGGCACCTATCAGACGGTCGGATGCCCCGTGAAGCTGTCGGACTCGCCGGCCAAGGTCACCCGCCCGCCGCTGCTGGGCGAGCACACCGGCGACCTGCTGGGCTCGCTCTGCAACGTCGCCCCCGGCGACTTCAAGCGCCTGCGCGACAAGGGCGTCGTGTGAGCACTTCTTGCGGAGCTGCCGGATCTATTTGCCGCCAGCGGCTTCAATCAGCAGGGCGACTTCGCGCTGACCTTTGCTGCGCGCGTGCGCGAGTGCTGTCACGCCCTTGTTGTCGGCGAGGTTTGGATTGGCACCTGCGGCCAGGACGAACTTCGTCACCTCCACATGGCGAGATCCGCCATCCCCGAGGATGACGATCTCGAGCAGGCAGGTCCAGCCAAGGTTGTTGACGTGATCGACATCGATTGGCGTGGTCAGCAGGAGCTTCACGGTGTCGACGTGAGCGCGCTCGCACGCTGGGATGAGCGCATTGCCGCCGAAGCGGTTTCGCAGAGATAGGTCTGGTCCCCTGGGGATCATCAGGCGCAACATTTCCGTCCGTCCAAGCGCACCGGCCAGCAGCCACGGTGAATCCTTGTTGCCGGCTTGAGCGTTGATGTTTGCGCCCGCACCGATCAGCTCTGCGGCTGCCTGCAGGCGATCGTGCTCGACGGCAAGCAGCAGCGGCGTGCGCAATTCGGCATCGACTGGATCGAGTGGAGCGCCTGCGGCGATCAGGCGCTTCAAGGCGACGGCATCACCGCGCCGAGCCGCGTCCAACATATCGCGAGCCGAAGATGCGCCTCCGGTCGCCTCGCCGGCGCCATCGATCATCATCGCCACTCCCAGGACGACTAGGCAACACCACCAATTTCGCGACCACATTTTCCATCTATCCAGCCGCAGGCGCGCCGGCATCCGCGTTCGCAGGCGAAGCGTCAGCCCGTGAACGTCGCGAACATCTCCTCGATCGCCTTCATCTGGTTGCCGCTGGCCGAGGAGGGCACGACGATGGGCGTGCGGATGCCGGCGGCGTACCAGGCGTCGAGGCCGTCGCGCACGCGGGCCGCGGGACCGAACAGGGTGCAGTCGGCAAGCCACGCGTCGGTCAGGTATCTCGGCACGTCGCCCGGGCGCTTCTCGGCGATGGCCTTCTCGACTGCCTCCATCTCCTCGACGTAGCCCGCTTCCTTCCAGTAGTTGCGGTAGTTCGGCAGGTGCGCGTAGTGCGTCAGCGTCTTGCGGTTGACCGCCTTGGCTGCCTCGACGTCGTCGCTGATGCAGGTCGGGATCATGTTGCCGATGAAGAAGCCGGCATCCTGTCGTTTGCCCGCGGGAAGTGCCGAGAGCGAGTTGCCCATGTGCGAGCGCGCGCCGTTGGCGAACACCATGCCGTCGGCGATCTCGCCGGCAAGCGCGATCATCCCCTTGCGCAGGGTGGCGAGGATGACGGGCGGCAGGGCGCCGCTCGCGTCGTGCGCGCGCAGCTTCTCGACGAAGGCGCGGATATCGGCGAGCGGTTTGCCAGGCGTCACGCCCATGCGCACGTGCGCCGGGGCGTGGCTGACGCCGATGCCGAGCCTGAAGCGGCCGCCGGAGACCTCGTGCATGAAGGCCGCGCTCTGCGCGAAATCGCCCACGGTCCGCGCATAGATCGGTGCGATCGAGGTGGCGAACGAGATGCGATCGGTGACGTGGCACAGCGCCTCGCACAGCGACATGTTGGAGAACACGCTGGGCGCGTAGATGGCGGCGAATCCGCGCCGCTCGATTTCGCGTGCCGCCTCGAGCGTGGCACGGCGCCGTCCAGGAACGGCAACCAGGCTGACGGCCGGAAGCTGCTGGGCCATCGTGTTCTCCTCCTCTGCCGCTTCGTCATTCCCGCCGACCGAAGCGAAAGCGGGAATCCAACCTCAAGCGCTGCCCTTTGTTTCTGTATGCCCGCTCAGCGCTTCTCTTGGCGGGCATGACGAAGACGCACATACGGCGTCAGCTCACCCTTTCCAGCTTCTGCAGGGAACGGATGTGGCTCGGCATGGGCGTGCCGGGGAAGCTCGACTTCCAGTTGGTGTAGGAGACCTCGCCGACGTAGATGTCGCCCTTCGAATCGAGCGCGAGCCCGTGCGGTGCCATGAACTTGCCAGGCTCCAGCCCCGCGCCGTCCTTGCCGCCGAGCCGGGCGATCAGCTTGCCCTGCGCGTCGACGATGGAAAGACGCGGGCCGAGGTTGGGCGCCTTGAGGTTGACGGGCAGGGCGGGGCCCAGCTCGCCGATTACGAACGTCGGCGTCTTGCCGCGACAGCAGAATAGCCCGCACGGGCGGTGCAGGTTGTTCCACTGCGTCTCGTACTTGCCGTTGCCGTCGAACACCTGGACGCGATGGTTCTCGCGATCGGCGACGTAGACCCAGCCCTCGTCGTCGGTGGCGATGTTGTGCGCGATGTTGAACTGCCCGGGCTCGGTGCCGGACTCGCCCCAGGACATGAGCAGCTTGCCGTCCGGCGAGAACTTGTGCACGCGGGCGTTGCCATAGCCGTCCGATACGTAGATGTCGCCCCTGGGCGAGAGCGCGGTGTGCGTGCAGCGATGGAACGGCTCGCCGCTCATGAAGGGCGCGGGCTTGCCGGGCACGCCGATGGTGAGCTCGATCTTGCCGGCGGTGGAGCACCTGCGCACGGTGTGGTCGCCGTCGTCGGTGCAATACAGCGTGTCGTGGCTGTCGATGTGCAGGCCGTGTGCGCGGTGGAACACGCCCTCACCCCAGGAGCGCAGGAAATTGCCCTCGCGATCGAACACCATCATGGGGTGCTCGCCGCGGTTGAACACGTAGACCTGGTCCTTGCCGTCCACGGCGACGGCGGCGACGTCCTTGAAGGACCAGCCATCGGGCAGCTTGGCCCAGTTCTCCACCACGCGATAGCGATGCTCGCCGCTGCCCAGTACGACCGACATTGGAACCTCCTTGCAAGTGGATATCGGAGCGAGCTTGGCTCCATCATCGTTCCTGAGCCTGTCGAAGGACGGGTCCCGCGGTTGCGTGCCCCGGTTCGACAAGCCGCCACTGGTGCGCCGGAACCTCAATCGATCGGCACGAAGATCGAGTGCCGCATCTTGCCGCTGACGGACTTCGACAGATGGCCCTTGCCGCTGGTGTCCTCGACCAGGATCACCTCTCCGGCCCCGATGACGCGGCTCTCGCCGTCACTGGCCGTGATCTTCACGCCGCCGTCGAGGTTGATGATGTACTGGCGCCGCGGGGCCGGGTGCCAGTCGAGGTCGTAGTCTCCGGAGGTCTGACGGAAGATGATGCCCGTGGCCTTGAGCCGCTCGGAGAATTTGCTGAACTCCTTCTCCTCGACCCATTTCACCTCGATGTCGCGGAAATGCGTCTCGCCCTTCGCATCGACGAAAATATTGTGAATGCGCATGCGCGCTCCTCCCGGCTCGTATGTTTCCGGCAAGTGTAGTGGGTGTCGGAGGCAGCGCAAGCATGGCGGCGTGCCGTCGTCCGGGCGCCAGCCATGCGGGGCGCGCAGGCGAATGCGCACGGCTCGTCCCGACTCTAACCCTTCATCTCGGCCATCGTCCGGCTGAAGCCCGCGTGCAAAACGTCGGCATCGCTGGAATAGGCCAACAGCAGCGCGCCGCCTCCACCTCCCCAGTGGTGAGCTTGCCTGCCCTCGGACTCGTTCCGAGGGTCGAACCACGGCAAGGCCGGGTGGGGCCGTCCTTCGACAGGCTCAGGACGAGGTCGGCGGTTGTGCCGGGCGGTGTCGTGTCAGCGGAACGACGGAGCGTAATGCAGGCCGCCCTTGGTCGCCAGGTTGTTCAGTCGCCGCTCCAGCTTCAGGGGCGACTTGGCGCCGAGGTCGCGCTCGAAAATCTCGCCGTAGTTTCCGACCTGCCTGATCATGCGATGCGTCCAGTCGGCGCCGAGGCCCAGCTGCCGGCCGAAATCCTTGTCGACACCAAGAAAGTGGCGCACCTCCGCGCTCGGCGAGGCCCTCATGGCGTCGACGTTGGTGCTGGTGATGCCGAGTTCCTCCGCAGCGATCAGGGCGTAGATCGTCCAGCGCACGATGCTGAACCAGGCCTCGTCGCCCTGCCGGACGGCCGGGCCGACCATGTGCCTGGCCGCGATCTCGGGCAGCAGGATGTGATCGTTCGGATCGGCAAGATGCTGGCGCGCGAGCGACAGTGCGGAAACGTCGGTGGAAAGCACCTGGCAGCTCTTGTTGGTGTAGGCCGCAACTGCATCCTGCCATTTGTCGAACTTGGAGAGCTCGAAGGGCATCCGCAGCGCGCCGAAGTAGTCGGCGAGGCCCTGCGCGTCTGCCGTCTCCGACAGAACGCAAATGCGCGTTCCCGACAGCTCGAGTGCGCTGGCGACGCCTTGCGCCTTGCGCACCATGAAGCCCTGGCCGTCGAACACCAGGACGCCGGGAATGCGGATGCCGAGCGCCGTGTCGTGGCTCGACGTCATCGCGAGGTTGCGGGAGAGCACGTCGATCTCGCCGGACTGCAACGAGGAGAAGCGCTCGCTCTTGAGCACCGTGCGGAACTTGACCGCGTCCTTGTTGCCGAGGATGGCCGCTGCCAGGGCACGGCAGAAGTCGGGGCCGATGCCGCTCCATGCGCCGTCGCTGCCGACCGTCGAGTAGCCCTTGGGTCCATCGCTCACGCCGCAGATCAGTCGATCGCGGGCGCGCACCGTCTCCAGTACGCCAGCCAGGACGGGGGAGGCCGTGGCTAACGCCGCAA
The DNA here is from genome assembly GCA_963774165.1 of uncultured Alphaproteobacteria bacterium. Classification (GTDB taxonomy): domain Bacteria; phylum Pseudomonadota; class Alphaproteobacteria; order Rhizobiales; family Hyphomicrobiaceae; genus AWTP1-13. The sequence continues at coordinate 139,466 of CAVZEC010000005.1, read as the reverse complement.
GTGCGAGCGCCGCGACCAAACGCAACGCCCGACGCAAGGGGCTGCTCATGCCGTCCACCGCGGCTCGATCCTTCTTGGATATGGGGACATTCCTTGGGCCGCAGGGCCCGCGCTGTGCAGCCGGCCTGAGCTTAGGCGCCTAGGTTTGTACGCCGTGGGGGACACGGTCAAGACTTGACCTTTGCGTCACATTGGGCAAGGCGGCGCATTGCACCTGCCTGCATGATTTTCGACTTTGACCGCTGACAAGGGGCTGCGCACAATGCTGCAGCACTGTGCGTTCCAGGTCCGCAACCCATGCAGGATTTCGCTGCCGCCATCGCCGAGGCGTTCCGGCTCATCGCTGCCCTCGACGCCAATCTGGTCGAGATCGTCGCGTTGTCGCTGCAGGTGAGCCTTGCCGCGAGCCTGTGCGCCGCCGTTGTCGGGCTGCCGATCGGTGCCCTGATTGCCATCGGCAGTTTCCGCGGCCGATCGATCCTGATCCTGCTGCTCAACGCCCTGATGGGACTTCCGCCGGTCGTGGTGGGGCTGGTCGTCTATCTCATGCTGTCGAACGCCGGTCCGATGGGCGGTTTCGGCCTGCTCTATTCGTCGGCGGCCATGATCATCGCCCAGACCGTGCTCGTCACCCCGATCGTTGCCGCGCTCGGCCGCCAGACCGTGGAGGACCTGCGCCAGGAATACGACGAGCAGCTGCGTGCGCTCGGCGTGGGGCCTCTGCGGGCGGTGCCGACGCTGCTCTGGGACGGCCGCTTCAGCCTGCTCACGGCTTGCCTGGCAGGCTTCGGGCGCGCCATCGCCGAGGTCGGTGCGGTGATCATCGTCGGCGGCAACATCAACCATGTCACGCGGGTGATGACGACTGCCATCGCGCTCGAGACGTCGAAGGGGGACCTGGCGCTGGCGCTCGGGCTCGGCCTGATCCTGCTGACCGTCGCGATCATCGTCAACGCGCTGGTGATGGGCTTGCGGTCGACGGCGGCCCGTGCGGCCTATGCCTGAGGACGGGGCGCATTTCGAATCTGCGCCGGGCAGCGGAACGGTTGCCGGCGCCATCCTGCCGATCCGCGGCGAAGCCCTGGCGTTCGAGCGCGGCGGGCGACGTCTTCTCGACGGCATCGACATCGAGATCGGCGGCGGCGGCACGCTGGTGCTGATCGGCCCGAACGGCGCGGGCAAGAGCCTGCTCGCGCGCGTGCTGGCAGGCCTCGTGGCGCCCACGGCCGGGCAACTCACCTGGGCCGGCCGGCCTCCCGACCGCCGCCGCGCTCCCAAGATCGGGTTCGTGTTTCAACGACCCGTGCTGCTGCGCCGGTCGGCGCTGGCCAACGTCGAGTATGCGCTGGCCATCAGCGGGGTCGCCCGCCCGATGCGCCGGGAGCGCGCGCTCGGCGCGCTCGAGCGTGCCCGGCTCGCGCATCTGGCGCATGTGCCGGCCCGCGTGCTGTCGGGGGGCGAGCAGCAGTTGCTGGCGATCGCCCGTGCGCTGGCGACAGGTCCGGAGATCCTGATCCTCGACGAGCCGACCTCCAATCTCGATCCGGCCGCCACCACGGCGATCGAGAGCCTGGTTGGGGCCGTGCGAGGGGAAGGAACGCGGGTGATGCTGATCACCCATGACCTGGGGCAGGCACGGCGCCTCGCCGACGAGATCGCGTTCCTGCATCGTGGCCGCATTGTCGAGCGAGGACCCGCGCCGCTATTTTTCGCTCAGCCGAAAGCGGCCGAGGCGCAGGCCTTCATACGCGGCGATATCGTTCTATAGGGCAGCCCAGCTGGCTCAGTTCGGGCTCTCGAAGCGCCGCGAATTCATCGTGCGCGACCAGTTGGCCTCGCCCTGCACGACACGCTTGGGAGGCGCTTGGGGCTTGAGCGCCGGTGCAAACCCCGCGATCGGCGGAGAGGCAGTGACCGGCAGCGACGTTCCCGGCGGCGCAGGCGCGCTCTCCGGTGCGGGGCCGGCCAGCGCCATCCGCCCTTCGGAGGGAGGAGCGGAGGCGGGTGGGACCAGGGCGATGGCGGGAGCGGGTGCGGGCGCGACGGCGACAACCGGCGGCGAAGCGCGTGCGGCTGTCGTGGTGGTCGACCAGCCGGTGATGGCAGGCGCCGGCCTCTCAGGCAGCGCCGAATTGGCCTTGGGCAGGTGCGCGACGCTGGTTGGCGCAGGTGCCTTCCTCGTCGCCTTGGCGAGGATGGCATTCGGCAGGCAGCGGCCGTCCTCGCTGATGCCCTGTCCGGGCGGGCAGGGCTTGCCGCACACCGTATCGCGCTGGCTCGCCACCATCGTGAACAGAACAGCGTCGGGCTCATCGACCGGCAAGGTGGCGTTGACGCGATCGGTGAAGGCCTTCATGGCTCGGCGCGTCATGGGCGTCCACACGCCGTTGAGCTCGCCGTCGTAGCAGCCGACGCGACGCAGTTCCCTCTGCAACTCGCGCGCGAGGGCGTCGCGGTCCTTGGGGACCGCCGCGGGCCGGGACTGAGCGGCCGTCACCTCGGTGGGACGCGGTGCGACGGTAACGACTACGGGAGCAGAGAAACCGGACAGGGGCTCGGCTGCACGGGCCGAGGCCGATGCGATCGGCCGGAAGGCGGGTTGAGGCCTCGGGACCACGAGATCCGCGCTCGGACGCACATCCACCCGTGCGGTCTTGGCAACGTCGATCTGTCCGGCGGCATCCGGCCCGCTTGCGTCGTTGTCCGAGGACATGACGTAGGCCGCGACAGTCAACCCACCTAAAATAAGGACGAGCCCGCCGGCTTTACTCATCTTGAACTCCTACGCGCACGCCCCGGACCCCGACTGAGCCACCGTAGTTGGAAGCCGCACGTTCCTACGCCGCCGCCACTGCCCGTAGCGGCATTCCGCGCTCTAGGCAATCTGTCAGTGCGCCGATCATTGCGACCGCCGCGACCGAGGTTAACAATACCCTACTTTGCGCCAAAATGTGGCACTTCTGCAAATGAATTCTCCTGTTTGCCGAGACCTCGGGTGCGTCCGCGGGCGGTCCCGGAGTTGGTGCAAAACCGTACCCGGCGGTGGATAACCGGTGGATAGAATCGGTCCCAGAAATTGTTCGTGCGGCCCGTCGCGAAAGCCTCATTTCGGACACAGCCGGGCGCCCAAAAAACGGGCGGGGCGCATACGCAACTGAATCTGTTAACAAAAAGCTACGAATCGCGTAGCGTGAGGCCTCGAGGGGGTTGCGTCAGCATACGCTGCGTCGTGTGTGTTCGGGTCTCGGGACTTGTGCATAAGGCGGCACCCACGTAGGCGCTGCCGATGTGCAAAACCCCGGTCACCCCGCAGCTTTCTGCCACGAACTGGATGCGTACGGTGCACTAGGCACTGCGGCGACGAAGGGTTGGAGAGCCCTGTCGCCAAGCGGTGCAGGCTGCCCCGAGGGACAATCTCAGATTGCACTCCAGGGTGTGTGGCAATGCGCTTTCCGGCGCTCCTCTCGGCACGTGAACTCGTCCGGCCGCCAATGTGGCCCGGTCGAAACAAAGGGGGCGTCAATGGCAAGGCATGCCTTGGGCGTATTGGGGGTGGTCGCAGCGGGCATTTTGCTCGCTGTGTCCGCCGCCATGAATTATCGATTTGGATTCAGTTTGGGTAAGACGGCTCTGGATGGGCAAATCTACGGAGCCGCGTCGGCGGCTGCCGACTGCTTCAAGGCGCTGGTGCCGTTCTTCCTGTTCGCCGCCATCCGCAACCGGATGTGGTCGCAGGCGTTTGCAGCGGCACTCGTGTGGGCGGTGGTCACCTCCTACTCGATGACCTCCGCACTCGGCCACGCGGCCCTCAACCGGCTCGATACCACAGGTCAGCGTGCCGTCGAGGCCGCGAACTACAAGGACCTGCGGGCGGATTCCAAGCGGGCACAGGATCAGCTCAACTGGATTCCTGCACACCGGCCCGCCGAGACCGTTGGCGCGGAGCTCAATGTGATCAAGGCCCAGCGCTACTGGGTCGTCACGAGGGAATGCACGGAGGTGACGGGCAAGGCTGCCCGCGACTTCTGCCAGCAGTTCCACAAGCTGAACGCGGAGCTCGCCTCCGCCCAGCAGTCGCAGAAGCTCGAGTTCTCGCATCTCCGAGATCGGCGCCAAGCTCGCCAATACGGCGGGAGGCACGGTCATGGCCGAGGCCGATCCGCAAGCGAGCGTGCTTGCCAAGATCACGGGTCTCGATGTCGACAAGGTGCAGACGGCCCTGACGATCTTCGTCGCGTTGCTGATCGAGATCGGCTCGGCCTTCGGCATGTATGTGGCCTTCGCCTATTGGCGCATCAACGATCGCGCGGTCGAGGAGACCCCGGCGGTTGCGAAGAGTGCCCCTGTGGCAGCACCTGCTGCGACTGTGGTGCCGGTGGCCGAGACCGCACGCGCGGTTCCCGCTCCGGTGGAGGAGGTGGCTGCAATGCCGGCGGTAGAGCCGCTGGCAGCCACGGACGAGGAGCAGGCCGCCGTCGAGCCGCCCGCTCCCCGGCGCCTCAACGCCAACGACAACCGGCTGCCGCGGGGCGTCCCCGACAGCGATGTGCAGCGCTTCTACAGAGAAAGGGTGGTTGCCGCTTCCGAAGGTTCGAGCCTTACGTCGACAGAGCTTTACGAGGAGTATTGCCGCTGGTGCGAGGACAACGAGAAGGAGCCGTTCGCACATCCCAGGGTCACGCGTGAGATCGGTGAGCTGGGAGTCAAGAAAGAGCGCATAGGCAAACGCACTCGGTACTTCGGGATCGCGCTGCGATCCGAGACAGGACGCCAGGAGGACAAGAAGCTGCCGACACCACTACCAAGAGCAGCTTAAGCCGCAAGGCAAACTGAGAAAAAGGGCCGCCTCGTGCGGCCCTTTTTTATTGGGCAATCGGCATCGACGGTATGCGTGCAAGGGATGGCGCCCTGTCACGCATGTCCATACTGGGCAGCCGGCCGGCGGGAGGCCAGCGGCGCCGGCCGCGTGACGATCGCAGGCGCGGATACGGGCATTGGCGCGGCTGCCACCAGCGAGGCTGGCACCGGGGAGGTGGGCAGCGCGGCCGCGGGCAGTGTGATCGCGGCGGGATGGCGGCTCTGCCCGGCCTTGGCACGCGGTCGCTCGGCCGGGGCTTGATCCATCTCACCCGGTTCGGTGGCTGCGAGGGCGGGCCAGCCCGCCATGGCGCTCACACGCCACTTCGTCGCTGGCGCAACCTCGGTTGCCCCGGCCTGGGCCCGCGGCTGAGCGTCGGCGAGGTAGACGAGGTAGTAGGCGCCCGCCACGGCGATCCCACCCAGCGTATTGCCGAGTGTCACCGCGACCAGGTTGGCGATCAGATCGATGAACGAGACCTGGGCGCCGCTGAGCATGCCGATGGGCAGGAGATAGAAATTGGCGATGCAGTGCTCGAAGCCCAGCGCCACGAACGCGCTGATCGGAAAGGCGATGGCGATCGCCTTGCCTTCGACGCTGCGCGCGGCAACGCTCAGCCAAACGGCAACGCACACCAGCATGTTGCACAGGATGCCGCGCACGAAGGCGGATGAAAGATCGAGCTGAGCCTTCGCCTCGGCGATTCTGACGGCCGTCGCCTTGACGCCGTTGCCGTCGAGGATGCCGGAAGCGTGGATCGCCAGGGCGAGCAGGATGGCGCCCGCGGCATTGGCCCCGTACGCGATCCCCCAGTTGCGCAGCAGGTCGCGCGCCGAGATCTTGCGGCTCGCGAATGCCAGCACCATCAGGTTGTTGCCGGTGAACAGCTCCCCGCCCGCGACCACCAGCATGAGCAGTCCGAGGCTGAAGGCAATGCCCGCGGCCAGCCTGCCCAGGCCGTAGCCCAAAGTGCCGTCGGTCAGGACCAGCGTGGCAAGAGCGCCTCCGAAGCCGATATAGAGACCGCCCAGAACGCCGAGCAGGAGGAGGGTCCTGAGCGGCATGCCGGCTCGCACCACGTTGGCCGCCTCGAGCCGCCTGGCGATCTCGCCCGGGGCGAACGCGTCCAGCGACGTCGCCGGCTGCAGCTTTTGGTTCTGTAGGTTTGCCATGACATTCCCCTGATGGCCGCGGGCCGTTGCCGCCGGCCCGGGCGCAACATCGGCGCAGTCCACCTCGCATGCTGTTCCGTGGGTGACACCGGCTTGCTTTGCACGTCCTCTGTCCGCGCATGACTTGCGGCTTCTGCTTGTCTATCGTCGCGGCCAGTCCGCGTGTGCGCATGGCCGTTGCAAGAGAACAGGAGCCGACCAGCATGTCCCTGCCGCCCCCCGCCGCCATCGGAATGGCCCTGGCCGAGGTCGACACGCCGGCCCTCCTGATCGATCTCGACGCCTTCGAGCGCAATCTGCAGCGCATGAGCGACTTCGCGCGCAGCGCCGGCGTGCGCCTGCGGCCGCACTCCAAGACCCACAAGTCGCCCGACATCGCCAAGCGGCAGATCGCGCTCGGCGCGGTCGGAGTGTGCTGCCAGAAGGTCTCCGAGGCCGAGATCATGGTGGAGGGCGGCGTCGGCAACGTGCTCGTCTCCAACGAGGTGGCTGGCGCGGGCAAGCTCGACCGCCTGGCCGCCCTGGCGCGCCGAGCCACCATCGCCATCTGCGCCGACGATGCCGACAACGTTGCCGAGATCGAGGCCGCGGCTGCAAGGATGGGCGCGAGGATCGACGTGCTCGTGGAGATCGACGTGGGCGGGCGGCGCTGCGGCACCACGCCCGGGGCGCCGGCGGCCCGCATCGCGGAGCGGATCGCGCGCTCGCCTCATCTGCGGTTTGCCGGCCTACAAGCCTATCACGGCTCGGCCCAGCACGTGCGCGAGGCTCGTGAGCGCAGCGCGCAGATCGCCCGTGCCGTGGAGCACGTCAACGAGACGCTGGTCGCCCTGAAGGCCGCGGGCCTGCAGGCGCCGATCGTCACCGGCGCCGGTACGGGTACCTACGAGAACGAGGCGGCGAGCGCCGTCTACGGCGAGCTGCAAGCCGGCTCGTACATCTTCATGGATGCCGACTACGCCCGCAACAAGCGCGGCAATGGCGAGCCGTTCGATACCTTCGAGCATGCCCTGTTCGTCTACGCCACGGTGATGAGCGAGCGTGCGCCGGAGCGGCTCGTCGTCGACGCGGGGCTCAAGGCGTTCGCCATCGACAGCGGCATGCCGGCGCCCTGGCGCCTGCCCGGCGCCCTGTATCATCGGCCCTCCGACGAGCACGGCGTCATCGATGCGTCCGCCTGCGCCGAGCGGCCGAGGCGTGGCGACAAGGTGCTGCTCGTCCCCGGCCACTGCGATCCCACGGTCAACCTGCACGATTGGTACGTGGGCGTGCGCGGGTTCGATACGGGGGAGGCGCGCGTTGAATGCCTGTGGCCGGTGGCGGCGCGAGGCGCACTGTTCTGATTTCGTTCGGGCTTTTCGCGCGGCTGGAGTAAATACCATTAACATGGCCATTGCGAAGCCGTCATCGCCACCCGATATGTTTCCCCGTCAAGCACCCAGGGAGGGATGCAATGAATTCCGATGAACGTCAGCTTATCGCCGGCCTGTTCAATCGCATGCGTGACTACGGGGCGCCCGACAAGGATCGGGACGCCGAGGCCCTGATCAACCAGCAGATCCGCGCCAATCCGGACGCGACCTACATGCTCGTGCAGTCCGTGCTCGTTCAGGAGCAGGGCCTGGAGGCGGCCAACAACCGCATCCAGGAGCTGGAGGAGCAGCTGCGCGGCACGGAGGCCCCCCGCGGCCAGCGCTCAGGTGGGTTCTTCGACGGCTTCTGGGGCGGGCGCCGGGGCGAGGAGCCTCGCTCCAGCGTTCCCCAGGTCGGCGCGCGCGCCACGCCCACGGCCTACGACAGTCGCAACGATGGCCGCTCGCCGTGGGGCCAGAACGGGGGCCAGAGCGGTCCCCCGCCTCAGCAGGCGCCGGCTGCGGCCGGCGGCGGCTTCATGCGCTCGGCCCTCACCACCGCGGCGGGTGTCGCCGGCGGCCTGCTGGTGGCCGACGGCCTGCGCAACATGTTGGGTGGCGGCGCGCACGCGAGCCAGTCGCACGAAGGGGGCGGCTCCGGTGGCGGCAACCAGGAAGCCAGGTACGCGGACGAGCGGGACAACGATCCCGGTACCGCCGAGCCTGCCGCCTACGAGAATGACGGCAACGATCCGGGCTTCGATTCCGGTGGCGGCGGCGAGCTCGATATCTAGCTCAACAAGGGCGTCAGCCCTTCGTCGCATCGATCAAGGAGACGGGAGGGCGAGGGGCCGACCCCCTCGCCCTTTCCCTTTTACGCCTGTTCCTTGCCGGCGATCTTCAGCGCGAACGCGTAGTCGACCGCCAGCTCCTTCAGCGCCTCGAAGCGGCCGGAGGCACCGCCGTGGCCAGCCTCCATGTTGGTCTTCAGCAGGATCAGGTTCTGGCTGGTGTTGAGGTGGCGCAGCCGCGCGATCCACTTGGCAGGCTCCCAATAGGTCACCCGCGGGTCGGTGAGGCCGGCATAGGCGAAGATGTGCGGGTAGGCCTTGGCCGCGACCCTGTCGTAGGGCGAGTAGGATCGGATGATCTCGAAATCCTCCTTGGACTCGATCGGGTTGCCCCACTCGGGCCACTCGGGCGGCGTCAGCGGCAGGCTCTCGTCGAGCATGGTGTTGAGCACGTCCACGAACGGCACGTCGGCAATGATGCCGAGGAACAGCTCGGGCGCCATGTTGGCCACCACGCCCATCAGCATGCCGCCGGCCGAGCCGCCGTTGGCGACGATGCGGCCGCGCCGGGTGTAGCGCTCCCGGACCAGAAACTCGCCCGCGGCGACGAAGTCGGTGAAGGTGTTGATCTTCTTCTCGCGTTTGCCCTCGGTGTACCAGCGATAGCCCTTGTCCTTGCCGCCGCGGATGTGGGCGATGGCGAAGATGAATCCACGGTCGACCAGGGACAGCCGGCTGGTGGAGAACGACGCGGGTATGCTGATGCCGTAGGCGCCGTAGCCGTAGAGGAACAGAGGCGCCGAGCCGTCGAGCGGCGTGCCCTTGCGATAGATCAGGGAGATGGGCACGGTCTCGCCGTCGGCAGCCGGCGCCAGCAGCCGGCGGGTGACGTAGTCGGCGGGGTTATGGCCGCTCGGCACCTCCTGGGTCTTGCGCAGGACGCGCGTGCGCGCCTCCATGTCGTAGTCGAACACCTGCGCGGGCGTGGTCATCGACGAATAGGTGAAGCGCAGGTTCGTGGTGTCGAACTCGTAGCCGGCCGACATCCCCAGCGAGTAGGCCTCCTCATTGAAGTCGATGGCGTGCTCGGCGCCATCGGCGAAGCGGCGCACGATGATGCGCGGCAACCCGTCCTCGCGCTCGAGCCGGACCAGGTGGCCCTTGAAGGCAACCGTCTCCAGGATCAGGCGTCCCGGCTTGTGCGGGATCACCTCGCGCCAGTTCTCGCGCTTCGGGTCGGCCAGCGGCGCCTCGCAGATGCGGAAGTCCTCGGCACCCCCCGAGTTGGTAGTGATGATCAGGCTGTCGCCGTGGTGCTCCACCGCGTACTCGTGGCCGTGCTCGCGCGGCGCCAGCAGCCGCGGATCGCTTTCCGGACGGTCGGCGTCGATCAGGTAGATCTCGGTGGTCTGGTGATCGTGCGCCTCGATGGTGACGAAGCGCGAGGACTGCGTCTGGCCAACCCCGACGTAGAAGCCCTTGTCCTTCTCCTCGTAGATCAACACGTCGGACTTGCCGGGCGTGCCGACGCGGTGGCGGTAGACGTAGAGCGGGCGCTGATTGGCATCGAGGCGCACGTAGAACAGCGTCTTGCTGTCGCCGCCCCAGATGATTGAGCTGCGGGTGTCGGGCATCGCCTCGCGCAGGTCCTTGCCGGTGGCGAGGTCGCGGATCTTGATGGTGAAGAGCTCGGAGCCCTTCTTGTCGACCGCATAGGCGAGATAGCGGTGATCCGGGCTGTGCGCGGCGGCACCCAGCTGCCAGTAGCGCTGTCCTTCGGCCTCCTTGTTGCCGTCGAGCACGATGGTCTCGGGGCCACCGCCGCGTGGCTGTCGGCACAGGCGCGGATACTGGCCGCCGGTGACATAGCTCATGTAGTACTCGTACCCGCCGTCGGGAGCCGGCACCGAGCTGTCGTCCTCCTTGATGCGCGCCTTCATTTCCTCGTAGAGCTTCGACTGCAGCTCGGACGTTTCCGCCAGCGCCGCATCGGTGTAGGCGTTCTCGGCCTCGAGGTAGGCGCGGATCTGCTGGTCGAGCACCGAAGGGTCGCGCATCACCTCCTGCCAGTTGCGCGCGCGCAGCCAGGCGTACTCGTCTGTCAGCTCGATGCCGTGACGGACGGAGAACGTCGGCAGACGCTGGGCGACCGGCGGGATCTGGCGAGCGACTGGGCGATTGAGACCGTGCATGTGAACCCTCTCTTGCAGCGCGCGTGCACTCTGCTTTGACCTCGGCGCGCACGCGCAAACAAATGCGAATTGGAACGGCTGGTGCTTGGGGCGTCGTCAGGTGCCGCCGGGCTTGAATGTCAGCGCAGCGCCGTTGATGCAGTATCGCCGGCCGGTCGTTGCGCGCGGGCCGTCGGGAAAGACGTGGCCGAGATGAGCCTCGCAACGCGCGCAACGCACCTCCGTGCGGTGCATGAAGAGCGCACGATCCTCGTGCTCGCTAACCGCCGACGTGGACGCAGGCTTGTCGAAGCTGGGCCAGCCCGTGCCGGAGTCGAACTTGGCGTCGGAGGCAAACAGAGGCTCCCCGCAGCACACGCACGCGAACGTCCCTTCGCGCTTCTCATGATTGAGCGGCGACGTGCCTGCGCGCTCGGTGCCGTGCTGGCGCGCGACGTAGTACTGCTCGGGCGTGAGCTGCGCGCGCCACTCCGCGTCCGTCTTCGCGATTCGATCGGCTCGGGATGCGAGTGCGCTCTTGGTCATGACGTCGGCCTTTTTTGTCGGCCGGTGTGGTAAGCGCGCCCGGCGGCCCCATTATGGCGGCAACCCCGGCAGCGTTCGAGAGGTACCTTGCTTCAAGTCTTCGTGTTGTGTTTGGCCTGTGCCCACGTGCAGCGGGAGCGCTGGAGCCGGGCGCTCCCACAGTTTAGCCCAACGTCCGTCTCACAAAAGCACTGACTAAAGCCAAAATCGCCCGAGACGAGGGCAAATACTCGGCGCGGCAAGCCCATCACAGGCAGAATTTTTCTTGGATTGGTAACGAGTGATGCTGTACTCTATTGGCTGTTCCATTGTATATGGGCGATCAATGGAAGCGTTCATGCGGGGAGCTGCGGGTTGGAGAGAAGCGCCGTTGCTGCCGCGCCGCTCACGGTTCCGCGAATATGTCCATCCTGATGGAGAGACATTATGGATGAAGCCAATAGAAGCGATTTGGTGGAGCTCACCGCCGAGATCATTTCGGCTTACGTCAGCAACAATACGGTAGTCGCGTCGGATCTTCCCGCCATCATCGGCGACGTCCATGAAGCCCTGAGCAAAGCCTCCCAGCGTATCGGTCCCACCGAGCGTGAAGAACTTCGGCCGGCGGTAGCGCTGAAGAAATCAGTGACCCCCGACTACATTGTCTGCCTGGAGGACGGGAAGAAGTTCAAGTCTTTGAAGCGACATTTGCGCACCCACTACAACCTTTCGCCCGAGGAATACCGCGAGAAGTGGAATCTGCCCCACGATTACCCAATGGTGGCTCCGAACTACGCGGCTGCACGCTCGCAGCTTGCCAAACAGATGGGACTGGGCACCAGGCGCGAGAAATAGCGGGATACAGGCCCCCGGAGCGCTCGCTCCCTTGAAGTAATTGGCTGCAGAATCGCCTGCTCTCCGGCCGGCAAAGCGCTGCGTGGTGTCGTTTGGCTCCTGCTACTGGATTGTTTTGGAAAGATATTCCGGGCTGTTCAGCCCCCGAGACATCTCCAACCGAGTATTTGTCTTGGCTGCGATGCCGGCTTCCCCCAGCGGTCCACGAGAATCTTAACCAAATCGCTACTTATCCCCGGTGTTCACCTATTCAGTACAATGCTGTGGCGAACGGCGTTCACTTGTCTATGATCAAGAATATCTTCCCGTTCACAGAGTAATTCGCCCGGTCGTCTTGCGATGGACTTGAACCATGGCCCGATGCAACGGTTGCGCTTGCAATGAAACACAACCAGAAGATGCGATAGCGGCGCCTGCACCTTTCCCCAACCAGCTTGTGCGCGAGCTGCTCGAGCAGGCGGTGTCGCGGGTCTTCATGGTGGCCGCCGCTGATCTCTGGTCCGGGACGCGCGGTCGCCCCCGCGTCGCCTTTGCCCGGCAGGTGGCGATGTACCTTGCCCACGTCGCCTGGGGGCTCACCCTGACGGAGGTGGGTCACGTCTTTGCCCGCGATCGCACGACGGTCGCGCACGCGTGCGGGCTGGTCGAAGATTCTCGCGACGATCCCGTGCTCGACCGGTCGCTGGAGCTGCTGGAAGGCGTCCTGCGCTCCTTCTCGCCGGCTTCCATTCCCGTCTCCGCCAGGCTCTCTCTGGGGTCTTGATGTCTCCTGCCGATAGTGTTGCCGCTGCCAAAAGCCCGGCGATCGAGAAGGATGCACTGCTGGCATTGCGGCGTCTCGCCGCCAAAGGCGCGTACGCCCTCCCGGCGGAAGCGGCGCCTGGGACCGGAGGGGACTTCGCGGTCTTTTCTCCACGCAACGGCCTTGCCCAACCGCTCGCGACCATCCCGGCAGCCGCATTCGCCTGGGCTCGCGGGCGTGCCTGGATCGAGACCGAGCAACCCGGGACCAACCGCTACCGTATCGCGGCTGCCGGCATAAAGGCGTTGCGCCGGGCCAAGAGCGGCCCCGCTGTTGCCACGCCGGAGACCCGCCCCGGCGCCGGTGGTTCGAAAAAAGCCAAGGGCAAGGCCTCAGCCGCGATCGGCGGCGCAACGGAAGGAACGCTGGCGTGGTTGCGCCGCCGCAGGGACAAGGACGGCCAGCCTCTCGTCACGGAGCCGCAATTCTCCGCCGGTGAGCGCCTGGGCGCGGATTTCTGGCATGCGCAGCTCAGCCCGCGCGTCACAGCCGATTGGTCCGGCACCGCATCCAGCCGGCGCACGCCACGCGCGGCTCCTGGTGCCGGCACCGAGCTTGGCGATCACGTGGTGGCGGCACGCCAGCGCGTGCATCGGGCGCTCGACGCAGTAGGGCCGGAGCTCGCGGGCATCCTTGTCGAGGTGTGCTGCCGCGACGTCGGTCTGGAGACAGCCGGCCGGATGCACGGCTGGCCGCAACGGGCCGCCAAGGTTGTCCTTCAGCTGGCGCTGACGCGCCTCGCGAGGCACTACGGCCTGCTCGCCCCGCAACCCCGTCCCGGCTCCCAGCGGGTGCGCCACTGGGGCAGCGAGGACTACCGGCCGGATATCGACGCCTGGCGCTAGCCCGTGCGCGCGTGGGCCCTCCAGGCGATGACGCCTTGCGTCCGCGCTCGCACCTCGGGCGAAGCCAGACACGTGGCGACTGCCTCGTAGCCGGGGGCGCCGCGACAGGGTGCGACGCGGGTCGGTGGACTATGATTGGCCGGGCAGAGAATGATCGCCTCGTCGTCCCCCACGGTGTCCAGGTCCAAGATTGCGTTGGAGCGCGTGAGGATGAAGAGCGGCCGGGCGTTGCTCCCGCGGCGGCGCAAGTGGGCGATCAGGGTCTCCTGCGTGGCCTTGTCGAGGCCCTGTTCCAGCATGTCGATGACCAGAATGGCCGGGCCTTCGGCATGCAGTGCGGCGAGCAGGGCGACCAGCGCCTCCGACGCCGCGCCGCCATGCTCGACGAGCCAGGCGAGGGTCTGATCGACCCGCGACTTGAGGGCTGGGTCGGCGCTCAGCCGAGCCCGAGCCGCCGCGCCCGCGTCCGCCAACCGCTCCAAGCCCAGGAACGCGGCGTCCGGGAGGGCTTCGGCTATGCGCTTGGCCAGCCGCGTCTTGCCGCTGCCGAGCGGGCCGATGATGTAGTTCAGAGGGCGGATGTCGCGCAGCTCGAACCTCTCACCGCCCCAGGGCCAGGGAAGGTCGAAGACGACGATCGGTTCCGGGGCCGGTTCCAGCGGTCGCACCAGCTCCCCGGCGGCAGGCGCCTCGCCTCTGGCGAGGTCGTAGCGCAGCCGGCGGACCTTCCCAACGGCGTCGGCGAGTTGTCGGACCCGGCCCTCCAGCATTGCCTGGTGCGCGACCAGGGCCGGCTCAAGTTCCCGCGCGTCGCCGCCCAGCACCCGCGCCATTTGGCCAAGGCTGAGGCCAAGCGTGCGCAGGGCCGCGATCTCGGCGGCGCGGGCCATCTCTTCAGGACCGTAGGCGCGCCATCCGGCTGCGGTTCGGATCGGCGCGATGAGACCGCGCTGCTCGTAGAGTCGCAGGGCCTTGGCGGAAACGCCGAGCCGTTTGGCGGCTTCGGAAGGGCTCAGGAATTGGGCCGAAGAGATCACGAATCACCTCGTTGCTGGCTGACAGCCGCTCTTATCGAGGCGGCCTCAAGGGCCGGGTCAAGCTGGCGCTCGCGATATTCGGTCAATTCTTCGCCGCTGAAGTAGGCATTGTGCCGAAGGCCGCTCCGGAGGGCACGGTGCTGCCGCCGGGCCTTCCTCAACTCCAGCCCTGGCCGCGCGCCCTCCATTCGTCGGCGAGGGACGCGAACGGCGTCAGGCGGCGGCAGCCAGGGCGTGGGCGTCGCGGCGGATGCGCTCGACCATCGAGAAGAAGCCGTTCGAGCGTTGCGGCGTCAGGTGCTCCTTCAGGCCCAGCTCCGCGAACGTCGCCTGGGCGTCGATGCTAAGGATCTCCTCGGCCGTCCTGTCGGCGTAGATGGCGAGCAGGATGGCGATGAGCCCGCGCACGATGTGGGCATCGCTGTCGCCCTGGAAGGCGAGGACGGGTCCGGCCGCGGGATTGGGGCGATGCACCGTGGTGGCGAGCCAAACCTGGCTGGCGCAGCCGCGCACCTTGTTGGCTTCGGTTCGCAGGGCGTCGGGAAACGGGGGCAGCCCGCGTCCCAGCTCGATCACGTAGCGGTAGCGATCCTCCCAGTCGTCGAGGAGCGCGAAGTCCGAGCGGATGGCATCGAGCGTCATGGGGCGTTGCACGACCTGCGCGGCGACCGGGGCCGGTTGGTCCCGTCGCCCTATGCATATGGTCTGGGCGCGGTGCGGCGCAAGCCGGGACGACGGTGTTGCTCCCGGCAACCGGACGTTACAGGCCCGCGCGCTGCACCGGGCGCACATCGGCGCCGCGCCAGGCCGGCGTCAGGTCGGAGGGTGTCAGTGTGCCGCGGACGGCGGCCGGTACCTTGATGTCCGGCTTGGGCTCGGGCTTCGCCTCCGGCTTGACCTTGGCGCTCGTGGGCTGGCTGCGTGGCGGCGCTGCATCCTCGTCCTTGCGCCCGCTCGAGGTGGCGAGGTCGATGGCCATGCGGACACCGAACTCGGCCTTCTTCACGAACGTCGACCACAACTCGGCTCCGGCCGCGCAGGCCTGAGCGTTGCGCTCGCAGAATGTCGTGACCCGCTCCACGGTCGCGACGGCGGTGCCGTAGACCCGCGCCTGCTGGCGCTCGTCCGTGGGCAACAGCACCACGACGACGCCGACCCAGAATGCCATCCTGATGAGGAACATCGAACTACGCCCACTTGCGAATGCGCCGGGATCTGCTGGCGCCACCCCATTACGACTAACAGACAAACCTCTCGATGCTGGAAAAGGTACCGAAGCGATGCTGTGAAAAGTTGCTTCGAATTGTATGCATCAGCCTGCTGCCGATGCAGCGCTAAGGATTAGCGGCGCCGCGCTTCACGCGGGGCGCGCAGTCCGCCCGAATCCAAGAGAATCATTGGTGAAGCCCTCCAGTTAACAGATCGTTTACGAACCCCTTCGAATAATGCCGTCGGGGTAGGGTAAGCGTAGGAGTAAGGATAATGACCCCAGGGCAGGCTCGGGTTGCGCTGTTGGGCTTTCTACTGGTGACGGTGGGCGTGGCGACCAACGCGCTGTTTCTCCAGGCGGGGTCTTCCCTCGCTACCAAGGCCGTGGCCGAACGCCCAGCGCCTCGGCCCGCCGCGGACAAGGCTGCGAAGCTCGGCGAGCCCGCCGCCACCGGACGCCGTGGCGCCCTCTGGTCGAGCCCGGAGGAGCAGGCGTTGCGGATTGCCCGCTTCGCGCCGGATCCCGGCAAGATCGACCCCGCGCCGGCCGGACCGGACGACACGGCGGATGCCGAGACCATCCGCGCCATCCAGCGCGAGCTCAAGCTGCGCGGCTACGGTCCCGTCGCCGGCGACGGCGCCATGGGCCTCACCACGCGGGCGGCGATCATGGCCTTCGAGCACGATCATGGCATGGCGCTGAGCGCGGAGGCGAACGACCGCCTGCTCAAGCGCATCCTGCTCGGCGCGGCGGATCCGGCCAGCGTCGACAGCTCGGGCGCAGGCCGCGTGCGGTCGGCCCGTGCCGAGCAGATCATCCGCTCCGTGCAGCAGTGGCTGGCTGCGCTCGGCTACCAGCCCGGCCGCATCGATGGGCGGCTCGGCGAAGACACCGTCAAGGCGATCCGCGATTTCGAGATGGACAAGGGCTTGGTGCCGCGCGGCCGCGTATCGGCCGAGCTGGTGACGCGCCTGGGCGAGGCGGCCGCGCCCAAGTCGTCGAGCCGGTGAGGGCGCGCGCCCGTTTGCGCCCTGCGTGGCCGGGCTTACAGTGCCGCGCCATGCGGTTGAAATCGGAAATCTGGGTCAAGGCCTATCTGCGGCGGTGCCACGGGGAAGGTGCCGACGCGGTGCTGGTGCGGCGCGGCGACACCGACGCAGGCGCGATCTACATCAAGGTCAGCCGGCTCGATGGCACCGCGGCGCTGTTCGGCCCGGCGCCTGCCGGCTTGCAGGAGGCGCGCGAGGATCGCCGCTGGCAGTCCTGCCTCGGCCGCGAGCCTGCCCCGGAGACGGAGGCCGACGCCTACCTCGAGCGGCAGATCGACTTCGATCCCGACATCTGGATCGTTTCCGTGGAGGACCGCCAGGGCCGCCATTTCCTCGAGGACTGGCTGGCGCCCTGAGCGCCGGATCGGGATCTCTTCCTCGATGTTCTGTCGCAAACAATCCGATGGCTGCACGAACCGCGATTAGGTCCGAGGTGTCGGACGAGAAAAAGGCGCCGGGACAGGGGAGGAATAGGCCCGGCGCCTGGAGTGACGACATTGACGGAGTCGCCGAGGCTGGAGGCAACTGCGACCCGCCTCTGAGGGAAGCCCCTAGGTCGTCCGTGCGGCAAGTAAATTTCTGTATACGCTCGGCCCCAGCCTGTGGAGATTTGGGGCAGGGCTCTCCGCGCTGGTCAAATCTTACCAGGGCCGCGCGGCTTCGCGGGCCACTCGATCAGGTGAGCAAACGTTCGCCTCTACCCGTCGCAGCGATTAGGCCTTTCGCGTCCCGTCCTCGACGATCTGTACGATGCGCGACAGGTCGTGCTGTGAGCGCCCCTGGTAGACGCCGTGCTTCAAGACAAGGCGCACGGCCTGGCACACCCACATTGGTACGCCGAGCTCCTCGCCTTGGGCGATGGCGAGATCGACATCCTTCATGAGGATCTCGATGGTCGCGCCGACGTCGAACGTCCCCGGGAGCACCGCCTCGGGGAACACGTGCATGGTTGCGAAGTTCCGGCCCGTTCCATTGTTGAGGATTTGCAGCTGGGCCTCGGGCGGCAGGCCCGCCTTGCCCGACATCGTCATCGCCTCCGACGTCGCCACGAACGCGACGGCGCAGAGCATATTGTTGGTGAGCTTCATGATCTGCGCGGCGCCGGGCTTTTCGCCCGCGACGACCACCGTCGTGCCCCACAGGCGGAACACCGGCATCAGGTCGGCGACCTTTGCCGGATCGCCGGACACCATCACGGCCAGCGTGCCGGCCTTGGCGCCCGCGACGCCGCCGCTGATCGGTACGTCGATGACGGTGATACCGGCCGCCGCGCAACCGGCCTCGACCTCGCGGATGAATGGTACGCCGACGGTACACGTGTTGATGAGGGTTTTCAGCGCCTTGCCGGCTAGCAATCCTTCGGGACCGGCAAGCGAACCACGGAAAACCTCGAGTGTCGGTAGCGAAACGACGACCATGTCGCAGTTATCTGCCAGCTCCTTCGGCGACGTCGCCCGTCGTGCCTGACGTTCGAGGAGCGGAGCCATCGCGTCCTCTCGGATGTCGTAGATCCAGAGCTCGTGCCGGGCGTCGAGCAGCTTGCCCGCCATGGGCAGGCCCATTTTCCCGACCCCAAGGTATCCAAACCGCATGCTGGCATCCCCGCTATGGTGGTGAGCTGGAACTCGTCTCGAACGAGACCTCGAAAGCTGCCGCGCAGACGACAGGGTGAGAGTTCGGGAAGCGCGTGACTTGTTGCC
Source organism: uncultured Alphaproteobacteria bacterium (assembly GCA_963774165.1). Classification (GTDB taxonomy): domain Bacteria; phylum Pseudomonadota; class Alphaproteobacteria; order Rhizobiales; family Hyphomicrobiaceae; genus AWTP1-13. The sequence goes on along the minus strand of CAVZEC010000005.1, from coordinate 121,099 downwards.
AAGCGCAAAGCCAGGAGCCGCGCGATCGCTCGCGCTCAGCTACTTCTTGCCTGTCGATGCTTCGCGCTCTTCGAGGAGCTTCGTTAGCAGTGCATCCTGCTCGGCGATGCGGTCGGCAGTGCGCTCCTCGTCCGCTGCGCCAGAGTAGGCCGCAGCCTGTTCAGTCAAGACGCGGATATTCTCGCGCACCGCCCGGATGCGCTGGTCAAGTTCGGTTAGCTTCGCTGAGCTGGCCATGTCACGTCCTTTGATGTGGGGTTCAGTGTCGCCGCGGAAAGTCGGCAAGTCCATGCCGACATTTCATCCGACTGTTAGTTCGAGAGAGCATCGGCGCCGGGTGCGCTGCGACGGTTGACGGGGATCAGGACCAGCTTGCCGCCGTCACCGCCGATTTGATCGCCGCGTGCCAAATCTCGGTGACCGCTGCGTTGCCAGACTGGGCGGTCTAGCAAGGACTGGGTCGCGTTGCCGGCTTCGGCCTGCGTATAGCGTTCGGCCGTCGTCCCCGGCTCGACAAGTCCCTTGAAGGGTACGCGAGCGCGCGGAAGCCCTCTGCGGTTACATGCGGCGCGATAAAAGGCATGTGTGTCAATTGCGCGACCAACGCAAGCCAACTAATGGATTACATTGCATGATCATCATGTAGTGCACGAAAGTCACTGTGGCATTTGAGGGTGAAAATTAACAATCTGTTAACTCCTGTGGCATTCAAATGGGATGATTCGCCACGAGATTGCGTGCGCGTCGTGCGATGGGGGATGCCGGGGCATGTTGCCGCGGCCAGAGGGACGCAATGGCCATGATTCTCGATTTCCGTTCGCGGAACGCGCGCGTAGAGCCGCGCGACCGCGCCGAAGCACCGAGTGCAGAGATCATCATCTTTCCGGGGGTGCGTCGCGAGCGCCAGGCGGAGGCATCCAAGCCTGCGCGGCGCAAGAAGGGCCCCAAGCGCGACCGGCTCGAGCTGCCGGATTGAACGGGTAGCTTCTCGCGGGTCCCAGGGCAGGCGGGGCGACGGTTAGGGACAGCCGTCGCGCGTCGCCGAGGTCCAGGCGAGAAGCCTGCCAGTTGGATGTCTGGCCGCCGCGCCGTGCGACCCGGCGCAGGGCTGCGCGTCCGCGAAGCGCAAGGTGGCGGTTCCAATCAGCGTCGGCCCGCTGACGAGCTCGACGAAGCCGCGATCGCCGTCTACTTCGTAGCGGAGAGATTGCGCGCGAATTGCGACGGGCAAGGGCCGCCGCATGCCCGCCGCAACGCGCTTCAGCGGCGATCAGAAACTCGCGCGCAGGCGCGTGCCGATGACCGAGACCGGGCCGCGATCCTGGTTGTAGGCGGGGTTGTCGATGAGCTGGTAGTCGAATGTCAGCCGCGAGGCGGGCGACAGGGCCATGCTGTAGTACGTCTCGATGATCCTCTCGGTGCCGGGATTGGGCAGCTTGCCGTCGCCCACGAGGATGCCGAGGCCGCCCAGATTGAGGAAGGTCTCGTGCACGCCCGAGAGACCGTTGATCACGCCGCCGAGGCCGATCGCGTCGTTCGGCCGGCCCCACCTCTTGCCCTGCAGCACGAGACCGGCCGCGACCGTGCGATCCACGTCGGTGAACTCGTAGGGCTCGACGCCACCGCTCGACATGCCTCCGCGGGCGAAGAAGCCGAGATCGGACGCGAGCTGCTGCTCCAGGTTGAAGCTGACGCCCGTGCGGCTGCGATACTGGCGCACCGCGGCAATGTCGGCGGGCAATCCTGTCAGCTGCGCTATCCGTATCGCGTCCTCGAAGGTGCCCATCCGGCCGCGTGTCAGGAAGCCCGTGACGGCGAGCTTGCCGGGCTTGCCCGAAATCTCGTAGCGGCGCTCGATCTCGCCCACCCATTGCACCTGCTCGAAGCGGGGGTCCAGCTCCGTGCTGTTGGGCACGACCGAGAGATCGAACAGCCCGCCACGGAACGTCCAGGGGCCCTGGTACCATTCCACCGCCGCGCCATAGGTGAAGCCCCATGCGTCGGAGGCGTAGTCGAACGCTCCGGTATCGATGATCGCCCAATTGAGGAAGTCGGTCCGAGCATCGTGGGCGTACTTGTTGGTATCGAAGATGTCCACGACCGAGAACTTCCCGACCGTGAAGACCAGCCGGTTGGCGGTCTGCGTACCGGCAAGCTGGTTGGCTGCCGCTTCCACCTTCTCGGTGGCGCCGCCCAGATCGATGGTTTGACGGATGAATGTCCTGGGCAGGCGTGTGTAGGGATAGTTCGCGCCGAGCTTGTAGGCCTCGCCGCTGACGTAGCCGGCGACGCCGACCGTGCCGGAGAGGCCGAAGCCTTGGTCGATCTCCGGGTTGATCCAGAGCTCGGCGCCCCGCCACAGTCGCCAACCCACGTAGAAGGTGGCGTCCCAGGTCTGGCGCGTCTGATCCGAGATGAGGCTGTTCTGGCCGGCATAAGGCACCCGGAACGGGAAGGCATACTGCTGCACGTAGGTCGTCTGGGCGTGCACGCTCCAGTCCTTGGAGCCCGGAGGAGTCGGCCCCGTTCCCTTTCGGACGTCCTCTTCGCTGAATTGATAGTTGAGTCCGACTCGGACGCTCTGGATGGAGGGATCGGACTCGAACCGCTGTGCTCCCGCCGGAAACGATGCGCTATGCGTGCCAAAGGCCGTGAACAGGTATTCGAGGCTGGCGGTCCAGTTCGCCGCGACCGGAACCTCGACGCCGGCGCCGGCTGCCCAGCCGTTCAGCCATGCCTTCGATTTCTCGACCGTGCCCGGAACCGCAGTGCCGCCGACCGGCGTGCCGACCAGCTGGGTGCGCGTCAGATGGTCGTAGCTCCAGGCGTAGCCCGCGGTTCCGTAGAGGAGCCAATTTCCGTGCATGTAGCCAAGACGCCCGCGCAGCGTGCCGGACATCTCGACTTTGTCGGTGAAGCTTGCCTGGCCGACGGCGGCGGACGTGATCGTCTGCGTGTCAGAGATGGTATTCGGCGCCGTGACGTCGGCCTCGACGCCGATCACGATGCCCGATGGCAGCCGGTAATTGTAACCGGCCTGGAATCCCCCGAAGTAGCTGCCGGTGCCCTTGAAGGCGTTGTAGGCGAGGCCGTAGTCGAAGCCGCCGGTGGTGACGGTCGCTCCCGGTCCGTAGGCGGTCCAATCGGCGTCGCCCCAGGCGTAGCCGAGATGGCCACCGACGTAGGCACCGGTCCAGCCGCGTGATGGCGATCCGGCCGGAGCGGCTCGCGGCGGCTCGTCCGCGCGCAGCTCGGCCGCCGACAGCACGATGCCCAGCGTTGCCGAAGCGACCAGCGTTGCCGCCTTCATCACCGATGTGCCCTGCACGAAGTCCCGCCCCGAACCCTTCATTCCCCGTCCCCGGTCCCGTAGCTGCGATGCGCTAGCCTGATTCGCGTCAACCATCCGTCAACGTCGCGTAACCTTCGTGACGGGCTCGCCCCCGAGCGCCTCCTGCGGTCGCGCTGGAGATGTGTGAGAGAGGCTCCAATCTTATTTATTGCAACTGACAATCATTCGCAACAAAGAGTTCGCCGCTTGTGGCGCGCGGTGTATCGCGGATGTCACAGCTCGATGCCGGGCGGGATGCCAGGGTCGGGCCGGTCACGGGCGGAATCTGCTCGAGGCTGCCGGTGCGGCGGCATTCCCCGAGTTCGCGGCGTTCACTGATGAAGCGGAACCGCCGAGTCGCGCCGACCGAACAGGCGACGCAGCCCGAACGGCAATTCCAGTCCGCCCGTCACGCTGGCGATGGCGTAGCCGTATACGAACACCAGAGGCACGTTCATCCAGGGAAGGTTGGCGGTGAGGAGGCTCTGCACGGCGGATATGGCGAACAGGGGGCCGGCGATCAGGAGGAAGGGAGCGAGCGCGCGCTGCGCCTTGAGGCGGCGCAACAGCAGCGGCAGCGCAAGCCAGCCCCAAAGCACGAGAAACCCGCCCGTGGATCTGCAGGCCGCGTTCGAGCAGCAGCGCGGTCGTGACCGCGTAGTCGGCGGGCATGCCGAAGGCATACACGTCCAGGAGGCGGCGAAACTGGCTCTCGCCGGCAACGGCAGGCGTGGCGGCGAGGACGCGCTCGCTCTCCAGCAGGAGGCTGCCGGTGTAGTAGACATCGAATTTCCGCGTCGTCTCGACCGGCAGCAGCAGGCTGGAAATATCCCCGATTCCCGGCAGCCAGAAGAACAGCGCCACGCGCCATTCGCGAGGGGGCAGGCCGCTGTAGGCCATGCGCTCAGCCAGGTTCTTGGTCTCGGACCCCTGCGTCAGCGCGAAGTCGCCGAACTGGAGGTAGTTGCGCACGATCCAGGGGCCCAGCATCACGCATGCGCCGAGGACCAGCGTGACCGCAGCGGTCGCGGCCCACCGCCGGCGCGGCTCGCCACGGCTCGAACTCGGCGCCGACCAGCAACACCGGCGCGAGAGGGATGAGCGCCGCATAGTACACGTCGAGAAGCGCCAGAAATCCAAGCAGCAGACCGGCGATCGCCGCAACAAGAATGCTGCGTCGGCGATGGGCGATGAAAAGCGTGGCACCAAAGATCAGCGCCACCGGCGGCACCATCGCGTACTGGCTGATCGAGAGGGCAAGGTCGTTGAAGCGACCCATCACGAACGTCAGCAGTATCGCGAGTCCGGCGATCTCGGCCGACCCTGACAACAGGCGGGCGACGCAAAAGAGAAGCGCGAGCGCGACGACCATGAGCAGGCCCTGCAACGCGGCGAGCGTCCGAAATGGGTTCCCTTGCATGCAATCGGTTCGGCTAGCGGCGAGGCACCGGATGGCGTCGGCCAGATTTGGATCGAGCAGCGCCAAGCCTGCGACGAAAGCGGGATAGCCGGGCGCGAGGTAACGTCCCGGCTGCGGCTGCCCGGCGCCGCCGGACACGACTGCATCAGCGAAGGTCCCGTGCTCGAGAAGGCTCGCCGCAGCCGCGATGACCGAGCCCGGTCCCGTGTCGACATGCGGTGCCTTGCGCGACGCGATGCCGATCTGCAGCGCGAAGACGACGGCTATGCAAGCGAGCAACACGATATGGGCGGAGGCGCTGAGCGCACGCAGCGGTCCAGCTTGCGATGGGATTGGAGGGCGTGTCCGCGGGGTAGACGCCAAGGTCGGATCGCCCTTGGCCCCGCTCAGAATGAATTGCACGAAAGCGATGGGCACGCGGCGCGGCAGCAGCTTCATGCCGAGGCGGCAGAGCCAGGCGAGCATCCCCGGAGTGATCACGGTCTGGCGGGCGAGGAAGCCCTCGATGGCGGTGCGGGCGACAGCCTCGGCCGACAGTCCCGGTAGCAGCCCCAGCCCTGTGTGCTCCTCGCCGGGTTGGCCATCGTGCGTGAAGAAACCGGTGTCGACGGGACCCGGCAGAAGCACCGATACAGTCACGCCCGTGCCAGCCACCTCCCACGCCGCAGCCCGGCTCAAGGCCACCAGATAAGCCTTCGTGGCGCCGTAGATCGCGAGATAGGGCATCGGCTGCATGCCGGCGAGTGAGGCGACGTTGAGGACACCTCCGCGGCCTTGCGCCACCATGCCGGGCAGGCAGGCGCGCATGAGGGCGGTCGCCGCATCGATGTTGAGGCGGAGCGCAGCGTGGATCTGCCCCGGCGTGTTGCCCGTGAAGGCGCCAGAGGTGCCGACGCCCGCGCAGTTGACGAGGATGTCGACGCGGCGGCCCTTGGCGCCAATGGCCGCGACCAGGTCTGCCGCGGCATGCGGCGCGGCCAGATCGCAGGCGATGGGCTCGACCGCTACGCCATGTGCGGCCGCAATCGCCGCCGCCACCCTCTGCAGCCGCTCCGCGTCGCGGGCAACCAGGACCAGGTCGTGGCCTCGAGCGGCAAAGCCGTGCGCCAGGGCGAGCCCGATGCCCCTCGAACCGCCAGTGACGAGCACGATGGGACGCAGCCCGCGCTCCGCCGATGTGGGCGTCATGGCAGCCGCAGTCTCCCCTAGCCAAGGCCTGGTCGGGCTGCCTCGAAAGGTGCGTTACGCGTGGTGCGGATCACTTCTTGGGCCGCTTGTCGCCCGGGCCGAAGAAGCGGTGCTCGATCCGGTCGCCGGGCTTCAGCCCCAAGCGCTCGGCGGCGCCCCCGGCGAGCTCGAGGCATGCGGCGACGTCGCCGCGCGAGGCGATGATGCTCTCCGACAGCGGCTCGGTGCGCGATTCGATGCGGTGGACGGTGCCGTTGGCGCGGATGAACACCATATCGAGCGGGATATAGGTGTTGCGCATCCACATGGTGATCTCCTGCGGCACCTCATAGAAGAACAGCATGCCGTTCTTGTCGTCGAGACGAGTCCGGAACATCAAGCCTTGCGCCTTTTCCTCGGAGGTCTCCGCGATCTCGATGTCGATCGCTTGCGCTCCTTGCGCGGTCAGGAGTTTCAGGGTTTCGCGCCGCATGGCCTGGGCCGGATACAGGAGGCTTGCCGACAACACCAGCACAACAAAAAGCCAGGCCGCTTTGTGGGCGGCCCGGCCACAGGCTATCCTGATGTTCGATAGGATCAATGCTTGGGCGGCAAGCCTGGTGGTGCGCCGTCCGGCCGCAGCTCCGCAGCCATGCAGCCCTTGATGCCCATGCCCCAGCGGACATGCACGATCTGATCGGGTCGCAGCTCGGTGAAGCCGAAGCGCCGCAGCGTCTCCATGTGCACGAAGATGTCCGGGGTGCCTTCGCCACGTGTCAGAAATCCAAATCCGCGGACCCGATTGAACCACTTCACCCTGGCCCGCTCCCAGTCACTTTCCGGTGTGACCTGCACGTGCGTGCGCTGCGGAAGCTGCGATGGATGGATGGCCGTGCTCTCGTCCATGCTGAGCACGCGGAACGCCTGCAGGCCTCTGGGCCGCTTGAGGACCTGACAGTGAACTCTCGCACCTTCATAGGCTGTTTGATAGCCCCCAGCCCTGAGGCATGTGACATGCAGCAGCACGTCAGCAAGCCCGTTGTCAGGTACGATGAACCCATATCCCTTCGAGACGTCGAACCACTTGATCGATCCGGCAATCTCGAAGACCTCGACTCTGGCCTCCGCGCCCGCCTCCGTCCCCTCGAGCTCCTTTCCCTGAATATCCGCATAGTCTGGAGAAAACTTGTCTTTCTCCTGCACCATACTGGAACCCCCCGCTCTACGTTAGAACCACTCCTGTCAACCACGACTGCCGTCGGGTTGCGCTAGGTCTCCGATTTTGCCCTCTCGGTGACCACGTGCCGCCCCCGCCAGCACTCAACCGCTATAAACAAGGGTTTCCGGCGGCGCCAGTAATTTTTGGCAAGAGCGTGGAAAAACCTAGGCATTGTCTCATCCTGCGTGTCGACAATACTGGCCCAACATACTGAAGTGGCTTCGGGTTCCAGCTTCCGAACGCCGAATTCACAAAGCTGTGGACTATATTAAGCTGTGGGTTTCGCGTGGATAAACTTGAAGACACGCGGATAAGAGCTTGCGAACTCTTGCGCTAACCCGGCTCTGGCAGCCTGATTCGATTCGCGGCGAACCCGGCTCGATCGACGTAGAACAGCAGCCTTCCCAGAGCACATGGCGACATTGTGACAGACTCTGTGGCAACTCCTGATGGCTGCACAAATTCCGGCCGCCGGCGTGGCGACCGCGCCCCCTGCTTGCGCCAGCCGCTCGAAGGCTCGCTTGCGCTGCGGTCGGCGGGCGCGCAATCTGGGGCCAATCTGCCACAACACAAGCGTCGAGCCGGGCTTGGCGCACAACAGGAGGCATCGGCATGGCTCTGCGTTATCTGCACACGATGGTCCGCGTGACCGACATCGCAAAGAGTCTCGACTTCTATTGCACCAAGCTCGGGATGGAGGAGGTCCGCCGGGTCGAGAGCGAGGCGGGCCGCTATACGCTGGTCTTCCTGGCCGGTCCCGAGGACAAGACCCGCGCCGCCGCCGAGCGCGCGCCGCTCCTGGAGCTCACCTTCAACTGGGACCCCGAGAAGTACGGAGAGGGCCGCAACTTCGGCCATCTGGCCTACGAGGTGGACGACATCTACGCCCTGTGCGACCGGCTGATGAAGGCTGGCGTCACCATCAACAGGCCGCCGCGCGACGGGCGCATGGCGTTCATCCGGTCGCCCGACAACGTCTCCATAGAGCTGCTGCAGAAGGGCGAGTCGCTGCCCAAGAAAGAGCCGTGGTCGTCGATGCCCAACACCGGCAAGTGGTGAAGCGGCCTCGTCGGAGCCCGCATCTCGGGCGAATTTGCTGAAAATCCGAGCCACGAGCGATCGGGTTCCTTAAATCCCCGCGGCCTACCGTGCGCGTGCTGAGGATGCGCACGGGGTCCCAAGGCCTCCTGCGTGCATGGGGGTCGGCCGACACGACCGGGGAGAGGCTTTGAGGCATCTGCGTTTCCATGCTCGGCACTCTGTCCGGCGCCCCCGCGCCGCGAGCGCGGATGGCCTGCCGACCCGCGCGGCGGGCGACGGCGTGACGACAAGCGGGCCTCGGCATTCGATGATCGAGCGCTTGCGCCTTCCCGCGCCTCCAGATCGCCACCAAGCTTTACGGCGCCATCGCCCTCATCCTGGCCGTGGTCTACGTGCTGGCGGCGGCCGCCACGCAGTTTGCCAGCCGCACCGAGGAAACGACGCGCCGGTTCCAGGAGGACGGCTATTCCGTCGCCGCTGCGGTACGGCAGCCTCGAGGTGGCGCTGGAGCAGCAGCGGCGGCTGGTGGCGATGGCACCCTTCGTGTCCGACCAGACCGGCAAGCAAGAGGGCGAGCGGGCGTTCGGCGACCTGACATCGCAGATCTCGGCGCTCCTGCCGCGCCTGGGATATGGCGCCACCAGCAAGCTCTCCCTGCAGTACGCGGATCTGGCCCAGCTGGGAGCGATGGTCCTGGCGTTCGCGCGCGACGAGCGGCTGTACCAGGCCAAGGCCATGGCAGCCGACTACGCCCAGTCCATGCAGAAGCTCCAGGGCCAGGTCGCGGCCGATCGCCAGCGGCGCGCGCTGGCTGGCGAAGCGGTGCTGGAGAACATCGCCTCCAGCTCGCGCAGCCTCATCACCTGGGTCTGCGCTGCCGCCGCCGTGAGCGGGCTGCTGATCGGCCCCATCGGGCTTCTGCTGCTTGGCCGCGTGCTGTCGCGACTGCAAGGCGTCGGCACGGCGCTGGTGCGCCTCGCCCGCAACGACACCTCCGTCGACATCCCCGGACTGACGAGCCAGGACGAGGTGGGCAGGCTTGCGCGCTCGGCGGCGGTGTTCAAGGCCAAGTCGATCGAGCTGCTGCAGAGGAAGGGCGAGTTCGAGCGGCTCAATCTCCAGCTCGATGCGGCGATCAACAATATGCCCCTGGGGCTCAGCATGTTCGATGCCCAGGAACGCCTCCTGGTGTGCAACCGGCGATACGCGGAGATGTACGAGCTGCCGAGCGGGCTGACGCGGCCCGGCACGGCGCGTTGCGCGCTATGGGATCATCGCGAAAGGAAGGGAGCGCGGCACTACCCCATGGACGGGGACGGGACGCACGGATGGGGCGAGGCCGAGTCGATGACGATCGAGTTCGGCAACGAGCGCATCATCTCCGTGTCGCGTCAGCCGCTGAAGGGCGGCGGCTGGGTGTCGCTGCACGAGGACGTCACCCTGCGCCGCCGCCAGGAGCAGGAAATCTCGCACCTCGCGCGCCACGACGTGCTCACCAACCTCGCCAACCGCGCCCTGTTCCGCGAGCAGCTGCAGGCGGCCCTGTTGCGACTGCGCCGAGGGCAGGGTTTCGCCGTCTTCTGTCTCGACCTCGACCGCTTCAAGGCCGTCAACGACACGCTCGGGCACCCCGTCGGCGACGTGCTCCTGAAGCAGGTCAGCGAGCGCCTGCTCAGCTGCGTGCGCCAGGGCGACCTCGTGGCCCGCCTCGGCGGCGACGAGTTCGCCATCATCCAGGCCAACGTGCGCGACCCCGAAAGCAGCGAGGTGCTCGCCGCGCGCATCGTCGAGACCATCGGCAAGCTCTACCAGATCAACGGGCACCCGATCGACATCTCCACCAGCATCGGCATCACGATGGCGCCCCGCGACGGCAGCGACGCCGACCAGCTGCTGAAGAATGCCGACCTCGCCCTCTACCGCACCAAGGCCGACGGCCGGAACGGCTACTCCTTCTTCAAGCCCGAGATGGACGCCCACGTCCAGGTGCGCCGGCAGCTGGAGAACGACCTGCGCGCGGCGATCGAAAAGGACGAGCTGGCCCTCTACTATCAGCCGATCGTGTGCCTGCAGACCCGCAAGGTCATGGGCTTCGAGAGCCTGATGCGGTGGACCCATCCCCAGCGCGGCACAATCCAGCCCGCCGACTTCATCGCGCTCGCCGAGGAGGCCGGACTGGTCTCGGAGTTGGGCGAGTGGGCACTGAAGAGGGCTTGTGCGCAGGCGGCGCGATGGTCCTCGCCGATGAAGGTCTCGATCAACCTCTCGCCCTTGCAGATCAAGCGCGACCTGATCGAGGTGGTGCTGCAGGCGCTGGCGGCATCGGGCCTGCCTCCGGATCGGCTCGAGCTGGAGATCACGGAAGCGGTGCTGATGCAGGACAGCCAGAACACGCTGGCTACCCTGCACCAATTGCGTCAGCTCGGCGTGCGTCTCGTCATGGACAATTTCGGGCGCGGCTACTGCTCGCTCAGCTACCTGCGCAGCTTCCCCTTCGACAAGATCAAGATCGACCGGGCATTCGTCGCCGACATGGACCGCAGCGACGAGACCCGCGCCCTCGTGCAGGCCATCGTCGGTCTGGGCAACAGTCTCGACATGGTCACCGTCGCCGAGGGCGTCGAGAACTACGCTCAGCTGGAGATGGTGCGCGGTTTCGGCTGCGCCGGGGCGCAGGGCTTCTACTTCAGCCCGGCGGTGGCGCCGGGCGACGTCGAGCGCGTCATCCGCGACAGCTTCGAGCACGCGCGCGACGCGGCGTAGCGTCGGGTCGAGCCTACGCTTCGAGCAGCCAATCCGCCGCGTCCTTCCACAAGGTGTCGCGCAGGTCCGGGCGGAAGAAGCCGAAGTGGCCGATCTTGCGCACGCCGGCTTGCGCGGGCGTCACCGGCCAGATCGATCGGTCGCTGCTGCCCGTGAAGTGCTCGGCCACGTGGCCCACCGCAGCAGGCGTGCCCCAGGAGTCGTCGGCGATCTGCATGAAGCGGACGGGAGCGCGGAAGTCACGGAAGTTGCGCCGCTCGCGCAGTGTCTCGTCGTCGAACAGGAAGCCCGGCTTCATGCACCAGCCCATCCACTCGAGGTAGGCAGGACCCGGCATGTCCTCGCCGCCCAGCAGGTCGCCCGGGAAGTAGCCCTTGGTCCACACCACCAGCGGCCCGAGGGTGCCCATGAGCATGCGCACGCGCCATTTCTCAGGCGAGGCCATGCGGCCCCAGTAGCCGCTGAGCGTGGCGATGTTGAGTTGGCGGGCGACAAGGTGGTTGTTGTAGGCGAGCCCGGTGGCGAAGCCGCCCATGCTGTGGCCGACCCAGTGGATGGGGCGCTGCGGGTAGGTGCGGTGCGCCCAGGCCAGCACGCCCGGCACGTCGAGGATGCACCAGTCGCGCATGCGCACCTTGGAGCCGACCAGGGAGCCGCGGCGCGAGCCGCCGATGCCGCGATAGTCGAAGGTGAGGACGGGATGGCCCATGCTCGGCCAGATAGGTTGCAAACCGTGCGTAGTAGCCGCGCTTCACCGCCGTGGCGCCGCCGATCACGACCAGCGGGGCCTCGCCCGCTGCGGCAGCACCAGGCTCGAACAGCGTGGCCGCCAGCTCGAGATTGTCCGCGGCCGGGACGGTTAGCTCCCGGCCGCCGATGGCGGGCGCCTGAGCGGCGCTCGGGACCGCTGCGGAAGTCTGGGCCGTCGCAGAGACACGCATGGCCGGCTCGCGGCGAAGTTGACGTATACGTCAACATAACGCAGCCGAACGGAATGGCAAGGACCGCCGCAATATTCCCGCGCGCCAATCTGGCCTAGCCGGCGGCTTTCCCCTATAAGGCCGCACAACGCATCCTGGCATTGCTTGCGTTGCCTGGACCGGGCGCTCCTGGGAGCGTGCCGGAGCCCGGCTGGATATCGACCACGAGGAGAGTGACCCATGGCGCAGCCGTGGCGGATGGACAGCTGGAGGGGGAAGCCGATCCTCCAGGTGCCTGAGTACCCGGACCAGGCGGTGCTGGAGGACGTGGAGCGCAATCTGCGCAATTTCCCGCCGCTCGTGTTCATCAAGGAGGTGCGCGACCTCAAGGAGAAGCTTGCCGGCGTGGCCCGCGGCGAGGGCTTCCTGCTGCAGGGCGGGGACTGCGCGGAGAGCTTCAAGGAGCACAAGACCGACTACATCCGCGACTATTTCCAGCTGTTCCTGCAGATGGCGCTGATCCTGACCTTCGGCGGCAACTCGCAGGTCGTGAAGGTGGGACGCGTCGCCGGCCAGTTCGCCAAGCCGCGCTCCTCGCCGATCGAGAAGCAGGGCGGCAAGGAGCTGCCGAGCTACCGCGGCGACATCATCAACGGGCCGGAGTTCACGGCCGCCGCGCGCATTCCCGATCCGCGCCGGCAGCTCGACGCCTATCGCCAGTCGGCCGCGACCTTGAATTTCCTGCGCGCGCTGCTCGACGGCGGCTATGCCTCGCTCGAGAATGCGCATCGCTGGGAGCTGAAGTTCATGGAGGGGACCGAGGTCGAGACCCGCTATGAAAAGCTCGCCAACGAGATCAAGCGCACGGTGGAGATCAATGCGCTGCTCGGCATGACCGCCGAGAAGAACCTGGAGATGCGCACCACCAGCTTCTACACCAGCCACGAGGCGCTGCTGCTGCCCTACGAGCAGGCCCTGACCCGCCAGGACGCGGCCATGGGCTCGGGCGACTACGTGGCGACCTCGGGCCACTTCCTGTGGATCGGCGACCGCACGCGCCAGGCGGACGGCGCGCACGTGGAATTCTGCCGTGGCATCGTCAACCCGATCGGCATGAAGTGCGGCCCCTCGCTCGAGGTCGACGATCTCCTGCGGCTGATCGATATCCTGAACCCGAAGAACGAGGCGGGGCGGCTCACCCTCATCTGCCGCTTCGGCGCCGACAAGATCGAGAAGCATCTCCCCAAGCTGATCCGCGCCGTGCAGAAGGCCGGCCGCACCGTGGTGTGGGAGTGCGACCCGATGCACGGCAACACCGTGACGGCTGGAACAGGCTACAAGACGCGGCCGTTCGAGAGCATCGTCGCCGAGACGGAGCGGTTCTTCGACATCCACCGCGCGGAAGGCACGCATCCTGGCGGCGTGCACATCGAGATGACCGGGCAGAACGTGACCGAGTGCACGGGCGGCGCCAGGAGCATCTCGGAGGCCGACCTCGCCCGGCAGTACGACACCGGCTGCGATCCGCGGCTCAACGCCGGCCAGGCCCTGGAGCTGGCTTTTCTGCTGGCCGAAAGGCTGAAGCAGGACAGGTCGGCAAGCGGGCCGGCGTCCAGGAAGGCCGCGGAGTAAAGTCATTCCCGCGGAGGCGGGAATCCACGTCAGCAGGTCGCGCCTGTTTGGCTGCTCGCGTGGGTCCCCGCCTGCGCGGAGATGACGTTCCGCGACTGGGTTGTGTTGGCGTCGTCAATCAGCCCGCGTGGCGATGATCGCCGCCGCCACCATCAGCCCGCACGCAATCGCAAGCGACCAGGAAGCCTGCGCGAGACCCAGCGCGACCAGCAGGGCGGTGGAGACAATGGGCGAGGCGTAGGACAGCACGCCGAGCAGCGGCACGCTGCCGCCCTTCATGCCGATGTCCCACAGCAGGAAGGCGGCGCCTACGGGGCCGAGGCCCAGCCCCACCAGCGCCAGCCAGGACAGGGTGTCGGGCGGCGTCCACGTCTCGAATGCAAGGCTCGAGAGGAATGCCAGCGCGGAGGTGCCAAGGCAGGCGACCGCGATGCTCTCGCTCGGCACTTGTGCGAACAGCCGCGACGCCACGGAGTAGCTCGACCACACCAGCGCGCAGGCGAACGCCAGCGCGAAGCCGAGACCGCTGGTCGAGCCGGCAGCGCCCGCGGCGCCGAGCTTGTCCCACACCAGCATCGTCGCGGCCGCCAGCCCGAGCACGGCACCGGCGATATGCGCCGGGCGCAGCCGATGCCCCGGCAGGAGGCCGGAGAACAGCACCGTGAACAGGGCCCACAGCGAGGCGATCAGATTGGCTTCCGCGGGAGGCGCAAGCTTCAGGGCGGCAAAATACAGCGCGTGGTAGCCGAACAGGCCGGCGATGCCGAGCGCGAACGATGCCGGCGTCGGCCGCACGAGGGCCAGCCGCCCTCTCGCGGCGGCTGCCAGCAGCACGACCAAGCCGCCGATGGCGAAGACGATGGCCGTCGTCTGGAACGGCGGGATCGCGCCTCGCAGCGCCGTCAGGCTCGCCAGTGTCGCCCACAGCAGAATGGCGCCGGTGCCGAGCAGCGTTGCAGACTTCGACGTGGACTGCATCTCCAACCCCATGGCAAGCCGGTTTCTCCAACACGGTCGGCACGCTCTACCCCAGCGGTGAGCTTGCCTGCCCTCGGACTTGTTCCGAGGGTCGAACCGCGGCATGGCGGGTGGCGCCGTCCTTCGACAAGCTCGGGACGAGGGTCGAGTGCGCGGATAGCGTCTCCCTCCGACCCCACATGCCACGTTGCGCGCCTCGCGCCAGTCGCCCTAATCTCGGCCAATGCCACACGCCATCTCCAGCTCGTTCAAGGTCGCTCTCGCCCAGCTCAATCCGGTCGTGGGCGATCTCGCCGGCAACGCCGCCAAGCTGCGCAAGGCGCGCGCCGAGGCGGCGAGGCTGGGTGCCGATCTCGTGGTCTACCCCGAGCTGTTCATCACCGGCTATCCCCCCGAGGACCTCGTGCGCAAGCCGGCATTCGCCGCCGCGGCACGGCGCGTCGTGGAGGAGCTGGCTGCCGAGACCTCCGACGGCGGTCCCGGCGCGATCGTCGGGACCATCTGGGCCGAGGACGGCAAGCTCTACAACTCAGTGGCGCTCCTCGACGGCGGCCGCATCGAGGCCGTGCGCCACAAGGTCGACCTGCCCAACTACGGCGTGTTCGACGAGAAGCGCGTGTTCGACCAGGGCCCGATGCCAGGACCGGTCAGCTTCCGCGGCGTGCGCATCGGCCTGCCGATCTGCGAGGACATCTGGAAGGACGAGGTGTGCGAGTGCCTGCAGGAGACCGGCTCGGAGATGCTGATCTCGCCCAACGGCTCGCCGTTCGACTGGCCCAAGCCCGATCAGCGCATGAACGTCGCGGTCGCGCGGGTAACGGAGACCTCGCTGCCGCTGCTCTACCTCAACCAGGTCGGCGGCCAGGACGAGCTCGTATTCGACGGCGCATCCTTCGTGCTCAACGCCGATGCCAGCCTCGCCGCGCAGCTGCCGGCGTGGGAGGAGGCGCTGCGTATCGTGGAGATGCGGCGCACGGGGACGGGGTGGCGCTGCGAGCCGGCCGAGCGCACCGTGCTCGAGGAGCTCGATGCGGCCGCCTACCACGCCTGCGTGCTGGGCTTGCGTGACTACGTCGACAAGAACGGCTTCCCCGGCGTCGTGATGGGGCTCTCCGGCGGCGTCGATTCCGCGCTGGTCGCCGCCATGGCGGTGGATGCACTGGGACCGGCGCGCGTGCACTGCGTGATGCTGCCCTACCGCTACACCTCCAACGAGAGCCTGGCTGATGCCGCCGACTGCGCCAAGGCGCTCGGCGTGCGCTACGACATCGTGCCGATCTCGCCCGCGGTCGAGGGCTTCCTCGCCATGCTCAAGCCGATGTTCGCGGGACGCGGGCCCGACGTCACCGAGGAGAACGTGCAGAGCCGTGTGCGCGGTACCACGCTGATGGCGATTTCCAACAAGTTCGGCGGCATGGTGCTGACCACCGGCAACAAGAGCGAGATGTCGGTCGGCTACGCCACGCTCTATGGCGACATGAACGGCGGTTTCAATCCGATCAAGGACCTCTACAAGCTGGAGGTCTACCGGCTCGCGCGCTGGCGCAACGCGCACGTGCCCAAGGGCGGCAAGGGTCCGGGCGGCGTGGTGATCCCGGAGAACATCCTGACGCGTCCCCCGACCGCGGAGCTGCGCGAGAATCAGACCGACCAGGATTCGCTGCCGCCCTACGAGGTGCTGGACGACATCCTCGCCTGCCTGGTCGAGCGCGAGATGCCGCTCGGCGACATCGTCGCCCGCGGGCACGCGCCGGAGGTGGTCAAGAAGGTCGAGCGGCTGCTCTATCTCGCCGAATACAAGCGTCGGCAAGCGGCGCCGGGCGTGAAGATCTCGGCGCGCAACTTCGGCCGCGACCGCCGCTACCCCATCACCAACAAGTTCCGCGAGGAGATCGGTGCCACCGGGCCCAGCGTGGCCAAGCGCGCCCTGCCTGCCGGCGAGGCGCCTCGCACCGTGCAGCCCCGCGCCGATGGCGGCGACACGGCCTGATCGAGCAGGTTACAGACGCCGGGCGCCGGAGCCGTTCGGCGCCCGCTGAATCCTGTGCGCTGAGGCGCGAACCGCTCTTACGTACTGTGGGCGGCTGCCGCGAGGTGCATCCAGCCCGCAAAGCGCCCCGAGCATAGGAAGCCGTCCTTGTGGACAGGCGGTGCACACGCTATATGAGCGTAGCCGGTGTGCTCCGAGTTGGAGTGCGCCCTCACGATTTGCGGTTCTGCTGAGCCTTCGGGCGTTGCCTTTCCCCATATCTGAGATCCTGGGTCGAGCGTGCGGCCCGCTATTGACCGGCTCCTTCACGCACAATCGGGAAAGGACACCCACATGCGTACCACAGGCACTGTCAAGTTCTTCAATTCAGCCAAAGGCTTTGGCTTCATCCAGCCCGAGAGCGGCGACAAGGACGTCTTCGTCCATGCGACCGCGCTCGAAGCGGCCGGTATCTCCTCGCTCAACGAGGGTGACAAGGTCAGCTTTGTGCTCGAGGACGACAGGAAGGGTCGCGGCAAGCAAGCCGGACAGATCCAGAAAGCGTAACAGGCCGACCCTCGCGAGAGGGCTCTAAAATGAGCGCCGCCGGGTTCGCCTGGCGGCGCTATTGGCGGATCGGCCTAACAATTCTCGGGATTCCGAACGAGTACTGTGCCCGCCCGGCGTAGGGACATGCGCGGTACCAAGCACTCATGACCGGCGTCGGAAGTCCGCTTCTACGACCTCGCCGCAGTGCAGAGGCATAAGCAACGCCGGAGACACGAAGCCTCTGCTGCGCAACACGGAGGCAGATATGACGCATCACAAGTTCAGGGTTGGCCAGTCGGTGGATTTTGCTCCAGCCCGACCGGGCATGCCAACGGCGGGCCGGCAGTACGAGATCGTTCGGCTTCTTCCGGTTGAGAGCGGGCAGTTTCTCTACCGCGTCAAGAGCAAGGGCGAGACCTTCGAGCGGGTGGCCAAGGAGAGTGAGCTCTCGCGACGCGTGGCCGTCTAGGCACCGTATCGCAAGCCTACCGGTGAGTTTGCAGGAGGAAGAGGCAGGATGAGCCGCAAGAAACCTTCAGCGCGGGCGGAGTTCGTTCTGTTCAACGTCCTCTATGAGGATGGGTCCGTCACCTCCAATCGCAAGGTGCCCGGCGCGATGCTGGGCGGCTTGGACGGGGATGCTCCGGCGCGCGACTTCATCGAGTCGCAGGATCGCGAGATCGTCGAGCGCTCGGGCCGTACGCGCGCGCCCATAAAATCCATGAGCCGCGCCGGGCGCTAGCCGTTCATCCGCTTGGGCT
This sequence comes from uncultured Alphaproteobacteria bacterium, assembly GCA_963774165.1. Taxonomy (GTDB): domain Bacteria; phylum Pseudomonadota; class Alphaproteobacteria; order Rhizobiales; family Hyphomicrobiaceae; genus AWTP1-13. The sequence goes on along the minus strand of CAVZEC010000005.1, from coordinate 103,349 downwards.
CACGTCGTGCGGAAGATGTGCACGGCGTAGTAGATCACCGTCATGACGGGCACGCCGATCTTCATGACGATGCTCCACGCTTCCATGTTGCCGAGGTCGCGGTGCAGGCGCTCCAGGTAGGAGATGCGCAGCATCACCAGCGCCTCGTCGAGGCGTGTCTGCAGGTCCGCGGCCGCCTTGGTCTCGGATCCGCCGGGGGCTGGGCCCCCGCCCGCCGTGGCTAGCATCTCGCTGGTTGCCAGGCGTCGCCTGAGGCCTGCCATCTCGTCCTTGACGATGCGGTCCATCTTGGAGGTCAGCAGCATCCAGGGCGGGATGAAGCCGACCACCAGCAGCACCAGCGTAATGGCCACGCCGATGTAGTCGGTGAGCTCGGCGCCCGTGTACCAGCCGTAGGCCACATTCATCAGGAAGAAGCCGAGCACGATCGTGGCGCCGTGGGCGCTCATGGCGAGGAAATGACGGTACTGCTTCTCGAGCAGCACCACCTCGATGGGCGAGCGGAAGCGATAGTCGCCGATGGCGCGTCGCGTCAGGAAAAGGAAGCCGACAAGCTGCACCCAGATGAACCCCATCAGGAACCACTCGACGCACCACATGGCGTACAGCAGCTGGGCCACCAGCGGGCCCGTGGCACCGGTCTTGGCTCCGCCTTTGGCGAGCCCGATCGCCTGGAAGTCGTAGACGCAGAAGGGTATCGCGACGAGCAGGGCGATGAGCGTGCCCACCGGTCCCTGCACCAGCTGGATGCCGCGGCGGGCATCCGCGGTCGGCATGTCCAGGTGCACCACGCCGGCCAGGAAGTTGCGCGTGAACATGGTGGAGAACAGCCGCAGGGTGATGAAATGCGCGGCCAGGTACAGCGGCTGCAGCTGCCACTCTTTGCTGGTGAGGAACGCATAGACGTCGGTGGTGAGGGCCAGTCCGGCGCCCCAACAGGCTATCGCCAGCGCCGCGACGGCCAGCAGAAACGGACGCGGCCGGCGCGGCAGGAGGCGGTCGACCAGGGCGCGCCCCTCGCCTTCCAGCGAGATCGGCGCCAACTCGTCCTCCCATCCCGCGACCCCGGCGTGGGCGGCAGCCGTGCCCGGCTCGCCTTGCTCGGCGACGCGGCGGCGCAGGCGCAGGTAGCGGTCGGACAGGACGATCAGCCCGACCAGCAGCACGAGGGCCGCGCAGGTGGCGGCTAGTCCAAGCCATTTCGGGCTCGGCACCTGCTCGATGAGGTCGAAGAAGCTGGCAGTCAGTGCACGCCCGTACATGGCACCTCACATCCCCGCCGCCAGCATAACGGTTTCCTGTCGGCTCGTGGATGCAATGATGCCACGCGAAGGTGGCCGCTCTCGGGCCCGGGTCCGGCAGCGTTTATGGCGGCTGGGCCCCATGCTAGCGTGCGGGCTCGATCCTCCAGCCAGACCCCCGAGGCGCGCGCCATGACCTTCACCCCGATCCGTCCCGACAAGGGCGCCCCGCCCATCCGCATCAACCTCTATTCCGATACGCAGACGCGGCCCACGCCTCCCATGCTGGAAGCGATGAAACGCGCCGAGGTGGGCGATGAGCAGCACGGCAACGATCCGACCGTGCACGCCCTGTGCGACCAGGTGGCCGCCCTGCTCGGCAAGGAGGCGGCGATGTTCCTGCCCTCCGGCACCATGTGCAACGTGGTGGCCATCCTGACCCACTGCCGGTCGGGCGAGGAGGTGGTGGCGCATCACACCAGCCACATCCTCACCAGCGAGGGCGGGGCCCATGCGGCGTTCTCGGGCGTGCAGATCCTTGCGTTGCCGGGCGCGCGCGGGCAGTTCACCGCAGACGACGTGCGCGCCGCTGTCCGCCCGCGCTCGCGCTATGCGCCGCCGCAGCGGCTCCTGGAGGTGGAGCAGACCGCCAATATCGGCGGCGGCACCGTTTGGCCGCTGGCGCAGCTCGACGCGGTGGCGGCGGTGGCGCGCGGCGAAGGCTGGTCCACGCACATGGACGGTGCCCGCCTGATGAACGCCTGCGTAGCCTCCGGCGTCGCGGCCAAGGACATGGCCGCGTCCTTCGATTCGGTTTGGATCGATTTCACCAAGGGTCTCGGCGCTCCGCTCGGCGCGGCGCTCGCCGGCAGCGCGGATTTCATCGACGCTGCCTGGCGCTGGAAGCAGCGGCTGGGCGGCTCCATGCGCCAGGCGGGCATCTGCGCCGCGGGCTGCCTCTATTCCCTCGACCACCACGTGGACCGCCTGGCCGACGACCATCGCAACGCCAAGGCCCTGGCGCGCGGCCTCAAGCAGATGCCGGGCGTCGTGGTGGAGGAGCCCGAGACCAATCTCGTTTTCTTCGACCCCGCCGGTGCCGGTGTGCCGGGGCCGGAGCTGATCCGACGGCTGCGGCTGCATGGCGTGCATCTGAGCCTGCTGGGCGGCCGCATCCGCGCCTGCACGCACCTCGACGTCAGCGCGGCGATGATCGAGGAGGCGCTGGCGCTGATCCGCAAGGAACTGGCGTCGGGGGTGTGAGCGAAAATCGTCGACCGCGGTGCGTTCGCGTGTTCCCGTCAATTGAGCGCGGCGCTGGCGGGGCGGCCGGGCGGCAGGCGCTTCTTCACGAACGTCACCGGCAGCACGCATTCGAACGACAGCGACCGCACGCCGCGTGAGACCGTCTCGTAGCCGAACTTGAGGAAGAACGGCACGGCGTTGGCGGTGGCACAGGCGGAAAGACGCTCGAAGCCGCTCTGATGTGCGCGCGCCTCGGCCTCGGCGAGCAACCGGCGCCCGATCCCGAGCCGCGGGTGGCGCACGAAGATGCCGCCGATGCTGGCCGTCGAGCCCCCGCTGCCGCCCGCGTGCCAGCTGACCGTGCCGATCAGCTCGCCGTCGATCCAGCCTCCGTACACCTCCTCCTTCAGCAGCAGGTCGACGTAGGCGGGCGAGTAGACGAGCCGGACGAAAGCCGCCACCTCCTCTTCCGAAAGCACCTCCAGCGTCTGGGAACGCAGCGATGTCGCGTGCAGGTAGCGCAGGCTGGAGAAGTCGTCGACGCCGATCGGCCGCAGGATCAGCCGTTCGTCGAGGCTGCTGGGGCCGGTGCTGGAAACATGCGCCATACGCGGATACTCGAACTCCAACACGTTTGTTCGCCCATACACTAACTGGACCCGATCGGCATGCCAGCGCATCGATAAGGCTTACACGCTCTCTCCCGCTTCCGCCGACACTTGCTCCTACTGCGCCTTCAGCCGCGCGAGGGCGCCTGCCCCCGATCCCGGTGCCGCCGGCGCCTCGGCCTTCTTGTCGCCGCCCGCCGGCGGCTGGTACTCGGCAGACTTGCACGAGCAGCCCTGCACGAACTCCTTGCGATAGCGCCACGCCGACTTGAGGCTGGTATAGGGCTGCTGGTTGCCCGCAGAGACCATCTGCTCGACGGCTCCTCCGGGGTTCTGGTGGTAGTAGAGCTCGGCCGGTGCCGCGCACTGCGACTGGCACAGCTCGGCGTCGCGCTGGAAGTGGTTGGGCAGCGTCGAGAAGCTCACTGGGAAGTAGTAGCCGTCGCAGAGCCGCACGCACAGCGTCCGATAGGTGGCGAAGGGCAGGTTGCCGAACTGGTTCGGGTTGCCGCGCGGCGCCTCGCCCTCCTCCTCGCCCCACAGGGTGGAGAACGGGTTGCGGGCCTCGCGCCGGCGCATCTCCGTGACGTACTGCGGGCCGCAGCCGTTGCGGGCAAGCTCGCGCACGATGTCGTCCTGGAACGAGCGGTCGCGTGTACCCATGATTTGGCGGCGCTGCGCCTCGAGGTCGGCGAGCCGCTGCCGCGAGGCGTCGACCTCGCCGGCGAGCTGGACGCATCGCGGCGTGCGACGCAGCGTCTTGGAGAACAGGAACTGGTCCCAGCAGTCCGCGCGGTTGAGCTGCTGCTGGGCGGCCTGGTAGTTGCGCTCCAGCTGGCGCATGTCGTTCTCGATGCGAGGCAGCAGGTCGCGGCCCTGGTTGCCGCCCTGGGTCTCCACCACCAGCCGGCGTTCCAGCTGCACGCAGATGGCGCTGCGCTGCTGGCCGAAGCTTTGCGGGCCCTGCGGTTGGCCGGGCTGTCCCGGAGCCTGGCCCTGGGGATACTGGCCAGGCGGCGGCTGACCGGGAGGGAGCTGGCCGGGCGGCATCTGACCGGGCGGCATCTGGTCCGGCGGGGTGCGGTAGACCGGCTCGCGCGGCGCCGGCCGCTGCTCGGGCTGGGACCACGGCCACCAGCCGCCCCAGCCTTGGGCCGCCGCATCGGCAACCGACAGCCCGAGCGCAGCCGCAGCGCACGCGGCGAGCAGGATGGCTCGTGCGGATCGCAGCCTCGACGTGCTCTGGCTCATAGGCAAAACCCAAAGTTCCCTGGGGCGTGCCGGAAGACGCGCCGAATCCTTCGAGAACTTCCCCGTCACGCGATTATGGGTTCGCCTGGGGTAGGCGGTCAATGCAGCGCAATTGCGGCGCCAGGGGCTATCCACGGGCTTCCCCGCCTTGACGTTGCATGGGAAAGCGCGGATAAGCCCGCGCATGAACGACGCGCGCACACCAGCCGTAAATATTCTGTGCGGCATTATTGCAACGAGCTAGCTGAGCGCTGGCGCGCGGCCGCTTCTTTGCCCGAACCAGGTGACAGAGAGACGCCCCGCCAGTAGCGGCGAGGGGTGACATGACGCTCACGCTTTACAACACGCTGACGCGCCGCAAGGAGCCGTTCGAGCCCATCGATCCGGCCAACGTGCGCATGTATGCGTGCGGACCCGACGGTCTACGACTATGTGCACATCGGCAATGGACGCATGGCGGTCGTGTTCGACCTATTGTTCCGGGTATTGCGGCAAGTCTACGGGCCGGACCACGTCACCTACGCGCGCAACATCACCGACGTCGACGACAAGATCAATGCGCGGGCGGCCCAATCGGGCATCGCGATCGGCAAGCTGACGGAGACGACGGCGCGGCAGTACCAGGACGACGTGGCGGCGCTAGGCTGCCTGCCGCCGACGGTGGAGCCGCGCGCCACCCAGCACATCGAGGAGATGAAGGCGCTGATCGAGATGCTCGTGGCCAACGGGCATGCATACGTGGCGGAGGGCCACGTGCTGTTCCACGTGCCGTCCATGCCCGACTACGGCAAGCTGTCTCACCGATCGCTCGACGAGATGGAGGCGGGCGCGCGGGTGGACGTCGCGCCCTACAAGCGCAATCCGATGGACTTCGTGCTGTGGAAGCCCTCCAAGCCGGGCGACCCCTCGTGGCCCTCGCCAAGCGGCATCGAAATGCCTGGCCGGCCCGGCTGGCACATCGAGTGCTCGGCGATGGCCGAGAAGCATCTGGGCCCGGTATTCGACATCCACGGCGGCGGCATCGACCTGGTATTTCCGCACCATGAGAACGAGGTGGCGCAGAGCCGCTGCGCGCACGGCACGCCCGCGATGGCGAACTACTGGATGCACAACGGCTTCCTCACCGCTCCCGAGGGAGAGAAGATGAGCAAGTCGCTCGGCAACTTCACCACTATCCATGCGCTGAGAGAGCGCTGGCCCGGCGAAGCCCTGCGTCTGGCCCTGCTCTCCACCCAGTATCGGCAGCCGCTGCCGTGGTCGGACAAGGTGATCGCCGATGCGCGTCGCACGCTCGACCACTGGTACGAGCTGACCGCAGATGCCGCCGACGGCGCGCCGCTGTGCGCCGACGTGCTGGAGGCGCTGCAGGACGATCTCAACACGCCGCAGGCGATCGCGGCGCTGCATGCGTTGCGCTCGGAAGCAGCGAAGGGCGCCAAGCCCGCGGCTGCGTGCCTGAAGGCGTCGGCCCGGTTGATGGGGTTGCTGCAGTCGACGCCCGCCGAGTGGAAAGCGTGGCGACCTGCTGCCCTTGCGGTCGACGATGACAAGATCGAGGCGCTGATCGTCGGCCGCTCCGCCGCCCGCAAGGCCAAGAACTTCAAGGAGGCGGACCGCATCCGCGACGAGCTCGCCGCCTTGGGCGTCCAGCTCAAGGACGCCAAGGACCCCGCCACCGGCGAGATCGTCACGACTTGGGAGGCGCGCTCCTCCGGCGCGACGGAGGTCAAGCGATGAGTAGTGAACCCACCCCATCCGATCCCAACGCGCGGCCGCCGTTCTGGAAGCACCGCTATTACTACCTGGCGCTGAAGATCGTCGTGCTGGCGGCCGGCATTCTCGTCGCGTTCCGGCTGCTCTCCTGGTTCGCGGCGTCATGAGCAAGGAGCGCCTCTTCCTGTTCGACACCACCTTGCGGGACGGGGCGCAGACCACCGGCGTGGACTTCTCGCTCGAGGACAAGCGGCTGATCGCCAAGACGCTGGACGAACTCGGCGTCGACTACATCGAGGGCGGCTATCCCGGTGCCAACGTCACGGACACGGAGCTGTTTTCCACCGGTCCCGCGCTCAGCCACGCCACCTTCACCGCCTTCGGCATGACCAAGCGCGCGGGGCGCTCGGTGTCCAACGATCCCGGCTTCCAGGCCACGCTGCAGGCCAAGGCTGGCGCCGTCTGTCTGGTCGCCAAGGCCTGGGACTATCACGTGCGCGTGGCGCTCGGCATCACGAACGAGGAGAACCTGCAGGGCATCACGCAGTCGGTCGAAGCGGTGCGGCACGCCGGTCGTGAAGCCATGATCGACTGCGAGCACTTCTTCGACGGCTACAAGGGCAACCGCGCCTACGCGCTGGCCGTCGCCACCACCGCCTACAAGGCGGGCGCGCGCTGGGTGGTGCTGTGCGATACCAACGGCGGCACGCTGCCGCATGAGATCTCGGAGATCGTGTCGGAGGTGGTGAAGCACGTGCCGGGCACGCACCTCGGCATCCACACCCACAACGACACCGAGAATGCGGTCGCCAATACGCTGGCCGCCGTGCGCGCCGGGGCCCGCCAGATCCAGGGCACGCTCAACGGCCTGGGCGAGCGCTGCGGCAACGCCAACCTCGTCTCGATCATCCCGACGCTGCTGCTCAAGAGCGAGTTCGCCGACCGCTTCGCCACGCAGGTGACGCCGGAGCGCTTGGCCAAGCTGACCCATGCCAGCCGCCTGCTCGACGAACTGCTCAACCGCGCGCCCAATCGCCAGGCGCCCTACGTCGGCGAGGCGGCGTTCGCCACCAAGGCCGGAATTCACGCGAGCGCCATCCTGAAGGAGCCGGCCACCTACGAGCACGTGGCGCCGGAAAGCGTCGGCAACCGCCGCCGCGTGCTGGTCTCCGACCAGGCCGGCAAGTCGAACCTCGTCCACGAGCTGGAGCGGCTCGGCATCCCCTTGGGCAAGGACGATGCGCGCGTCACGCGGCTGCTCGAGGAGGTGAAGGCGCGCGAGGCCGTGGGCTACGCCTACGAAGGAGCGGATGCGTCGTTCGAGCTGTTGGCGCGGCGACTGCTGGGCGAGGTGCCCGAGTTCTTCCGGGTCGACAGCTTCCGCGTCATGGTCGAGAAGCGCCACAACGCCAAGGGTGACCTGGTCACGGTATCGGAGGCCTCGGTCAAGGTGTTCCTGACCGGCGAGGACGAGCCGCTGTGGTCGGTGGCGGAGGGCAACGGTCCCGTCAACGCGCTCGACCAGGCCTTGCGCAAGGACCTCGGCCGCTACCAGCGCCACATCAAGGATGTGGAGCTGGTCGACTACAAGGTGCGAATCCTGACGGGCGGCACCGAGGCCATCACGCGCGTGCTGGTGGAGAGCCACGACAAGGGCACCGGCGAGCGCTGGTTCACGGTCGGCGTGTCACCCAACATCGTCGACGCCAGCTTCGAGGCGCTGATCGATTCGATCACCTACAAGTTGCTGCGCGCCGGTGCGGCGGCGGCGTAGGCCGGGCCATGGCACTGAACAAGGCCTGGCACGACAAGAACCGCATGCCAAAGCATCCCACGCGTGCGGAACGACTGGCTTGGCACTTCGAGCACGCCCTCCACTGTGGATGCCGTGAGATTCCGCAAAGCCTGAAAACCGAAGTGAGGAGGCTCCTCGGCGCGCATGCAAGGCCCGAATGCGCCCGCTCCAGGAAGCATTGAGTCCAAGTTGAGTGCCGCAAACTCAACGTCATCCCCGCGCAGGCGCGAACCCGTGCAAGCATCGATGGGGCGCAAGCAGATCACAGTGACCTGGCGTGGGTGCCCGCCTGCGCGGGCATGGCGTTGACTATTGTGCCCTACGCGATGAGCTTCTTGGCGGCGTCCGCCGGGAGCAGGCGCCCCGACAGCACCGCATCCGCGAGCGCATCGAGATCGCCGCGCGCGTCCGTCCGGATCCGCTCGGCGATGGCGTCGGCGGCGGCGCGGGCGATGAGATAGCGGGCGCGGCGGCGGCGACGCTCCTGGGGCGGGCCGGCGGTGGCGCGGGTGCCCGCCTCGTCGATCGCCGCGCCCAGCGCCTCCATGCCTTCGCCCGACGTCGCCGTGGTCTTGAGCACCGGCACCTTGACGCGATCGTGCGCCCGCAACGACAGCGCGCCCTTCAATTGGTGCGCGGCCCGGTCGGCGCCCTCGCGATCGGCCTTGTTGACCACCATGATGTCGGCGATCTCGATCAGGCCCGCCTTCATGGCCTGGATGTCGTCGCCGAGGCCCGGCGCGGTGACGAGCACGCGCACGTCGGCCACCTCGGCCACATCGATCTCGCTCTGGCCGGTGCCGACCGTCTCGATCAAGACGATGTCCTTGCCGGCGGCATCGAGGGCATCGATCACGCGCACGGCGGCCGGCGACAGCCCGCCCAGGTGGCCGCGGCTTGCGAGCGAGCGCATGAACACGCCGTCGTCGTCGAGCGTCGACGTCATGCGGATGCGGTCGCCGAGGATGGCGCCGCCCGACACGGGGCTCGAGGGATCGACGGCGATGATGCCGACGGTCTTGCCCTGCGCGCGCACGTGCTGGGTATAGGCGTTGACCAGCGTCGACTTGCCGGCCCCCGGCGGACCCGTGAACCCGACCACGAGGGCGTGCCCCAGGTGCGGCTGCATGGCCTGCAGCAGGCGGGGCGCGGTGGCCGACAGCCGCTCCAGCTCCGTCACCGCGCGCGAGATGGCGCGCCGCTCGCCCGCGCGCATGCGCGCGATCAGGCGGTCGAGATCGGCGAGGTCCTCCGCCTGCGGGGGCTTCTTGGCGTGCGGCATGGCCAGCCTGATACCGGTCCGAGACTGCGCGCGCAATGGCGGGCCGGGCCCTGCCCCCGGTGGAGAGGATCGCAAGCCTCCGCTGCCATCAGCAGCCGGCGCCTGCAGCGCCGCTCGACGGGCGCGAGCCCGGAAGCCGATCTTGCATGAAGACGGCGAGGCGCCAGGAGAGGGGAAGCATTGCCCATCTTCAGGGCAGTCGAGGAGGCGTGGAGCGCTCAGGGCTATTTGTGCCGCCGCGCCGGGGTTTCTCCCGATGTCGTCGTGTCAGCCCTTGTGGCGAGATCGGCGCCTTTGAGGAGCGAGGAGGAGGGCAAGATGATTGTGGTCTCGGCGCGCACGACGAATGTCTTGGGGTACGCATGCTGCGCAGTCCTCGCCCTGGGGGCGATGACAGCTCGTCCGACGGCGACGATCGCCCAGGTCGCACAGGTCAGCGAGCAAGAGGCACATGCCATCGGCGTCGACGCCTATCTCTATTTCTACTCGCTCGTGACGATGGATCTGACGCGCAAGCAAATGGCCAACGCCCCGGCCGGCAAGGGGCTCGGCTCCGGTCCCGCGAATACCTTCCAGAACATACTGGCCTATCCCGGGGCCGCCGACAGAGTGGTCGTGCGCCCCAACTTCGACACCCTGTATTCGAGCGCATGGCTCGATCTCACCAGGGAGCCCGTCATCGTCTCCGTGCCGGACACGGGCGGGCGCTATTACCTGCTGCCAATGCTCGACATGTGGACCGATGTGTTCGCCTCCCCGGGTTGGCGCACGACGGGAACGCAGGCCCAGGAGTTCCTGATTGCGCCGCCGGGATGGCGGCCCGATCTGAGAGAAAGGCTCGTCGAGGAGTTCAGGCTCCCGAAGGGAATTCAGCGCATCGATGCGCCGACACCGCACGTCTGGATCATCGGCCGCACAAAGACGGACGGTCCGGCCGATTATGCCGCGGTCAACAAGATCCAGGAGGGACTGAAGATCACGGCCCTGTCTGAATGGGGCAGGTCGCCGAGAGCAGTCGAGATCAAAACCGATCCGGCTATCGATATGAAGACCTCGCCAAAGGTGCAGGTCGACGGCATGCAAGCGGACAAGTTCTTCTCCTACGCGGCCGAGCTCCTGAAGGCGAACCCGCCCCACGCCACCGATGAGCCGATCATCGCGCGGATGAAGAAGATCGGCATCGAGCCCGGCAAGGGTTTCGACATGGCCAGCGCCGCGCCTGCGGTGAAGAAGGCGCTCGAGAACGTTCCAGAAGCCGCGCAGCAACTGATGAAGTGGAAGATCCCGACGCTTGCCAGGGTCGCAAACGGCTGGTCGATGAACACGGACACCATGGGTGTGTATGGGAACTACTATCTCAAGCGCGCCATTGTCACCCAGCTGGGTCTGGGGGCGAACCTTCCGGAGGATGCGATCTATCCGATTAACCTGGCGGACGAGGCCGGCAGGCCGCTGGATGGCGCCAGCAAGTACAGCATCCACTTCGACAAGGGTGCCGCGCCTCCGGTGGACGCATTCTGGTCGATCACGCTCTACGACCCGGAAGGCTACCAGGTCGCCAATCCCCTGAACCGGTTTGCGGTCAGCAGCTGGATGCCCTTCAAGACCAACCCGGACGGCTCGCTCGACCTTTATGTCCAGAACGAGAACCCGGGCAAGGACAGGGAATGGAACTGGCTGCCCGCGCCGAAGGGTCCGTTCAATCTGACGATGCGGCTCTACGCTCCCAAGTCCGAGGCGCTCACCGGCAAGTGGAACCCGCCCGCGGTCGTGAAGTCGGAGGCCTTCATGGGCCTCACGGGCCAGTAGCGATAGATAGGTCCGGAACCGTTGGGCGGCTGGGCCTACTTGGTCCCTTCCGCCCACCAGGTGTCGAGGTCCCAGCCGCCGAGCGGCTGCGTCGCGGGAAAGCGCAGCTGACTCCAGTTGGCCACCCACACCTTCGGCAGGAAGAACAGCGGTATCACGTAGTCGCCCGACATCAGCACGCGGTCGAACGCGCGAACGGCAGCGGTGAAGTCCTCGGCCGTGGTTGCCTGCAACAGCGCCTCGATCATGGCGTCGGCGGCGGGGTTCTTGACGCCGGGGTAGTTGAGCGAGCCCTCGATGTCGGCCGCCTTGCTGCTCCAGCGGTTGATCTGCTCGTTGCCGGGCGACAGGGAGGCACTCCAGGTCCACTGCAGCATGTCGAAGTCGAAGTTCTTGAGGCGCGACCAGTATTGCGGCGTGTCGACCTGGCGGATGCGCAGGGTGATGCCGAGCCGCTCCAGCGTGCGCGCGTAGCTCAGCATCAGGCGCTCCTGCTGGCGCGTCTGGGCGAGGAACTCGATCGCGAGAGGCGCGCCGCCCTTGACGAGACGTCCGCCCTCGAGCTTCCAGCCGGCCTCGGTGAGGAGCTTGTGGGCGGCCTGCAGGCTGGCGCGGTTCTCGCCGCTGCCGTCGGTCGCGGGCAGGTTGAAGGTGCCGTCGAGCACCTCCGGCTTGACGTACTGGGCGAAGGGGGCCAGCAGCGCGCGCTCGGCGGCGTCGGCGGGGCGGCCGTGCGAGGACAGCTCCGAGCGCTCGAAGAAGCTCTGCGTGCGCTGGTAGACGCCGTTGAACAGGCTGCGGTTGATCCATTCGGCATCGAACAGCAGGATGAAGGCGCGCCGCACGCGGGCGTCCGCGAACATCGGCCGGCGCGTGTTGAACACGAGGGCCGGCATGCCCGAGGGCAGGCGCGTGTCGAACTCCCGCTTGATGACGCGGCCGTCCGCCACCGCGGGGAAGTTGTAGCCCTCGATCCAGCGGCCCGGGTCGTCCTCGGGCCGCACGTCGATCTCGCCGGCCTTGAAGGCCTCGAACATGGACGCGGCGTCGCGGAAGTATTCGACGCGGACCTCGTCGAAATTGAACCGCCCGCGCGTTACGGGAAGGTCGCGCGCCCACCATTCGGGATTGCGGCGATAGGTCAAGGACCGCCCGGGGTCGACGCGGGACACGGTGTAGGGGCCGCTGCCGAGCGGCGGCTCCAGCGTCGTGCGCTCGAAGGTCTCGGCGTCGAGCTTGTGCCGCGGCAGGATCGGCATGAGAGCCATGATGAGCGGGATCTCCCGGTCGCCGGGGGCCGCGAACGTGAAGCGTACGCTGCGGGGGCCGATCTTCTCCGCGGTTGCCACCTTTCCGTAGTGGGACCGGTGGTAGGGCCAGCCCTTCTCCTTCAGGATCGCGTGCGAGAAGAGCACGTCCTCGGGCGTGATCGGTGCGCCGTCGGAAAAGCGCGCCTGCTCGCGCAGGTGGAAGGTGATGGAGCTGCGGTCGTCGGGCACCTCGACGGTCTCCGCGATCAGTCCGTAGAGCGTGAACGGCTCGTCGCCGCTGCGCGTCATCAGGCTCTCGTAGACGTACTCGCGCAGGTTGCCGGGCGTGACGCCCTTGATGATGAAGGGATTGAGGCTGTCGAAGGTGCCGAGCGAGCCCAGCACCAGCCGGCCGCCCTTCGGCGCGGCTGGGTTGACGTAGGGGAAGTGCGAGAAGCCCGGCGCATGCTTCGGCGCGCCGTACATGGCAATGCCGTGCACCGGCTCGGCCTTGGCCGACGGAGTCGGCAGCAGGCACGCGAGCGCCAGTGGAAGGGCCCGTGCGGTGGCCAGTGCGAGGGCTTTCCAGCAGTGCGGCATTTCGCGCTTGGAAACTCCGGCCGGGATCGCGGACCACGGCGCGCCGCCAGCGTGGGTTCGAGCGCGCGACATTGCAGATGTGTCTAACACAGGCTGGCCAATTGCGTGGCGGATCGCTGCTTTAGGGCCGCGTGGCGGCCCGGTCACGTGAACATTCGGTCAGAGAGACTTTCCTCGCTCCCTGTGCGGCTGGTCACGGGATTGCCGCATTCCAGCCATTAGTGCCCGGCACGCGCGCTCGGGGCGCGGACAAGAGCTTTCGGGGCCCGAGGCCGGCAACGCCGCCTCGCAGGGAAAGGGTCGATAGAACGATGGCAAATCGCATTATGCAGGTTGCGCGAGGCGGGATGGGCCATGTCGGCGCAGCGGCGCTTGCGTTGGCGCTGGCGGCATGTCTGACGCAGCCGGCCGGCGCGCAGCAGCCGGCACCCGCCCCGGCTCCAAAGAAGCCGCCGGCGGCGGCTCCGGCAGCCAAGGGTGCGCCGGCAGCGGCGGCTCCCGCCGCGGCGCAGAGCGCCTGGGTGAAGCTGTGCGAAAAGGCCAATGCCGTCTCCAAGGACAAGGACGGCAAGGAGGAGAAGAAGGAAATCAATATCTGCCTCACGCATCATGAGCGCCTCGACGGCAACACGGGCATGGTGCTGGTGTCGGCGGCGGTGCGCCAGGTCGAAGGCCAGGACAAGCAGCACTTCATGGTGATGGTGCCGCTGGGCATGCTGATTCAGCCGGGCATGCGCGCATCGATCTATCCCAAGGATCTCTGGGAGCTGGCGCAGAAGAACGAGAAGGTCGACGAGACCAAGCTCAAAGGCCTCAAGCTCGGCTTCACGCTGTGCCATCCCGCCGGCTGCACGGCCGAGCTGGAGGCGCCGGCGGAGCTGATCGCGGACCTGAAGACGGCCGGCGGCCTGGTAATCTTCTCAATCAACGCGGGCGGACAGCCCGTCGGGTTCCCGGTGCCGCTCACCGGCTTCGAGCAGGCCTATGCGGGAGCACCCGTCGACAACGTCCAGTACGGGGAGGCGCGCAGGCAGCTGATGCAGCAGATCGCGCAGCGCCAGCAGGAGATGGCCGAGGAGCAGAAGAAGCAGCAGGCGGCAGGGCAGACTGGGGCGGCTCCGGCGGCAGCTCCGCCCAAGGCAGCCGCCCCGGCTCCGGCAAAGAAATGAGCCGATAGGCTCGGCCAAAGTCGCAACGGGCGCCCGGGTTTCCGGGCGCTTTCTTTTTTGGAGGTCAGGTCGTCAGTGCGGCTGTTGGAGGAACAGCGGCTTGTAGCTGCCGTCCTCGGCGACCGTGAACAGCTCGCCCACCTGCGGATGCCGGAGCGGCTGGCCGGACGCGTCGGGCAGAAGGTTCTGCTCGGAGACGTAGGCGATGTACTCGGTCTGCGCGTTCTCGGCCAGCAGGTGGTAGAACGGCTGGTCCTTCTTGGGCCGCAGTTCCGCGGGGATTGCCTGCCACCATTCCTCGGTGTTGTTGAAGATCGGATCGATGTCGAAAATGATGCCCCGGAAGGGGTGAACACGATGGCGGACCACCTGCCCGACGGTGTATTTCGCGCGCCGAACACTGCCCATCGGCCGGTCCTTAGGAAATGCTCAACCTAACCGCGTCGATAGCGGTCGTCACCGAAACTGGCAATGCGTCAATTCGGTTCCGAGTGCGGCCGGATCGGCTGTTGCCGGAATGCACCATTCATAGGCCAGCCCGTGGCAAGCGTACCTCCCAGGCCGCCCTCACAGGCCGTAGAGCGCCTTGCGCTCGGGATCCTTGGTTGCCACCAATTTAGCCAGGTCGAGGATCACCTTGGCCTGCTTCCAGGTGGCATCGTCCTGCATCTTGCCGTCGATCATGGCTGCTCCGGTGCCGTCGGGCATCGCCGCCACGATGCGTTTTGCGAACGCCACCTCGGAGGGATCGAGGCTGAAAACCCGCTTGGCGATGTCGATCTGGCTCGGGTGCAGGGTCCAGGCGCCGACGCAGCCATGCAGGAAGGCGTTGCGGAACTGCGCTTCGCAGGCCTGCCCGTCGGAGAAGTCGCCGAATGGGCCATAGAAGGCCTTGATGCCGTAGGTGGCACAGGCGTCCACCATGCGCGCCAGCGTGTAATGCCACAGATCCTGCTGAAAGAAGGCGCGCGCGGTGCCGGCGGGGCCCGGGTCCGCGAGGATGCCGTAGGCTGGATGCCCGCCGCCGACGCGGGTCGTCTTCATGCCTCGGGAGGCCGCAAGATCGGCCGGGCCGAGGCTCATGCCGTGCATGCGCGGGCTGGCGCCAGCGATGGCCTCTACGTTCTTCACTCCCTCCGCCGTCTCCAGGATGGCGTGAATGAGGATCGGTTTGCGCAGCGCGTGCTTGGCCTCGAGCTGGGCCAGCAGCTGATCGAGATAGTGGATGTCCCAGGGGCCTTCGACCTTGGGCAGCATTATCACGTCGAGCTTGGCGCCCGCGGCCGGCACGATCTCGAGGATATCGTCGAGACCCCACGGCGAGTTCAGCGCGTTGATGCGCGTCCACAGCCCCGTCTGTCCGAAGTCGTGCGCCTTCGCCATGGCGATGAAACCCTGCCGCGCCGCCGTCTTGGCATCGGCCGGGATGGCGTCCTCGAGGTTGCCCAGCACGGCGTCGACCTGCGGGATCAGCTCGCCCAGGCGTGCACGGATCTTCTCGTTGTGCGGCGGTACGAAGTGGACCATGCGCTCGAGCCGCACCGGCAGCTGCCGGTAGGGCTCCGGTGCGCCGATGGCGAGGGCGGCGAAATGCTTGGCGGGAGTGCGGGTGACGGACATGCGGCGGGTCCATTGTTGCGCTGCAACAAGGCCACTTTATCTGGCTCCGACCCCGTGTCAAACGCCACTTCCCCGGCCGCAACCGCGATGCCGGTGCGCCGGGGGGCATTCACCCCCACCGCCGGTTGCTCCACGTCCACTGCTCCGGCGCTTCGCGGATCCAGGCCTCGAACTGGCGCTGCATCTCGGCCGTGATCCATTTCACGTCGTCGGCCTGGTTGGCCGAGCGCGGCACCTTGAGCTCCTTGAGCTCGATCTGGAACCGGCTCTGCTTGCCCACGCGCAGGCAGCGCGACATCCAGATGCGTGCCCCGAGCCGCCGGGCAATCATGGCCGGAATCGTCACCGATCGTGCGGGCTTGCCGAAGAACGGCACCGCCAGTCCGGTACGGTCGTGCAGATCGCACACGAGGCCCAGGCGGCCTCCGTCGCGAACGAAACCCATGATGCGGCGTGCGGTGGCCTGGCCCTCCTCGCGGTCGCGCCCCTTGCCCAGAAGGCCGCCCGGATACAGCACTTTGCGGGCCTCGCGCACGTATTGGTCGACGTAAGGGTTCTTGACGGTGCGATAGACGGCGGCGGGATTGTTGCCGGCGAGCGTGAATGGCCAGATGGCGAGCTCCCAATTGCCCATGTGCAGGGACACGCCGATGGCGGCGCCAAGCTTGTCCTTGTAGCGGCCGTGGATGTTCTGGCTGACGATCTCGATGCGACCGGGGTCGGCGAGAATGCGGTCGATCTGCATGGTTTCGGCCATCACGCGGCCGAGGTTCTCCCACATGGCGAGGGCGATTGCCTGGCGCTCCTGCAGCGTCTTCTCGGGAAAGGCGATCGCCAGGTTGTCCAGTGCGCGCTGATGGCGGCGATCGAAGCGTGCAATCAGCCGCCAGGCCTTGGCCGTGACGCCGACGCCGAGATCGAGCGGGACGATGCGCAACATCGTCTCGACCAGCCGTAGGCCCGCATATTCGGCGCGGTAGCGAAGATCCTTGAGGCTCGGCATCTCGACCACTCTCGCGTGCTGGGGCATCGCCCCGCGGCGAGGGGGGACTGCCTGCGCGGAATTGGCCCGTTGCGGCGCGTGCGTCAAGGGCCTGCGCCGGCGAGCGCACCGGGCTGCATCAGGCGCGGCAGGCGTCCGGGCGCCTCCATGCCCCCCCGCATGAGGAGACGGCGTACGGCCCCCACGTTGGCGAGCACATGCAGGCCGAAGCCCCGCAGCGCCTGTACGGGCAGAAAATCGTTGAGCAGCGAGCGGTTAAGAAGATCGACCGAGATGGTCCGGGCCAGCACGTCGGCGGCCCGTTCGCCGTGATAGGCCTCGAGCACGGCCTGGCTGCCGACATCCTCGCCCCGAGCCCTGGCAGTCGCGACGCACTCGGCAAGGGCCGCACCGTCGCGCAGGCCGAGGTTGAGGCCTTGCGCGCCGATCGGTGGGATCACGTGTGCCGATTCCCCAACCAGGGCGACGCGGTTTGCGCCCATCCGGTCGGCGCCGAGGCCGGAGAGCGGATAGACCTCGCGGGGGCTGGCGTCGCTCAGCGAGCCCAGCAGCCCCTGCAGGCGTCCAGCAAGCTCGGCCAGGAATGCCGGGCCGTCCAAGGCGGCGAGGCGGGCCGCAGCGGCTGGTTCCTCGACCCAGACGAGGCTCGACGTATCCCCCGGCAAAGGCACGGTGGTGAGAGGCCCCGCGCGCCGGTGCAGCTCCGTCGTGATGCCGCCGTGTGGGCGCGAGTGGCGGAAGGTGGCGGCAATCGCCATCTGGCCGTAGCTCCACGTCCGCGTGGCAATTCCAGCCGCGGCGCGGGCGACGGATGCTCGGCCATCGGCGGCGACGGCGAGCTGGGCCCGGAGCGAGAGGCCTTCGGCAAGGCCGATGGCGACGTGGTTTTCCCCAGGCTCGACCTTGACGACCGCCGCCGTCGGCATCCAGCGCAGTCCACCGCCGGCACGCGCTGCCGCGAAAAGCGCCGCATTGAGGGCGGCGTTGGCGACATTGGCGCCGAAGCTCGGCAAGCCCAACTCGCGGGCCTTGAACAGCACCTCGGGAGCCCGCAGCAGGCCACCGCGATCGTCGACGATGCGCACCCCCTCCAGCGCCGCACTCTGCGCGACGCAAAGGTCCCAGACACCCAGGTTTTTCAGGAGCTCGATGCTGCCTGGCAGGAGTGCCGTGGTGCGCCGGTCGGCCTCGGCACGCGTGGGATCGTACGCCCGCGCGGCGACCGCCACCTCCGCTCCCGACGCGCAAAGGGCAAGCGCCGCCGTAAGCCCAGCGGGCCCGGCGCCGATCACAATGGCTTGTGTCGTCAACTCAGAGCGCATGCGTTACGTTCTAGGGCAGTTTCTTGCTGCAGTCGTGTCTGTCGCCATTCCCGGTGAAGGCGTCGCAGACACGATGACGCGGTTGATATTTTCTTAGCTGATTTCAGATGCTTGCCTCGATGAGATCTGGGCGCTCAAAAATACTCCTTGTTCGCATCGAATCATTGACGCGATTTTGTGCACGACTGAATTCCTCCAAAATCCGCCAGCGACTCGATTCGTTTCGTGGCCTCTTTGCAACACGCGAGGTACAAAGCTGTGGGTTTTCCGTTTTGCTTGTTTACGCATCATTAAGGATTGCGTTAAGCCTTCGCTACACGGTCGGCCTGGGACGTTTTGACGGCACTCCCTCCAAGGCCCAGACGATCGAGTGGAGACGGTAAATTCTCTCGCTGAGATAGCGTTAGTCCAACGGAGAAGTACGAATGATCGGGGGACTTTTGTCAAATGACGCAGCCGGCTGGCCATCGTGGCCGCTGCCGGTTTGTTCGTGGGTGGCGTGGCGATGCCGTCCGCCAAGGCAGCTGATCTGGGTGGCGACTGCTGCGCCGACCTGGAAGAGCGCGTAGCCGAGCTCGAGGCTACCACGGCCCGCAAGGGCAACCGGAAGATGGGTCTGACCATCACCGGCCAGGTGCACCGCATCGTCCTCTGGTACGATGATGGCATAGCTCGACGAAGACCTACTACGGCCTCGACAGCACCAACTCGTCGAGCCGGTTCGTCTTCAACGGCAGCGCCAGGGTCACCCCGAAGGTGACGATGGGCTTCGAGATCATGATCGAAATCGAGGCTGGCGGCACCTCCTCCAAGGTCAACCAGTTCGACGAGGACGGCAAGGTCGGTGGCCAGATCTCCGGCTCCGGCGGCGCCTGCGGCCTCCTTCAACGCAGCACAACGTCGACGCCTACTTCGGCGACGCACGTCGCGCGGCATGGTGGGTCGAGCATGCCGACCTCGGCCGCTTGACGGTCGGTCGTTGGGAGAGCGCTGGTGTGCTCGGCACCATCGACATCACCGGTCAGATCTTCCTGCCGGCCAGCGCCAGCTTCATCCTGTTGAACGGTGGCTTCTTCATCCGTGGCAACACCGGTCAGTACTACGCGATGACGCTGGGCCAACATCGGCGACCCCGCGTCCAACAACCCGGGCCGCACCGAGCTGGTGCGTTATGACAGCGCGAGCTGGCACGGGTTCATCTACTCGGCGTCGATCAACGAGGCCGGCGACTACTGGGGCACGCATGATCCGCTACGCCGGTGAGCATCGCTGGCTTCCGTATCGCCGGTACGGTCGGCTACGAGAAGGTCAAGGACCGGGCGACGCCAGCCACCGTCGATCCGACGGCGTGGCGTTCACTGGACCCGCGCCGGACATCACGGTCTGGGGCGCGGCACTCTCGGTCATGCACGTGCCGACCGGGTTGTTCGTCCAGGGTCACTACAACCACAGCGGACTACAATGCGCCGCTCAACGTCGCGCAGCGGTTACTGGGGTGAGCGCGGCGGCGCCACGCAGAAGCCTGCCACCAGTGGATGATCCAGGCAGGTATCCAGAAGAACTGGTTCGGCTACGGCAACACGTCGCTGTACGGCGAATACGGCGAGGCCAACGACTGGGGTGCATCGGATGCAGGACGCAGCTTCGCCGGGACAACTGCAACTGCTGGCATGTCCGGGCGCGAACTCTGTGTGCACTGCCGACACTCGCCGACTTCACCGGCGTGTCAACGGTGTGACTGGCACCGAGCTGACGATCTGGGGCCTGGGCATCGTGCAGAACTTCTCGGCCGCCGCCACCGACATCTACGTCGGCTACCGGCACATGGATGCTGACATCACCTGCAACCACCGCAAACTGCGGCAGCGCAGCGACGGGTGCCACCAACGGCAAGCTCGCCGACCAGGGCATCGATGTCATCGTCATGGGCGCCCGCGTCCTGTTCTGAACCGGCTCTTAGTTGAGGAAGTCAATCATGAACAAGCTCAGCAAACTTGCTGCCGGGTCGGTCATCGCGGCCACTGCAGCACTCGGCGGCGCCAGCGCGGTGCTGGCCGACGGGTACGCACCCAAGGGGAAGGTCGTCTATGAACGGCCTTCCGACTGGAGCGGTGTCTACTTCGGTGTGGGCTCCGGCTACCAGTGGAACTCTGATCGACGTGACGCATCGTGCCTGCGGGTCCATCCGTGAGCACGGATCACGACAGCTACATGGTCGGTGGTTTCATCGGGATCCAGCATCAGTTTGGCAGCATCGTCCTGGGTGTTGAAGGCAACCTCGGAATGGCCTTCAAGAACAACACCGGCGTGACGCCGTGTCCAGGCGGCGGACAACTGCGGTGGTCGCCTTGACGACGTGGTGACCGTTGGCGGCCGCGCCGGCTGGGCCGCCGGACACTGGATGCCGTACGTCACTGGTGGTTACGCCACCGCGCGCTTCACCCATGAAGTGTTCGTCGGCGCGAATCTGGACAACACGATGAGCACCCGCAATCAAGGGTGGTACATCGGTGGTGGCGTGGATTGGATCGTGTCGCCCGGTTGGATCGCCGGCATCGAGTATCGGCACTATGAGTTCGATGACAACATCGGCCCAGCGTTCACCCCGGCGGGCGCGCTCGTCAACAACCGGAGCCTCGATGCAACCGCGGACACCTTGATGGCCCGCGTAAGCTGGAAGTTCGGTCGCGAGATCGCCGCACCGCTCAAGTAGCCGCGGGACGCCAGATCAGACAAATCCGAGGGCCGCAGCCTCTGCTGCGGCCCTCTTTGCTTTCGGCGACGGGACGTTCCCCGTTATTCTCCGGCTTGCAGGCTGGCCGACTGGAACGCTTCCTACAGGCCAGCCGGGCCTTCTGCTCCCTCCGAGGGAATCACCGAGTCGGGCCGATATCGTCGATCTCTGGATGTGCCCCTTGCGCCGGAGCAGCCATGTGGCTATTCCAGCGACGGTGAGGCATTCCCACGCGCCCGAGCGGCATCGGGGTACGTATCGCGGCACCTCACCGGCTGTAAGTTAAAGGTCTACAATGCCTTTCCCGCCGCGGTTGGACCTCCTGGGCGGCTCGATTTGATCCCCGAATTCTGCCCAAGTTTGTTGCAGATGAGCCACAAAGGCGCGTACATCACCCACAGTTCGCACGGGATCGTTTGCAGTTAGCTCTTTCCTCGACTACGTCTGCTCTACTTGTCATCGAGTCGTGCGGCAGGGCGTTCTTGAGGTCTCATCGCCCGTCCCCGTCGAGTGCTACCGAGCTGAGCAGGCATCGGTAACCGGGGTCGAGCAGCAGGAAGCAAGCCCGGCGCTCCGCTTAGGAAGCCGCACCGCGTCAAGCGTAGTTCTCTTCCTCGTCAGTGTTGCGTGAAGCGTATCGCGTCCGGTTCTCGACGCCTGCGCACACGTGCGTGCGTGCGTCGTGGCCCGGACACGGGGCAGACGCCGGGCTAGCGCGTACTGCTTCCTGCATCGAGGCAAATAACTTCTGGAGATGGATATGAACGGGGCACTGATGAGAGCGAGCAGTCGCTTCGCCGTCGCCGCCGCCCTTGGGCTTTTCGTGGGCGTAAGCTCATCCCAAGCGGCCGACCTCGGCGGCAACTGCTGCGCAGACCTTGAAGAGCGCATTGCGGAACTGGAAGCCACGACGGCCCGCAAGGGCAATCGCAAGATGTCCTTGACGATCAGCGGGCAAGTCCATCGTACCGTCATCTGGTACGATGACGGCCACAGTTCCAAGACCTACTACGGTCTGGACAGCACCAACTCCTCGAGCCGCTTCATCTTCACGGGCACGGCCAAGATCAACCCGAAGACCTCGATGGGCTTCGAGATCATGCTCGAAATCGAGGCGGGCGGTACGTCCTCCAAGGTCAACCAGTTCGACGAGGACGGCAAGCTCGGCGGCCAGATCGCCAACCCGCTTGGCCCTGCAACATCCTTCAACGCGCACAACGTCGACGCCTACTTCGGCGACGCCCGTCACGCGGCATGGTGGATCGAGCATACCGACCTCGGCCGTATGACGGTTGGCCGTTGGGAGAGCGCCGGTGTTCTCGGTGCCATCGATCTGACCGGCCACCTTTTCCTGCCGGCCAGCTCGAGCTTCATCCTGTTGAACGGCGGCTTCTTCATCCGCGGCAACACCGGTCAGTACTACGCGATGACCTGGGCCAACATCGGCGACCCCGCGTCGAACAACCCCGGCCGTACCGAGCTCGTGCGATATGACAGCCCCGCTTACCATGGCTTCATCTACTCCGCCTCGATCAACGAAGCCGGCGACTACTGGGGCACGATGCTCCGCTACGCGAACGAGTTCAACGGCGTTCGCCTCGCGGGCACGCGTGGGCTACGAGAAGGTCAAGGATCGCGCGACACCGGCGACGCTCGATCCGACGGCCGTGAACTTCACCGGCCCGGCACCAGACATCACGGTTTGGGGCTTCGCCCTGTCCGCGATGCACGTGCCGTCCGGCTTGTTCGTCCAGGGCCATTACAACCACGTCGACTACAACTCGCCACTGAATCCGGCCGGTGCTGCAGCCTCCGGTTACTGGGGTAGCAGTGGTGGTGCGACGCAGAAGCCGGCGACGCAGTGGATCATCCAGGCCGGTATCTCGAAGAACTGGTTCGGCTCCGGCAATACGTCGATCTACGGCGAGTACGGTATTGCCGATGATTGGGGCGCGTCGAGCGCAGGACGAAACTTCGGCAACTCTGCAATCTCTGCTGCCACTTGTCCGAATCCCGCCGGTAACTCTGCGTGCTCTGCCACTCTCCTGAACTTCACGCCAGTCAACGGCGTGATAGACACGGAGATGAGGGTTTGGGGTCTCGGCATCGTGCAGAAGTTCGATGCCGCGGCGACCGACATCTACCTCGGCTATCGTCACTTCGACGCGGACATCACCTGCACTGGTGCCGCGACAGCCCAAGGTGCTTGTGCGGGTGCGGCAGGTGGTGCGGCCAAGAAGCTGCCGACCGAAGGTATCGACGTGATCGTCGGTGGTGCGCGCGTCCTCTTCTAAGACCCGCGAATCCAAGAACGGGAATTGAGAGCCGCCTTCGGGCGGCTCTCTCTTTGGCAGGTGCCGTGAGAAGCCTCGTGTGTGGCCAAGGCGCTACATGGCGATGGAGGCACACGCCCACAGGGAAATGTTGTGCCGGCTTTAACCCCTGTGGAAACACACTGGCGTTCGTGTAATACCGAGGCCATGTTCAGTCGGGCTATCGGCAACGGTCGACTTGCGGGGTCGTTATGACAAGACCGATGCGTCTGATTGCTGTAATGATGGCGCTGGGCGCGTTTGCTCAGCCGCTGTTGGCGTTCCAGGAAGGTGGAGGTACGGGCTCAGACAAGGCGCCGGCGCCAGCCGCGCCTGCGGTCGAGGTGCCGAAGAATGCCCCGGCGACTGCTCCTGGAAAGGGCTTAGGCCTCAAGGTGCCGGAGCTGAGCATCGGGCAGGGGACGGGCACCGAGGTGCGCATTCCGGGCTTCGGCACGGTCGGAGTGTTGCCGAAGCTCGATTTCGGGCTGGAGCTGCTCTACGGAGCCACCGATTCGCGCAATCGTCCTGATGACAGGTCCGAGCCGAACGACGTGCAGATCCGCGGGACGATCAAGCACCGCTTCTGAGTCCCTGCGGCCAGAGCTAGGGCTATGCTAGAGAGCGCTTCGGCGCTCTTTTGTTTTTGCTCGCTCGGCAGCACAAGCGATTTGGGGGGCTGTACGAAATGCGGATGGTTTGGCCCGCGGCCCTGGTGCACCTCTTCACGGCGCTGGGCGCGGTATGCGCGCTGATGGCCACCCGGGCGGTGCTGGCCGGGGCCTGGGAGCAGATGTTCGCCTGGCTCGGCCTCGCGCTCATCATCGACGGCATCGACGGCACGTTTGCGCGCATGGCCGACGTGTCGGGCAAGTTGCCTCGTTTCTCCGGCGAGCGGCTGGACCTGGTAATCGACTATGTGACCTATGTGTTCGTGCCGGCGCTGGCATTGTTGCAAGCGGGTTACTTGGGTGGGTCCGGAGCCGGGGTGATGCTGGCGAGCCTCATCCTCTTGTCCTCGCTGTTTCATTTTTCTGACACCGAGAGTAAGAGCGATGACCATTGTTTCGTCGGCTTTCCCGCGATCTGGAACATCGTTGCTTTCTATGTTTTCGCATTCAGCATGCCCGTTTGGGCGGCAGCGATGCTCGTGCTCGTCTGTGTTGCACTCACGTTCGTGCCTATGCGGTGGGCACATCCCCTGCGTACGCCCCTGCTTTGGCCGGTGACGCTGGGGCTGACGGGGCTTTGGATCGTGGCCGCGTCGATCACGCTCTGGTCGGGTTTTCCCGCCGGGGCCTACACCAGGGCGATTTTGCTGCTGGCGGCCGGCTACGGCGTGGGGCTTGCGCTCCTGCGCAGCCAGGCGCGCTGAGCAGGGCTCCCGAGGATCGGTCCGGGCTGGCCCGCTGGTTCTGGCGAGCCGAGCATGGATCGCCGGCCCGCTCCCGCTACTTGGCTCGGGCCGAACCAAAGCGGTCGCCGCGCGTTATGTGTCGAACGCGCGCTCGCTCGCATAGGCCTATTGGGGGAATCCGATGCCGGTTGACGGTCCCAGGGGCAAGGCCCTCGACCTTGCAGTTATCGGCAACTGCCGAACCGCCGCACTGATGGACGCGGTTGGACGCATCACTTGGTGGTGCTTCCCGCGTTTCGATTCTGATCCGGTCCTGTCGCGCTTGCTGGCCGGCGACGTCGAGAAGGGGTTCTGCGACGTGGCGCTGGAGGGCGTGGTCGGCTCTGAGAGTGCCTATCTGCGCAATACGGCGATCGTCCAGACCACGCTCCGGGACGCGACCGGCAACGCCGTGCGCATCACCGATTTCATGCCCCGGTTCAAGCGGTTCGAGCGCGTGTTCAATCCACCCCAGATCTTCCGCAGGATCGAGCCGGTGGCCGGGCTGCCGCGCATCAAGATCCGTGTGCGCCCGACCTTCAACTACGGCGGGCCCTGCGCATCGCGCGCCAGCGGATCGAATCATATCCGTTTCTCGGGCGGCGCCGACACGCTGCGTGTCACGACCGATGCCGCCCTCTCCTATATCGTCCACGAGACGCCGTTTGCGCTGATCAAGCCGGTCACCCTGATCCTGGGCCCGGACGAGCCATTCGAGGCGGCCGTCGATACCGCCTCGCGCGAGTTCCTCGAACGCACCCGGGACTATTGGCTCGACTGGGTGCGCTCGCTCGCCATCCCGCTCGAGTATCAGACCGAGATCATTCGCGCCGCGATCTCGCTCAAGCTCTGCAATTTCGAGGAGACGGGCGCCATTATCGCCGCGCATACCACCTCGATTCCGGAGGCGCCGGGCACGCAGCGCACCTGGGACTACCGCTACTGCTGGCTGCGCGACGCATTCTTCGTGATCAAGGCCCTGAACCGGCTTGGCGCGACGCAGACCATGGAAGAATACATCCACTACATCACCAACATCGCCGTCGAGGCCGAGCGCCCGCTGCGGCCGGTCTACGGCATCGTGGCGGCAGAGCCGCTGGATGAGCGCGTCGCCACGGAGCTGGCGGGCTTCCAGGGCTGCGGACCGGTCCGGGTGGGCAACCAGGCGGCCGAGCAGCTCCAGCACGATTCCTACGGCAGCGTGATTCTCGCGGCCTCGCAGATGTTCATCGACGAGCGTCTTCCGCGCATGGGCGATGCCGATCTCTTCCGCCGGCTCGAGCCGTTGGGCGTACAGGCGCGGCGCTTCGCGATGGAGCCCGATGCCGGCCCGTGGGAGCATCGGGTTCGCTCGCGCGTGCACACGCATTCGGCAACCATGTGCTGGGTGGCCTGCGACCGGCTGGCGCGAATCGCGGCGCGCCTGGGTCTCGCCGACCGGGCCGCCCATTGGCATGCCGAGGCCGAGGTCTTGCGACGTGAGATCCTGAAGCGGGCCTGGAACGAGCGTCTCGGCGCGCTGGCCGGCGCGCTCGATACCAGCGAGCTCGACGCGAGCGTCCTGCTCCTGCCGGAGCTCGGACTGCTGCCGGCGAACGACGAGAGATTCGTGCGCACGTGCGCGACCATCGGCAAGGAGCTCAGCCGCAACGGCTTCATCATGCGCTATACCGCGCGCGACGATTTCGGCCTGCCGGAGACCGCCTTCCTCGTCTGCCAGTTCTGGTACATCGACGCGCTCGTCTCGCTCGGGCGCACGCAGGAGGCCCGGGAGCTGTTCGCCGATCTGCTCACCCGCCGCAATCGTTTCGGATTGCTCTCGGAGGACATTCATCCGACCACTGGGGAGCTTTGGGGCAACCTGCCGCAAACCTACTCGATGGCGGGCATCATCAATACCGGCCGCATTCTCTCGCGCAGCTGGCAGGAAGCCTGGGCGCAGCCCTGACGCGCCGAGCACGATCGCTTCGGAGTGCAATGCTTCGCGTCAGTCGCCACGGCGGTTGAGTCGCGGACCCCGCTCTCTCATCGTGTATTTGCGCGCAAGATTCGTGCTTCGAATCGAAGCGGACTGCTTCGATCTGAATTGGCCTTGCGCTCGCTGCACGGTGCGCTCTGCAACTCTCTGTGGCATTCCCGATTCACGCCGAATGAAAACGGCGGCGACGCCGCACAATTTCAAACAAACTACGCGCCAAGCGGACTAGCTTGCGATTCTGACCAGCACACATGGGCACTCGTGAGCAGCGACGACGACAGCTTCACATTCGTGCCGGCACCTGGCACCGGTCCGCGGCGCGTGTCGCTGATCATCGGTCTGCCGGTGGTCCTCGGGTTCGCGGTCATCGGGTCCATCCTGGGGTTTGCGCTTCCGATGCGCTCGCTGCTTCCGGGTGCGCACGTGCCCGAGCCGCCGCCGGAACTCTCGCTGGCATCGGTCAGGCTGGTGGAGGATGTCCTGGCGGGAGGACGCAAGTCGCTCTCACCGGATGCGTCCGGGCGGCCGGCGCAACCTGCGGCGGCGACGCCTCCGCCGGCCGTCGCGCTCGGCACCGGCTCGCTGGATCGCCCCTTGTTGCCCGGCGTGACTGAGAGCGCGGCGCTGACAGCGCCCGCGGGCCCGGAGGTTTCGCGCCCCGAGGTTGGCGAGCGCATCGTCAACCGGAATCACCGTGCCGCCGCCCGCTCCAAGAAGCTTCGCCGCGCGATGGCGCGGCGAGGCGCGCGCCCCTGGAAACCGCAGACCTCCGAGCTCGAGTATTTCTTCGGGGTCCCGAAGAAATAGCGTCGCGCCCGCGGGCTCCTGCTCTCCCCCTTGCGGTTCCGCTTAAGGAACCTTTGCGCTTTTCGCGGGTTCTCCTGCTGCACTGCAACCGCGTCCCTCTGCGCGGACTGGTGGGAGAATCCAGCCAAGCATGCCCCGCGTCGTCCTGGTCTCCAATCGCGTCGTCGATCTGCGGAAAGCCGCCCAGGCTGGCGGCGTCGCGGTAGCGCTCGCGGACGTCGTGCGCTGCCGTGAGGCGCTGTGGTTCGGCTGGAACGGCGAGATCGCCTCCGATGACCAGGCCAGCACGGTCTCACGCGAGGGCAGCCTCGCCACCGTTCCCCTCTCCGAGAGCGATCACCAGGGCTACTATCTGGGCTATGCCAACTCCGTGCTCTGGCCGGTCTTTCACAATCGACTGGATCTTGCCCAGTTCGAGGCCGGCTTCTTCGATCGCTTCATTGCGGTCAACAAGCGCCTCGCCTCGCTGCTGCAACCGTTGTTGCGCCCGGACGACGTGATCTGGGTCCACGACTATCACCTGATCCCGTTCGCCTCCGAGCTCAGGAAGCTCGGGGTGAAGAACTCGATCGGCTTCTATCTGCACATCCCATGCCCGCCCTGGCAGACCTTCCTGGCAATCCCGGAACATGAGGCGCTGGCGCGGGCACTCGCCGCCTACGATCTCGTCGGCGTACAGACGAGAGCGGACGTCGCCAATCTCCTCGACTACATGTCCAACGGCGTCTTCGGCCGCATCGTGCCGGACGGCCGCATACGGCTGTTCGACCGCCTCGTGTCGGTTGCGAGCTTTCCGATCGGCATCGACGTGGCGGATTTCGCCAAGGCCAAGCGAGCCGGCGGCCTCGTGCAGGGCCGGCCGTCGGTCGCCCGCATCATCGGCGTCGATCGTCTCGACTACACCAAGGGCCTGCCGCACAAGTTCAAGGCATTCGGCCGGTTCCTGGACAAGCATCCGCAGTATCAGCGCCAGGTCGTCCTGACCCAGATCGCCCCGCCGACGCGTTCCAGCGTGGAAGCCTATTCCGACATCCGCCAGCAGCTCGAGTTGCTCGCAGGCTCCATCAACGGTCGCTTCGGCGAGCTCGACTGGGTACCGATCCACTACATCCACCGCTCGACGCCGCGCCGGCGCTTGGCCGACATCTACCGTTCCTCTCGAATCTGCATGGTGACGCCGCTGCGCGACGGCATGAACCTGGTGGCCAAGGAGTACGTGGCGGCCCAGGACGCCGAGGATCCCGGTGTGCTGGTGCTGTCGCAGTTCGCTGGGGCGGCGGAGGAGATGACGGAAGCGCTCATCGTCAATCCCTACAACATCGAGGCGACGGCCGACGTGATCCGCACCGCACTGGAGATGCCCCTAGCGGAGCGCCGCTCGCGCCACGCGGCCTTGCTGGCGGCCGTGTGCAAGCACGACATCACGAGCTGGTCGCAATCCTTCCTGTCGCAGCTGGAGCGGATGCGGTCCGACGACGATCCCGCGGGCTGGCGCTCGCCCGAGCCCATCCGCGCGGCGCTCGAGAGGCTGGGGCAGGTCAAGGAGCCGCTCGAGCCGTCGCCGCGACCCGGCTCCCGCAAGCGCAAGGATTATCAGGGCCGTCATCACGTGGCCCGCACGGAAGTCCGATGAAGGAGTTGGGTTCAGCCACATGAGAATCGCACAGATTGCCCCGCTGATTGAAAGTGTGCCGCCGCGTCTCTACGGCGGGACCGAACGGATCGTGTCCTACCTGACCGAAGAGCTGGTGGCGCAGGATCACGATGTGACGCTGTTCGCCAGCGGCGATTTCGATCACCCAGGCCGAGCTCGTGCCGTGCTGCCCCCAGGCGCTGCGGCTGACCCCCGGCGTCGTCGATCCGATCCCCTACTACATGCTGATGCTCGACAAGGTGCGCCGCATGGCCTCCCAGTTCGACATCCTGCATTTCCATACCGACCAGTTCCATTTCCCGATCTTCAACGGCATGGGGTGCCCGACCGTTACGACGCTGCACGGCCGCCAGGATCTACCCGACCTGAAGCAGCTCTACGCCGGTTTCCCGGGCATGCCGCTGGTTTCGATCTCGAACGCCCAGCGCGCCCCGGTGCCGAATGCCAGCTTCGTGGCTACTGTCCCGCATGGGCTGCCGGCGCAGCCACTCACCTTCACGCGCGAGCCGCGCGGCGGCTACCTGGCGTTCCTTGGACGCATATCCCCCGAGAAGCGCGCTGACCGGGCGATCGCGATCGCGCGGGCCGTCGGTCTGCCGCTCAAGATCGCTGCCAAGGTCGACCGCGTGGATGAGGCGTATTTCCGCTCCGAGATCGAGCCGCTCCTGAAACAGCCGGGCATCGAGTACATCGGCGAGATCGACGAGCGCCGCAAGCCGGCCTTCCTCGGCGAGGCGCGGGCGCTGCTGTTCCCGATCGAATGGCCGGAGCCCTTCGGCCTCGTCATGATCGAGGCGATGGCCTGCGGCACGCCGGTGCTGGCCTTCCGGCGCGGATCGGTGCCCGAGGTGATCGACAATGGCGTGACCGGCTGGGCCGTCGACAGCATGGACGAGGCCATGTGCAAGCTCGGCCAGGTGCTGGCCCTCGACCGCGCGCGCGTGCGACGCCGCTTCGAGGAGCGGTTCTCGGTCGCCCGCATGGCGAGGGAGTACGTGAAGGTTTACGAGCGCCTGGTCGCCAAGCCGCTTGCGCGCCGTGAGGACCGCGCCGTGGCCACGATCGGCGCCCGTCCAAGCGAAATCGTACAGTGAAGCTGATGGACCGCTGAAGGAAGGAGATTGTCGAGACACGCAATATGGGCCAATAACGGAGCGCCGCGCGGGCAATTGGACGAGAGGGTCGCGGGCGTTCGGCTCCGGCTGGCTCGGTTCCGGCGATCCGTGGCCTTCCCGGTGCAGAAGGCCAATGCTGCGCGGGAGATCGAGGGTCGGTTGCAAATGTCTGTATCCACCGCCAGCGCCAACTCGTCCGGGCATCAGGCGGCGATGAGCGCGGCCTCCGCGCCGTTCACGCTGGGCGTCGACATCGGCGGTACCAACATCAAGGCATCGGTGCTCGACGCAGCCGGCGTTCTCGCTGCCGAGCAGATTCGCGCCCCCACGCCCAAGCCGGCGACGCCGCAGGCCGTGCTCGACCTGATCGCCGGGCTGGCAGCGCAGCTCCCGCCCTTCCACCGCATCTCCGTCGGGTTCCCAGGTGTCGTGGCCGGCGGAAAGGTCGTCACCGCTCCCAATCTCGGCACCAAATACTGGGCCGGCTTTCAGCTGATCGCGGCGCTGTCCGATCGCTTCGGCACGCCGGCGCGCCTGCTCAATGACGCGGCCGTGCAGGGCCTCGGCGTCGTCCAGGGACATGGCCTGGAATGCGTACTGACGCTCGGCACCGGCGTCGGCTGCGCGCTATTCCGCAATCGACGGCTGCTTCTGCATCTCGAGCTAGGGCAATTTCGCGTCCGAAAGGGCAAGAACCACGATCAGTACATCGGCCAGGCGGCGCTGGTGAAGAAAGGGCCCGAGCGCTGGAACCGGCGCGTGCGCAAGGTGATCGACACGGTCACCGAGCTCACCTGCTGCGACGTGCTCTACATCGGCGGCGGCAATGCCCGCAAGCTGTCGATCGACGTGCCGCCGCATGTGCGCATCGTCAGCAATACGGCCGGCATCACCGGCGGCATCCGGCTCTGGGAGCCCGAGCTCGACGAGCTCTTCCGCGGCGAGCCGATGGCGCAGGCGCGCGAGATTGCGAGGCAGCCATGAAGGCCCTGACCGTCGGCGGCGCGATGATCGATACCATCGCCATCATCGCCAGCGATCGCATCGAGCGCATGCGCATGACCAACGCCGACAACGCGTTCCTGCTGCTGGAAGAGGGCCGCAAGACCGAGGCGCTGGAGGTGTCGACGCACGTTGGCGGCGGCGCGGTCAACGCCGCCGTGGCGATGGCACGGCTGGGTCTCGACGTCGGCACGCTGGTCAAGCTCGGCAAGGATGCGCGCGCCGAGATGGTGATGACGCACCTGATGCAGGAGGGCGTGTCCACGCGCTGGGCCCTGCGCGACGGCCGCGCGCCGACCGGCGCCTCGGTGCTGATCTCCTCGCATGACCGCAACGCCGCCATCTTCACCTTCCGCGGCGCCAACACCCTCCTGGAGGGGAGCGATCTGCGCAAGGAGGCCTTCGCCACGGACGTGGTCTACGTGTCGTCGCTGAGCAACGAGTTCGCGGACGCCTTTCCCGCCATCATCGGGCACGCCAAGGGGCAGGGCGCGCTGGTGGCGACCAACCCCGGCGTGCGCCAGCTGTCCTCGCGCGGCGGTGCCTTCCAGGAGACCCTGAAGCAGATCGACATTCTGGCGGTCAATCGCTCGGAGGCGGACGTGCTGGTTCCGGGCCTCGTCAAGCGCTTCGGCGAAGGCGCCCGGGGGCTTTCCGCCAAGCCGGGCGAGGCGCTGCCGCGGCTCGCCGCGCGCGGCTTCGTCGGCGGCGGGCTGGAGATGGGGCTCATCGATTTCTTCGCCAGCCTGCGCAAGCTCGGTCCCCGCTACGTGGTGGTGACCGATGGACGCGACGGGGCGTTCCTGGGCACCCCGGACGCGATCCTGTATTGCCCCGTGCTGGAGACCAAGGTCGCCGGCACGGCCGGGGCCGGAGATGCGTTCAACGCGACGTTTACCGCCTTCGTGGCAATGGGCAGGGGCGCCGATGAGGCGCTGCGGGCGGCGGCCATCAACTCGGCCTCGGTGGTGAACCACATCGACACCCAGACCGGGCTGCTGTCCCTCGAGGAGATCGACAGGCGCCTTGGCGAGACCAAGGCCACGCTCGAGGTGCGCACATGGTCGCATTAGCAGGAGGGGCCCAAGATATTCCCTATTCCTCCACGACAAGCGCGGTTGCAGCAAAGGGGAAGGACGTGAACGCGTTGGGCAAGTCAGGAGCCGTATTGGCGGACCCGGATCGGTGGGCCTTGTTCCTGGATATCGACGGCACTCTGCTCGGCATGGCACCCACGCCCGACGCGGTGACGGTTCCGCCCGGCCTCGTCCAGCTGCTGGACAGCGTGGCGGCAGGTCTCGGCGGCGCTGTCGCCATACTGACCGGCCGGCGCATTGCTGATGCCGACAGGCTGTTGGCTCCGCTCAAGCTTGTCGCCTCGGGTGTCCACGGCACGGAGCTGCGCACCGAGCGTGGCGGCGCGGTCGATACCCTCTCCAAGGAGATCCCGCCCGAGGTGATCCAGGCAATGACGAGCATTGCCTCCATCGCGTCGGGCATCCTGGTCGAGCAGAAGGGATGCGGCGTCGCCGTTCATTACCGCAATGCGCCGCTCGCACGTCGGGCGCTCGAGACGAGGCTCGCAGCGATCGTCGCGGCGTCCTCCTACGATCTGGTGCTGCGCGAGGGACGCAAGGTGCTCGAGGCCGTGCCCAGCGGCTACTCGAAGGGCACGGCGCTGACGGCGCTGATCGCGCTGCCTCCGTTCAAGGGCCGGCGCCCGGTGATGATCGGCGATGACGTCGGTGACGAGTTCGGCGTTCCTCGAGGCCGAGCGGCTGGGCGGTCTGGCCCTGCGCGTGGCCGGCGAGCACTACGACAGGGGAAACGCCGACTTCGACGGCGTCGCCAGCGTGCGCGCCTGGCTCTCCGCGCTGGCGAGCCGGCTGGCCGTGGATACCTCGCCGCGCCAATCGTCGCCTGCCGGCTGAGGCAAGCGCAGCGCCAATGACGCGTGCGCCCATGCGCGCTCAGGTCTTCGCCTTGCCGCCCTTCTTACCCACCGCTTCCGGGAAGACCCACATCGCAATGACGGCGAAGATGCCGAAGCCGACCACGAACCAGAACAGATGGCCGTTGCCGCTCGCGCGCTCCCAGTAGGCGAACGCTACCGCCACCACCAGCGTGATCAGCGACAGGATGCCCTTCACGTCGCTCGGCATTCGCTAGCTCCCACGCTCTGCTGATGTAGGTTGGGTCAAGAGTAGCGCAGACCCGACAATCCGACGAGATCTCGACTTGCGTTGGGTCGGCGCTTGCTTGACCCAACCTGCGCTCAATAGTTGCCGAGCGGCTGGGCGGCGGACATGTCGGGACGCTTCGGCCGCCCGCGCAGCTTCGACTTCAGGTGGCTGTCGTCGTAGCCGTTGAAAACATGGCCGAGAAGACCGCGATCGAGATCCGATGTGCCGAACAGCCAGTCGGCGATCGGGAACGTCAGGTTCATGTTGGTCTCCATCATCAGCCGCGCATTGTGATGGGCGGTGTGATGGCGCCGCAGCGTGTTGACGAACGGGCAGTTGCGCACGAACCAGTTCTCGTCCACGTGGCAGCAGAAGTGCATGAACTCGTAGATCAGGTACATGCCCGTCGTCGTGCACATGAAGAGCCAGCCGACGTTGGGCGAGAACAGATGCCCCAGGATGATGCCGCCCGGCATCGACATCAGGATGAACACGACCAGCGCGTAAGGCGGGAACACGGTGACGCGCCAGTCCTTGTGGTCGCGGAAACGCATCTCCTCGTCGGTGAAGAACTGGTGGTGGTTGAGGGTGTGGCGCTCGTAGATGGCGCGCAGTCCCTTGAACGGCACGGGACGGTGCATGATAAAGCGGTGCACGGCCCACTCGAACACGTTGGTGAACAGGAACGTCACCGGGATCGTCAGCCACTCCAGCGGCGTCACGTCGTGGAGGTGCTGGAGGTAGATGGCGAAGGCAGCTGCCCCCATGGCGTAGATGATCACGACGTGCAGGTAGCCGTCGTACCAGCCCATGATGCGCGAGCGGTATTCCTGGCGGAATGTCTTCTGCCGTTCGGTGATCATGGGCGGCGATCTCCCCAGTGCATCTGATATATCACGGATACACCAAGGCCGCGGCCGGCGTCAATCTATGCGTGCGAAGCCGGCGCGCAGGGCGCCGTGCTCCGGGTGCAGAGCGTCTATTTCTTGGCGGCCGGCGGCGAGCCAGGGGCGGCTGCCGCGGGTTGCTGCGGGGCCTGTTTCTTCTGCTGGTCGGCCAGCTCGCGCTGGCGCTGGGCGAGCCGTTGCACCAGGGCCTGGCGCGCGGCCGCGAACTGTCTGGAGTTCGATGCCGGCGCTGGCATAGGCCTGCGCAAATCCCGCCAGCGGAACCGGAAATGACACTGCCTCGCCCCTGTCGGAAACGGCGAAGACGGCGATGCCGCCAAAGGTCTTCAGGTCATTCAGGAGTTGTGGCGTGACCTCCACCTGGGCGGTGCACCCACCCTTGTGGCAAATGTTGTATTCGAGCCCGATGCCCTTGAGCTTGCTCTCGTCGATTTTCTCGTTTCTCTGCGCCGGTTCCCATAAATCCTTGGGGTAAAGCGCGCCGCGCATGCCTGCCTTCAGGTTCACGTTGAGCGGCATCATCACCATCAGGTACTGGGTGGGTTCTCCGTCCATTTGACGCACCGCCGCACTCATGATGGCGCGGCCGACGTTACCGTCGATCAACTCGTGCTGCGTCACGCAGTAGTTGCTGAACCGCGTCTCCTCCTTGCCGTCCTTGAACATTGTTCCGACGGGTGTCTTCTCGCACACCTTCACCCAGTCGCTGTTCGGCCCGCCCGCAGCCGCAGCTGCTGCCGCCGGTGCCTTCTTGGCTGCCGGCGGTGGCTGCTGGGCGGGAGCATCCGTGGACGGTCGCCCGATTGCAACGGCCAGAACTGCGGCCAGCAGTCCAAAGCGGGCGCCCGCCCGGCAAACCCGCGGCCATATCCGAGGCTGCGATCGATGAAGTGTCATTCGGCTTTGCCCCCCTCGTGCAAGCTCGATTTTTCGGCACGCCCTGGAACCCCGTTCCCGCGCGCCATTGCGGCTTGGGGGACTAAGAATTGGAATGCGGCAATGGCGTGACCATTCCCCGGCGGAGTGTGGCACGGTTGCACGCGTTGGCAGGGTGCGCCAAACCGGCCTACCCTGAATTTCGCCTTAGAGTTTGCCCGAGGGAAGCCCGCCCATGCCGAAGACCCATCGCCTCGACGCCGGTGCCCAGACCGTGCATTGGGGATATTTCGACGCCAAGATTCCCCCGCTCCTGACGGTGGACAGCGGCGACACCGTCACCATCTCGACGGTCTCCGGCCCCCGCGAGGTGATGCCGCCGCCGCCGCTGGTCGTACCCCCCGCGCTGGCCGCTGTGCAGGAGCACGTGAAGCAGAAGCTGCCGGGCCACATGTGCACCGGGCCGGTGGCCATCAGGGGTGCCAAGGCCGGACAGGTGCTGGAGGTGCGAATCAAGGCGATCGATCTCAACTATGACTGGGGCTACAACTATTCGGGTCCCCTGACGGGCGCGCTGCCGGACGACTTCCCGAGCCGGCATCTGATGCACATCCCCCTCGATCGCAAGACCATGACCGGGCGGATGCCCTGGGGCCTGGAGCTGCCGCTGCGGCCGTTCTTCGGCGTGATGGCGGTGGCGCCGCCGGCGCCCTGGGGCAGCATCTCGACGCTGCCGCCACGCAAGAACGGCGGCAACCTCGACAACAAGGAGCTGGTGGCAGGCACCACGCTCTATCTCCCGATCCACGTCGACGACGCGCTCTTCTCCGTGGGCGACGGCCACGGCGTGCAGGGCGACGGCGAGGTTTGCGTCACCGCCATCGAGACCGGGCTGATCGGCACGTTCGAGCTGATCGTGCGCGAGGACATGCATTTGGAGTGGCCGCGCGCCGAGACGCCGACGCACGTCATGACCATGGCCTTCGATCCCGACCTCGACGACTGCGTGGTGATCGCGCTGCGCCAGATGGTGGACCTGGTAGCCAAGGAGGCGGGCATCAAGGCCCAAGAGGCCTACGCGCTCTGCAGCCTCGCCGCCGACGTGCGCGTCACCCAGGTCGTCAACGGCTCCAAGGGCGTCCACGTCATGCTCGAGAAGCGCTACCTGGCGCGTGATGGGCGATAAGCGCCGAGCTGTGGCCACCGTCGGCAATCGCGGCCGTCCTTCGACAAGCTCAGGACGAGGTGGAGTTCGTGGCTGCCGAGAGCAAAGATACACCCGCACCCCAGTGGTGAGCTTGTCGAACCACGGCAACGCATGGGTGTCGTCGTTGACAGGCGCGGGACGGAGTAGAGCCGTTCGTTACCCCACGATGGGCACGGGGCGATCGATGAGGATCTCCTCCGTGCTCAGGCGGCAGCGGAGCGCGATCGCCTCGACGCCCGCCGCGATGGCCGCGTCGAAGGCGGCGCCGTAGTTGGGGTCGACGTCGCGCGCCAGCGAGAGGCGTTTGGCGTCACCCCTCTGGATCAGGTAGATCATGACGGCGCGATGGCCCGCCCGCACCATGTCGGACAGCTCGGCCAGGTGCTTGGTGCCGCGCTCGGTGATCGAGTTCGGGAAACTCGGCGAGCCCGTGCCGGCGCGACAGGTGCACGTTCTTGATCTCGACGTAGCACAGGCCTTTCTTGGCGCACTCGAGCAGGAGGTCGATGCGGCTGTTCTTGCCGTACTTCACCTCTCGGCGGAAACCCGGATAGCCGGCCAGCGCCTTGACGCGCCGGGCCTCCAACGCCTCCGCCACCAGCTTGTTGGGGTGGCCCGTGTTGATGCCGACCAGAGCCGGACCGGCCCCCAGGTCGGCCTCCACCAGCTCCCAGGTGTGACGGTACTTGCGCGTCGGGCTGTCGCTCTCCGACAGCCACACGATGGCGCCCGGGACGGCAAGACCCATCATCGAGCCGGTGTTGGGGCACGTCGCCGTGACGAGCGTGCCGTCGTCCAGGCGCACGTCCGCAAGGAAGCGCTTGTAGCGCTGGATGAGCGTGCCGCGCAGAAGTGGGGTGGGAAATCGCATGGCGGCGGAACGTAAGCTCAGCGATGCCTCGGGCGCAACCTTGGTGAATCCAATCTTACCAAGCCGTTCAGCAGTCGTTCAGCGCCGGCGCCATACGTGTGCGCCAACTTGGCCACTCCGGCCGCAACAACAGGGCACCCAGATGCGCAAGCTCCTCATCGCTGCAATCGTCGGCTCGTTCTGCGCGAGCGCCGCAATAGCGCAGACGCCGCCTTCCACCACCACCACGCCGCCGCCGGCGGCCGCCAAGACCAAGAAGGCCGCCAGCCAGCCGCGCAGCGCCGAGTCGCTCGAGTGCTCCAAGCAGGCGGACGCCCAGGGCCTCAAGGGCAAGCCCAGGAAGACCTTCCGGGCCAAGTGCAAGAAAGACCTCCTGAAGAAGAAGGCCGCCTGACGCCCTATCAGGGCTCGAGCCACACCCGCTCGAGGTCCTGGCCGATGAGGTGGCTGGGGGACATCTCCCAGCCCTTGATCTTCGCGCTCATGACGATGATGCGCTGCCACCACAGCAGCGGCACGTTGTAGGCCTCCGTGAGCATGCGCGTCTCGAACTCGCGCAACGCGCGGCGGCGCTCCTGCGGGTCGGTCGCGTCCTTCTGCACCTCGAACAGGCGGTCGACCTCGCGGTCGATGTACTTGCCCTGGTTCGACGACAGGTCGACCGACAGATAGCGGGTGAGCTGATAGGTCGGCTCGTCGACGGAATCGCCCTGGAACGAGAGCGCGACGTCGAACGTGCCCTCGTTCAGCGCGTTGTTGTAGAGCACGTCGTTGGCCTGGATGTGCTCCGTCTCCACCCCGATCTGGCGCCACTGGTCGATGACGTACACGCCGCCGCCGGTGAACAGGTTGGCGATGGTGCGATTGGTGAGCCTGAGCTTGAGATTGGGCACGCCGGCTTCCGCCAGCAGCCGCCGCGCCTCCGCGCGCGAAGCCTCGATGTTCTTGGAGAATCCCGGCATCTTCTCGAGCTCGGTGTCGCTGGCGGCGAGCTCGAAGCCTGGCCGCACGTAGGCGCCGACGTAGCGCATGATGGTGGAGCGCGGCAGCACCTCGGCGGCCTTCCAGCGGTCGACAGCCAGCGAGAGGGCGCGGCGCACCCGGGCGTCGTCGAAGGGCTTCTTCTTGGCGTTGAACGTGATCAGCAGCGAGTTGAGCCAGGGGCTCTCCTGCACCGTGATCTTGTTGCCCAGCGCGCCCACCAGGCGGTCGCGGTCGAGCTGTGTCACGCTGCGGAAGTCGGCCATGATCTGGCTGCCCTGCAGCGCGTTGATGAGCGCCGGCCCCTGCGTGAAGATGGCGTGGAAGCCGTCGAGGTAGGGCAGGTCGGGCTTGAAGTAGTCCTTGTTGCGCTCGCCCTTCCAATGCGAGCCCGCCACGTGCTCGACGAACTTGAAGGGGCCCGTGCCCATCACGTTGCGCACGGGATAGCTCGGGTTCTCCTTGAGCTTGGCGGCGCTATAGACGCAGTTGAACGGGTTGGCGAAAGCGTAGAGCAGCGCGCGGTTGGGGCGCTTCAGGCGGAAGATCACGCCGAGCGGATCGGGCGTGTCGATGCTGTCGATATCGGCCACCAGACCCTGCCGCACCGACACGACGCCCGGCGGCGGATTGCGCAAGCGTTCGTAGGTGGCCTTCACGTCCTCCGCGGAGAACGCCGAGCCGTCGTGGAACTTGACGCCGGCACGAAGGCGGAACGTGTAGGTCTTGGCGTCGTCCGCGATCGTCCAGCTCTCCGCGAGGTCGCCGACCACTTGCGGGTAGTTCGGGATGTCGATGCGCAGCAGGTTGGAATAGTGCGGCGACAGCAGGTGGACGATCGGGAACAGCGTCGACTGGTGGCAATCGTAGGTCGGCGGGTCGCCCGAGTTGATGCCATAGACCAGAGTGCCGCCTCGCTTGGGTTGCTCGGCGGCCACTGCTGCGCCCACCAAACAAGTGACCGCGACTGCAACGGCTGCAGCGAGGCCGAAGACGGCGCAACAGGCACGGAACATGCTCTTCGACATCCCTCGATCCTTCCCCGTGTTCCTACGAAGTCCTAGGTCGCGGCCAGCTTGAGAATCTTCGCGGCGGTGGCGCCCAGGATCATCTTGCGGTCCTCGGGGCTCAGGTTCAGCTGGTCGACGAACTTGATCGGCTGCTCGTAGCCCATGTCGAAGCAGTAGTCGCTGCCGATCATGACGCGGTCGGCGCCGACCATGGAGATCACGAACTCCATGATCGGCTTGGAGTGGGAGATGGTGTCGTAGGTGAAGCGGCGCAGGTAGGTGCTGGGCGCATTTGCCAGATGCCGGTTCTCCTTGCGCACCTTCCAGCCGTGATCGATGCGGCCCATCAGGATCGGCAGCACGCCGCCGGCATGGGGCAGGTTCACCTGGAGCTTGGGATGGCGGTCGAGCACGCCGCTGAAGATCAGGCGCGAGGCGGCGATCGCGGTGTCCAGCGGATTGCCGATCAGGTTGGCCAGATGATAATTGGCCACGCGCTTGCCGCCGACGGTTTGCAGCGGATGCAGGAAGATCGGCAGGTCCAGCGCCTCGATGCGCGCCAGGATGGGCGCGAACATCGGATCGTCGAGATCGTTGCCGTTGATGTTGGTGCCCAGGTAGATCCCGCGCACACCCGGGAGCTTGGCGACGCGGTTGACCTCGTCGATGGCCCTGTCGCGGTCGAGCATTGGCAGCGTGGCCAGCACGACGAACCGATCGGGGTTGGCCTTGTGCGCGGCGACGGCGCCGTCGTTCCAGGCAATGGCGAGCTTGTGGCTGGTCTCGCCGTCGGCCCAGTACACCATCGGCGTCGTCAGCGAGAGCGCGTGCACCGCCACGCCCTCGGCGTCCATCTCGGCCAGCCGCTGCTTGGTGTCGATGAACTTCATCGGCAGCCCGCCGTTCGATCCCGCCGGCGTCTTGAAGGAGAACGCCTGGCCGTCCGTCTTGAACTCGGCGCCGAAGCGGCCGCCCTCGGCATTCATGACGTCGAAGTAGCTCTGCGGGTAGTAGTGGGCGTGGATGTCGATGGCCGGCACGCCCGACGCCGCCGATGCGCTGGCCATCTGCGCGCGGGCGCCGCTCGTCGGCCCCGCCCATCGCACCATCGCCGCCGCCGCCACATCCCGCCCCTCAGCACCTGCCGTCGCGATGGGCCGTGGCATCCACAGTCCATGTGCATCGTCATGGCGTCGACCTCCCGATCCGGCTTGGGCGCTTTTCCGACCCTGCGATTATCCGTGACCTTAGCGACAGGGGATCGCCTTGTTAAGAGACGCTCCCTGCGCATAAATGCGTTCGCAAACGCAAAAGACCGGAACGGGAGGGATAGCCATGAAGCGGGTCCTGCTGAGCTTGATCGCGCTGGCGTTGTGGTGCACCCCGGTTCACGCTCAGGAATGGCCGGCGCGGACAGTCACAATCATCGTGCCGTTCATCGCCGGGTCGACGCCCGACAGCTTGGCCCGGATCGTGGCCGAGCGCCTGCAGGAGAAGCTCGGCACGCCCTTCGTGGTTGAGAACAGGCCTGGCGCCAGCGGCAATACCGGTACCGCGGCGGCAGCCAAGGCGGCGCCCGACGGACACACGCTGGGCGTCAGCATCGTCGGGCCGCTCGTGATCAACGCGATGCTGTTCGCCAAGATGCCCTACGAGACCGACAAGGACATCGCCCCCATTTCCATCCTGGCCTCCCAGCCCAGCGTGCTCACGGTCAGCCCGGGCGTCGCCGCCGACAATATCGAGAGCCTGCTCGCCGCCATCAAGCGCGAGCCCGACAAGTTCACCTATGGCTCGATCGGCCGGGGCTCGCTGTCGCACCTCGCCATGGCCTCGCTGGCGATCAAGGCCGGCGTGAATGTGGTGCACCTGCCGTTTGCCGGCTCGCCGGCGGCGGTGACCGCGCTGCTGCGCGGCGACGTGCAGATGGCGGTGCTGCCGGCCGCGTCCGTCGCGCCGCTCGCGGCGGAGGGCAAATTGAAGCTGCTCGCGGTGACGTCGCCCAAGCGCTCCAAGCTGCTGCCCGACCTCCCGACCCTGGGCGAGGCGGGGATCGCCGGTGTCGAGGCCGACGCATGGGTGGGCCTGATCGCGCCGGCCGGGACCAGCGAGGCGGTCCTCGCCAAGATCAGCAAGGAGGTAGTGGCGGTGCTGGCCGATGGCGCGGTGGTGGAGAAGCTCAAGGCCCAGTATATGGTGCCGATCGCCAATTCGCCGGAGGCCTTCAAGGCCGTCCTCAAGGAGGAGCACGACCGCTGGGCCCCCATCATCGCCGCCGGCGGCATCAAGGCGGAGTAGGTGGAGAAACGGGACCCGCACCCGCAGCACCGGAACTTTTCCCGCGTTATCGGGTTCCCCGCATGGGGGTCGGCCAGCGTCCGGCTCCGAACGTGTAGCGAGGGCACTGCCTCAGATGCCAAAAGCAAAAACGGCTGCAGCCGTAGAGGCGCCGGCGGTGCCGGGCGAAGCGCCCTTCTATATCCCGGCCACCGGCTCTGCCTCGCGCCCGCGGCGCACGCTCAAGCACAACGACACCTTCGCCGTGTTCGACAGCCACGGCGACATCGGCGCCTCCGGCGGCGGACCTGATGGCCTGTTCGACTGCGACACGCGCTATCTCTCGCACCTCGAGCTGATGATCAACGGCACCCAGCCGCTGCTGCTGGGCTCCGCGATCAAGGACGACAACCTCAACTACTACGTCGACCTCACCAACCCCGACATCTACGCCGACGACCGGATCGTGCTGCTGAAGGACACGGTGCACGTCGCGCGCACGATCTATTTGTGCGACGGCTCCCTGCGCGAGCGCATAGCGCTCACCAACCACGGCGCGGACGAGGTGCCGCTGACGCTGTCGCTGGCCTTCGCCAGCGACTTTGCCGACATCTTCGAGGTGCGCGGCATCCGCCGCAAGCGCCGCGGCCTGGGCTGGGTGACGGTGTCGGGTGCAGGCGGGGTCGCGCTGTTCTACCGCGGGCTCGACGATGCCGTGCGCGAGACGGCACTGAGCTTCGAGCCGGCGCCCACTCTGCTGGTGGAGAGCGTCGCCACCTACGTGCTGAA
Source organism: uncultured Alphaproteobacteria bacterium (assembly GCA_963774165.1). Classification (GTDB taxonomy): domain Bacteria; phylum Pseudomonadota; class Alphaproteobacteria; order Rhizobiales; family Hyphomicrobiaceae; genus AWTP1-13. The sequence goes on along the minus strand of CAVZEC010000005.1, from coordinate 61,341 downwards.
GCTCGCTCCCGGCGTGCGCCAGACGATCTTCGTCACGGCGTCGTGCCGGGGCCGGTTGCCGCAACAGTCCACGGTGTCGTTCTTCAAGGGCCTCGTCGCTCTCAACAAGGGCCTCAAGAGGTCGACCCGCGCGGTCGCCAGCGTGGAGACCTCGAACGGCGTGCTGAACGAGATCCTGTGCCGCAGCATGGCCGACCTCTACATGCTCAACACGGCCACGCAGGACGGCCTCTACCCCTATGCCGGCATTCCCTGGTACTCCACGACCTTCGGCCGCGACGGCATCATCACGGCGATGCAGATGCTGTGGGTCGACCCCGCGATCGCGGTCGGCGTGCTGAAGCGGCTCGCCCGTTTTCAAGCGGCCAGCTCCGATCCGCGCGCCGATGCCAGCCCCGGCAAGATCCTGCACGAGATGCGCGGCGGCGAGATGGCTGCCCTGGGCGAGATCCCGTTCGGCCACTACTACGGCAGCATCGACGCCACTCCGTTGTTCGTGGTGCTGGCGGGCGCCTACGCGCAGCGCACCGGGGACTACGCCTTGATCCGCGAGCTGTGGCCCAACATCGAGCGCGCGCTGGCCTGGATCGACGGTGCCGCCGATCCCGACGGCGATGGCTTCGTCGAGTACGCGCGCGGCGCGGCGACGGGTCTCGCCAACCAGGGCTGGAAGGATTCGCACGACGCCGTGTTCCACGCCGACGGCCGCCTCGCCGAAGGCCCGATCGCGCTGGTCGAGCTGCAGGGCTACGTCTATGCCGCCAAGCGCCTGGCCGCCACGTGCGCGCGCGAGCTCAACATGCCCGAGCGCGCCGCCCAGCTGGAGACCCAGGCGGAGGACCTGCGCCGCCGCTTCGACGAGGCCTTCTGGTGCGAGGAGATCGGTACCTACGTGCTGGCGCTCGACGGCGACAAGGCACCCTGCAAGGTGCGCACCAGCAACGCCGGCCACGCGCTCGCCACCGGCATCGCGCTGCCCCACCGCGCCCGCCTTGTCGCCGCGCAGCTGATGCAGCCCTCGTTCTATTCCGGCTGGGGCATCCGCACCGTCGCCAAGGGCGAGGCGCGCTACAACCCGATGTCCTATCACAACGGATCGATCTGGCCGCACGACAACGCCCTGATCGCGCACGGGCTGGCGCGATACGGCGCCAATCGCAGCGTCGACGTCGTGTTCGAGGCCCTGGTGCGCGCGACCAGCTACATGGACAACCGGCGCATTCCCGAGCTCTACTGCGGCTTCCCTCGTCGTCCGGGGCGCGGCCCCACGCTCTATCCGGCGGCCTGCTCGCCGCAAGCGTGGGCGGCGGGCGCACCGTTCTTCATGCTGCAGGCGATGCTGGGTCTCTCCTTCGATCCGTCCGAGCGCCATATCCGCCTGGTCAACCCGTCCGTTCCCGCGTTCGCCGGCGAGATCACCGTGCGCAACCTCTCGCTCGCCGGCGCCAGTGTCGATTTCGTCGTGCGCCAGGACGGCGAGGCCATATCGCTGCAGGTCCTGCGCACCCGCGGCGACCTGCAGGTGTCGCTGGTGTTCAACTCAGGTGCCGGCAACTTGGAAAAGGGATCATCGGGTCCGCGCTGAGCGGCAGGTGGCTTGCGCCCTCAATCGTGGGGCGCGACCCAAGCGGCGCGGCACTCCACGCACACCTCCACCTTCACCCGCGCAATGCCTGCATCGATCATCCCGAGCTGCTCCGCGGCCCGGCGCGATATGTCGATGATGCGCCCGTTGATGAAAGGGCCGCGGTCGTTGATGCGGACGTCCACGTGCTTGCCCGTATCGATTCGCGTGACCCGCACCCAGGTGCCGAACGGCAGGCTCCGATGGGCGGCCGTCATCAGGTCGAGCGGCCTCGGCACCGCGGAATAGAACGATGCTAGCCCGACTCTGGCCTCCTCGGCCGTCGCTTTCAAGCACCCGAGTACCGTGGCCAAGGCGAGGAGTGAGGCAAGAGCGATGCGTTGCATGGTGCCCCGTATCCGTTGTCTGACTGATGTGAAGGAAACGTGGTCGCAGCTGCAAGGTTCCGAACATCGGCTCGGGTTGGTTCCCCATTTGTGGCTCTGGAGTGCCGAAAGGGCTGCAATCGGTGGAACATCGCCGGGTAGCCGGTCCCTATGGGCGCCTGCTATGCGACCGGTTGTGAATCTCGCGGTTGGCGCGCAAGCTGCTGGTGGCGAGCCAATCTGGGAGGAGAGACCGTGATCAAGAGCCTGTCGCTACTGACGCGCAAGAGCACGCTGTCGAAGGAGGAGTTTCGCCGCATCTGGCTCGGCGAGCACGCGCCGCTCGTCCACGCCGTTCCGCAGGTGCGCAAGTACGTGCTCTCGTTCATCCTCGGCGAACCGACGCGGCCGGACGTCCCGACCCAGCCCATGAGCGTCGATGCCGTGGCCGAGCTCTGGTACGACGACATGGACACCATGAAGGCGGCAGCTGCATCGCCGCAGATGAAGGTCGTGACCGACAACGGCGCGCTGCACCTCGGCGCCATCAAGACGTTCATCACGGAGGAGGTCGCGATCATCTGAGCGCGTCGTTCGCAACCGGGGGACGTTCGCAGCCATGCCGCGCCTTTCACGACCGGCGATCGGACTATCTGTCGTCGGCCTCGGCACCATAGCCGCGCCCCTCGACACCGCCGTCAACATCGCCTTCCCGAGCATCACGCAGGCCTTCGGCCTGCAGGTGCAAGACATCCGCTGGATCGTGATCGCCTACGTTCTGACCTATGCCAGCCTGATGCTCGTGTTCGGTAGGATCGGCGACCTGCTGGGATATCGGCGCATCTTCCAACTCGGGCTGCTGGTCAGCGCCCTTGGTTTCGCTGCCTGCTCGGCCGCGCCGACCTACCCGCTCCTGCTGCTCGGCCGCATGCTGCAAGGCGTCGGCATAGCCTTGACGTTGAGTTGCGCTCCGGCGCTGGCGATCTCGCTGTTCGAGGAGAGCGCGCGCACCCGCGTGCTCGGCGTCTACGCGGCCATCGCGGCGGCTGGCTCGGCGTTGGGGCCTCTCGTGGGCGGTGTCCTGGTCGAGCAGTTCGGCTGGCCCGCCGTGTTCTGGTCGCGCGCGCCGATCGTGCTGGCGGCTCTGGCGCTGTCCTGGCTCATTCCGCCCGCCGCGAAGCAGGGCTCGATGCGCGGGTTCGATGGCATCGGCTCCGTGCTGCTGGTCACCTGGTTCAGCGCGCTTCTGCTGGCCTTCGCCGTCGACGCCGGGCCGCTCGGCCGTGCGCTTCCGATCGGGCTTGCGCTGTTGGCGGCGCTCGGGTTCGCGGCCTTCATCGTCCGGCAGCAGCGCCACCCGCAGCCCCTGATCCGGCTGTCGCCTGTTCCGCGATGTCGACTTCGCCATCATGAACGCCGCCAGCATCGCCGTGAACCTGGTTGCCTTCAGCGTGCTTCTGCTGGTGCCCTACTACCTGGTGCGGGTCGCTCACCTGGACGCGGCCGCCGGCGGTATCCTGCTGGCCTGCGGTGCCGGTGGCACGGTCGTGGGATCCTGGCTCGCGGGCCGGCTGGCGACGCGCGTGCGGATTGGCCGCCTGGCGCTCGCCGGCGTCGTGCTCAGCATCGCCGGACTGTGGCTCGTCTCGATATGGACGCCCGCGACCACGCTCGGCGTGATCGGGCTGTCGCTGCTGCTGCAGGGCCTCGGCGTCGGCCTCTTCCAGGTCGCCTATGCCGATCTCGTGATTGCCACCTTGCCATCCGGAGAGCGCGGCGTTGCCGGCAGCCTCACGATGGTGACCCGCACGATCGGCATCGTCGGCGGTGCAACCTGTCTCTCCGCGGCGTTCCGGCACTTCGAGGCGGCTGCCTCCTCGGCCGGCGCGCCAGCCATGGATGCCTTTCTCGCCGGCTTCCAGACCACCTTCCTCTACGCCGCCCTGGCCCTCGCGATCTGTCTCGCCGTAAGCCTGCTGCGCCCGCGCACCTGGCTATAGCCAACTCGAGTAACATCACTTTCCCGAGGATGTGCGCTAGTCTGGCTCCATGAACCAGCGATCACCGGCCAGCTTCGCTTCCGAGCTCAGCAAGTTTCCAAGGCTTGGGCTGGCGCAGCTGGACACGCCGCTCGAGCCGATGAAGAGGCTGTCGGCACACATTGGCGGGCCACGTCTCTGGGTCAAACGCGAGGACGCGACAGGGCTGGGATTTGGCGGCAACAAGCTTCGCAAGCTCGACTACGTCCTGCACGATGCTCTGGCTTCCGGCGCCGACACGCTCGTGTCAGGCGGAGTGGTCCAATCGAACAGTCAGAGGCAGGTGGCGGCAGCGGCGGCAAAACTCGGTCTCGAGTGCCATCTTGCCGTCTACCATGGCCGCCTGACACCACCGACACCCGAGTACGGTTCGTCCGGCAATGCGCTCTTGAACCGGCTGTTCGGCGCGCACATTCATGATGTGCCTTGGACCGGGGACAGGAACACGGCGATCCGTGAACTTGTCGAGAAGCTCGAGCAGAAGGGTCGCCGTCCGTATTTCGTGCCCTATGGAGTCTCGAATGTATTGGGTGCGATTGGTTATGCGACCACGATTGCCGAGATTGGTCGACAGGCAATGGAACTCGGGATCCGTCCTGCGGCAGTCGTGCATTGCACCGGGAGTGCCGGAACCCAAGCCGGTCTGATCGTGGGAGCCGCTGCATGCATGCCATCGACGAGGATCGTCGGCGTCGACATCGACGCCGAGCCGGAGAGGGTGACAGCCGACGTCACCCGCTTGGCTCACGAAGCGGCCGGGCGCCTGGACGTCTACGTTACCGACCTGGATGTAGAGGTTGTCGCGGGGCATGCAGGCCCTGCGTACGGCGTGCCTCATGCGGCAACGATCGAGGCGATCAAACTCGCGGGACGGCTCGAGGCATTGACCCTCGATCCCGTCTATTCGGGCAAAGGATTAGCTGGGCTCATTGCAATGATCCAAGGCGGACGATGGAGCGCCGACCAGGATGTCATCTTCGTCCACACGGGTGGCTCACCGGCGCTGTTTGCCTATCAGAGCGCTTTACAGATCTAGACTGCCATCGCTGCGAAGATGCCGCCGCTAGCGCACCGTGCGGCGCAATCTGCGCGTTCCCTCCTCGTCGACAGTGCCGTCCAACGCGACAGCAACCTTGTAGGCCTCCCGCGCCGTGGCGACCGACACCAGACCATCGCGCACGTCGCGCGCCACCCGCGCCACCTCGCGCTCGGCGGGCGGCCCCATCCCGCCCCCACCCGGCATATGCAGCAGCAGCCGATCGCCGTTGGGTATGACTTGAAACCCTTTCGGCCGCATCTTCTTGCCGGAGGTCTTCAGCTCCACGCCTCCGGCAGCGCCCGCCTCGCCGCCGTCACGGCCCTTCGGCGCAAACGTCACGCGGTCGAAAATGGCGTTGCACGCAAACTCGAGGTCGTCCTTGCCGGCGATCTCCATGATCTGGCCGAGACCGCCGCGGGTGCGTCCAGGCCCTCCCAAATCCGGGCGGATCTCCTTGCGCCAGATCAGCAGCGGCGAGACATTCTCGATCGCCTCGACCGGAACCGTGCGCACTCCCGAGGGAAATGCCGTGCCGTCGAGCCCGTCGAGCATGCGCCGCGCCCCGGTGCCCCCGGAATGGAAGGTGATGATCTCGAAATCCGGCAGCACGGGCTGGCCCGCCTCAGCCTGGCCCGATACGGCAGAGCCGCCGCGCATCGGCGTATTCCACAAGGTCGAGGAGCCCTCCGCCGCGACCCGGTCCGGCACGATCTGGTGCAGGCAACCCATCATCAGGTCGGGGAGCAGCTGCCCGGTCGCGTTGCGGGCGGAGACGGGATAGGGATGCGGCGCGTTGAGGATGCAGTCGCCGGGAATCTCCATCTTGAACGGCGCCAGGGAGGCCCAGTTGTTGGGCACGTCCGGCGCCACCACCACCTTGATGCCGAAGCAGGCGTAGGCCCGCGTATAGGGTGCGGGCACGTTGATGCCGCGCCGAGACAGCCCCGAGGTGCCGGCGAAATCCACGGTTATGCTCTCCGCGCTCACCGTCATTGCTGCCCGCAGCATGAGCGGCTTCTCGTAGCCGTCGGAGCCGACCTCCGCGCGATAGGTGCCGGGCGGCAGCTTGGCGAGTTCGGCCAGCGTGGCGTTGCGGCTGCTCTCGAAGATGAAGCTTGCCAGCGGCTCGATGCTCTCCATGTCGAACTCGTCCATCATCTGGACGAGGCGCCGGCAGGCCGCGTCGTTGCAGGCGCACAGCGAATAGATGTCGCCCTCCAGCTCGATGGGGAGCCGCGTGCCCGCCCGCACGATGTCGAAAAACGTCTCGTTCGGCCGCCCCTGGTCGAAGCATTTGACGATCGGGATGTACATTCCCTCCTCGTACACCGAGCGCCCCTCGGGACCCATGCCGAGCCCGCCGATGTCGATCACGTGTGCGGTGTTGGCGAACAGGCCGACGATCTTCCCGCGCCGGAAGGTCGGCGTCACCACCGTCAGATCGTGCAGGTGACCGGTGCCGAGCCAGGGATCGTTGGTGATGTAGTGGTCGCCCGGCCGCATGCCTGCGGTGGGAAATTTCTTCAGGAAATGGCCGACACTCTCGGCCATCGAGTTGACATGCCCGGGCGTCCCCGTGACGGCCTGCGCCAGCATCCGCCCCTCCAGGTCGAACACGCCGGCCGACAGGTCGCCCGCCTCGCGCACCGACGTGCTGAAGGCCGTGCGGATCATGATCTGCGCCTGCTCCTCCACGAGTGCGATCAATCGGTTCCACATGACCTGGCGCTGGATCGCGGCCAAGGCGCTGGAAACGCTCTTCGTCGACCGGCTCGGTGTGTCGTTCATTGGCCAACCTCTCGCGTCAGATGGATGTACCCCAGTGCGTCCAGCTCGGCCTTCCAGCCCGAGGGGACGAGGGTCGATGTCTCGTCCTCGGCGACGATGGCGGGTCCCGCCAGCCGGGACCCTGCGGCAAGCGCCATGCGGTCGTGCACCGTCCATTCGGCGACCCTGCCGTTCGCCGGGTCGCGCACGGCGCGCGCATAGGGCGGTGCCGCTTTGGCATTGGGCCGCCCCTGCGTCGCCTGCGGACCCTCGGGCACGAGGGTCGATACCGTCACCTCGTAGCTCAGCACCTCGACATCGGCACCCGGGACCAGCCTGTCGTAGAACTTGGCGTATTCGGCCTCGTAGGCGGCACGGACGGTGGCGACGTCGGCAGCCTCCAGCCCGCGCACGGGCATAGGCACGGGGATCTCGTGCCCCTGTCCGACATAGCGCATATAGGCGATGCGGGACTGCTCGAGCGGCACGCCGGGATTGCCCTGCCTGACGACGCTCTCGGCCTCCTGCGCCATCTCGCCGAACATGGCGTTGACCGCGCCGAGGTCGATCCGCCCCAGCCGCTGATAGAAGCTGCGCACGACGTTGTAGCCGAAGGGAGCCCGCAGGAAGCCGATGGCGCTGCCGACGCCGGCCCCGGACGGGACGATCACGCGGTCGATGCCGACCTTTTCGGCGAGCCGCGTTGCGTGCACCGGCCCGCCGCCGCCGAACGCGATGAGTGCGCGCCCTTCGAAGGTCTTGCCCAACTCGATGGCGTGCACGCGTGCCGCATTGGCCATGTTCTCGTCGACAATCTCGACGATGCCGAGCGCCGCCATCTCCGCATCGAGCCCGACGCCGGCTCCAACGTCCTTCGACAGTGCCGCCCGCGCCGCATCCGTGTTCAACGGCAGCGTGCCGCCGGCGAAGGTCTCCGGATCGTAGCGGCCGAGCAGGAGGTTGGCGTCGGTCACGGCGGGGTGGATGCCGCCACGGCCGTAGCAGGCAGGGCCGGGGTCGGCGCCCCCGCTCTCCGGTCCGACCACGATGCGCCCCATGGCGTCGACGCGGGCAAGGCTGCCGCCGCCGGCGCCGATCTCCACCATCTCCAGCACGGGGATGCGCAGCGCCAATCCCGAGCCCTTCTTGAAGCGGCCGACGCGCGCCACCTCGCAGCTGCGCGCCGTCTGGGGACGGAAGTCGTCGACCAGGCAGATCTTGGCCGTGGTGCCCCCCATGTCGAAGGAGACCACGTTCGGCAATCCGCATTGCCGCGCCACCTCTGCCGCGAAGATCGCGCCTCCCGCCGGCCCGCTCTCGACCATGCGGATCGGAAACCGGCACACCGTTTCCATGGTGGCCAGCCCGCCGCCGGAGAGCATGAGGAAGATGGGCGCATCGAGCCCCATGCCTCGAAGCCCCGCCTCCAGGCGGCGCAGATAGCGCTCCATGAACGGCTGCACGTAGGCATTGGCCGCCGTCGTCGAGAAGCGCTCCCATTCGCGCATCTCCGGCGACACCTCGCTGGCGAGCGACACGGGGATATCGGGCAGCTCCGCGGCCAGGATCTCGCGCGTGCGGATCTCGTGCACGGGATTGACGAAGGCATGCAGGTACCCGACCGCGATGCTCTCCACCTTCTCGCGGCGCAGCAGCGGGATCAGCGCTCGCACCTGGTCCTCGTCGAGCGGCGCCCGCACCCGCCCTTCATTGTCGAGCCGCTCCCGCACCGGCAGCCGCAGATGGCGCGGCACCAGCGGCTCGGGCAGAACGATGTTGAGATCGTACTGGTCGTAGCGGCTCTCGTTGCGCAGCGCGAGCACGTCCCGGTGGCCCTCGGTGGTGATGAGGGCGGTGCGCGCGCCCTTGCGCTCGATGATCGCGTTGGTGGCGAGCGTGGTGCCGTGGATGACGATGGCGACATCCCTCGGCTTGAGTCCGGCCGCCGACAGGATTGCCGCCACGCCTTCCTCGACGCCCCGCTCGGGTGCCGACGGCGTCGTCAACACCTTGGCCGTGGTGAGGCGGCCGGCGTGCTCCAGGGCCACATCGGTGAAGGTGCCGCCGATATCGACGGCAAGACGGGTGCGCTGCATGAGGGTTTTGCTCTCCTCGGGTTGCTAGGTCCGCACGTCACCGACCACCCGGACCCGCACGCGCAGCGAGTTCCCCGGCAGGTAGGCGAGCGGGATGTCTTCCATTTCCACGAGCTTGATGCTGCTTTCCAGAGCCCCCGCCCGCACAGCGTTGGCTTGCGCCCGCGCGCGGGCGGTCTCGATGGCCTTGCCCCGCTCCATGTCGGTGAAGATCTGGTCGACTTCGCCGCTCACCTGCGCGATCGCGGCACCGACCGCGTTGGCGACGCCCGCGTGCTTCACCCGCACCACCTCGGAGATGCCCGGCAGCTTGTCCGGGATCAGGAACGCGCCGCCGCCCACGGCAACCAGCGGCACTGCGCTCGGCATCGCTCTTCACCTGGTCGACCGCGTCCGCCAGCATGACGTGCATGCGCTCCAGCGCGGCGCGCACATAGCCGGGCGCCAGGGAGGCGACCCGCTTGCGGTCGCCGAGATCGATCAGGCCGGCGGCGACGGCAATGTCGGTGCAGGTGAGGTCCGGCCCGCCGAACACGCGGCCCCGCTCCGGCAACCGGAAGCCGACGCTGCGCGGGCCGATCCGGCTCGGGTTCTCGGGGTCGCACAATGTGCCGCCGCCGAGGCCGATCGAGATCAGGTCAGGCATGCGGAACAGCGTGCGCACGCCGCCGACATGCACGACGTTGTTGGCCTCGCGCGGGAAGCCGCGCACGCAGGCTGCCGACATCGGCCGTGGTGCCGCCGACATCGACGACGATGGCGTTCTCCAGTCCCGACAGGAACGCCGCGCCGCGCAGCGAGTTGGTGGGCCCCGACGCGAACGATCGCACCGGAAACGCCACCGCTTCCGCCGCCGCGACCACGGTGCCGTCGTTCTGGGTGATGAACAGCGGCGCGGCGATGCCCGCCTTGTCGATCGCATCGGTGAAGGCGGCGATGGTTGCGCGCGCCATGGAGTGCAGGGAGGCGTTGAGCAGCGACACGTTCTCGCGCGCCAGCAGGCCGATGCGGCCGAGCTCGTGCGACAGCGTGATGGCGATGCCAGGGCATTCCTCGCGCAGGATCTGCCCCGCCTCCCGCTCGAGGTCGGCATTGAGCGGAGAGAACACGCAGGACACCGCAACCGCCGGCACGCCCGAGGCGGCGATCTCCTGGGCCACCGCACGCATTGCCGCGCGGTCGAACGGCACCAGCGGGCGGCCGTCGACCTCGTAGCCCCCGCGTATCATGTGCACGGGGCCGCGCACGAGCTCGCGCAGATCGGCCGGCCAGTCCACGAACGGCGGCAGGGTTGCCGCCGCGGGCAGGCCGATGCGCACCGCCGCCGCCCGGCTGACATCGCGCCGCTGCACGACCGCATTGGTGAAATGCGTGGTGCCGATCATCACCGCGCCGATCTTGCTCACCGCCACCTTGGCGGTGCCCAGCAGATCAGCGAGCGCGTGCGAAATGCCGCTCGTGACGTCGGCGGTGGTGGGGCTCTTGACGGCATGGCGCACCTGGCCTGCCTCGATCATGACGGCATCCGTGTTGGTGCCGCCGACGTCGATGCCGATGCGCATCATCGCGGCGCCTCCGCGAACACGGAATGGAAATCGAGATCGTAGCCGAAGGCCCGCGGGCCGACCTTCTTCAGCCCACGCTCGCTCGTGAGGATGGCCGGCGCCGGCAGGGCGATGACCGTGACGCGCTGCCCGTAGCGCACCGTCTCCGTGCCGATCGCATCGCCCGAGGCGCTGTCCATCAGGCAGATCAGGTCCGGCACGGTGGCGATCACCGCCTCGTTCTTCCAGGCGACGACGAACTCGTTCTGGAAAGCGATGCGCACGCGCTGGCCCTGGTCGGCGTCGAGCCCCTCGATCTCGATGGTGCCCCTGCAGCCAGCCTTCCGTGGTCCGCCGCATCACATCGACGATCTTGCCGCGGAACAGCACGAGCCCGCCCTCGCTCTGCACGACAGCTGCGACCGCGTCCTCGTGTGCCCGCCGCGCCGCCACCACCGTGCGCCCGATGCGCAGCGCCTGGGTGAGGGTATGCAGGCAGGTCGAGCTCTTGACCTCGGCGCCGGTGCGCGGCGCCTTGCAGGTCGCAGCCGACGAGCCGAGCACGGTGCAGGCCCGCCGCGTCATGCGCTCCATCCAGCTCCAGTCCTCGGCCTCGGCGAAGATGATGCGGTTGCGGCGGATATCGACCATGGTCCAGGGATAGGGCGTGAGCTCGCAGATCGAGAACGTCGTCATGTCGGCCTGCGGGAAGGCGCGGCCCATGGCGTCGCAATCGACGATCGGCAGGTCCAGCAGCATGCCCGACAGGATGGCCTGGAAGCCGTTGTTGCCGCCGATCTCCCACAACATCACCGCCTCGAATTTGCGGCCGAGGTACTCCTCCATCATCGTGATGGTGCTGGCGATGACCGGACCGTCGACCAGACGCTCCTGCTTGACCAGCGGCGCTCCCATCTGGCCGACGCAGGCAACGAGCGCGTCGTCCGCCAGCGACAGGGGATCGATCACCCTCGCCCGCTTGCCGGCCGCCAATTGCTCGCGCGCCTCGAGCAGGCTGAAATAGGGATCGCCGCCGCCGCCCGTGCCGAGGATCCAGGCGCCGATCGCCAGCGCATCGAGCGCTTCCAGCGTCAACTCGAACGGGGGATTTGGCATGCGTGTCCGAGCTGTTCGAGAAGGGGGGCGTCGGTCCCGTGGCGGGCGACGAGGGCGTGCCGTCGACGGCACAGGGCGTCAGGCGCTGCCGATCACGACATCAGGCGGTTCCACTTCTCGACGATGACGTCGCGCTGGCGGTTTGCAGTCGGCCAGTCGTGACGCACCACGGCCTTGAGCTTGTCGCCGGAGATCATGATCTCGCGGCTTGCCAGGTCGGGCGGGATGACCGTCTTGATGTTGGTCGGCGAGACGTAGAAGTCCTCGACCAGCTTCTGCTGCGTTGCCGGGCGCAGGATATAGTCGACCCAGGCGAATGCCAGATCCTTGCTCTTGCTGCCCTTGCTGACATTGAACACCTGATCGAACATGACCATGCCTTCGGGCGGCACCTTGGCGTCGATCGCCAGTCCCCGCTTCTGCAGGCGCATCACGGCGGCAAAATCGAGCGGCGCCACCTCGACCTCCCCGCGCGACAAGGCGATCTCCATGGTTCCCGAGAAATCCACCTGGTTGAACGGCTTCAGCTTGGCGATCTCGGCGAATGCCGCATCGTAGGCCTGCTCCGAGCCGCCGTAGATGCGCGCCATCAGCAGCACGAACATGAAGCCCAGCGAGTTGGTGATGTTGTAGACCCCGATCTTGCCTTTGAGGTCGGTGCGGGTGAACAGCTCCTTCCAGCCCGTGGGGGGATTGGAGACGAGATCCGAGCGGTAGACGATGCCGATCGGTTGCACCATGCCGGTGACGGCGATGTTGTCGGGGTACTGGGCGATCGGCGCCACATCCTTGAGGTTGGGTACCTTGTCCGTGGGTATGGGCGTGAAATAGCCCTCGGCGCGCAGGATCTCGGCGATCACCTCGTTGGTCATGCACACGTCGAGGGGCGGATTGTCGACGCCGCCCGCGCGCATGAGCGGAATGTTGTCCTTGGCGGTGCCGAGCGCCAGGCGCACGGTCGAGCCCGTTTCCTTCTGGAAATCCGGGATCAATTTCTCGCGGAAGAACTTCTCGTAGGCTCCGCCGTAGCAGGAGACGGTCAGGGTCTTGTCCTGTGCACGAGCCAGGTGCGGCATGGCGAGGCCGGAGCTGGCCCCGGTTGCGGCCGCTGTTGTCAGGAAGCGACGACGAGAGACGGGCGAGCGCATGGCTACCTCCGTTGGGGTTGGCGTGGAATGGGGTTGTCGACTGCGAGCTGCATGGACGGCCTCAGAAGCGGATGGCGCGCAGGCCGACCAGCCGGTCGGTCAGCAGCACGACGGCGGCCGTCACGATGATCGACAGCGTTGAGACGGCGGCGGCGGTCGGGTCGAAGTTCCACTGCAGGTACTCGAACAGCTGGATCGGCAGCGTCATGGTGTCCACGCCCTTCAGCAGCAGGGAGATCGAGAAGGTGTCGAATGAGATGATGAAGGCGAACATGGCGCCGTTGACGACGCCCTGCTTCATCAGCGGCAGGCTGATGCGGCGAAACGCAGTAGTCGGGGTGGCGCCGAGGCTGCGCGCCGCCTCTTCCAGGCTCGGATCCATGTTGCCGAGCGCTGCCGTCACGTTGAGGAAGACGTACGGCATCGTCACCAGGATGTGTCCGATCTGAAGACCAGCCAGCGTCTTGGTGCCGATGCCGATGGTGTAATAGTAGAGCAGCAGGGCGATCGCCGTCAGGATCTCCGGCAGCAGCATCGGCGCGATCAGCACCATCCGCAGCGTCTGGCGCCGACGCAGCGCGAACTTGACGTAGTAGACCGCGGCGAGCGTGCCGATCACCGTCGAGCACACGGCACAGATCGCCGCCACCCGCAGCGACACGTACATGGCCTGCATGAACGGCTCGTTCTTGAAGAATTCCCCATACCAGCGCAGCGAGAGGCCCTCGGGCGGAAATTTCAGGTACGCGCCGGAATTCAACGAGGCGATCACCACCACGATGATCGGCAGCATCAGGAAGATGTAGGCGAGCGCCACGAAGCCAATGAACACGGCATGTCCCAGGCGGCCATGGCGGGCGATTGCGATAGCCACGCTCAGCGCTCCCCCTTCATCAGGCGCTGCGTCGCGCGCGCCCAGACGAACACGCTGATGCCGCCGATCACCGCGAGGACGATGGCCAGCGCGGCGCCGAACGGCCACAGAAACGTCTCGGCCAGCTGCTGCACCACCATCGGCGTCATGAGCTTGACCCGGCTGCCGCCCAGCACCACTGGCGTCACGTAGGCGCTGGCCGCCAGCACGAACACGAGGATCGCCCCCGATTGGACGCCTGGCATCGCCAGCGGCACTACCACGCGGCGCATGACGGTCGAGCGCTTGGCGCCGAGCGATTGAGCCGCCTCCTCGAGCGAGGGATTGATGCCCTGCAGCGCACCGAGCAGCGGCAGCACCATGAAGGGGAGGTAGACGTGCACGAGCCCGACGATCACGCCGAACTCGTTGTACATCAGCGGCACCGGCCGCTCGATCAGCGCCCACTGCTTGAGGCTGGCAGTTGATCACGCCGTTGTTGGCGAGAATGATGATCCACCCGTAGCAGCGGATGACCGCGCTCACCAGCAGCGGCGAGAGGATGCAGGCAAACAGGAGCCCGCGCAGCCGGGTCTGCGTGCGCGCCAGGTGATAGGCAACCGGGAACGACGATCAGCAGGCACACCACGGTGACGAGCACGCTGATGCACGAGCGTGCGCACCAGCACGGCCAGATAGAACGGATCGCTCAGCGCCTTGACATAGTTTGCCAGCGTGAAGCCGGGGCCATAGGGCGCCGTGGTGGAAGGCGTGCGGAAGCTCATCACCACGATGTTGAGATAGGGAACTGCGAGAAAGACGACCACCAGCAGCAGGGCAGGCAGCACGAGCAGTGACCATTGCGAAGGCCAGAGCGACCCGCGCTCGGCCGGCAGCGGCAGCGCGGCGGCCATGCTCATGGCGCATCCCCCGCGGCGACCGGAATGAGCCAGCAGCTCTCCGCGGGAAAGCTGCACCACACGTCGGTGCCGAGCTCGGTGTCGAACAAGGCATTCTGGTGCGCCTGCACCAGCGAGCCGTCCTCGCAGGTCAGACGGTAGTCGGTGGTGTGCCCGAGATAATGCCGCTCCCGCACCTTGGCCCGGAACAGGTTGCGCGGCGACGGCCGGGCGCTCCAGGGAGAGCGTCATCGACCTCCGGGCGCAGCACCACCAGCGCCTCGTTGCCCGGCCGGGATGTGCCGTCGCACACGGCACGTCAGCGATCCCACGCGGCGTGTCGACGCGCCGCAGCGCGTCTCCCTCCAGGTGACGATCGGCCGGGAATGAAGTTGGACAGGCCGACGAAATTCGCGACCTGCCGCGATGGCCGGCCGGCCGTATACGCTGCTCGGCGTCGCCGAACTGGCTGATGCTGCCGTCGAACATGACGACGATGCGGTCCGACATGACGATGGCCTCGGCCTGGTCGTGGGTGACGTAGACGGTCGTGATGCCGACCCGCTGTCTGCAGCGAGCGGATGAAGAATCGCATCTCGTCGCGCAGCTTGGCGTCGAGATTGGCGAGCGGCTCGTCCAGCAGCAGCACCTTGGGCTCGATCACCAGCGCCCGGGCCAGCGCCACGCGCTGCTGCTGGCCGCCGCTGAGCTGGCGCGGGTAGCGGTCCTCGAGCCCGGCGAGCTGCACCATGTCGAGCACGGCGCGCGACCCGGTCGGCGATCTCGGCCTTCGGGCACGTTGCGCATCTCGCAGGCCGAAGCCGACGTTCTCCGCCACCGTCATGTGCGGAAACAGCGCGTAGTTCTGGAACACCATGCCGATGTCGCGCTGCTCCGGCGGCACGCTCGACGAGGTTCTCGCCGTCGAACCGGATGCGCTCCGGCGTCGGGCATCTCGAAACCGGCGATGCAGCGCAGCGTCGTGGTCTTGCCGCAGCCGCTGGGCCCGAGCAGAGAGACGAGCTCGCCGCTATCGATGGCCAGATCGATGCCCCGGATCGCGTGCACGCTATTGTGCGTCTCGCGGTCCGTGTAGATCTTCTGCAGGTTCTCTATGACGAGCTTGGTCACCGCGTCCCACCACGCGGACAAGGCCCGGCGCCTCGCGACGGCTGGGCGCGGCTCATGGCATGTAACCCTCGTCGCGATCGCGCGCGGCGAGCTCCTGCGGCCGCCGCCGCGGATCGCCGTAGCCGCCGCCTCCAGGTGTCGCCATGCTCAGCCGATCGCCGGGCTGCAGGGTGTAGACCCCCTTGGTGTCCTCGATCCGCTGCCCGTTGATGCGGATCTCGCCCGTGGCGCCGGGCTGGCCGCCGACCACACCCTCGCTCGCGGTTCTGATGCGCTCGGCGTTGAAGCGGAATTGCAGCGGTTCGTCGCCCAGTACCTCGAGCTCCATCTCCTGCCCGAGCCCGCCGCGATGCGTGCCTGCGCCGCCCGATCCAACGCGAAGCCGCTTGACGCGTATGCGATAGGGCGCGTCGTGCTCGACCATCTCGATGGGCACGTTGGAGATGTTGGACGGCCAGCTCAGCACGTTGGCTCCGTCGAGGCGCGCGTTGGCGCCGAAGCCGCCGTTGAGGAAATAGCGATTGGCGTAGGTGCGCCCGCTCTTGTCGACTCCGGACTGATAGAGGCTCCACACCGGCGAGCCCGGGCAACCCATCACCTTGCCCGGAACCGCGTGCGCCAGGCATTGCATGACCCCCGCCGGCAGGTACTGGCCAAGCATGCTGCGCGAGGCGCCCGAGGTCGGGAACTTGTGGTTGAGCACGGAGCCGAGGGGGGCCTTGACCTTTATCGGCCGCCACACGCCCTCGTTGTTGCGCACGTTCGGCAGGAGTACGAGCTTCACCCCGTAAGAGGTGTACGCGTAGGTGTAGGTATAGGCGCAATTCAGGGCCGCGCCGTTGATCTGCGGCGAGCTGCCCTCGAAGTCGATCAGGCAATCATGGCCGTCGAAGGTCATGGCCATCTCGATGTGCACCTTGTGGCCCAGCATGCCGTCCGTGTCGAAGGCGTGGCGGTAGGTGCCGTGCGGCACCTCGGCGATGGCGCGGCGCATGGCGGCTTCGGTGCGCTGCTGGATCGCGCGCGACAGCCCATCCAAGCCATCGAGGCGGTATTCCTCGATCACGGTGGCGACGCGCGCCTCGATGACGTCGAGCGCACCCAGCTGCGCCCACAGATCGCCGATCACCGCATCGGCGCCACGCACATTGGCGCGCAGCATGGCCACCAGCGTCTCATCGACGACGCCCTGGCGAAGAAGCTTCAGAGGCGGGATCTGCACGCCTTCCTCGTACACGTCGCGAAGGTCGTGGCTGCCCGTGCGCCCGCCGATGTCAGGCGCGTGCGCCGTCGCCGCCGCATACCCGACGAGGGCACCGCGGTGGTAGAGCGGCTTGACGAGATTGACGTCGGGCAGATGGCCCGTGCCGTACCAGGGATCGTTGGAGATCAGGACGTCGCCAGGCGACAGCGCGGCGGGTGGG
This sequence comes from uncultured Alphaproteobacteria bacterium, assembly GCA_963774165.1. Classification (GTDB taxonomy): domain Bacteria; phylum Pseudomonadota; class Alphaproteobacteria; order Rhizobiales; family Hyphomicrobiaceae; genus AWTP1-13. Next base: position 44,335 of record CAVZEC010000005.1, on the reverse strand, counting down.
AAGTGCGTCGACAGCCATTGCACCGTGCGCGGAAGCGTGCCGATGAAGGCCGGTATCGAGTTCTGCGCCTGCGCCAGCAGCTCGCCGCGCGTGTCGGTGATCACGCAGGCGTAGTCGTGCGACTCGCGCACGATGGTGGAGAACGCGGCCCGGACCAGTGCCACCGACGCCTCGTCCACGGCCGACACGAGGCGCTGCCACAGGATCTCCAGCGTGATCGTGTCGAAGGTGTCCGTCCCCTTCATGGCCTGTCTCTCAAAGCGATCGCCCGATCTTCGGTCTCATTGCACCGCCACGATGATGTTGCCGTTGGCCTCGACCCGAGCCTTGCAGCCGGGCGGCAGCAGCAGGGTCGATTCCGGCTCCTCGATCAGCGCCGGCCCCGCCACCTCGACGCCGACGCCGAGCAGCCTGCGGTCGTACACGTCGGTCGTCACAAAGCCGCCGAGGGCACCGAAGTAGGCTGGGCGTGATCCCCGCGTGGCCGCGCCCACTGACAGCTTCGCCGGTTGCGAGTTCAGCTCGCCGCTGCCGGCCGGCGCCTCGACGGATACGCGGATGTTGATCAGCTCCGCCGCGCCGCCCGGCGGCGTGCGGGTGTAGACCAGCCGGTAGTCCTCCTCGAACGCGCCTGGATCGCCCGGCCCGCAGCCGCCCCGTAGGGGCCGCCCGGCAGCTTCACGACCAGCTCGAATCCCTGGCCCGCATACCGCATGTCCGCCAGCCGCGTGATGGCGGCGGTCGCCGGATCGATTGCCGTCTCGGCAATGATGCGCAGGGCCTCGTCCTCCAGGTGCCGGAAATCGGCCTCCAGCTGCTCCATGTCGATGGCATCGAGCGCCCGGTTGATCGTGCGCACGCGATCGATGCGCGTCGGCGCCACCAGCAAGCCGAGCGCCGAGGCGACGCCGGCGGACGGCGGGCAGATGACGGTGCCGATGCCGAGCTTGCGCGCCACCTCGCAGCCGTGCAGCGGACCGCCGCCGCCGGTCGTCAGCAGTGCGTAGCGGCGCGGATCGTGCCCCTGCTCGGAGATGTGCACGCGCGCTGCCCCGGCCATGGTCTCGTTGACGAGATTGTGTACGCCCCATGCGGTCTGGGTCACGTCGAGACCGATTGCGCGCGCCAGCCGCTGCAGAGCCGACATCGCCGCTTCGGCGCTGATGTGCATCGTGCCGCCGGCGAAGATCGCGGGATCGAGATAGCCGAGCACCAGGTTGGCGTCGGTGACGGTCGGCCGCTCGCCGCCCCGCTGGTAGCAGGCCGGGCCCGGGGACGCGCCCGCGCTGTGCGGGCCGACCTTGAGGAGGCCGAGCTCGTCCACATGCGCGATGGAGCCGCCGCCGGCCCCGATCTCGATCAGCTCGACGGTGGAGATGCTGACCGGCAGGCCGGAGCCCTCGATGAAGCGCCGCTCGCGCCCGGCCTCGAAGCTGTAGACCACCAGCGGCTGCCCGTCCTCGACCACGGACAGCTTGGCGGTCGTGCCGCCCATGTCGAACGCCAGCACATGCCGGCTGTCGCTGCGCATGCCGAAGTAGGCACCGACCAGCGCGCCCGCCGCCGGGCCGGATTCCAGCATCTGGATCGGGTTGCGCCTGGCCTCGTTGGCGTTCGTCAAGCCGCCGTTCGACAACATCAGGAACAGGTCGGCGCCGATGCCCAGCGCCTTCAGCCTGGCACCGAGCGCACCCACGTAGCTCGTGGCGAGCGGCTTGATGTAGGCGTTGGCGACCGTGGTCGACGTTCGCTCGTACTCGCGGATCTGCGGCGCCACGTCGGAGGAGATCGACACGAAGATGTGCGGAAAGCGCTTCTCCAGCACGTCGCGCGCCAGGCGCTCCTGCGCCGGATTGGCGTAAGCGTGCAGGAAGACCACCGCGATCGACTGGACGCCATGCTCGATCAGCGCCTGCGCCTGGCGCACCAGCGCTTCGCAGTCGAGCGGGACCTCGATCAGCCCCTGCGGCGACATCCGCTCGGGCACTTCCAGCCGCAGGCTTCGCCGCACCAGCGGCTGCGGCAGCTCGATGAAGATGTCGTAGAGCTCGTACTTGTTCTCGCGTGCGATCTCCAGCACGTCGCGGAAGCCCTCGGTGGTGATCAGCCCGGTCGCCGCGCCCTTGCGCTCGATCAGCGCGTTGGTGAAAAGCGTCGTGGCGTGCACCACGCGCTTGACGGCGGCGAAGGGGAGCCGCTCGCGCTCGAACAGATGCCGCAGCCCCGTGATCACGCCGTCGTGTGGGATCGTCCGGCGTGGTGAGCTCTTTGTGGCTGCAGTAGGCGCCGCGGGCTTCGTCGTACAGGACGAGGTCGGTGAAGGTGCCGCCGATGTCGATGCCGAGTGCGTAGGATGAGCCGGCAGACTGCATGGGCGTCAGACCGTCCTGCGAGGCTGCGGGGAGGTATGGGCCGGCGAGAGTGATGGCGAGTTGCCGCCGTGGCGGCAGGTGCGGCGCCCCTGGGCCGACTGGTCCCGCCCGTGTCTTTGCCCCTGCGTCGTCCGACAACTACATCGCATGACTCACCTAGCCGCGAGCGCTCAGTGAGCGTTCTTTCGCGCATCCGACTTGCGTCGGCGGATTTTGTCGTTTCATCGTTGCTGACAAACTGTCAAGATGGTCGACATACTGTCAAGGCCCGAATGAGCGGGGCGCGCAATACGCTCACATTGGAGGCTTGTTGCCGATTCAATGAGCAACTCGCGTAGACCCAAGAAGCGGCAGCGGAAGCGTCGGGACGCGTACGCCGATATCGCGCTCGAAGCCATGCGCCCGCTGGTGCGCATGATCGCGATCAGCATCGGCCGCAACTGCGAGGTCGTGCTGCACGACCTGCGCACGCCCAACGCCTCGGTCATCGAGATCGCGGGCAACCTGAGCGAGCGCAACGTCGGTGCGCCGGTGAATGAGATCAGCCGCTGGCTGCTGGCGCAGGGCAAGGACGTGGAGGAGAAGACCAACAAGCTCATCCGCACCGCGCGCGGCCGCACGCTCAAGTCTTCCGCCATGCTCCTGCGTGGACCCGACGGCAAGGCCTTCGGGGTATTCTGCATCAACACCGATGTCACCGAGCTGATCTCGGTCTCGCGCATCATTGCGGACATGGCGAGCTCGGGCGGGCTCGTGCCGGAGCCCACTGAGCTCCTCGACGATATCGCCTACGTCGTGCAGACCGTAATTGCCACCGAGGAAACGAAGACCGGGGTGCGGCTGAACATCGGGGCACGCGCGGATCGGCTGCGCATATTCCAAGCCCTGCGGAGCCGAGGCGTATTCACGCTGAAGCGTGCCGTGCCCAGGTTGGCCGAGCACTTCGGTCTCTCCCGCGCCACCATCTACAGCTACCTGAACGAGATGAACGGCGCGGGCGAGGAGGTCTGAATCGCCAACCGGCGTGCATCGCTCCGGACCTATGCGGAGCGACGTGCATGCGGCGGCGTGCCGCCTTCGCCGATATCCCAGTAGAGCCCGGCCATGATGCGCCAGCCCCTCGCGCGCGATCGCCACCGGCAGATGTTCGTTCGGCGCGTGCTGCGAGCAGCCGGGATAGGAATGCGGCACCCAGATCGTGCGCAGGCCCAGCACGTCGGAGAAGATGTCGTTCGGCAGCGAGCCGCCCAGATTGGGCAGGATCGCCGGCTTCTTGCCGGTGGTGCGCGGCAGATCGACGCCGCGGCCCACGCTACCCACGGATCGTCCGGATCGAGGCGCGTCGCCGTGAACATGTCGTCGCGGCCCTTGGCGAGCTTCACCATCGGAAAGCCGTGGCGGTCGAGGTGGCGGCGCAGCGCGGGCAGCAGACTCGTCCGGCATCGACCCCGACCACGAAGCGCAGCTGGCACGCGCGCCCAGGCGCGTCGGCGGCATCGCGTTGACCGGGCGTCTCCGGGATTGCCGACCTTCATGGCGAGCACATCGAAGCGAGCACCAGCCGAACACCTGCTCGGCGGGCGTCAGGCCGGGCTCGCCCCAGCCCGGATCGATGGCCGGGCCGTCGGGTCCGCCGTCGACCTCGCAATCGGCGAGCGCGCGTCGCACCGAGGCCGGGATCTCGCTGCGGCACCCATTCCGGGATGCGGATCTGGCCGGTCGGCGAGGTGATGGTCGACGAGCGCGTGCGCGAGCTGGATGGCGGGATCGGACAGCAGGCCGCCCCAGTTGCCGGAGTGATGGCCGCCCTCGCGCGCATCGATGCTGCAGGTCGATGGTGAGGCCGCCGCGGGAGCCGAGGAAGAGGGTCGGCCGCTCGGCGCTGAGGCGCGGGCCGTCGGAGGCGATCAGCACGTCGGCCTGCGAAGCAGCTCGCTGTTCTCGGCGCAGAGCTCGCGCAGGCCGGGCGAACCCATCTCCTCGCCCATCTCGATCAGGTACTTGGCGTTGAAGCCGAGCCGGCCGCGCGTCTCCAGCACGGCGCGCGAGCGCCGCGATGTTGATGGTGTGCTGGCCCTTGTTGTCGACGACGCCGCGGCCGTACCAGCGGCCGTCCGTCTCGGTCAGCGCCAGGGCGAGAGGCCCTCGCTCCAGTCGCGCGTCGAGGCCGCGGATCGACATCGCCGTGGCCGTAGCCGAAGACGGTCGGCAGGCGCGGGATCCTCGATGCGCTCGGCGAGAGGAACGGCCCTTGGCCTTGGCGTGGTGCAGGATGCGGCAGGTGAAGCCGAGCGCCTCGAGCGCCGGCCGCATCTCGTGCTCGAGGTAGTCGCGCCAGCACCGCGGCGCGCTCCGGGTTCTGGCTTTCGGTCGGCATCGCGACGAGGCGCGCCAAGTCCCGCTTCAAGGCACCCGAGTTGAAATATCTCTCCGCAAGCGCAATAGCGTCGGCTCGCCGCATAGATCGTGGATCCCCTTGCAATCGTCTCCAGGGCCATCCGGCCATGCCGGCTCGTGCCCTGCTCACTCGCCCGCCAAAGACGCCAAACGAGCCACTGCGCCAGCGTCCAGCCCTAGCATGAAAACGGATTTCGGAATCGGCACGCTGGAGCAAGATCGCTTCTGATCGAAGCACTTCAGCTTCGATTACGAAACATGAATCCTGCGCTAGCTTGCGGCGGCCATGCGGTTGGCGATGCGCCGCTCGGCGGCCGCCACGATGGCTGCCCGTAACTCCCCGGCCGATGACGGATCAGCGGGCACGGCAAGTCGCTGCTCTCGCGCCAGCAGCCGCAGGTCGTCCACGCTGTCTATGGGGCCGAGCGCCGCCAGCGCCGCATCGCGGCCGGACTTGCGAACGACGACAATCACGTTCGGGCTGAACGGATCAAAGGGCGCCGTGGCCGGGGGCGGAGCTGACGCGGCCGTTGGGAGGACCGGCGCCTCGGCGTCGATGCGCGCGTGCGTGCGGAGGCGAAGCTGGGCGATCTCTTGCCTGAGGCGTTGAACGAGACGGTCGCGCTCCTCGGCGGTAAGATTGGGATGCGCCTTGAGGACACGGCGGAAATACGCGTCCTGCGAAGCTCCGGACAAGGCTTTGGTCTTCTTTCCCATCGAGCCTCAAGCCGATTTCGCGCGCAGTTGCGGCGCGCCGAGGACCTCATCGTGCAGGGCGCGCAGATAGGGTAGCGCATCTGCATACTTCTCTTCCATGGTCTGTCGCGACTCGTCCCAATCGAACGCACGCGCGACGCTCGGCAGGATCGGAACGCGCGCGGCCAGCAATGGGTGATCGAGGGAGAGCTGCTCGATGAGCAGGCGCTCGTGGCCGGTGCCGTTCAGATAGTTGGCGAGGCACGAGTAGCGCCGCTCCGAAAAGGGGATGCCGGCCAGCTGCTCGGCGGTCTCCACCCGCTGGATGAGCATTGCCACGCGGTCGAGCGCGAACTGGGAGACAAAATCCGGGCGGAAGGGCACCAATACATGGTCGGCCAGATCGAGGGCGGCGAGTGCCGCGAATGACAGCCCCGGCGGGCAATCGAGTATGACGAGGTCGAAGTCCATCCCGAAATGCTTCATGAGCCGTTTCATGCGGCTGCGAACCTGCACTGCTACGGCGTCGGCATCCAGGTCCTTCTTGGAATGCTTGAGGAGCAGTTCCCCCTGGATGTCCTCGAGCCGCTGGGACCCCGGCAGCAAGCAGATGCGGCCCGGCGCCATGCGGGAGTGCGCGACGTCGCCGACATCGGTCGCGACATAGGCGGACTCGTCCTCCGCGACTTTGTCGAAGCGATCGTAGAAGTAGTCGGCAATGGTGCGGCCTTCCCGGCAGGTGCGCTCCCATCCCAGGCCGCCGACGAGCATGAGGGACGCGTTGCATTGGGTGTCCAGGTCCATCACCAGTACGCGCCGCCCGGACCAGGCAACGGCGGCATGGGCCAGCATGACGGCGATGGTCGACTTGCCGACGCCACCCTTTCTGTTCGACACCGCCAGGAACTGCGTCATGCACCGCCCTCATCGCAAAGTTGAGCTGGAAGAGGGGGTTATGTGATTCTTGGAGCGGGCGCAGCATCGTTGGCCTCAGGCAATGAGCGCACGGCTCTGGCTTTCGCGAGCAACTGCCGGGCGACGGCTCGGCCAATGCCGTTTCGGAATCCGAAATCCGCCTTGCTTCAGCCGCTACCAATGCTAGGGAAAAAGGGGGCCGACCCCGCCCTGAGCAGGAGTTGTTGCAAAGACGCACAGGTCGATCCGGTCGTTGCCTTGGGCCGTTGATGCAGCCGTTGCCTCAGGCGCCCGCGAGATCGCGCCGCAGAGCGAGATATGTCGATGCCCATCAAGATACCCAATGACCTGCCCGCTCGCGTCACCCTCGATGCGGAGGGCGTCATGGTGATGCGCGAGGCGGACGCCGTGCGCCAGGACATCAGGCCCATGCGCATCGGCCTGCTCAACCTGATGCCCAACAAGATCAAGACCGAGACGCAGATCGCGAGGCTGCTCGGCTCGACGCCGCTGCAGGTGGAGCTGTCGCTGGTCAAGATGACCGATCACGTCGCGCGCAATACGCCCAGCGACCATATCATCTCGTTCTACCGGGACTGGCAGGACGTCCGATCCGAGAGGTTCGACGGCTTCATCGTCACCGGTGCGCCCGTGGAGACGCTGCCCTTCGAAGAGGTGACCTATTGGGACGAGCTGCGCCGCATCTTCGACTGGACGCAGACCAACGTGCACGGCTCGTTCAACATCTGCTGGGGGGCGCAGGCGGCGGTGCATCATTTCCACGGCATGCCCAAGTATCCGCTGGCCCGGAAGGCGTTCGGCGTCTTCCGCCACCGCAATCTCGCGCCCACCTCGCCCTATCTGCGGGGCTTCTCGGACGACTTCTCGATCCCGGTGTCGCGCTGGACCGAGGTGCGGCGGCAGGATATCCCGGCGGACAGCGGGATGAGCGTGCTGATGGAGTCGGACGAAGCCGGCCTGTGCCTATTGGACGATCCGGCACACCGCTCGCTGCACATGTTCAATCACATCGAGTACGATTCCAATTCGCTGAGCGACGAGTATTTCCGCGACGTCGCCGCCGGCAAGCCGATCGCGATACCGCACAACTACTTCCCGAAGGACAATCCCGAGCGCCAGCCCGAGAACCGCTGGCGCAGCCAGGCGCACCTGCTGTTCGGCAACTGGATCAACCAGCTCTACCAGACGTCGCCTTTCGACGTATCGCAGATCGGACGGCGGTGAGGGGACCCGATATGCAACGTTGCCGGCATGTGAGCTGAGTTCGGCCTGCGTGCGCGGCAACCGAAGGACGGGTCACGGACGGCAAAGGTAGACTGCTAGCTCACGGCACGACGACGTGTCTGATTTTCCCGAGCTGAAAACCCTCCCCCTGCGTGGCGCTGGTGTCCGGAGCCGCGCACGTCCTCGTCCGAGCTAGTCGCACTTGCGCCCGCCGGAGGTCTGCGTGCATCTGCGACCGGCGCTATCCGTGCACGAGGAATTGTAGAACATCCAGCCGCCGCACGTGCCGCCGCGCCCCGGACGGTCTCCGCCGCCCGATGGCTGGGCCTGGGGCTTGGCTGCAGCCTGTCGCCGCGACTGCGGGTCGCTCTTCTCCTCGGGCTGTCGTGGCGCTTTCGCGGCCTCTTGTTTGGGAGGCTTGGGTTTGGCGACGCACATATCGCCTTTGATCTCGCCAGCATCGCGCAGCCAGACCTCGAAGTCGCTGGCCGTCGCCTTGGCGAGATCGATACGCGCCGGCTTGGACTTGCCCTTCTGGCCAGCGCCCGCAACGAACCGGTCGAGGCCTTCCTGCGCCTCTCCGCTGCGTCCATTGACAGCCCCGTCGTAGCAACGGCTCTGGCTGAGCAGCGTCTGCACGCGCTTGACGAATGCCGCACGCTCGTCCGCATTGAGCGTGGCCGCCGCGAGCCGCAAGCGCTCGTCCTCCTTCTGCTTCTCCGCCGCTGCGGCTTCTGCTTTACGGGCGGCTTCCTGCTGGGCGGCGGCCCGTTGCATCTCCTCGTCGCGTCGGCGCTCTGCTTCGGCTTCTGCCTGCCGCCGCGAGGCTTCCGCCTCGGTCCGCAGCCGTTCCGCGTCGAGCTCGGCCCGGCGCCGATCGGCATCGATCGCGGCGTTTGCGCGCGAATCGGCTTCCGCAACCGACGGCCGGGCCGCCTCGGCGACGACGGTGCCTTTCCCGGCCGGCTGCCAGCGCGCGTACTCGAGCCCGCCGTAGGCGCCGCCCACCAGAGCCACGAGTGCCGCGGCGATGGCGAGCCACCGCGTTGCGGCCGGCTGCGCGGCATTGGGTGTCCGTCGGGTCGCCGGCGGATTGGTCAGCTCCTTGGTCTGCTCCGTGGATGCCTTGGCCGAGGACCCGATCTGGCGTTTCGGCAGTGCCGATCGCGCCAACAAGATCGGCCGCAATTGCGCAATTGTCTGGGGCCGCTCCGAAAATCGCACCTTGAGGCAGGCGTCGATGGCGGCGAGGAAGCCCGGGCGATACGTGCCCGTGGCGGCCTGCGTCGCCGGGCGCATGTGGTCCTGGTCCACGCGCAGCGCCACTTCGTCCGGCGGCCGCCCTGCAACGGCGCGGTAGAGCGTGGCACCCAGTGCGTAGATATCCGACCAGGGACCCTGCAGGCGGTTGTCGGAGGAGTACTGCTCGTGCGGAGAGTAGCCGGCCTTGACGATGCCGGTGAGCGCGCGGCTCATCTCTGCGACGGCCCGCCGCGCCGCACCGAAATCGAGCAATACCGGGCTGCCGTCGCCGCGCACGATGATGTTGTCGGGCGCGATGTCGCGATGCAGGAAGTTCTCGGCGTGCATCATCTCGAGCGCGTCGAGCAAAGGGGCGACGATCCGGTCGAGCTCATCCTGCGTGGGGGGACGGCCGAGGTCGCGCAGCCAGGCCTCGAAGCTCTGGCCCTGCTCGAAGCGCATGACCATGTAGGCGGTGGAGTTGGCCTCGAACGCGCGCGTGACGCGCACGATGCTGGGATGCTCGAAGCGCGCCAGCGTACGCGCCTCCTGCAGGAAGTTGGAACGGCCCCAGTCGAAGGTCTGCTTGTGGCGTGCGGACTTCGGCTTCACGGTCAGGTTCGGATCGCGATCGCCGAAGTCGAAGGGATAGTATTCCTTCAGAGCGACCGTCGTGCCGAGGGTGACGTCCTCGGCCTCGTAGGTGATGCCGAAGCCACCCGAGCCGACGACCCGTGTAATGCGGTAACCGCCATCGAGCACGGTATTCACCGGCAAGGTCAGTCGACTGTCCAAGGTGCGTTTCCAATCGGGCGTGTGGAAGAGAGGTGCCGACAGCAAAAATCACTGACAAATCGCTCTGGTCGCACCGTACAGCCGGGGCAGCCTCCGAGCAACGCTTCTGCTCTCAACGAAGATCGGATGGCGTCGCTGCTCCGCGCAAACACGATCCTCGACTTGTCGAGCCGTTGCGACGTGCGGGCTGGAGAACCGGCCGCCTACAACTTCTCTATGGCCGCGGCGTCGGCCTCGGCTTTGGCTTTGGGCGGGGCCTTGGCGGCGGCGAGGATGGCTGGCACCACCTCCTCGGCCCGGTCGACCGTGATGAAGCGCACGTCCATGTCGGGGCGGATGAAGGCCTCGGCCTGCATGTGGCGGATCAGCGTCAGGAACGGCGCGTAGAAGCCGTCGATGTTGACCAGCACGATCGGCTTGGTGTGGCGGCCGAGCTGGGCCCAGGTCAGCTGCTCCACCAACTCCTCCAGCGTGCCGATGCCGCCCGGCAGCGCCACGAAGGCGTCCGACCGGTCGAACATCAGCTTCTTGCGCTGGTGCATGTCGTCGACCACGATCAGCTCGTCGGCATCGCGCAGCATGCGCTCCTTCTTGGACAAGAACGCCGGGATGATGCCGGTGACGCGGCCGCCATGCGTCAGCACCGAGCGCGCGAGCTCGCCCATCAGGCCGAGGCCGCCGCCGCCATAGACGAGGCCGATGCGTTCCTTGGCCATGCTCTCGCCGAGCTGGTTGGCGGCAGCGGCATAGGCCGGGCTGGTGCCGGCGTTGGAGCCGCAGTAGACGCAGATGTTGCGGATGCGGCGCTTGTCTGCCGGGTTGGTCTTCTGTGCTTTCTGCTGCTGCATGTGGTCCTTGCTGCGGTGGCGGCGGTCTCGCGTACCTTGCCCTGTTCTCGTGGCAGTTGTCATGTACGGGTCTCCCGCGGCGTAAATCGTAGGGAGCGGCAGGCGGCCAAATTGCGGCGTCGCGCTGGCCGCACCCGTGGCCCAAGCGTGGGTGGGAAACGCAACACGGGCGTTTGCGGCGGGCTCACGACTTGGTTAAGTTCGGGGCCCACGGTTGTGGGGTGATGGCAGCAATCGGCCGCAACGGGCGGAAATATGGGCTCTTTCGGCCCGGCCAAGGGGGAGGCAAGTCTGTCATGAAAGCTGCTCGCTCGGGTGTCGCGGCAACCGCCGTGCTGGCCGTCGGCGCTGCCTTCGGGCTCATGCCGCTTGCGGTGGACCGCGCCTGCGCCGCCGATCCGTCGCGCGATCGCGCCGAGGATCTGGCCAAAGCCGCCTCCCAGCGCTTCAGCGAGGTGATGAAAGGCGGACCCGCGGGTGAGCCGCAATCCAAGCCGCCCGCGGGCGGTGACGATCCCTGGTCGGCTACGCTCAAGTGGCTCGATCGCTCCAGCCACGAATACAAGTCGATCCTGCGGCGCCTCAGCCAGGCTGGCGGTCCCCCCGCGGCGCAGCCGACGCCGCCGCCGAGCGCGCCCACAGCCAAGCCAGAGCCGCCCGCGAGTTCCAGCGCGTGGGACTGGGTGACGCGATCGAGCGAGCGCTTCCAGGAGATCATGCGCAGGCTCGCCGAAGGCGCCGCCCCTCCCAACGAGAAGCCTTCGGCAGAGACCAAGTCAGCCCAGCCCAAGGCGCCCGAGAAGCCCGCCGAGGTTGCAAAGCCTGCGCCCGTGCCACCGGTTACGCCGCCGTCCGCCACGCCCAAGCCGACGGAGACCGTGAAGGCGGACGAGGAACGCAAGCTGGCCGAGACGCGCCGGGGCGAGGCATCCAAGCGCGAGGCCGAGGTCAAGAAGACCGAGGAAGCGTTGAAGGCCGAGCAGGCGAAGAAGTCCGCGGACGCCAGGGCCGCCGAGGAGGCCAAGCGGGGCGAGGACGCGAGGAAGGCCGCCGAGGCGAAGAAAGCCGACGACATCAGGCGCGCCGACGAGGCGAAGAGGGTCGCCGAAGCCAAGGCTGCGGACGATGCCAGGAAGGCCGATGAGGCGCGACGCGTCGCCGAAGCCAGGAAGGCAGACGAAGCGAAGAAGGCCGAAGAAGCACGCAAGGTGGCCGAGGCAAAGAAGGCCGAGGACGCCAAGCGGGCCGATGCGGCGAAGAAAGCCGCCGAAGCCAAGGCGGCGGACGACGCCAGGAAGGCCGATGAGGCGCGACGCGTCGCCGAAGCCAAAAAGGCGGACGAGGCGACGAAGGCCGAAGAAGCACGCAAGGTCGCCGAGGCAAAGAAGACCGAGGACGCCAAGCGGGCCGATGCGGCGAAGAAAGCTGCCGAAGCCAAGGCTGCGGACGATGCCAGGAAGGCCGATGAGGCGCGACGCGTCGCTGAAGCCAAGAAGGCGGACGAAGCGAAGAAGGCCGAAGAGGGTCGCAAGGCCGCCGAGGCAAAGAAGGCCGACGACGCCAAGCGCGCCGACGCGGCGAAGAAAGCGGCCGAAGCCAAGGCGGCGGACGACGCCAGGAAGGCGACCGAAGCAGGCAATCAGGCGTTCGCCAAGAAGGCGGAGACCGATCGCAAAGCCGAGGAGGACAAGGCGGCCGCTCGGGCGAAGCGCATAGCCGACGCCAAGCAGGCCCTGGAGGAGCAGCGCCGCCGCATCGACGAGCGTCGCCGGCAGGTGGCCCAAGGAGAGGGCGGAGGCGCGCCAGCAGGCTGAGCTGAAGGCCAAGGACGCCGAGGAGCGCCGGCTCGCAGAGAGGGAGGCAGCGAAGGCGCGCCGGGCGCAGAAAGCGGACCCGCAGCCCAAGGTCGCCCAAGCCACTCCCAAGGCTGAGCCCAAGAAGCAAGCCGAGCCGAAGAAGTCCGGGGAGCCCAAGAAGGAGCCGGAAGCCCAGAACGTGCGGGAGCCCAAGACCGCCGAGGGCGGCAAGGCGCCCACCTCGCGAGCGGCAAGGCGCGCCGAGCGTGCCCGGATCGCCGCCGAAGCCAGGGCCCAGCGCAGGGCCGATCGCGAGAAAGTCGCATCACGCAGCTGCGAGACAGCCGGAACCAAGGTCGAGCTTCCCGGATGGTACGTCGTCAAGCCGGGCGACACGCTCTGGAGCATCGCCGAGCAGCACTACGGCGCCGGCTGGCGCTACAAGCGCATCTACGCCGCCAATCGTCGCCTCATCCGCAGCCCCCACCGCATCAGCCCGTGTCAGAGGGTCTATCTGCCGCGCGTGACACGGCGGGCGTAGCCGTTCCTCGCCTCGTCATCCCGCGGTGCAAAATGGAAAGCGCGCATCCGGTGGCTAGCTGCCCATGAAGATCATCGACAACCCCTGCACCCGCAGCTAGTGGTCCAATTCTAACATCGCATCCCTTCGCGGCGGCCTCTCCTGCGAATGTTAGAATTGAAGGACCACTAGCAGGTCAGGATTCTAGTGGAGCTTTGGATTTGACTTTCGCTTCGTGAGCCCGCGGCTAGGTGGGTAGCGAATGTCAAATCCGCTCCACTAGAGCCATTGAACTCGATGGAGCTGGGACCGCCTTCCCAACTCCCCGCCGTCATCCTCGGGCTTGTCCCGAGGATCCATCCATCCGCGGACGCTGGAGCGAGCTGATGTATGGGTCCCGGGCATGAGGCCCGGCGCCGGCTCCAAGCGAGCCGGATAGAGGCTGGAGGCTGACGCATGCAACGCTTCCATGGCGCGGCCGAGGACGGCCTTTTCGCGCGCATCGCCGCCCGGTTCCGGCCGAGCTCGTCCCAGCTTCGCGTCGCCAGGGGGCTCGCACCCTACGTGTGGCCGTCCGACCGGCCGGATCTGCAGGCGACCGTCGTCCTCTCGCTCGCGCTGATGCTGGTGGCGAAGCTCGTCACCGTCGCGATGCCCTTCACGTTCAAGTGGGCGACCGACGCGCTCGTTGCGGCGGCGGGCGGCGCCGTGCCCGGCGACCAGTCGCTCATGTGGCTGATCGGCGCGCCTGTCCTGGCGACCGTTCTCTACGGCGTCACCCGCATCGCCATGAGCCTGCTGGTGCAGGTGCGCGAGGGCATGTTCGCCAAGGTCGCCCTGCATGCCGTGCGCAAGCTGGCGCTCAACACCTTCGAGCACATGCACCGCCTCTCGCTGCGCTTCCACCTGGAGCGCAAGACCGGCGGCCTCACCCGCGTGCTCGAGCGCGGCCGCACCGGCATCGAGAACATCACGCGCATGACGCTGATGACGTTCGTGCCGACCATGGTGGAGTTCGCGCTGGTCCTGGCCGTGCTGACGTTCGAGTTCGACTGGCGCTATGCCGTCACCGTGGCGGCGATGATCTCGTTCTACCTGTGGTTCACGGTGCGGGCGACGGACTGGCGCATCAAGATCCGCCGCACCATGAACGATAGCGACACGGAGGCCAACACCAAGGCCATCGACAGCCTGCTGAACTACGAGACGGTGAAATACTTCGGCGCCGAGGAGCGCGAGGCCAGACGCTACGACAAATCGATGGCCGTCTACGAGGAGGCCAGCGTCAAGAGCTACATCTCGCTCGCCGTGCTCAACGGCGGGCAGGCGGTCGTGTTCACCATCGCGCTCACCACCTGCATGGTGATGGCGGGGCTGGACGTGGTCGCCGGCACCAAGACGGTGGGCCACTTCGTGATGGTCAACGCGCTGATGCTGCAGCTCTTCATCCCGCTCAACTTCATGGGCATGGTGTATCGCGAGATCAAGCAGTCGCTCACCGACATCGAGCGCATGATGGACGTGCTGGCCGAGAGCCCGGAGGTGGCGGACCGGCCGGGTGCGGTGGCGCTGAACCCGTCGGGCGGCACCATCCGCTTCGAGGACGTGAAGTTCCGCTACGAGCCTGAGCGGCTGATCCTGGACGGCCTCTCCTTCGAGGTGCCGGCCGGCAAGATGGTGGCGATCGTCGGGCCGTCGGGTGCCGGCAAGTCCACCGTCTCGCGCATCCTGCTGCGCTTCTACGACGTCGCCGGCGGCCGCGTCACCATCGACGGGCAGGACATCCGCGACGTCACGCAGGCGTCGCTGCGCGCGGCGCTGGGCGTGGTGCCGCAGGACACCGTGCTGTTCAACGACACGATCCTCTACAACATCCGCTACGGCCGGCCCGAGGCGAGCGACGAGGAGGTGCGCGAGGCGGCCCGCATGGCCCAGATCGATACCTTCATCGCCAGGCTGCCCGAGGGCTACCGCACCATGGTGGGCGAGCGCGGCCTCAAGCTGTCGGGCGGAGAGAAGCAGCGCGTCGCCATCGCCCGCACCATCCTCAAGGGGCCGCCGATCCTGCTCCTCGACGAGGCGACCAGCGCGCTCGACAGCCACACCGAGAAGGAGATCCAGGACGCGCTCGACAAGGTCTCGCGCGGCCGCACCACCGTGGTCATCGCCCACCGGCTCTCCACCATCGTCGGCGCCGACAATATCCTGGTGCTCGACGCGGGACGGCTGGTCGAGCAGGGCACGCACGGCGAGCTGCTGGCCAAGGGGGGCCTCTACGCCAGCCTGTGGAACCGGCAGCGCCAGGCCGAGAAGGCGCGCGAGGTGCTGGCCGAGGCGCTCGCCGAGGAAGGGCAGCGCATCAAGGATGGCCGGCTCTCGCCCGGCGACGACGGGCCGCCCCCGGAGCCGGCACCGGCCGACCCCGCGCCGGCAGAGCGATTGCCATCTGCAACTTGAGGTATTTGCCGGGACCTCGCTCCGGTATCCGGAGGCGGTAGAGAGTGACGCTTGCTCGACCGGATCCCCCTCCCCTTTGATGGGGAGGGGATAGGGGTGGGGTGAAGACACGAGGGGTTCGGTTGTTGGAAACTACCCACTCCCTACCGCAAGCACGCGCAGTCGAATGGGAGCCGGTCTGATGGTGGTATTGGACTCGGATCGTCCGTGCGCGGGCATCTTAACTCCGGTTGAAGGCGGCTCTGTCACGCTGGCGACAGAGTTCGACTATCCTGTGGGCCGCGGCGCCGACCGCGCCGAGATCGAGCCGAGACAACGCTGATGCGGCAGCAGTTGCTGGAATGGCTGCAGCGCCTCGAATCGAGGACGGTGCTGCTTGCCCGGGAGGCGCGGCGAGGCCTGCGCCCGGCGCTGCGTGCCCTCTGGACCTTCGCGCGCCGCGTGTTGCGCACGGCGCTCGAGATCCTGCTCGCGCTCATCATCGTGTTCGAGGAGTGGGGCTGGCGTCCGCTGGCCGACCTCATCGGCCGGCTCGCGCGCTGGCGCCCGTGGGCGGCCATCGAGTCGGTGATCATCCGCTTGCCCCCTTATGCCGCGCTCGTCGTCTTCGCCCTCCCCACCACGCTGCTGCTGCCCTTGAAGTTCCTGGCGCTGCTGCTCATCGCCAAGGGCCAGGTGATCATGGCCGGTCTCCTGTTCCTCGCCGCCAAGGTGGTTGCGACCGCGCTCATCGCCCGCCTGTTCGTGCTGACGCAGCCCGCGCTCATGCAGATCGGCTGGTTCGCGTGGTGCTACCAGACGGTGATGCCGTGGAAGGACGCGCTGACCGCGCAGGTGCGTGCGTCCTGGGCCTGGCGCGTCGGCCGCGTCGTGAAGGAGCGCGTCAGGCGGGCCGTTGCGGCCGAGGCCCACCGCTGGCAGCCGACCCTGATGGCGCTGAAGCCGGTGCTGGCGGCCGCCGCGGAAAAGGTGCGCGCCCAGGGACGCCGTCTGATCGCCGCGATCAAGGAGCGCTGGTCGGCGCTGCGGTCGAACCTCCAGCCCTAGCTAGTGGCGTCTCGGGGACATGCGTCAGTGTCCTCGCGGCGAGGCTCGCCCGAGGATTTGCGGCATGAGAAGGAGCGGGGCGTTCGGGGCCCAGTCGACCTGCGATCTATTTATGGGCCCAGAACGCCCATGCTCGCCGCTTCCGGGCCCGGCCGGGGCGCTCCGCTGGTCTGGCGGCCAGCCGCGCAAGGCGAAACGGACAGCGGCCCCCGACGCACAGGCTGAGGGAGATGCCCGGCCGAGCATTCCCTCGTGTGCCGAGGCGCTTCGATCATCCCACGCCCCACGTGCACGGGGATAGGCGCGCCCTTGGTGAACCTCTGCGTCTCGATTGCACCTAGCCGGCTACGGCAGCACCTTGGCCGCGCGGTAGCGGGCGAGGTGGTCGAGCACCATCTCCTCGGTGTCGAGGAAATCGTCGAAGCCGGTCTGGCGCAGCTTGGTCGTGCGCGAGACCACGTCGTAGTCTTGCGACAGCACGAAGTCGGCGAAGCTCCAGTGAGCGATGTCGTCGAGGCGGGAGGGCTGCAATCCGTGGCGCGCGACCACCCGCTGCCAGATCGCGTCCTTGTCGGCCATCCATTCGCCCAGCCGCAGCGTCCGCACGGGGCCGGCCTTCATGCCGTAGAAGCCGGCGATTCGCTCCCACAGCCGCGACCAGCGCACGACGTCGCCGTTGGTGACGTTGTAGGCTTGGTTGCGGCAGGCTTCGGTGACGGCCATGTGCGCCATGCTGCGGGCAAGAATTGTGGCATCGCTCATCTCGGTGAGCGCGGCGAAGGTTCCGGGCTTGCCCGGAAAGTCGAGGGGCATGCCGAGTTCGGCCAGCACCGCGGCGTAGGCGCCGATTGTGGGGACGAAGTTGCGCACCCGTTCAGGCGAGAAGTCGCACACGATGTTCGGGCGCGAAGCCGACCACGTCCACGCCTTGCCGGGTTGGCGGGAGCGCAGCAGGTCCTCCTGGTCGTAGTAGAAATTGGGCGGGAGATGGCGGGTGTCGTCCTCCCGAGCGGGTGTGGGGTAGGGCCCGAGGTGCACCCCGTACCACTTGAGGCCCTCCACCAGATGCACGTGCTGCAGCCCGGGTGCCGACGTCTCCACCGCGTCGAGCACGTTGCGCAGCATGGCGATGTTCTCCTCCACGTTCTCGACCCCGCCTTCGCCGTGCTTGGCCCGCGCGCAGTAGAAGAGGTGTGTGACCTCGCGGAACGGAGCGAGGCGGCGCCTGCAGTCGCTCGCGTCGAGCAGATCGACGGGAGCGTGCCGCATCCGCGCGGACGCGGCCGGCGGGTTGCGGCTGAGCCCGATCACGCTCCATCGGGGATCCGCCGACAGAACCTCGATCAGCCGCTTGGCGACGGCGCCGGTCGCGCCGGCGACCATGGCCGTCAGTTGCGTGGGTGAGGATTGGGCGGTGTTCGGCATGAGCGGCTGGGTCCTTCTCGGGTTCACGGTGCCGTGCCGGTCCCGAGCCGCGCTGTCAACGGCAACGTCGCCTCAGCGACTTTTGGTCTGCGTCGCGCCGGCCTTCTCGGGGACGCGCTGGGAATCGGGCTCGGCCGCGCAGCCGAACTCCTTCGACAGGCTCGCCGCGGCCTGCCGCACCAGCTTCGACTTCTCCTTCAGCAGCTGGATCGACAGCCGCCAGATCGGTCCGGAGATGCCGATCGCTCCCTGCACCCGGCCGGTGAACGCGTAGACCGGCACCGCCGCGCAGCGCACCTCGGCGTTGTACTCTCCGTCGTCGTAGGCGACGCCGGTGCGGCGCACCTCGACGATCTGCCGCATCAGTTCGCCCTTCTCGGTGATGGTCTTGTCGGTGAAGCGCTCGAGCGCGGCGTGCTCGAAGTATCGCGCGAGCTGCCCATCCCCCATGGCCGCCAGCAGGATCTTGCCGAGCGCCGTGCAGTGGGCCGGCCGCACGACGCCCGCCCGCTCGGTGAGCTGGAACGGCCCCGAGCCGGCGGTGCGCGCGAGCACGATCACCTGCTGGCCCGAGCGCACGGCGAAGTGGCAGCTCTCCTGCGTCGCGGCCGAGAGCTCCTCCAGCACGGGCGTCGCCAGCGCCACCATCTCCACCTCGTCGAGTGCGCCGGCGGCCAGCGTGAACAGCGGCCGCCCGATGCGATAGAGCTTGTCGGGCATCTGCCGCAGATAGCCGAGCAGCACCATGGTCTTGACGAGGTGGAAGGTCGTGCTGTTGTGCAGGCCCACGCGCTTGCTGAGATCGCCGAGGCGGATGCCGCCGCGATGCCTCGCCACCTCCTCGAGGATCGCGAAGGCGCGCTCGAGCGACTGCACGCCGCCCTTGTCCCGCAGCGAGCCCCGGCCGGCAGCCTCGACCCAGCCGTCGGCGTCATCGGCCTTGCGGTCGCGCTTCATCCCCTCCATCGCATGGTTCCCGTGCAGGCCTGCAAACCGCAGCGCGCTTCTGAGTATTGAGAAAGCTAGTCTTTCACGATGTCGAACGTCAATTCGCAATCCGGACGAGTGCGGCCCGCAATTCGATCGCCTGGGCCGTGATCATCGCGCATTCGCCGGCGTATGCACATGCCAGATGACCGCATGCCAGCGCACCGCGATCGCGACGGTGAACAGCAGACCCACGGTCGCATACAGGGTGGCAGTCGCGCCGAACCCGATCAGGTCGATGAGGGCGCCCGCGGCCAGCAGGCCCAGCGGCAGGCTGTAGATGACGAGCATGCGCACGCCCATCACCCGGCCGCGGAACTTGTCGCTGGCGATGCGCAGCATCACCACGAACAGCGTGACCATGCAGACGCTCTGCGCGACGCCTGCCAGCATCAGCATGAGCATGGCCGCGCGATGATCCTGGATTTGGGCAAACACGAACAGCATCGCATACCAGACGGCAGCGGAGACGATCATGGTGCGCGCGGGCCGGATGGCGCGGCCGTGCAGGCTCACGGCGAGCGAGCCCAGCAGGGAGCCGGCGGCGAAGCTCGCGACCAGATATCCAAGTCCGGTCTGGTCGATGTGATAGATGTTCCTGGCCGCGTAAGGCAGCAGCCCGTTCGACAAGGGATAGGCCGAAAGGTTCACCAGGAAGGCGATCGACAGGGCCGCCAGCAGCTGGGGCGTCGACCAGGCGTAGACGAGGCCTTCCTTCAGCTCGTGCCAGGCCGACGGCCGCAGGACGCCGCCTGCCGGCGCGACGGCGTGGTCGGTCGCCGGTGACGTACGTGGGGAAACGCGTGGTATGGCCGCGGTAAACAGCAGCCCGAACACGTAGAGGCCCACGACGACGATGTAGGCGTTGCCGATTCCGAAGGCGGCGAACATGCCGGCCCCCGTCAGTGCCCCGCCGACCCGCGCGAAGTCCGATGTGGTGCGCGCGACCCCCGTTGCCGTCGTCAGCTCCTGGGGGCCGACGATGCCGGCCATCATGGACAGGCGCACGCCGAGATCGGAAGGGCGGACCAGCCCCGTCGCCCCGGCGATCAGGAACACCAGGGTCGGCGTCAGGGCTCCCGCCAGCGCGACGGCCACGAGTACCGATGCCAGCACGGAATAGGCGGCGCGCATGCCGCAGAGCAGGTTGCGATACCCGATCCGGTCGCCCGCGACGCCGAAGATCGGCGACACCAGCGTGCCCCCGTACTGCATGGCGCCGAACAGCGTCAGCAGCATGACGGAGCCGGTCTCGGTCAGCACGTACCAGCCGAGGATCAGCGTCTCCATCTCGAAGGCGCAGGACGTGAGCAGGTCCGCCAGCCACTGCAAACGGAAGCTGCGGTTGCGAAAGAGGGTGAGTGCCGAGAGCCCGACGACCTGGCTCAAGCTGGGCGCCCGCAATCAAGCCCGCCTTGCGGCATTGCCGTTTCCTCCATGCTCCATCGCGGCCCAGTTTTCCTGCGTGCCGCGGCCCCGGTTCACCGGAGCGCTGTTGCGCGGACAATGAAGCGATTGCCGCGTCGAGGCAACCCTCCGCCACATCGCGGGCGAGGGAAGGGCAGCCCTTGATTGTCAGCGTGGTCGGGCGCAATCTCGGGCCACAAGGACGATGCAAAATCGTCGGATGGGAGGAGCGCATGCAGGCAACGCACCTGAGACGGGGCGTATTGGGTCTCGTGCTGGCCGCCGCCGTCGGGTGGGCCGCAAGTGCGCGCGCAGAGACGGTGCTGCGCGTCGTCATGAATACCGATCTCAAGATCGTCGATCCGATCTGGACCACCGTCTACGTCACCCGCAACCACGGCTACATGGTCTACGACACGCTTTTCGCGCTCGACGAGAAGCACGAGCCCAAGCCGCAGATGGTCGACACCTTCTCGGTCTCCAGCGATGGCCTCACCTACACGTTCGTGCTGCGCGACGGCCTGCTGTGGCACGACGGCGCGCCCGTCACGGCGGAAGACTGCGTCGCCTCGATCAGGCGATGGGGCGCCAGGGACTCGATGGGCCAGAAGCTGATGGGCCTGTCCGAGAGCTGGAGCGTGGTCGATGGCCGGACCTTCGTCCTGAAACTGAAGGAGCAGACGGGCCTCGTCCTTTCCGCCCTCTCCAAGCCGTCGGCGAGCCCGCTGTTCGTGATGCCCAAGCGCGTGGCGGAGACCGATCCCAACAAGCAGATATCGGAGTTCATCGGCTCCGGGCCGTTCGTCTTCAAGACGGATGAATGGAAGCCCGGCGACAAGGCCGTCTACGTGCGGTTCGACAAGTACAAGCCGCGCCCCGAGCCGCCGTCCGGCCTGGCCGGCGGCAAGGTCGTCAAGGTCGACCGGGTCGAATGGCGCGCCATCTCTGACCAGCAGCAGGCGGTCAACGCCCTGCTCGCCGGCGAGATCGACTTCATCGAGCAGCCGCCGCACGACCTGCACGCGCTGCTCAAGGCCGATGCCAACGTCAAGATGTGGAAGCTCAATCCGCTCGGCAGCCTGTATTTCTTCCGCCCCAACCACCTCAACAAGCCCTTCGACGATGCCCGGATCCGCAGCGCGCTGTGGTATGCGCTCAACCAGGAGGACTTCCTGCGCGCGGCCATCGGCGATGCCGAGCACTACAAGGTGTGCCGCTCCCAGTTCATCTGCGGCACGCGGCTCGAGTCGGCCGCGGGCATGGACGGACTGCTCACCTCCAACTTCGACAAGGCGCGGGCCGTGCTCAAGGACGCCGGCTACGACGGCACGCCGATCGTGCTCATGCACTCGACCGACCTGCACGTGCTGGCCAACGTGGCGCCGGTCGCCAAGCAGCTGATGGAGAAGGCCGGCTTCAAGGTCGACATGCAATCCATGGACATGCAGACGATGGTGGCCCGCCGCAACAAGCGCGATCCCATCGACAAGGGTGGCTGGCACGCATTCATCACCTCGCCGACGGCGCTGGACGGCCTCGATCCCATCATGGCCAGCACCTTCAACGGCGGCTGCGAGAAGGGCTGGCCCGGCTGGCCGTGCGACGCGGAGATGGAGAAGCTGCGCGACCGCTTCGCCCGCGAGGTCGATCCGGTGAAGCAGAAGGCGCTCGCCGACGCCATCCAGGTGCGCTCGGTCGCGATCACCACGCACATCAATCTCGGCCAGTTCCTGATCGTGTCGGCCGCGCGCAAGAACGTGACCGGCCTCATCGCCGCCGGCCCCACCGTGTTCTGGAACGTCGAGAAGAAGTGACGGCAGGGCGCCGTTCGGCGTCTGTCGCGTTGCGAAAGGTCGAACGGAGCCCTGTCCGCCAATCGGCCAAGGGCAGAGCAGATCCGCTCGGTCGAAGCGTTGCGCGTTCGATCCAAACCAGACTCTGTTTGGGCACTCACACGGTGCGCGCTCGTTAAGCCGCGACCGTCCTAAGGTGATCCACCCCCTCCTTGTGAAGACTTCTTCTGATTGCGGACCAGGGTAAATAGACCAAGGCTCCCTTGTCTCGCAGGCAGTTGGAACCTCCAGCAAGGGGAGAAGCGCGATGAGAACAGCCGGGTTGGTTTCCACCGGTGCCGCCGCTTTGATCGCCATCACGCTCTTCAGCACTGCGCCAGTGGATGCGCGTCGAGGAGGTGGCGGCATTTCGAGAGGTGGTGGTGGGCATTCGATAGGGCGAGCATCGCGGGTGGCACACCGAGCGCCCGCTATGCGCCGCGCGCCTTCCCATTCCAGACAACGCGTCCATCATCGACAAGGCCAACGCAAGCATGTGGCCTCCGGGAAGAAGGTTCAGTCCGCACAACGGAAACACAACAAGTCCGCTGGCACGGCGCGGAAACAGCTCCACCACAAGCAAGCCGGGTCCGCCAAACGCAATATTGCTGCGGGCGGTGCCGCCCTGGCGGCTGGTGCGATCGCGGGCAAGGGGGCGGCTCGGAACCTGCCGGTCAGCAGGGCAGTGGCGGGCGGTGCGTCCATCAATGGTCGGGTCGCGGTACCAAAAAACCTGCGCCCCAGGCTGACCCTTATCAGGCCACCGCATGTCGGCTTTCGACCACGGCTCGCGCCATTCGTGCAACGGCATTGGCGACACCCATTCTTCTGGGCAGCGGTTGCCGGCATCGGCTATCTGACGATCCCCGATCTCTACTACGATCGCTTCTATGGCTGTGTACACGCCGACGACCCGGACTATGGATGCGCCGTCGACCTGTTATCGAGTGCTGCGCTCAATGAAGAGCAAGCGACGACGAGAGTGCGCTACCCAATGCCCTCGACCGCGGCCTACCGGTACTCTGCGAACGTCGCGCCAAATCCAGAGGCTGGATCTTGCAATTTTGATCCCTTCGTGGAGCGAAAATGGAACCACCCCTTTGTTTGGGTGCAGATCCCACAGATCGGCAACGTGACGGTGCCCGAGGACTACTACGACCGCTTCTACACCTTTGTGGGACAGGAGCCTCCAAACTACGGTTCGGCGTGCAAGCTTCTCGTTGAGGCTCTCGCCGCGGACACTGTGGCTGCGGCTACCGTGGAAATTGGCCAAGGTCCCTAGCGTTCTGTCACCACGGAAGATACCGGCGTCATCCTCGGGCTTGTCCTGGCTTGTCCCGAGGATCCAGGGTCCAGCGAGCGCCGGAGCCTGCGGCTGGCTGGATGGTCGGGACAAGCCCGACCATGACAACCTGGGTACGAACCGACAGAGTCGGAACACTAGCGCTTGATCGATGACTAAGGACAATGGGCGCTCGATGGAGGCCGCTAGTTCCGGTGGTCACGCTTCAATCCAGCACGTGGCTCACCATGCCGTCGGCGAGCTTGGGCTCGAACCAGGTCGACTTGGGTGGCATGATAGCCCCGGCGTCCGCCACGGCCATCAGGTCGTCCATGCTGGTGGGGAAGAGCGCGAAGGCGACCGCCATCTCCCCCGAGACGACGCGCCGCTCGAGCTCGCCGAGGCCGCGTCCGCCGCCGACGAAGTCGATGCGCCCGTCGGTGCGCGGATCGGCGATGCCGAGGATCGGCTCGATCAGGTTGCGGGTGAGCAGCGTGATCGGCAGCCGCGCGATCGGATCGCCGTTGCGGGGGATATCGGGCAACAGCCTCAGCTGATACCAGCGCCCGCTCAGGAACATGCCGGTCATGGATGCCGCGGTCGGCCGCACGGGCGATTGCGACGGGGTCACCGCGAAAGATGCCGCGATCTCGGCCAGCAACTGCTCTGGCGTGCGGCCGTTGAGGTCGCGGATGACGCGGTTGTAGTCGAGGACGGTCATCTCGTGATGGGGGAAGATCACGCTGAGGACGTAGCGGTGCGATCCCTCTGCCCCGTCGCGCGCCTGCGCCACGCGGGCCGCGGCCGCGGTGCGGTGATGGCCGTCGGCGATATAGAGCGCGGGCAGCGCCTCGAACTTGGCGGTGAGGTCTTCGATGACGGCGGCCTCGCCGATCACCCAAAGCTCGTGGATGACGCCGTCGTCGGCGGTGACCGCCACGTCCGGGTCGCGCTCGGTGACGCGCCTCAGCGACCGGTCGATCTCGGGCGCGTGCGGATAGGCCATCATCACGGGGCCGGTCTGTGCGCCGAGCGCCTCGATCTGCTTGACGCGGTCGGTCTCCTTGGCAGGCGTCGTCAGCTCGTGCTTCCTGATGCGCCCCGATGCGTAGGCCTCGAGCGAGGCGATGCACGCGAGGCCCGTCTGCCGGCCGCCCGTCCAGGTGACGCGATAGGCGTAGTAGTTGGGATTGGCGTCGCGCACGAGCACGCCTTCGGTGCGCATGCGCTGGAGGTTCTCGGCGGCCGTGGCGTAGACCGCCGGTGCATAGGGGTCGATGCCCGCGGGCAGATCGATCTCGGCCTTGGAGACGTGCAGGAAGCTCCATGGCTTGCCCCTGGCGCGCTCGCGCGCCTCGGTGCTCGAAAGCACGTCGTAGGGAGGGGCGATGATGTCGCGGGCGCGCGTCGGCACGGGGCGAAGCGCACGCAATGGACGGATCAGCGTCATGTGCATCTCCGGCTCTTCTTGTTGCGCTTCCGTTTAGTGGCAGTGACCGCCGCTTGCAACTGCGCGGCTTCGGACCCGCCAGTCTACTCTCCGATCCAGTGGCGAGGTATCCTCCCCCCAGTGGTGAGTCTGTCGAACACGGCAACGCGAGTGCGGCCGTCCTTCGACGAACTCAGGACGAGGGCGGCGTACGCGGCGAGGTATCCTCCCCCCAGTGGTGAGCCTGTCGAACCACGGCAACGCGGGTGCGGCCTTCCTTCGACGAACTCAGGACGAGGGCGGCGTACGTGGCGACCCAACGTGCCCTCAGGCAAACTCCGCGCGCGTGTAGCCCTGCAGATAGAGCAGCGAGGTCAGGTCGCCGTGGGTGATGGAGGCCGCGGCTTCGGCCGCCACGATCGGCTTGGCGCGAAAGGCGACGCCGAGGCCGGCCGCCTTGATCATGGCGAGGTCGTTGGCGCCGTCGCCCACCGCCAGGGTCAGCGCGGGGTCGAGCCCACGCTCCCGCGCCAGGCGCTGCAGGGTGGCGAGCTTGGCCTCGCGGCCGAGGATCGGCTCGGCCACGGTTCCGGCTATCCTGCCGCCTGCCAGCTCGAGCGTGTTGCCGTGCTGGACATCGAAGCCCAGGCGCGCGGCGATCCGCTCGGTGAAGAACGTGAAGCCGCCCGACACCAGCGCGCAGGTGGCGCCGCTTGCGCGCATCGTCGCCACCAGCGTCTCGGCGCCCGGCATCAGCGTCACGCGCTCGTACACGCGCTCGAGCGCGCTCGCGTCCACGTCCCGCAGCAGGCCGACCCGCTCCTTCAACGCCGCCTCGAAGTCGAGCTCGCCGCGCATGGCGCGCTCGGTGATGTCGGCGATGCGCGGGCGCAGGCCGACGAAGTCCGCGATCTCGTCGAGGCATTCCTGCTCGATGATGGTCGACTCCAGGTCCGCCACCAGCAGCTTCTTGCGCCGGGACGCGGGGTCGGCCGGCACGATGTTGATGTCGATCGGCCGCCCTTGCGTCCGGCTGCCGATGCGTTCGCGCAGCTCGGTCCGGTCTTGGTCGGCCGGCAGGGCGAGCAGCGCTTCCCAGGCCGTGTGCGGCGCGAGCCATCTGGTCGCCGTGACCGTCCCGCGCTCCAGGGCAACGTGCTCGATGTCGGCGACGAGAGCATCGTCGATCGCGCCCCCCTGTTGCGGAGAGGTCAAGATCAGCGCGTGGCTTGCCGTGTCGCTCATCGCGTCATTTCGCCCGCAGGATCGCGTCGCGGATCAGCTGCTTGGCTTCCTCGGCATCGCCCCAGCCGTTCATCTTGACCCACTTGCCGGGCTCTAGATCCTTGTAGTGCTCGAAGAAGTGCTGCACCTGCTCGATCGTGATCGGCGGCAGGTCGGTGTAGTTGAAGACGTGCTGGTAGCGCTTGGTGAGCTTGGGCACCGGCACCGCCAGGATCTTCTCGTCGCCGCCGGCGTCGTCCACCATCTTGAGCACGCCGATCGGGCGCACGTTGATCACGGCGCCCGGCACGATCGGACGCGTGTTGGCCACCAGCACGTCGATCGGGTCGCCGTCCTCCGACAGGGTATGCGGCACGAACCCGTAGTTGCCGGGATAGCGCATGGGCGTGTGCAGGAAGCGATCGACCACCAGCGTGCCCGCCGCCTTGTCCATCTCGTACTTGATCGGCTCGCCGCCGATCGGCACCTCGATGATGACGTTGACGTCCTCGGGCGGATTGATGCCGACCGCAATCGCATCGATGCGCATGGGGCTCTCTTCCTTTTGACGCCGGGTCGCAGCGGCGTGTTGATTTGCCGCCGCGCTCGGGCGTAAGTGAGACGATGACGCGCCCTCGCGATGTTCGCGCCATTCTTATCGCCGGGCCGACGGCCAGCGGCAAGTCGGGCCTTGCGCTGCGGTTGGCCGAGGAGGTCGGCGGCGTCGTCATCAACGCCGACAGCATGCAGGTCTATCGCGAGCTGCGCATCCTTACCGCGCGGCCGACGCCCGAGGAGGAGGCGCGGGCGCCGCATGCCCTCTACGGCTTCGTCGGCGGAGCCGAGCCCTACTCCGCCGGACGCTATGCCGTGGACGCGGCCCGCGCGATAGCCGAGGCGCGCGACAGCGGCCGGGTGCCGATCGTCGTCGGGGGCACCGGGCTCTACTTCAAGGTGCTGCTGGAAGGTCTCTCGCCGGTGCCGGTGATCGACCCCGACGTGCGCGCCCATTGGCGCGCCGAGGCCGCGCGCATGCCGGCGCCCGAGCTGCACGCGGTCCTGGCGCGGCGCGATCCCGAGATGGCCTCGCGCCTGATGCCGACCGACCCGCAGCGCATCGTGCGCGCGCTGGAGGTTTTGGAGAGCACCGGGCGCTCCCTCGCCGACTGGCAGCGCGCGCCGGGCCAACCGGTGCTGGCGGAGGAGCCGGCGGCGCGGCTGCTGGTGCTGCCGGATCGCGACGCCCAGGTCCAGGCCATCGACGCCCGCTTCGACGCCATGATGAGCGCCGGCGCCCTGGACGAGGTGCGCGCGCTTGCTGGCTCTCGGCCTGTCGCCGGAGCTGCCGATCATGCGCGCGCTGGGGGTGGCGCCGCTGGCAGCCAACCTGGCCGGCAACGTGGGCCTGGACGAAGCCGTGGCGCTCGCCAAGACCCAGACCCGGCAGTACGCCAAGCGCCAGCTCACGTGGCATCGACGCAATATGATTACGTGGAAATCTATCTATACGAAAGAAACGGAAAGAATTGTTGCCGATATCTTGGCATTTATTGGTTCTTAGTCGTTGACCGGCCATCCTTGGCCGGGTACGGTCCCGCGCCCAGTCGAGGGCGCAAAGGAGCGTATTGCCATGGCACTGCAAATGACCGGCGCCGAGATGGTCATCAGGGCGCTGGCCGACCAGGGGGTCGAGCACCTGTTCGGCTATCCCGGTGGCGCCGTGCTGCCGATCTACGACGAGCTGTTCCAGCAGGAGAAGGTCAAGCACGTGCTCGTGCGCCAGGAGGGCGGCGCGGTGCATGCGGCCGAGGGCTACGCGCGCTCGACCGGCAAGGTCGGCGTCGTGCTGGTCACCTCCGGGCCCGGCGCGACCAATGCCGTCACCGGTCTCACCGACGCGCTGATGGATTCGATCCCCGTCGTGTGCATCACCGGCCAGGTACCGACCCACCTGATCGGCAACGACGCCTTCCAGGAGTGCGACACGGTCGGCATCACGCGGCCCTGCACCAAGCACAACTGGCTGGTGAAGAACGTCGACGATCTCTCGCGCGTCCTGCACGAGGCGTTCTACGTCGCCCGCACAGGCCGTCCCGGCCCCGTCGTGGTCGACGTTCCCAAGGACGTGCAGTTCGCCACCGGCACCTATACCGGTCCGAAGGACGTGCGCCACAAGACCTATCAGCCGCGCACCAAGGGCGACGCCAACGCGATTGCGCGCGCAGTCGAGCTCATGAGCCATGCGCGCAAACCCGTGCTCTACACCGGCGGCGGCGTCATCAACTCGGGCCGCAAGGCGAGCCAGCTGCTGCGCGAGCTCGTCCGCCTCACCGGCTTCCCCATCACCTCGACGCTGATGGGGCTGGGCGCCTTTCCCGCGTCCGGCAAGGAGTGGCTGGGCATGCTCGGCATGCACGGAACCTACGAGGCCAACCTCGCCATGCACGACTGCGACGTCATGGTGTGCATCGGCGCGCGCTTCGACGACCGCATCACCGGGCGCACCGACCAGTTCTCGCCGGGCTCCAAGAAGATCCACATCGACATCGACCCCTCCTCGATCAACAAGAACATCAAGGTGGACGTGCCGATCATCGGCGACGTCGCCTACGTGCTGGAGGAGATGATCCGGGTCTGGAAGGCCAACGCCGCGACCGCCGACAAGACGGCCCTCAAGTCCTGGTGGGCGCAGATCGACAAGTGGCGGGCGAGGAAGTGCCTCGCCTACAAGAAGCTCGATGACGTGATCATGCCCCAGCACGCCATCGAGCGGCTCTACGCGCTCACGCGCGATCGCGACGTCTACATCACCACCGAGGTCGGCCAGCACCAGATGTGGGCGGCGCAGTTCTTCCATTTCGACGAGCCCAACCGCTGGATGACATCCGGCGGGCTCGGCACGATGGGCTATGGCCTGCCCGCGGCCATCGGGGCGCAGATGGCGCACCCCAAATCCACGGTCATCGACATCGCCGGCGACGCCTCGATCCTCATGAACATCCAGGAGATGTCGACGGCGGTGCAGTTCGGCCTGCCGGTCAAGGTGTTCATCCTCAACAACCAGTACATGGGGATGGTGCGGCAGTGGCAGCAGCTGCTGCACGGCAACCGCATCTCGCACAGCTACACCGAGTCGCTGCCCGACTTCGTCAAGCTGGCGGAGGCCTACGGCGGCATCGGCATCCGCTGCAGCAAGCCGGCCGAGCTCGACGATGCCATCATGGCCATGCTGAACGCGCCCGCCGACAAGCCGGTGCTGTTCGACTGCCGCGTCTCCGCGCTCGCCAACTGCTTCCCCATGATCCCCTCGGGCAAGGCGCACAACGAGATGCTGCTGGGCGAGGACGCGAGCGACGAGGCGATCGGCAAGGCCGTCAGCAAGGAAGGCAAGGTGCTGGTGTAGCCGTCATCCCCGCGCAGGCGGGGATCCACGTTGCTGTCCGAGCGATCCTGGAGAGTTGTGTGGGTGCCCGCCTTCGCGGGCATGACGTCAGTAAGCAACGGATGCCAATTCACCTCAAGGCCAACCCCCATGCCCAACACCCAGCCCGGCTCCGCCTACTTCCTCGAGGAGCGCAGCGACAAGCCCGAGACGCACACGCTCTCGATCCTGGTCGACAACGAGCCGGGCGTGCTGGCGCGCATCGCCGGCCTGTTCTCCGGCCGCGGCTACAACATCGACAGCCTGACGGTGTCGGAGACCGAGCACGAGAAGCACCTGTCGCGCTTCACCATCCTCACGACGGGTACGTCGATGGTGCTGGCGCAGATCAAGAGCCAGCTCGAGCGGCTGGTCAACGTGCACCGGGTCGTCGACCTGACCGTCGCCGGCGATGCGCTCGAGCGGGAGCTGGCCCTGGTCAAGGTGGTGGGCAAGGGCGACAAGCGCATCGAGGCCCTGCGCCTCGCCGAGATCTTCCGCGCCAGCGTGATCGATGCCTCGACGGAGCATTTCGTGTTCGAGATCACCGGGCGCAGCTCCAAGATCGAGCAGTTCATCTCGATCATGACGGAGCTCGGGCTGACCGAGGTATCGCGCACCGGCATCGCCGCCATCGGGCGCGGCGCCAAGGGCATGTGAGGCGGCGCGAGGCGCGCCTCAGGCCGTGCGATCGAGCACGCTGCGGACGATGTCCGTGAGCTTCTGCCGGCGGTAGGGCTTGGGAAGCAGCGGCACGTCCTTGTCCGCTTCCTCGCGGCCCCTGATGAACTGCTCGGAGTAGCCGGACGTGAAGATGGCCTTGAGATCGGGGCGGAGCTCGCGCGCCATGCGCAGCAGGTCCTGGCCGCTGATGCCGTTCGGCATGACGAGATCGGTGAAGAGGAGATCGATCTCGCCCGGCTTGTCGCAGGATCTCGAGCGCAAGCCTGCCGTCAGCCGCCTGCTGCACCCGATAGCCGACGCTCTCGAGAGTGGCGACCGCGACGGCGCGCACGGCGGCGTCGTCCTCTACGACCAGGATGGCCTCCCGGCCGCCCTGGCGCGCTTGGGGTGCTGCGGGCGCGGACGGCAAGGTCGATGCCCCCTCGTCCATGGCCCTCGGCAGATAGAGCTTGATCGTCGTGCCGTGGCCCAGCTCGCTATAGATCTTCAGATGCCCGCGCGACTGCTTGGCGAAGCCGTAGACCATGGACAGCCCCAGGCCCGTGCCGCGGCCGACCTCCTTGGTCGTGAAGAACGGCTCGAAGGCGCGCTCGATCACCTCGCTCGTCATGCCGGTCCCGGAATCGGCGACGTACACCGCGACGTAGTCGCCCGCCGTCACCTCGGCGTTATCGAGTGCGTACTGCTCGTCGAGGTGAACGTTGGCGGTCTCGAGCAGCAGCCGGCCGCCCTTCGGCATGGCATCGCGCGCATTGACCGCGAGGTTGAGGATGGCATCCTCCAGCCGCGACGGATCGGCCCTGGTCCGCCAGAGGTCCGGCTCGAGCGCCGTCTCGATGCGGATATGCTCGCCCAGCGTTTGCCGCAGCATCGCGACCATGCGCGGCACGATCTCGTTGAGATCGAGGACGCGCGACTCCAGCGGCTGCTTGCGCGCGAACGCCAGCATGCGCTGCGTCAGCTGCACGCCCCGCTCCGCCGCCTCGTCGATGGTCTTGCATACCTCGGCGAGCTGGGGCTGCCGGGCGACCGCGCTCGCCAGCACCTCGTTCATGCCGATGATGACGGTGAGGATGTTGTTGAAGTCGTGGGCGACGCCGCCGGTCAGCTGGCCGATCGTCTCCATCTCGCTGGGCCTGGCTCAGCTGCTGTTCGAGCTTGATGCGCTCGGTCATGTCGCGGCCGATGAAGAAGTGCTGCTGCTCCGGCTCCGACCATACGCCGACCCAGGCGAGCGTCACGATGCTGGCCGTCCTTGTGAACGTAGCGGCAATCGAAACTGCGCCTGGATTCGGGCACGGCGGGCAAGCCGCATCTCGTTGCGCGTGTTCTCCAGGTCCTCCGGATGGAGCAGCTTGACTGCGCTCTCCCCGATCAGCTCGGCGGGACGGTAGCCCAGGATCGCCTCGGCGCTGGGGCTGACGCGGACGATGTTGCCCCACCGGTCGACGATCACCACGAGGTCCAGCGACGTCTCGAACAGCCGCTGGTTGATGGAGCGCGCGGCTTCGAGCGCTTGCGCGCTGTCCGTCGCGGTGCCGTTATGCGCGGCGCCGGGCGCCGCAGCCTCGAGCGATGTGGCGTCGCGGCGCCCGCTCCCGAGGTCGCGAAGCGCGGGCAGTCGATCGTTCATGCCAGCCATTGCGGGGACGCGGCGGTCTTTTCGCCGAGCAGCGCTATGAATTTCGCCTTCGGCATCGGCCGGGCGAAGTAGTAGCCCTGGCCTACGTCGCAGCCCATGTCGCGAATGGCCCGGATGTCGGCCACGTCCTCGAGGCCCTCGGCCACGGCTGCGACCCCGAACTGGTGCGCGAGCTCGATGATGGCCCGGCAGATCCCGGCATTGCGGGCGTCGCCTGCGCAGCCGTCGACGAAGCCCCGATCGAGCTTCAGCTCGCCGAAGGGCAGCTCGCGCAGGCGCGCGAAGGAGGAATAGCCTTCTCCGAAATCGTCGATCGCGAGCGTGATGCCGTAGATGCGCAGCTGCGTGGCGACCTCGTGGATCAGGCCGACATCGTTGACCACCTCGCCCTCGGGCACCTCCAGGATGAGGCCGGGCCAGGCACTGTCCTTGGGCCGGTTCTGCCGGATGAGCGCGGCAAGGTTGAGCGTCATCAGCGACCCGAGGTTGGCGTTGACGGCAACGCGCAGATGAGCGCCCGCGTCGGCGATCTCGTTCCAGTCGCGCAGTGCCGCCAGCACGACGTATTCCGTCAGCGCCGCGAGGCTCGCCTTGCTGGCGGACGGCAGGTAGCAGTCGGGCCCCACCACGCCATGGAAGGGATGGCGGCATCGGATCAGGCCCTCGGCACCCACGAGCATCCCGGTGCGCAGATCGACCTTGGGCTGGTACCAGAGCTCCAGCCACTGCTTGGCGAGAAGCTCCTCCAGGTCCAGCTTGATGGTGGGCGAGCGCACCATCGTCGTTTCCGGCTGGCCATCGAAGTGGGCGCTGCTGATCGCCTGCCGCACGGCGTCCATCCGGAAAGGCTTTTGCAGTGGAGTGCGCATCACGAGCCCGTGCCGGGCGCCGATGCGGCGCACGTCATCGAGCAGGTCGGGATTGCTGCCGCTCATCACCTGCACGACGCCACCGTAGCGCCTGTCGCCGAGCGCGCGCAGCACGTCGATCGCGTCCGAGCCCTTGAGCGCGATGTCGAGGAACACGATTTCCGGATGGCCGCGCTCCAGCGCCGCGATGGCATGCTCCGCCGTGTGATAGCTCTCGGCCTTCAGGCCCAGATTGGCGAGCGCGAACGTGACGAATTTGCAGATGCCTTCCTCGTCGTCGATGACGAAGGCGTCGGCCACGGGCGGATGCGATTGGGCCTCGTCAGGTCCGGGTGCCGCCCCGTCTGCGGCTCCTTCGTCCAGCAGGGCCGGCGCGGTCTGCGTCTCGGACGAATGGGCAGTCATGGGCAGCTCGCAGCTCGATGGGACCCGGCAAGGGCATCCCCCGTTTAGCCAGTCCCACCCCCAAGCCTGGCCCCACACTCATAGGCTCAACTCCGTAAAAGCCGGCTTAAACCAGCCGTGCGAATTGCGAGCATTTCGGGGGCCGCGAGCGTCAGTAGCGCACGCCGGCGTTGGCCGTGGGTGCCTCGAGCTGGCGCAGCAACTTGCGTTCCAGCGACATCTGGCCGGGCTTGGCCGGCGCCGCCTGCGCGCCGAGCGCCTGGTATTGCCGCTGCAGGTCGAGCATGCGCGGCGAGGGCACCATCGATGCCGTGAGGCCCTGGATCTCGGTGGCATTCTGCATCAGCAGCTCGCGCGCTTCCTGCACCTTGCCCTGGTCCTGCAGCGCCACGGCCCGCTGGGCGCGCTCGCGGGTCACCTGCTCCACGACCGCCTCGGCCACTTTCGGGTCGAAGGCTGCCTTCACCTCTGCATCCGTCGCGGAGAAGCGCGCGCGGATGGGCGCATCGAGCGCGGCCTTGGTGCCGCTGCCGGGCCGGGTATAGGCGACCTTCACCACGCCCAGCTCCTGCTCGTCGACGCCTGGCGCGGCGCTATCGATGGCGACCTCCAGCAGCACGTAGTGCTCGGTCGCCGCGTAGATCTGGTTGAGCGTGAATTGCGCGCGCTGCCCCTCGATCAGCCCATCGCGGCTCAACGCGCGAACCGCCCGCACGCCCTGCTTCAGCTCGACGTCGACCGATACGGTCTGCGCGCACGAGCCCAGCACGTCGTCGAACTCCTTGTTGAAGATCTGCACGAGATCCGTCGGCTCGCGGGCGAACGCGTGGTTGCCGTCGCTGGCGCGGGCGAGCTGCAGCATCAGGTCCTCATTGTAGCCGAGGCCCAGGCCGATGGTGCTCACCGAGATGCCCTGGCTCAGGAGGGCGCGGCCCAGCAGCGCGAACTCTTCCGGACGGACGGGGCCGATGTTGGCGGCGCCGTCGGACAGCAGCACGACGCGGTTGAGCCGCCGCGGCTCCTTGAACTTGGCGACCTCGGCGGCACCCTGCAGCACGCCGGCGTGGATGGCCGTCGAGCCGCGAACGGCAACCTGCCGGACGAGATCGGTGAAATGCGATGGGTCGCTAACGGGCTGCGCCGGCACCAGCACCTCGACGACGTTGTCGAAGATGACGACGGAGGCGATGTCGGTCGGCAGCAGGCGGTTGATCGCCATGATCGCCGCCTCGCGGGCCTGGGCGATGCGGGCGCCCTGCATGGAGCCGGAACGGTCGATGACGAAAGCCACGTTCACCGGCGTGCGCGTCTGCGAGGGCTCCGGCTTGCAGCCCTGCAGGGCGATGCGCAGGTAGTTCTTGCTGCCTTCACCGCTCTTCATGACCGGCTGTGCCAGCCGTGCCTCGAGCTTGATCGGCTCCTCCGCTCGCGCGGCCGGCGCCGACAGCGCGACGGCGCCGATCAGAAGCGTGCAAACTGCGATGCCGCGCCTGAGCATGGGTAGCTCCTCCCCACGAATTTCGCTGTCTCGCGCAAGCAGTGGGCCCGGGAGTTGGCGAAAGTGGGGAGGAAAAATGTCGGGACCGGAGCGGCTTAGCCGCTCATAATCTTCACGCTGAGTGTAACCGTGGCGATCACCGCGGACGGGGAGTCCTTCAGATCGATGTCGGAGAGCAGCGCCTCGGCCCCGTGACGATATCTGCGGGTGCGCGCGTGAGGTGGGCCGCATTTCCTCTTGCGGGGACATGGCCGTCCCGGTACCCCTCCGTCCCCGCAACAACCCGCTCGCCAACTCGATGTCCTCCGAGCTCCTCTGGGCACTCCTGGTGTTCGTCGCCGTGACGCTCTTCACGCCGGGGCCCAACAACGCCATGCTGATGGCATCCGGCCTGAACTTCGGTTTCAGGCGCGGGCTGCCGCATCTTTGGGGCGTCGCCCTCGGCTTCGCGGTCATGGTGCTGGCCGTCGGTGTGGGGCTCGGCGCGGTGTTCCAGGCCTATCCGTCCGTCTACACGGCGCTGAAATATGCTGGAGCCGCTTACCTCCTCTATCTCGCCTGGCAGATCGCCACGGCCGGCCCGCCGGAGGACAGGGCAGACGATCGCGGCCGGCCGATCACCTTTCTCGACGCCGCGGCTTTCCAATGGGTCAACCCAAAGGGTTGGGTGATGGCCGTTGGCGCCGTTTCCACCTACGCAGCCGTCGCCGTCTTTCCCCTCAATGTCTTGCTGATGGCAGCCCTGTTCGGTGCGCTCGGCACCCTCTCGAGCGCGACGTGGCTCGGGTTTGGCACGGGTCTCAAGACGCTGCTCAAGAGCCCGCGCGCCGTCCGCGCCGTGAATGTGATATTGGCGCTCTTGCTCGTTGCCTCGCTCTGGCCGATCCTCGCGGACGCATGGAGGTAGCTCATGGTCTTGCGTCTGATCGGCCACTACAACTCGCCGTTCGTGCGCCGCGTCGGCGTCTCGCTGCATGTGCTCGGCATTCCCTTCGAGCGCGGGCTGCTCTCGGTATTCGGCGACGCCGAGGAGATGCGCGCCTTCAATCCGCTCGTGCGGGTGCCGGCTCTGGTGCTCGACGATGGCGAGTGCCTGATCGACAGCGCCGCAATCCTCGATCACCTCGATGAGATTGCCGGTCCCGGGCGAGCGCTGTTGCCTGCCGGTGGCACGGCTCGCCGCGATGCGCTGCAAAAAGTGGCGCTCGCAACCGGCATAGGCGACAAGGCCATCGCCATCTCCTACGAGCGCCGCAAAGCCGCGAGCAAGATCGACGAGACCTGGATCGCTCGCTGCCGCAACCAACAGGAGGGCGCGCTGGCCGAGCTGGAAGGCCGGTATGGCCGGGCGGTTTCGGTCGGCCGGGGCCTCATGCAACCCGAGATCACCGTCGCCGCCATGTTGGGTTACCTGCGCCTGCGCCAGCCCGAGACGGTTCGTGCTGGCCGCTACCCCGTCCTCGAGGCGCTCTCGGCCCGCGCCGAGGCGGATCCTGCCTTCAGGGCCTGTCTGCCGGCCGCGGAGGAGATCGGCGGATCGCCCGCCGAGGCCAAGGCCGCGCTTTTGCGCTTGCAGGGCACCCAGTCGCCGGCCTAAGACTGCGCCGTAACGTACGGTACGGTACTGGCGAGCGCGGACGGGCAGTGCAGCGAGAGGTGGAAACCGGCGCGGATCGCGCCCCGAGCCCAAGCCCGCGCCAGGAGGAGGTGCTCGACGCCGTGCTCGGCCTTCTGGCCGAGGGCAGCGACGCGCTGACCATGTCGGCCGTGGCACAACGGGCGAGCTGCTCCAAGGAAACGCTCTACAAGTGGTTCGGCGACCGTGAAGGCTTGCTGACCGCGACCGTGCGATGGCAGGCCTCCAAGGTACGCGCGGGCACTTATGACGCCGCGCGTCTCGATGCGTCGGCGCTGCAGGCGAGCCTGGAGGCGTTCGCGGCCAATTGGCTCGAGGTCATCTCCTCGCGCACCTCCATTGCGCTCAACCGGGTGGCCGTCGGCCACGCGCAATCCGGCAGGAGCAACCTGGGCGAGATCGTGCTCGCCAACGGCCGGTTCGCCATCGGCGAGCGCCTCAAGCCCTTGCTGGAGACGGCGCGCGCGGCCGGGCTGCTTGCATTCGCCGATACGGAGATGGCATTCCGCACCTTCTTCGGGCTGGTCGGGCGCGACGTGCAGATACGGCTGCTGCTCGGAGACAGGCTACGGCTCACGAGCGGCGAGATCGCGGGCGATGCGCGCCGCGCGACACAACAGTTCCTGATGCTTTTTGGAGCAGGAAAGGCGCCGGCTGCGGCCGGCGGGACGAAGTTCAACCACCGGAAGGAAACGTGACATGCGCGTCTATTACGATCGTGATGCCGACATCAACCTGATCAAGGGCAAGAAGGTGGCCGTCATCGGCTACGGCAGCCAGGGGCATGCGCACGCGCTGAACCTGCGCGATTCCGGCTGCAAGAACGTGGCGATCGCGCTGCGCAAGGGCTCGCTCGGCGTCGCCAAGGCCGAGAAGGAGAAGCTCAAGGTCATGGAGGTGGCCGAGGCCGCCAAGTGGGCCGACGTCATGATGATGCTGACGCCTGACGAGCTGCAAGCCGACATCTACAAGGAGCAGCTGCGCGACAACATGAAGGACGGGGCGGCGCTGATGTTCGCGCACGGCCTCAACGTGCACTTCAATCTGATCGAGCCGCGCGCCGACCTCGACGTCGGCATGATCGCGCCCAAGGGCCCGGGCCACACCGTGCGCTCGGAGTATCTGCGCGGCGGCGGCGTCCCCTGCCTGCTCGCCATCCAGCAGGACAAGAGCGGCAACGCCCACGACCTCTTCCTGTCCTACGGCGCAGCCATCGGCGGCGGCCGCGCCGGCATCATCGAGACCTCCTTCAAGGAGGAGTGCGAGACGGACCTGTTCGGCGAGCAGACCGTGCTCTGCGGCGGCCTCGTCGAGCTGATCCGCGCCGGCTTCGAGACGCTGGTCGAGGCGGGCTACGCGCCGGAGATGGCCTACTTCGAGTGCCTGCACGAGGTGAAGCTGATCGTCGACCTGATCTACGAGGGCGGCATCGCCACCATGAACTACTCGATCTCCAACACGGCCGAGTTCGGCGAGTACATGTCGGGCCCTCGCCTTGTCACCGACGAGACGCGCGCCGAGATGAAGCGCATCCTCAAGGACATCCAGACCGGCAAGTTCACCTCGGAGTGGATCCGCGAGTGCAAGGCCGGCCAGCCGCAGTTCAAGGCCATCCGCCGCCTCAACGATGCCCACCAGATCGAGGAGGTCGGCGCCAAGCTGCGCGCCATGATGCCCTGGATCAAGGAGCGCGCCCTGGTCGACAAGAGCAAGAACTAGGCGCAGGGCTCACGCGCGCGTTCTGCGCGCGTGAGCACCACCGGCGACGGCAAGTGGCGCCGCTGGTGCTCGGACCAGCGGCTGGCTCCGATCGGGCGAGGGCAATTGCGGTTGCCCTCCGCGGAGCCTCGGTTCGCAAGGCATCGAGCCCCGATCCGCCGCGCAATTTTCGGATACATCGCCGCGCTCGGCGGCCGGAATTCCTGCTTCCGCCGCATGCAACCCCGCCGCCCGAGGGGCCGCCGCTACATCACGCGCCGCCCGGCGGCGCGTGCCTTCATACGTTGCCGCGATCCCGACTAAAGACATCCCACGGCGGTAGACGGCGCGCGGCACGCGTGCGTCCGGCCTGCTCGCTGCCAGCGCGCGGAAAACCCGCCCGGCGTGCGAAGAAAATATGCGTACATCGCACATGCGCTTGTGATTTTGCCATTTTTGCATATTGTCCTGCGCCAGGCTCGGGGGCCTTGGGCGGGAAGCAGCGTATGGGTTTGTTCTCGATATTCAGCCGGCGCTTGCCGGAGCATGTGCCCTCCGAGGCGTGGGATGGCGAGGGCGGCGGGCCTCCATTGCGCTCGCCCTATTCGCTGCAGTACGAGACCATCGTCGCCCAGGGCCACGAGCGGCCCACGCCCGCCTTCGGCGCCCCCACCCTCATCTGGCACGTCGCCATCTGGCCGCGATCAGGTCCGCCGGAGGATGGGCACGACACCGACGCCTGCGACCCGCACGACACCGCAGGCTACTCCCATGGGGTCGCGCGCGAGCGGTTCGAGCAGCGGCGTTACGACTGGATCGAACAGATCAATTCCCGCCTCTCCAACTTTGAAAAGCGCGGGCGCTGGCGCAAGAGCAGCAAGGTGGCGGGCAGGCCCAAGAGGTTCTTGCCAAATCCAGTGCCGAAAAAAGGTCTGGGCTTCAGTTGCGGACGCTTCCATTTGCTGCCCTGGTCGCCGGGCCTCGTCGGATCGCCGCCAATTGGGTCCCGGCCGCCAACGCTTGGCTGGTTGGGCAGATCCACGGTGCTTGGGTTTGTCGACCAGACCAAACCGCTCTCGGGATCGACAATCGGCTTGTCGGGTCTTTCTGGGGAACTGTGTATCGTGCCACTGCTGACGGGGGACTTACCCGGCAGTTCCTGGGCATGCGCGAGGCCAATGCCGGCGGCGAGCATCGAGATGATAAGAAATCGCGTAACACCGCTCATCGTCCTCTCCTTGTTGACGTAGTGCGGACACGGCATCGCTGGCCGAGTACAGCCAGGAGGTTCAAGTCAATACCGGCATGCTCCGTGCGCACCGGGCGCCCGCATACGCGCTGTTGACCCTGAGCTGCCCTGGAGTACGCAGCCATTACCCGGCACTACATGACGCTGAACCTCGATGGCCGAGCGAGGATACAGGACGCACAAGATCGCTGCGGCTTGATCAAGCCCGAGCCCTCACCTTGGGCCATGGCCGAAGCTCCTACACCACGCCCCGGGGACACGACCGCAATCAAACGTCCAGATGACAAGCAAATCTGTGGCCGGGTTCAGCTTCGCGCAGCACGGGCGCCTCGCGGCGGCAGCGGTCGAACGCGAACGGGCAGCGGGTGTGGAAATGGCAACCGGAGGGTGGAGTCATCGGTGAGGGAACATCGCCCTCGAGCACGATGCGCTCTCGATTGGCGGTCGGGTCAGGCACCGGCGCCGCGGAGATGAATGCGCGCGTGTAGGGATGTTTTGGTGCCGCGAACACGCGCTCTTTCTCGCCGATCTCGACGATGCGTCCGAGATACATGACGGCGACACGGTCGGCCATATGCTCGACGACGCCGAGGTCGTGGCTGATGAACAAATACGCGAGCCCGAGATCGTCCTTGAGGTCGGCCATCAAGTTCAGCACCTGCGCCTGCACCGAGACGTCGAGTGCCGACACCGGCTCGTCGGCGACAATAACCGACGGTGACAGCGCGAGCGCCCGCGCGATGCCGAGCCGCTGTCGCTGACCGCCCGAGAACTCGAACGGGTAGCGGCGCATGGCATCGGCACTGAGGCCGACGCGGCGGAACAGTTCGGCGACGCGCGCCTCCCTCGCGGCGCGACCCTGATGCTCAAAGTTTTCCAGCGGCTCACCGACGATGGTGCCCGCCGTCAGCCGCGGATTGAGTGAGGCGTAGGGGTCCTGGAATACGATCTGCAGGGCCTTGCGCTTGACGCGCATGGCCTCGCGCGACAGCGTTGCGATGTCCTCGCCCTCGAACGCGATTGTGCCGCCGGTGGGCTCGATCAGGCGCAAGATCAGCCGGCCGACTGTCGACTTGCCGCAGCCGGATTCGCCGACCAGGCACAGCGTCTCACCAGCGTGAAGCGTAAACGAGACACCGTCGACCGCCTTCACCTCGGCCACCGAGCGCTGCAGCAGTCCGCGCCGCACGGGGAAGTATTTCTTGAGGTCGCTGACCTCGAGAATCGGCGCGGTAGCGACCGTGCTCATGACGCCAGCACCGCATCCAGCCGCAGGCACGCCGCGCGATGCGCCGGCTGGCCGGCGACCGGTGTCAATTCTGGCGCCTCGGTGCGGCAGCGGGCATCGGCGAACCGGCAGCGCGGGGCGAAGGCGCAGCCGCGGATCGGCTCGCGCAGCGACGGCACGATGCCCGGGATCTCGTTGAGCCGCTTCGCGCGCCCGCCCGCCCTGCCGCGCGCGATCGACGCCAGCAGGCCGCGCGTATACGGGTGCGCCGGCTGCGCGAACAGCTCTGCAACCGGCGCATCCTCGACCTTGCGCCCGGCGTACATCACCACCACGCGCTGCGCAGGTCTCGGCCACGACGCCCAGATCGTGCGTGATGAGGATGACCGCCGCGCCGCGTCTCTGGCCTTGAGCTCCAGCATCAGCTTGAGGATCTGGGCCTGGATGGTCACGTCGAGCGCCGTGGTCGGCTCGTCGGCGATCAGCAGCGTCGGGATTGCAGGCGAGCGCCATGGCGATCATGACGCGCTGGCGCATGCCGCCCGAGAACTGGTGCGGGTAGTCGTCGAGCCGGCGCGCCGGCGTCGGGGATGCGCACCAGCTCCAGCATCTCGACGCGCCCGACGCGCGCGCCGCCTCGGCCGAGGCTCGCGTGTGGATGCGCACGGCCTCGGCGATCTGGTCGCCGACGGTGAGCACCGGGTTGAGGCTCGTCATCGGCTCCTGGAAGATCATGGCGATGCGGTTGCCGCGCACCTCGCGCATCTGCGCCTCGCGAGAGCGCCAGCAGGTCCCGGCCCTCGAATAGCACGCGCGCCGCCTGACCTGCGCCCGAGCTGCGGCGACAGCAGGCGCATGATCGACAGCGCCGTCACGCTCTTGCCGCAGCCGGACTCGCCGACGATCGCCAAGCGTCTCGCCCGCGCGCGACCTTGAACGAGACGCCGTCCACCGCGCGCGTGACGCCGTCGCTCGTTGAAGAAATGCGTCTTAAGGTCCTGCACGTCGAGCAGCGGTGCGATCATTGCCGCCTCACATCCGCCGCGCGAGGCGCGGGTCGAGGCGGTCGCGCAACCCGTCGCCGACCAGGTTGACCGCCAGCACGACCAACGCCAGCGCCAGACCGGGGCAGAAGATGGTCCACGGCGCGAGCCGAGATAGACGCGGCTGGAGGCGATCATATTGCCCCAGGTCGGAATCTCCGGCGGCGTGCCGGCGCCGAGGAACGACAGCGCCGCCTCGATCAGGATGGCGGAGGCGGCGATGTAGGTCGCCTGCACGATCAGCGGCGGCAGGGTGGCCGGCAGAATGTGCCGGCGCAGGATCTTCGGCAGCCGCGTGCCGCCGCCACCGCCGCCTCGACGTAGGGCTGCTCGCGAACGGTCAAGACGACTGAGCGCACCAGGCGCACGACGCGCGGAATCTCGGGGATCGGGATGGCTGCGACCACCACCAGCACGCTGGTCTTGGTCAGCGACACCAGCGCAATCGCCAGCAGGATCGCAGGGATGGCCATCAGGCCGTCCATCAGCCGCATGACGATGGTCTCGACCGGCTTGATGAAGCCCGCCATCAGGCCGATCAGCAACCCGATCGCCATCGAGATGGCCGCCACCGACAGCCCGACCACGAGGGAGATGCGCGCGCCGTAGACCGTGCGGGCCCATACGTCGCGGCCGAGGTGGTCGGTGCCGAACCAGTTCAGCGCGGAGGGCGGCTTGAGGCGGTTGACCGGTTTCATCGCGACGGGATCGCCGGCGATCAGCGGTGCCAGCAGCGCGATGGCGGCGATCAGGACCAGGATGACAGTGCCGGCTACCAGCGTAGGGTTGCGCCGCACGAAGCGCCAGGCGCCGCGCTTGCGGGCCGAGGCCGCCTCGAGGTCTGCAGGCAACAGGGCGGCTGCTTGGCTCATCAGTAGCGGATCCGGGGGTCGAGCACTGAATAGGACAGGTCGACGAGCAGGTTGACGATCACGTAAACGCCGGAGAATAGCAGAATCACGCCCTGGATGATCGGGTAGTCGCGCTTGGCGATGGCATCGACCACCAGGCGGCCGATGCCCGGGATGTTGAAGACGGTCTCGGTGATGACGACACCGCCGATCAGCAGCGCGATGCCGATGCCGATGACGGTGACAATCGGCACGCCCGCACTCTTGAGCGCGTGCTTGAACAGCATTGGTCCCGTCGCCACGCCCTTCGCGCGGGCTGTGCGCATGTAGTCCTCTGCCAGTACGTCGAGCATGGCGGTGCGGGTGATACGCGCGATCAGCGCCACGTAGGCGAGCCCCAGCGCCACCGACGGCAGCATGAGGTGCCGCGCCCACGGCCACAGCCCCTCAGCGATCGGCGTGTAGCCTTGTACGGGTAGCCAGCGCAGCGTGATGGCGAATACGTAGATCAGCACGTAGCCGACCACGAACACCGGCACGGAAAACGAAACCACCAAGGACATCACCAACCGGTCAATCCCGGTGCCTGCCTTCCAGCTGGCCACACGCCGGCGGTCACGGCCATGGTCACCGCAAGCACGATGGTCGTGAAGGAGAGCGACGCGTGGGCCCGAGCGCTGGCCGATCAACGTCGCCACCGGTACGTTCGAGAAGATCGACTTGCCGAGTCGCCGACCAGGACGCGGGCGCACCAGGGCCAGAACTGGACGTCCAGCGGGTCGTCGAGCCCAAGACTTTTGCGGATGCCGGCGATCTTCTCCGACGTCGCGTTGTCGCCCGCGATGATGGCGGCCGCATCGCCGGGCGCCAGATGCAGAAGCAGAAAGACGAACGCGCCAACGAGCGCCATCACCAGGACGGTCGAGGCGAGCCGGCGGATGATGAAGGCGAGCATGTCCTTCGGCTACGCCTTATCGACGTTGATCCGGGCCGGCCCCGGCACGGGCAAGTCTCACGCGATCCTTCAAGCCTTGGCCGCGTTCCAGAAGGGGATCACGCCCGGCACAGGAAGCAAGCCGGTCAGGTTCTTGCGCCGGGCGGTCGGCTGCACCCATTGTCCGAGCCAGACATGCGGCACGAAGTTCCAGGCGTTATCCTGCAGTTCGCGCGCGATCGCCTGCTTCTCGGCGAGGCTGCCGGCAACCGCCCACTTGTCGCGCAGCTGCTCGTTCTTCTCGTCCGAAGGCCAGCCGAACCAAGCCCTTGTCGCCGGTCGCCGCATGGCCCGCCAGCGCGATCGGATTTCCTGACCGCGTTGCCGTCCCGCCCAGGTGATAAAGAGGTTCCAGCCACCCTGATCCGGGGCTGCCTTCACGGCGCGACGGTGACGACGCCGCCCCAGTCCGACGAGGCCACCTGCGCGTTGGTGCCGACGAGCGCAGCGCGCCGCGCGATCAGATGCGCGGAATTGTGCATGAAATCGATATTGGTCGCGTGCAGCACCGAATCGGCTCGCCCTTATAGCCCGCCTTTCTGCAACAGCTCCTTCGCCTTGGCGACGTTCGGCGCGTCCTTGAACCAGCCGGTGTTTTCGTCGTTTCCATCGGCGCGCCGCAGCCGAAATTCGGAGGGCACTTCTTGTAGTACTTCGCATTCCCGAACGACGCCTTCATGAAATCCTCCTGGTTGAGGAGGTACAGCATGGCGCGCGCGCATCCGCATTGTTGAAGGGCGGATAAAGGAGGTCGATGCCGCAGCCATGCCGATATTGCCGAGTTTTATTCATGACCTCGACCGTAAGGAATTCGGATCGCCCTCGAGCTAGGCCGATCAGGTCGATCGGCGGCGTTTTCGAAAAAATCGATCTCGCCGGCCTGCAACGCGGCCACGCGGTCTGGCTGTCCGCCATGTTCTCAAAGATGACGCGATCGACCTTGACGATCTTACCGCCGGAGAGACCGGTCGAACGTCGGAGCGTGACACATAATTCGGATTGCGTCGTAGACGTAGCGTGAGCCCTCCTTGAGTCTCGGTCTCGATTGAATGTGAACGGACCCGACCCGACGTATTCGGTGACCTTCTCGTTCGGATCGGTCTCGGCCTCCTTCTTGCGCATGATGAAGCAGAGCGGCGTCGAGGTCTTGCCGAGCGCATCGACCAGGTAGCCGTAGGGCTCCTTGAGGACGAAGGCGAAG
>CAVZEC010000004.1:0-132126 GCA_963774165.1 uncultured Alphaproteobacteria bacterium | reverse complement strand
ATCCTCGGTCTGCCACATTACATCATCGGGAAGCACTCGGCCGAGGTTCTGGAGCCAGCTTACGCAGAACAGATCACGCCCCTGTTGGACCGAGCCTTAGCGGGGGAACGGATCTCGACCGAGCTAAACCGCCCACCGGTTGTCGGGGCGGGGGGCCAATCCAGCCACTATTCGGTCGTCTACGAGCCGGAGCTGGACGGCGAGGGCAATATCATTGGCGTGGTCGTGGTCGTGTTCGACATAACCGATCGCAGGCGGTCCGAAGAACACATCCGATTGCTCCTGAGTGAAGTCAATCATCGCTCAAAAAACATGTTGAGCGTCGTGTCGGCGATCGCGCATCAGACAGCGGCCCCGAGCCCGAAGG
This sequence comes from uncultured Alphaproteobacteria bacterium, assembly GCA_963774165.1. Classification (GTDB taxonomy): domain Bacteria; phylum Pseudomonadota; class Alphaproteobacteria; order Rhizobiales; family Hyphomicrobiaceae; genus AWTP1-13. The sequence goes on along the minus strand of CAVZEC010000004.1, from coordinate 131,759 downwards.
AGTTTGTCCAGCGGTTCTCGGAGCGGATCCAAGCACTTGCGGCGAATTACGATCTCCTCGCGAAGAGCCAGTGGCAAAGAATTGCTGTCTCTGAACTCGTTCGTGCCCAACTCGCACACTTCGCCGATCTCATGGAACGAAGGATCGTACTCGATGGACCGCCGCTTGACCTGTCAGTTGCGGGAGCACAGTGCATCGGCATGGTCGTGCATGAGCTGGCGACGAATGCCGCCAAGCACGGCGCGCTTTCAAACTTGGAAGGACGCGTTGAGGTCACATGGCAGGTCAAAAACGGCGCGGCCAATGAGCAATTCACGATCGGCTGGATAGAACATGGCGGTCCCCTTGTCGTGGCCCCCACTCATCGCGGCTTCGGCTCAACCGTCATCAAGAGCATGGCCGAGTTGAGCCTCGACGGCGAGGTACAGCTCGACTTTGCGCCCTCGGGGCTAATCTGGCGGCTCACTTGCCCCGCCACAAAAATCTTGGATACCGGGAATATTTGGCGCCTGGAACTCCTGAAGCTGATTGCTGTCTTTGACCAAGGCCGAACACACATGACCTTCCGAGTGCTCGTGGTTGAGGATGATGCTTTGCTCGCGATCGACATCGCCAGGCAGTTGGCGGATGCTGGATTGAAAGTCGTCGGCCCGGCAACGTCGGTGGCCAGGGCGCTCAAACTGGTCGGAGAGGTCGGTTGCGACGTTGCCGTGCTTGATGTCAATCTCGGCAAAGAGACCGCCGAACCCGTCGCCCACGAACTGAGAGCGCGTGGCACCCCGTTCGTCGTCCTGTCAGGTTACTCTAGCGAGCAGCATCCGCCTGGCTTTTACGGTGCGCCCGTTCTTTCGAAACCCGCCCGTCAGGGTATTCTCGTTGCCACACTGCTCCACTGCATTGGCAACGTCTGATCTGATCCGAACGCTTGGCCCGCTGCGGTCGAGGCGTGACGCCTGGGCACTATGATACCAGCTCGTATGTGATGGGCGGGGTGAACTTCACCACCCACATGTACAGGTTCCCGGCGGCGGAGTGACGTAGGCGGGTGCCCTATCAGCTTGCCATATCACAGCCCCTTTTCGCCATATCAGGGATCATGTACAACCGCCGGAGTCAGGCCACAATCCTGGATATACAGTGTGCGTTGTATTTCTACGTGGTGAGCTTGTCGAACCGCGGCACCACGGAGGCTCGGCCGTCCTTCGACCCGCGCAACAAGTGAATGGACCGCAGGCCACCCAACCCGGCGGTGAGCCTGTCGAACCGCGGCAACGCGGGCGCGGCCGTCCTTCGACCTCGCAACAAGTGCGAGGTCGTGCGGGTTCAGAATGATGGTGGCAAGCGTCGGCCGGTCGCGACGGCTACCACTTGAAGGTATTGGAGAACCAGTCGCCCTTGGGCTGGCGCGGGACACGGCGCACCGGCCTGTCCTGATCGTTCGCCGCGGCCGGCTCCGCATGCACGCCCGAGACCGGCCACGTCATGGCGCGCTTGGCGAGTGGCTGGCCGGCGACCACGGCACGCCGCCGGTCCAACTCCGCCTGCGCAACCGCGTCGAACTCCGGCGTCGTCGTGGCGTCGGCCTTCGGCACCATGTGCACGATGCGGTAGCCCTTGGCCTTCAAGTCCGTGAGCAAGGCCGGCAGCGCGCGGGCCGTCGAGGGCTGGATATCGTGGAACAGGATGATGCCCTTCCTCTGGCGCGCCAAGTCGGACATCACCTTGCGATGCACGCTCTCGGGGTTGCGCGTGCGGAAGTCCTTGCTGTCGACGTCGATGGAGAAGATGGCGATGTTGCGCTCCTTGAGATGCGCCATCGTGCCCTTGCTGTCGGCGAGGTAGGGAAAGCGGAAGAACGGCGCCACCGGCTTGCCGAGCGCCTGCTGCACGGCGCTGAAGCCGAGCTCGATCTCCTGGCGCGCCCTGGCGGGGCTCGCCGAGCGCAGGTTGGCGTGCGACCAGGTGTGGATGCCAACGGTGTGGCCGAAGCGGGCGTACTCGCGCACCATCTCGGGGTCCGCCACTGCCATGCGGCCGACCGCGAAGAAGGTGGCCTTGGTGCAATGCGCCTGCAGGGCCTCGAGCACGTATTTGGTGTAGGCGCGCAGGGGCCCGTCGTCGAAGGTCAGCACCACCTCGCCGTCGGCGAGAATGTCCTGCTCCTTGTATTGAAAGCCGAAGCGCGGGCCCGAGCTGGTGTCGATCTCGGCAACGCGCGACACGCCGAGCGCATCCGGGCCGGGAGTGCAGGCCTCCTGCGCGGCGGCCGGTGCCAGCGCATATCCGAGCATGCCCACGGCCAGAGCGCAGGCCGCCGCAAGGGCCAAAATGGTCCGCATTCTCTCCCCCAACACGTCCTGCCCCGGCCCCATCGTGACCGCTGCTTCTTACACGCGTCGCAGACAAGGGCAAGTGGCTCCAAGGCCGAACGAATCACGTGCCGCGACGAGCAGCGTTTCTGTGCAACAGGCTGGCACGCGCGGGCCTGACCTCGTCGCGCACCGCAAATCACCGGGCCGCGACCGCGAGAGACCTGTGGCAACCGCCAAGGAAGACGTGGCGCGATGCCCGGCCCGGTGGTATCGGGCGTTCGAGCGTGCGCGCAAGCCGAAGCCTCACAGAGGCCGATTTTCCGGATGCAGGCAGAGACCCCGAACGAAGTGGGCGGCGAGACGAGACCGCCCGCATCCGAACTGGCGAGACCCGTCGCGGAGGCGCTCGCGGCGGGCTTGACGGCGCATGCGCGCGCCCTCGTGGAGGCCCTGGAGGCGCCCGACCTCGCCGATCTCATCGAGCTGCTGGAGCCAACGCAGCGCGTGCAGCTGGTCGAGGCGCTGGGGCCCGCCTTCCGCCCCGAGGTGCTGTCCGAGCTCGACGAAACCGTGCGCGACCAGCTCCTGCCGGCGCTCCCCAAGGACGTGCTGGCCAAGGCCGTCGCCGAGCTCGAGACCGACGACGCCGCCTACCTCCTGGAGAACCTCCCCGAGCCGGTCCGGCAGGAAATCCTGGCGCAGATGCCGAGCGGGGATCGCGCGGCACTCGAGCGCAACCTGGAATATCCCGAGGATACCGCCGGCCGTCTCATGCAGACGGACTTCGTGGCGGTGCCGCCGTTCTGGACCGTGGGCCACGTCATCGACCACATGCGCGAGGCGGACGACCTGCCGGAGACCTTCTCCGACATCTTCGTCGTCGATCCCACCTATCACGTGCTGGGCAGCCTGGATCTCAGCCGGCTGCTGCGCACCAAGCGGCACGTGCCGGTCGACACCATCATGGACACGGGGCGCGCGGCGGTGCTGGCGACCGCCGACCAGGAGGCGGTGGCGCGCCAGTTCGAGCGCTACGATCTGAAATCCGCGCCGGTCGTGGACGCCAACAAGCGCCTCGTCGGCGTCGTCACCGTCGACGACGTGGTGGAGGTGATCGAGGAGGAGGCCGACGAGGACCTGCGGCGCCTCGCCGGCGTCGGCGACGAGCGCATCACCGACAGCGTGCGCCAGATCGTGCCGGCCCGCTTCTGGTGGCTGCTCGTCAATCTGGGGACGGCGATCCTCGCCTCCGCCGTCATCAAGCAGTTCGACGCAACCATCGAGCACATGGTGGCGCTGGCCGTGCTGATGCCGATCGTGGCCTCCATGGGCGGCAATGCCGGCACCCAGACCATGACGGTAGCCGTGCGCGCGCTGGCCACCGGCGAGCTCGGCGCCATCAACACCGCGCGCGTGGTCGTGCGCGAGACGGCCACCGGCCTGATCAACGGGCTGGCCTTCGCCGTCATCATGGGGCTCATCACCTTCTTCTGGTTCGGCTCCAACCGGCTGGGGGCGGTGATCGGCGCGGCGATGGTCATCAATCTGCTGGCGGCGGCGATCGCCGGCATCTTCATCCCGCTCGGGCTGCAGCGCTGGGGCTTCGATCCGGCCGTCTCCTCCACCGTGTTCGTGACGACCGTCACCGACGTGGTCGGCTTCTTCGCCTTCCTGGGGCTCGCCTCGCTCTGGCTGATATGAGGGGGACCATGTCGATCAAATGGCTCCGCGCGCCCCTGCTCGCGCTCGCCGGCCTTTGCCTGGTTCGGGCGCTGTCGGCCTCGGCGCAGGTGAGCCTCGGCCTCGACCAAGTGCTGGACGCCGTCAGGGGCGACCCCGAGCTGGTCCGCCAGATCGAGGTCGAGCTGCGCAAGCGCGATCTCAAGGCGCCGGGCGTGGCCTGCAGTGCCGCCCAGCACGGCAGCGAGTGGCGCCTTCTGGGCGGCGGGCGTGCCGCGCCCTATGAATGCCGGATCGGCGACCGCTCACTGAGGATCGATGCCGCACGCACCTACTTCGATGCCAACGGACACAGGCTCGGGCCGCCCGGCCAGGCGACCGGCGATATGCTCTTCAACAGGGCCCGGTACTTCCGCGAGGGCAACTTCCGCTGGACCTGGAGCCCATGACGCGAGAGGAGGCGACGACCATGAGCGTGCGGGTGCGACCTCTGGAAGCGCGCGACAAGCCGGTCTGGCTCGTCCTCTTCAAGGGCTACATCGCATTCTACAAGGCGACCGTGCCCGAGGACGTGATCGAGACGCCTGTGGCAGCGCCTGATGCGGGGGATGGAGGACTTCCACATCGGCGCTTGTTGCCGTCGACGACGACGACACGCCGATCGGCCTGGCGCACGTGCTGCTTCACCGCTCGACCTGGTCGCCACGGCTGGTACTGCTACCTGGAGGATCTGTTCGTCGACCCGGCGCAGCGCGGCAAGGGCATCGGCCGGGCTCTGATCGAGGCGGTCTACGCGAGGCCGACGCGCGCAGGGCTGCACCCGCACCTACTGGACGACGCAGGAGATTCGAATGCATCGGCCCGCGCGCTCTACGACCGCGTGGCGACCAAGTCGCCGTTCGTGCAGTATCGGCGGTGAGCAGGTGTCAGACCCGGAGGCGTCTGACACGCCCTTGGCGTCGACGCTCCATTGCCGCAGTCGAGCCAATGAGGACCGATGAAAACCCGCGCCGCCGTCGCCGTCGAGAAGGGCAAGCCGCTCGAGATCATGGAGGTCGACCTCGAGGGGCCCAGGGACGGCGAGGTGCTGGTCGAGATCAAGGCCACCGGCATCTGCCACACCGACGAGTTCACGCTCTCGGGCGCCGACCCCGAGGGTCTGTTCCCGGCGATCCTCGGGCACGAGGGCGCCGGCATCGTCGTCGACGTCGGCCCGGGCGTGACGAGCGTGAAGAAGGGCGACCACGTCATCCCCCTCTACACGCCCGAGTGCCGGCAGTGCCCCTCGTGCCTGTCGCGCAAGACCAACCTGTGCACGGCCATCCGCGCCACCCAGGGCCAGGGCGTGATGCCGGACGGCACCTCGCGCTTCTCGCTGGGCGGCAAGAAGCTGTTCCACTACATGGGCACCTCGACCTTCTCCAACTTCACCGTGCTGCCCGAGATCGCCGTCGCCAAGGTCCGCGAGGACGCGCCCTTCGACAAGGTCTGCTACATCGGCTGCGGCGTGACGACCGGCATCGGCGCCGTGCTCAACACGGCCAAGGTGGAGCCCGGCGCCAAGGCGCATCGTGTTCGGGCTCGGCGGCATCGGCCTCAACGTCATCCAGGGCCTCAAGCTCGCCGGCGCCGACATGATCATCGGCGTCGACTCAACGACGCCAAGAAGCCGTGGGGCGAGCGCTTCGGCATGACGCATTTCGTCAACCCGAAGGAGGCCGGCAAGGACCTCGTCGCCCACTCGTCAACATGACCAAGAAGGGCGCCGACCAGATCGGCGGCGCCGACTACACCTTCGACTGCACCGGCAACGTCACCGTCATGCGCCAGGCGCTGGAGTGCATGCCATCGCGGCTGGGGCGTGAGCGTCATCATCGGCGTCGCCGGCGCCGGCCAGGAGATCGCGACGCGCCCCTTCCAGCTCGTGACGGGGCGCGTGTGGAAGGGCACCGCGTTCGGCGGCGCGCGCGGCCGCACCGACGTGCCCAAGATCGTCGACTGGTACATGGAGAAGAAGATCGAGATCGATCCCGATGATCACCCACACCATGCCGCTCGCCGACATCAACAAGGGCTTCGACCTGATGCACGCCGGCGAGAGCATCCGCAGCGTGGTGCTGTTCTGATCGTTGCGCGTTGCTCCAGACTACGTGCTGCGTCGTGGAAGCGCCCGCCCGACTATGCGGCGCGACGCCGCGGCCAGCTGGCAGACGCGCGACCGTCTGGCACCGCGCCGGCTTTTCGGTGCTCGGCCGTGTGATCTAGTATCGGTCTGTGGACGCCGGACCCGGGAGCGCATCGAAACCCATGAAGCGGATCCTGAAATGGTCCGGCGCCGTGCTGGCATCGCTTGTCGCGCTGGCACTGATCGCCGCGGCGGCCGCCTATGCCGTCCTGCGGAACACCGTGCCCTCGCCCTCGGGCTCGCTGGCGATTGCCGGGCTGTCCGCGCCGGTCGAGGTGGTGCGCGACCGCGAGGGCGTGCCGCATGTCTTCGCCAAGACCACCGACGATCTCTTCTGCGCGCTCGGCTTCCTGCACGCGCAGGACCGGCTGTGGCAGATGGAGCTGACGCGCCGCGCCGGCCAGGGCCGCCTGTCCGAGATATTCGGCGAGCGCACTTTCGCCACCGACGTGTTCCTGCGCACGCTCGACCTCTACGGTCACGCCGAGCGCTCGCATGGCGGTGCTCTCGCCCGAGATCAAGCGCGAGCCTCGAGGCCTACGCGCGCGGCGTCAACGCCTTCATCGACGCGCAACACCGGGCTGCTCGAGCCGCGGCTTCCCGCCTGAGTTCCTGCTGCTGCGCCACGAGCCCGAGCCGTGGCGCCTGGCCGACAGCCTCGTCGTCGGCAAGATGATGGCGCTGAACCTCAGCACCAACCTCAACCACGAGATGACGCGGCTGGCGCTCGCCGCGCAGGGCCTGACGTCGGCCGAGATCGAGGACCTGATGCCGCGCGACGACATCGATCGCTCCGCCGCCGCTGCCCGAGCTGGCCCAGCTCTATCCGCTGCGGCGCCAGAACGGCGGCCACCGGCAGGCGTCGCGCCACCGCCGTCGACGACATGATCGGCGGCGGCGCCTCCAACAACTGGGTCGTCTCGGGCGCGCGCACGCGCTCCGGCAAACCGCTGCTGGCCAACGATCCGCACCTGCGGCTCACGCGCGCCCGCGATCTGGTATCTCGCCCACCTGGCGCTGGAGCGGCCGGGAACGGCTGCCGCCAATGTGGTCGGCGCGACGCTGGCCGGCGTGCCGCTGGTCGTGCTCGGCCGCAGCGACACGCTGGCCTGGGGCTTCACCAACACCGGCCCCGACGTGCAGGACCTCTTCATCGAGAAGATCAACCCCGACAATCCGCAAGCGAATACCTGACGCCCGACGGCTGGCGTCCCTTCGCGAGCGAGCCGATGGCGATCACCGTCAAGGGCGCCGGCGTGCGCACCGTCGAGCGGCGCCGCACGCGGCATGGGCCCGTGCTTCCCGGCTTCTATCGCAACCTCGAGGGGCTGCTGGGCGCCGGGACACGTGGCGGCGCTGCAGTGGACGGCGCTGACCGACGACGACACCACCATCGCCGCCGGCATGTTCGACCCCGCCATGCGCGGCGTCGGCGACTACATGGAGCGCATGCGCCAGTACGTCGTGCCGATGCAGAGCATGGTGGTGGCCGACGCGGAGCGGCAACATCGGCCTGATCGCGCCTGGCCGCGTGCCGGTGCGCGATCCCGCCAACAAGGTGGCGGGCCGCGCGCCCGTGCCCGGGCTGGGATGCGACCTACGACTGGAAGGGCTACCTGAAGTTCGAGGACCTGCCGCGCGTCGAGAACCCGCCGTCGGGTGCCATCGGCACGGCCAACGCCCGCATCGTCGGGCCCGACTACCCCCACCACCTCACCTACGACTGGGACGTCGAATACCGCCAGCAGCGCATCAAGGAGCTCGATCCTCGATCGCGACGGCCACGACATCGCCAGCATGCGCGCGGCCCAGGCCGACGTGCTCTCCGGCGGCTTCGTGCGCCTGCAGCCGCTGATGATCGCGGCCGCCCGCCGGCCGGCGGCGCCGACCAGAGCCGTGCTCGATCAGCTCGACCGCCTGGGACGCGACCATGCGCGGCGACATGCGCCGAGCCGCTGATCTTCACGGCCTGGGTGCGCGAGGCGGTGCGGGCGATCTACCGCGACGATCTCGGCAGCGCGTTCGAGCGCTACTTCGACACCCGCGCGCTGGCCTGACCCGGCTGCTGGAGGGCCGCGCCACGAGCCGCGACTGGTGCGACGACCGCGCCACGCCGGCGCGCGAGAGCTGCGACAGCGTGATGGCGGGCGCCCTCAAGACGGCGATTGCCGACCTGGAGAAGCGCTACGGCTCCGACCGCACGCGATGGCGCTGGGGGCCGGCGCACTTCGCCCACGGCGAGCATCGTCCGTTCGGTCTGTTCCCGGTCATCGGCTCCTTCTTCAACGTCGATGTGCCGAGCCCCGGCGACCCCTACACGCTCAACCGCGGCAAGGTCGAGTTCGGCGACGACCCGCCGTTCGCCAATCGCGCACGCCTCGAGCTACCGCGCCATCTACGACTTCGCCGACCTCGAGCGCTCGCTCTACATCCACACGACCGGCCAGTCGGGCAATCCGTTCTCGCCCTACTACCGCTCGTTCGCGGAGCGCTGGGCCAAGGTCGACTACATCGAGATTCCCGACCAGGCGCGAGGAGATCGCCAAGGGCGCGCTCGGCACCTGGAAGCTCACGCCGCGGTAGCTGGGTCGCCTCTGGCGCTTGTTTCGGCGGACGCGGAGTTGTAGAGGGGCGGCACGAACAAAGACGAATTGGGGAGGGGTGAACCCATGCGCTGCTCACTGACGCTTGCTGCACTTGCCATCGCTGCCGGCGGTCTCCTGGCGGCCGCCCCCGCGCAGGCCAAGACGTGCAAGGACGCGATCTCGGCGCAGGCGCGATCGTCCGCGCAGGTCAGCGACGAGTCCCGCGAGAGGCGCGCGAAGGACAAGGCCATCGCCAACTGGGGCAAGCGGGCGCGGGACACCTACGGATGGCAGTATCGGTTCTGGACCAAGTCCGAGGAGCAGAAGGTCGAGTGCGGCGGCACCGCCAAGGCCAAGCACTGCTCCGTCAGCGCCAAGCCCTGCACCCTGTTCTAACGGTGCGCCAACCCTTGCGCGCGTCTCCTGCCTGCCCGCAGACTTGTTGCGCGAGCCACCGGCATCAGCCCTCCGCAAACGGCCGAGCGAGCCGGTAAGATAGAATCGCGGGCATGAAGCCCGCGCGGAGCGTCACCTTCCCGCCACCTCGTCGAAGATCTGGGCGAACTCGACGGCACCCGGCTTCTTGACGTTCACTTCCATGCGGTCGTTGAGCGCCTTCAGCAGCTCGGCCGCGGTCTTCTCGCGCACGACGGTGTTGCGGTAGTAGCCGCCCTCGCTGAAGAAGTTCGACGTCGGCATGTTCTGGGCAACCGGCATCATCATCTCGAGCCCGGTGCGCGGACCGGCAAGGTTCATGAGCTCGATCTCCGCCCCGGCGAGGGCAGGGCGCCCGGCGGCGGCGGCATCGTCCTTGAGGCCCTTGAGCTTGAGCACCTGCAGCCAGGGCCCCACCTCGGCGTCGAGGTTGAGCGCGTGGATGCCGAGGCCGGCCGGGGTGCCGGCAAACCTCACATGATGGCCCCACTCGTTGGGTATCGAGCGGGCCTCACGCAGCATGCGCCGCACGATCGCCGCCTTCGCCTTGAGCGCCTCGGCACGCTCGGGCGGCGTCCCGGGTACGGCGGCCATGGCGAGCAGACGGCGCGCGAACCGCTCGCCGTGCTTGACGAGCTCGCTGGTCGAGTTGGCATGCAGGAGCTGCGCATAGCCCAGCGCCGAGGAGAGCGGCTTGCCCTGCTTGGTGATCGGATTGAAGCCCGACTGCATGTCGTAGGTGCCTTGTCCGCCCGTCTCCAGCGCGTAGATGCGCACCACCTGGTCCTTCGTGAGACCGACGGTCAGCGCATCCTGGGCGTAGCGGCGCTTGAACTCGCGCTCGGTGGAGGGGGTCGGCACGAAGCCGTAGTGCTCCTTCGCGCTCTCCAGGAAATCCGCAACCGTCGCCATCGGCCGCTCGGGGACGGGCGGCTTCACCTCTGCGACGATCTTGGCGATGTCGGGAGCGATCTCAGGCCCGGTGTACTTCGGCGGCTGCGTGGCAATGTAGTCTTCCGGCTCGTACTCCTGCCCCAGAATCCGCTTGGCCTTGCGGGCGTCGCGCTTGGCCTCCACTCGCTGCCAATAGGCCTTGAGCTGCCGCTCGAACTGGTCCCTCGCGACGCGGTAGGCCTCGTAGGCGGCGAGCTGCGCCGGCGTGAGCTTTTCCGCCAGCTCCTTGGTCGAACCCTGGGCCCACGCACCGGACATTGGAAGCAGCCACGCGGCTGCGACTATCGCCAAGCCGACCAAGGCGCGGTGGGGCGAAGTGATACTGCCACGCGAACGTACCGAGCAGCGCTGCAACAGCCGCAACGTCATCCCCGCGCAGGCGGGGACCCACGCAAGCCTCCGGAGTGCTCGGCGGTCAGTGGCGTGGGTGCCCGCCTTCGCGGGCATGACGCTGGAAGATGACGACAGGCCGGGACCCTCGCTCGCCGATGGGAGATGATCTTCGTACATCGTGGCGCGACTATAGGCTATCAGTCGCGCCGGATGTTGACGGCGGGCTCCGCGCCCAGGAAATGTTTGCGCAGCACCTCGCGCGCCGCCTCCCCCTTCTCCAGGTCGAAGGCATTGACGATCGCCACCCGGAAACCGCCCGGCGGCATGGAGTGGCGCTCCGGGTCCTTGTCCTCGTGGAACGTGATCTGCACGCTCGAGACGCCCGGCATGGCCGCGACCTCCCGCACCAGAGCCGGCGGCGGATGGCGATAGCGCCGGCCCCACGGCCCGCAGAGCACGATGCTGTAGCCGTCGCGGCGGTCGGCGTCGGCGTAGCGCCAGGCCCGGTCGCGATACAGGCCGACGAAGGCCTCCGTCCAGCCGGCGCCGTAGAGGTCCGGCCACTGGTCGGAGAGCCGCAGGTGCGCCTCGATGATGCTGCCGCCGATGGTCTCGAGGTTGAGGATGCCGGTGAAGCCCTGCAGGTTCCGCCTGATCCAGGCTCCGCATGCGGCCTCGATCACCGGATCGGCCGCCGCGTGGATGGTCCAGCGGTCGAACATGCCCTCGCCGGTGGCGAGGCCCGTCGCATGCCGCCACCATTTGGGCTCGCCCGCGACCAGCGCCACGTCGCTCGACACGTGACGGCCTTCCAGCAGCGTCATCCAGAAATGCCCGGCCGTGTGATGGCGGTCGTAATCCTCGGCCGAGGCGAGGATGCGGCTGCCCGCACCGAGTCCGCGGAAGTTCATGATGGGCTTGGAGAACACCGGGAAGCCCGGCGGCTGCGTGCCGTGCGGACCTGCGGCCAAGCCCTGGCTCAGGGCCACCTGCAGCTTGTCGAACACCCAGCGGTGCGCCGGGTTCCACTCCCACGCCTCGGGATCGTCGGTAGGGATGAGCAGATCCGGCGGGCACGGCACGGGATCGAAGTACTGGTGGCGCCAGGGCGCAGGCTCGATGATCGGCACTTCTGGAGGGTCCGTTATTCGCAAATCGCGCTGCGGCAGCCGGCGAGAGCGGCTATACTACCTGGAGCGAATCCTATCGCAAGGAAAGCCGCCGATGGCAGAAGCGAGCGCCGAACCCATCAGAGTGTACTGGCAGCCTGGCTGAACCAGCTGCCTGCGCACTAAGGAGTTCCTTGGCAAACACAAAATACCGTTCGAATCGCGCAACGTCCTCACCGACGTGGGCGCGATGGAGGAGTTGCTTGCGCTGGGAACGCGGCAGCTGCCGGTCATCTCGCGCGGCAAGAAGTGGGTGAATGGCCAGTCCCTGAAAGGCATAGCCGAGCTGGTCGGCATCGACCTCGGCACGGTCAAGCACCTCCCTCCCCAGGAACTGGCGCGGCGCATCGATGTCGTGCTGGACGGCGCGGCCCGCTTCTTCGCGCAATTCCCCGAGGACCATCTGGGCGACCAGTTGCCCGGTCGTCCGCGCTCTTTGGCGCAACTCACCTGGCATCTGTTCAACGTGGTTGACGCTTGGCTCGAGCACGAGCAGGGCATTCCCCTCTCGACGGCCTCCTATAATCGAGTACCGGAGGCAGGGATCACCCGGCCCCAGATCTTGGAATACGGGGCCGATGTCCGGCGCCGGTTTGATGCCTGGTGGCAAGGAGCCAAGGCGCAGACCGACTGGACCGGCAAGGCCAACGTCTACTACGGCGACGTCAGCCGCCATGAGTTCCTGGAGCGCACCACCTGGCACTCGGGGCAGCACTCCCGGCAGCTCATGTGGGCGCTGGAGGACAAGTTCCAGATCAGCCCGGACCGCCCGATACCCGCCGCCACCTGGGTCGGCCTCCCCATGCCCGAGAAAGTCTGGGACAGCTGACGCTGGCGGGCCCGGCGCCACCTTCCACGTGTGTCATCCCGGTGATTGTCATTGCTTGTCACCGGAATCCATCTTGCCGCGTGCTCCGGCGTTCGCTGATGGCTGGATACCGGGGACAAGCCCCGGTATGACAACGGAAGCCGCTAATTGAGCAGCACGTCTTGTCCACGGCGGTCGGCCGGTTGGTGGCATTAGCCTCAAAGGGAGCGAGCATGCATCCGGGAAAGAAAGTGCGCGACGCGCTTGCCGGCCAGGCGCTCGTGACGGCGCCCGGCGTGTACGACATGATCTCCGCCAGGATCGCCGATCGCATGGGCTTCAGCACGCTCTACATGACCGGCTTCGGCGTCGCGGCCACGCTGGGGATGCCGGACGCGGGCCTCGCCAGCTACACCGAGATGGTCGAGCGCGTGGGCCTGATCTGCTCGGGCACCTCGACGCCCGTGATCTGCGACGGCGACACCGGCTTCGGCGGCCTCCTCAACGTCGAGCGCACGATCCGGGGCTACGAGGCGGCGGGCGCGGCCGGGATCCAGCTCGAGGACCAGGTGTTTCCGAAGAAATGCGGTCACACGCCGGGCCGCCGCGTGGTACCGACGGAGCAGATGGTGCGCAAGATCGAGGTGGCCGCGGCCAGCCGGTCGTCGCCCGACTTCCTCATCGTCGCCCGTACCGACGCGCGCACCAACCACGGGCTCGACGAGGCGCTGCGGCGCGGCGAGGCTTTCGCCAAGGCGGGAGCCGACGTCCTGTTCATCGAGAGCCCCGAGAGCGAGGAGGAGATGGCGCGCATCGGGCGGCACTTCGACCTGCCGCTGGTCGCCAACATGGCCGACGGCGGGCGCACCCCGATCCTGCCGAAGAAGCGGCTGGAGGACCTGGGCTACAAGCTGGCGATCTTTCCGGTCACCGGCCTGCTGGCCGTCGCCAAAGCCTTGGAGCGCGTCTACGGCGTGCTGAAGGAGAAGGGCTCGAGCGACACCATCGGCGCCGAGCTCTATGCCTTCAACGACTTCTGCCGGATGATCGGCTTCGAGCACGTGTGGGACTTCGACAAGCGCTGGTCCGAGGACTGAGCCTCACGGCCCTAACCGCTCCCGCCGCCTTGCCGCGGTTCGACAAGCTCACCGCTGGGTTGGAGGACGCCTTTCCACGCATGCCGCCTCGTCCTGAGCTTGTCGAAGGACGGCCGCACCCGTTCTCACGCCTTCTTGTAGGCGGCCTCGACCGAGTTGAAGGTACCCGCCACCTGGGAGCCGAGCAGCTGGATCGCCGTGAGGATACCGACGCCGACGATGAGAGCGATCAGGCCGTACTCGATCGACGTCGTGCCGGACTCGTCGGTCATGAAGCGTTTCATACTGGCTCTCCCCGGCCCCACGGCAAGGCGCCGACTATTCCCAGAAAAGATTTCGTGCCCATCAACCGGGAGCGAAAAATTGCATCAATTTGTCCGGTCCCGATGCTGTGTGGCAGCGCCAACCGTCCCGCCGGCCGTCGGCGGGCTGGCCAGAAGGACCACCGTCAGCACGACGGCGAGCGCGAGCAGGAGCGGGACCAACAGCAATCGCATGGCTGCTAAATCGCACCGGTTTGAGGCGCGCACACGGCCATGACCTGAACCGCGCATTAAGGATCGCGAAGACGACGAAGGAGACGATGGGGCGCGCGATCAGCCCCGCGGTCTGCCAAGGCGGGCGAAAAGAGCGCGCAAACGGTCGCCGACGACTTGCAGCAGCAGCGACAGCCCGCCGAGCCGCGCCTGCGGCAAGTCGGACTCGGGGTCGCAAAGCCGGGCATCGAGGTTCTGCGCGAAGGCCTCGCCGATGCGACGCACGAGATCGCGCACCAGGCCGGAGCGACCGACCTGGGCCAGTGGTCCGGTGAGCGCGTAGCCGATCACGACGTCGACGCGGGTGCTCTCGCTCCCAGCCTCGCCGGCGAGCGCGGTCAGGCGGTAGTCGACGCGACCCGAGGCGCGCGAACCGCTGCGCCGGTCGCCGCCGCGGCCCTCTATCACCTGGCGGAACTCGTCCGCGAACTGCCGCAGCGTGCCCTCGCCGGCAAAGCTTGCTGCGATTGGGCCGATCTTCGCCTCCAGCCGGCCCGACACCTTGTCGCCGACCGGCGGGCCATCGAGCGAGACACCCGGCATGCAGCGCGCGACCGCCTCCACATCCGACATGAGCTGCCACACCGCCGCGCGCGGATGCTGCAGGATGAAGCTCTGCGTCAGGCGGGTCTCGCCGCCCACCTCCTCCGGCTGCCCGACCGTGACCCGGATCGGCGCACGCGTCCCGCGCGCGCCGGAGCGTTGGGGCACGGGGGTGCTGCTCATGGCGCGGGCGGATGGCACGGCGGAGGCCGCCGCTGCTGCGTTCGACGCGACCGGGCCGGGCGCCGGTCCCAGCCAGGTGGCGGCTGCGTCGTCACCCGCGCGTCGTGTCGAAGACACGCCTTCGGATTGCAGGCTGGAGCCCACGCCAGCATCGGAGTTCGTGCCGACAGTTGCGTGGATGCCCGCTTTCTCGGGCATGACGGTGTCCCCCATCACGCGCTCGATGGCGTCGACGATGCCCTGATAGCCGGTGCAGCGGCAGAGGTTGCCGCTCATCTCGGTGCGGATCTCTCCGCGCGACAGGCCGCCCTTGCGCCGCACCAGGTCGCGCGCGGCGATCAGCATGCCGGGCGTGCAGTAGCCGCACTGCAGCGCGTGCGCCTCGGTGAAGGCCTGGCGCATGCGGGCCATGGCAGCGTCGTCGTCGAAGCCCTCGATGGTGCGCACGCGGGCCCCGTCGCAGGTCACGGCGTAGGTGATGCAGGAGCGGGCGATCTCGCCGTCGATCTCCACCGTGCAGGCGCCGCAGATGCCGTGCTCGCAGCCGAGGTGCGTGCCGGTGAGGAGGAGTTGCTCGCGCAGGAAGTCGGCCAGGTGCGTGCGCGGCGTCACGTCCGCCTCGACCGGCTTGCCGTTGACGGTGAGGGCGATGCGGGTCATGGAGAAAAGGCCATCTCTGATGCGCGCTTCAGCGCGACAGCGTGGAGTTTGAGCTCGTAGTTGTCGCCGCTGAAGCGCACGAGGCTCAAGAGAGTCTTCGCCTCGTCTACCGTCATGGCCTTCGGACCTTTTGGCCCTGCTCGCATCTTCATCACGAGCGGTCGACCGCTCGTGGCGCCGGCGACTGCGCAATAGAACTCGGACTCAGGATCGTATGTGATGGCGCCGATGGCGTCGGCGAACTCGCCGGTCTTGCGGCAGATCTTGTGGAAGCCGAAGCGCGCGGCGCGCGAGAACCTCGGGATGCGCACGGCAACCAGCAGCTCGTCGCCGGCAAGCTCCGTCTCCATCGCACTCCGCACGAAACTCGCCAAATTGATCCGGCGGGTGCCGGCGGCACCCGCGATGATCACCTGCGCGCCCAACGCAGTGAGGCACGACAGCCAGTCGGCCGCCGGGTCCGCATGCGCGAGGCTGCCGCCGATCGTGCCGCGGTTGCGCACCGCGCGGTAGGCGATGCCGCGCGCCACCTGGCGCAGGAAGCCGCCGGTCGGATCGGTGACGCGGCCGTCCTCGATTGCCGCGTGCGTGACGGTGGCGCCGATGGTGACGGCATCGGCGTCCTCAGTCGCCGCGGCCAGCTCGGGGATGCGCGTGATGTCGACCAGCAGCGCCGGCTGGGCCAGGCGCAGATTGAGCATGGGCCCCAGCGTCTGACCGCCGGCCAGCACCTTGGCGTCGGGCGTAGGCGGCCAGCATCCGCACCGCCTCCGCCACCGATGCCGGGCGCGCATAGTCGAAAGCGATGGGCTTCATGCGGCGGCCGCCTTGGTGCCGGCCCGGTCGATGGCCTCGACGATGCGGCGCGGTGTGACCGGCGACACCAGCAGCTCGGCGCCCAGGCCGGCGAGCGCGTCGTTGACCGCGTTGGTGACGGCAGCCGGAGGCGCAATCGCGCCGCCTTCGCCGAGCCCCTTCTGGCCGAAGCGCGTGTAGGGCGAGGGCGTCTCCATGTGGACGATGCGTACCTCCGGCATCTCGGTGGGACCCGGCAGCAAGTAGTCGGAGAGCGTGGAGCCGAGCGGCTGGGCCTGCGCGTCGAACCGCATCTCCTCGTAGAGCGCCGTGCCGATGCCTTGCGCCAGGCCGCCGATGATCTGGCCGTCGACGATCATCGGGTTGACCAGCACGCCGCCGTCCTCGACGACGACGTAGTCGAGGATCTCGAGCTCTCCGGTTTCCGTGTCGACGGCAACCACGGCGGCGTGCGCCGCATAGCTGAACGTGCCGGTGTCGCGCTTGGCCTTGTAGCCGGCGGTGACCTCCAGTCCGCCGGGGTCGACGTCGCCGGGGAGATCCTGCGGCCGGCGATACCAGGTGCGCGCCACCTCGGCGACGGAGATGCGGCCCGAGGGGCCCACCACCTCGCCTGCCACCAGCCGCACTTCCTCCCGCTTGGCCTGCAGCAGCTTGGCGCCGATGGCGAGCACACGGCCCGCCAACTCGTCGCACGCGGCGGCGACGGCGCCGCCCGACATGATCATGCAGCGCGAGCCCCAGGTGCCCGTGGAGTAGGGCGTCTCGGCGGTGTCGCCGTGCACCAGGCGGATGCGGTCGTGCGGCACGCCGAGGATCGAGTGCGCCACCTGCGACAGCGTGGTCTCGAGGCCCTGGCCGTGACTATGGGCGCCGATCTTGAGCTCCAGAGCGCCGTCCGGCGCGAAGCGGGCATGGCACTGCTCGTGGCCCGGCACCATCGGGATGCCCCAGGCCGCGTACACGCTGGTGCCGTGGCCCGCTTGCTCGGAGTACATGGCGAAGCCGACGCCGATGCGCCGCCCGTCGGGCTCGCCGCGCTGCTGGCGCTCACGCACCTTGGCCAGGCCGATGGCCTCGACCGCCCGGCGCAGCGCCTCGGGATAGTCGCCGGAGTCGAAATGGCGCTTGGCGATGTTGTCGAACGGCATCTGCGCGGGCCGCACCAGGCTCTTGGAGCGCAGCGCGGTCGGCTCGGTGCCGAGCTTGCGCGCCAGCGCGTCGAGCGTGACCTCCAGCGCGAAGCACACGCCCGTGCGGGCGACGCCGCGGTAGGGCAGGATCGGCGGCTTGTTGGTGGCGACGGAATAGGCGCGGCAGCGGTAGTGCGGGAAATCGTAGAGCCCCGGCAGGATCGACGTCGATCTGCCCCGCCTCCAGGCAGGCGGAGAACGGATAGGAGGAGTAGGCGCCGGAATCGACTGTCGCCTCGCAGTCGAGCGCCAGCAGGCGCCCCTCGGCGTCGGCATAGGCGGTGAGGACGTAGTGGTGCTCGCGGCAGTTGGCGTTGGCGGTCAGGCCTTCGCGGCGGTCCTCGAGCCACCTGAGCGGCGCATCCACCTTGCGGGTGGCCCAGGTCAGCGCGACCTCTTCCGGGAGCAGGATCCCTTTGTAGCCGAAGCCGCCGCCGACATCGGGCGCGACCACGCGAATCTGGCCTTCGTCTATCCCCAAGCATTCGGCGAGACCCGAGCGCACGATGTGTGGCTGCTGGGTCGACGTGTGCACCACCAGCTGGCCCAGCCGCGACTGCCATTGGGCCACCACGCCGCGGCCCTCCAACGGGCTCATGACCTGCCGCGAGGTGCGCAATTCCCGCGTCACCGACACCGCGGCCTTGGCCTTGGCGGCCTCGAAGTCCACGTCGATCGCGCTGGTGAGGAAGAGATTGTCGCCCCAGTGCTCGTGCACCAGCGTTGCGCCCGGCTTGCGCGCCTCCAGCATGTCGGCGGCGACGGGCAGCGGATCGAGGTCGAGCTCGATCTCGCCGGCGAGGTCCTCGGCCTCCGCCCGCGTCGGCGCAATGCACATGGCGACGAGCTCGCCGACGTAGCGCACCTTGCCCGTCGCGAGGATCGGCTGCAGCGAGGACTTGAAGCCCGGCAGCGTCGTATCCGCGCGGATCGCCGACACGCCCGCGAGGTCCTCGGCGATGAACACGCG
Source organism: uncultured Alphaproteobacteria bacterium (assembly GCA_963774165.1). Lineage (GTDB taxonomy): Bacteria > Pseudomonadota > Alphaproteobacteria > Rhizobiales > Hyphomicrobiaceae > AWTP1-13. The sequence goes on along the minus strand of CAVZEC010000004.1, from coordinate 113,300 downwards.
GTCGCGGATCGCCGGCGGGATACGGATGGCCCTGATGCGCGCATGCGCGAGCGGGCTGCGCAGGAACGCCACCTCCATCATGCCGGGCAAGCGTATGTCCCCGACATACTGCCCGCGCCCGCGCATATAGCGGTCGTCCTCCTTGCGCAGCAGCCGCGCGCCGATGCCTTGCCCTTCCACGCCCGCCCATCCCCGGCCGATGCCCAACTCATCCTATCTTTAGCACAACTTGCCGGCAGGGCAGCCCCGATCGGCGGAGACGTAACGAGGTATCGGTATCCGGCAACGACTGCCCGTCATTGGCGATGATCGGTGCGGCGAGGGCGGCGAAGCCCGCCAGCAGTTCGACACCTTCTGCACGCGCGGCTCCGTAACCCGGCGCATGTGCGAGTTTGCCGAGGGCGCAGACATGCACTGCCAGGTCGGCAACCTCCCTCTCTCCAACGCCGTCATCTACGACTGGCTGGAGGAAGTGCTGTAACGGCGCACCACCCTCCGGCGCACGAGGCGTCCGCGAGTCGCCGCACGGCGCGGATTGTGCTTATCTTCGGAATCGCTCGCGTTCGGGGAAACGTGAGCGGGCGCTGGGACCCCGGAATCCGGGAGCGTCAGCCACTGGGGGATGAACATGCGATTCCTGGTTGCTTGTTGTTGCGCCGCGGCGGCATTGCTGCTGCAGGCTCCTGCAAGCCAAGCGCAGCAGGCGTGCGCCAAGGACGCGCTCGGTGTATCGCGCACGATCGAGGTCGACACCACCGGCGGCCCGTGGTTCGGCGAGCCGCACGGCGACCGGGCGTTCCTTGCCCCCGGCGAGGTCGTCCTGACCTTCGACGATGGCCCCGCGCCCCGCTCCACGCGTTCCATTCTCGGCTCGCTCGCGGCGCAGTGCACGAAGGCGACGTTCTTCGTGCTCGGCGAACGGGCGGCCGAATATCCCGCCGACGTGCGCGAGATCGCGGTGCAGGGTCACACAATCGGCACCCACACCTGGTCGCACCTCAATATCAAGCGCCTGTCCGAGGACCAAGCCAAGAGTCAGATCGAGACGGCCGTTGCAGCCGCGGAGAAGGCCGCCGGACAGCCGATCGCGCCGTTCTTCCGCTATCCCTACTTGAGCGATTCGCCTTCAGCCGTGGCCTACCTGCAGGGGCGGAACATCGGCCAGTTCGCGATCGACGTCGACTCGTTCGACTGGCGCACCAGGAACGCGAGGGCCGTGATCCAGCGGGTGATGGCGGCCTTGGAACGGCGCGGCAGGGGCATCGTTCTTTTTCACGACATCCACTGGTCGACCGCGCAGGCGATGCCGGAGTTCCTCGCCCTGCTCAAGGCCAAGGGCTACAAGATCGTGCACCTGCAGCCCAAGGCGACCGTCGTCGCGCTGGCCGAATACCAGGAGCCGCCCACGGCCGCGAAGTCCGCGACCACCGCCCGGCGCCAAGGCCCGGTGCGCAGGGCCCGCCACCGCGTTTCCCAGTGGCCGGGCTGGTAGGGCCCGCGAAGGTCGACCACCCCCTCACACCCGCCCCTGGCCGATCAGCTCGATGTTGAGGCGCACGCAGTCGCCGGGGTAGGTGATCTCGCCGACGTAGATGACGGTGCCGGCGGCGTCGGTGACGACGCAGCGCGCCTCCGCCGTCGGCGCATTGAGCGCGATGCCCAGGTTGCGGGCGGTCTCCATGTCGGCGGCGCCGATGGCGAGCGTCTGGTGGGCGCGCGAGATCTCCAGGTCCGCCATCTCCGACAGCACCGCCAGCGCGGCGCGGGACGCGAATGACTTCAGCGCGCGGGCGTGGATGTGACGGGCGACGTGCACCCGGGCGAAGGCGTACGGGCGGCCGGCCTGCTTCTGGATGCTGCGCAGGTACACGTAGGCCTCCGCCGGCACCCCGTCGCCCTCCTCGATGCGGGGCGGAGGCTCCTCGCCGGACGGCAGAAAGTGCGGGACGCTGTCGCGGATCGGCGCGATCAGGCTCTCCCAATCGGTGGCGAGCTGGATCCAGCGGTCGTGCTCGGGTGCCTTGGTGACGAAGGTGCCGCGGCCCTGGAACGACTTTACGAGACCCTCGCCCTGCAGCAGGTCGATGGCCTGGCGCACGGTGACGCGGGCGACGCCGAACTCGTGCTCCAGCTCCTCCAGCGTGGCGATCTTGGCCCCCACCGGCCAATGGCCGTCACGGATGCGCCGGCGCAGCACCGACGCCACCTGCAGGTAGCGCGGCACGCGGCTGTCGGCGTCGGCCCGATCGAGGGGAGTGCGTGCGCGGGTGGCCATGCTGTTGTCCTGTCCTGGCGTTCGCTCCATGCGGGGGGCTTCATCGGTCCCGCTAGCTCGATCAGATCTCGCTGCCATCGCGTGCATTGACCACGCCGCTCACGAGGTTTTCGCCCATGAGCCGGCCCACGTCGATTGCCGCCTCGCGCCGGACCGGCGCAAGACGCGCGGCGAGGCCTGCGATGTCGGCCGCGAGTTGGCGGGCCGCGGTCTCGGCGGCCTCGATGCCGACGACCTCGAAAGCGAACTTGGCGCCGGGCGTCATGCGGCCGAGCGCGGGCAGGTCGGCCGAGATGACGGTTGCGACCTTGGGATAGCCGCCGGTCGTCTGCCGGTCGGCCAGCAGGATGATGGGCAGTCCGTTGCCCGGCACCTGGATGGAGCCGTGGGCGATGCCGTCGGAGACGATGTTGTAGCCCTTGCTCGAATGTTCGAGCGCCGGGCCTTCGAGCCGCATGCCCATGCGATCGGAGGATTGCGAGACGGTGTAGGCGCTCTCGAGCAGCGTGCGCACGCCGGCAGGCGTGAAGTGGTCCTCCTGCGGCCCGAGCACGATGCGCACGCGCGTCCGCGGGCTGAGGTCGAGCGGCGGCAGCGCGACCTCCTCACGCTCGCCGGCGGCGCCCAGCTTCAGGGGCAGGACGTCTCCCGCCTTGAGCGCGCGGCCCTCCAGCCCGCCGATCGCGGCCCGGGTCAGAGTCGATTGGCTGCCGAGCACGGGGGCGATGTCGAAACCGCCCTCCACGGCGAGATACGCCACTGCACTGCCGGCGAGCGCGCCGATCCTCACGCCCTCCCCACGCAGGAGACGCGCGCTCTCATATGGGGCGAGGCGCCGTCCGCCGCCTCCGTCACCTTCCGGCGGCAGAATATCGATGGGCGCCCGACCGCCGGCGAGGGCAATGCGCACGCTGTCGGCCTCCACGCGCAGCGTCGGCCCCTGGTAGGCGATCTCCAGCGCGCCGACGCCAGCCGCGTTGCCCACCAGCAGATTGGCGGCGCGCAGGCTGACGTGATCCAGCGCGCCGGACACGGGCACGCCAAGGTGCTGGTAGCCGGGGCGACCGAGGTCCTGCAGGGTGGTCATGAGGCCGGGTGCAACCACCCGCAGCGCGGACCTCATGCGCGATGCTCGCGTGATGCCGGTGCGTCGGGCGACAGCCGCAGCTCTCCCGCCGCAGCCTGGGCCGACAGCCGCTCGAACTCCCGCAGCGAAACCGGCGCGAATGTCACCCGGTCTCCGGCCGCGAGCAACGCCGGCGGCGTCTTCGCCATGTCCCACAGGGGGGCCGGCGTGCGCGCGAGGATGTGCCAACCGCCCGGACTTTCCTGCGGGTAGACGACGGTCATGGCCATGGCCACGGCGACGGAGCCGCGCGGCACCTTCACGCGCGGGTTCTCGCGCCGCGGCAGCGCGAACTCGGCCGGCAGGCCACCGAGATAGGGCAGACCCGGCAGGAAGCCCATCATGTAGACCAGCTGCACGGACTGGCTGTGGCGCTCGACGACCTGGGCGATGCTGAGGCCGGAGCGCTCGGCGACCTCGGCGAGATCGGGGCTGAGGCTCTCGTGGTAGCAGGCGGGGATGCGCCAGCGCCGGCCTGCGATCTCGGCTGCCTCCAGTCCCTGCAGCAGCGGGGTGATGGCCTGCTGCAAATCCGCGTGGGCAAGCTGCAGCGGATCGTAGTGCACCATGAGCGAGCGGAAGGTCGGCACCACCTCGACGACGCCCGCAAGCCGCGAGGCCTCCAGCTTCTGCCCCAGCGCCAGCACGAGCGCGCTCAAATGCGCATCGACACGATCGCCGAACTCCACGACCATGGCCGTATCGCCGGCTGCAAGAAAGCGGGGCTGGGGAGGATCTGCCATGCGCGTCAAAAGCTGTTTTCCAATCTCGTCTCGGCTGAACGCCGGTGCCGGGTCACCTGAGCGGCCGCGTCATTGTATGGTCTTACTATAGATAGTACCAATTGCGCGCTCCCGCAGCGGAGCGCATAATCGCAGCCTCCAATCCGCCAGGGTTCCTGCCAATGGCCACGACCGTAAATCTCAATGCCGACATAGCCGAGGGCTGGGGCGCCTACGACATCGGCAACGACACCGAGCTGATGAGGATCATCAAGTCGGCGAGCGTTGCGTGCGGCTTCCACGCCGGCGACGCCAACACCATGCACCGGCTGTGCACGCTGGCCAAGGAGCTGGGCGTGAGCGTCGGCGCGCATCCCGGTTTCAACGATCTGTGGGGCTTCGGCCGCCGTCGCATCCAGATGAAGCCGCAGGACCTGGAATACATGGTGGCCTATCAGATCGGCGCGCTGCAGGCGATGGCGGCCTATGCCGGCCTGAAGGTGACGCACCTGAAGGCCCACGGCGCCCTCAACAACATGGCGGCCGAGGACGAGGGCTATGCCATGGCCATCGGCAAGGCGATCAAGACCGTCGACAGGAACATCATCTACGTCGCGCTGTACGGAACGCAGATGCAAAAGGCCGCCGAGAAGCTGGGCCTGCCGATGGCGCTCGAAGGCTTCCCCGACCGCCGCTACACCGACGACGGCAACCTCGCCTCGCGCTCGCTCCCCGACACCGTGCTGAAGGATCCCAAGCAGGCCGCCGAGCAGGCCATCCGCATGGTCCGGGACGGCGAGATCGTGGCCCTCAACGGCAAGCGCATAAAGGTTAAGGTGCATACTTTATGCGTCCACGGCGACGAAGCCACGGGCGTCATCGTCGCCCGCGGCATCCGCCAGGCGCTGGAAGCGGCCGACATCTCCGTGGTCCCGCTCACCGACATGAAACTGTAACGCGAAGGCGGGCACGTGCAGGCGGGCAAGGCAACGATCGCGATCATCGGCGGCACCGGCGCGCTGGGCGCCGGGCTGGCATACCGCCTGGCCCGGTCCGGCCATGCCATCGTGATCGGCTCGCGGGCGGCCGAAAAGGCGGAGGCTTCGGCAAAGACGCTGGCAGCAACCGTGCCCAGCGCCACGCCGCCGCCGCGCGGCACCGGCAACGCCGATGCGGCCAAGGCGGCGGACGTCGTCTTCGTCACGGTGCCGTGGGCCAACCACGCCGCCATCCTCGAGGAGATCGCGCCGCACGTCGCGGGCAAGCTCGTGGTCGACACCACCGTGCCGCTGGTCCCCCCAAGGGTAGCGCGCGCGCAGATGCCGCCGGAGGGCTGCGCCGCGCTCGCCACCCAGAAGCGGCTGGGACCCGGCGTCCGCGTGGTGGCGGCGTTCCACAACGTGGCGGCGCACAAGCTGCAGAAAGACGAGTCGATCGACTGCGACGTGCTGGTGTTCGGCGACGACCCGAAGGACCGCGAGGTGGTGCTGGAGCTGGCAAAGGCCGCCGGCCTGCGCGGCATTCATGCCGGGCCGCTCGCCAACTCGGTGGCGGCCGAGGCGCTCACCTCCGTGCTCATCGGCATCAACCGCGCCTACAAAGTGGACGGCGCGGGCATCCGCATCACCGGCATCGCCGCCAGCTAGCACCTGCAGGCAACGACGGCCCTCTGAAAACGGAAACAGCGACCTTGAGCAACTCCGGGCTCACCATCGCCACGCTTGCCGGCATCCCCCAGGTGCAGCCCGGAGACGACCTGGCGGCATTGCTGATCGCGGCGCTGGAGGCGAACGGGACCGCGCCGCGCGCGCGCGATATCGTGGTCGTGACCAGCAAGATCGTGTCGAAGGCGGAGGGGAGGTTCGCCGACCTGTCCACGCTGGAGCCTAGCGAGCTGGCGCGCGAGCTGGCGCAGATCACCCGCAAGGACGCCCGGCTGGTGGACACGATCCTGCGCGAGGCCGTGGAGGTGATCCGCGCCAAGCCCAACGTGCTGATCGTCGCCACGCGCCACGGGTTGATCATGGCCAACGCCGGCATCGATCAGTCCAACCTCGACGCAGCCGACCACGGCCGGCGCGTCCTGCTGCTGCCGGAGGAGCCCGATGCCAGCGCCCAGCGCCTCAAGGACAGGCTCGACGCGCATTTCCAGGCCGACATCGGCGTCATCGTCTCCGACAGCGCCGGCCGTCCGTGGCGGCTCGGCACGGTGGGGATCGCCATCGGCGCGGCAGGCGTGCCCTCGCTCTGGGACCGCCGCGGCGAGAAGGACCTGAGCGGCCGCCCGCTGGAGGTGACCGAGGTCGCGTTCGCCGATGCGGTGGCGTCCATGGCCGTGCTGGCAATGGGCGAGGCCGCCGAGGGGCGACCCGCGGCACTGGTGCGCGGGCTCGACTGGACCGCCAAGATCCGCCCGGCGGCGGACCTGGTCCGGCCCAAGGCCGAGGACCTGTTCCGATGAGCCCGCTGGCTCCCGCGGCCGGCAGCTACGTAGTGCTCTCCGGCGGCAGCGGAGGCGTCAAGCTCGCGGTGGGCATGGCCCAGCTGCTGGGCGAGCGGCTCGCCATCGTCGTCAACACCGGCGACGACTTCATCCATCTGGGCCTGCACGTCTCGCCCGACGTCGACACCGTCCTGTATTCCCTGGCGGGCGTGGTCAATGACGAGACCGGATGGGGACGGCGCGGGGAGACGTGGACCTTCATGCGCGCGCTGGGCGAGCTCGGCGGGCCGACCTGGTTCAGGCTGGGCGACGGCGATCTCGCCACCCACGTCGACCGCACGCAGCGCCTGCGCGCGGGCGAGACGCTGACCGCGGTCGGCGCCCGACAGGCGGCGGCGCTGGGGATTGCGGCGCGCATCCTGCCCATGAGCGACGCCGCGGTGCGTACGATCGTGGATACCGATACGGGCACCCTCAGCTTCCAGGAATACTTCGTGCGCGATCAGTGCCGGCCGGCGGTGCGCGCCATCCGCTTCGATGGGCTCGGCGCGGCGCGGCCCTCGGGTGAGGTGATCGCGGCGCTGTCTGCGCCGGACCTCGCCGGTATCGTCATCGGTCCGTCGAACCCGTGGCTCAGCATCGATCCGATCCTCGCCGTGCCCGGGATGCGCGAGGCCCTGCGGGCCAGCGGAGCGCCGATCGTCGCGGTATCGCCGATCGTCGGCGGCAAGGCGGTGAAGGGCCCCGCCGCCAAGATCATGGCCGAGCTCGACCTTCAGGCTGACAGCCGCACGATCGCGCGGCACTATGATGGCCTCGTCGACGGCTTCGTCATCGACAGCCAGGACGAGACGCTGGAGAAAGACATGGCCCTTCCCACGGTCGTGACCAACACCGTCATGCGCACGCTCGACGACAGGATAGCGCTGGCGCGGCAATGCCTGGCATTCTGCGGCCGGCTCGCGGGCAGTCGCCGCGCGGGGTCCAGGACAGCGTCATGAGCTTCGTCCGCACTTGCGCGATCGTTCCGGTGAAGGCCCTCGGGCGGGCCAAGCGACGGCTGTCGCACGTGCTCACCGATGCGGCCCGGCAGCGGCTGATGCTGACCATGCTCGAGGACGTGCTGGCGGCTCTTGCAGGCGTCGAGAGCATCGACTGCATCGTCGTGGTCACGCCGGACGCACGCGTGGCTGCGCTGGCGCAAGGCCGCGGCGCGACTGTCGTGCCCGAGCCGGGCGCCGAGGAGCTGAACGCCGCGATCCTCAGCGGCATCGCCTACGTCGGCTCGCGCGGCGCCGGCCAGGCCCTGGTGCTGCCGGCCGACGTTCCCCTCGCTACGTCGGGCGAGCTGCGCAGCCTGATCCAATCGCGCGGAGAGCGGCCCGGCGTCACGCTGGCCCCCTCGCACGACAGCAACGGCACCAACGGCCTGTTGCTCGCCCCTCCCAACGCCATCGCGCCTTGCTATGGGCCCGGCAGCTACCTGCAGCACATGTCGCAGGCCATGGCCCGCCGCGTCGACGTCAACGTCGTGCATCTGGAGGGCCTCGCGCGCGACATCGACGAGCCCGCCGACCTCGCCCTCCTGCTGGCCCATCCGCTTGCCGGCAGCCGCTACGCTTTTCTTGCGCCCGAGGCGGCCGCCTCCGCTAGACTGCAGCCAAATCCCCAAGGGAACGATCAATGACGTCTTCCGGCATCCGACAAGCGCTTGCAGCCGCCGAGAGCGGACGGCGCCTGACGTCCTTCGAGGCGATGGCGCTATCGGAATGCGACGACCTCGCCACCCTCGCTGGCCTCGCCGAGCAGCTCTGCCTCGCCGGCCACGGCACGCATGTCACCTTCTCCAAGAAGGTGTTCATCCCGCTGACGAAGCTGTGCCGGGACGTGTGCCACTACTGCACGTTCGCGCACACGCCCCGCGAGAGCGAGCCGTCCTACCTGTCGCCCGAAGCCGTCCTCGACATCGCCCGCAAGGGCCAGGCGGCCGGCTGCAAGGAGGCGCTGTTCACGCTCGGCGACCAGCCGGAGCTGCGCTACTCGGCCGCGCGCGACGCCTTGCGCGCGCTGGGGGTCGAAAACACGCTCGCCTATCTCGAGCGTTCGGCCGCGCTGGTGCTGAAGGAGACGGGCCTGCTGCCGCACCTCAATCCGGGCGTGATGGACGAGGCCTGGCTCACCCGCCTGCGCAAGGTGTCGGTGTCGCAGGGCATCATGCTGGAGACAGCGTCCGAACGCCTGTCGCAGCGCGGCGGCCCGCATTTCGGCTCGCCCGACAAGGTACCTGCCGTTCGCCTCGCAACGCTGGAGGCCGCGGGACGCGCCCGCGTGCCCTTCACCACCGGCATCCTGATCGGCATCGGCGAGACGCGCGCCGAGCGCATCGAGGCGCTGCTGGCGATCCGCGATGTGCACGAGCGGCACGGCCATATCCAGGAGGTGATCGTCCAGAACTTCCGCGCCAAGCCGGATACGCGCATGAGCGGCGCCGCCGAGCCGACGCTGGAGGACCACGCCTGGACCATTGCGGTAGCCCGTCTCGTGCTGGGGCCGGCCATGAACATCCAGGCCCCGCCCAACCTGCAGCCCGCGGGCCTTGCCCAGCTCGTCCGCGCCGGCATCAACGACTGGGGCGGCGTGTCTCCCGTGACGCCCGACCACGTGAATCCCGAGGCCCCCTGGCCGCACCTCGCCGACCTCGCCCGATCCACCGCCTCCGCCGGCCGCACCCTCGTCGAGCGCCTCGCCATCTATCCGGAGTTTCTTGGAGAGCCCTGGCACGACGTGGCCCCTCCCCCTCGAGGGGGGAGGATGGAACGCCACGGACTTAGCTCGCCCATCGCGACGATCAATTCGACCGCTAACAGGCGAGCTAAGCCCGATGGCGTTCCTGGTGGGGGTGACGCGGAAACAAGAACACCCCCACCCGGCGCGCCAGGATCACTTAGTCCCGCTGTCGAGCGTGTGGATCGGTTCGCGCTGGCGGGACTAAGTGATGGCGCGCCGCCCTCCCCCCTCCAGGCGGAGGCGAGCCTGCCGCGCTCGTTGCGGCAGGCGTCAGCCGGACGCAACTGGCTCGATGCGGCGCTGGTCACGCACACCTTGCGGCACATGGATGGGGCGGGTCTGGCGCGGGAGGACGGGTGGGCGCCGGGCGGGCTCGAGCCGCTGCCGGCCACGCAGATGGCGCGCGCGCGCAGCGACGATGCGCGGCCGTCGCCGACGGTCGCGCGGGTGCTGGCGCGCGTCGCAGAGGGCGTCCGCCTGGACGAGGCCGACATCATCGCGCTGTTCGACGCGCGCGGCGCGGACTTCGCCGCCGTCTGCCGGGCGGCCGACGCACTGCGCGCCAAGCGCGTCGGCGACACCGTGACCTACATCGTCAATCGCAACATCAACTACACCAACGTCTGCACCTACGGCTGCAAGTTCTGCGCCTTCTCCAAGGGCCGCCACAACCTCGGCCATCGCGACAAGCCCTACGATCTCGACATGGCCGAGATCTCGGCGCGCACGGCGGAAGCCTGGGCGCGCGGCGCCACCGAGGTGTGCCTGCAGGGCGGCATCAAGCCCGGCTACACCGGCGACACCTATCTCTCCGTCGTCGAGGCGGTGAAGTCGGCGGCACCGGACATGCACGTGCATGCCTTCTCGCCGCTCGAGATCCGCACCGGCGCCGACACCCTGGGCCTGTCGCTCCACGACTACCTGTCCCGGCTGCGGGATGCCGGGCTCGCCAGCCTGCCCGGCACGGCGGCCGAGATACTCGACGACGAGGTGCGCGCCATCTTGTGCCCGGACAAGATCAACACGGCGGAATGGTTCGAGGTGATGGAGGTGGCGCACGCGGTGGGCCTCAGAAGCACCGCCACCATCATGTTCGGCCACGTCGACGGCTACCGGCACTGGGCGCGCCACCTGCTGCGCATCCGCGCGTTGCAGGAGAGAACGGGGGGCTTCACCGAGTTCGTGCCGCTCCCGTTCGTGCACATGGAGGCACCGATCTACCTCAGGGGCCAGTCGCGCAAGGGTCCGACGTTCCGAGAGGCGGTGCTGATGCACGCGGTGGCGCGTCTCGCGCTCGATCCGGTGTTCTCCAACATCCAGGCATCCTGGGTGAAGATGGGCCCCGACGGCGCGGCGCTGCTGCTCGACGCGGGCTGCAACGATCTCGGCGGCGTGCTGATGAACGAATCCATCACGCGCGCGGCCGGCGCCATGCACGGCCAGGAGCTGTGCGCCGCCGACCTGGAGCGCCTGATCCGCCAGCAGGGTCGCACGCCCCGCCAGCGCTCCACGCTCTACGGATCCGTGACGGCCGAGCGCATGAGCGCAGCCAACGGTGCCGGGGCGACGCTCAGCCCGGTTTCCGTCCCGCTCCAACTCTGAAGGCGACCGGCAGCTCCAGCCCCCTGGCGGTCTTGTAGACGGCGGCCTTCCGTTCCAGCGCTGCCCGGATGGCCGCCTGCGTCGGCGCATCCTGGAAGACGATCAGCGACGACGTGAGGGCGAGGCCGTTCACCGCGCCGTTCCACAGCGCCTCGACATCCGGCACCAGGTGCGTGGCATTGTGGTCCTGCAGAGTGATGTCGGCGAGCCCCGCTCCGTCGAGCAGGCGCCGGAACTCGTCGACGTTGGTGAACCGCAGGCTCGAGTGGCCGGCCGGCAAGACCGGCGGCGGCTTCGCGCCGACCTCGGCGACCGCGTCGCGGAAGAGCCCTTGGACGCGCTGCTTGTCGGAAGCATTCCACCACGAGAACGCAATCCGCCCTCCCGGCTTGAGAGTGCGCATGCATTCCGCAACTGAGGCCTCCGGGTAGGGGAAATGCCCCAGCCCGAAGGCGCACACGACCGCGTCGAGCGTGCCGTCCGCGACCGGCAGATGCTCGACGTCGCCGACGTGGAACTCGATGCCGGGATGAAGCTTTTGCGCGTTGGCGACCATGCCCGAGGAGATATCGACGCCGATCACATGCGCGCCGCGGCGCGTGGCTTCGGCGGCGAGCGCTCCCGAGCCGCTCGGCACATCCAGCAGGCGCATGCCCGCCCGCAACCGCACCGCCTCCAGGAGCGGGGCGATGGCGAGCGCCGTGACCGGCCCGAAAAACCCGATGTAGCCTTCCGACAGCGCATCATGCCGCTGCCGCTCGTAGGTGCGCAGCTGCGCGGCATCCTCGGGCGACAAGGTTGTGGCCATCGTCATCTCTTTCTCGATATCGTCGGGAGCCATGATGACACGACGGAGACCGCGGCGTCATGCCCGCGCAGGCGGGCGCCCACGCCAGGTCATTTCGGTCGCCCACGGTCCCTGGGAACCGCCCGCTGTTCGAGCGGAGGACAGGACAACCGTCGCGCGACCTCTTCCAAGAAATCCTTGTTGCATCGCGGCAGGCGCCCATAGGATAGTCGCGACCGGTTATCCTAAGAATAGGACAATAGGAACACCTTGTCTGCGCGCAAGTCCGAGCAACCAATGGCAAAGCGCACAAAATCGGGCCCGTTCGACTTCCCGACCAAGGTCGCGGATGCCAAGACGCGCGCCCGCGCCATCGCGCTGCTCAAGGACAAGGGCGTGCGGTTGCCGACGTTCGCCGAGCTGGCACAGCCGGACCTGATCGCGCGCGACATCCAGGGCGCGCTCGGCAAGGTCGGCCCCGACGATCCCAATCCCCTCAACCTGCACCGCGTACACTGGTTCAACGACCTCGCCCGCACGGGCCGCGCGGCCACCCCCGTCCACGTCGAGCTGCCCGCGGCGCTGACGGGCGTGGAGGCGCGCATCGTCGTGGTGCTGGGCGCGCTGTTCCCGATGATCCGAGCCCACAAGGTGCTCGCCGCCTACGCCTGCCTGGCACCGCGACTGGTGTCGGGGCGCTTCGATCCGACGCGGCAGCGCGCGGTGTGGCCCTCGACCGGCAACTACTGCCGCGGGGGAGTCGCCATCTCCAAGATCCTGGGCTGCCGCGGTGTTGCCGTGCTGCCCGCCGGCATGAGCCAGGAGCGCTTCGACTGGCTGAGCCAATGGGTGAACGCGCCCGAGGACATCGTGCGTACGCCCGGCACCGAGTCCAACGTCAAGGAGATCTACGACAAGTGCGCCGAGCTGGAACGCGATAGCGCCAACGAGATCGTCAACCAGTTCAGCGAGTTCGGCAACTACCTGGCGCACTGGCGCTGCACCGGGCCGGCGCTCGAGAGCGTGTACGAGACGCTGCGCAAGAAGTCGCGCGGCCTGAAGCTGGCGGGCTACGTCTCGGCCAGCGGCTCGGCCGGCACGCTGGCGGCCGGCGACTACCTCAAGGACAGGCACGGCACGCGCATCGCCGTCGTCGAGGCCGTCGAGTGCCCGACGCTGCTCAACAACGGCTACGGCGAGCACAACATCCAGGGCATCGGCGACAAGCACGTGCCGCTGATCCACAACGTCATGAACACCGATCTGGTGATCGGCGTCAGCGACCAGGCCACCGACGGCCTCAATGCCGTGTTCAACACGGACACTGGCCGCGACTATCTAGCCCGCCGGCTCGGCGTGGCGCCGGAGCTGGCGCGAGCGCTCACCCATTTCGGCCTGTCCTCGATCGCCAACGTGCTGGGCGCCATCAAGATGGCCAAGCACGGCCGTCTCGGGCCGGACGACATGATCGTCACGGTTGCGACCGACGGCCACGAGATGTACGCCAGCGAGCTGACGCGCTACCTGCAGCGGCGCCACAACCGCGGCGAGCTCACCCCCGAGGTGGCAGCCGAGATCGTGGGCCAGCACCTGCTCGGCGCCGGCACCGAGCACGTGCTCGACGCCACCGGGCGCGAGCGCGAGCGCATCTTCAACCTCGGCTACTTCACCTGGGTGGAGCAGCAGGGCATCGCGCTCGCCGATTTCGACCGGCGCCGCTCCCAGGAGTTCTGGCGCGGCCTGCACGATCTCGTGCCGCAGTGGGACGAGATGATCGCAGCTTTCAATCGCGACAGCGGCATGGCCGCGGCCGCCTGATCAGGGACGAGGAGAGACGAGCACTCATGAGCACGGACACCCTGGTCAAACCCTACCACGCGCTGCGCAGCGAGACGCTCGCGCGCGATCGCGGGCTGCGCGAGAAAGTGATGTCGCTGGAGGAGGCGGCCAAGCTGGTGCACGACGGCGAGCACGTCGGCATCGGCGGCTGCACCATGTCGCGCACGCCGCTGGCCATGATCTGGGCGCTGATCCGCGCCGGCCGCAAGGACCTCACCGTCTCGCGCTCGATCACGTCAACCGAGGGCGATCTGCTGTTCGCCTCCGGCGCTTCCAAGCACATCATCACCAGCTGGTTCACGCAGGGCATCGTGTGGGGCGTGTCGAAGGTGATGCGCCACTACACCGAGAACAAGCTCGCCCGCTTCGAGGAATGGAGCCACATGTCGATCGGCCTGCGCTATCGCGCGGGAGCCATGGGCATCCCCTTCATGCCCTCGCGATCGATGATCGGCTCGGACGTCGGCAAGCGCGTCGGCGACGAGCTGAAGAGCATGGTGTGCCCCTTCACCGGCGAGACCGTGGTGCTGCTGCCGGCACTCAATCCGGACGTAGCGCTGATCCACGTGCAGCGCTGCGACGCCTACGGCAATGCCCAGCTCGACGGGCTGCAGTTCATGGACATCGACATGGCGATGGCGGCCAACCGCGTCATCCTCACCACCGAGCGCATCGTCTCCAACGACCAGATCCGCCGATCACCCGACCAGACGCGCATTCCCTTCTTCACCGTGGAAGCGGTGGTGGAAGCGCCCATGGGCTGCGCTCCGCACGAGTGCTACGGGATGTACGAGCCCTTCTTCACCCAGCTCGACGCCTATGCGGAGCGCACCTCGAAGGACCCGGTGAAGGGGTGCCGGGAGTATCTGGAGGAGTTCTACTACGGGCCCAAGTCCTGGGCCGACTATCTCGCCAAGATCGGCATGGACGAAGTGCTCGATGCCTGCCGCCGCGGCCGGAGCGTCCACAATGACTAAGCACGAACAAGCAGGCGGCGCCCTCAGCCGCCTTTACCGCCTCTGAGCTGCTGGCCGTGATGGCCTCGCGCCTCCTGAAGGACGGACAGATCGTGTTCGCCGGCATCGGCATCCCGCTGCTGGCGGCCACGCTGGCGCAGCGCAACTTCGCGCCCCACCTCACCATCCTGTTCGAGGGCGGCACCATCGGCCCGTTCATCGTGCCGGGCGAGCTGCCGCCCTCCACCAACGAGCAGCGCTGCACGCGGCGCTCCAACATGGTGCTGCCGATCACCGACGTGCTGCTGCTGCTGCAGCGCGGCTACGTCGATGTCGGCTTCATGGGGGGCGCGCAGATCGACCGCTACGGCAATCTCAACTCCTCGTTCATCGGCGACGCCGACAACCCGAAGATCCGCCTGCCCGGCACCGGCGGCGGCAACGACATCTCCTCCCTCACCAACATGATCGTCGCCATGAAGCACGAGAAGCGCCGCTTCGTGAGCAAGGTGGATTTCGTCACCTCGCCCGGCTGGCTCGAAGGCCGGCGCACGCGCACGCAGGCGGGCCTGCCCGAGGGCGGCATGTGGCGCGTCGTCACCGATCTCGCGATCCTGGGCTTCGACGAGGACACCCGCGAAATGAAGGTGCTGGCCCTGCACCCGGGCGTCACGCGCGAGCAGGTGCAGGACAACACCGGCTTCGAGCTGCTGTTCGACAAAAAAGTCGAGACCGCCGAGCCGCCCGCGCCAGGACGAGCTCGACGTGCTGCGCCACCTCGACCCCGAGCGGCTGTATACGGCGTGATAAGGGTCACTCGAATGCCGATCCACGCGCGCCGCCCTTTGCCTCCCCCTGCATCGAAGGCAATGCCTTCGATGCAAAGAGGGGGGAGGGCGATGCGTCCGCGACTTGGATCGGCCATCGCTGACCTACACGCGCATGCAACGGCCGATCCAAGTCGCTGGACGCATCGGGTGGGGGTGACCGGCGGCGCCCGCCACAGACACCCCCTCCTAGGAACGCCATCGGACTTAGCTCGCCGGTCGGCGGCTGCATTGAGCGTCGCGATTGGCGAGCTAAGCCCGTGGCGTTCCGTC
This sequence comes from uncultured Alphaproteobacteria bacterium, assembly GCA_963774165.1. Classification (GTDB taxonomy): domain Bacteria; phylum Pseudomonadota; class Alphaproteobacteria; order Rhizobiales; family Hyphomicrobiaceae; genus AWTP1-13. The sequence continues at coordinate 97,663 of CAVZEC010000004.1, read as the reverse complement.
CTCCCCCCTCCTCATGACGAAGGCGATGCCTTCGTCATAGGGGGAGGCGAAGCATCTCGAACCAACATGGACACCCGCGGCTAAGCGTATCGCGCGCTGCAGGACGAAGGAGCGATCATGGCCAAGAAGAAGCAGACGGAGTTCGGCATCGCGATGCGGAACTTCACCAAGTACCCGGAGATGCCGAGCGCGCAGGCGCTGGTCGACTACGGCGTGCGCATGGAGGAGCTGGGCTACGAGTTGCTGTGGGCGTGGGACCACATCCTGCTCGGCGTCGAGCCGAACTTCCCGATCCACGAGGCGCTGATCATCCTGACGGCCGTGGCCGCCCGCACCACCAAGATCAAGATCGGCACCGGCATCCTGGTGCTGCCGATGCGCAATCCCGTGCTGCTGGCCAAGGAGCTGGCCACCATCGACCACATCTCCAACGGCCGGCTGATCGTCGGCGCGGCGGTCGGCTGGTACAAGCGCGAGTTCGACTCGCTGGGCGCGGACTTCCACCAGCGCGGCAAGATCATGGAGCAGAGCCTGGAGGTCATCAACCGGCTCTGGACCGAGGCCAAGGTCGACGGCGACTACCCGCCCTACAAGCTGCGCGGCGCGGTGCTCTATCCCAAGCCGGTGCAGAAGCCGCGCCCGCCCATCCTGATCGGCGGCTACGTCGATGCGGTCCTCAAGCGCGCCGCCACCAAGGGCGACGGCTGGCTCACGTACTACTACACGGCCGACAGCTTCGCGCGCGCCTGGGCCAAGGTCCGCGGCTTCGCCGAGGAGGCCGGGCGCGACCCCGACACGCTGATCTCCACCAACCAGCTGCCGATCTGCATCGGCGAGCGCTCCAAGATCGAAGCGCCCATGAAGCAGTGGCTGCAGACGGAATGGGACTACGCCTCATGGTCGGAGTCGACCATGGAGAGCGCCATCATGGGCACGGTGGAGGAGTGCGTCGAGCAGCTGGAGCCGCACCTCGCCACCGGCATCGATCGCATCATTTTTGTGCCCTACCGCTACGAAAATGAGCAGGTCGAGGCCGTGGCCAAGGAGATCATCCCGCGGCTGAGGAGAAAACAGGGGTGAGCCGCTATCTGGCGCGCTTCTGGCAAGAGCTGTCCGCTGCCGCCGGCGCCTGCTGCGCGGCATGCGACCCCGGAGCGCTTCCAGCCCGCCCGGTGTCCGCTTGTCAGGTCCAGGCGGCCCACCTATCCTCGACTGTGATGGTGTTACTAACATTGGCACAACTTCGCCGTCGCCACGTCCGGGAGACTCGTCCGCAACCGTCGCTCGTCTCACCTAAGGAGACCTCCATGTCGTCTCGTACCCTCACCCTTTCGCTGGCCGCACTCGCCGCCATGCTCTTCGGCGGAGCCGCTGTGGCGCAGGACACCATCAAGATCGGCGTCACCCAGCCGCTCACCGGCGCCGTGGCCGCGGCCGGCAACTATGTCGTCCAGGGCGCCAAGGTCGCGGAGTTGCAGATCAACGCCGCCGGCGGCGTGCTCGGCAAGAAGATCGAGCTCGTCGTCGAGGACAACAAGTCCAACCCGACCGAGGCCGTCGCCACCGTCGAGAAGCTGATCGTCCGGGACAAGGTGCCGGTGATCATAGGCGCATGGAGCTCCACCTTCACGCTGGCCGTCATGCCGAAGCTCGAGGAGTACAAGGTGCCGATGGTGGTGGAGACCTCCTCGTCGGGCAAGATCACCACCTCGGGCAACCCCTACATCTTCCGCATCAGCCCGACCTCGGAGATGGAGGCCAAGGCGTTCGACAAGCTGGTCGGCAGCTTCAACATCAAGAAGGCCGATTTCCTCTCGGTCAACAACGACTGGGGCCGGGGCTCGGCCGACGAGTTCTCCAAGATGCTGAAGGCCAAGGGCATCGATACCGGCATCATCGAGTACATGGACCCCAAGGCCACGGACTTGTCGGCGCAGCTCGCCAAGATCAAGGCCTCCGGCGCCGATACGCTGTTCCTAACCACCAGCGTCGAGCAGGTCACCCTTGCGCTCAAGCAGGCCAAGGACCAGCAGATGACGCACAAGATCATCACGACCGGCGGATCGGCCGCTCCCGACCAGCTGATCGCCCACGCCGGCGCGGCCGCCGATGGTACCTATCATCTGGTGTTCTTCGCGCCCTGGTTCCCCGACAGCGCCGCCTACCCCGAGGTCGCCAAGGCCTTTGCTGCCGACTGGACCAAGATGGGCTTCAACGCGGCAGGCCTGCCCGAGGGCTTCCGCGGCTACGACGCGGTCCAGACCATCGTCGCGGCCCTCAAGGCCGCCGGCAAGACGGACTCGGAGTCGATCCGCGCCGCGCTGTGGGGCGTCAAGGTCAAGGGCCTCAACGGCGACATCGCCTTCATCAAGCAGGGTCCCGCCGGCAAGGAAAGCGCCCAGAACGTGCCGAGCGTCTATGTCGTTGGCATCGACGGCGGCAAGATCGTGAAGCGGTAGGGCCGGTCGCACTCCAAGGCGGTTGTCATCCCGGCGCCTTGTGCGCCGGGATCCACCTCGCCGCTTGCTCCGGTGTCAGCGGCCATGGCTGGATCCCGGGCACAAGGCCCGGGATGACACCATGGATCAGCTGCTCCAGCACGCTCTGAATGCTCTCATCCTGGGCGGCACGTACGCGCTGCTGGGCATCGGGCTGACTTTGATCTTCGGCATCATGCGGGTGGTGAACTTCACGCACGGCGAGCTCTACAGCTTCGGCGCCTACATGATGTACATGTGGGTCATGCTGGCCGGCGCGAACTTCTTTCTGGCGCTGGTGCTGGCGATCGTGCTCGGCGTCGTGCTGGGCTCCGCAATCGAGTTCGTCCTGCTGCGCCGGCTGCGCGGCGCCGACATCGACACCACCATGCTGGTGATGATCGGCGCCTGGATCGCCATGCAGAACGTCGAGCAGCTCACGTGGTCGGGCGTCGCCAAGTCGATCGACACGCCGTTTCCGTCCTCGCCGCTGGTGCTGGGTCCGGTGTCGGTGTCGTGGACCCGGCTGTTCGTGTTCGTGGTGGCGCTGAGCCTGATCGTCGGCAGCTACGCCCTCATCAACCGCACCCGGCTCGGCAAGGCCATGCGCGCCACCTTCCAGGACCGCGAGACGGCCGCGCTGATGGGCGTCGACATCAACTTCGTCCACACCGCCACGTTCGCGCTCGGCTCCGGCCTGGCGGCGGCCGCCGGTGCGCTGCTGGGCCCCGTGTTCGTCGTCTACCCCACGATGGGCGATCTCGCCTCGCTCAAGGCCTTCGCCATCGTCATCCTCGGCGGTCTCGGCAGCATCCCCGGGGCCACCATCGGCGGGTTCATCCTGGCGTTCATGGAGGAGCTCGGCGCCGGCTACGTCTCCTCGGGCTTCCGCGACGGCATGGGCTTCCTGCTCATCATCGCCATCCTGCTCTTCAAGCCGACGGGACTGTTCGCGCAGAAGGAACGGATCGGGTGAAGCGCGCGCTCACCGTCGCCTGGCTGCTGTTCCTGGCGTCCGTGCCCCTTTGGCTCGCGGACCTCTACGTCCTGCACGTGCTGATCGTGACGGGCATCTTCATCATCGCCGCCATGAGCCTGAACCTGCTGCTCGGCTACACGGGACAGCTGAGCCTCGGCCACGTCGCCTTCTTCGGCATCGGCGCCTACGTCTCGAGCCTCGTGTCGCTCGGCTTCGAGGTGCACCTGCTCCCCAACTGGCGGGTAGCCCTGGAGCCCAAGCCCGTATGGTTCGGGATGTTGCTGGGCATCGTCCTCGCGGGGCTCAGCGGCTGGGTGATCGGCAAGGTCTCCTTCAAGGTGCGCGGCGCCTATTTCGTCATCGTCACCGTGAGCTTCGCGGAGGTGGTCCGCCTCGTCGCGCTCAACTGGATCGAGCTGACGCAGGGTCCGATGGCGCTCAACAACATCCCGGCGCTGCGGCTCGGCATTCCCGGCCTGTTCGAGCTGCACTTCCTGCGCAAGCCCGCCAACTACTGGCTGGTGCTGGCCGTGGCGGTGCTGTGCTACGTGCTGATCCGCCGCCTGGTGCGCTCGCGCGCCGGCCGCGCCATGATCGCGCTGCGCGAGAACGAGCCGCTCGCCACCTCGGTCGGCGTCGACGTGACCAAGTACCTGGTGCTGGCGACCATGATCTCGGCCGCCATGGCCGGTGCGGCCGGTGCGCTCTACGCCCACTACGTGCGCATCGTCGACCCCGACGTGTTCCTCTTCATCTACACCGTGACGATGGTGATCATGGTGATCAGCGGCGGCAAGGGCACGCTCGCCGGCCCCATCGTCGGCGGGATCATCTTCGGCCTGCTGCCCGAGACCCTGCGTGCTGCCGCCATCAAGCCCGAGGTGCAATGGGTGATCTACGGCGTGCTGATGGTGCTGGTCGTGTACTTCCTGCCCGAGGGGATCGTGCCCGCCGTGCGGCGCTGGTGGCAGGCGCGCGCGAGCACCACCATCGCCGCGCCGTCGACCCGGCCGACCGCCGAGGCCGCGCCATGAATGCGGGTGCCCCCGCCGCCGCACTCACCGTGGAGGGTCTGACGATCCGCTTCGGCGGCCTCACTGCCGTCGACGGCGTCTCCTTCGAGGTGCGCGAGCGGCGAGGTGCTCTCGCTGATCGGGCCCAACGGCGCCGGCAAGACCACGGCATTCAATGCCATCACCGGCTACATCGAGCCCGCCGGCGGCGAGATCCGCTACGGCGGCGCGCGGCTCACCGGCCTCGGCCCCCACGCGATCGCCGCGCTGGGCGTGGTGCGCACGTTCCAGAAAACCAGTGTGTTCGCCGGCCAGACCGCGCACGACAACGTCGCGATCGGCCTGCACCTGCGCTCCAGGCAGCGTCCGCTTGCGATCCTCGCCGGCCTGCCGTCGGTCGCGCGCGAGGAGGCCGAGCTGGCGCGCGAGGCCGCGGAGATCCTGGCCTTCGTCGGCCTGGAGACGCGCGGGGGCGATGTCGCATCCTCGCTGCCCTACGGCGAGCTGCGCCTGCTCGAGGTGGCGATCGCTCTGGCCGCGCGGCCCAAGCTGCTGCTGCTCGACGAACCGGTGTCGGGCATGAACCCTGTGGAGACGGCGAGCTTCATGAAGCTGCTGGCGCAGATCCGCGCGCGCGGCATCACCGTGCTGCTGGTCGAGCACGACATGAAGATGGTGATGGGCGTCTCCGACCGCATCGTCTGCCTCAACCAGGGCCGCATCATCGCCAGCGGCACGCCCGCCGAGATCCGCGGCAACCCCGAGGTGATCCGCGCCTACCTCGGCTCCAAATACGTGCACAAGGCGTGAGGGCGCCTCGCAGTCTTCACGGCCGGGAGGATGCGGCTCAAGTCCTGAAACAAGTCCCGGGGCATGCGGACTCAGGATCGTGGAGATTCCTCGCGCACCGCGCTGCGCCACGCGGAGCCGTCGTGGCCGCGCGCCAGCGCCCGGTCGACGTTGGCGAGATCCTCGCTGAACACGCGCCGCACGAGATCGCGCACGGGATCGGGCCAGGGCCGCTTATCGACGAGGTCGAGGATCTGCAGATAGCCGGCGCGGGCCTCCACCAATGCGCCACGTGACTGCGTGCGCGAGCTTCGGCCGACGTAATAGAGGTAGTCCGCGCCTTCGACGAACGGGTAGACGCCCGCCGCGCAGTAGAGATCGACGTTGAGGATCACGTCCTCGGCAAACCCGATCTGCGGGAAGCCCTGCGGGCACTTCTCCTTCAGGTAGACCGGCGAGAACGGCATGCGCAGCTCGCAGATGTCCTCGACCGGCAGGAACTCGCCGGGGCGGCGCGGCCTCGCCACCCGCGTGCCCTGCGAGTCCGCGGCGATCTCGAGCGTCGGACCGGTGGCGACGCCATGGCGCTCCACCAGCGGCAGCAGCCGCGACAGTCGCTCCGGGCCATAGGCATCGTCGGCATCGAGGCAGGCGATGATGTCGGCGCGCGCGTGACGCAAGGCGATGTTGCGTGCCGCCGACGGGCCCGATCTCGGTGCCGGCGTCCGGCAAAGCGTCACCCGCGCCGCGGCGCGCAGCTCGGACGGCAGCAGGGAGCCGTAGTCGAGATCGTCGTCCGCGCACAGCACGAGCTCGGCCGTCACGCCCTTCTGCGCGAGCACCGACGCCGCCGCGCGATGGATCGTGGCGCTCGCCTGGTACGCCGGCATGATGACGCTGACGTCAACCGGCATCGGCCGGCCCCGCGCCGCGCCCAGCGGCCTCGCGCCGGCGATGGATGATGACGCCCACGCCTTTCGCCTCCGGGATGATCTCGGTCTTGCGCACGTCGACCAGCGCGCTGGCAACGCGCGGATCGGCGAACGCCAGCGCGGCGATCTCCTCGGCGAGCGTCTCCACCAGCTTGATGTGCCGCGTGGACGCCGCCATCTGCTTCAGCTGCTCGACGATGTCCGCATAGGAGACGTAGTCGGCCAGGTCGTCCGAGGGCGGTCTGCCCGACTTCGGCACGAACATGTGGATCGTGATCGACACCTCCTGCCGCGCCTTCTTCTCGTGCTCGTGCACGCCGATGAAAAAGCGCAGCCGCAGGTCGTCGATGACGACGCAGCGCTGGCCGGCCTCGGGGACGATCGGTCCGCGGTTCATCGGTCCCTCACGCGATCATTCCCTCGGCAGGTCCTCGAACGGAAACCTGATCAGCAGATGGCGCCCGCCATCGATGGTGATGACCTGCCCGGTGATCGACGGCGTCCCCGCGAGCAGCGCCACGGCGCGGCAGATCTCCGGCAGCGACGGGCCGACGCCCAGCGGCGTGCGGTTGTGCACCTGGCGGAACTGCTCCTCGGTCTGGTCGCCGCTGCGCAGCACCAGGCCCGGCGCGATGCCGTTCACCCGCGTCTTCGGCCACAGGCTCATGGCGAGCATGCGCGTGGCATTGTGCAGCGCCAGCTTGCTGATGGTGTAGGAGAAGAAGTCGGGGGTCACGCCCGTGACCTTCTGGTCGAGCAGGTTGATTACGCAGTTCTGCGCGGCCGACAGCCGATGGAAGGCCCGGGTGAGCAGGATCGGCGACAGCGCGTTGATGCGCAGGTGCTCGTCCCACAGGTCGGGGCTGAGCGAGGCGACCGTGTCCTTCTTGAAGATCGAGGCGCTGTTGACGAGCAGGCAGGCGTGCGGGAAATCCTTGATGCACGCCTCGACCAGCCCGTCGGCGGCGGCGGGATCGCTCAGATCCGCGGGGTAGAGCCGGCACTCGACGCCGGCCGCGTGCACTTCGGCCTGCAGGCTCACGGCCTCGGCTCGCGACGTGTTGTAGTGGGCCGCGATGTCCCAGCCCTCGCCGGCCAGGTGCACGGCGATCGCCCGGCCGATGCGGCGCGCCGCGCCGGTGATGAGGGCCGCCTTGGTTCCCATTCCGATCCTGCTGCTAGGACTTGACCTTAGAGCAGGCAATATAGGCAGTCCGTCTTGCCAAGGACAGCCGGGCAGAGCAATTAGAGGCCATGGCAGAGCCCCGCAAACCCCCGCCGACCACGGTCCTCGGCAAGCACACCGAGTGGCCGCAGAGCCCCGACAAGGCCGTGCTCGACCGCGTGCCGAACCCGCATCCCGACACGCACTACGCCGCCCGCTTCGCGGCGCCCGAGTTCACCACCTTGTGCCCGGTGACCGGCCAGCCCGACTTCGCCCATCTCGTGATCGACTACGTGCCGGACGGCTGGCTGGTGGAGTCGAAGTCGCTCAAGCTCTATCTCGCCTCCTTCCGCAACCACGGCGCCTTCCACGAGGAGTGCACGGTCAGCGTGGGCAAGCGCCTCGCGGGGCTGCTCGAGCCGCACTACCTGCGCATCGGCGGCTACTGGTATCCGCGCGGCGGCATGCCGATCGACGTCTTCTGGCAGACGGGCACGTGCCCGGGCGACGTATGGCTGCCCGACCAGGGCGTGGCGCCCTATCGTGGGCGCGGCTGACGCATCCGCTTGCTTGCGCATGTGACGGAAAATAAAATTGCTCTGTGGCCGTCTCGCCCGGCGGCCTTGCTTCGCTGCACGGCCGCACATACCTTCCCCCTTTCAGCGTGCGGGATTTGATTGGGGGAGAATTCGCATGGCCGCGAGCTCTGCCGGCCCGCTTGCGCCACTCCGGGCCGTACTCGACAGCTTCTGGATCTGCCGGGTCAGCGTCTTCAGCGTGCTGTCGGGATGGCTGCTGCTCTACGCTGCACCCCAGGTACAGGCGCTGTTCTTCGACCTGCACACGGATGCGGTCGGCCTGCGGCACTGGGCGGGCTTCTACGTCTCGGTGCTCCTGTTCTGGATGCTGCCGACCCAGCTCAGCGCCCGCGTCATGCTGCACGCCGGGCAGGATCGCTTCGAGGAGGGTCACACACGCTGGTACGGCATCCTGATCGTGCACCTGCCCTGGATGCTGGCGCTGGCATGTCTCGTCGGAATCGGTGCCGGCCAGCTCTGGGCCTTCGCGCACATACCCGACGACTTCGCCAGCCCGGGGATGGAGTTCGAGAAGGTCGCCCACGACCAGCTCACTCTCCTGCTGGTGACCACCATCTGCCTGACCGTGCTTTGGGTGCTGGCCTGGCTCGTTCTGCCGCCCTTGATCAATCGCCTGACGGCGCGCAGCGGCCTGCTCGACGTGCGGCTCTTCCGCTTCATCGCAGCGATCATGTTCGGGCGGCGTGGCGTTGCACCCCTGACGCCGGCGGAGGCGAGTGAAGGGGACAGTCCGGGCCGCTTCGCGCCGGAGCAGCTCCAGACCGCGTGGGCTGCCATCACGCTGTTCCTGATCTGGGTCCTCAGCATCTACCTGGTCTTCCTGTCGCCGCTCGAGGCCAACGCGTGGATCGACCGCGCGCCGATGATCCCGATCGTGGTCGGCGCCTGGGTTCCCGTGCTCACCTTCTTCGTCTACGGCGCGCATCGCTTTCGCCTGCCGATCCTGGCCGCCTTCGTGCTGGCCATGACCTTGCTCGGCAATGTGCTGCCGGGACTGCATGACATGCGCGTACTGCGCCAGGGCAGCGACAGCATGCCGATCCAGGCGCGCCAGCCGACCCTCGACCAGGCGCTGCAGTGGTGGCGCAAGGCCAACGGCTGCGGACCGACCCTCAGCATCGACCTGTGCCCGGTACGGCCCATCATCGTCGCCGCGGAAGGCGGGGCGAGCCGCGCCGCCTTCTTCACGGGGAGCCTGCTGGCGCACCTGGACGATCTGTCGAGCAGCGCGCCCGGGCGGGCCGCAGTTCGCCCGCCAGCTGTTCGCCATCTCCACCGTGTCGGGCAGCTCGCTCGGCGCAGCGGTGTACGCGGCGCGGCTCGAGGAGGCCGGCGGCGCGGCCTGGCGCCCCCTCGATCGCGAGGTGGTCGACAACGTGCTCTGGTACAAGAGCGCGAAGGACCGCGGCCTGCGCGGCCTCACCTCCGTCCCGCTTCCAGCCGCGCCGACGCGCAAGGACATCGTGCAGCAGATCCTGGCCGGCGATTTCCTGTCGCCTGCCGCGGCGGCCCTCAGTCTCGATTTCTGGGTGCCCTTCCACGCCAGGTACTGGAACCCCGGCGACCGGACCTATTTCCTCGAGAAGTCCTGGGAGATGCGCTACGCCGACCCGTCCGGCGATCCCCGCCGCAAACCGGGGGCGTCGGGGCTGGAGCGTCCGTTGTCGTCGCTGGCGCCCGAGGATGGCAAATGGCGGCCGCTGCTGCTGTTCAACGGCACGTCGATCACGACCGGCCGGCGCATCATGACGTCGACGCTGCATCCGCTGTTTCTGTCGCCGGACGACGGGGACAACGCGCCGCCGGACCAGCGCACCGTCGAAGCCGTGTTCCGCGATGCCTACGATACCTACGACCTGATGTGCCTCCCGCCGGAGAACCCGACCACGGAGGCGTGCTCGTGCACCCGTCCCGCCAATAAGTCGGCACTGGAGCCGCTGCGCATCAAGAATTGCGACCTCAGGCTGAGCACGGCCGTGTCCAACTCGGCGCGCTTCCCGCTCGTCTCCTCGCACGGGGACATCAACTCGGCCGCCAACAAGCTCGTCGACCGCATCGTCGACGGCGGCTACTTCGACTATTCGGGCATCGTCTCGGCCATGGAGCTGCACGCGCAGATCGCCCGCATCGACAACAAGCTCAGCCCCTACGTGCTGTTCCTGACCAACGACCCCGGTTTCAATCCCCAGGCCTGCAAGGCAACCGACCCGAATGCCCCGCCGACCGACGAGCTCGACGTGCTCCGGCGGCCGGCGGCGGCACCGTCGACGCCGATCCGCTGGCAGATCTTCTCCTCGCTCGCCTATCCCTTCGACACCCTCATCAATGCCCGTGTCGCCCGCTCCGAGCAGGCCATGGCGCAGAGCGTGCTTCTCAACCGCTACCAGAACGTCAAGGCCGGCTTCGACGTCTCGCCGAAGAACCTGGGCGACTTGCGCGCGGGCCTGCAGCCCTACGTGAGCTTCGACATCGTGTCGGTGGGCGCCCGCTGCAACAAAGAGAAGCAGGTGCAGCCCATCCCCATGAACTGGTGGCTCGCGATGCCGACGCAGGCCTACCTGGATCAGGAGATGTGCGCGCCGCACAACCGCGGTTCGCTGGCGGGGGTGCTGTCGCAGCTCGGCCCACAGCCTCCACCCAAGCCGGAAGCGGTGCATCGGGAGCGCTACGAGCGCGCGAAGCAGCGGGTAGACGAGGCGTGCGGCGCCACCGGCGTGCTCCCCGCCGCGAGCGGCAGGCAGACACGCTGACCGTCGGTCCTGAATCAGGTGGCTACGTCTCATACCGTCGAGCCAGAGTATTGACCCGGGGCTGCGGACGCAGCGGCCTTCGCATACCAGCCCAGCAACTCCGTGCTGAGCTTGCCTGCCCTCGGACCTTGTTCCGAGGGTCGAAGCACGCTTGGAGTCCGCGGCCCGCCCTTCGACAGGCTCAGGGCGAAGTCGTGATTGCGTCGATCCCCGGGGCGTCAGCGCGAGTTAAGACTTTCGCTTGCCGCGTCTCGTTTTTCGCGAGCGTGCAATCGGCCACAGGTTCCGTTAGTCTCGGAACGGTTCGATGCCGGAGGGCTTGGACCGGCATTGCGAGACAATTGCTGGAAGGGAGACTTGGCGCATGTGGAAGTCTGGCATTCCCAATTGGCTGATCGCCGCGGCCGTCGGCCTGACCGTGATCGCCTTCTCGCCGCAGACGACGTTCGCGGTCGGCGACACGCCCTCGGAGCCAAAGCCGAAACCCAAGCCTAAACCGAAGCCCAAGCCCAAGCCGAAGCCCAAGGAGGGGTCGCTCACGGACGACCAGATCTACAGCCTCGGCTACTGGCAGGCGAAGGACGGCGCCTACACAGCCGCGCTGGCGACGCTCGGCTCAGCCAAGAACCAGTCCGATCCGCGCATCCAGACCATGATCGGCTTCTCGCTGCGCAAGCTCGGGCGCATCGACGAGGCGTTCGGGTACTACCACAAGGTGCTGGCGGCCCATCCCGAGCGGACCACCACGCGCCAATACCTGGGCGAGGCGTTCCTGCAGATCGGCGAGCCCGCCAAGGCCAGGGAGCAGCTGGCCGAGATCGCCAGCCGTTGCGGCGTCGCCTGCGAGGACTACCAGCTCCTCGCCGACGAGATCGCCAAGTACGAGAAGCAGGCGGGTTGAAGCCGGCTGCTCGACCTCAATCGGGCCCTGTGCGCCGTGGGCGTGCAGGGCCCGGTGCGTTTGAGAGCGTGCCGCAGGAAGGCGATCAGGTCGGCCTTCTCCTGAGCGCTCAGGCGCAGCTTGCGGTTGATGTGCGCGGCCAGCGAGGGGCGCGCGACGAAGCCGCCGGCGTAATGCCCGACCACCGCTTGAAGCGTCGCGAGCGAGCCGTCGTGCATGTAGGGCGCCGTATGCGCCAGCTCGCGCAGGCCCGGCGTCTTGAATGCGCTGAGACCCGGCGTCCCGCCCGGCACCCCGCCGCGGCCGCCGTCGGTGCTCTTCAGGCCGATGTCGTGGAAGCGATCGTCGGTGAAGCGCCAGCCCACGTGGCACAGCACGCAACCGGCCTTGCCGACGAACAGCCCGAAGCCGCGCACCTCGGCGGGGCGCAGCGCCTGCGCGTCGCCGTCGATCCACGCGTCGAACCGCGTCGGCGGCGAGACCAGCGATCGCACATATGCGGCAAGCGCCTCGGCGATCCGTATCCGGCGAAACGCCGGGCTCCCGCGGAAAGGCCGATTGGAACTGACGGGCGAGCGCCGTCGTCACCCTCGAGCCGCCGCACGATCGCGGGCCAGTCGCCGCCCAGCTCCTGCGGCTCCTCGATCGGCATGCGCACCTGCGTCTCGAGCGAGGGCGCGCGGCCATCCCAGAAGAATTGCTTGCTCCAGGCGAGGTTCCAGAGCGACGGCGTATTGCGCCGCAGGGGCGCGCCCGAGAGCGCGAGCGCGCGCCGCCGCCCGTCCGTGAATGCCCGGTCGGGATCGTGGCAGCTGGCGCAGGAGCGATCGCCTCCGCCCGACAGGCGCACGTCGGAGAACAGCCGCGCACCCAGGGCGATCTTGTCTGCGGTGAGCGGGTTGTCCGCCGGCGAAGGGGGCGGCGTGGAGGGCCGCTTGAACATCTGCCGCCACGCGGCCGCGGCGTCGGCCTCCTGGGATACGGCCCGCAGCGGCCACGCAGCAATGAGCAGCAGCGCGAGCAGGCCCGCGATGCCCGAGGTGGCGCGTAAGCGGGGCATGCGAAGTCACCCCATGCGGTCGGTGTCCCGCTCCAAGAAGGCGAGCTCCGCTGTCATACCGGGGCTTGTCCCCGGTATCCAGCCATCCGAGTGCGCGCAAGGGTGGAGCGCTTGCAGGCGCCGGAGCGCTAACGCGACCGCGCCGCCAGCTTGCCGAGCACGCTCTCCTGGCGCACGTCGAGCCAGGCGTAGCCCTTCGACACGCCACGCCCCGGGAACAGCAGCGTCACCGGATTGATATGCGTGCCCTTGGGGTTCCTCACCTCGTAGTGGACATGCGGCCCCGTCGAATGCCCGGTGCTGCCGAGATGGCCGACCTGGTCGCCCTGGCTGAGCCTCAGGCCGACCCGCGTGGTTATGCGCTGCAGGTGTCCGTAAAGGTGCGTCCTGCCGAAATCGTCGATGGTGATGACGGCATTGCCATAGCCGCCGCGCCAGCCGGCAAACGTCACTTTCTGGCTGACGGTCGTGATGAGCACGGGCGAGCCCAGCTTGCCCGCGAGATCGATGGCGGGATGGCGCCGGCCCTGATTGAACAGGCTCGTGACGCGCCCGTTGGCGAACGGCATGATGAACTCCGGCGCCGGCCGGACGTCGTCGTCGAGCTGCAGCGCGGCCAGCGGATCGCCGGCGCGGCTGTAGGCGTGGCTGAGGCCGGGTGACCGCGACATCGCGAGATGGCCGGGCTCGCTCACCTTCCTCTTGGTAAAGAGGGGTCGCTCCTCCAGCAGCTGGGCCCCGATGCCCTTCACCCCCAGGCGCTCCACCAGCGCCGTCAGGTCGGGCTCGGCTGGCGCGTCGCGCCCGAGACTTCCCTCAAACTCCGGCAGGGATGGTGTTGCCAATGCCGTCCGGAGCACGGGTATGGCCGCTTCCCGGTGCGGACGGCGCCTCTCTCTCCCCGACAGCGGCCTCGGCACCGCGGGCACGGAGGCCCAGACCAGGCTGACGAGTTGGTCGTCGGCCTCGAACTCCGCGATCGCCCCGCCCAGCAGGCCCCTGCCCGCGGCGCTGCGGCGCGGCGGCAGCGCCTGTGCAGCCGGCAAGATATCCGTCCGTGGCCGTGGGGCCAGACCATCGGCGCCATCGAGGGAGTTGATCGCCCCGCCGAAAGCGACCGGGCCACTGAGCGCGGTTGCTTGACCGCGGATCGTCCCGGCTACGGCAGCCGCTCCGTACCCGGCAAGCAACGCAAGACCTGCGGCGCAAACATGCGCCATCGAGCCGGCAAACAGCGTCATCCCTCGCTCCCCGTTCTCACGTTTCTCCGCGCTGCCGCTCGACGTTCCCGTGCGTCGTCGGCGCCTGCGACGGTGAAGCAACCAACATCGAGTTGCGCCTGCACCGCCGACGGCACAACAACGCGGTTAATCCCGCGGTTGCCACGCGGCGGGTCGTCGCGGGTGCGTCAAGAAAACGCAATTAAATCTGGAACTTTTGCCACAGAGCGCAGAAGCCGTACGAGCTTGGGTGCGCAGGCCCAGGAATTCCGCGAGTTAGCGTTGGCGAGGCGGGCCTGCCGTGCCACCCTCTCGCCACGATTGATTTCGCGGGAGGACGACGTGTCGAACGCAGAACTGCACGCCAAGCTGGTATCCGCCATCGACGCCAACTGGAGCGGGCAGGTCGGCTGGCTGCGGACCCTGGTCGGTTTCCCGAGCCTGCGCGGCCAGGAAGGCCCCTGCCAGGATTGGATCGCGCGAGAGTTTCAGGGTCGCGGCTGGTCCGTGGACCGCTACACCCTGGCCGAGGTCGCCATGGACCACTTGCCCGGCTTCTCGCCGGTCATGGACACCGACTACACCAAGGCGGTGCAGGTGGTGGCCAGCCTGCGCGCGCCCTCATCTCAGGGCAGCGCCAAGGGCCGCAGCCTGATCCTGCAGGGCCACGTCGATGTCGTGCCCACCGGCCCGGCGGACATGTGGTCCTCGCCGCCCTTCGCGGGGCGAGTCGAGGACGGCCGCATGCGCGGTCGCGGCGCCAACGACATGAAATCGGGCGTGTGCGCCATGGTGTTCGCGCTCGATGCGTTGCGCGCGGTCGGCCATCTGCCCGCCGCCGACGTCTACGTGCAGACCGTGACGGAGGAGGAATGCACCGGCAACGGCGCGCTCTCCACGCTCGCTCGTGGCTATCTCGCCGACGCCTGCCTGATCCCCGAGCCGACCGGCGCTAAGATCCTGCGCGGCACCGTCGGCGTGATGTGGTTCCGACTGCGCATCCGCGGCCGGCCCGTGCATGTCAGCGAGAGCGAGCGCGGCACCAACGCCATCCTCTCCGCCTTCGGCCTGATCGAGGCCCTGCGCGGCCACACCCGCGATCTCAACGAGCGGGCCAAGGCGCACCCCTGGTTCAGCCGCATCCCCAATCCGATCAAGTTCAACCCCGGCAAGATCGCCGGCGGCGACTGGGCCAGCTCCACGCCCGCGTGGTGCGAGGTCGACTGCCGCATCGCCGTGCTGCCGGGCATGCCGCTCGCCGACTTCCGCGAGGAGCTGACGGGCGTGGTGATGGCGGCGGCCCGGCAGGACCCGTTCCTCGCCGACAATCCTCCGCAAGTGATCTGGAACGGATTCCAGGCCGACGACTACGTGCTGGAGCCGGGCTCCGAGTTCGAGGCCGCCGTGCGCGCCGCGCACGTGCGCGTGCACGGCAATGAGCCGGGCGAGACCATCCTTCCCGCCGTCACCGACTGCCGCTTCTACGGCCGCTACTACGGCATCCCCAGCCTCTCCTACGGCGCCACCGGCTCCGGCAGCCACGGCTTCGACGAGATGGTGGACCTCGCCAGCATCAAGACGCTGACGCTGACTCTCGCCACGTTCATCGCCGATTGGTGCGGCGTGCGGCCGGCGTGAGCGACATCCCAATAGATTGCCATGGTCGGGCTTGACCGGACGAGCCCGTCCTTTCCGATGAGGCGCACTGCACGGGTGAAACCCGGTTCCCTCATTGCAGAAACGGGCCTATGCTTTTCTCCGACGAGACTGCCCAAAGAGGCGGTCCGCATCACAGGAGGAAGCCCGATGGCGCAAGTGACGCGGCGCAAGTTCATGCGTGCTGGCGCGGCCGCAGCCGGGGGTATCGCCGCTGGATCTGTTGCCGCACCCGCAATAGCCCAATCGATGCCCGAGGTCAGATGGCGCTTGACCGCCAGCTGGCCGAGATCGCTCGATGTGCCCTTCGGCGCATGCGAGACCGTGGCCAAATACGTCGCCGAAGCGACCGACAACAAGTTTCAGATCCAGCTGTTCGCGGCGGGCGAGATCGTCCCGGGCCTGCAGGTGCTCGACGCCGTGCAGAACGGCAGCGTGGAGATGTGCCACACCGCCACCTACTACTTCATCGGCAAGGACCCGACGTGGGCGCTGTTCTGCGCCGTGCCGTTCGGCCTCAATACCCGGCAGCAGAATGCCTGGTACTTCGATGGCGACGGCCTGAAGCTGATGAATGAGTTCGGCAAGAAGTACAACGTCTACTCGCTCGTCTCCGGCAACACAGGGGCGCAGATGGGCGGCTGGTTCCGCAAGGAGATCAACACCGTCGACGACCTCAAGGGTCTCAAGTTCCGCATCGGCGGGTGGGCAGGCAAGACGCTGCAGAAGCTCGGGGTGGTGCCGCAGCAGATCGCGGCCGGCGACATCTATCCCGCGCTCGAGAAAGGCACCATCGACGCGGCCGAGTGGGTCGGCCCCCACGACGACGAGAAGCTCGGCTTCTACAAGATCGCGCCATATTACTATTATCCCGGCTGGTGGGAGGGCGGCACCGCCAACCACTTCATGATCAATCTGGCAAAATGGGAGGAGTTGCCGAAGAACTATCAGGCGATCCTCACCGCGGCCACCGGCTTCACCAACATCCAGCAGACCGGAAGATACGACGCGCGCAACCCGGCGGCCCTGAAGCGGCTCGTAGCGGCGGGGACAAAGCTGCGCCCGTTCTCGCAACCGATCATGGAAGCCTGCCTGAAGGCATCGCAGGAGGTGAACGCCGAGACGTCGGCAGTCAACCCGGACTTCAAGAAAGTCTGGGATTCCATCGTGGCATTCCGCAACGACGAGTACCTCTGGTGGCAAGTCGCGGAATTCGGCTACGACAACTTCATGATCCGCACGGTCACGAAGACGTAAGAGACACCGCTGGTGCGGCGTGTGGGCAGTGTGAGCGCCATTCCTATACGTTGTCACGGTCGGGCTTGCTTGCACTCGGACTGGTTCCGGGTGTCCCGACCATCCGCATCCGCGAACTCCGGAGTTCGCCGCACTGGATCCTCGGGACAAGCCCGAGGATGACACCGTTTAGGGACGCGCACGCATGCGGCGACTACGCGGCAGCCGCCGTCGACGCCCGCCGCAAATCCGGCGGCACCGCTTCGCCAGTCAGCAGCGCCACGGCCTCGGCGAGCGGCATCACCTGCTGCTGCTGGACGCCCATGCGGCGGAGCGAGACGGTCTTCTCCTCGGCCTCGCGCTTGCCGACCACCAGCATGATCGGAACCTTGGCGAGGGAGTGCTCGCGCACCTTGTAGTTGATCTTCTCGTTCCTGCAGGTCGACCTCGGCGCGCATGCCGGTCTTGCTTCAGGGCCGCCAGCACCTCCTCGGCATAGGCGTCCGCGTCCGACACGATGGTGCACACCTTCACCTGCACGGGCGCGAGCCACAGCGGCAGATGCCCGGCGGTATTCTCGAGCAGGATGCCGGTGAAGCGCTCCATCGAGCCGAAGATGGCGCGATGGATCATGACCGGGGTCTTCTTCTCGCCGTCGGCGTCGATGTAGAAGGCGCCGAACCGCCCCGGCAGGTTGAAGTCGACCTGGGTGGTGCCGCACTGCCAGTCGCGGCCGATGGCATCGCGCAGCACGTACTCGAACTTGGGACCGTAGAAGGCGCCCTCGCCCGGGTTGATGCCGGTCTTGATCTTGCCGCCGGATTTCTCCGCGATCTGCTTCAGGACGCCCGCCATGTCGGCTTCGGCCTGGTCCCACAGCTCATCGGCACCGACGCGCTTCTCGGGCCGGGTCGAGAGCTTGACCACCACCTCCTCGAAGCCGAAGTCGCGATAGATCGACAGGATCAGGTCGTTGATCTTCATGCACTCGTCGGCCAGCTGGTCGTGGGTGCAGAAGACGTGCGCGTCGTCCTGGGTGAAACCGCGGACGCGCATCAGCCCGTGCAGCGCGCCCGACGGCTCGTAGCGATGCACCGCGCCGAACTCGGCCACGCGGTAGGGCAGCTCGCGGTAGGAGCGCAACCCGTGCTTGAAGATCTGGATGTGGCCCGGGCAGTTCATCGGCTTGATCGCGAACTCGCGGTTATCCTCGGTGACCGTGGTGAACATGTGCTCACGGAAGGTCTCCCAGTGCCCGGAGGTCTCCCACAGGGACTTGTCGAGGATCTGCGGCCCGTTCACCTCGCGATAGCCGACCGCGTTCTGCCGGCGGCGCATGTAGTTGATGAGGCTCTGGAACAGCTCCCAGCCCTTGGGGTGCCAGAACACCACGCCCGGCCCCTCCTCCTGGAAATGGAACAGGTCCATCTCGCGCCCGAGCTTGCGGTGGTCGCGCTTCTCGGCCTCCTCGAGCTGCTTGAGGTAGGTGGCGAGCTCGGCGTCCGTGGCCCAGGCGGTGCCGTAGATGCGCTGCAGCTTGGGGCCTTCCGAATTGCCGCGCCAATAGGAGCCGGCGAAGCGGGTCAGCTTGAACGCCTTGCCGATCTGCCCGGTCGAGGTCATGTGCGGACCGCGGCACAGGTCGAGCCATTCGCCCTGCTTGTAGATCTTGAGGTCCTCGCCCTCGGGGATGGCGTCCACCAGCTCGATCTTGAACAGCTCGCCTTTCTTCCTGAAGAAGTCCTTGGCCTGCTGCCGGCTCCAGAGCTCCTTGGTGAAGGGCGCGTTGCGATCGATGATCTCGCGCATCTTGCCCTCGATCTTGGCGAGATCGTCGGGGTGGAACGGCTCCTCCTTGGCGAAATCGTAGAAGAAGCCGTTCTCGATGACCGGGCCGATCGTGACCTGGGTGCCGGGCCACAGCGCCTGCACGGCTTCCGCCATCACGTGCGCCGCATCGTGCCGGATCAGCTCCAGCGCTTCCGCGTCGGTGCGGGTGACGATCTGGACGGCGGCGTCCTTGTCGATTGCGTCGGCAAGATCCGCCAGCCGGCCATCGATCTTCATCGCCACGGCCTTCTTGGCCAGCGACTTGGAGATGCTCTCGGCAAGCGCCTTGCCGGTGATCCCCTGGGCGAAGGACCGCTTGGCGCCATCCGGAAATGTCAGGGTGATTTCGCTCATCTGCTCCTCCTCTCACTCGCTGCCAACCAAGCAGGTAAGGTGGAAGTGTCATGTGGGGACCGATGCACCGGGCCCCAAGCGGGGCAGCTTGTGCCCTCGCGCATGCAGCCGTGTCAAGAAGGCCGCCCGCTTACCGCCGATCGGGCCGGTGGCGGCGGCTCAATTGTGATGCTCCGGCCGCTCAACAATGTTGCAGGCAGCCGTCCATGTGATACCCTCGCGGCGTGCGGCGGAGGAGGGCTCAATGGGGGCCGAAGCTGCGCGCCCAGCAGAGACCAGCTTGTTCATCCTGCGGTTTCGGGGGAGAGATAAAGTGCGTTTGTTCCGTCGTGTCGTCGCGCTCCTCGCGGCGCTCTTGGTGCTTCCGGCCAGCGTGCTCGCCCAGCCCGCCGGCGACAGCTACGCGCAGATCACCAGTCCGCCGCCGGTGCAGGCCAAGCGCGCCGTGCCCGCGCAGACGCCCGCCAGCCGTGCGGCCGCGCTGACCGACAAGGCCAACCTGAACACCGTCACGGTGATCTCCGGAAACCCCAACGGCACCTATCTCTTTCTCGCCTTCGACATGTCGGCCGTGTTGGATTCAGGCACCGACCTGCGCGTGCTGCCGATCATCGGCAAGGGCGGCTACCAGAACGTGCTGGACGTGCTGTTCACGCGCGGCATCGACCTGTGCATCACCCAGTCCAACATCATGAGCTACCTCAAGAAGTCGGGAGAGCTCGGTCCCAACATCGATGCACGCATCGCCTACATCGCCAAGCTCTACAACGAGGAGATGCACATCCTCGCCGGGCCGGGCATCAAGAGCATCCAGGATCTGGCCGGCAAGCGCGTCAACCTGAGCGACGTCGGCAGCGGCACGCAGTTCTCCACCCGTCTCATCTTCGAGCTGCTGGGCATCAAGGTGCAGGAGGTCAACTTCGACCAGTCCGAGGGCTTCCAGCGCGTCAAGTCGGGCGACATCGCCGCCACCATCCTGATCGCGGGCAAGCCGACGGGCTCGTTCGGCAAGTTCAAGCTCGAGCCCGGCATGACGCTGCTGCCGGTGCCGTATATCGAGGCGCTCGAGCAGGACTATTTCCCGGCCAAGCTGACGAACGACGACTACCCCAACCTCGTCCCCAAGGGCAGCTCCGTCGACACCATCGCGGTCGGCGCCGTGCTCGCCTCCTTCAACTGGCCGCAGAACACGGACCGCTATCGCCGCGTCTCGCTGTTCATCGACGCCTTCTTCTCCAAGTTCTCGGAATTCCAGAAGCCGGCGCGTCACTCCAAATGGCGCGAGGCCAACCTCGCCTCGACGCTGCGCGGCTGGAGGCGCTTTCCCGCCGCCGAGGAATGGCTGACCAAGCATCCCGACAGGCAGGCTGCCGTCGGTCCCATCCAGGTGGATCCGGCGCTCGCTCGCGCACAGGCCGCACGGGCCGCGCCGACCGATCCGGTCGAGCAGGAACGCCTGTTCAACCAATTCCTGGAATGGTCCAAATCGCAGAAGCGCTGAGCCGTGGGCAGCCGGGAGGGACCGACCGCCCGACAGATTTGCCGGTGCCACATCGAGCGAACGACGGTGATCGGGAACAGGTGAGCGTGAAGAGGGTGGCAACCGGGGGATCGAGCGTGTGCGGGCGTCGCCTTGCGCCGCGGCGGTCTTCTGCGCGCTGGCAAGCCCTGGCCTTGATCTTCGCCGTCACGCTGTCGCACGCCCACGCGCAGACGAGCGCGAAGCCGGTCTTGATCGTGCCCGCCGCGATCTCCGCCGAGCCCGCGAGCCAGGCCGCCTTTCCCGTGCGCGTCGGGCCGGTGGATGCGGTGCCGCGCAACAGCTTCGTGCGGGTGCGCGGGCTGCCGCCGATGGCCGCGCTGTCGGAGGGACACTCGATCGCGCCGGGCACCTGGGCCGTGTCTCTGGCGGCGCTGCCCGAGCTGAAGATCATGCTGCCGGCGGGCAGTGGCGGCCGGTCCGATATCGTCGTGACGCTGATCGCCATCGACGGCGCGGTGCTCGCCGAGGCCAAGTCGACCTTGGCCGTCTCCACCGGCCCGAAGGCCGACAAGGGTCAGGCGCCGCGCGAACCCGGTCCGCCCCCAGTCGCCTCCATGCTGCGCGCGGGCGTGCCGGAGGCAGCGGAGCGGAGCGCGGCGCCACCCCCGCCTGTCACGCAGCCCGCGACACCCCAGGATCGCGAGCGCGCCGTGCGCCTCGTCAAGAAGGGCGACGAGCAGCTGACCGAGGGCAACGTCGCGGCAGCGCGCCTGTTCTACGAGCGGGCTGCGGATGCGGGGCTCGCGCAGGGCGCGATGGCGCTTGCCGGCACCTTCGATGCGGCCGAGCTCGCGCGTCTCGGCGTACGCGGCATCCAGCCTGACACGAAGGAGGCGAGACGCTGGTACGAGCGCGCCCGGCAGCTCGGCGCCAGCGACGCAGAGGCGCGGCTAGCGCGATTGGGTGGTAGCTGAGAAGCCGCTGCCTCGCCGGCTACAGGCCTGCGTGGCGCCGAGTCCACCGCCCATAGCGCCAGGGTGCCAGGGGGTGGCGGGCGTCGGCAATGTCGGGGACGGGGTCGAACCCGTGGGTGCCCCAGGGATTGCAGCGGCAGACGCGCGAGAGCGCCAGCCAGCTGCCGCGCCAGGCGCCGTTGCGATCGATGGCTTCGAGCGCGTATTCCGAGCAGGTCGGCAGGTGCCGGCACTCCCAGCCGATCAGCGGCTTCAGCGTCCAGCGATAGGCGTGGACCGGCGCCTTGGCGATGACCTTGGCCATCCCCTTGCCGATTGCGCTGGCAGCTCCGACCCCGGAGGCCATTCGAGGCACCTCAGGCCGAAGCGCGCGCCGCATCTGCCGCCGGCTCGTTTTGCTTGGCCTCGGCCTTGGCCAGCGCCGATTCCACGGCGTCGAAAATGAGCAGCGTCGAGGCGTGCCGCGCCTTGTAGTCCTTGACGGGCTGCAGCACGGCAAGGTCGGCCCAGCGGCCGGTCGGCGGCGGCCCGCCGGACTTGAGCATCGCCCGCATGGCGCTGCCCACCTCGCGCAGCTCCTGCGCGCTGCTGCCCACGATGTTGCGGCCCATCACCGATGCCGCCGCCTGGCCCAGCAGGCAGGCCTTGACCGTCTGCCCGAAGGCCACGACCCGGTCGCCATCGAGCTTCAGGTCCACGGTCACCGTGGAGCCGCACAGCTTGGAATGGGCGGTCGCGCTGGCGTCCGCGTCGTCCAGCCGCTCGGCACCCGCGATATTGGCGGAGAGCTCGAGGATGCGTTGGTTGTAGATCTCGCTCAGCTGCGTCATGCGATTGCGTAAAGCCTCATGCGGCGACCGGAAGCCGGGCTTTCTTGCCCGGACCATGCTGACGTACTATATCCCGGATACTATCGTGGCATCAGCGCAAGCCCAAATGCGCGTCGTGCCTGCAGTGCATATCGCGTCTGCGCCGGGGGAATTCAACGCCCTGGGACAGATGCGGTGGGCGCGGGCGGCAGAAGCATCGAGAAGTCGCAGAATCCCAACAATCCGCGAGCCGAGCCAGCACCAGCCATGAACGACATCGTGGGCCGGAAGGCCGCCATCCCCTTGAAGCCGGCCGCGCGTCGGCGGCCCACCCAGGCCGAGGTGGAGGACGCCGTCCGCACCTTGATCGCCTGGACGGGCGACGATCCCACGCGCGAAGGCCTGCGCGATACGCCGCGCCGCGTCGCCGGCGCCTTCGAGGAATATTATTCCGGCTACCGGCTGGACCCCAACGAGGTGCTTGCCAGGACCTTCGACGAGGCCGCCGGCTATGACGATCTCGTCATGCTGCGCGACATCCGCGTGGAGAGCCACTGCGAGCACCACATGACGCCGTTCCTGGGCGTGGCGCACGTCGCCTACCTGCCCAAGGGCCGCATCGTCGGCATCTCCAAGATCGCCCGCGTGGTGGAGATCTTCGCCAAGCGGCTGCAGACCCAGGAGACCATGACCGCCCAGATCGCCGATGCCATCGAGGCGGCCCTGATGCCGCGGGGCGTGGCCGTGCTGATCGAGGCGGAGCATCAGTGCATGTCGATGCGCGGCGTGCGCCAGCCCGGCGTGCGCACCATTACCTCGCGCTTCACAGGCGCGATGGAGTCCGAGGCCAGCTACCGCGACCGCTTCCTGCAGATGGTGCACGGCCCCCGCTACTGAGGGCCCTGCACCTGCCTGCGCCCGATCCGGGAGACCGTTCCATGCCTGCGCACGCACACCTCTTTGCCGCGCGTGGGACGCCCGGCGAGGTCGAGGCGGGCCTCGCCTTCCAGCCCAAGTTCGATGCCGACGGCCTGATACCGGCGATCGTCACCGATGCTGCTGGCGGCGAGGTGCTGATGTTCGCCTGGATGAACGCCGAGGCGCTGGCGCTGACGATCGAGACGCGGGTCGGGCATTTCTGGAGCCGCTCGCGCAACCGCCTTTGGAAGAAGGGCGAGGAGAGCGGCAACCTGCTGCGCGTGAACGAGCTGCGCGTCGACTGCGACCAGGACGTCCTGTGGCTCAAGGCGGTCGTGGAGGGCGACGGCGTCGCCTGCCACACCGGCGAGCGCTCCTGCTTCTACCGCTCGCTGCCGCTCGGCACTGCGCCGTCGCCGGACCTGCCCTTGCGGCGCGCTTAATCCTTTCTTGACCTTGCTCTTTCGCGGCGCCTCGGCCGTGCGCGAAAATGCGCTGGGAGTCGCCGCGTGGCACGCCCCTAAGCCACCCCTTAATCATTGCGTAGGGCTCATTTAATCCCTCGCCACTATGCTCCAAGGCGCTGTGCATGGGGGAAGACGGCCGATCAATCGGCCTGCCTGCGGCTGAGGGGCCCGGCGATGAGCGAATGCAAGATCGGACTGGCACTCGGCGGCGGATCTGCCCGCGGGTGGGCGCATATCGGGGTGCTGCGCGCCCTCAACGAAGCCGGCATCTATCCCGACATCATCGCGGGGACCTCCATCGGCGCCGTGGTCGGCGGCTGCTACGTCGCCGATCAGCTCGACGCGCTGCAGGAGTTCGCTCTCAAGCTGACGCGCCGCAAGGTGCTGGGCTACCTCGACTTCAATTTCACGGGCACCGGCATCATCCACGGCCAGCGCCTGTGCGACGTGCTCGACGAGCGCATGAAGGGCATCTCCATCGAGGGGCTGTCCAAGCGGTTCGTTGCCGTTGCGACCGAGATCGGCACGGGTCACGAGATCTGGCTCTCGCGCGGCCGGCTGGTCGACGCCATGCGCGCATCCTACGCGCTGCCCGGCATCTTCCGCCCCGTTCGCATCGATGGCCGCTGGCTGTTCGACGGCGCGCTGGTCAATCCGGTGCCGGTGTCGGTGTGCCGCGCCCTCGGCGCGCGCTACGTCATCGCCGTCAATGTCAACTCCGACTCCTGCGGGCGCGGCACCGTCGTCCCCCACATGGAGGGGGCTCCCTACGATGAGGAGCCCGCCCAGCCGGAAGCCGGTGCCGGTGTCATCGCCCGCAACGGCCGCGCCGTGAAGAAGCTCCTGCAGCGCCAGTTCTTCGGCCGCACCGACAACGGACCCGGCATCTCCAGGGTGATGATGGAAGCCTTCAACATCGTGCAGGACCGCATCGCGCGCTCGCGGCTGGCCGGCGACCCGCCCGACGTCGTCATCTCGCCGCGCCTCCCGGCGTTCGGGCTATTCGACTTCCACCGCGCCGAGGCGCTGATCCAGTACGGCACCGCGGCGGCGAAGCGGGAGATCGAGGACATCAAGCGCGAGATCGCGGCGCGCCGCAGCGTCAGCCCCGTGCTCGAGCACATGGTCTGATCGGGGCGCCACACCAAGTCAGCCCCTCCAACGCCGCCGCAGCTTTCAGCTGTGCGTGATGTAGTCCCGCATGGCCGTGGCTTCCATCTCCACCTCCGCCACGTGGTGCTTGACCACGTCGCCGATGGAGACGATGCCGACCAGCGCGCCGTCGGTGACGACAGGCAGGTGGCGGAACCGCCGCGCGGTCATCATCGCCATCAGCTCGTCGAGCGTATCGGTCTCCTGACAGGTCACGACCTGCCTGGTCATGGTCTGCGCCACCGGCTCCTTGAGGCTTGCAGCACCGCTCGTCGCCAGCGCCCGGATGATGTCGCGCTCCGAGACGATGCCGCGGACCTCGCCGCCTGCCCCGACG
This sequence comes from uncultured Alphaproteobacteria bacterium, assembly GCA_963774165.1. Classification (GTDB taxonomy): domain Bacteria; phylum Pseudomonadota; class Alphaproteobacteria; order Rhizobiales; family Hyphomicrobiaceae; genus AWTP1-13. The sequence goes on along the minus strand of CAVZEC010000004.1, from coordinate 72,562 downwards.
ACCACGATGGCGCCGATGCGCTTGGCGGCGAGCTTGTTGGCGACGTCCTGCAAGCTCATGTCGGGGTGAGCGGTCGTCACCGCCCTGCCCTTCTGCCTCAGAATTGCAGCTACGTTCATCTTGTTATCCTCCCATCCGCTGGCAACCTGCGGACGGACTACAGCACCGGGCTTTGGCGCCCTCCCTTATCGTGCTGTGCTCCGCCAGCCGGCTGTTCCGCGGCCTGGCCCATCGTCTAGGCGGCAAATACTGGGCGACTTTATGGGAGGGCGCAATAGACCTATTCCGCAGTCGCAGCATTGTCCTTTAGCAATGAGTGGACGGTCGAAGAAGCCATACAGCAGCAGCCCGGCGTAGAAGCCGCCCAAATGGGCCTCCCAGGCGATCCCCGCCGCCTCCGTGAGCCCGGCGGCACCCAAGGCCAGGACGACGTTGAGGACGGTCCAGCCGGCGATCGCCATCAGGATGCGCCGGTCCTGCAGCGTCTCCGCGAGCGGCATCAGCGGGATGGAGCTCACCCGCGCCATGCCCGCCGGGCCGCCAGCCATGCTGGCGAACAGGAAGCGGAACGCCGCGCCCATCAGCCCCGAGATGGCTCCCGAAGCACCGATCACCAGGATCAGCGCGCTGCCGTTGACGGCGAGATACAGCAGCGCCCCGGCCGTCCCGGTCAGCAGGAAAAAAACGAGAAAGCGGATGGGGCCGGTACGGCGGGCGACCGGGGTGCCGAAGGCGAGCAGCCAGGCCGAGTTGATGAGCAGGTGCGCGAGATCGCCGTGCACGAACTGATGCGTGATGAACGAGGTGAAAATGGCAATCCTGCCACCGGGCAGCTCCCCCGCATCGCCCATCTCGCGCGCGGGGATGAATGCCAGCGCCGCGGTCAGCCAGGAGCCGTCTGCTGTCGGCAGGGCCCAGAGTACCACGTGCACGACGAGGAAGCTCCCCAGCAGCAGCAGCACGACGCCGGGCACGTTGAAGATCGGTTGGCGGTGATCCAAGGCTGGCCGCGCTCCAGCGCGTTGGGTGGGAGACCCCGCCCGCTAACACGGCCGCGTCCGTGCTGACAACCCTAACGGCAACCTGTCCAGCGCCAACTGTGGCGCGGCGGCGCTCGCGGCAGCCATGGCACGGATGGTGCTCCTGCAGGCAAGCCCAGGCCGGCCGCCGTCTCGTTTCGGCACGCTCCGGCAGCAGGGAAGGGCACAGGCGGCGGACCCGAGTCGGGTCGGAAGGCAACGGGGTATCCAGCGTCAAAATGCAATCGTCCCTTCAGACCCTCTACGGCTACTGGAACGAGGTGCGCGCTGGCCGCCTTGCGCCTCAGAGGCTCGAGATCGAGCCATCGCGCATCGCCGGCATCCTGTCGGAGACGTTCATGCTCGAGCGGACCGACAGGGGAGCGTACCAATTCCGCCTCGCCGGCACGCGGCTGTGCGAGCTGTTCGGCTCGGAGCTGCGCGGCAAGAACTTCCTCGACGGCTGGAGCGACGAGGACCGCCGTGTCCTCGAATGGCACTTGTCCACCATCACCGACCAGGGCGCCGCCGCCCTCCTGACCATCGAGGGCGTCGTCGACAGCCGGCACCGTGTCGAGCTCGAAGCCAACCTGCTGCCGCTCGTCCATGGCGGCAGGATCACGCGCATCATCGGCGCCATGAGTGCCACCTCGGCCCCCCACTGGCTCGGCAGCGACCCATTGCGGGGCCGCCACCTCAAGCACCACCAGACCGTCTGGCCCGACGGACGCCCGCACGCGACCATCGGGCGGCTGGGCAAGCAGGCGCCGTTCAAATCGGCGCTGACCGGGCCCGGCGTGCGGATCGTCAAGACCGAGCAGCGGCGGTTCCGGGTCCTCGAGGGCGGGCGCGCCGACGCCAAGCACGACAAGCGCTAGCCCGCGGGGCCGGTTGACGGATCGCCCGATTGGCCAGTCGCCCGCGGGCCTAGATCCGGGGCGGTGGGCCGACTGACCCGAAACGAGCCAAGCGTTAGAGCTTCCTTAAATCAAAGCCCCGATAGTGCCCTGGACCGCTCGTCAACCGGGCCTGTGCTCGATCGAATAAGTCGACCGCGGGACCATCGCGACCGGGAGCCCGCACGATCAGATGCTCGCCAATCCGATGACATTTGCCCGTCGCCCGCAAGGCGTCCTGTCGCGCATCGTGCCGGACCGGCGCCTGCACAAGCGCATATCGGTGACGCTGCTGGGCCGCTTCATGCGCGAGAGCAAGCAGGAGCATCCTTGCAAGCTCGTCGACATTTCCGCGGGCGGAGCCGCGGTGATGGCCCCTGTGGCGGTGCCGCTGGGCGAGCGCGTGGTCGCCTACTTCGATCACATCGGCGGTATCGAGGGCGTGGTCGTGCGCGAGTTCGATGGCGGCTTTGCCATCAGGATCAACGCCACCAGGCACAAGCGCGAGAAGCTGGCGGCACAGCTGACCTGGCTCGCCAACCGCTCCGAGCTGGTGGCCGATGGACGCCGCCACGATCGCGTCACCCCCAAGAACGGGGATTCGACGCTGCAGCTGCAGGAGGGCATCTTGCTCACCTGCCGCGTGCTCGACGTATCGATCTCGGGGGCCTCGATCGCCACGCCGGCACGGCCGGAGATCGGCACCGAGGTGACGCTCGGCAAGCTGCGCGCGCGCGTTGTCAGGCACCATCCGCAGGGCTTCGGCGTGCAATTTCTCGACATCCAGAACCCAACCGCGCTGCGGCGCCACTTCGGCTGAGGGAGCACGACGCGCCCGCAAGGGCAGTGCGGAAATATGAGCGGCGACGGCAGGAACCCGGAGGCGGCAGAGTGGTTAATTTCGGGTGCGCGAGCCGACGCCAATTCGAGTCAATCACGCGCCAAACTTGGCTCGAAACGCACGCCCGACGCTCAGCAAATCGCAGAATCTCTAGGGTACATTGGCGGTAAGAGTTGAGGGCGGGGCATGAGACGGGTACGCGTCATATTCTCAGCGGCAGCAGCGGCAGCGATGTGCGCGCCACTCCTGGCCTCCGCGGCACTGGCAAACCCTGCGTCCCTGCCCAAGGATCAGGACCGCGCCTCGCCCTATATGCGCGTGTTCGGCGTGACGCAGCCGCCCTACGGCTACGTGCAGTTCTGCGAGCGCGCGCCCGAGGAGTGCCGGCAAGGCCCGCCGGAGGAGCAGCGCTTCTCGGCGACGCCCGAGCGCCTGAGCGAGCTCGATGCCCTCAACCGGGCCGTCAACCGCGAGATCGCGCCCGCCACCGACATGGAGATCTACGGGGTGGCCGAATACTGGACCATCCCGACCACGCGGGGCGACTGCGAGGACTACGCGCTGCTGAAGCGCAAGCGCCTGATGGCGCGGGGCTGGCCCGCAAGCTCGCTGCTGATGACGGTGGTGCGCGACGAGAAGGGCGAGGGCCACGCCGTGCTGACGGCTCGCACGGTGCAGGGCGACTTCATCCTCGACAACAAAGTCGACGAGGTGAAGTCGTGGAACCGCACCCGCTACGAGTACATCATGCGGCAGTCCTATCTCAACACGATGATCTGGATGTCGCTGGATCCGCGCGAGGGCTTGTCGTCACAGCCGATCGCCGGCGTGCGCAGCGCGCCCAGCCAGTAAACGGCCGGGCTCGACAGGCTCGGCTCACATCTCCTCGAGATCGAGCTCGAGGATCGCCATCTGGAACTGGTAGCACACCTCGCCGTCCTCGTTGTCGAGGCTGAGCGTGCCGACGAAGTCCTCGCCGACATAGACCTCGGCGGAATCCTTGATCTTCGGCCGCGCCCGCACCGACAGCGTCTTGGTGCCGAACACCTTGCGCATGTAGGCCTGCACGCGCACCATTTCTTGTGGGTTCACCGGGGTAGCTCTCCTAGCGGAATAATGATGTCGACACTTGCGTCTTGGTGTCATACCGGGGCTTGTCCCCGGTATCCAGCTGTCCGAGAGCGGCGCGAAGGATCCCGGCGACAAGCACCGGGATGACACCCGTATCTGCTGCTTCAGTCACACGTTAGCCGCCGCAACCGCAGTCGTCGGGCGCAAGGCGCTGGTCCATGGTGCGCGCGGGCTCCGGGCAACGGGCCGGGCCGATCTCCTTGGCCGGCACGCCGGCGACCGTCGTGCGCGGGGGCACGTCCTTCAAGACGACGCTTCCGGCGCCGACGACCGAGCAATCGCCGACCCTGATATTGCCCAGCACCTTGGCACCGACGCTCAGCAGCACGTTGGCGCCGATCTTGGGATGCCGGTCGCCCGTCTCCTTGCCGGTGCCGCCGAGAGTCACGCCCTGCAGAATCGAGCAGTTGTCGCCGACCACCGCGGTCTCGCCGATGACGATGCTGGTGCCATGATCCAGCATGATGCCGATGCCGATCTCGGCCGCCGGATTGATGTCGACGGCGAAGATGCGCGAGGCCTGGCTCTGCAGGTAGAGCGCGAAGTCGCGCCGGCCCTGCTTGAACAACTCATGGGCGAAGCGATGCGTCACCAGGGCGTGGAAGCCCTTGAAGTAGAGCAGCGGCTCGATATAGCGGTTGCAGGCGGGATCGCGATCGTAGACGGCTGCAAGATCGGCCCGGAAGGCGCGGCCGAGCTCGGGCTTGTCGGCGAGCACCTGCATGAAGGTCTGGCCGATCAGCCCGGCATCGACGTCGGAATGATTGAGTCGCTGCGCCAGGCGGTGGCAGACGGCGTCCTCGAGCCGCTCCTGGCTCAGGATGGTCGCATAGATGAAGCCGCCGAGCGCCGGCTCGTTGCGCACGGCTTCCTCGGCTTCCTGACGCAGGTCTGACCAAATGGGATCGATGGACGCTATGCCGGCCCGCTGGGCCATGCGCGACTTGGATGCCATGTGCCTCTCCTCGGGGGCAGCGTATTGCATTGGGTTCGCTTCAAGCAGGTAATGAGGCCCGACGGCCAAGTCAATCGGGCGCTGCCTCGCGAAGCAGAGCTCGCTGGCGATCAGGGCTTGCTCTTGCCGTCGCCCTCGATCTGATGCACCGCCGTCGCGAGGAATTCCGCCATCGCCTTGCGTAGCTCGGAGTCCGGGACGCCCACGCCTTTGTCCTCAAGGTCCTTCTTGATCTTGCGGAAGACGTCGTCGTCGCCCTTCTCCGTCAGGTCGGCCTTGCGTACGGCCTTGACGTAGTCGTCCACCGCCGCCCCGGACAACCCGAGTTTCTCGGCCGCCCATTGCGCGAGCATCCTGTTGCGCCGGGACTCGGCTTTGAACTTCAGCTCCTCGTCCATGGCGAACTTCTTCTCGAAGGACTTCTCGCGTTCGTTGAAGGTGGTCATGCACGGTCTCCGTGGGCCGCCGTCCGTTCCCGGGATGTTCCGCTCCGGCGGCGTCTCCCTTCAGGGATTACCTGATGGGGCAGTCGCAATCAATCAAGTGTCGTAGTGACATAGACCTTGTTCACGGGTGCCTGTGCACCCATTCCGGTGTCTCCATTGTTTCCGCCCCCACGTTCGGCTACTGTCCGGCCGTGGCTCCAAGCGCCCGGAAAGCCCTCGTCGTGCGCTGCAGCATGTGAAATCGCGCTGCAATTTCAATGGGGAGCAGTCGTACGAATCGCCGATCCAGCTGGCAGCAACACGCAGGCACGAGGATGCGCAGAATGAACAAGCGGCGTCGCGTATACGAGGGCAAGGCGAAGGTGCTCTACGAAGGCCCCGAGCCCGGCACGCTCATCCAGCACTTCAAGGATGACGCTACCGCCTTCAACAACAAGAAGCACGCGCTGATCGAGGGCAAGGGCGTCCTCAACAACCGCATCTCCGAGCACATCTTCACCAAGCTGGGCGAGATCGGCGTGCCCACGCACTTCGTCCGCCGCCTCAACATGCGCGAGCAGCTGATCCGCGAGGTCGAGATCATCCCCCTCGAGGTGGTCGTGCGCAACGTCGCCGCCGGCTCGCTGGCGCAGCGCCTCGGGATGGAGGAGGGCAAGGCCCTGCCGCGCTCGATCATCGAGTTCTACTACAAGAACGACGGGCTCGGCGACCCGATGGTGTGCGAGGAGCACATCACGGCGTTCGGCTGGGCCAGCCCGCCCGAGATCGACGAGGTCATGGCGCTCGCACTGCGCATCAACGATTTCCTCGTCGGTCTGTTCTGCGGCATCGGCATCCGCCTCGTCGACTTCAAGGTGGAGTTCGGCCGCCTCTGGGAAAACGAGCAGATGCGGATCGTGCTGGCCGATGAGATCAGCCCGGACTGCTGCCGCCTCTGGGACGCAGCGACCTCCGACAAGCTGGACAAGGACCGGTTCCGCCGCGATCTCGGCGGCGTGCTGGAGGCCTACCAGGAAGTCGCGCGGCGGCTGGGCGTGCTCACCGAGAACCCGCGGCCCAAGGGCAGCGGTCCGGTGCTGGTCAGCTCGAAACCGCATTGAAGAAGCGAGCGAATAGGGAGTAGCGAGTAGGGAATAGGGAACTGAAGAGGCAATGCTGCAAACCCTACTCCCCACTCCCTATTCGCTACTCCCTATTCACTATTCGCTGGGGAACCCATGAAGGCGCGCATCAGGGTCACGCTCAAGACCGGCGTTCTCGACCCGCAAGGCAAGGCGATCCAGAACGCGCTGGCGAGCCTCGGCTTCACTGGCGTGAACGACGTCAGGCAGGGCAAGTACATCGAGGTCGACCTGGCCGAGGCCAACGAAGGCAGGGCGCGCGAGCAGGTAGAGCGGATATGCAAAGAGCTTCTCGCCAACACGGTGATCGAGAACTACGCCTACGAGATCGTGCAGTAATGACAGTTGCGAAGCCTGTTGCATCGCCCCGCGTGCGCACCGCGCTCGGCGGCGCGGGTCTGGCGCTGTGCGCCGCTGATCGTCGCCTCGCTGGCTCTGGCCCAGTCGACGGCGGAGACCAAGGCCTTCGAGAACGCCGAGTATCGCTACAGCGTCGCCCTTCCCTCGGGTTGCAGGCACGACGAGGGACCCGGCACGCTCGACGCCATCTGCTCCAGCGAGCTCGACCCGGAAAAGAGCGCCATGGCCAGCGCCGCATCGGCGCTGGTGCTGGAGGTGGCCGTCGAGCCCGTTCCCGACGATGCCGGCAAGTCGCCCGCCGACCTCGCGCAGCGCTACAACGAGGCGCAATTCACGGCCGAGCTGCCCGAAGCGATCTGCGGCGAGCCCGACCGGGCGCGCGTGAAGGTAGAGAACGCCAAGCAGGTTCTTCAGGAGGCGCGAGTCGTGTATACGGCCGACGTCGCCTGCCCCGAGATCAAGTTCCTGGGTCTGGGCGAGCGTCGCGCCATGGTCCAGTTCCTGCTGACGCCGGGCCTGCGCTACCGGCTCATGGCGCGGGCGCCGAAGGAGGACTTCGAGCAGCGCAAGGAGGCTGTCGACGCCTTCTTCGCGAGCTTCCGCGTCTTGCCTTAGAGCAGGATCGCCTCAGGTTGAGATGGCTTTGCCGAAAGGCCGATGTGCCAGGCTGAAGCGTGAGTCCTGGTCTATTCGATAAAGGGAGAAGCCAATGGACGCCTGCGTCGTCGTCTTCCCCGGATCCAACTGCGACCGCGACGTCAAGGTGGCGCTCGAAGCGGTAGCCGGCCGGCCCGTGCGCATGGTCTGGCACGCGGAGACGGAGCTGCCCGCCTGCGACCTGATCGTGCTGCCCGGGGGTTTCGCCTACGGCGACTACCTGCGCTGCGGCGCCATGGCCGCGCATTCCAACGTCATGCGCGACGTCGTCGCCAGGGCCAAGAAGGGCACGCCCGTGCTCGGCATCTGCAACGGCTTCCAGGTGCTGACCGAGACGGAGCTGCTGCCCGGCGTGCTGCTGCGCAACGCATCGCTGAAGTTCGTGTGCCGGGACGTGCTCCTCAAGGTCGAGCAGCCCGGCACGCTCTTCACCAGCCACTATCGCCAGGACGAGGTGATCCGTGTCCCCGTCGCCCATGGCGACGGCAACTACTTCGCCGACGAGGCCACGCTGGACGAGCTCGAGGGCGAAGGGCGCGTCGTGTTTCGCTACGTCGACAAGGAAGGCAACGCCACCGCCGCCGCCAATCCCAATGGCGCGCAACGCAACATCGCGGGCATCTGCGATCCGAGCCGCCGCGTGCTCGGGATGATGCCGCATCCCGAGCGGCTGTTCGAGCCCATGCTCGGCGGCACCGACGGCCGCAAGCTGTTCGAAAGCCTGCTCGCCACGCTGCACTGAAGCCAACCTCCCGGACGCAGCATGACGTTCGTTCCAGACGCATCGGTCCTCTTCGCCTTCACGCTCGCCGGCTTCGTGTTGTTCATCACGCCGGGCCCGGACATGAGCCTGTTCCTGGCCAAGACGATTGCCGGCGGCCGCCGGGCCGGCATTGCGGCGATGACGGGAACCAGCCTCGGCTGCATCGTGCATTCCCTGCTCGCCGCCTTCGGCCTGTCCGCACTGATCGCCGCCTCGCCGGCGATGTTCCTGGCGCTCAAGATCGTCGGCGCGCTCTATCTGCTCTGGCTTGCCGTGGACGCCGTGCGCAACGGCTCGTCCCTCAACGTCAAGCCCGGCACAGGCAGCGGCGGGCGCCTGTGGTCGAACCTGGCGCTCGGGCTCACGGTCAACCTCACCAACCCCAAGGTGGTGCTGTTCTTCATCACCTTCCTGCCCCAGTTCGTCGACGCCCACGACCCGCATGCCGCGGGCAAGCTCCTGTTCCTCGGCATCTACTTCGTGGTGTTGAGCTATCCCCTCGCCGTGCTCCTGATCCTCGGGGCGGAGCGCCTCGTCGGCGGGCTGAAGCGTCGCCCCCGCGTCCTGCGCGCCATCGACTGGCTGTTCGCTGGCGTGTTCAGCGCCTTTGCCGTCCGCATCCTCGCCACGCAAACTCGCTGACGATGGACCGCTGACAGCGCCGCATTCTCCGGCATGCTGCCCGGCGCCCCTTTGCTGCCGGCCCCCTGCTCGCCGCCACAGCGCTCGCGTGACGCGAAGGCCAACGCTCGCCGCGAAGCCGGGGGCGCCGGACGCGTCTGTCCGGCGTGCATCCGCCGTGGTATCGATGGTCGAGCCGGCGGCAATCGAGAGCCGCCGCGACCACACAATGGCGGCGCGGACTGAACGCGCGGCCCGAAAATCCGAGGAAACATCATGCCCCTGCTCTGCGGCGACGTTCTCGAGAAAATTCGCGGCGGCGAGCTGTCGCTCGGCTTCGGCGTACATCAGTTGCGCGGGTCGGCCGTGCCCATGCTCGCCAAGGCCGCCGGATACGATTGGCTGTTCATCGATTCCGAGCACGGCACCATCTCCACGCAGGAGATTACCCAGATCTGCCTGGCGGCGCTGCCGACGGGCGTGGCCCCCATCGTGCGCATCTGCTCGGGGTCGCTGGACGAGGGCACGCGGGCACTCGACAACGGCGCGCTCGGCATCGTCGTGCCGCACGTCGACACGGTCGAGCAGGCGAAAAGCCTGGTCGACGCATTCCGCTTCAGTCCCATGGGGCATCGCAGCACCGGCGGGCCGCCGGCCCAGTTCGGCTACCGTCCGCCCTCGCCGCTGGAGACGCAGAAGACGCTGAACGCCGGGATCCTCGTGATCCCCATGATCGAGACGCCGCAGGCGGTCGAGAATGCCGACGGGATCGCCGCCATCGAAGGCATCGACGCCCTGCTGATCGGCACCAACGACCTGGCCCTCGAGATGGGCATCGCCGGCCAGGTCGGGCACGAGCGCGTGCAGGCCGCCTACCAGAAGGTCGCCGATGCCTGCCGCCGCCACAAGAAGGTGCTGGGCATGGGCGGTGTCTACGATCAGGAGGTGGCGAGCCGCTACATCGGCATGGGCGCGCGCCTGATCCTCGCGGGCAGCGACCACAACCTCCTGCTGGAGGCCGCAACACGGCGCGCGCAGTTCCTGCGCGGGCTCACTGGCTCGAAAGGCTGAGGCGCACCCAATGCCGAAACTCGACCGCAACGGCGTGCAAATCCACTACGAGGTGCACGGCAAGGGCCCCGTGATCCTGCTCACGCACGGATACTCGGCCACCTCGCAGATGTGGCGCGGCCAGATCGAGCCGCTGACCAAAACGAATACGCTCGTCATCTGGGATATGCGCGGACACGGACAGTCCGACTATCCGGCGGAGCCTGGCCAGTACAGCGCGGCGCTGACCGTCGCCGACATGCGGGCGCTGCTGGACACGGTCGGCGCCAAGACGGCCGTCGTCGGCGGCCTTTCGCTCGGCGGCTACATGTCGCTCGCCTTCCACCTGGCGCACCCCGAGCGGGTGCGCGCGCTGATGCTGTTCGACACCGGGCCCGGATTCAAGAAGGACGACGCACGCGAGGCCTGGAACAAGCGCGCGGCAGAGACCGCCCGGGAATACGAGACGGAAGGGTTGGCTCGCCTGCAACGTCTGAGCAAGGAGATGGCCACGGCCAAGCATCGCTCTGCCGATGGCCTGGCAGGGGCCGCGCGGGGGATGCTGGCCCAGAGCGACGCCAGCATCATCAACTCACTCCCCACCGTGGCGGTGCCCACGCTCATCGTCGTCGGCGCCAACGACAAACCATTCCTCGCCGCCACCGACTACATGGCGGCCAAGATTGCGGGGGCGCAGAAGGTTGTCATCCCCGACGCCGGCCACTCGGCAAACCTGGACCAGCCCGAGCCGTTCAACCGCGCGGTAGTCTCCTTCCTCGACCGGCTTGCCGGGTAGGAACGGGCAGCTCTAACAAACTCGATGGCCGTCGGCGCACGCGTCGCATTCGATCTCGATGGTCGCGTGGTCGACGCCGTAGCGCTCGTGCAGCACGGTCTTGATGGCGGAGGCGATGCGGTCGCCGCCGCGGATGTCGGCGATCCGGGCGTGCAGCGTGACCATCGGCTTGTTCTGGGTGAGCGACCAGGCGTGGACATGGTGGATGTCCTCGACGCCGGGCACGGCCGCCATCAGGTCCTCCCGCAGTGTGCGCACGTCGAGATGCCCGGGCGCCCCCTCCAGCAGGATGTGCCCGGCCTCGCGCACCAGGAACCAGGCGCTGCGCAGGATCAGGACCGCGACCAGCGCGGACAGCAGCGGATCGATCGGCGTCCAGCCGGTCCAAAGGATCACCAGCGCGGCGACGATGGCCGCAGCCGAGCCCAGCATGTCGCCTAGCACGTGCAGCATCGCGCCCTTGATGTTGACGTTGTCGCGCTCCGCCCCGTGCAGGATCCAGAACGACGCGAGGTTGATGAGCAGCCCGATCACGGCGATGACGAGCATGGGACCCGCCAGCACCTCGGTCGGCTCGTGCAGCCGCTGCGCCGCCGCGTACACGATCGCCAGGGCGATGAAGCCGAGCGTCAGCCCGTTGCTGTAGGCGGCCAGCACCTGGAAGCGGTGGAACCCGTAGGTCCGCTTCCAGTCGGCGGGACGGCGGGCGACGCGGAACGCCAGCCAAGCCAGCGTGAGCGACGCCGCATCTGTCAGCATGTGTCCGGCGTCCGCCACCAGGGCGAGCGAGCCCGACATCAGTCCACCGGCCGCCTCCGCGAACATGAACCCGCCGGTCAGCAGCGCGGCCCAGCCGACTCTGCTCTCGTTTTGGGCATGCACCTGGCCCGGGCCGTGACTGTGCCCATGGTGGTGGTCGTGGCCGTGTTCCGGTTCTGGGCCCATGCCCGCTGATCGCTGTTTTCCTATTGCCATATAGGCCGGCCGCGACCGGCTTGCCCATGGCCTGCGTCTGTCCGCGCCCGCTTATGCACATCCCGGGAGGGCCACCCCGACGCCGCGCAAGGCCCCGGAGGGACTCCAGGCGCGAGGGCGGCTATAAGCGGCATGCCATCAGAATCGACCGAAAGCCCCGCTCCCGGATGCAGGATACGAAGACCGCCATCACGCCCTCAGTCGTCGCCGAGCACGGCCTGACGCCCGACGAGTACAAGCGCCTGCTCGGCATCCTCGGGCGCGAGCCCTCGCTCACCGAGCTCGGCATCTTCTCGGTGATGTGGAGCGAGCACTGCTCGTATAAGTCGAGCCGGGTGTGGCTGAAGACGCTGCCCACCAAGGGTCCGCAGGTGATCCAGGGTCCCGGCGAGAACGCCGGCGTGGTCGACATCGGCGACGGCGATGTGGTCGTCTTCAAGATGGAGAGCCACAACCACCCCTCCTACATCGAGCCATACCAGGGCGCCGCGACCGGCGTCGGCGGCATCATGCGCGACGTGTTCACGATGGGCGCGCGGCCCGTCGCCAACCTGAACGCGCTGCGCTTCGGCGATCCGAGCCATCCCAAGACGCGCCATCTGCTCGCCGGCGTGGTGGCGGGCATCGGCGGCTATGGCAACTGCACGGGCGTGCCCACCGTCGGCGGCGAGACCAACTTCGATCCCGGCTACAACGGCAACATCCTCGTCAACGCCATGTGCGTCGGCCTGGCGCGGAAGGACAAGATCTTCTACTCCGCGGCGAAGGGCGTGGGGCTGCCGGTGGTCTACGTCGGCTCCAAGACCGGGCGCGACGGCATCCACGGCGCCACCATGGCGTCGGCCGAGTTCGACGACGCCTCGGCCGAGAAGCGCCCGACCGTGCAGGTGGGCGATCCCTTCACGGAGAAGCTGCTGATCGAGGCCTGCCTCGAGCTGATGGCAACCGACATGATTGTCGCCATCCAGGACATGGGCGCGGCGGGGCTCACGTCCTCCACCTCGGAGATGGCCGACAAGGGCGGCGTCGGCATCGAGCTCACCCTCGACGACGTGCCCCAGCGCGAGCCCGGCATGACCGCCTACGAGATGATGCTCTCCGAGTCGCAGGAGCGCATGCTGATGATCCTGAAGCCCGGGCGGGAGCCGGAGGCGGAAGCGATCTTCAGGAAATGGGGCCTCGACTTCGCGGTGATCGGCAAGACCACCGACACCGGCCGCATGATCGTGACGCACAAGGGCGAGGTGGCGGCCGACCTGCCGGTCGACAAGCTCGCCAACTCGGCGCCGCTCTACGAGCGCCCCTGGGTCGCAACCGTGCCGCCGAAAGCCATCCTGCCCGAATGGGTGCCGGCGCCCAACGCCATACTCGATACGCTCAAGACCATGATGGGCTCCCCGCATCTGTGCTCGCGACGCTGGATCTGGGAGCAGTACGACAACACCGTGATGGGCGACACCATCCAGCGTCCCGGCGGAGACGCGGCCGTGGTGCGCGTGCACGGCACCAGCAAAGGCCTGGCGCTGACTTGCGACGTGACGCCCCGCTACGTGCTGGCCGATCCCGTCATGGGCGCCAAGCAGGCGGTGGCAGAGAGCTGGCGCAACCTGATCGCCGTCGGTGCCGACCCGCTCGCCCTCACCGACAACATGAACTTCGGCAACCCGGAGCGGCCCGAGATCATGGGTCAGTTCGTCGGCGCCATCGCCGGCATGAAGGAAGCCTGCGAGGTGCTCAAGTACCCGGTCGTTTCGGGCAACGTCTCGCTCTACAACGAGACCAACGGCCAGGCCATTCCGCCCACTCCGGCGATCGGCGGCGTCGGTCTCGTGCCGGATCTCGCCCACACCGCCAGCATCGGCCTGAAGGCGGAGGGCAACCTGCTGGTCGCCATCGGCCGCGAGGCCGGCCACCTCGGCCAGTCGCTCTATCAGCTGATCGTCACGGGCAAGAACGAGGGCGCGCCGCCGCCGGTGGACTTGGCCGACGAGATCAAGGCCGGCAACCTCGTGCGGTCGCTGATCCGCGAGAGCAAGGTCCAGGCCGTGCACGACGTGAGCGACGGGGGATTGCTGGTCGCCGTCGCCGAGATGGCGCTGGCCGGCGAGATCGGCGTGCAGCTCTTCCCCTACGAAGGCAAGATGCCGCCCCACGCCGCGTGGTTCGGCGAGGACCAGGCCCGCTATGTCCTGGAGGCCGAGCCCGGCATGGTCGAGGAGATCATCGAGCGGGCGCGGCTGCTGGCGTTGCCGGCCCGCGTGGTCGCCCGCGTCGGCGGCGTCGGGCTGGCGCTCAAGTCCGAGCCCCTGCTGCCACTGGACGACCTGCGCAAGGCGCACGAGGATTGGCTGCCGAGCTATATGGATCTATAGCGACGCTGGAAGTTGATGTTCCTTATTTGTTCTTGCGCCTGAGAGTTGGTTGTGGTACTCATCGTTGTGTCGGACTACGTCGAGGCTGTCCCATGGCCGAAGAGCCAATCAATATCGTCCTGGAGCATCTGCGACGCATTGATCGAAAAGTCGACGGGCTGAGCGACGATATGCGAATGGTCATCCTGAGACTTCGATCCATAGAGAGACACGTCGGCGGGTTCGGAATCTCGGAAGTGAACCAGAATGCCGAGATCGACCGCATCAAGGAGCGGTTGCAGAGGATGGAGCGTCGTCTGGAGCTTACCGATCCCTGAGGTGGCGATGGCGCCGGCCGGTTGGCTTCGCGTAAGATGCTTGCAGCGCAAGCAATGCAGCCTCTTGCGGAAGACTCTCACCCATGCCCATGGATGCCAAGGAGATCGAGCGGCTGATCAAGGCGCGCTTTCCCGACGCGGAGGTCGCCATCAAGGACCTCGCCGGCGACGGGGACCACTACGCCGCCCACGTCGTCACCCGGGAGTTCGCCGGCAAGACCCGCGTACAGCAGCACAAGATGGTCTACGAGGCCCTGCAGGGACGCATGGGCGGCGTTCTCCACGCCCTCGCGCTGACGACCGCGGCGCCGAAAGATTGACTTTGCGCGGGCCTTGCCCACATCTTCGTGGGAACCGATCAGCAGGCATCGTGGCCGCGTTTCCAGGCCGCAACCGCATCAAGCCGCGAAAGGAAGCTCTATGAGCGAGCAAGCCGTCCACGACTGGATCCGCAAGGCCGTCGCCAACAACGACGTCGTGGTGTTCATGAAGGGCACCAAGAATTTTCCCCAGTGCGGGTTCTCGGCGCAGGTGGCGCAGATCCTGGGTCACCTCGGCGTCGACTACAAGGATATCAACGTGCTGGAGGACATGGGCATTCGCGAGGGAATCAAGACCTTCTCGCAGTGGCCGACCATCCCGCAGCTCTACGTCAAGGGCGAGTTCGTGGGCGGCTGCGACATCGTGCGCGAGATGTTCCAGCAGGGCGAGCTGGGCCAGCTGTTCGACGAGAAGGGCGTTGCCTACGACAAGGCCCGGATGACGGCCTGAAATTCCCGCCAAGTCCGCAGTCGCCGCCCTTGTCCTGAGCCTGCATGCCCTCGGACTTGTTCCGAGGGTCGAAGGACGGCCGCACCTGCGTCGCGGTGTTTCGACAAGCTCACCACTGTGGTGGAGATGAGCCCCGCCGGGCAGGATCCAGCCGGACACATTGCGGCCCAGTCCTCGGCTAGGATGGTGCGCGTAGCCCTTGGGTGGATCGCGGGAGCGCGGGGACCATGACGCTCGGCGGCCGTCGTTTTCTTTTGACCCTGGCCATCGTGACCGCCAGCGTGTGTCTGGCGCTGGGCGTCAGCCTGCCCATCATAAAGCTCACCAAGTTCGTCTTCTTCACCTACGAGCACTCGCTCATCTCGACGGTGAACGCGCTGATCCGTTCGGGGCAGCTCTTCCTCGGCATCACCGTGCTGATCTTCTCGATCGTGCTGCCGGTCACCAAGCTGCTGTACCTGCTGCTCCTGTCCACGCTGCCGCAGAAGGAGCTCCGGCGCCTTTCGCGCCAGCTGCGCGCGCTGGAATGGCTCGGCAAATGGTCGATGCACGACGTGCTGGTGCTGTCGCTCTCGATCTTCTTCATCAAGAGCCAGGGCGTGTACGACGCCAAGAGCCTCAACGGCGTCTATTTCTTCACCGCCGCCGTGCTGTTCATGATCCTGTCCTACGCGTGGCTCAGGACCGACGCGACACAAGCCGAGCCGGCCGCCGTACCCGCTCCGGTCAAGAAGCCTGCGCAATCGTTCTCGACCATGCGCAACTTCGCCTTCAGCTTCCTCATCATCCTCGCCACCGTATTCTTCGCGCTCGGCGTGATGCTGCCGGCCATCCGCTTCACCACCGTGTTCGTGTGGACCAACCAGCACTCCGTCGCCACCATCATCTGGGCGCTCTGGCAGAACCAGGAGTTCTTCCTCTGCTTCGTCATCTTCACGTTCTCGATCCTGTTCCCCTTCATGAAGCTGTTCTACCTGCTGACGCTCGTCACCTCGCCCGACATGCCCGCCGACTTCCGCAACAGGTCGATCTCGGCCATGGAATGGCTCGGGCGCTACTCGATGACGGACGTGATGGTGCTGGCGCTGATGATCTTCTACATCAACGCCTCCGGCTACACGGAAGCCTCGGTGCTGCCCGGCATCTACTTCTTCGCCGCATCCGCCATCATGACCATGCTGGCCTACGGCTGGGCCAACTCGGTCACCCCCGGCCTCGCCATGCCCAAGCCCGCCAACGCCGTCAGCCTGCAGTCGCGCCTGGCCGAGCTCGCACCTCCGCCAAGCCCGCAGCCGCGCCAGCGTGCCGGTTGACCTCGACATGGCGCACGACGTCTTCATCAGCTACGCCGCACCCGACCGCCACATCGCCAACGCCGTATGTGCGCGGCTCGAGCAGGCCGCCATCCGGTGCTGGATCGCGCCGCGCGACGTCGGTGCCGGCAACTATCCGAGCGCCCTGGTCAGGGCCATCACCTCGAGCCGGTTGCTGGTCGTGGTGGTTTCGAAGGGCGCCAACAAGTTGCCGAACGTATCGCGCGAGGTGCATCAGGCGATCAAGAAGGGGAAGGTGGTCGTCCCGTTCCGGGTCGAGGACGTGCTGCCCTCGGGCGATCTCGAATACCTTCTCGACATCACGCACTGGCTCGACGCCATCACGCCCCCGCTCGACCGGCACATCCAGCTGCTGGTTGCGAAGATCACGGGCCTGCTCGCCGATCCCGCAGCCACGCCGCCGGTTGCCGCGTCCGCGCCGATCCAGCCTCGGGAGGCAGTCGGCACACTGCCCGTAGCGCTCCTATTGCCCGATGCTTACGGGAGGATGAGCGATCCCATCTATGTGGCGGGCACGTTCAACAACTGGCTCAACGCTGAATCCGGCAGGCTCAATGCCGATGCAGGCACGCTGGCGCGCTACCTGCTGGGGGCCGCGGGGGACAAGCGCCGAGGGTCGCGCCAAGTCACAGTCAACTTGCCGCCCGGCGAGTACGAATTCAAGTTCGTCACCGGGCAGTTCCGCTGGCTACCCTGGATCGCAGAATCCGAGCACGCGAAAGGCCAGGACGCCGCTGGCGGCCCCAACTTCCTGGTCCTCGTCGGCTGAACGAGCCCGCCGCAGCACCTGGAGCTGAATCGCTTCAGATGGAAGCACTTTGCCTCAGTCGCACCGTGACGGGGGAAGCGTGAATCCTGCCCAGCTTCCTGAAGCCGAGAGGAAGCTTCACGCTCCATGATCGAGGCGAAATGCCTCGATCAGAGACGATCCTGAACTACCGGCTGTAGAACTCCACCACCAGGTTGGGTTCCATGTGCACGGGGAAGGGCACGTCGCTGAGGGCCGGCACGCGGGTGAGCTTGGCGGTCATCTTGCTGTGGTCGGCCTCGATGTAGTCGGGCACGTCGCGTTCCGCGCTCTTGATGGCCTCGAGCAGCAGCGTCATCTGCTTGCCCTTCTCCTTGACCTCGATCAGGTCGCCGACGCGGCAGCGGAAGGAGGGCACGTTGACGCGCTTGCCGTTGACCGTGACGTGGCCGTGGCTCACGAACTGGCGTGCGGCAAACACCGTCGGCACGAACTTGGCGCGGTAGACGATGGCGTCGAGCCGGCGTTCGAGCAGGCCGATCAGGTGCTCGGAGGTCGAGCCCTTGAAGCGACGGGCCTCCTGGTAGATGCCGCGGAACTGCCGCTCCATGATGCTGCCGTAGTAGCCCTTGAGCTTCTGCTTGGCGCGCAGCTGCTGGCCGTAGTCCGACAGCTTGGTCTGGCGCCGCTCGCCGTGCTGTCCGGGGCGCGATTCGCGCTTGTTGAGAGGGCTCTTGGGCCGGCCCCAGATGTTCTGGCCGAGCCGGCGGTCGATCTTGTACTTGGCGCGGGCGCGCTTGGTCATCCGTCGAACTCCAAAGTCGGTGAGATAATGGCAGCGTCGAGTGTCGAGCGCTCCTTCCTCTGCCCGGAGCGTTGCTCCGGACCGACAGGTTGCCGATGCCTTGGCATCGGCGACCGCAGGTGCGCATGGCTGTTCGCGGGGCCAACGGTCCCGCGCGCGCCCGGGTTATAGCGCAATACCCGCGGGGCGCAATAGGCCTCAGCCATATTCTGCCGCCGGCCGAGCGCGTTGCATCGGCGCAATGCGGCTTCGCCTGTAGCGCCCTGCGGGCCCTACTTCTTCTGGCTGGTGGGCGTCGGCTCGGCGCGCTTGGCCGGTGGTGCAGCGGCGGGGGCGGCGCGGCCGTCGCGGCGGCTGCCGGGGCTGCTGGCGGAGGTGCCGAGTTCACGTAGGCCATGATCTGGTCCTGCACCTTCTTGCGCTCGGTATCCGTGCAGGACTCGGTCTTGACGGGCTTGCCTTCCTGCACGACGACCTGCTTGTCGCCATCCTTCTCGACCAGCTGAACCTTGCCCGTCAGCGTCATCACCGTGAACAGGTGCAGCTGGTTGATGAACAGCATCTGCTGGTCGGTCCACTTGGTCTTGGCTTCCTCGCGGCGCATCAGCGTCTGATAGTTGGCGCGCTGCTCCTCGGGCAGCTCGCAGAGCTGGGCATAGGCGGACATGCGGGCCACCCGGATCACCTCCCGGGCGATCTCGATCGGGACCACGCTCTCGCTGGCGTGCGCCTTGTCGACGATGATGGTCTTGCCCAGCGGCGTGGTGAACTTCTCCGGCACCATCCCCCAGGCATACCGCATCAGCGTCAGCACCGACTTGTCGCTGAGCTCCTTGTTCTGCGCGAACGCAGGACTGGCCACCGCAACCATGATGGCGCCCGCCCACAGGAGCGCCGCGCCCGCTTTAGCACCCTTCCCCATCATGCCATCGCCCCTGTCCAGCCCGTTGCCCGCTTGTTCTCGTGCGGCGGTAGCGGCAGTCCCACCCTGCCCGGCAGTTGCGCATCGCTCGGTTCAAAACGAGGCATAACTATGGCGAATCGCTGCGGGAACGCCGCGCGTGCACCAGCGCCTTCACGATTCCTCGCAAGGTGCGGATTTCCTGTTCCGTTGCGCCCATGCGGATGAACATCGTCCGCATGTTTTGCACCATGCTGGGGCGCTTTTCGGGCGGCTTGAAGAAGTCGTTGGCCTCCAGCTCGCGCTCGATATGCTCGAAGAAGCCCAAAAGCTCCTCCCTGGTGGCGGGCGGCGAGCCGCGGGTCCGCAGGCCCGGCTGCAGCGCCTCCTCGAACGTCGTGACCCGGCCGAGCGTGCCGCTGCCGGCCTGCTTCATCCATTCGTAGCCGACCAGCAGCACGGCCTGGGCGAGGTTGAGGGAGGCAAAAGTGGGGTTGACGGGCGCCATCACGACGGCGTCGGCATTCGCGACCTCTTCGGTCTCCAGACCGTTGCGCTCCGGGCCGAACAGGATGCCGCACCGCTGGCCCTCCGCCATCCGGCGTTGCATCTCGGCGACGACCTGCTCGGGAGTCAGCACGGGTTTGGCGAGGTCGCGCTGCCGGGCGCTGGTGGCTGCCACCCAGTTGAGGTCGCCCATCGCCTCCTTCAGGGTGGGGAACGCCTGCGCGGCGTCGACGATGAAATTGGCACCGGAGGCCGCAATGCGCGCCTTCTCGTTGGGCCAGCCGTCGCGGGGATCGACCAGGCGCAGCTCGTCGAGCCCGAAGTTGGCGAGCGCGCGCGCCACCATGCCGATGTTGTCGGCGAGTTGCGGGCGCACCAGGACGAACACGGGCGAAGTCCCGGCGCCCGGCGGCGGCGCGCCGCTCTGGCGCGCCCGGCGGATGCCGTGGCGCAGCTTGCGCAGCACGCGCCGCGCCCAGAACCAGTACTCCTCCCCGGCCCAGGTCTTGGCCAGCTGCTCCAGGCTCTCGGCCGTCAGCGTCTGCGTGCCCTGACCGCGCAAGCTCACCGGCGAGTTCGCGAAGTTGATCTCCGAATGCCGGGCAACGAAGTCGTCGAACGTCTTGACGCCGAGCCGGTCCATCCGCAGCCGGCAGCCGGGACAGGTTGCATCGTCCGCCTCGCAGCGCCGTTCCGCGCAATAGGTGAGGATCGGCTCCAGCGTCGCGCGGTCGAGGCCCGGGACCGCCAGCTCGGCCAGGCCGACATCGATCGTCTTCTCGTGGCAGGCATGCACGACCGCCGCCACCGGCAGCCCGCTGCCGGCAACGATCGGTTGTCCATCCGTGACGGTGACGCCGAGCAAGTTTGCCTCGCAGCCTCTCGCCACATCCGAGTCGGATGTCGTACCGGGGCTTGTCCCCGGTATCCATCTTCAACGGGCATCGACGCTCGCGGAGAGATGGATCCCGGCAACAAGTGCCGGGATGACGTCACGCACCCAGGAAATTGCGGATGTGGCCGATCACCTCGTCGGTCTTCTGGTGCACGACCCAGTGATCGGCGCCGGAGATCTCGCGCACCGTGAGGTCGTCGCAGTAGTCGCCCAGCGTGGCGCGCGTCACGGGCAGCAGCGCCCGGTCGTCCATGCCCCAGACGACGAGATGCGGCATGCGCACCCTGAGCTGCGCCGGCTCGAGCTTGGGCACCTTCGCGGGGTCCACCGCCTCGCCCTCCTTCGGCACGACGATCGGCGTGGCGCGATACCAGTTGAGCATGCCCGTCAGGGCGCCGGGCTGGCCCCAGGCCTCCAGATAGCCGGCGCGCCTCGCGGGCGTCAGCCAGGGCTGCGGACCGAAGCGGGAAAGCATGCCGAGCAGCTTCTCGAAATTGTTGGCGGACAGGCGCGCCTCGGCCTCGGGTGCACGCAGGTAATGGATGTAGGCGCTGGCCTTGCGCTGCGCCTCGATCCTGCACCAGCGCGCGCTGGAACGGCCCGGGATGCACGCCATTGATCACCACCAGCTTGGCGACGCGGCTGGGCGCGGCAATCGCCGTGGCATAGGCGACCGAGGCGCCCCAGTCGTGCGCCACCAGCACGAACGGACGCCCCGGCGAATAGTGCTCTCCGAGCGCCAGCACGTCGCGCACCAGGTGCTTGATCCGATAGGCCTCGAGGCCCTCGGGCCTGGAGGAGCGCGCATAGCCGCGCTGGTCCGGTGCCACCGCGTGGAAGGCTCCGGCAAAAGCCGGCAGCACCTCGTCCCAGGCGCCGGAGTACTCGGGGAAGCCGTGCAGGAACAGGATCAGCGGCGCCGCCGCATCCCCCATGGAGCGCACGTGGAGGTCGATGCCGTTCACCCGCACCGTTTCGTGCTGCATCGCCATCTCCCGCTCCTTGCCGGACCACCGTGCCCAATATCCGAGCAGGTGTCGAGGCTTGGCGGGCTTGCGACCAGCGTACAGCTTTGCTCCCCCGCGCCCCGGTGCTATAGGGCGCTTACGCCCGAGGTGCGGCGCATATAGGGGTTCGCCACATGCAGAAGATCAAGGTTGCCGGCACCGTCGTCGAGATGGACGGCGATGAGATGACGCGCATCATCTGGAAGCTCATCAAGGACAAGCTGATCCACCCCTACCTCGACTTGAACCTCGAGTACTACGACCTCGGCATGGAGTACCGCGACAAGACCAACGACCAGGTCACGATCGACGCGGCCAACGCCACCAAGAAGCACGGCGTCGCCGTGAAGTGCGCGACCATCACGCCCGACGAAGCCCGCGTGAAAGAGTTCAAGCTCAAGGAGATGTGGAAGTCGCCCAACGGCACCATCCGCAACATCCTGGGCGGCGTGATCTTCCGCGAGCCCATCATCTGCAAGAACGTGCCGCGCCTCGTGCCCGGCTGGACCCAGCCGTTCGTGATCGGCCGCCACGCCTACGGCGACCAGTACCGCGCCACCGATTTCCTGTTCCCCGGCAAGGGCACGCTCACGCTCAAGTTCGTCGGCGAGGACGGCAAGGTGATCGAGAAGGAGGTGTTCAAGTCTCCCGGCTCGGGCTGCGTCATGGCCATGTACAATCTCGACGAGTCGATCCGCGACTTCGCGCGCGCCTCGTTCAACTACGGCCTGATCCGCAACTATCCCGTCTACCTCTCCACCAAGAACACCATCCTCAAGGTCTACGACGGCCGCTTCAAGGACATCTTCCAGCAGGTGTTCGACACCGAGTTCAAGGCCGAGTTCGACAAGAAGAAGCTCACCTACGAGCATCGCCTGATCGACGACATGGTGGCGGCCTCGCTCAAGTGGTCGGGCGGCTATCTGTGGGCGTGCAAGAACTACGACGGCGACGTGCAGTCCGACACCGCAGCGCAGGGCTTCGGCTCGCTCGGCCTGATGACCAGCGTGCTGCTCACCCCCGACGGCAAGACCGTCGAGGCCGAGGCCGCGCACGGCACGGTGACGCGCCACTACCGCCAGCACCAGCAGGGCAAGGAGACCTCCACCAACTCCATGGCCTCCATCTTCGCCTGGACGCGCGGCCTCGCCCATCGCGCCAAGCTCGACAACAACCCCGCGCTCGCCAAGTTCGCGGATACGCTGGAGAAGGTCAGCGTCGCCACCGTCGAAGCCGGCGACATGACCAAGGACCTGTCGCTGCTGGTCGGCGCCGACCAGAAGTGGCTCACCACCCAGGGCTTCCTCGACAAGGTCGACGAGAACCTGAAGAAGGCGATGGCTTGAGTGGGTGTCTGACCCTTTCCGGGTCGGACACCATGGCTCCAACCTTGAATTGAGCGCCGCGCAACGATGTCAGACCCCGGAGTGTCTGACATCGACGGCGCCGCTCCCTCTTGACATCTGAACAACGATCAGCAATTATCTTCCCGCGCGCTGGGGCACGCAGACGAGCAATGGACGGCGCATGTCCTGGTATCGCAATCGAGTGGAGCGCGATCTCGCGCGCTGGCAGACCTCGGGCTGGGTGAGCGAGGCGGGCGCCTCCTCCATCCGCGCCGACCTGGCTTCCCGCAAATCCGCATTCGGCATCGCGCCGATTTTCGCCATGCTCGGCGCCGTGCTGTTCGGCTTCGCCGTCATGAGCTTCGTCGCGGCCCACTGGTCGGGGATGTCCAAGCTCGCCCGCCTGTCGCTCCTGCTGGTGACGCTGTGGGGCTGCTACGGCGCCGCCGCGGTGCTGTTCCAGCGCCGGCTCGAGGCCTTCGCCCAGGCGGCCGTGCTGGGCGGCATCGCCGCCTTCGGCGCCTCGATCATGCTGATCGCGCAGATGTACCACATGGAGGGCAACCCGCCCGACGCCGTCCTCACCTGGGCGCTCGGCGCGCTGCTGGCAGCCGCGCTGCTGCAATCGCGTGCGGCGCTGGCGGCGACGTTCGTGCTGCTGGTGGTGTGGACCTGCTACGAGCGCGGCCTCGCCAACGACGCGCACTGGACCTTCCTGGCGGGCTGGGCCGCCGCCGTTGCCGCGGCCGCGTGGATCGGCTGGCGCGCCGGCCTGCACCTTGCCGCCATCAGCCTGGCGATCTGGCTCGTCCCGCTCGGCTACTTCGTGCTCGACCGGCACGCCCATTGGATCGTCGCGATTGTCGGAGCGCTGGCGGCCATCGGCGCGGCGGGCGCGGGCCGCGAGATCGACCGGCGCATCACGGCTTCGGCCGCGATCTTCACCTATGGGCTGATCGTCGCCTTCGCCGGCCTCTATATCCTGCAGTTCATCGACCGCCTCGTGCTGTTCGGCGCGCGCGACGCCGCCTGGACACCGCAGCTGGTGCTGCTTGCCATCCTGACGCTCGCCGCTGCTGCTCAGCGCCATGCTGTGGGCGCTGCACAGCGACAACCGCACGGCGCTGTGGCTCGCCTACGGAGGCTTCGCGCTCGAGGTGTTCTCGCTCTACGTCAAGACTTTCGGCACGCTGCTCGATACCTCGCTGTTCTTCCTGATCGCCGCCGTGATGGTGAGCGTGCTCGCCTGGGCCGCCTACAAGCTGCATCAGCGCAAAATGCCGGCGGAGGTCGCGGCATGAACGCCCCCCGCAAGATCCTCCTGTCGATCGCCATCGTGGCGCTGGCCCAGACCGCGGTGCTCGCGGGCATGGTGATCGACCGCGTTCGGCTTCTGTCGACGGGGCGCGAGATCACGCTGCCGATCATTCCCGTCGACCCGCGCGATCTGTTCCGCGGCGAGTACGTGCGGCTGGCCTACCCCGTCAGTACCATGCCGATATCCCAGCTCGACGGCCCGCGCCCCCGCGAGAACGCGGCCTTCTACGTCGTGCTGGAGAAGAAGCCCGACGGCACCTGGCAGACCGTCAAGATGTCGCGCGACATGCCCGCCGAGACCTCGCCCGACCGCATCGTGCTCAAGGCCCGCGCGTCCTACTGGCCGGCACGGGATGACGGCGCTTCGAGGGTCGGCGTGCGCTACGGCATCGAGAGCTACTTCGTGCCGGAGGGACAGGGCAAAAAGCTCGAGGACCTCGCGCGCGAGAAGAAGCTCGCCGCCCTCGTGGCCGTAGATGCGCGCGGCAACGCTGCCATCAAGGGCCTGATCGTCGACGGCGTGCTGCAGTACGAGGAGCCGCTTTTCTGAAATGGCGCGGGCCGCCTGCCGTGCTATGAGGGAGCCCCACATCATCGCGTATCAAGGGAGACCGCTCATGGCCGTCACGCGCCACGAACCATCGAAAATCTACTCCAAGGTCGTCGAGGCCAACGGATTCGTCTTCACCGCCGGCATCACCGCCTCCGACAGCAAGGCCGACGCCAAGGGCCAGACCGAGCAGATCCTCAAGGAGATCGATCGTCTCCTGAAGCTGTGCGGCACCGACAAGACCAAGGTCGTGTCCGCCACGATCTGGGTGCCCGACATCCGCCTGCGCGATCCCATGAACGAAGCCTGGAACGCGTGGACGAAAGGCGAGAACCTCCCCGGCCGCGCCTGCATCGAGGCCAAGCTCGCCGATCCGCGCCTGCTGGTCGAGATCGCCGTCGTCGCCGCCAAGTAGGCGCTGAGCGGCGCCGACCCCGCCCATTTCCCTACTACCGGGCGAAGCAATTTCTACTGTGACGCAAAAGCTGCGTCACACTGGAAAACTGCGCCTGCGACCCTGCCACGCCGATCGGGAATCCTGCGTCATCCGCTATACTTACGCAGGATATTCGCTCGAGGGGCAGGGATCATGAGAAAAGGCTTCTGGTGTGCCGGCGCTGTTGCGCTGGGGCTGACGGCTGCGCTTGCGGGCGAGGCCTCGGCGCAGGAGACGGGGCTTGCCGGCATGCACTCGTGGACGCGGGCCGGCGGCAGGACCTGCCTGCTCGACCACTTCCACGACGGCAGCGGCTCCGGATCGACGAAGGCAGCAGCCATGCGCGCCGCCATCGGTGCGTGGAGCGACTTCACGGCCTTCGAATACGGCGGCCGGTGGGGCAGCTACGGCATGGCCGTTAGCAAGAGGGGAGGCTGCTCGGGCGGCCCCGGCAACTACAGTTGCAACGTCTCCGCGCGGCCCTGCCGCCGCTAGAGGGCTGTCCTCACCCTCTCTCTCCTGAAGAAGACGTCGACGACGCCGCCGCCACCGGGCATCACTGGTGCGGCGAGCGTTGACGTCCGAGTTGCATTTGCCGCTTTGGTTGAATTGGTCGCCGCATGACGGAGCCAGGCTCCGCTCATCAGTGCGACCGTTGCCAGTCGGGCCTCCCCGGATTCCTCCGCCTCTTTCGGCCTGAGCGCACCCATGCCCCCGAGAGGAGGCCGACGAACGGGCCGAAGAATGCGCCCGCGAGCGCCGCCTCGCCGAACGTGAGGTGGAAGGCGAGCCTCTGCAGCACCACGAAGAGAGCGACGGTCGCTGCGATGCCAAATCCGAGGCCGGAAAGGTACGCAATCGCTCCGCGCGCACGGCCGCGCGCCGTTTGATGCGTAAACGAGTACGCAGGGACAGCCGCCACGAACCCGACGAGGACGGCTATGAGTGCAGATGCATCGACGACAAACATGTCCACAACGCCACGAATTTTGTTGCGCGTTGCAAATCGCTAACTGATTCGTTCGGGAAAACAAAGGCACGGCCCGGTTGTCCGCCGGCCGTATCGCGCGTTGCAACCTTCGGCACCGCTACATGGTCGGATTGGCGTATGGCCCGCCCAGCGCATTGAGCCCGAACGCCGCTCCGGCGATGTCGAAGTTGAACGAGAAGTGCTGGTTCATGGCCATGACGTCGCGCAGGTGCCGCTGCAGCGGATCGCGCGTGTAGAGGCCCTGCGCGCCGTAGCAGGACCACAGCGTCTCCACCGCCTCGCGCGCCTGGTTCACGGCGAAGGCGGAGTTGCGCGCGGAAGCGCAGCTTGGTCGCGAGGTCCGGCACCTCGTTGCGCTCGGCGCTCGCCTGGAACGCGATGGCCGACTGGCGCAGGAGCATGCGCGCGGCATCGATCAGGCAGCGAGCGCGAGCCACCTTGATCTGCACCGCCTGGAAGTCCGCCACGCGTGGCGCCCGTGTAGGTGCCGGCGCGCTTGGCCATCGAGGCCACGAACATCTCGTAGGCGCCCTCGGCCGCACCCACCGCCGCCGGCGCCAGCGGATGGCTCGAGGCGGCGACGATCGGGATGCGGTAGAGCGGACCGGGAGTGAGCGCGGCACCGGGATGCTCGCTGCCGCCGCGACAACGCTGCAGGGCGAGCGCGCGGCGCTCCGGGCACGAACAGCTCGGTGACCGAGATGTCCTTGCTGCCCGTGGCCTCCATGCCCATCGCGTACCAGGTGTCGATGATCTCGTAGTCGGACTTGGGCACCAGGCACAGCCGCCAGTCGATCGCCGTCTTGCCGTCGTCGCCGTAGACGGTGACGGCAAGCATGTTCCAGTCGGAATTGTCGACGCCGGAAGAGAACGGCCAGCGGCCGCTGACGATGAACCCGCCCTCCGACCTTGCGCGCGCGGCCGGCGGCGAGCGCGATCGAGGAGGCGATCAGCGCGTCCGGGTTGGCGTCCCACACCTCGTGCTGGGTCTCGGGATCGTAGTAGCCGAGGATCCAGTGATGGCAGGCGAGGTTGCCGACGTTCCACGCCGTCGACGGGCAGCCGCGCGCGATCTCCGCGGGAATGTCGACCACCGCCACGAAGTCGAGCTCCATGCCCCCGAAGGCCTTCGGCTGGTGGAAGCGGAAGAGGCCGGTCTCGTGCAGCAGCTGCTCGTTCTCGCGGACCAGCATGCGCGCGTCCTCGGCACGCCTGCGCACGCTCGCGCAGGATCGGCACGATCTCGCGTGCCCGGCGCATCGCCTCGTCGTAGCCGACGGCGGAAAAATCGCGGCGCACCGATTGCGGCAGCGTGCCGACTGCGGGGCTTTGCTCGCTCGGGCCGGGCATGGGTAACGCTCCTCCGACCGTTTCTCGAACCGCCCCGGGCGCATGGCGGAAATGCCGGGGCCGGTGCCATCACTGCAACGCAAGCGGTCCTCTGTCTACTGTTTCTAGCGGCCCCGTTGGGCGGCTGGCCTCGTGGCGCCGAGGTTGATACGCTTGGCGGCCGACCCAAGAGGTGCCGTCATGAGGATCATCGACGCGCAGATCCATCTGTGGAGCAAGGGCACCGTCGTGCCGCCCCATCGCACGACCCCCTACCTGCTGGACGAGGCGCTGGGCGACATGGAGGCGGCGGGCGTCCACGGCGCCGTGATCCATCCGCCGAGCTGGGACCCCGACTCGCTTTCACTCGCGCTCGAGGCCGCGCGCCTGCATCCGGATCGCTTCGCCATCCTCGGCCGCATTCCGCTCGATCAACCGGAGAAGCGGAGCCAGATCGAAACCTGGCGCCAGCAGCCGGGCGTGCTCGGCCTGCGCTACACGTTCCTGCAGCCGCACATGAAGACCTGGCCGACCGACGGCACCATGGACTGGCTGTGGCCGGCGGCCGAGCGCCTTGGCCTGCCGGTCGCGCTGCTGGCCGGCGAGTTCCTGCCGCTGGTGGGGCAGATTGCCGAGCGGCATCCGGGGCTTCGCCTGATCGTCGACCACTTCGGCATCGCGCGCGGCAACAAGGACGACGCAGCCTTCGCCACCATGCCGCAACTGCTGGCGCTGGCGAGGCATCCCAACATCGCCGTCAAGGTGACCGGCGGGCCGCAGTACGTGACGGATCCATACCCGTTCAAGAGCCTGCAGAAGCGCTATCACGCCATCTACGACGCGTTTGGTCCGCGGCGGATGTTCTGGGGTACCGACATCACCCGCATGCCCTGCACGTGGGCCGAGTGCGTCACCGCCTTCACCGAGCACCAGCCCTGGCTTCCCGAGGCCGACAAGCCGCTCGTCATGGGCCACGCCATCGCCGACTGGATCGGCTGGAAGCGAACGGACTGGAAGTGAGTGCCGTCGTCATGCCCGCGTCGCGTCGAAGGCGCGCCTCCGGCACGAAGGCGCGCACCCGCGCGACTATCGTCAGACATGTGGAGGTTTGCACTGGCGGCGTATGCGCGAACGGCGAGGCGCCCCCGGCCGTTCGATGCGCGACAGGTGCGGGGCAGAGCCGTCCGGTCAGGTCCGCCGCTCCCTTGGGGAGCTCGTGGCAAGGAGGCTAGCTGCCAAAGCTCCGAAGAACGGCGCGCCGGCTCGGGAGGACCCGTCCGGCCCTGCCCCAACACCATGTGCTACGCTTTCGTGACATTGGGGCGAAACTTGGGCTCGCCGAATGGGCCGGTTGATAAGCCCGACCGCCGCGCGCGCTTTTCGTTGCCGGACCGGCGCTCTTTCGTCTAACCTCAGAGCCTGCCGCTTCGAGCGGCGCACCCCTCGCCGCAGGACCTCAGATGATCGATCTTTACACGTGGTCGACGCCCAACGGCCGCAAGGTCTCCATCATGTTGGAGGAATGCGGCCTGGAATACGCCGCGCACGCCGTCGACATCTCCAAGGACGAGCAGTTCAAGCCCGATTTCCTGAAGATCAGCCCCAATAACCGCATCCCCGCCATCGTCGACCGCGACAACGGCCGATCGCTGTTCGAGTCCGGCGCCATCCTGATGTACCTGGCGGAGAAAACCGGCAAGTTCTGGCCGAAGGAGCCGGCGGCGCACTGGCAGACGATGGAATGGCTGATGTGGCAGATGGGCGGCGTCGGGCCGATGATCGGCCAGGTGCATCACTTCCTGCGCAACGCCAAGGGCAAGGCGCCCTACGCCGAGGAGCGCTACGTCAAGGAGGCGAACCGCCTGTACGGCGTGCTCGACCGGCGTCTCGCGCAGGTGGAATACATGGCCGGAGAATATTCGATCGCCGACATGGCGACCTGGCCGTGGAT
The DNA here is from genome assembly GCA_963774165.1 of uncultured Alphaproteobacteria bacterium. Taxonomy (GTDB): domain Bacteria; phylum Pseudomonadota; class Alphaproteobacteria; order Rhizobiales; family Hyphomicrobiaceae; genus AWTP1-13. Next base: position 43,354 of record CAVZEC010000004.1, on the reverse strand, counting down.
CTCCCGCTTCGAGTGGCACACTGTTGACCTGCACAAGTATCCAAACGTACTGCGGTGGTACAAGGCGATCGCGGCCCGGCCCGCGGTCATCAAGGGCTATCACGTCCCGGTCAAGCAACCCGGCATCCCGATGCCGGCTTGAGGACATCAGCAAACCTCGCGAGGGCAACACACATGCCGAAGAAACCCAATTTTTCCGGCGTCATCGCTCCGGTTCTCACACCGTACGGCGAGGACGGCGGGCCCGATGCCGAGCGCTTCGTGGAGCACTGCCAGTGGCTGATGGCGGAGGGCTGCACCGGGCTCGCGCCGTTCGGCACCACCAGCGAAGGCAACTCGCTCGGCCTCGATGAGCGCATGGAGCTGCTGGAGGAGCTGGTCGACACCGGCGAGATGGACCCCGCCAAGCTGATGCCCGGCACCGGCGCGTGCTCGCTGGCGGACGCCATCGTGCTGACCAAGCACGCCGTCGATCTGGGCTGCGGCGGGGTGCTGATGCTGCCGCCGTTCTACTACAAGGCGCCGAGCGAGGAGGGGCTGTTCCGCTTCTTCGCCCAGGCCATCGAGGAGGTCGGCGACGACCGGCTCAAGGTCTACCTCTATCACATCCCGCCGGTGGCCCAGGTCGGCTTCTCGCTTCCCCTCATCGGCCGGCTGATCAAGGAATTTCCCGACACCGTCGTCGGCCTCAAGGACTCCTCGGGCGACTGGAGCAACACGGCCGCGATCCTCGCGACCTATCCGGGCTTCGAGGTGTTCCCGGGCTCCGAGCTCTTCCTGCTCGACGGCCTGAGGAAGGGTGGCGCCGGCTGCATCTCGGCCACCTGCAACGTCGGTGCTGCCGCCATCCGCCACGTCTATGACAACTGGCAGGGACCCGAAGCCGACAAGCTGCAGGCCGACATCACCGCCCTGCGCAAGGCCATCCAGGCGTTCCCGATGATCCCGGCGCTGAAGGCCCTGATCGCCCACTACCGGCAGGATCCCGGCTGGGCCAAGCTGCGCCCGCCATTCGTCGGGTTGTCCGCCGCGGAGGCCGACAAGGTGATCCGCACGCTGGCGGAGGCGCACGGCTTCAAGCTCGACTTCGCCAAGGCCGCGTAGGCGTCCGCGCCTCCGGGTCTGATACCCCCCACAAATGGGAAGCCCCTCCTCCCGGGAAAGGGAGAAGGGGCTTTGGAGAGTGTCCTCGACAGAAGACTGCCTGACGTGACTGTCCGCCGTGGGGTCAGCGGATGGAAGCTGTCGAGCCTTGGGAGGCCCCGCCGTCAATTCCGCTCTGCGCTGGTGGCGGAACGAACAGCGAGGTGATCAGCAGCGCACCTGCAAGCAGGAAGCAGGCAAGCGTACCGATCTTCATCAGCAACTTCCCGTTGATCTTTTCTGCGGAACGAGGGTCCATGGCGTCAGGAGGTACTTCGGCTAGGGATGCAAATTGGTAATCCATAATACCGTGTAAAGCCATCGCCGGGCTAAGTTGTGCTTAACCCTGGAAGGTTTATTAAAACTGCAATCCCGACATTAACGTCTCGGAAATATTCGACGATATCTGACAATGTGCGATCCCATTGTGGGCCGGGCGCCTACAGCACACCAAGCTTCTCTAGCAGCATTTTCCCGACCGAAATCCGCTTGGGCGCCTCCTCGATGGTGGCCATGTCGATGTTGAGCGCAAAGGCGGCGATCTCCCCCTTGCGCTCGACCCAACCCACCCACCATCCGATCTTCGGGCTGCGCGAGGTCAACCATCCGGTCTTGCCGTAGAGGACGGCACCATCACTGCTCTCCAGCTGCAGGATATCGCGCACGATCGCCTGCGCGCGGTCCGATGCCTGCAGCGTCCCCTGTGCAAGACGGGCAGCGAACCTCGCCTGCTCCACGGCGCTGATGGCGAGGGGCCCGTCGAGCCAGAACCGGTCGACCACGGCCCCGGGTTGGCGGTTGCCGTAGTCGAGGCGTGCGAGCCAATGCTCGTAGCGCGCGAGGCCGACACGGCGGGCGATCTCCTGATAGACCGGCACGTTCGAGACCTTGATGGCCTCGCGCAGGCTCATGTCCTTCTCCCAGGCCTTGATGGGCTGGGGCTTGCCGCCGTAGGGGACGATCTCGTTCTCGTCCTGCACCACGCCGGTCTCCAGCGCAATCAGGCTGTTGGCGATCTTGAATGTGGAGGCGGGCGCATAGCGCGTCTCGGCGCGCTGGCGATCGACCACCGTCATACGGTCTGCGGCGGCCTCGAACAGCACGAACGTGCCGGCAAGGCCCTGCTCCTGGAAGACGGAGACGAGGTCCGGCCGCTCCTGCATGTCCTCGGCCTGGGCGGCGTCGACGAGCAGCGGCGACGCAACCGCGAGTGCCAGAAGGACCCAGGTGCCGAGCAAGCTCATCGACCGGGATCGCATGGGCTCCACCCCCTGCCGCGCGGACGCGATCAGCGTCCCTCGCGGATCTCGGTCAGCGTCTTGCGCGGGGACAGCGCCTCGGGATCGAGCTTCAGCTCGATCACGGAGGGCTTGTTGCCGGCCAGCGCGGCCCGGAATGCCGGCGCGAAGTCGGCGGTCGCCTCGATGGTGTAGCCATCCGCCCCGAAGCTGCGCGCGTAGGCCGCGAAGTCCGGATTGACCAGTGTCGTGCCGACGATGCGGCGCGGGTACTCGCGCTCCTGGTGGCTGCGGATGGTGCCGTACATGCCGTTGTTGGCGATGATGGTGACGATCGGCAGCCCGTATTGCGCGGCGGTGGCCAGCTCCTGGCCGGTCATGAGGAAATCGCCGTCGCCCTGCACGTTGACCACCGGCCGCGTCGGATGCGCCAGCTTGGCGGCGATTGCGGCCGGCAGCCCGTAGCCCATGGATCCGGAGGTCGGAGCAAGGCAGGTGCGGTAGCCCTTGTACTGGAAGTAGCGGTGCACGAAGGCGGCGAAGTTGCCGGCGCCATTGGTGACGATACCGTTCTCGGGCAGCAGCTCGGAGACCGTGCGCACGACGTCGGCCATCTTCACGGCGCCGGGCAGAGGGTGCGGCTTGAGGGTGAGCTCGTAGGCCGCCCGCAGCTCGGCGCGCCGGCCGCTCCAGGCGATCTTTGCGGGCGCCTCGAGACGTCCCAGCGCCTCGGTGAAGGTCCGCGCGCTCGCGGCGATCGGCAGGTCGGGGCGGTACACCGAGCCCAGCTCGTCCGGCGAGGGGTGGATGTGCACGAGGAACTGCTTGGGATCGGGGATGTCGATCAGCGTGTAGCCGCTGGTGGTCATCTCGCCGAGGCGGGCGCCGAACACGATCAGCAGGTCCGCCTCCTTGATGGCGGCGGCGAGCTTCGGATCGAGCCCGATGCCGGCGCAGCCGACATAGCAGCGATGCCGGTTGTCGAAGTAGTCCTGATAGCGGAAGGCTGGTGCTACCGGCAGATCGAAGCGGTCGGCGAAGGCTTCCAGCGCCTTCTGGGCGGCGACGCTCCAGCCGGGCCCGCCGATGATCATCAGCGGTCGCGTGGCCTTGGCGAGCTTCTCCTGCAGCTGCGGCCATGTCCTCGGTCCCTGGGCGCGACTCGGCGATGCGGGCCGGCTTGGCATCGACCGCGTCGAAGTCGGCGGAGAGCATGTCCTCGGGGAGACCCAGCACCACCGGGCCCGGGCGGCCGGAGCGGGCGACGTGCATGGCGTGGCTGACGTACTCGGGAATGCGCTCGGTCTGGCGGATCACGGCCGACCACTTCACCAGCGAGGAGAACAGCTGCTTGATCTCGATCTCCTGGAACGCCTCGCGGTCCTCGTGACCGCTCGCGGGCATGCCGACGAACGTCAGCATCGGCGTCGAATCCTGCCGGGCGACGTGCAGCCCGCTCATGGCGTTGGCGGCGCCGGGTCCGCGCGTGACGAAGCAGATGCCGGGCTCGCCGGTGATCTTGCCCCAGGCCTCCGCCATCATCGATGCTCCGCCCTCCTGGCGGCAGATGACGGTCTTGATGCGATTGGAATCGTGCAGGCCGTCCAGCGCCGCGAGGAAGCTCTCGCCCGGCACCGTGAAGGCGGTGGTCGCGCCCTGGATCTCCAGCTGATCGATCAGGATCTTGCCGCCGTGCCGCATCGCTCTCTCCCTGGCCGCTGGGAGGGGTCAGCCCCTCGCCCTCGCTGCAAGGGGTCAGACCCTTCGCCCGAACGATCATTGCTTGCGCAAAGGTCGGGGCGAGGGGTCTGACCCCTTGGTCCCACGATAGCGGAAATCGGGTCGCTTGCGTCAACGGTGTTGAGTGCGGCGCCACCTTGCCGCGCGCTCCCGGTCGGACCCGCCGCGGCAGAGCGCCAAGAGCTGGCTGGCCGCTCCCGCCGGGCAGGAGCGGCGATCCCACGCAAGACCCGACGGCCGAAAGACGGCTCAGGTGGCGGGGGGCAGGAAAATACAGATGAGGCGCATGCCGCCGCCCGGGTTGGGCCGCATGCAGGCATGCATCCGGTTGTCCTTGGATTCACGTCTGGGGAAGTTGGCGGGGACCACGACGCTGCCGTGCTTGGTGGTCACCAGCATGCCGCCGAGATTATCCGCCTGGGCCGGCGTGCTCAGCATGCTCGCAATCGCGGGGCCGGGAAGCATCTCGACCTTCTCGACGGGCGCACAGTCCATGGCGTGGCAGCATTCCATGGGGTACCAATCGTGTGCCGCCGCTGGGGTCGCCGCCGCGAGCAGGGCAGCCAGGAACCATTTTTTGGACATATGAGTCCCTCGTTCGGTTTCTTCGGTGACTTACCTCTCCCCGACTGCGAGTCCGTCCCTAGTTGCCAACAATGCTGCAAACGCCATGCCTCGATTATTCTGCGCTTGGCTGCCGCACAGCTATGTGAACCAATTGTGGAGCGATTCGTTGCATCGGTCGCTGCATGGCTGTGCTTTCCCTGCCGCATTCTTCCCGAATTGATTACCAAATATCGACTGCATTTCAGTGATTTGCCTATTGATTGGCTCCAGACGCCCAGAACATGGGCAGTCTACGCCATATGCTACAGGCGGGGATAAGACCTGAGGCCGGCGCTGCGCGCCCATGTGGCCTTCGCCCCACAATCATGTGTCGAGCACGATGTCGAACGTGCCCTTGAGAGCGTCCGGCTCGATCTCGCCGGCCGGCTCCAGTCGAACGATCACGCTCTCGCGCGCGCCGCGATCGCGAATGGCATTGAGCACGCCGTCGCGGGCGTTCTGCGGCTCGCCCGCGACGTAGAGCTGCGTCGTGAGACGGCCGATGCCCGGCGCGTGCACTTTGAAATGAATGTGCGGCGTGCGGCCGGGATAGGCGACGGGACGGATGGTGCGGAAGGCGTAGCGCCCGCTGGCGTCGATCCCGGTGCGCCCGTAGCCCTGGAAGCCAGCGTCGTGGCGGCCCTGGCCCGGAGCCCGCGGGTGGCTATAGATGCCGCGCGCGTCGCACTGCCAGATCTCGACCATGGCGCCTCGCACGATCTGGCCCTTGCGATCGAGGACCCGGCCGGAGACGTGGGTGATCTGGCCCATGGCTTGCGCCGTCTGCCCCTGCACGCGAACCAGGTCGGCATCCATGTCGGCCGGAAACGCGACGGGGTAGAACGGCCCCTCCGTCTGGCCCGGCGTCACGATCAGCGGCGAGCTTGCCGCCAACACCGAGCCCGAGGGCAGCGCAAGCGCGGCAGCGATGCCGGCCAACATTTCTCGGCGCTGGATGTGGACTTTCAACACGGTCACCCGGCTTCGATCGCAATCGCGTCAGCCCATCAGCCTAACGCGAGAACGCAGCCGATGCCGCAGAGCCGATGCACGGGCGCGATCATTTTCGCGCGAGCGGTGCGTGATGACGGCTCGCTCAAGCTCCCCGCTGCCCGCTCTTGTCCTGGGCTGCCAGCGCCGCACCCAGCGCGAACCGCGACTGGTCGAGCGCCTCGGACGGCCCGTCGCCGCGCATGCTGTAGTAGAGGTCGCGGCCCAGCATGAGGATATCGGGATTGTGGCCGCGCGAGGAGGCGTCCGCCACCTGGATCGCACGCTCGAGCACCGTCGCCCGCGGCACCGCCTCGTTGACCAGGTGAAGCGCGCGGGCCTCCTCGGCTCCCATCAGCCGCGCGTTGTAGACGATATCGAACATCACCTTTTTCGGCAGCGCGTCCTTCACGACGGCGAGCGCCAGGAACGGGAAGAGGCCGTGCGCCGCCTCCGGCAGGCCGAGCGTGGCATCGGCGGCGACGATGGCGAGATCGCAGGCGATGACGATGGAGAAGCCGCCTGCGTGTGCGTTGCCGTTCACGGCGGCGACCAGCGGCTTGCCGAGGCGGGACATCGCGTGGTTCATGTCGATGAAGGCGCGCGCGAACTCCATGCGGCCCGCGCTCGTCGGCCCCGCACCCTGGTAGTCGCCGCCGAGGCAGAAGACGTCGCCATGCCCGGTGATGACGCAGGCGCCGACGTCGGGGTCCCGCCGTGCCGCCTCGAGCGCCGCGGTGATCTCCTCGGCCATCTGCTGGCTCACGCGGTTGCCGCGCTCGGGCCGATTCATGGTCAGGACGGCCACGCGTCCCTGCCGGCTCACATCCAGTTGCGACATGGATGGTTCCTCCCCTTCACACGATCCGTTCCAGCACCCGCAGACCGTAGAAGCCGCCGGCGACAATGCAGGCAAACGTCAGGAACGACCCGAGCGCCAACGTCGAGACGCCCGTGATCGATTGGCCGACCGTGCAACCCAGCGCCATCACCCCGCCGAGACCCATCAGCGCCGCGCCGCCGAGGGTGCGCAGGGTATCGCCGGTGTCGGAGAAAGTCGCGATGCGGAAGCGGCCCATGGCGAGCGATGCGGTGCAGGCACCGATGAGCGCGCCGAACACACTCGCCGTCCCGAAGCCCGGCATGGGCGCGGCCGTGAACAGCGTCAGCCATTGCAGCGCGTCGCCGGCCGGGCGCACGTAGGTGAGCGAGATCGGCGGCACCGGCCGGGTCGCCATGTCGTCGAAGGCAAGGCCCGTCAGCGCCCAGCCCGCCACCACGATCAGGCCGACGGCCAGTCCCGAGGCCACGTGCACGGTGGAGGCGCGGAAGCGCGCGTCCTTGAAGCAGTAGGCGAGCGCGGCCGCGGCGACCACGCCCATGACGAGGAGATTGGCGGTCGAGGGAGTGAGGCGGGCAGTACGCCCAACGAGATCGCCGAGGCTCCGCGGCTCGATGGCGAGGGTCGTCGCCTGCTCGAGTGCCGACCGCGCAGGCGCGAAGATGCCCCCGAGCGCCATGTAGGCGAACAGGCCGAGGACGACGAGCGTGAGCAGCGAGCGCAGATCGCCGCCGCCGGCGCGGGCCAGGTTTCGGCTGGGACAGCCGCCGGTGAACACCATGCCGAAGCCGAACATCAGGCCGCCCAGGATGTGGCCCGCCCAGTTGAGCCCGGCACCGGCGAGATACATCGACTTGTCCAGCGCCACGACGCCGCCCGCCTGCAGCAGCTGGGCCCCGACGAGGGCGGTCGCGGCGGCCAGGATCCAGGCGCGGAAGCGGCGCCAGTCGCCGAAGTTGTGAATATCGCTGAGCGAGCCCATGGCGCAGAAATTGCTGGCGAACACCACGGCGCCGAACAGGCAGCCGATCGCCAGCCCTCCCAGCGCCAGCCAGACGCCGCCGTGCTGGCCAATCCCATCGCGCAACGCTTCGATCATCGCGGATCTTCCCCCACGGCTATTCTCTCGCACAAACGCCAGGCAATATGTAGTACCGCGTGCAGGCTGCCGGGTCGGACATTCAAGGGCCTGGGGGTAGCCTGGGCGGCGCGTTGAGACCGCGCCATGACCGTCTACAGTTCGCCATGACCGAACCGATTCGCACCAATCCCGCCAAAGCCGCGCCAGCGCCGTCGTTCGTGCACCTGAAGGTGCATTCGGCCTACTCGCTGCTGGAAGGCGCCATCACCAACTCCAGGCTGGCCAAGCTGGCGGTGGCGCAGGGCTACCCTGCGGTGGGGCTCACCGACACCAACAATCTGTTCGGCGCACTGGAGTTCTCCGACAAGCTTGCCGATGCCGGCATCCAGCCGATCGTCGGCTGCACGCTGCAGGTCGACTTCGGCGATCGCCCCCAGCAAAACGGACTGCAGCGCAACGGCGCCAACCAGCCGCGCTCGCAGCCGGCCGGCGCGCTCGCGCTCTTCGCCTGCGACGAGCAGGGCTGGCAGAATCTCATGAAGCTGTCCTCGCAGACGTTCTTCGATCCCGCCGAGGACGAGGCGCCGCACATCGAGATCGAGCGGCTCGAGACCCACGGCGCCGGCCTGATCGCGCTGACGGGCGGCCCCGACGGCCCCATCGACAAGGCCCTGCGCGAGGGACAGAAGGAGGTCGCCTTCGAGCGCCTGAAGGTGCTGGAGAAGATTTTCGGCGACCGGCTCTACGTCGAGATCCAGCGCCACGGCCTCAAGCACGAGATCGAGGCCGAGCCCATGCTGCTCGACCTCGCCTATGCGCGCGCGCTGCCGATCGTCGCCACCAACGAGGTGTATTTCGCCTCGCCCGACGACTACGAGGCCCACGACGCGCTGCTGTGCATCGCCGGGGGAACCTACGTCACCGAGGACAACAGGCGGCGGCTGTCGCGGCAGCATTTCTTCAAGACCGCCGAGCAGATGGCGGAGCTGTTCGCGGACCTGCCGGAGGCGCTGGCCAACACGATCGAGATCGCCAAGCGCTGCGCCTTCCGCCCCGCCGGCCGCAAGCCGATCCTGCCGCGCTTCGTCGCGGCGGCGCCGGGGACGAGCGAGGAGGAGCAGCTCGCGCTGGAGGCGGCAGAGCTGCGCGCCCAGGCTGCGGCCGGCCTCGAAGCACGCCTCGCCGCCACGCCCCTGGCAACGGGGTTCACGGCCGACGACTACCGCAAGCGGCTCGACTTCGAGATCGGCGTGATCTCCAAGATGAAGTTCCCGGGCTACTTCCTGATCGTCGCCGACTTCATCAAGTGGGCCAAGTCCAACGGCATCCCCGTGGGACCGGGGCGCGGCTCCGGCGCGGGCTCGGTGGTGGCCTGGTCGCTCACGATCACCGACCTCGATCCGCTCCGCTTCGGCCTGCTGTTCGAGCGCTTCCTGAACCCCGAGCGCATCTCGATGCCGGACTTCGACATCGATTTCTGCCAGGACCGCCGCGACGAGGTGATCCGCTACGTGCAGAAGCGCTACGGCGCCGACCGGGTGGCGCAGATCATCACCCACGGCAAGCTGCAGGCCCGCGCCGTGCTGCGCGACGTCGGGCGCGTGCTGCAGATGCCGTACGGGCAGGTCGACAAGCTCTGCAAGCTGATCCCCAACAACCCGGCCAACCCGGTGACGCTGGAGCAGGCGATCGAGGGCGAGCCCAAGCTGCAGGAGGCCCGCGACGCCGAGCCGGTGGTGGCGCGGCTGCTCGAGATCGCACAGAAGCTCGAGGGGCTCTACCGGCACGCCTCCACGCACGCCGCCGGCATGGTCATCGGCGACCGCCCGCTCAACGAGCTGGTCCCGCTCTATCGCGATCCCAAGTCGAGCTTCCCCATCACGCAGTACAACTGGAAGCTGGTGGAGGCGGCGGGGCTCGTCAAGTTCGACTTCCTCGGCCTCAAGACGCTGACCGTGCTGCAGAAGGCCGTCGCCCTGATCAAGCGCGGCCGCGGCATCGAGGTCGACCTCCTGCAGATCCCGCTCGACGACCGCAAGACCTTCGAGCTGCTGGCCAAGGCCGACACGGTCGGCGTGTTCCAGCTGGAAGGTGCCGGCGTGCGCGAGAGCCTCAAGCGCCTCAAGCCCGACCGGTTCGAGGACATCATGGCCATGACGGCGCTCTACCGTCCCGGTCCCATGGACAACATCCCCACCTACATCAACCGCAAGCACGGGGAGGAGCCCGTCGACTGCCTGCATCCCATGCTGGAGCCGATCCTGAAGGAGACCCACGGCGTCATCATCTACCAGGAGCAGGTGCTGCAGATCGCCCAGGTGATGGCCGGCTACTCGCTTGGCCAGGCCGACATCCTGCGCAAGGCCATGGGCAAGAAGGACAAGTCCATCATGGCCAAGCAGCAGGCCGAGTTCGTGGCCGGCGCGGTCAAGAAGGGCGTGAAGCGGGACGAGGCCGCCTACATCTTCGAGCTGGTCGACAAGTTCGCCGGCTATGGCTTCAACAAGGCGCACACGGCCGCCTATTCGCACGTGGCCTACTACACGGCCTACCTGAAGGCGAACTACCGCGAGGAGTTCCTGGCGGCGTCCATGACGCTGGACGCCGGCAACACCGACAAGCTCGCCATGTACACGTCGGAGGCCAAGAAGTCCGGCATCGCGATTCTGCCACCCTGCATCAATGGCTCGGAGGTCGATTTCCTCGCCAGGCGAGAAGTCCATCCGCTACTCGCTGGCGGCGCTCAAGAACATCGGCGCGCAGGCGGTCGAGAGCATCGTCGCCGAGCGCACCGCCAACGGCCCGTTCAAGGACCTGTCCGACTTCGCCGCCCGCTGCAGCACCAAGACGCTCAACAAGCGCGCGCTGGAGACGCTCGCCGCCGCCGGCGCATTCGACAGCCTGGAGCCGAACCGCGCCCTGGTGCACGGCAACGTCGAGCAGATCCTGGCATTCGCCAACCGCCAAGCGACGAACGCGGCACAGGGCATCGACGATCTGTTCGGCGGCGGAGCGGCAACCCGGCCGCAGATCGACATACGGCCGCTGAAGGCGTGGACGCCCATGGAGCGGCTGCAGCACGAGTTCGACGCGATCGGCTTCTTCCTCTCCGGCCATCCGCTGGATGCCTACGCGAGCGTGCTGGCCAAGCTCGGCATCGTCAGCTTCGCGGAGCTCGAGGCGCGCGCCGATCGCGGCGCCACGGCCGGGCGCTTGGCCGGCGTCGTCGTGTCGGCCCGCGAGCGCCGGTCGCAGAAGGGCAACAAGTTCGCTTTCGCGATGTTCTCGGAGCCCACCGGCCAGTTCGAGGCGGTGATCTTCTCCGAGACGCTGGCCGCCTCGCGCCACCTGCTGGAGTCGGGGTCGGCGGTGCTGCTGACGGTGGAAGGCGAGCGCGACGCGGAAGCCCTCAAGCTGCGCGTGCAGTCGATCCAGTCCCTCGACGAGGCCACCGAAGGCCTGCAGCGCGGCCTGAAGGTGGTGCTCGACGGCGGCGCCTTTCAGGCCGACGCCAAGCGGCTCGACGAGCTGAAGGCGATGCTAAAGCCGGGCGGCAAGGGCATCGTCTGCCTCAGCATGATGCTGCAGGACCGGGGCCGCGAGGTGGAGATCGCCATGCCCGGCCGCTTCGACATCTCGCCGGCACAGAAGGGCGCCATCTCCACCGTGCCCGGCGTGCTGGAGGTGGTCGACTTCTGAAGCTGGCGCTGGCCATCGTCATGCCGCGGGAGGAGAAGCAACCCCGATCCCGTCCTGCGGTTCGCACTCACGGACGTCGACAAGGATTGACCCGATCGGGCTGTGGTCGGCGCCGCTATCGCTTGCTCCCGGCCGCCGGGGCAAGGCGCACAAGCGCCTCCGTCGCTCGCTTCTTCGCATCGGCCTCGCGGTCCTGCGCGGAGGCCGCGCGATAGAGGGTGAGTGCCGCGGCCGGGTCGGCAGTGACGCCCTCGCCCTTCTCCAGCGCCTCGGCGAGGAGGAGCTGCGCCCACGGATTGTCTTCCTGGACGAGCGCCCGGCGCCAGAATGCCACCGCGGCTGCCGGGTCCTTGGCGAGACCGGCGCGCCCCTCCTTGTGGAAGCGGCCGAGGTTCACCATGCCGTAGGAATTGAGCAAGTCGGCGGAGCGCTCGAACCAGACAAGGGCCTCTGCGTCGTCGCGCGGGCGGCCGATGCCGTCGCGGATCATGACGCCGAAAACGTTCATGCCGGTGTCGTCACCGGCATCGGCCGCCGCTTTGGCCAACTGCAGCGCACGGGTGTGATCGCGCGCCGTGCCGACGCCCTGGCGCAGCAGGATCGAGAGCTCCCACTGGGCTTGAGGAAGACTGCGGGCCACGGCAAGCTCGAGCAGGCGCGCGGCCAGCGCCGCGTCGCGCGGAACGGACGTCCCGCGCAAGTAGTTGCGCGCCAGTGCGAGCAGATCGCTGTTCCAGCCTGCACGGGCGCGTGCGCAGTTGAGGCGCAGGGTGCCCTCGGGCAGCGTCGCGCAGTCCGGCACGATGGCGCGCGCGGCTTCGTCGCGAAGCACGTCGGCATCGCGCAGGAACTGCAGCAGATCAGCGGTCGCCTGCGCCTTGACGCGCTCGTCGCCGCCGAAGACATAGCCGCGCTTGAGACAGGTCTTGAACAGGTGCTCGGTCTGCGAACCCTTGGTCATTCGCCGCGTCGTGCCACGCTCGTAGAGAATGAAGTTCTCGTCGCGGTCGTAGCGGCCGGCGCATTCGTGGCTCGCCCAGTCGTCGGCGACGAGCCCGACGCCGTTTGTGCCCTCGTAGGCATGGTAGACGCCGGGATAGATGGCGACGCGGATCTTAGCCTTGCCGGCCTTGCGCATGCGCTCGATGTATTCGATGCACGAGCCCACCAGCTGGGTCTGATCCAACTCCGCCAGCATGAAGAAAATCGGTCCCCCGGTCGTGCGCACATCGCGTTGGGGGAAGTTGCAGCTCCCGGGTGCGACGGCGATGTGGGCGGCAAACGTAATGTCGCCGACACCCATCCGCTTGCGCAACACCTCGAGGGCGGCCGAGTAGGCCGCCTCCCCGCCGCGCGACATGCCCATCACAACGATTCTTCGCGTGTCGACCCAATGTTGTGCCGCGAGCCAGCGGTAGCCTGCGAACGCGTCGGCATTGGATTTCTCCTGCGCGACGCGGTTCTGGTCGTCGCCGGTGCGACGCACGCGCCGCGGCGTAAAGCTGTCCACCACCAGAGCCGCCATGCCGTTGCGGGCGAGCGTGCGAGCATAATAGTGCTCGGTTTGGGCGCTGACGCCGCCGCTCGAGTTGACGATAACGGCAGCCGGCACTTGGGCCTCGCCTGTTGGCCGGTAGAGCACCGCCGTGACGCGGTCCTCGCCCATTCCCGTCAGTCCCTGCTGCCAGCGCGACACGAGCTCGATATCGCGCGTAAGGCGCCAGGCGTCCTCAGCGGCACGCGCCGGGCGGCTCGGAATCACGATGGAAAAAAGGAGCGCGGAGAGAAGGGCAATGCATTTGTGGAACATGGCGAAGCCTCGGCGCGGGAATGCACTCACGGCGGAGTGGCCGACCCTCTGGAAGCGCTCCTCATTTGCCGGCAAACTGCCACTGCTGGATCCAGTCGATGGGATGGATCAGCATGATGACGTTGAGGGTGAGGTTGTCGCGGATGAGGGCGAGGAGCAGCACCTCGGTGGCAATCAGCAGGAACACCGTGACCCATGCGGGGAGACGCGAGGCGAGCAGGAAGCCCACCAGCATCGACAGCATGTCGCCGACCGAGTTGACGATGCTGTCGCCGAAGTAGTCGCGCGATACCGTCTGGGCGCGATAGCGGTTGATGATGAAGGGCGTGTTCTCGAAGATCTCCCAGCCGGCCTCGATGCCCATCGCCAGCACCATCCGGGCCGCCACGGACAGGCGGCCTTTGGCCACGATCGTCAGCAGCCAGTAGAAGATGATCCCGTGCAGGACATGGCTGTAGCTGTACCAATCGGTCAGGTGCTGCGACATCTCCGCGTCGCCCCGCCCGCCGTACCAGAGCTTGATGGTGCCGCACTTGCACATGGGAATGCGGCCCATGGCGTACAGCACGCCCGCCGCAACCGCGACGATGCCGAGGCTGATCAGAAGGCCGAGGGGAAGCGAGAGGCGCGGGATCGCGAGGGCGGGACGTGGCATGGGCTCGAGCATCGCATGGGCGCGAGCGGCGAGGATAGGCAGGAATTGCGCGGCATTTTCAAGGCGCCGCCAGGTGCGCTCGCTGCGCCACAGGGCAAGTAGGGGCCGGACGCAGGGTCAGATCTGGGCCAGACCTGGACCAGACCACGGACCAAGCGATGGGCTTTTCTGACGAACATTTGACCGGCGGCCACATTCTGCCATAGCTGGCACGTCTGATGCGCGGCCGAGGAATGGATTCGGTTCAATGCGCTGGCTCGCTATCCTGGCCCTTGTCGTGCTGGCCCAACTCTCGGCCGGCGCGTCCACGGCTGCCAACTCCTGCGCGCGGGAGGATTTCGCCCTGGCCGTCGACCGGGCGGGCGCCGCACTGCGCCAGCTCAACGCGGACAACGCGCCCCGCCTGCGCGCCAAGCTACGCGAGCTGAAGGAGGCCCGGGGCTGGCCCGATGCCGGGTTCGAGGAGAAGGCATACGAAATCCTGCAGGACGAGCGCATGGCGGGGCTCGACATGCAGGCCAACGACCTTCTCGCCAAGCTCGATACGCTCGGCACGGTCGATCCTTCCGCTGAGCCCGACTGCGCCAAGCTGCAGGAACTGACGGCGGCGGGTATCGAGCTGCAGGCAACCGTGAAGGCCAAGGCGGCCTACACGCTGGCCAAGCTCGACCAGATGCTGGGCGGGCCCGCGCTCGCCCCCGAAGCCAAGAGCACCCCGGAACCGAAGAGCAAGAGCGTGGAGGCGCGTCCGCCCCCGTCGGCACAGCCCGCACCCAAGTCGGCGGCGCGTCCGCCAGAGGGAGGCAACTGGGCAACCAAGACGGCGCCGCCGGCCGAGGTGGCGATCGCCCAGCCGCCGCCTCCGCCCGCCGCCGTTCCGGCTCCCATCCCGCCGGGAACGCCGACCGCGTTCGACGACGAGGGCTACAGCATCGACGAGGTCATGGCGGCGAGCGCCGGCTTCTTCGGCAAGGTCTCGGCCAACCTCGGCGCCGTCATCGAGCACCTCTTCAAGAAGAGCGGCCGCCCCGCGGGCTACATCCTGGGAACGGAGGGCGGCGGTGCATTCCTCGCCGGCCTGCGCTACGGCAAGGGCACCCTCTACGTGCGCGCCGGGAGCACCGAGAAGATCTACTGGCACGGCCCCTCGCTCGGCACCGACGTGGGCGCCGACGGCTCCAAGACGCTGTTCCTGATCTATCGGCTGAAAAAGCCGGACGATATCTACGCGAGCTTCGCCGGCGTCGACGGCTCCGCCTATTTCGTCGGCGGTGTCGGCGCGACCCTCGTCACCAACGGCAGCGTCATCGTGGCACCGATCCGCTCCGGCGTCGGCCTGCGGCTGGGAGCCAACATCGGCTACATCCGCTTCACCCCGAAATCCACGTGGAACCCGTTTTGACGGGGTGAAGCCGCTTTGCGATACTATCGGCCGCCATGAACATCACCTTGCCGCCCGAACAGCAAAAGTGGCTCGAGACCGAGGTAGCGGCCGGCCGCTTCCAGTCGATCGACGATGCCGTTGCCGCAGCCGTGGCCGAGCTCATGTCGATTTACGACGACGACCTCGCCTGGGCCAAGCCCTATGTCGAAGAAGCGCGCGCCTCGGTTGCGCGCGGCGACGTGATCTCGGGCGACGAATTTTTCAAGCGTCTGGAGACCAAGCTGGACACGCTGCGCTCGTCATGACGCGTCTGGTCGTCGCCGCGGATGCCGAAGCCGATCTGAGCGAAATTCTCGACCATCTCAAGAGCCAGGCAAGCGCGCCCGTGGCGGAAGACTACGGCCGCAAATTTCGCATTTCAATCGAGCGCCTGGTGGCGTTTCCCGGAATAGGCTCGCGGCGCCAAGCCCTCGGACCCAACACTCGCATCAGCGTCGTGCCGCCGTACATCCTGATCTACGACTACACGGATACCGACAACACCCTCACTTTGCTTCGCATCGTGCACAGCAAGCGCGACATCACGCGCAGACTGGTCCGCGGCCAATAGCCTGCAACCTTCACTGCTCAATCTCCTGGGGCTCGAGGAGCAACGCGAAATGTCTTCACGGAGTTCCCTCCAAACGTCCGCGCCGAAGACGGAACACGACATCACGTCTGCAGGAACCGATAGCGCACCGGGTGGCCGGTGATGCCTTCGGCAGCGGTGAGGATGGCGTTCACGTCGAGGCCGTAGTGACCGTAGAGCTCGGAAAGCGAGCCGGACTGGCCGAAATGCTCGACGCCCAGCGCACGCACGCGGTGGCCGCACACGCCGCCGAGCCACGACAGGGCCTCGGGGTAGGCGTCGGTCACGGTGACGAGGGCGGCATCGCGCGGTAGCGCCGACAGCAGGCTCTCGACGTGCGCGCGCGCATCCCGATGCCCTTGCTCGCGCGCCCGTTGTGCAGCGTGCCAGCCGGCCGACAGCCGGTCGGCGGAGGTCACGGCCAGCACGCCGATGCCACGCCTGTCCTCGCCGAGCAGGCCCGCGGCCTCGATCGCCTCGGGCGCCACCGCGCCGGTGTAGACGATGGCGAGTCCGCAACCGGGCTCCGGGCGGCGCAGCCAGTAGCCGCCGTCGATCACCTCCTGGCGTAGCTCGCGCGTCATGGGCCTGGTGAGCTGGTCGACCGGCCGCGTGGAGAGCCGCAGGTAGACCGAGCCGCCTTTCTCGTCGCGGTGCCAGCCTGGTCCACCGTCCTCGGACCCGTCGCGCTGCATGTAATCGAAAGCCCACTCCATGATGACCGCCAGCTCGTCCACGTAGGCCGGCTCGAAGGTGGCGAGGCCGTCCTGCGCCATGCCGATCAGCGGCGTGCCGATCGATTGGTGCGCTCCGCCCTCCGGTGCCAGCGAGATGCCGGACGGGGTGCCCGCCACCATGAAGCGCGAGTCCTGGTAGCAGGCGTGGTTCAGGGCATCGAGGCCGCGGCACACGAACGGGTCGTAGAGCGTGCCGACCGGCAGCAGGCGCTCCCCGAACAGCGAATGCGACAGCCCCAGTGCGGCGAGAATCAGGAACAGGTTCATCTCGGCGATGCCGAGCTCGAAGTGCTGGCCGCGTGGGCTCATCTCCCACTTCTGCGGCGACAGCAGGCCGCGCTGCTTGAACACGTCCTCGTGGCTCGCCATGGAGAACAGGCCGCGCCGGTTGACCCAGGGGCCGAGGTTGGTCGAGACCGTGACGTCGGGCGAGGTGGTCACGATCCGATCCGCCAGCGGTCCGGCCGCGCGGGCTATCTCGTCGAGCACGCGGCCGAAGCCGGCCTGCGTCGACACCTGCCCCTTCGCCTCGATCTTGGGGAAGGGATCGACGGGCACGCGCTCCGACTTCAGCCGCCGCGTGCCCTTGGCGATGAACGGCACGCTCTTCAGGAACGCCTCGATCTCGCCGGGGGGAACGTCGAGCCCGGCGAACCGGTCCCATTCCTCGCCCTGGTTGATGCCCTCGCGGGCGCGCAGATCGTTCATCTGCGCCTTGGTCATGAGCCCGGAGTGGTTGTCCTTGTGGCCCTGGAACGGCAGCCCGTAGCCCTTGATGGTGTAGGCGATGAAGCACACCGGCTGGTTGGTGGGCGCCTCGTCGAAGGCTTCCAGGATGGCCTGCAGGTCGTGCCCGCCGAGATTGGTCATCAGGCGCGCGAGCGCTGCGTCGTCATGCCGGCGGACGATCGCCAGCGTGTCGGGATGGATGGCGAGATCGTCCTCCAGCTGCCGCCGCCACGCAGCCCCGCCCTGGAACACCAGCGCCGAGTAGAGCATGTTGGGGCAATCGTCGATCCACGCCTTCAGGCGCTGGCCACCGGGCTCGGAGAAGGCGCGCTGCAGGAGCTTGCCGTACTTGATGAGCACGACCTTCCAGCCGAGGTTCTCGAACAGGCCGGCCATCTTCATGAACAGCCGGTCGGAGACCACCGAGTCGAGGCTCTGGCGGTTGTAGTCGATGATCCACCAGCAGTTCTCGAGGCCGTGCTTCCAGTATTCGAGCAGCGCCTCGTGCACATTGCCCTCGTCGATCTCGGCATCACCCATGATGCCGATCATGCGGCCCTTGCCCCAGTTCGGGCTCCAGCCCTTGGCGTGCACATAGTCCTGCACCAGGCTGGCGAAGCCGGTCTGGGCGATGCCGAGGCCGACGGAGCCGGTCGAGAAGTCGACGTCGTCCTTGTCCTTGGTGCGCGAGGGATAGGACTGGACGCCGCCAAAGGCGCGGAAGTTCTGCAGCTTGTCGAGCTGCTGGTTGCCCAGCAGGTATTGGATGGCGTGGAACACCGGACTCGCGTGCGGCTTCACCGCCACCCGGTCCTCAGGGCGCAGGACGTGGAAGTAGAGGGCGGTCAGTAGCGTGACCAACGAGGCGGACGAGGCCTGGTGGCCGCCCACCTTCAGCCCGTCGCCGCGATCCACCTCGTGGTTGGCGTGGTGGATCATGTAGGAGGAGAGCCACAGCACCTTGCGCTCGAGCTGCCGCAGCATCGCCAGCGTCGCCGCTCTCTGGGGAACGGAGCCTTCCATCAGTCGCCTCGCGTCATCGTTCGGGTTGCCATCAGTGAAAAAGCCAGCGGCAGCCAGGGCCGCTGCGGCCAGCGATACATGCCATCTGCATCACGCACCAGGATGCGAAACATGCGCCAGGGCACGCAAGCGTGCTCGGTGAGCCGGTCGATGCGCAATCCGGCGTTGACCAGGCCCGTGAGGATCTCACCCAGCGGATGCAGCCACTGCAGCGTCTTGGAGTTCTCCAGCCGCGCGGTGTCGTCGGCGTAGTCGCGTGTGTCGTCGAGCAGCAGGGCCTGGCGATGGAAGTAGGGCACGAACAGGCCGGGCATGCCGTCAGGGGTCTGGGCCTCGTCGTCATAGACGAAGGCCGAGGGATGGCCATCGGCCAGATACAGCCGGCCACCCGGCTTCAGAAAATGGGCGACCACCTCGGCCCAGCGTCGCACGTCCGGTAGCCAACAGAGCGCGCCCCACGTCACGTACACGAGGTCGAACGCGTGCGCGTCGGCGATGGCGGCAGGCGCATCGTATACATCCGCCGCGACGAAGCGGGCTCGCGCCTGCAATCCCAGCTCGCTGGCCAGCACTCGGGCCGCTGCAATCGCTGGTTCCGAGAAATCCAGGCCGACGACGTCGGCGCCGCGTTGCGCCAGCGTCAGGCTATCCCTGCCGAAGTGGCACTGCAGGTGCAGCACGCGCAGACCCACGACCGGCCCCAGCTCGGCTTCCTCGATTGCGTGCAGCCGGCCGCGGCCCGCCCGCAGCGGTCCCAGATCGTAGGATTTGGCGCCCAGGTGGATCGGCACCCGCTCGTCCCAATTGGCGCGATTGAGCGCGCGCCAGTCGCGTTCGAGGCCGCCACTCGCTGTCGAGCCGTCGCCATGCGCGGCCATCAGCGCTCTCCCCCGGGGTTGCTCCGCACCTCCACCTCGAAGCCCGCCTGCTTCAGCCGCTTGACGGTCTCGTTGAGGTGATCGCGGTCGCGGGTCTCGATCACCAGCTCGAGCAGCGCGGCCTTCGCCGGCAGGTCGGAGAAGATGCGCTGGTGATAGACCTCGACGATGTTGGCGCCCGCCTCGCCCAGCAGGATGGCGACCTTGGCGAGCTGGCCCGGCCGGTCGACCAGGTCGATGGTCAGCTGCGTGAGGCGACCCTCACGGGCCAGCTCGCGCGACAGCACGCTGGCCAAGAGCCGCGTATCGATATTGCCCCCGCACAGCACGAGACCCAGGGTGCGGCCCTTGAACCGGTCTGGCGCCTTCAGCACCGCGGCGAGCCCGGCCGCGCCTGCCCCCTCCACGACGGTCTTCTCGATGTTGATCAACAGGCTGACGGCGCGCTCGATCTCCTGCTCGGAAACCAGGATGATGTCGTCCACCAGCTCGCGCACGATCGCCCGCGTGATCTGGCCGGGCGCCTTGACGGCGATGCCCTCCGCCAGCGTGTCGCCGCGCATCGGCAGCTTGGCGCCGTTGATCGTGTTGTACATGGAGGGATAGAGCTCGGCCTGCACCCCGATCATGCGGATGCCGGGCTTGAGGGCCTTGGCGGCCACGGCGATGCCGGAGATCAGCCCGCCGCCGCCGATCGGCACGACGAAGGTGTCGATCTCGGGCGCCGTGCCCAGCATCTCCAGCGCCAGGGTGCCCTGGCCGGCGATCACCAGCGGGTCGTCGTAGGGGTGGATGAAGGTGAGGCCCCTCTCGCGCCCGTGCGCGAGCGCGAAGGCAGCGGCCTCCTCGACCGTCTCGCCCGTGAGGATCACCTCGGCGCCGTGCCGGCGGGTGTTGACCACCTTCACCGTCGGCGTGTTGACGGGCATCACGATGGTGGCGGGGATACCGAGAAGATGCGCGTGATAGGCGACACCTTGCGCGTGGTTGCCGGCCGACATGGCAATCACGCCGCGCTTGCGCTCGCCTGCCTCCAGGGCGGACAGGCGGTTGAGAGCGCCACGCTCCTTGAAGGAGGCCGTGAACTGCTGGTTCTCGAACTTGAGCCAGACCTTGCAGCCCAGAATCTCCGACAGCGTCCGGCTCCAATTGCAGTCGGTGTCGACGATGGCGCCGGTCAGCCGCGCGCGCGCCGCCTCGACGTCGTCGAGGCTGACGACGGGTGCGGTGTCGGGCGCCTTCGTGGCGACCGCAGCGGGTGATGGCTGGCTTGCCGGCATGACCTCGTCTCGTGCAATCGGCGCCAATCTAGGCGACGGCGCCCCCGCCTGTCGTGGCCATTCTGTCCCGCATCCTTTGTCCGCCCCCTCCTTGTATGCGCCATCTCCAACGACCAACTAGCCTGAATGGCGGATAAACGGCCCATTCAGCCAACGCTCAATCCGATCGCGATAAGTTGCCTGCGCGATCGGGCAGGCGGCATATGCCTTGCATGCCCGCGAGGCCCAGGAGACATGCCGTGAACTTGAAGACCGCCCTGCTCGCCGTCACGGCCATGGCCGCACTGCTCGGTGCAGCCATCATCGGCGTGCCCTCCACTTCCGACAAGGTAACCGAGCCGATCCACAAGGGTCGGCCGGCCAATTGAACTCGCGCTCCGTCGGCAGCGATCCCGCCTGACAACCGCCCTGCCATCCGATAAAAGTCGCGTCCAAGGACGTTTGCACGAGGAGACGGACATGGCGAAGGTGGCGTGGATCGGTTTAGGCGTCATGGGCTACCCGATGGCGGGGCACCTTCGCAAGAAGGGCGGGCACGACCTCACCGTCTATAACCGCAACGGCGCGAAGGCCGAGGCCTGGGTCAAGGAGTACGGCGGCAAGACCGCCCCCACGCCGGCCGATGCGGCCAAGGATCAAGATTTCGTGTTCTGCTGCGTCGGCAACGACAACGATCTGCGCGACGTCACGCTCGGTCCCAAGGGCGCCTTCAATGGAGTCCGAAAGGGTGCCGTCTTCGTCGACAACACCACCGCCTCCGCCAACATCGCGCGCGAGCTCTATGCCGCCGCCAAGGCCAAGGGCTTCGACTTCCTCGACGCGCCGGTGTCGGGCGGCCAGGCCGGCGCCGTGAACGGCGTGCTGACCGTGATGATCGGAGGCGACCAGGCGCCCTACGACAAGGCCAAGCCCGTCATGGACAGCTTCGCCCGCATGGCCACGCTGATCGGGCCATCCGGCTCCGGCCAGCTCACCAAGATGGTCAACCAGGCCATCGTCGCCATCACCGTGCAGGGTGTCTCCGAGGGGCTAGCCTTCGCGCAGAAGGCGGGCCTCGACATCCCCAAAGTGATGGAGACCATCTCCAAGGGAGCCGCTCAGTCCTGGCAGATGGAGAACCGCTGGAAGACCATGAACGAGGGCAAGTTCGAGTTCGGCTTTGCCGTCGACTGGATGCGCAAGGACCTCGGCATCATCATGGACGAGGCCAAGCGCAACGGCGCCAACATGCAGGTGGCGAGCCTGATCGACACCTTCTATGCCGACGTGCAGAAGATGGGCGGCGGCCGCTGGGACACCTCCGCCCTGATCGCGCGGCTGAATAAGAAATAGCGGTCGTCGTCCCGGCTCAAACGATCGCCATCCCTGGGTCCCGGATATTCGCCGGCGCGAATTCCGGGATGACAGGGCACTACCCGCCGCCGCCGCGCAGCTTCGCCAGCGCGCCCGGCGTGTCGACGTCGAGGAAGATGGCGTCGGTGCCAAGGTCCACCTCCCGGATGCGGTCGGCATGGACCGCGAACAGCCGCTTGGCGCCGGTGTCGCCGTCGAGTTGCAGCATCTCCGCGAAATAGGCGGCCGGCCACAGCACGGGATTGCCGCGCTTGCCGGCGTGCGTCGGCACGACGATCGCGTCACCGTTCTCCGCGGCGAACGCGGCGATCAGCCGGTCGAGATCCGCCGCGGTGATCTGCGGCATGTCGCCGAGCAGCACCAGCGCCCCGACGGCGCCCTCCGTCAGCGCGCCGATGCCGGCCTTGAGCGAGCTCGCGAGCCCCGTCGCGTAGTCGCGATTGTGGACGAAGCGGACCGCGAGACCGGCCAAGGCCGCCCGCACCTCCTCGGCCTGATGACCGGTCACCACCAGCACCGGCGACGCGGCGCTCGCCAGCGCCGCCTCCACCGCGTGCCGCACCATCGGCTTGCCGCCGACGTCGGCGGAGAGCTTGTTCGCCGTCCCCATCCGCGTCGACCGGCCGGCGGCCAGCACGATGCAGGCTACAGTCGGGCTTTCGGTCAAGCTGCCCTCCTCGAGCAAGATCGCTTCTGATCGAAGCACTTCGGCTCCGGTCATGAAACGTAAATCTCGCTCTCAACTCAATCTCGCACCACTTCACGCGCGCCGCGCGAGTGCGTGAAAAGCGCCAGGAAGTAGTCGGATCTTCTCGTTGTTGATTCGTGCTGGTTTGCTGCAAAAGCTCAGCTATAGATTAGCTTGAGGCCGCCACCAGCCTCTTTCACGGATACCCGTTACGGCGCGAACCAAGCAGCCACCGGCAGCCCGTGCGCACGCTGCCTTTGAAGACCGTGAAGCTGCAGCGCATGGGGTCGGTCCCGGAGGCGTTAGCGGGTAGATCAGAGCAGGTTTCGGGGCACATGAGGCCTGCCGACGAGCGTCGGTAATATTCGACGTCATGCAACCTTTACCTGCTCCGGGCGTTGTTGTGCTCGGGCATACCGAGGGAAGTGACTCCAAGCGCATGCTGGCCAAGACCCAGTCCGTGGCGTTCCCCGCAGGCGGCGGGGAGATGGGAGCGCTTATCCGCGCATTCGACTGGTCGAGCACGCCGCTGGGCCCCATCCTCGGTTGGCCGCAGAGCCTCAAGACGACCGTCGATATCATCCTTCGCTCCCCCGTTCCGCTGGTCACGCTGTGGGGGCGGCACGGCATCATGATCTACAACGACGCCTATTCGATCTTTGCCGGAGGGCGGCATCCTCAACTGCTGGGCTCCAGGGTGCTGGAGGGCTGGCCGGAAGTGGCAGACCTCAACCGCCGGGTGATGGAGGTCGGCCTGCGCGGAGAAACGCTCTCTTTCCGCAATGAGCATCTGGTCCTCTATCGTCCCGGTCGCCCCGAGGACGTGTGGGTGGATCTGGATTACAGCCCCCTGTTGGACGAAAGCGGCAAGCCCGCCGGCGTGCTCGCCGTCGTCATCGAGACGACCGAGCGGGTGCGGGCCGAAAAGGCGCTGCGCGACAGCGAGGCGCAGTTTCGCACCTTCGCGGCGGCGATGCCGAACCACGTCTGGTCCGCCGATGTCGACGGCAGGCTGGACTGGTTCAACCAGCAGGTCTTCGAATACACGGGCGCCGGGCCAGACGATCTTCTGGGGGACGGTTGGGGCAAGGTGGTCGAGCCCCAGGACCTCGAGCGCGCGGTTGCGGCCTGGCAGAAGGCGCTGCGAGAGAGCAGCGTCTACGAGGTCCAGTTCCGCCTGCGCCGCAGAGACGGCGTCTATCGCTGGCATCTGGCCCGCGCCATGCCGATCCGCGACGGAGCGCGCAAGGTCGTCCGTTGGATCGGCACCAACACCGACATCGACGACCAGATCAGCGCCGAACGCGCTTTGCGTGACCGTGAGGCGGAGCTCGCACGCGTCCAGCAGATCGGCAAGGTGGGCGGCGTCGAGGTCTACCTCACCGGCGGCTTTCGCAACCGCCGCTCGCCCGAGTATCTCGCGATCCACGGCTTGCCGCCGGAGGCGGCACAGGAGAGTCACGAGGACTGGGTGCAGCGCATCCATCCGGAAGATCGCGAGAGAACCGAGCGGCAGTTCATCGACGCCGTCAGGGGCGGGGTGCGGGAGTACAACGCCGAATACCGCATCGTGCGCCCCAACGACGGGCAGGTGCGCTGGATCTCGGTCAAGGCCGAGATCGAGCGGGATGCGGCGGGCGGCGCGGTGCGGCTCGTCGGCGCGCATATCGACGTCACCGACAGCAAGCTCGCCGAGCAGGCCGTGCGCGAGAGCGAGCAGCGCTTCCGCCTCGTCTCCGAGAGCGCCCCCGTCATGCTGTGGATGGGCGACGTCGAGGGCAAGTGCCTCCACTTGAACCGCGCGCTGCGGGAATTCTGGGGTGTCGCTCCGGAGGATGTCAGTACTTTCAATTGGAACTCCTCGCTGCATCCCGACGATGGGCAAGGCCTCTACGCGGTGTTCGGGCAGGCGATGCGCGACCACACGCCCTTCACCGTCGAGGCCCGCTACCGCCGCTTCGATGGCGAGTACCGGCTGGTGCGCACGGACGCGCAGCCCCGCTTCGGCGCCGGTGGTGAGTTCCTCGGCATGATCGGCGTCAACGTCGACATCACCGAAGCAAGGCATGCCGAGCAGGCCCTCAAGGAAAGCGAAGAGCGCTTCCGCCTGATCGCCAACAGCGCGCCGGTGCCGATGTGGGTCAGCCGCCTCGACGGCAAGCGCGCCTTCGTCAATCAGGCCTACATGGACTTCCTCGGCCGCAGCTACGAGGATTGCCTCGTCTTCGACTGGCGCGAGGCGCTGCATCCCGACGACCTTGCGCGCATCCTGCAGGAGCAGAAGGCCGGCGAAGGCTCGAAGAGGCCTTTCGCGCTCGAGGCGCGCTATCGCCGCGGCGACGGCCAATGGCGCTGGCTTCGCTCGGAATCCCAGGTCAGATGGGGCCCTGACGGAGGGCACGTGGGCTTCATCGGCGTTGCCCACGACATCACTGCGGCGAAGCGGGCCGAGCAAGAGCTGCGCGGCCTCAACGAGACGCTCGAGGCCCAGATCGAAGCGCGCACGCGCGAGCGAGACCGCATCTGGAGCGTGTCGCAGGACCTGCTCGTGGTCGCCGACGCGAGCGGCGTCTGGCTCAACGTCAATCCGGCAGCCACGGCGATGCTGGGCTGGACCGGGCACGAGCTGCTCGGCCGGACCTCGGAATGGCTCGAGCATCCCGACGACTATGCCAGGACGCGCACTGAGCAGGCACATCTGGCGGCCGGCGGCAGAACTCAGCGCTTCGAGAACCGGTTGCGGCACAAGGATGGGTCCTATCGCTGGCTGTCCTGGACGGCCGCCTCGCACGAGGGCCTGCTCTTCGCCGTCGCGCGCGATGTCACGGATGAGAAGGAGGCAGAGGAAACGCTGCGTCGCACCGAGGAAGCGCTGCGTCAATCGCAGAAAATGGAAGCCGTCGGGCAGCTCACGGGCGGCATCGCCCACGACTTCAACAATCTGCTGCAGGGAATCGTCGGCTCGCTCGACCTCGTACAGAAGCGCCTGGCCGAAGGTCGGCTCAGCGAGATCCAGCGCTACGTCAACGGCGCCATGACGTCAGCCAACCGGGCCGCGGCACTGACGCACCGCCTGCTCGCCTTCTCGCGCCGCCAGCCGCTCGATCCCAAACCGGTCAAGGCCAACCCGCTCATCGCGTCCATGGAAGACCTGCTGCGGCGCACCCTCGGCGAGAAGATCCAACTTCAGCTGGTGCTCGCCGGCGATCTCTGGTTGACCTTGTGCGATCAAAACCAGCTCGAGAACTCGATCCTCAACCTGGCGATCAACGCCCGCGATGCCATGCCCGACGGCGGCAGGCTCAAGATCGAGACCTGCAACGCCGATCTCAACGACAGCTACGCGGCTGGCCGGCACGACATCCAGCCCGGCCAGTACATCTGCCTCTCCGTCGCCGACACCGGCACCGGCATGACACCCGACGTCATGGCGCGTGCGTTCGATCCCTTCTTCACCACCAAGCCGACCGGCCAGGGCACCGGGCTCGGCCTGTCGATGATCTACGGCTTCGCCCGCCAGTCGGACGGTCACGTCAAGATTGCCAGCGAGATCGGCAACGGCACCGCGGTGAAGCTTTATCTCCCGCGTCACCGTGCGGAGGAGCAGAAGCAGGACATCTCGGAGCAGGCCGGCCCACCTCAGGAGGCGGGTGGCGGCCAGACGGTCCTCGTCGTGGAGGACGAGCCGCTGGTGCGCCTGCTCATCATCGATGTGCTCGACGAGCTCGGCTATAAGGCACTGGAGGCCTCCGATGGACCTGCCGGCCTGCGCATCCTGCAATCGCCGCAGAGCATCGATCTTCTGATCACCGACATCGGCCTGCCGGGGCTCAACGGCCGCCAGGTCGCCGACGCCGCCCGCGTGACGCGTCCGGACCTGAAGGTCCTGTTCATGACCGGTTATGCCGAGAGCGCCGCCATCGCCAACGGGATCCTCGCCCCCGGCATGCAGATGATCACCAAGCCATTCGCGATGGACGCCCTGACCAAGCGCATCCGCGATCTCATCGACACCGACTAGCCCCGAGCGGTCATCGCGCGCATGGCCACTTAGCGGAACGCGGCAACTCGCCCAGCTTGCTCAGCGATCACGCGGGCATTGTCAAGTTGCGGAGTGCCGGCGGGTTCTCCATTGATCAGCACGGTTGGGTTGGACCAGACCGGGATGCGCGGACAGCCGCCGCAGCTTTCTTTGTAGCTCATGATGTCCCGCCATTTGTCACCATTGACATACCCATGGCCATACGGAAACGGGGTCATGACATTGTCGATATTCAGTTCATGGCGCGCGCCGAAAATGTGGCCGATCTCGTGCGCCAGGGAATGCGTTGTTGCCGCACACTCGTGATGCACCACCGCGAATGCTTCGTCGGCGTCAGGGTGCACGCGGGTGGCCAACCCGCAGCCCTGAGCGTCGTCGACGATCAGGATTGCGACGTCCGCGTGGTATTTGTTCCGGAGGCCATGGACCTCCCCCATGTAGCCGTCGCCCTCGTCGGCCAGCCGCCAGACATGGTCGAAATGCGAACCTTCTTCGACGTAGGCGGTCTGATAGGCGTGCACCAGCCGGAGCTTTACGTGGCCCTGGCCGCTGATGCGGAACGACTCGTTTGCCTCGTTGACTGCCAGGGCAATGAGATCGGATGCGATGTCGTTGTAGTAGCCGGAGGCCTTCTTGGTGTAGGCGATCATCACGTCGATGACGACGTCGCCCGGCGCTGGAACGGGGTTCCGGACCAGTGGGGGCAGAGTCTCGGAGCGCTTCCCGGGAGCAGAGTGGTTATTGGGCCCTGACGAAGAAAGAACAGAGTTAGACCGGCCCAAATGGTCCTTGGAGGCGAGCAGCATTGGCGGTTGATGATCGGGGGGCATTAGATCCTGATCCAACTCGACGATGGCGTGCAACCGGTCGCCTAGCGGGCGGATCGAGTAATAATAGCCGTCGTGCTGCACGGTGCCGGAAACGTCCCCTTCGGGCGACCACATCAGCGTGACGAAGCCCCCGGCACCGTCGACTGCGCCTCTCCAAACCCCGCCGTGAGCACTGTGACGGTTGGCCGTAACAGTGGTCCGATCACTCAGTCCCAAGGTGATTTTCGATGCTTTGCTGCCGCCAAGCACACGCAGGGGCGATGCTTGAGATTCAACGGTCATGACTTTGGTGCCAATAGCGGCGCCAGAGGTCTTGGCAGACTCCACCAGTGCCGCCTGGCGGGCGGACAATTGCACGTCGGCAGGCAGCTGGCGGAACAAAGGTTCCTGGGCGCCCGCAGCAGTGAATGTCAGGATGGCGAATCCGGCGCACGACCCGAATGTCGCCAAGGGCCGGCTCTGATTGGAGAACATGACTGTATCCGTTTAGAAGCTGCTTGTGCGGTTACGGCTGCGGATCTCGCGTGAAGTGGGGCTCGGACCTGGCGGCCCGAGCTCCGCAGTCTCGAGCGATATGGGGATGGCTGTCGAGCGTACCGCGGACGGCGCAGTCGATCTGAGCGCGAGTGAGACCGATATCCTCGAGCTGCTGGTCGCTCAACGATCTCAGGCAGGCGATCGTCGCTGCCTGAATGCGCCAAGCATGGTAGCTGTCCCACGCGTGTTTCAGCGCCCCCGCTATCCTGCTGAGGGATTCACACACGGGGCTCTGGTGAATACCTGTCGTGCTTATGATGGTGCTCATGATCATCTCGTGCTCGTCGGGCTTATTTGCCGATGTTGCGATGCTCGTGGGAAGCGCATCGGGAATGAGCGCGTCGCCGCAGATCAACCACGTTTCGTCGTGGCCTGGAATCAGCCGGAGGTACCGAACGACAGGCCGAATCGGAGGATCCAATCGCCGTGTGAGCCGGCAGACAGTACCTTGGTACTGGTCCGCCCAATCGGCGCGCGACCGTCAACGTATATTCGAGGTCGTCTGCAAGCACGGTGTGGTCGGCAGAGCGTGCGCCGCCTGTCGGGCTTCGGGAGGACGACGGGCGTGATCGCGCACGCCCAGGGCGCAGCTGGTTCCCGACGATCGCACGGTCCCCATCGAGGAAGTCATTCGGAGAGCGCAGGAAGCGGCGGACCGCAAGGATTTTGTGGCGGCCGCGCGATGGTACCGCGCCTCGCCATGACCTGCTGTAGATCGTTAGGCGAGGTACTTATGACTTTCAGAATCTCGGCAGTCGCGGCTACACGGCGATGAGCTTCGGCCAGTTCGCGCTCCAGTTCTTCGACCGTGCGATTACTATCTCGATCTGCACCGGCAGTAGCCAAAGGGACAGCGCACATCAACTGGTGGGCATTGACCAAGTAGACAGAGCCCATCCCGCGCCCGGTGCGAAGATTGGCAACCTGCTGATCGGTTAGCACCTTCACGTCGCGGTTCTGCATGCCGGCATAGGGCGGATGCTCGTACTGGTGGTCTTGCGCCATCGCAGAGCCCGCAAGCAGGGCAATGAAAGCGGCTACCAAAATCCGCACAGTGAACCTCCCAATGGCCGACGCCGGCTCCCTGGACGCAGCATGACACCGGACACTGTCGCAGTTCAAACGAGGCCGTGATCTCATACTCAGTGCGGCGGGTGCGTACGCTGCATTCGGGCTTACCAAACCCGTCTCTTTCATTGGTGGGGCTCACGCTCAACAGACCAACCAAGGCTTCTTCAAGTGCAAGGTTGAAGAGATCGAGGTAGTCACCCTTACCGACGGCATCTTTGCCATGGTGGCGGCACCTACTCCGAGCGACGACGCGATTTGGCGGCTGGGCACCGGGCAGTCAGTTTGCTCGACTAATATCCAATGGTGGGACTTGGTCTTTGAAGACATCCTGCCAAGAAGGCAGTAAGCTGCTCATCCGTTGCGCATGGAATGCCGCCCCGGCGCCGATCCGCTAGAAGGGCACAAACCAAGGCATTCTGCGCGCGAGCGAAGGGAGGAATGCCATGAGGACTGGCCATGCCGGGCTCGTCCCGGTTCTCGCGCATTTGCTGCATCCTATCGCTGTGCATTGCCGTCGCCGGCCCAGACTTGGCTCAGCGAGTGATCCCGGCTTAGCGCCGGGCACAGGTGCCAGCGCAGCAACAGCCTAACGGTCCGTCTCGTCGACCCTGTGTCGCTGCGCAAACAGGTTGCGCAGTCGTCGATGAAGTCATTGGACGTGATGCGCGGCAAACAACATGCCAAAATCAGCACAAGGATAAGAGACGAGCCGCTTAATGTGACATGAGGAGGAGACGATGACCGGTGACCGCGAAGGCACGCAACAGCCCCTCGGATGCACATTGCCAACTGTCGTTGGCCGCACGATGTCCAGGAATGGACGCGGTATTGTCCTCCCCACGCGACGGCACGCCATCGCGCTCTTCGCCCTGACCTTGCTGACCTGCACTCCTGGCCCGATCAAGGCGGCTAGCACGGATGGCCAACTCACCTGGGGTGTGCACATATCCCTGGCGCCGACATGGTTCGACCCGGCCGAGATGTCGGGCATCATCACACCGTACCTCGTGTACTACGCCCTGCACGATGCCCTGGTTAAGGCGATGCCGGGGCAACCGTTCGCCCCGAGCCTTGCCAAGTCGTGGGCCGCTTCCGACGACGGCCTCGTCTATGAGTTCGTCCTGCGCGACGGGGTGAAGTTCCACAACGGCGAGCCGGTGACGGCTGAGGACGTCAAGTTTTCGTATGAGAGGTACAAGGGCGCCGCCAACAAGGCGCTGAAGGATCGGGTCGCCTCGGTCGAGACCCCGGATCCGCAACACGTCCTCTTCAAGCTCAAGCAGGCTTGGCCGGACTTCATGACCTTCTATACGAGCGCGACTGCCGCCTCATGGATCGTGCCGAAGAAGTACGTGGAGCAGGTGGGCGACGAAGGCTTCAAGAAGGCGCCCATCGGCGCCGGCCCGTACAAGTTCGTTTCCTTTGCGCCCGGCCTGGAGCTGACCATGGAGGCCAACGACCAGTATTGGCGCAAGAAGCCCAGCGTCCACCGTCTGGTGTTCAAGGTGATACCGGACGAGTCGACGCGACTGGCCGCGCTCAAGCGCGGTGAGATCGACATCGCCTACTCCATCCGCGGCGAGCTCGCCGAGGAGATCGAGCGGACCAAGGGGCTCAGCCTGAAGCCGACCGTCATCCAGTCCCCCTTCTGGCTCTACTTTCCCGACCAGTGGGACCCGAAGTCGCCTTGGCACGACCAGCGGGTGCGGCTCGCAGCCAGCCTTGCCATCGACCGCAAGGGCATCAATCAGGCTCTGACGCTCGGCCACTCGAAGGTCACGGGCAGCATCATTCCCCTCACCTTCGAGCACTACTGGCAGCCGCCGGCCCCCGTTTACGACCCGGCGAAGGCCAAGAAGTTGCTGGCCGAGGCCGGCCACCCCAACGGCTTCGACGCGGGCGACTACTACTGCGACACGTCGTACGCGAACGTGGCCGAGGCGGTGATGAACAACCTGCAGGCGATCGGCATCCGCGCCAAGCTGAGGCCTTTGGAGCGGGCGGCTTTCTTCAAGGGCTACTCGGAGAAGAGCTACAAGAACATCATCCAGGGGGCGAGTGGCGCATTCGGCAACACTTCCACGCGCCTGGAGGCGTTCGTCGTGAAGGGCGGGACCTATTCCTACGGCAGCTATCCCGATCTCGACGCGCTGTTCCAGCAGCAGGCGACCGAGCTCGATGCCAAGAAGCGCGCGTCGATGCTGCAAAAGATGCAAGAGCTCGTACAGGAGCGCGCGATTTACGCGCCGATCTGGCAGCTGGCCTTCATCAACGCCGCCGGTCCGCGGGTTGCGGAGTCGGGCTTCGGCTTGATCGCCGGCCACGCCTACTCGGCGCCCTACGAGGACGTGACGCTGGCGGGCAAATAACGGCAGCGGAGGGCGCCCATGGCGCGCTACATCGTTCGGCGGATCGGCTACTCGCTTCTCTCCCTCCTGCTGCTGTCGCTGACCATCTTCCTGTTCGTCCGCGTGACCGGAGACCCGACCGCACTGCTGGTGGAGCCCGGAGCCAGCCAGGCCGACATCGACGCCATGCGCGAGCGGTTCGGCCTGGATCAGCCGATCTGGGTCCAGTACTGGAGCTTCATGGCCAGCCTCGCCCATGGCGATCTCGGCCAGTCGTTCTACTACCGCACGCCGGTGCTGGAGCTCTACCTCGCGCGCCTGCCGAACTCGCTGCTGCTGGCGCTGGCGGCCATGGCGTTCTCGCTGCTGATCGGCGTGCCCAGCGGAATTCTGGCAGCGGTGCGGGTCGGCCGCTTCTGGGATCGGGCGGGCAAGGTATTCTCGCTGCTCGGCCTGTCGCTGCCCTCGTTCTGGGTCGGCCTCGTGCTGATCTTGTTCTTCTCGGTGTACCTGGAGTGGCTGCCCTCGTCGGGCTCGGGCACCGTGTGGCACCTGCTGATGCCGGCCTTTGCTCTGGGCTGGTACTTCGCCGCTGCGCATATGCGGCTCACGCGCTCCTCCATGCTCGACGTTCTGGGTTCGGAATACATCAAGCTCGCGCGCCTCAAGGGGCTGCCCGAAGCGCTCGTCATCGGCAAGCACGCCTTCAAGAACGCCCTGATCCCGGTGCTAACGCTGGCGGGCATCAACCTCGTCATCATGATCAATGTGGCGGTGGTGGTAGAGACGGTGTTCGCCTGGCCCGGCGTCGGTCGGTTGCTTTATGAAGGCATCACGTTCCGGGATTTCCCGGTCGTCCAGGCCGTGGTGTTGCTGGGAGGGGCGCATGATCGTCGTCGTCAACCTGCTGATCGACGTGCTTTACGCCGTGATCGATCCGCGCATCCGGCTGGAGGCCTGACGTCATGGCCATGCGTTCGGAAGCTGTCCCCCTTGCCTCGCGGTCCGATTTCGTCCGCGGTCTTGAGGGGTTCCCGCTGGTGCCGGTGCTGATCCTCGTCGGGATCGCCTTCGTCGCGATCTTCGCCGACGTGCTCGCGCCCTACGATCCCGAAATCGGCGCACTCGGCGCGCGCTTCCATCCTCCCGCCTGGCAGGCCGGCGGCAGCGGCGAGCACCTGCTCGGCACCGATCACCTGGGACGCGACGTACTGTCCCGACTCATATTCGGGGCCAGGGTGTCGATGGTGGTGGGCTTCACTGCGGTTTTCTTCGCCGGTGTCATCGGCACCACCCTCGGCATCGTTTCCGGCTACCTGGGCGGCTGGGTCGACCAGGTGATCATGCGCATCACCGATACGTGGCTGGCCCTGCCCGCATTGACTTTCGCCATATTCCTGACGGCCATCGTCGGTCCGAGCATGTGGAATATCGTGATCATCCTGGGGCTGGTTTATTGGACCCGCTACGCTCGCGTCATTCGCGGCGAGGTGCTTTCGCTCAAGGAGCGAGAGTTCGTGAAGCTGGCGATCGTGGCGGGATGCGCAAAGCGCACCATCATGAGGCGCCACATCCTCCCCAACGTCATCAATTCGGCCATCGTGCTCGGCACGCTGATGCTCGGTGTCGTCATCGTTACCGAGGCGGCGCTGTCCTTCCTCGGCGTGGGTGTCCCCCCTCCCATGCCCGCCTGGGGCCTGATGCTGGCCGACGGCAAGAAAGGCATGATGGTGGGCTACTGGTGGCTCACCGTGCTGCCAGGCGCGTGCATCATGCTGATGGTTCTCTCGGCGAACCTTCTAGGCGATTGGTTGCGCGTCAAGCTCGACCCACAGTTGCGCCAACTGTGAGACGTGACGCATCCCTCCTGGTATCCAAGGTGATGGAATGGGCACCCGCCCGCTGCTCGAACTAGAGAACCTCTCCACCCACTACGTCTCGGCGGGGGGCGCGCGGGTCGTGCGCGCGGTCGACGAGGTGTCACTCAGCATCCACGCCGGCGAGACGCTGGGCATTGTCGGCGAGTCGGGTTCGGGCAAGAGTACCCTCGCACTCACCATCCTGCGACTGCTGCCGCCGGCCGCTCGGATCGCCAACGGCAGAATGCTGTTCGAGGGTGAGGACCTGCTCCAGAAATCCGATGCGGAGATGCGCCATGTGCGGGGCAGGCGCATCGCCATGATCCTGCAAGACCCCATGGCGTCGCTGAACCCGCTTTTCACGATCGGGGACCAGGTCGCAGAGCCGATCCGGGTGCACGAGGGAGCCAGTCGCACCACTGCCTGGAGGCGGGCGTTCGATCTCTTGAAGTCGGTGCGCATCCCCTCGCCGCAGACGCGCCTCTCGCAGCATCCCCACGAGATGTCGGGCGGCATGCGCCAGCGTATCGTCGGCGCCATCGGCATCTCGTGCGGGCCTCGCCTGCTGATAGCCGATGAGCCAACCACCAGCCTCGATCTCACCATCCAAGCCCAGTACCTGAACCTGCTGCGCGAGTTGCAGCGCGCGCATGGCCTCGCACTGATCTTCATCACCCACAACCTCGGCATCGTCGCCAAGATGTGCGACCGGCTGGCGGTGATGTACGCGGGCCGCGTGGTGGAGTCGGGACCCGTTCGGCAGATATTCTCTGCCCCCGCGCATCCCTACACCCAGGCTCTGCTCAACTCGATCCCGCGCATGCGCGACAATCGCGATCGGCTTACGGCAATCGATGGGCAACCGCCAGACTTGACCGCCCTGCCGCCTGGTTGTGCCTTCGCTCCGCGATGCCCGACCGCGCTCGATCGATGTCGGGAGGCGCCGCCAACGCAGCTCACTTTCGGCGATCAACATACGGTGCGCTGTTGGCTTGCAGACCCCGACTCCAGCTCCGCCGAAAACCGGGCGAGAATAGGAGCCGCTTGATGGTCATGATCGAGGCGGCCGGATTGAGCAAACACTTCCGTGCCCGGCGCGGGTTCTTCGGCGGCGACCGTGGCATGGTGCGCGCGGTCGATGACATCACATTTGCGATCGAGCCGGGGCAGACGCTCGGCGTGGTGGGCGAATCGGGCTGCGGCAAGACGACGACAGCCAAGCTGGTGCTCGGGCTCGAGGCGCCGACCGCTGGCCAAATCCGCTTCGAGGGGTGTGATCTGGCTGCGCTCGATGTCGCGGGACGCCGGCACTACCGCAAGTCGGTTCAGGCCGTGTTCCAGGACCCCTTCGCCTCGCTGAACCCACGCATGCGCGTCGGCGCGATCATCTCCGAGCCGCTCACCACCAACGAGACGCTGACGGCGGGGGAGGCGCGCAAGCGTGTTCTGGGTCTGCTCGATCTTGTCGCGCTCCCGAGCCGCTCTGCCGACCTCTTTCCCCACGAGTTCTCCGGCGGCCAGCGCCAGCGCATCGCCATCGCCAGGGCCTTGGCACTCTCCCCCAAGCTGGTGGTGCTGGACGAGCCTGTCTCCGCCTTGGACGTGTCGATCCGGGCCCAGATCCTGAACCTGCTGCGCGATCTGCAGGCGGAGCTTGGATTGTCCTACCTTTTTGTCGCCCACGATCTCGCGGCCGTCGCGCACATGAGCCACACCATCGTCGTCATGTACCTGGGCAAGATCGTCGAGAGCGGGGAGGCGCAAGCTCTCGTGCGCGCGCCGAAGCATCCTTACACCCGGGCGCTGTTCTCGGCGGCGCTGCCGTCGAGCCCCGACGAGCGCCAGGAGGAGATCGTCTTGACGGGGGAAGTGCCGAGCCCGCTGCGCCCGCCGCCGGGTTGCCATTTTCACCCGCGCTGCCAGAGCGCCATGGAACGCTGCAAACGTCAGGTACCGGAGCTTGCGCACGTGGAGGGCCGCCTGGTGGCCTGCCATCTCTACTCCCCGGCTCCGGCCGCGACTGCGTAGAGGGGAGAATAGGGCTCTCAGCTGCGCGCGGCTCCAGGGCCGGCCGTATGGCAGGCATTGTCTACAGCTTCCGAGTGCCTAGCTGAGGCTGCCCGGGTAGTCCTTCCAAATACTGGGTTCGAGCTTCAAATGGGTGGCAGCGGGGTAGGTTGCAGCCCAATAGCGGGCGCACTCCGCGCCTGTCGGGTTCCACAGGTCGGGCAGGCTCGTCATGTGGTCGAAGAAATCCTCCAAGCCCGCCATGCGATTGCACCAACCGATGTGTTGCGGATGGAGCGTCATCGTGAAGAACCGGCCGCGCTTGTACTGGGCATCGAGCTCGGCTCGCCAATTGCGGAACAGCATATCGGAATTCTCCAGGCCCGTGCCCCGCACCGGAAACATTGAAAAGAACTGGTCGTCGAAGTGATAATAGTAGGGGAGCGTTAGGATCGACCGCCGGCTGGCGTAGTCCGTCACCCAGTAGTGCGGGATGTCGTCGGCTAGCCCGTTGCCCATGTAGGCGTAGCCCGCCTCGATCAGCAGATCCATGGTGTTCGGACTGATCGTGCCGCCGGCAAACGCGTCCGTCTGTCTGGGCAGCGAGAACCAGCCTATGGGCCGCTGTCCCAGAATCCTGGTCAATATCTCCGTCGTCAGGTCGAGGCGGGCCTTCTCCTCCTCGCGCGATAGAGCACTCACGTCCTCATGCTTGAAACCGTGCGCCGCCACTTCGTGTCCGCCCTCGATCAGCGATTTGACCATGGCCGGATAGATCTCGGCGATAACCGCGGGTACTGCAAACGTCGCCTTGAGCACATGCTTCGCGAGCGCTGCCAGTACGAGATCGAGTCCCTCGTTGGCTCCGAACGCAGCAGGCGCGCTTGTGATGTCGCGTGCCTGAATGCCCGCCGGGCCGCTGGCGATGCTCAGGTCCACGACGATCTGAACTGCGCATCGCTGTCCGCCGGGCCAGCGCAGGTCGGCGTCCGCCAGGCCTATTTCATCCGAGATCGTATAGCGGTCCTTCCAAGGCATGGTCCGCACTCCGCGGTGCACGTGTCACATTCGAGATCAGGACAGGCCGCTCTTCGGCGGACGCGTGGCAAGACAATAGCGGGCAACATCCTCGCACGTGGCAAACCACACGCCGGGCAGTCCCTTCATTCGCCCGATAAGGCGATCCAGCATGGCAATGCGCAACGCGCGCCCCGATACGAAGGGGTGCAGGCAGATATTGAGGTATCCGCCCTGCCGATACTGTTGAAGGAAACCTGCCCACCACATGTCGAATACGCGATCGGTGTCAGAGAGGCGTTGCTCGCTGTTGGCGCTCGTGTACCAGGCGAAGCTGAAGAACATTGCGTCATCGATGGCGAAGTGGAATGGCAGTTCGAGGACGCATGGAATGCCATAGCCATCCAGCACGTAGTAGGGCCGATGATCCGCCGCGCCGTGGGAATTGTATATGTAGCCTTCGTCTCTCAGAAGCGTGGGTGTGTGGTGGCTGCGCGAGCCAACCGGACGGCGGCCGCTTATCCTTTCGAGAGCGGCGGCAGTCTTGCGCAGATGGTCGCGCTCGAGATCCGGCTCTTTCGGCACGCGGTGCTCCCACATGTGGTCGGCAAGCTCGTGCCCGCTCCGTACAATGGCCTCGAGCGCCCGCGGATAGAGCTCGCAGATGCGACCGGGCGTGAAGAAGGTCGCCTTGATGCCATGCGAGTCGAAGAGCTCGATCAACCGCCAGACGCCGACGCGGCCACCAAACTCGCCCTTGGCCAGCTGCATCGGCGGCTCGTTGTGGAGACGCCGCAGTAGCATCGCGTCGAAGTCGGCCGTGAAGTTGACGGCGATGCGCACGCCCTTCGGCCAAACCAGATTGTCGATCCGTTCGAAGCGAGCCGCGTAGTCCTGGGCCACCGCTTTCAGATTGGCAATTTCGCCTTCGAGGGTCATGTGATGCGTTTGCTCCAGGGCGAGACACCCAGAACTTAAAGTCTGTCCGCAATTTTCATGATCCATTCCGCAGTCTTATTATTCGGCGGAGCATGAGCCGGATCATGGCGAGAATGACGAATGCGGCGTGGGACCTGGCATGGTTCTCGAAGTCCTTGGTAAGACGGCGACATCGGCCGAGCCAGCCGAACGTGCGCTCCACGATCCAACGCTTGGGGAGCACCACAAAGCCTTTGGCCGCATCCGAGCGTTTGACGATCTCGAGTGGTATGCCGGCAAGCGCCAGAACCTCGGTAGCCGTGGCCGCGCCCTGGTAACCGCCGTCGGCGAGGGACTTCTGGATCGTGGCGCACATGCTGCGCACGACCGTCATGAGCGGCGCGATCATGTCTCGATCCTGAATACTGGCCGGCGTCACAACGAGGCCGTGCATCAGGCCGAGCGTGTCCACGGCGATGTGGCGCTTCGCACCTTTGATCTTCTTGCCCGCATCGTAGCCTGAGGGATCGAAATTGGGCCCCCTTTTTCTGCGCCTTTGACGCTCTGGCTGTCGACGATGGAAAGGGTCGGCGTTGGCGCCTTGCCAACGAGTTCACGCGCTTCGCAGTAGAGCGCATTGTGGACACGCGTCAGTGTCCCGTCGCCATGCCAATCGACGAAATAATCGTGCACGGTGCTCCTCGGGGGGAAATCCTTTGGTAGCGCGCGCCACTGGCATCCTGTCGTGAGTACGTAAAGAATGGCATCCAGCACATCGCGCCGCTCTGGCGACTTGTGCCTGCTGCGCTGGCGCGGCGGCGGCAGGTGCGGCTCGACGAGAGCCCACTCCTCATCTGTGAGATCGGACGGATAGCGCTGTGCCTTGCGCTCGTACGCGTATCGGTTCTCCGATGTCCACATGCCCGCCGCTCCCGCAAATCACGCGCACGGGCGGATAAAATCACAACAAATTCCACCAACTCAAGAAACTTGCGGACGGGCTCTTAGACGGTCACGCAACATACAGGGAACCCCAATGTCGTGACGCCGAGAAAGTCGATTATTATGTGGCCGACTGACACGCGCACGTCTGCTCCTGGCCTTGACCGCCTGTTCGCCCCATTGCGGCTATTCCGTCAGCTTTCTGAGGGACTTTTGTCGTGTGGATGATGCGTCCGGCAGGCTCGCTGTTGACCCTGGTCGTGTGAAAAGTCGCTCGCTGTTATGATTCTCCTGCTGAATCGGCGGGGGACGGGATGGCGGGCTTCGTTGAAGGGGCGGATCGAGCGCAGTCGACGCTGTTGCCGGAGTGCCTCGATGACTGGGTCGACGAGAGCAATCCTGTTCGCTTCATTGATGCCTTCGTCGACGGGCTCGATCTCAAGGCTTTGGGCTTCGCCGGCGTCGATCCCGCTGACACCGGCCGGCCCGCCTATCACGCGTCGGTGCACCTGAAGCTCTACGTCTACGGCTATCTCAACCGCGTGCATTCGAGCCGGCGTCTCGAGCGCGAGGCGGGCCGCAATCTCGAGGTGATGTGGCTGCTGCAGCGGCTTGCGCCAGACTTCAAGACCATCGCCGATTTCCGGAAGGACAACGGGCCCGCCATCAAGAAGGTGTGCGCGCGGTTTATCGAGGTCTGCCGCAAGCTCGATTTGCTCAAGACGGCCAGCGTCGCCATCGACGGCAGCAAGTTCAAGGCGGTCAACAACCGCGACAAGAATTTCACCAAAGCGAAAGTGGAGCGCCGGAGAAAGCAATTGGAGGAGAGCGTTTCTCGTTATCTCTCGCAGCTCGACACGGCCGATCTTCAGGAGCAGACCGAAGCGATCACGCTGAAAAGGATCAGGCTCAAGGACAAGCTCGAGAAGTTGCATTCGGAGATGGCCAAGCTGGATGCGATGGAGAAGCAGATGCTGGCCTCGCCCGACGAGCAGATCTCGCTTACCGATCCCGACAGCCGCTCGATGGCGACGAGCGGACGCGGCTCCGGCGTCGTCGGCTACAATGTACAGGTCGCAACTGAGACCGAGCATCACCTGATCATCGCGCATGAAGTGACCAATGTGGGCTCAGATCGCTCACAACTAGCGAAGGTCGCCAAGGCTGCGAAAGAAGTGCTTCAGGTCGACAAGCTCGAGGCTGTGGCCGACCGCGGCTACTATCACGGTGAGGAGATCAAGGCGTGCGCGGACGCCAGCATCACGGTGACGCTGCCGAAGCCATTGACGTCGGGTGCCAAATCGGAAGGGCGCTTCGGCAAGCAGGATTTTGCCTATCTGGCCGATGAGGACGTCTATCGCTGCCCAGCGGGCGAGAAACTCCGGTACTATTATACAAACGAGGAAAACGGCCAGAAGCTGAGAAACTACTGGACCAATGCGTGCCGGCACTGCGCACTCAAACCCCGGTGCACATCGGCGACGCCGCGCCGGATCAAGCGTTGGGAGCACGAGCACGTGCTTGAAGCGGTGCAGGAGCGGCTCGACCGGAACCCGGATGCGATGCGCACCCGGCGCGAGGTCGTCGAGCATCCGTTCGGCACCATCAAGATGCGGATGGGTGCGACGCACTTCCTGATGAAGACACTTCCGAAGGTGGCGACTGAGATGGCGCTCGCGGTTCTCGGCTACAATCTGACGCGCGTGATCAACATTGTTGGCGTCGCGCGGATGATGGAGGCCGTCAGGGCGTAGAACGGGGACAAGCGCACCCTCCACGGCCGCATATCGACGCTATGATCGCTACCACAAGTCAATCCTCGAGGCAGGAGCGGCTCAGAGGAACAAATTTCTCAGATTCGCCCATTCCGGCCAGATTGAGCCGGCTCTTCCTCGCTCCAGGGGGCCAGATCGCGTTGTCACACGGCCAAGACCCGGAGCGGTCCTCGGTGACAGCAC
Organism: uncultured Alphaproteobacteria bacterium; assembly: GCA_963774165.1. Classification (GTDB taxonomy): domain Bacteria; phylum Pseudomonadota; class Alphaproteobacteria; order Rhizobiales; family Hyphomicrobiaceae; genus AWTP1-13. The sequence goes on along the minus strand of CAVZEC010000004.1, from coordinate 3,322 downwards.
CTGATCGCTATGCAACATTTGCCTATGCTCTCGCATGCGATCGGCACTGGGAAGTGATACCCTGCTCGCACCTATGTCCTGACCTCCAACGAGGCTCAATATGAGGCGGCGCGAATTCCTTACCCTTCTCGGTGGCACGGCGGTTGCCTGTCCGCTCGCCGCGCGTGCGCAGCAGCCCGCGAAGATGCACCGCGTGGGATTTATCGCGGTTACAGCACCGATCTCTGAGTCTGGTCGGCGTCAATCCAATCAACCCGGCGGCGAGAAGTTTCGCGCACGGGCTGCGTGAGTTGGGGCACGTCGAAGGGAGCAACCTTGTGCTGGAATGGCGGTCTGCCAAGGGCAGAAACGAGCGTTTCCATCCGAATTGTTCGAGAGCTGCTCTCCATAAGGTCGACGTCATCGTGACGGTGACCACCTCGATGGCTCGGGTCGCCAAGGAGGTGACGCAGACGGTCCCCATAGTCATGGCCTACAGCGAAAATCCGGTGGAAGAAGGACTGATCGAGAGCCTCGCCCGGTCTGGCGGAAACTCACTGGACTCAGCCGCAACGCGGGCGGAGGCCGAGATCTTTACAAAGCAGGTACAGCTCCTCAAGGAACTCGTTCCTACCATGTCCCGCGTAGCCTTTCTCCAGTCAGAGGAAAAATCGCTGGTCGACCGGAACTCAGCACATTCGAGGCAACCACGCGGGAATTGGGCGTAAAGTTATTGTTCGTACCGTGCAAGCCGTCGGACTATGCGGCCGCCTTCGCCGCATCACAAACGCGAACCCAGATGGTCTCCTCGTCGCCGGAGGCGCGCAAACTATGCCAACCGACGCCTGATCGTAGAGTTCGCGGCAGACTACCGGCGATGTACAGACCCCGAAAGGACGTCGACGTTGGTGGCCTTATTTCATATGGAGACGACACCGAGAAGCCCTTTTCGAGCTTGCGGCGGGATACGTTGATCGGATCCTCAAAGGTGCCAAACCCGCGGATATGCCGGTGGAGCAGCCGACGAAGTTCTTGCTGACCATCAATCTCAAGACCGCGAAGGCGCTTGGCCTGGAAGTCCCACCATTGCTACTTGCCCAAGCCGACGAGGTCATCGAGTGAGACCACTTCTGCTGCAGCGCATCGTCGAAGATGGCACGAACTTACCGTTAGCGGCAGTGGGGCAATTCCGTCAGCTATGTGAGGCACTTCTGCCGTGCCGTCGAGAGGCCCGGCACGCGCACTGTTGACCCCAAGGAGAAGTTAACAGTCTTTACATGATGCAGTGCGTCTGACGCGCACTAGCATCAAGCGAGCATCCCGAGGCAGGCTCGCAGGGCAGGGCCCGGAAAGCTCAAGGAGGTCACCACGTCGTCCATTCTGCCATCGACTTTACGAGCCGTTTTCTCTGCCAAAATGGCTCGCGGCTCTCGCGCAAGGCCTCCTCCCGCGACACGCCGATGTCCTTGAGCAAACGATCGTCCAGGTCGTACAACGCCCGGAGTTGCCGCCTCCATTCAACCCAACTGCGGATCATATGCACCTGGCGCGCGGCAAGTTGCGCAAAGGCGCGGCTTCGGTCTGACACCGTAACACGCCGTTCGCAACGGCATTTCTGATCGAAGAACAGGCGGTGAGCGTGGGTCATTGACTGATCTCCAAGGGAGTGCGCCCGTCTAGGCAAATGGGATAGGCCCTTCCCCGACATGCTCGCAAAGCATCGTTTCTCTAGCCTGCCTGAGAATTTTTCATGATTGCGGGCGCCCTATGCCGCGCCGCCTGTCCGCCAGCCCTGAAGGCTTTCGAGGCCGCTTCCCGGCACGAGAGCTTCACGCGCGCGGCCGAAGGGCTGTGCGTCACCCTGGGACCGGATTTTCAAAGGAACTCGACCGGGAAATCTCCCAACTGAGCAGCCGACCAAATTAGTGGTCACTCTCAGGACGGGGAAGACGCTCGGCCTCATGAGCTGAGTTATGGCACGAACTGCAACGTGCAGACGGGCCAAGGCTCATCTCTGGGAACGGTATTACATTCACCGTCGCTAAGTTCTCCGCGGACCGGAGGAAATTGACCCGGAGCTGCCTTCGCCATGTACGGGCACTTGCGATGCAGCATCTTCTCCTGTGGTGCGTGTGATGCCGTTTAGCCTTGCGCCTCATCAAGAAAACGTCCTGGCCTTCGCGTGACCGGGGTATTGCCTGTGGCCGCAATCCGAGGTTGGCTCCCGCTGCCGGCATTGCCGAAATGTGACACTGGGCCAATAGACTGCCTCAGATGGCTGCTTGTTCCCTTACGGATAAACCACTGCCTGTATAGGCTACGAGGTGGGCTGTGGTGCAGGCGTTGTTCATGCGTAAATGCATTCTCTCGTTGACCGCAGTGGCTGCGGGTTTGCTGTTGGCTGCTCAGGTAACTAAGGCTTCCGACCTCGGTAGTTGCTGCGCCGATCTCGAGGAGCGCATTGCCGAACTTGAGGCCACGACGGCGCGCAGGGGTGATCGCAAAATGTCCCTGACGATCTCCGGTCACGTGAGCCGCGTCATAGTGCATTGGGATGATGGGAAGTCTAGTCAAACCTACTACGGTCTTGAGAGCGGCAATTATAACTCACGATTTGGGTTCAGGGGCCAGGCATCGATTGCGCCAACGGTGAAAACGGGCTTTGAAATCCAGATACGTCAGTCAGCTGCTGGCACGACGGCGAGAGCATCGCAGTTGGATGAGCGGCAAGATTAGCAGTGTCTTCTGTCCCAGCAATTGCGCTTCCTTCAACGCCCACAATGATGACGCCTATTTTGCCGACGCGCGGCGAGTGATGTGGTGGATTGAGCACGCGGAAATTGGACGATTGACGGTTGGCCGATCGGATGGTGCAGGTGTCTGGGGGACCATAGATATCACCGGTCAGCTATGGCCGGGCGCCAGTCCCAGCTTCATCCTCTTGAACGGCAGCTTTTTCATTCGCGGTCCAGGCGGTCAATATTATTCGATGGTCTGGGGCAACATCGGCGACCAGGCGGCTGCCTATGGCAGAGCCGAGCTGGTGCGCTACGACAGCCCGAGCTGGAAAGGGTTCATCTACTCTGCTTCGATTGCCGAGGCCGGAGATTACTGGGGCTCTATGCTTCGGTACTTCGGCGAGCAAGGCGGCTTCCGGATTGCAAGCCAAGTGGGACACGAGCGGATTACGGATATCGCCACGACTGCCACCATCGACCCTACGAATTCTGCGTTCAAAGGACGGAGACCTGACATCACGGCCTGGGGTTTCGCCCTATCGGCCATCCATATTCCGACCGGTCTGTTCGCCCAGGGTCACTACAACGCGGTTAACTACGGCGGA
>CAVZEC010000003.1:0-212352 GCA_963774165.1 uncultured Alphaproteobacteria bacterium | reverse complement strand
CGAAGATGTTCTCATCGCTGTGGCAGCGAGCGGAACCACACCGTTCACCTTGGCCTGCCTGCGGGAGGCAAGGAACCGGGGTACCTTCACTGTCGGCATTGCCAACAACCGAGAAACTCCGATCATCAAAGACGCCGACCAGGGAATCTTCTTGGACACGGGTGCCGAGCCCATTGCCGGGTCAACCCGCATGAATGCCGGGACGGCCCAGCGGATCACGCTAAACTTGCTCTCGACCCTCGTCATGATCCGGCTTGGTCGCGTCTATCGCGGGATGATGGTCGATGTCCAATCGACCGACACAAGCTAGAGAAACGCAAGAGGGCGATGGTTGGCTATCTGACGAACGCCTCCGATGAAGAAGTTCGGAAAGCGCTCAGGCGGACTGACGGAAACGTGAAACTTGCTGTCCTGGTTCTTCACGGCTGCGACCTGGAAATCGCCCGTTCTGCCCTTGAACGTGCTGGGGGCCGTCTGAGACAAGCACTCGAAGGTCTCGAGGACCCGAGAAGAACCGCGCAGGCTGGCAAGCGCAATCCCTCCACTGTGCCTCGAGGAGGGAGGAACGGCAAAGTCCGGCGTGCGTTGGCCTAAGTCGGATCTAGCTGCTGCAGTGGTGCCATGACCAGCCCAACTCCGCTGAGAACCTACCGTGCCCGAGACATCCAACAAACTGCCACCACGGTCGACGAGCACCTCGGACGGTTTCGGATTTATAACTCGGATGAAGACCGTGCTCTGGCCGTAGGGCAGGCTGTAGGCCTTGCCGGCTCAATCGGAACACCTTGAAGCGAAACTTCGCCGCTGCGCACACCCAGCTGAACACACACGGCGAGCCGAGGCTCGAACTGGCTACCCTGCGCTTGAGCGCGGCGTGCGTTTCATGATCCGCGTGACCCAATCCGCTGCTCGAGTCGCGTTCGTGGACGTGTCTTGCTATGGATACCCGCGGCAGAGGCGGCATTCCCGCACGAAAAACTGGCGCGCCGGTTTATGCAGCGGACGGCGTTGAGGTAGGGCGTGTCGCCGACGTTTCGACCACCGGCAGCCAGATAGATGCGTTGCGTGTGAGTAGGGATGCCCCGCTTGGACTTGGCGAACGCATCATCATGATACCCCAACCAGCGTTCATGATCAGGGGGAGCCGCGTGTTTCTTCCCGATCTTCGGGCGGAAGACGTAAGCCTGTTCCCGGATGCATCCAACGTCGCTTCCGACGACGGCGTAGATGAACGCTAAGGACGCCACGATTATCGAGTGTCCGGAAAAAAATGTCAGGACGTAGGAGCCTTCCGCTCATGCGGGGGCGTGCACCACGTGGTCGTTACCGTCACCGACGTTGCCCAAGCCTTCCCTTTGTACGACGGTGTTTTGACGGCCTTGCGTTATCGGGCTGGAACGGCGGAATGAGCGGGGTTTTGGCGCGACTGGAAATCGCTTAGTGCGGGACTGATCAGCCTGAACGCCAACAGCTGCGGAACATTGATCACCGTGCTGCTGGTATCGCGGCTGATTTGAACGGCCGAATAACTATTGAGTGAGAATCACTCCGTAGGGTTCGCCTACGATCGGTCGGACCTGCCCTTCGATGCCCCTTTCGGGGTCCGGCCGACCTCCTAATCGGAGCTTCAAATGGTCAAGGTCAGTTGCAAACGCGAAAGCGCGCTGTTGCAGCTTGCGCGTGATGACGAGACGTTCGTCGCACTACTGCACACATTGGATAGGGAGCCTGAATTGCTTTGCGCGCCGGTTGAAGATGTGTGCAGCGCTGTCCGTGAAATTCTGCCGACAGCTATGGATTTGAGAATTGTAACGGCGCTGGATCTTCTGATTGCGCCTGCGCGTGCCTCGAGGACCTGATCGAGCAGTTCGCCCTCGTACGCGAGAAGGCGGCGTTCCTTTTCTCGGGTCGCGGCGATCCGCATCGAGGTGAGCGTGGCCGAAACAAATGACGCCCCGGTGGAGGTCGCCTCCTACCGGAGCGTTTGACGCCTACGCAACAGTACAGCCGTTTGTGTAGGAGGCGATTGCGGCAGGGAAAGGGCTATGGACCGTGTAAGCTTGTCGGCGGCGATCTTGCTGCAGCTGCACGTCGTCTACAGGGGCTGTGACCAGGCTGGTGATGCCGATCCAGAGGGCCGCCGGCCTCCCCTGAGCCGGCAATGGTCATCACGCGGGAAATTTCGGCGGGCTCTATGCCCAGCGAGAGGATCGCGTCCGGCGCACCGCAGCTCGGGTCGGGGTGAAACTGGTCAAAAACAAGCACAGCCTTACCTCGACCAACAAGAAAACGTACTGCCTCAGATCGGTGTGGGATGCCACGCACGTAGTGGCCATTGTGTCCGACGGCGACTTCGGATTGGTCAGCACAACTAGTGAGCGCAGGCTAAACGTCGCGAGTTGGCTTCCGCTTAATGCCGTCCAGCGGATGCTCCCGGATTGGCCTGTCCTCGACATCCTCTAGAGACGCGCTCGTCGCCTGATGTTGGCGCGACAGCCGCGCGCAGCGCCGTAGGCAGATCCCAGCACAGACCAATGGGCCGCGATCGACTGGTACAAGAAGCGACAGCCTGAAGTCCTGTACGAGATGCAGGCTGCCGATCGGTTAGTGGCACAACGGTAGGCGCGGAGGGGGGCGGCGCAATCAGTCCACGCGCGAGACTGCATGGCTGCCGTGGAACTCAAGCGCTTGCAGTGCAGGGCAACTTACTTATGATCAGACGCGTGCGGGAACATCACAGCCGGCTGGAGGGCTGCCGCGGTGATCGATGTTCTCATGTATGCGGGGTTCGGTGTCTTGATGATCGCATGTCTTTGGTTCATAGATCGAACGTTGAAAGACGATGGCGACTGAACCGCGGGGGCCGGTCGAGTTCGATTGTCCGGTCCGCCCCACCTTGCCCACTTAAAAAGGTGACCTCACCTAGCGGGAGGAGGTAGGTGGAGCCCAGGCATTCGGGTCCGCCGGTTTGTGACAACCAGCGAATGACTGGCTAGCTGATTTGCTGACTGGTGGCGTACCGAACTGACACTGTCCCCACATGAAAGGGACCCCACCCGTCAGCCGAAGGCAGTGGATCAAGACGCACAACGGCAGCGCAAGTTCCGGAACATGGCGCTTGTCTTTCATGAAGTCCCGTCGCACGGGCTCCAGATACGTCAGCATGTCCTCCAACACGACTCGCGATCCCCGCAGCTCCTGAGCATCCGCTAGCGGCTTCGCGCGCCTGCTCGAAGCGCTCCCTGAGTTCGTCTTGGCTGATAATGCCCTTGTCGATGAGCACGTTGACCAGCACGGCGACGACGCCCATTTGGCCGGCGTACAACTTGGCGATGCGATCGTCATCCATCGCAGGGCTCCATGAGCATGGTGGGCACCTAGCTTGGGGAACTAGGTGCCCGCCCGACCAGCCCCCGGCTCTGGCCGCCCGCAATCGGTGCTGCGCTAACAACGGTCCAACCCCCGACGTTCCGCCATCACATCTTCGTCGGTGGATATCGCGCGAAATCGCTTCGTGTGTGCTCAATGGTCGACAGCGAGGAGGTTACCCAGAATATGCCAGCTGTTCAGTCGTTACCTTTGTAGGTTGCACCGCGCCCGCACAATCGCACGGAAGCGGTAGCAGCTCGGAGCCCGGTGGGTCCGGTCGCCAACCTTCCCGCCGGGCTTCCTTCCCTTATTGTCAGCCTCGCGCCGACGCTGATCCACAGGCCCTCACAGGGCGAGGAATACCGACTCGGGTCAGGTCGCTCTCGCCATAGGCATCCGGCGCGCCTGCACTCAACGCCTGGTGCGTCGGCGGCTTGGGTAGCCCGGCGGTCCATCGCCTGCCTGCCGGGCGTTGCTAACGGCCGTTGCCGGCATGCTGCCGCGCGGGCGTACCTGACTGTTGTTGGTCGGGTCGGTGCGCCTCCCGCCATCCCTTAGGCAGCCTCGCCCAATACCATCAGCACAAAGAACAGGAACACGAACAGGGCCGGGGCTGCGACACCAGCCGGCATCAGGAAACACAACAAACCAAGCAAAGCTGGCACGCGCCATCCACGTCATGTCCTGAGTGCACGCATCTTCGATCCCCGCCAATGACCAGTCTAGAAGTTGCGGTGCGTGAGAAAATTGGCAATGCAGCTTCTCAGGTTATGCCCGGTTTGCACAACTACCGTTCGCGCGCAGACCTCACCCTTCCTCGATGCCGCGCCGCATCTTGGGATGGGCGCCGGCAGAACCGCCCAGCGCACTCAGCCATCGTCAACGCGTGCTCGCGCTGATCATATTCTTGCGCCCGACCGATCAGCCCAGACCGAAGAGCGTTGTCGTTGTTGGCGGACGATGGGTACTGTTAGTGGCTCCCGAACTCGTTCCAGTGTCTGATGCAGAGTTGGAGCGGTTGGCCCGTGAGGGAGGACCGTTGAGCATCGAGGCACGCATAGTCAGAGAGCTACGTATGCAGCGAGCCATGGATCGGCAGGTGTTTGCATTCCGCGTCGGTGACTACTACTTCACCGGCCGACACCCGACGCTCGTATGGAGATCGCGCTCCTCGATCTTGCAGAAGACATCGGCGAGGAGTGAACTGGCTGCCGCTACCACGCCTCAAGCAGCAGGCGACCCGCCGCAGCTTTGCTCTCACGCCGGCGCCGCATTCGCTCTGCGCGAGCATGCTGGTGAGCGCCGATTCGAGCGAAGGATGCCCTAAAGCGCCTCACGGAAAATGTTGGGCAAAGTGTCACGGAGAGAGACCTACCAGCATGACCCTCGGGCTCACGTCCGACGAGATGGGCCACGCGATCTCGATGGCGCAGGTCGGTGCGCTTAGTACGCGCAGGTTCCTGCCTTGGCAGGCGGCGGGCTGCCGCCAGGCCGTTCCGACAAGTTGAAATTCCTCTTGCCGCTCAATGCGTGAACAAACCGGGGGAATGTTCGGAATGGCGTTGATTTCATTGGAGGCGCCGCCCCCTGCACATCAGCGCAGTCCCCGTTCGGCTCCACATCGTACAAACCGCCGGGCGCGATTGGTGTTCCTACGCTCGGGGTCAAAATGTTGGACGCAGTTTGCCGCTCGCGGCTGGCGTCGTAGGCCGCGCGCGCGCCACCCATAGGCCTGCTCTGACAAAAGGTGGGGACCAGCGCTCAGAAAACCCCCGGTTCGGATAGGAAGCCGCGAGGTCCCCACCTACGCTAACCCTTTGATCTATCTGTGTTGCTGCACCCCTGCCCGCGGAGCCAGTCTTTTACCCCCGATAAAACAGGCACTTAGACAGCAGAGGGCAACCTCTTGGAGCGCCCCTTCGCAGCCAAATGACCCTGGCATTCCGGCCAGGGTTACAGCGTGCGCGGCTCGACCTTCAGCACGAGGCGCGACCTCTTCGCTGACTGGCACGCGCGATATCGTAGCTACCGGGCCGGCATTGGGCCGCCTGAGGTGAAATTTGGCCCGTTGGCAGGCGCGCCATCACGCCGATCGCTCTGGATCGCCCGCCGACGCCCGGAAAATGAGGCGTACATGTCAGACGGCCTCCGTTCGTCGATCGCCTGAATGCTGCCTTGAGCGGCATGACCCCACGTCGGAAATCCATCAAACACGCGGAAATTGCGAGACTTTGCCTTGGGGATTCGTGCACCGGTTTACGGTATCCCTTCGTGTCCCGATGGATTGGACGGGTCTGCGAGTGGCCCGGGGGTCGCGATGTTCGAGTTCTTGCTGCAGCGGTTCGTCGGCGGCAGCCACGGCATGCAGACGCGCCCCGACGGGATCGCCTTCCTCAAGGTCGCCAAGTCGCTCTATCCGCTCGAGACCGTCGAGTACCTCGCGCTCAACATCCCACTCGGCACCCAGCACGATCGCTTCCTGCACTGCGCATACTCGGACGTGAGCCTCAGCCAGTGCGCCACGCGGGATGCGCTCGACCCCGCCAGCTTCAACGACGTCGCCTTGGCATTGAGCCAGCCCCTCGATTGGAGCGAGGTGACCGAGAGCCCCGCCGGAGAGACGCTGCGCCGGCTCGCCAACGGCGCGGCGCGCCGGAGCCGGCTGCTGTCCCTCCCGGTGCGCGCCATAGCCGGCGAGCAGGGACTTCTGCTCCTCGCGGCCAACGCGACCAACGGTGACTGGCAGGCGCAGAAGGACCTGCTGCTGCGGGAGTTCCAGGTCCTCGGCAACTACTTTCACCAGCACATCCTGCGCATCTATGGGCACGACGCCGCCAAGGACATGCTGATATCCGCCAGGGAGCTCGACTGCCTGAAATGGATTGCGGCCGGCAAGACGGCGTGGGAAGCGAGCGTCATCCTGGGGATCAGCGAGCGAACGGTCCGCTTCCATCTCAACGGCGCGCGCGAGAAGCTCAACTGCATGACCACCACCCAGGCGGTGGCGAAAGCCGTGTCCCAGCAGTTGATCTGAGCCTCTGCCGCCGAACGTGATGGGGTAGTCCACCACCCGCAGGGGTGTCCGCTGCTCCCGGCTCAATGCTCCCGGAAGGCCTTCGAGAGGCTGTCGAGCACGGGCCGCATGATGTAGTCGAAGAACGTGCGCTCGCCGGTCTTGATGAAGACGTCGGCGGGCATGCCGGGCGTCGGGCGGAAGTTCTCGACTTGCCGATGCGCATCCTGCTCGTCGAGCCGGACACGCACCACGTAGGACGGACGTGACGGCGCTTCGCGCTCGAACTTGGCGGACGCGGCGAGCTGCTGGGCGGCCAGCGCATCGGCCGAGAGATAGATGACTTTGCCCTCGATCATGGGCGTCACGCGCTGGTTGAGAGCGGTGAGTTTCACGAGAGCGCGCTGGCTCTCCTTGACGTGCCAGATCTCGCTGGGGTTGACGCGGGCCTCGATGATGAGCTCGTCATTGACCGGAAGCAGCTCGAGGATGACCGCGCCCGCTGCGATGACGCCGCCAGACGTGTGCTGATGCAGCTTGACCACGATGCCGCGCACGGGCGCGCGAACCTCGATGCGGTCGACCACGTCCTGGGCCGAGCGCGACTGCTCCTGCACATCGTCGAGCTCGGTCTCCGTCGCCCGCAATTCCTCGATCGCCTTCTGCATCGCGGCGGAGCGCACCTGCGCGATCTGCTGCTCGGCGCGCGCAATACGCTCCTTCGCATCGGCAATCCGTGCCGTCACCTCGCCGAGCTCGCCCGAAAGACCAGCCTCGGCGCGCTGGATGGCCAGCACCTCCGTCTTCCTCGCCAGCTGGCGCGCAAGCAGGCCCTGCTTGTCCTTCAGCTCCTCGGCAAAGAGTGAACGGCGATCGCTGGCCGATTGCTGCTGCGACATGTACCCGTTGATGCTCTCGTTGAGCCCGGCGATCTCCTTCCGCAAGACTTCCACTTCCGTCGACTGCTTCATGCGCCGGGCGCGCAGCTCGCGGGACTGCCGATCCAGGATGGCAAGCACCTCGGCGTCGGCTGCCTCCGCCTTCAAGGTGTCGGGCATGCGCAGCTCGGCATGCTCGTCGATCTCGGCCTCGAGCCTGGCCTTCGTGACGACGAGGCGGTACTTCCTCAATACCAGGCGGCGGAGCTTGGCTTGGGCGGACGTGGGGTCGAGGCGCAGAAGCGGCTGGCCGGATTCGACCAGATCTCCCTCCTTGACCAGCGTCTCGCGCAGGATGCCGCCTTCCAGGTGCTGGATGAGTTTGTTCTGGCCGTTGGCCACGAACGAGCCGGAGACCACGACTGCGCCTTCGAGAGGCGCGATTGCCGCCCAAACCCCGAATCCGCCGATGCAGAGCACCAGGATTGCCGCCCCGAGCAGGGTCGGGAGGCGCAAATCGGCCCGCACGTCGCGGTGCCATGTATGTGCGCTGCTCTGGGTGGTCACGGGGGCGTCCTCGATCTACTCGGCTGGAGCTGCCACGGCGGCGGAATGCCCGACCGTCGAAGCACCGCCCGCCGGTTGCGCTTGGGGCGAAGCGGCGCCGTTGTGGAGCAGGCGGCGCAGAACGTCGCGCGGCGGCCCGAACGCCTCGGCGCGGCCGCCACGCAGGATCAGCACCTTGTCGACGATGTTGAGGAGCGCGGGGCGCTGGGTGATCACGACGATGGTGATGCCCTTCTGCTTGGCCCGCTGCAGCGCCTCCGTCAGCGCCTGCTCGCCCGCCGCGTCGAGGTTGGAGTTGGGCTCGTCGAGGACGATCATCGACGGCGCGCCGAAGAACGTGCGCGCGAGGGCGATGCGCTGCTTCTGGCCGCCCGAGAGCGGTGCACCGTTGCGCTCCAGGACGGTCTCGTAGCCGCTCGGCAGATGGCAGATCATGTCGTGCACGCCTGCCAGCGTCGCCGCGTCGTAGATCTCCTCGTCGGCGAGATCGTTGCGCATGCGGCAGACGTTCTCCTTGATCGAGCCCGGAAACAGCTCGACCTCCTGCGGCAGGTAGCCGGTGTATTCGCCGAACTGCTGGCGGTCCCAGTTGCGCAGCTCGGTCCCGTCGAGCCGAACCTTGCCCGCGGTCGGAAACAGGCATCCGACCAGAATCCGGGCCAGCGTCGACTTGCCCGAGCCGGACGGACCGACGATCGCCAGGGATTCGCCGGGCTGCAGCTCGAAGTTGATGCCGTTGAGGACGGGCTCCTTGGTGCCGGGCGGCAGATAGAGCACCTTGTCGACAGTTAGGCGTCCCTGCGGCCTCGGAAGGCGCAGGCGCGGCTTGTCGCTCTGCACCGCCTCGACGGCGGTCCGCACCCGCTGGTAGGCGGCGCGGGTGTGCATCAGGTTCCGCCAACCCTCGATCATGCCTTCGAGCGGCTGCAGCGCGCGCCCGGCAATGATCGACGCCGCGATCATCATCCCGCCGGTCAGGCTGCCTTCGAGCGCGAGATAGGCGCCCCAGCCGAGGATCCCGATCTGGGCCGCCAGCCGCAGGAAGCGCGAGAGCCCGCTGATCCAGAAGCCGCGATCGAGCGCGGCGATCTGCACCGTCAGCGCGCTGGCCTGGTCGCGCCCCCATTGCAGCACGCCCTCGTTGAGCATTCCCATCGCATTGATGACTTGCGCATTGCGCGCCAGCGCCTCCGCCTGCGCGTCGGCCATCGATCCGAGACGACCCGCCTGCACGAGGGGCGCCGATGTCGCGCGCTGGTTCCACAACGCAATCGCCATGAGAGCGATCCCGGCAGCGAGAACGATGAAGCCGAGCTCGCGATGGATGAGAAACACGGCCGCGAAGTACATCGGAGCCATCGGCGCATCGAACAGGATCAGCATCGTCGGGCTGGCGATGAAGCCGCGCACCTGGTGCAGGCTGCGCAGCGGCTGCACGCTGCCGCCGTCGCTCACGGGCGCCGTCGTGACGATGCTGGCCAGCACGGGCGCGCCGAGGATGGTCTCCATTCGCGTCGCCAGCCGGCCGAGCACCTGGCGCCGCAGCGTATCCAGCAGCGAAAGCACGACGATCAGTCCCAGCGCCAGCAGAGACAGCATGACCAGCGTTTCCATGCTGCGGCTGGTCAGGACGCGATCGGAGATCTGGAACAGATAGATCGGCATCGTCAGCATCAGCAGATTGACGAACGCCGAGAACACGCCGACCGTGATGAACGTGCGGCGAGCCACGCTGCGCCACTCCTCCATGGGAGGCTGGCTCGTGTCTCCCGGCTGCTCGCCGAGGCGCGCCGCGGCGCCGCGGGTGAGCGCGACCGCCCGGGACGCCACCGAGCGTGAAATACCAGAGATGCGGGGCCTGGCGACTTGCCACGCGCGAGCAACGAATTCGCCCGCGCGCTTGCCGTGCCGATGCCAACTGTGAGTGGGAAATGATACCGCCCCCTGAATACCTTTGGCCCACGACGCGCCCGCTCTCAAATCAGGCCGACACCCTCGCCCAATCCGCGCAAATGCAGCTCGTCGAGCGCGCTCGTCGGCAAGCTGTGCGGCGTCATCGTGTCGTCGTGGCCATCGCCGCCATGCGGATCGCCGACGACATTGTCGACGATCGAGACTGCAGCGCTGCCGGTCTGGAGCGACACGCCGGCGGCGACGGGCTCCGAAGTGAGATTGAGGTTGTAGGCGGTATAGGTGCCTCGCGAGTACAGGTCGTCCAGGGGCAGTGCACCGGCGAGCGGCGCCTCGGACAGCACGATAGTTCCGGACAACGCCAAATCGCCCTGGATGGAGAGGACGTCGGAGATCGGGGCGACGGCGTGGTCGACGATCGACGCTGCCGGCTGAAGGATGGCGTCGGCGGTGTTGGCGATGGGAGCCACCAACGACGTGACGCCGGACGCCAACGCGTGATCGAGAAGCGCGTCGAGCGGCGCCACGACTTGGTCGACCGTGGCCGACACCGGCTGAAGAAGAGTGTCCGCAACGTTGACGATGGGAGCGGCCAGCGTAGGACCGACTTCCAGGGCATGATCGAGGAGCGCATCCAGCGACCCGACCGTGTTGTCCAGCGTTGCCAATACGGGGGAAACGATTTGATCGAGGGTATTCCCGACCGCTCCGATCGCTGGCAGGGTCACGAGGTCTAGGATCGCAGTCGGAGAGCCGTCGGCGTCAATGCTGGGATTGGCCGGCAGAGAAGCAGCTTGAGCCTCGACGCCCTGTCCCGCGGGGACCGCGCCTGCGCTGCCATGGCCGCCAACCGAAACCGCTCCAGCAACGCCTTCGTGGGCGGAGGAGCCGTCGTGCGCGTGGGAGTGCTCGCCTTGTGGCTGCGCGGACGTCGCTGAAGGCGTTCCAGCGCCGTCATCCAGCCGGTTCACGTGGGCAGCAAGCAGGGGCTGTCCGGGAGTTGTCGATGACTGTGGGATTGAGCTATCCGCGCCGCGCGGGCCGTCCGCATCGCCCTCGGCGTGAGCGCGGGAGCCAAAGAAGCTCTCCGCGGCCACAAGCTGCGAAAGGAAGAACGACCAGGTCAGGAAGTTCCAGAGTCCCCCTGCCGGTGCGGCTGCGGCACCGGGCTCTGCGCGATGCATGGAGCCCGACGGATCGGACTCCTTCTTGCTGACTGCAATTCGTCCGACGGCCATCGACTGTCTCCTCGCCCGGGGCTCCCCTACGTTCCTGCGACGAGCATTCTCCCCAGCACGCCGGCGAATGCTCCGTCATCATCGCAACAACTACGCCGACGTCGCATCGTTCCACGTGCCGTCAACATCCATGGCGGGAACGTCGAAAAGATCGGTCGAGGTCGTCAGGAGATCGAGGGTGCTGTCCATGCCGGACAAGAAACCTGGATCGAGAACGAGTGCGACGTGCCCGTCGTAGACGTGGCCGTCTGCCTGCCCGAGGATACTTCCGTCGAGGATGGGGTCCGGCTGCCCGGCTCCAATTTGCTCAGCCAGCGCAGGATCAGCCGCAACCGCCAGCAATGCCAGGGACGGCAACTCCGCCCCTCCAGCCGGCCCCGGGCCCGTATCGGACGACACGGCCGCCTGAGGCTCTCCCCCCGGACTATCGTCACTCATACTACGCTCCTGTGGCATTCAGAATGCCGCCGGAAAATGGAGGTTCGCTTAAGCGGCACGATCACTTTTGACGGCGCGTAGTCATCATTGATTAAGCAGGCTGCCGACGGAGCTACGCGGCATTCGCTTGGCCCGCCTGCAATCAGCTTGTGCACCTCCTGTGCCGGCATCGGTCCACCGAAGATGAAGCCCTGCATCTGCGTGCAACCGAGCACGCGGATCTTGGCCACCTGCGGCGCCGTCTCCACGCCTTCCACCGTCGTGGCGATTTCAAGCGTTCGCGCCATGGCGGCGACTGCCTCCAGCATCCGGCCGGTGCTGCCGGCGGCGGACGACCTCTGCAGGAAACTGCGATCGATCTTGATCTTGTCGAACGGAAATCTCGCAAGAGAGCTGAGCGAGGCATAGCCTTTCCCGAAATCGTCCATCGCGATCAGCACGCCCAGCGCTCGCAGCCGATTGAGCACATCGAGCGTACAGTCGTCGCTGAAGAGCGGTGCAGATTCCGTGACCTCCAACTCGAGACGGTCGGCCGCGAGCCCCGTGAGCACCAAGGCCCCAGCCACGATCGCCGGCAGCTGCCGGTCTCTGAGCTGCACGGGCGAGACATTGACGGCAACCTTGATGTGGGATGGCCAGGCCGCACATTGCGTGCATGCCTGCAGCAACACCCACTTGCCGATCGCATTGATGAGCCCCGCCTCTTCGGCCAACGGAATGAAATCGTCGGGAAGCAGTCGCCCTCGCGTCGGGTGGTTCCAGCGCAGCAGCGCCTCGAAGCTCACGATCTCCATCGATGCGGCTTCGACGATGGGCTGATAGGCGAGCTCGAACTCCCCGAGCCGCGAGGCTTGCCGCAGATCATCGACAAGGTGCGTCGCGGCCGTGCCGAGCGCTCGCGTGCCGGGGTCGAAGCAGCCTTTGCTTTGGCGAAAACGGGCGTAACCCATGTCGGCTGCTCCTGCGGGCCTCTGCGCAATCATTCCTACCTTCAGCTCACGGCGCCAGGAACTGTCGCATCCGACAGGTACGGGAGCCGGTTTCCAGGGGTTGGCCGTTAGTCGGTTGCAGAGCCTCGTGTCAGCGAGGCCCATCCAACCAAAGGAGACGCAAGATGGCAGACGGTGGAAGCGGCGGCGGCGATGGCGCGGGTGCGGGCGGCAACAACGAAAGCCAAGTCCAATTTGATGGCGATCAGGGTACCAGCAACACAAGCTCTAGTGCATCTCCACCCCCCGCCGGCGGCGGCGCTCAATCCAACCCGCCAGCAACGAGCCCCCCTCCTGCAAACCCTCCGTCCACGGGAGGCACCAGCACGCCCCCTGCCAATGATGCGGGAGCTGGCTCGGCGGCTGGCGGCGGTGACGCTGCGTCGGGCCCGCTGGGCAATCTGCTCGGCGACGGAGGCATCGTCGGCGGAAATGCTGGCATCGTCGATTCCGTCCTGGGTGGCGGAACCGGTGGCGGGCTGGTCGATTCGCTGGTCGGAACCGTCGATGGACTGGTCAACTCCCTGTCCGGCGTCGGCGCCCTCGATGGACTGACCAACGCCCTGCCCAACGGCGGAACTGGCAACGGCCTCGTCGGCTCTGTGCTCGGCGATGCAAATGGACTGGTCAATTCCCTGCTGGGTACGGGCGAGGGCAACGGCCTGCTCGATTTGCTTGGCGGGCACGGCCTCGCAAACGTGGACGCTGGCGGAAGCGCGGCCGGCAATGGCGATCACACGGGCCTGAACGTGGACATCGGCGCCAGCAACTCGGGTGGCGCGACCGGCCATGGCGATGCGCTGATCAACGTCAACGCCGATACCGGATCCACTCTCGGCGGGAGCGGGGGGACGCTCGGATCCCTGGTCGGCAGCGGGGATGGCACCGGCGGCCTTGGCTCGGCGCTCAATGGGCAGGGGTTGCTTGACGCCAACGTCGGCTCTGCTCACGGCAGCGGCGATGCCCTGATCAACGTAAACGCCGATCCCGTCACGACCCTGGGCGGGACCGACGGCACGGTTGACTCGTTGCTCGGCAACGGCGACGGCGTCGGCAATCTCGCCTCTCTGCTCAATGGGCAGGGGTTGCTCGACGCCAACGTCGGTTCCACCCAAGGTGGCGGTGATGCCCTGATCAACGTGGATGCTGATCCCGGTCCGACTCTAGACGGAACTGACGGTACAGTTGGCTCACTGCTCGGCAACGGCGCTGGAGTCGGAGATCTGGGCCCGCTGGTGAACGTCAATGCGGGGCCGAGCGAAGGCAATAGCGACGCCCTCGTCAACGTTCACGCCGATCCCGACACCTCCCTCGGCGGGCCAGACGGCACCCTCGCCTCGGTGCTCGGCAACGGCGACGGTGTGGGTGATCTGGGCTCGGTGCTCAACGGACAGGAGCTCGTGACCGTGGCCCCCGAACCCGCCAGCGGCAGCGGGGACGCGCTGGTCAACGTCGATACCAGCGGCATAGACGGAACCGGCATCCTCGGCGATCCGACGGATATGGGTCTCATCGCCGCGCTGACCGGAACGGACGGCCTCGACGGCGTCGACGTGCCTCTGTCCGATGGGCCGCACGAGATATCCGTGAGCGATATCCCCGTCGCAGATCTCCACCTGCAGCAGGACCACGCCTGACCGCGGCTCATGCCAAGCGACGAAGCGGGCGCCATCACTCCCGATGGCGCCCGCTGGCAAGCGTCGGCCGATCCGGGTGCTCTGGACCGGGCCGTCATCGATAGGATGGACGCCTTCATCCGCAGCAACCGCCAACTGAACTGGAAGGTGGTCCAGCGCGGCTTCTGGGTGCATGGCGTGAACGATCTGCGCGCCTATCTGGCCTCGGCCGAGCTCTTCACCATGCAGGGGCGAGCGAACCTGATCCGATGCCCCACCTTGATCACCAGGCCGAGAATGACGCTCTTGCGGCCGACGCCGACGCTTTCTTCAATGCCCTCGAATGCCCCAAGACGCTGATGCGCTTCAGCGCCGCCGAAGGCGCGGGCGGACATTGCGAGATGGGCAACCGCTCGCTCCTCAATGGACGCGTCCTTGATTGGCTCGACGAGCAATTCGAGACGCTTTGCTGAACAACGTCACGCGCACGATCGATCGCGCCTCTCGCGCGAAGTGGCAAATGGCTGACGCTGGCCTTTGGGGTGACGCTTACGCCGTCATGCGGCTCCGCCCGCGTGACTGGGCGCCCTCGTACCAGCGGGACATCAGCTCGATGGCGACCCAGGTCATCATCGAGCAACCCAGCAGCCCGTAGAGCGAGGTCTGCCAGCCGAACCGGTCGACCAGCAGGGCGAACACGGCTGGCGAGAAGGCATTGACGATCAGGATCGGCGTGGCAATCAGAAGGTTCCGGCCGGGCGGGCCGCCCCGGTGCTTCGGCGAGGTCGCTGCGGCCAGATGGCCGGCGAGCGCCGGCTTGCCCGCGGAACGGGTGTGGCCTTACATCTGCATCTGCCTTCCGGCCTCCGCCTTCCCCGCTCCATGCATGCCATCGCCCCATCCCGAAAGCCGTCACCCATGAGCAAGCCCGTCGACCCGATCACCGTCTCGGTGATCCAGCACCGCCTTCGCGCCATCGTCGAAGAGATGGGCGAGGCCATGCTGCGCACGTCCTACTCGCAAATCCTCAACTCGAGTCGCGACTTCTCGACCGCGTTGTGCGATCCGGACGGTCGGCTGGTCGCCCAGGCCGAGCATGTGCCGATCCATGTCGGCGCACTGCCGTTCGCAGCGAAGGCGGTGCACGAGTTCTTCAAGGGCAGCATCCGGCCGGGCGACGTCTACCTGCTGAACGATCCGTACCTCGGTGGAAACCATCTGCCGGACCTGACGGCGTTCGTGCCCGTCTTCGACGGTGACCGGCTGGTGTTCTGGTCGATCAACCGCTCGCACCAGAGCGACATCGGCGGCGCCACGCACGGGGCCTACAACGCCAGCGCTACCGAGATCTACCAGGAGGGCATCCGTATTCCGCCGCTGAAACTTTACGAGGAGGGCCGGCGGCGCGAGGACGTCTACGAGATGATCGTGCTCAACGTGCGCCATCCGCGCGATTTTCGCGGCGACCTGGCGGCCATGATCGGCTCTGCGCGTATCGGCGAGCGGCGTCTTGGGCAGTTGCTCGCCGAGTTCGGCTCGGAGACGACGCACGCGGCGGTTGCGGCCGTCCTCGACGGCTCCGAGCGTCTCGTGCGCGGCATCATCGCCGGGTGGAAGGACGGCGTCTACGAGGGCGAGGCGTTCCTCGACGACGACGGCCACAAGTTCAAGGACATCCACATCCGCGCCCGCGTCACCAAGCGAGGCAGCGACCTGGAGATCGATCTCACCGACAGCCACCCCCAGGTGACGGGCTTCATCAACTCCTCCTTCGCCAATACGCACTCCGCCGTGGTGGTCGCGCTGTCCTACCTGATCGATCCCGATATCCCGAAGAACGACGGCGCCTTTCGCCCGATCAAGGTCAAGCTGAAGGAGGGCACCATCGTCTGGCCGAGGCCGGGTGCGCCGGTGACGCTGTGCACCAACCACTGCGGCCAGGAGATCATCGAGGCGATCATCCGCGCGCTGGCGCCGGCATGCCCCGAGCGGGCGATGGCGGGCTGGGGCCGGCGCTTCCGCATCGCCGTGCAGGGCGTCGACCCGCGCACGGGCAAACCATTCATCTGGCATCTGTTCCAGGCACGGCCCGGCGGAGGCGGCTCGTCGGCGGGTGACGGCTGGCCGGGCGCGGGCGAGTGGCAGGCGGCCGGCGGCATCAAGTTCGGCAGCATGGAGGTGCAGGAGGTGCGCTTTCCCCTGCATTTCCGCCGCCACGAGTTCCGCCCCGACAGCGGCGGCGAGGGACGCTATCGCGGCGGGCCCGGCGGTGAGCTCGAGCTGGTGATCGAGACGGCCGAGCCCGCTGTCGGCAATACGGCGGGCGACGGCGTCAGATACGGAGCCTGCGGCCTGCTCGGCGGCGCCGACGGCAAGCCTCACCGCTATTGGCTGCAGTCGGCCGGCCTGCCGGATCGCGCGCTCAAGACCAAGGAGACCGGCATCGTGCTGAGGCCCGGCGACGTGGTGCACGCGCACTCGGGCGGCGGTGGCGGCTGGGGCGATCCGGCGCAGCGGACAGCGGAGGCGCGCGCCCGTGACTCCGTGCTGGGATTCGTCTCGGGCGAGGAGGTCTGAGGCATGCTTTGCATCGGCATCGATGTTGGCGGCACGTTCACGGACCTGGTAGCCGTCGATGCGCAGGGCCGCGTCACCATGGCGAAGTCGGCCTCGACACCGGGTGACCAGTCGCTCGGGGTGATGGAGGGCCTCGACCGGCTGGCGCAGGCGCTCGGGCTCGATCGCGCGGCGATGCTGGCCCAGACCGAGCGGATCGTGCACGGCACGACGGTGGCGACCAACGCGCTGCTCGAGCACAAGGGCGCCAGGGTCGGCCTGCTGACCACCGAAGGCCATCGCGACATCATCGAGATGCGCGAGGGCCTCAAGGACGATCGCTACAACCTTCGCCAGCCGCCGCCGGAGCAGCTCGTCCCGCGCGAGCGCCGGCTCGGCGTGCGCGAGCGCATGCGGCCCGACGGCCGGGTCGAGATCGCGCTCGACCGCGGCTCGCTCGATGCGGCCATCGCGGCCCTCGAGCGCCAGGGCGTGGAGGCCGTCGCGATCTGCTACCTGCACAGCTGGCGCGACGGCGGCCACGAGCGCGCGACGGCCGAGGCCGTGCGCGCCGCCATGCCGGGCGTCTACGTCTCGCTCTCCTCTGAGGTGCTGCCGCAGATCAAGGAGTACGACCGCCTCTGCACCACCGTCGTCAACGCCTATGTCGGGCCGGCGCTGGAGCGCTACCTGACCCGGCTCGAAACGCGGTTGCGCGAGGCGGGGCTGCGCTCGCCGGTGCTGATCATCCAATCGCATGGCGGCGTCGCGACCATTGCCGAGGCCGTGCGGCTGGCAGCGGGCGGCGTGCTCTCCGGCCCGGCCGGCGGCGTCGCCGGCAGCCAGTACGCGGCGCGGTTGCTGGATCACGGCAACCTCATTCCATTCGATATGGGCGGCACCTCGACCGACATCTCCCTGGTGGTCGGCGGCGAGGCGGCGATCGCGTCGGACCGCCGCGTCGCCGGCCAACGCGTGGCGCTGCAGAGCCTGGACATCGCCAGCATCGGCGCCGGCGGCGGCTCGATCGCGCGCGTCGACCACAGCGGCGTGCTGCACGTCGGGCCCGAGAGCGCCGGCGCGCAGCCGGGCCCGGCCTGCTATGGCCGAGGCGGCGTCGAGGCGACCGTGACGGACGCCAACCTCGTGCTCGGCTTCCTCGATCCCGACAATTTCCTGGGCGGGCAAGCGCGCCTGGACCGCCGCGCGGCGGAGACGGCGGTCGATCACGTCGCCGCCAGGCTGGGTGTCGACCGGATGGCCGCGGCAGAAGGCATCCATCGCATCATCAACACGCACATGGCCGAGGGCATCCGGCTCGTCTCCGTGCGCCGCGGCGTCGATCCCCGGCGCTTCGCCATCCTCTCGTTCGGAGGGGCGGCAGCGCTGCATGTGACGGATGTCGCGCGCCAGCTCGACCTCGCGCGGGTGA
Organism: uncultured Alphaproteobacteria bacterium; assembly: GCA_963774165.1. GTDB lineage: Bacteria > Pseudomonadota > Alphaproteobacteria > Rhizobiales > Hyphomicrobiaceae > AWTP1-13. Next base: position 194,345 of record CAVZEC010000003.1, on the reverse strand, counting down.
TCGTTCCGCGGCTGTCGGCGGTGCTTTCGGCGTGGGGCATGCTGGCGAGCGACCTGCGCTGCGAGGTGGCGCGGACGCACATCGGCGATGCCAGCCGTCTCGATGCCGCCGAGGTATCGCGAGCATTCCGCGAGATGGAAGCCGAGGGACGCCGGCGGTTGAGCGCCGCGTCGTTCACGGGCCCGGTTCGCGTGCGACCTTCCGCAGACATGCGCTACGGGGAGCAGGTGTTCGAGGTCGGCGTGCCGCTCGATCGTATCGATTTCGGCAAGCCGGACCTGCTGCAGCGCATGGCTGACGCATTCCATGCGCGCCACGAGGAGCTTTACACCTACAGCCTGCGCGATCAGGAGGCGGTGCTGGTCAACGCGCGCGTGGCCGTGATCGGGGCGCTGCCGGCGCTGCCGCAGGAACCGGCGCTGCCGGCCCGGCCGCCGGCGAAACCGCGTGGTCAGCGCCGGATCTATCTGGGCGCCTGGCGCGAGGTGCCGGCCTACGACTTCGATGCGCTCGCACCGGGCCAGGCGATCGACGGGCCGGCGATCATCGAATCGGCGACGACCACCGTGCTCCTGCGCCCCGGCGACCGGATGCGCACCACGGCCTTCGGCTGGCTCGACGTCGCGATCGGTGCCCCCTGACGACGATCGATATGGACATCCCTCAAACGTAGGGCGCCAGCGCACGGTTGAGGCCGTCGCGGAAGCGGTAGTAGGCGCCGATGGCCGGCAGCGCCCAGTTCGGGCTGCCGTTGTAGAGCGGGAAATCGGGGAACTCCTCGAGCTCGAACCCGCACGTAGAGTTGGCGCCGCCGATGATGCGGCGCGCCGTCTGCCGCCCCAGGTAGGTCATCATCGCCACGCCGCTGCCGTTGCAGCCGAGCGCGTAGTGCATGCCGTCGAGCGTACCGGTGTGGGGCAGGGCGTCCCAAGTGAAGGCGACATTGCCCGTCCAGGCGTGCGTGACGCGAGTGCCCTTCAGCTGCGGGAAGCGATCGGTCATGAAGCGATGCAGGATCGGCGCGCTGACGGCGGGCGTCACCGGCGTGAACCTCGCGCGGCCGCCGAAGATCATGCGCTTGCCGTCCGGCGACATGCGATAGTAGCAGAGCACGCGCTTGGTATCGGCGAGCGTGCGGCCTTTCGGGATGAGCGAGCGCGCCAGGTCCGGCGGCAGCTCCTCGGTGGCGATGATGTGGCTGGCGAGCGGGATCAGCCGCTTCTTGAGCTGCGGCGTCGCATCGCCGGTGTAGCCGTTGGTGGCGATGACGACGTCGCCGGCCTCGATCTCCCCGCGCGAGGTCGAGATGCGCCAGCCCTTGCCGGCCGGGGTTATGGTTTTTACTGCCGCCTTGGCGCAGATCGTGATCGGCCGGCGGCGGGCCGCGTCGAGCAGGCCCTTGTAATAGAGCGCGGGATGCAGCTTGGCAGAGCGCTCCACCACCATGCCGCCGTAGTAGTAGTCCGACGCCATCTCCTCGCGCTGGCGCTCCTTCGGCACCATGTAGGCGCCCGAGCCTGCATTGGCGTTGAGACTGGCGATGCGCTCCTCCTGGAATTTGTAGTCCTTGGGCGTCCAGGCCCCGACGAAGCGGCCCTTCTTCTCCCAGAAGCAGTCGATCCGCTCGCGATCGATCAGCGTCTCGATCAAGCTGAAGGCGTCGTGGCCCGACGCCATGATGACCTTCACGACCTCCGGATCCCGGGCGAGGACCTTGCCGGTGAAGCTCTTGCCGATGTTCACCCCGCCGCTCACGCCGCCGCCGCTGCGCGTGCTGGCACCGGCACCGAGCTCGGCAGCCTCGAGGACGCACGCGTCTATTCCCGAATCCGCGAGCTCGATGGCGCAGGAGAGCCCGGCATAGCCGCCGCCGACGATGACGACGCGCGCCGAGCGCGGCACGTCGACGAGATCGCCCGCAACGGGCTTGTAGGCTTCCCACCAGTACGGCGCCGGCTTGAAGTCGGGATGGAGGATCTGGCTCTGGCTCATCGGGCAAGCACCTGTTGGAGTTTTGCGAGTTTGACGTTTGCCTAGCGCGCAATCGGGGCGTCCACCGGGCGGCGCAGCCATGTCCCCAGCAGCAGGAGCACCGAGATCAGCACGATCTGGATCGCCGAGACCGCCGCCACCGTCGGCTCGATCTCGCTCATGATGTTGTCGAACATCTTCTTGGGCAGCGTCATGTTGGCACCCGAGATGAACATGGCGACCACCAGCTCGTCGAACGAGGTAATGAAGGCGAGGAACGCGGCCGAATAGACGCTGGGGGCCAGGATCGGCAGGGTGACGCTGCGGACCGCGGCCAGCCGCCCGGCGCCGAGGCCGCGGGCGGCCAGCTCGAGATTGGCATCGAAGTCGCGCAGGCCCGCCAGCAGGACGATCACCACGAACGGCAGGGCCAGGACGGTGTGGGCAACCGCCACCCCGTACCATTCCCCGATCAGCCCAAGCCGCGAGAACAGCCCGTAGATGGCAATCGAGAGCACGATGTGGGGGACGATGATCGGCGCCGAGATGCCGTTCTCGATCAGCGAGCGCCCGCGATAGCGTCCTCGCGCCAGGCCGAAAGCGAGGGGGATGCCGATCAGCAGCGCGAGCACGGTGGTGGCTGCGCCGATCTGCAGGCTGCGATAGGTCGCGTCGATCCAGGCGACGTCACCGAAATAGCGCGCGTACCATTTGAATGAGAAGCCTGGCGGCGGGAACCGCAGATAGGTGCCCGAGCTGAAGGAAATCGGGAACAGCACGAGCAAGGGCAGCATCAGGAAGGCAAACACGAGCCCGCTGAACATGCGCAGGCAAATGCGCCCGATGCCTGCCCGCCGTCGCCCTAGCTGCGGGTTCATTGACTATTCCCCTCGCGGCGCAGGGATCCCCCTCCCGTCGTGTCGAAGACACGCCTCCGGCATGATGACGGGGAGGGGCTAGAGGTGGGGTGACAACGCGGGCGGCATCGCGACCTGAATACCCCCACCCCCGACCCCTCCCCGCAAGGGGGAGGGGAGCGCCGGCGGCCCGCAAACGTCTTCGTCTTCATGACGCGCTTCTTCTCGAGTAAGGCGCTTTGCATACTCAGTCTCCGAGACGCCGGGCGACGCCCTGGTTGAGAAGCCAGAACACCGCCAGCGTGACCGCCAGCAGGATCACGGACAATGCTCCGGCGAAATTCCACGCCAGGAACTCCCGCACCTGCTGCTCGATCACCATCGCGAACATCAAAACCTTGCCGCCGCCGAGAAGGGCCGGCGTGATGTAGAAGCCGAGCGAGACGACGAACACCAGCGTTACGCCGGCGACGATCCCGCGCAAGGTCAGCGGCAGATAGATCGTCGCCAGGATGCGTGTCGTCGACGCGCCGAGGCCTCGGGCCGCCTTCGGCAGGTCCGGATCGATGCGGGTCACGGCGCTGTAGATCGGCAGGATCATGAACGGCAGCATGACGTGCACCATGCCGAGAATCACCGCCATCTTGCTGTTGAGCATCGGCAGCGGAGCGTCGAGCAGGCCGGAGTCGATCAGGATGCGGTTGATAATGCCGTTGCGTCCCAGAAGCACCATCCACGCGTACGTGCGCACCAGCACGCTGGTCCACAGCGGCAGCATGACGAAGGCGAAGCCGATGGTGCGCCAGACCGGTGTCGTGGTCGCGAGCAGGAACGCCACCGGATATCCAACCAACAGGCAGCAGAGCGTGACGATGCCGGCGATCTCGAACGTCCGGTAGAGGATCGTGGTGTAGAGCCCGCCGGTCAGCGCCTTCTCGTACCACCCGAGGCTCCCGCCCTCGAAACTCAACGCGAACAGCCGGCCGAGCGGCAGGACGAACAGCAAGGTCAGCAGCAGCAGACCCGGCAGGGTCAGGGCGAAGGGCCCGATCGCAAGCGCCGGGCGGCCCGCCGGCCGGCCGGGCTCGGCGACTGGCTGCGGGTGGGCTGTGGTCGAGATCGCCATCGGCTCACTGCACCTCGATCAGGCGCGCGTCGGCCGCGTGGAACCCGGCCGCGATCTTCTCGCCCGCGCGGTAGCGCCGGCTGCTCGGCCCCGACGGTAGGCGCACCAGGACGTCCAGGCCTTCCGCTGTCGCGATCCGGTATTTATCGGACACGCCGATGTAGGCGCTGTCCGTGACCGATCCGTCGATCCTGTTCGCGGGCATCGGGGCACTACCCACCGACAGATCGACGAAACGCTCCGGCCGTACCATGACGCGGACCCGCTTGCCTGCCCCGGCTGCCAGATTTCCCCCTCCGGCAACCTCGATGACGGGTCCGCGCTCGAGCCGCACCTTCACCGCGCCGCCGCCGTCGGCTTCCACCACGCCGGCGAAGATGTTGGACTCGCCGATGAAATCGGCGATGAACGGATTGGCCGGGGCCTCGTAGATCTCGTGCGGCAGGCCGACCTGCTGCAGCCGGCCCTTGTCCATGACGGCGATGCGGTCCGACATGACCAGAGCCTCTTCCTGGTCATGCGTGATGAACAGCGTAGTCAGCCCGAGGCGGCGCTGCAGGCGGCGCACCTCGAGTTGCATCTGCTCGCGCAGCTTGCGGTCGAGCGCCCCGAACGGCTCGTCGAGCAGGAGCAGCCGCGGCTGGAACACGGTGGCGCGGGCGAGGGCGACGCGCTGCTGCTGGCCGCCGGAAAGCTGCTTCGGCAGGCGCTCGGCCATGCCGGCCAGCTCGACCATCTCCAGGGCCTCCGCAACCCGCTTGGCGATCTCCGCTTTTCCCATGCGCCGCATCGAGAGCGGATAGGCGACGTTGCGGGCAACGCTCATGTGCGGGAACAGGGCGTAGTTCTGGAAGACCATGCCGATGTTGCGCTGCGCGGGATCGAGGTTCGTGACATCGGAGCCGTCGATCAGGATTCGCCCCGCGTCCGCCGTCTCGAAGCCGGCGATCACCTTAAGAAGCGTGGTCTTGCCCGAGCCGCTGGGGCCGAGGATGGTGACGAACTCGCCGGCCGACACGGCCAGGCTCACATCGGCAAGGGCTGCGACCTGGCCGAAGCGCTTGCTGGCCCCTTCAATGTCCAGGCGGCCCGATTGTGCGGCCGGACGCGAAGGCGGATCGTTGCTCATCGGATCGCGGATCGGGCTTTGCCGGCCGTCTGCCTGGGCGGCAGCCCGTCCGGCGCTGGCGGCAGGGATCACGCTTTGGACAGCATCCATTTGTTCCAGCGCTCGCCCATCTCCGCGCCGTTCTTGGTCCACCATTCCTGGTCGAGCCAAAGCTGCTTCTTGAGGTTGTCTGGGAACAGCGGCAGGAGCGGGCGAATCTTCTCGGCCACGTACTGGTTGGAGTTGAGATGCATGCCGGAATAGCCGAGGACCTCGGCATTGGCGGCCTGGCGCTTCGGATCGGCCATCATCGCCAGGCACTTCATCGCCCAGTACTGGTCCTTCGCGCCCTTGGGCACGATCCAGCTGCCTTGCTTGAGGATGCCGCCGTTCCATTCCATGGCGAGCGGCGCCTCCTTGCGGATGAGGTCGTAGAAGCGTCCGTTCCACCCCGTCGCCAGCACCACCTCCTTGTCGACGAGCAGCTGGGCCGGCTGCTGCCCCGTGCTCCACCAGACATTGATGTGCTTGTGGATCTGGTCGAGCTTCTTGAAGGCGCGATCGACATCGAGCGGATAGAGCTTGTCCGGCGCCACTCCGTCCGCCATCAGCGCCGCCTCGATATTGTCGACCGGGTGATTGCGCAGGCTGCGCGGGCCGGGGAACGCCTTGACGTCCCAGAAGTCGGCCCAGGACTTGGGCGCGCCGTTCGGAAATGCATCCTGGCGATAGCAGATGACCGTCGAGTAGCAGCTGGGCGAGAACACGTGGCTCATCTGCGCCTGCGGCTGGAACTTGCTGCGGTCGATGATCTTGGCATCGATCGGCTCGGCCAGCGCCATCTGCGTCACGCGGTAGCCGTCCTGGCCGCCGATCTCCGTGATGTTCCAGGTGACGTTACCACTCTCGACCATCGCACGCAGCTTGCCGAAGTCGACCGGGCTGGTGTCGATGATCTTGATCCCGGTCTCCTTCTCGAAGTCGTTGAGATAGTTCTCGCGCAACGATGCGATCTGCGATCCACCCGACGCGTTGAACACGAGCTGCTTGGGCTTGGGTGGCTCGGCCTGAGCGAAGGCCGACCTCGGCACGACGAGGGCCGCTGCCGTGGCTGCCAGAACCTCTCTTCTCGTTCGCATCGCTCGCTCCACCCATCTGACGTGCCTGTCGTGGTCATGACAGTGCAACGCAAGGCCCAGGCGTGCAAGCGTTTCCAGCGCGGCAGGCTGCTCAACTATTGGCTCCAAGAGAGCCAAAAAGTAAGCCGCCCCTCCGGCCGATCAATCGAGGACGAGACCGCCGTCGACGTTGTAGGATTGCCCCGTAATGTTGCGTGCGCCGGGGGACGCCAGGAACACGACCATGGCAGCGATGTCCTCGGGATCGTTGGCGCGCTGCAGGGGGATGACCTCGGCGCGGCGGCGCGCCGCCTCCTCGAATGTGAGGCCCTCCTGCTCGGCGCGCACCCGGAGATTGGCGTCGGAAAGTGCCGTGCGCGTCACGCCGGGGCAGATGGCGTTGACGTTGATGTTGTGCTTGGCCAGCTGTTGGGCCGCTGTCTTCGTCAGGCTGATGACGGCTCCCTTGCTCGCGGCATAGGCAGCATTCGACGCACCCGCGTAGCCTTTGCCTGCAATCGAGGCGATATTCACGATGCGGCCGCTGCGTTGCGGGATCATCTTCCGGGCGGCCGCCTGCAGGCAAAAGAACACGCCCTTCGCGTTCACGCGATGAATGCGATCCCAATCGGCTTCCGTGATGTCCATGATGTCGGCGCGCCGCGTCACGCCGGCGTTGTTCACGAGGATGTCGATGCGCCCATAGTCGGCGACCGTGCGATCGACCATGCGCTGGATGTCACCGAGGCTGCCGGCATCGGCGGCCAGTCCCAAGGTGCGATGCTGGTGCGACGCCAGCGACCGAGCCATTTTCTCGACAAGCGGGCCGTCGATATCGACCGCGACTACGATGGCGCCGGCTTCGGCAAGCGCCTTGGCGGAAGCGGCGCCGATCCCCTGGCCCGCACCCGTGACTATGGCCACCTGATCCTTCAGCATCACGACCGGCGTCTCCTCCTGGGCTTCGTTGCGATGTTACCTTCCAGGGTATCCGCCATCGCATCGCGTGACCATAGTGGTTGACGACCCTCGCCGGACGTTGTGCAACTCCTGCCAGAATGGGCGAGAGGACAGGAGTGGACCGCAGATGGCCGAGACGTTGCGAGGAGCCGACATCGTTATCCGGGCACTCGAGCAGCAGGGCGTGGCCCGCGTATTCACGCTCTCGGGCAACCACATCATGAGCCTGTTCGATGCCGCGCTGGGGCGACCCATCGACCTCGTGCACGTGCGCCACGAGGGCGCCGCCGTCCACATGGCGGATGCCTGGGGCAGGCTCACGGGCGAACCCGGTATCGCCATGGTCACAGGCGGCCCAGGCCACGCCAATGCGGTCGGCGCGCTGTTCACGGCGCTCGGTGCCGAGAGCCCGATGGTGCTGCTGTCAGGCCACGCGGCCACCTGGGAGCTTGGTCGAGGCGGCTTCCAGGAGCTCGACCAGGCGGCCATGGCGGCGCCCGTCACCAAGGCTTCGTGGATGGCCCGCTCCGCTTCCAAGCTTGCCGACGACGTCGGCCGGGCCATCGACATCGCGCGCTCGGGCCGGCCCGGGCCGGTGCACCTGAGCCTCCCGTCCGACCTGCTCGACGAGGAGGTCGGCAGCGGTCTGGTTGCCTGGCCCCAGGCCGGAAGCAGGCCGTCCGTAGTCGCCCTGCACGAGGGCATCGCCGATACCGTGCTGTCGGCGCTGCAGGCAGCCGACCCGCCCCGTGATCCTCGCGGGCCCGCACTTGTCGAGCCGCGAGGGCCGTACGCTGCTCGCCGAGCTCGAGCAGGCGACGGGAGTTCCCGCGGTCGTGATCGAGAGCCCTCGCGGCGCGGCCGACGCGACCATCGGCGCATTCGCCGGCATCATGCGACGGGCCGACCTCGTCGTGCTCCTCGGCAAGGCGCTCGACTTCACCGTGCGCTGGCTCGAGCCGCCGGTGGCCGACAAGGCGGCACGGGTGATCGTGCTCGATCCCGACGGGGCGCTGGTTGCCCGCGCCGCACGCGAAAAGGGCGAGCGGCTGCTGATCGGCGCCGTGGCCGACAGCATGCCCGCGGCCCGGACGCTCATCGCGCGGGCCAAGCTGCGCGAACCTCGGCCTCGAGGCTGGCTTGCGGAAGCGCGCGCAGCCATCGATGACAGGCCGCGATCGTGGGACCGCCTTGCCTCGACAACGCCTGGCAAGCTGCACCCCATCGAGGTGTTTCGCGCACTCGGCCCGGTAGTCGCCCGCGACCCTGCTGCCATACTGATCTGCGACGGCGGCGAGTTCGCGCAATGGGGCCAATCGCTGCTCAAGGCCCCGCGGCGGATGATCAACTCGGTGACGGGTGCGATCGGCGCCGGCCTGCCCTTCGCGCTGGCAGCCCGCGTGCACGACGATCGCGCGCCAGTCTTCGCCGTGATGGGTGACGGCACGTTCGGCTTTCACATGGCCGAGATAGAAACCGCCGTGCGCAGGAACCTGCCGTTCGTCGCCATCGTCGGCAACGATGCCTGCTGGAACGCGGAGAGCCAGCTGCAACGGCGCGACTACGGCGAGAACCGCATGTTTGGATGCGAGCTGCTGCCCGCGCGCTACGACGCGTGGGCGACCGCGCTCGGCGGGCACGGCGAGCTGGTGGAATCGGCCGATCAGCTGGACGGTGCCATTGCCAGAGCCATTGCCAGCGGCAAGCCCGCGGTCATCAACGTCATGACCGAGAGCATCGCCGCCCCGGTCGTGAAGCGCGAGGCGTGATGCACTGCGCCATTCCGCGGCCCTGAGTCGCGCGACTTTCCGATCATCCGATTTTGCAGCGCCGCACGGCTTCGACCGCTGCGGCAGTTAAGCCTTTTGCGCACCTAATTGGCGCACGGCGCGGAACATCCGCGGCAATCACGACGTTTCAGTCCTGTCTTTAGTTTGAACCCGCACTGTCCTGTCTTGGACCGTGCACGCGAGGTGACCGCCTATGGACAGCATCATCTACCTCGTCGGCCTTGTGGTCGTCGTCATGTTCATCTTGAGCCTTCTCGGGCTCCACTAGTCACCCATCGGGAGAAACGCCATGACACATGTAGGTCCGGCTCCAATCGGCGCGAGCGCGACACCAACCGCGGTCGTCGGCTCGAGTTTCGTCGAGTGGGGCGCGGTGCTCGCAGGAGCAGCCCTCGCCGCCGCGATTTCATTCGTGCTCCTCACCTTCGGTGCCGCCATCGGCCTGTCCGCCGTCTCGCCTTGGCCGAACTCGGGCGCCTCCGCGAGGGTCGTTGCCTCGATCGCGGTGTTCTGGGCGATGGCCCAGCAGATCGGAGCGTTCATGGCCGGCGGCTATGTCGCCGGTCGCATGCGGTCGCGCTGGCATGAGGCGGGCCACGAGGCGGAATTCAGGGACGGGCTGCATGGTGGTCTGGTCTGGGCCGTCGGCGTCGTCATCGGCGCCGCGCTGTTCCTGTCGACCACCGGCTCTGTGGCAAGAACAGGAGCCGAAGCGGCAGGCGGAGCGGCGGTCCTGGCGGGGTCTTCGACCAGCGATCCCATGGACGCCGTTCTCGATACGCTGACGCGGCCTGCAACCGTCGCCCAGGCGGGCTCTGCGCCAGCTGCGACATCTCCCGCGTCGCCTCCGGCGGCCTCCGCGGCTCCACGTGCGCGCGCAGTTGCTGCGGGAGACGAGTCCCGGGCCGAGATGTCCCGCGTTCTATCGAGCGCCGTGGTCAACGGCTCCCTGACCGGCGAGAACCGCGCCTACCTGGTGCAGCTCGTCTCGCAGCGCGCCGGCATATCGCAGCTGGAAGCCGAGAGGCGTGTGGACCAGGCGTTCAATACCGCACGCGAGGCTGCCGACAAGGCGCGCCGCGCGGGGATACTTACCGGGTTCGTCACGGCCGCAAGCCTGGTCCTCTCACTCGGTGCCGCATGGTGGGCTGCGATGCGGGGCGGACACCATCGCGACAACTCGATCCCGGCCAGGTTCATCTTCGGCGACTCGCGCCGCCGAGTTACCACCCCAACCACGTAAGGAGAGCCCAATGCTACGCGATATCGTTCTCTGGATGGCCGGCGTGCCGATCTTCGTGATCATCCTGCTGCACCTGTTCGGCGTATTGCACTGATGCTTTGGCGGGGTACCCCGAGCGGGGGCCCCGCCTTTCCTTTCCCGAGGCCCCCCGACCTATGCCGCAGGCCGCCAAGTCTCCCTCCTTCACCCTCCATCTCCTCCATCGTGCCAGCCAGCGGGCAGACGCCTTGTTCGCCCGCGCCGTCCCAGGCGCCGACTTGAGCCCCCGGCAGCTCGCCATCCTGCAGGCTGTGGCCGAAAGGGATGGTCTGAGCCAGACCGATATCATGGCCGCCACAGGGATCGATCGGTCGAGTACGGCCGAGCTGGTGCGGCGGCTCGTGGGCAGCCGCTGCCTGCAGCGCAGGCGCACGCGACGCGATGCGCGCGTCTATTCGGTTCGCATCACGGCGGCGGGCCGCAAGCTGCTCGCCGTCGGGATGCCGGCAGCGCGCGCTGCCGAGGAGAGATTGCTGTTGCCGCTGCCTTCAGCGGAAAGATCTGGCTTCCTGAAGGCGCTCATGCTGATCGCCGCTGCCTCCTCCACGTCCGAATAGGTACGTGGGCCCCGTTCCCGGCGGAACGCAAACGACGGCGGGGCTGTTTCCCTCATGCGTCACCGCCGAACAATAAGGAAGAAGCCTATGCGCACCTACCTATCGATATCTCTGCTCGCAGTCTCGCTGGCTGCCTCCCCCTCGGTTGCGCGAGCCCAGTCGACCACGGGAGCAGACGCCGAGTTGGCGTTCATGCCGAGCACCATGACTGTCACCCTGCTCAACGAAGGCGGCAAGTACGTCGCGATCGACCTGAAGCACATTCCAGAAGGCGGCACATGCCGGATGGACAAGGACGCGACGATTTTCCGTGTCGGCCATGGGGCCACGGAGGGGACCACCCGCGTCCGTTACGCAGCTCCTCAGATCAGCTCGGGTGGATGCCCGTTCCTGACGGTCTTCGACCTGCCCACCGCCGACTACGCCGCCGCCCGTGCCGCCTTCGTCCAGAAGGAGGAGGAGGCCTCCAGGAAGGTCGAGCAGCTCAAGAAGGACCTCGGCGAGAAGTGGGACGAGGTGACCGGCAAGAAGAAGGGTTGATGGGGGCGATGTCCCCTCGAACGCCAAAACCCGGAAACCAAAAACGTGAGCTGCGCGTTTACTGGCCGCGATGACGCGGGAGATGGCGATGGCAAACGGCAAGGAAGTGTGGGATTCGGCGGAAAAGCTCGTGGACAAGGGTGGCGCGCGGTCGGCGAATGCGATGCGCTTCTACGCACTGACCCGGATGCTGGCAGAGGCCGAAACCGCAATGCTGATCGGCAGCGACGCGGAAGCCGCCGACCTCGTGCGCGAACTGCAGGCGCACTGCGAGAAGATGATCGGCATCCTCGCCCCGGAACGAAAGAAGGGGCCGACGCTCGTGGCTGCATGAGCATGGGCCGCGTGAGCATGGCAAGCACAGCGATAAATCAGGAAGTCCACGATCTCGTGCGCAGCACGGAAGGCGCGCGCACGGCGATCCAGCGAGAAGACTGGGGCGTCGCGCAGCGGATGCTCACCGAGGCGCAGGACCGCATCGGGCGGCTGTTGCGCGAGGTGGGCGACAAGAGCCGCGAGGTGATGATGGCACCCAAGCCCGACCGTGGCGATCGCGGCTAGTCAGTGCGTTGCGGATACCGGGGTGCGATCGGACACGCGGCTGGGCCGAAATCCTGCATCGCCAGAAACTTCCTGTCGGACCGTGTTCAGGCATAAGGGCGCCTCGAGATCGAACCTCTCGAGCCCAGGCACTCGAACATAAGCCGACAGGAGACGAGTCATGCTGAAGCGCATCCTCGTAGCTGCAACGCTTGCTGGCGCCCTCGCCGGTTCCTCCATGACCGCTGCCGAAGCAGGCCCCCTGCGCGACAAGGTGAAGTTCGCCCTCTCCGGCGCCAAGGACTCCGCACGCGGCCTCGTCAGGATAGGCGGGATGATGACCAAGTGCGCGCTGAAGGGCAAACGCGGCGCTTTCATTTGCTGAGCGTGGTCCCCATGAAAGCTGTTTAGCGAGCCCGGCTCTGTCCGGACTCTTTGCTTTGGGATCACCATCCCTCGGCGAACTGTCCGCTTCGTGCAACCGGCGCTGACACGTTGTAAACCATCAGCGACGGAATTCGGGGAAACCCCCTCGTTCGCCCCTACGATGCCGTCGCCCAATTCGATTACTCCGTCTAGTGTGAAGATCGAGATCGCTCCGGGGTCGGTCGGTGAGCGGACTTCTCGATCTAAATCACACTAGAAGCCTTATTTTTCTAGTATCCTTCAGATCGCGAAATTCGGTCCGAGGGTGCCGCGAACGAGGCCAATTTCGCGATCGGGACACTAGTGGAGACCCACATGCGCGACCTGCGCGTTGTCTGCTTTTTGTTACTCGGAATTCTGGGTGGCGGAGCGGCGTTCGCCCAGTCGCCGCCTGCGACCAAGTCGCCCGAAGAGGTGCAGGCCATCAAGCAGCGCGTCGCGGATTGGCTCAAGACGTGCCTGGCGGATTGGGACCAAGCCACGCACATGACGACGATCGAGTGGCGGACCACGTGCCGGCGGGTCGCGTCAGAGCGCGAGAAATTCCTGCTCGAGGATCCGAGTTCCTTCTCGATCGGCGCAAAAATGCGGCCGCGTTGAGCCGGGGTGCGCACCCATCGCGGCTGACCGGCGCTGGTCAGCTGCGGTTGACCCGTTGCAGCTGACGTATGTTGCCGCGCTGCAAGGCGAGAAGCTTCGGAATCGTATCCCGCCCGGCATAGGGCGCGAACAGGTAGCAGATGACGACCTTGTTCTTGAGAATGGTTGCGGCGATCAGCGTCGCCTGCGTGAACTCACCGACGTTCTCGATGCCGAACTTATGCATGGTGGCTGCGTAGCAAACCAACGGCTCTGCAGCGACAACGCCCAGATACTTCATCTCGTTGACCCTGACGATTGCCGCGGCTCTGTCCGCGCGAACCTGTACATCGGGCCCTGTTCCGGGCATCGAATTGCCGGCTGCCGTGATCATCTCGTTGCAGTAGCGATCGACCAGGACCTGCGGTGGGTCGGGAAGCGCGCCGTTCTCGAGCGCACGCACGGTCTGGTACTCCGCGACATGGTCGAGGACCGGCCGCTTGCCGTTGCGCCAGTCCTTGAGCTCGGTGCAGTCGGCACTCAGCACCAGCAGCCGATTGCCCGTCTTGGCGAGCGAGGCGTGCAGGCCCGCAAAAAGCCGCGCATCGGCCGCTACAACCGGGTCCATCTCGCAGTGGCCGGCTGGCTGGGGCAGGCGCAGGGACACCTCGCCGATCTTCACATCTGCGGCCGCGCCCGGATCCGAGGCGAGACACAAGGCGAGGCAGGCGGTCGCGAGGCGAATCATGCTGTTCCCGTTCTCCTTGGGTGCGTGCTACTTGCGCAGGCCCACTGGGTAGCACGATAGGGGGATTGCGATGCTTTGGCTTGTCGCATTCATTGCGACAATTCCGGCGGCCAACTGGATGATCGGCCATGTGGGCACGGTCTGCGCTCCAGGCGGTCCCTGCCTGATTCCTGTGGCTCCCGGCATCATGGCGCCGAGCGGGGTGCTGATGATCGGGCTCGCCCTGGTTCTGCGCGATCTCGTGCACCGCGAGCTCGGCGTGAAGTGGGCGGCGGGCGCCATCGTGGCCGGCGCCGCACTGTCCGCATTCCTTGCCCCGCCCGCCCTGGTCGTCGCCAGCTGCGCTGCCTTCCTGCTGTCGGAGTTCGCCGACCTTGCCGTCTACGCTCCGCTCTATCGCCGTCGCCTGCTGCTGGCGGTCGCCGTCAGCAGCGCCGTCGGCGCCGCCGTGGATAGCGCGGTGTTTCTCTGGCTGGCGTTCGGCAGTCTCGCCTACCTGCCGGGACAGATCATCGGCAAGGTGGCGATGGTCGCTCTCTCGCTGCCGGTGATCGCGATGCTGCGCAACCGGGAACGCGCGAAAACGACTGGCAGCTAGGCCGATTTGCGGGGGTCGACGAGTGCTTTCCGAGCGCTATATGGTAGCGGCCCGATGGGTAGGGGAACGTCCATGAGCAAACGCATCGCAGTCGTCGGCACCGGCGCCGTCGGCGGCTACATCGCTTCGCATCTCGCTGCAGCCTCGCACGATGTCATCGCCATCGACGGCTGGCCGGAGCATGTGGAGGCGATGCGATCGCAGGGCCTGCGCATCGTCAGCATGGTTGCTTCCGAGAGTTTCCAGACCCGCATCCGGGCGATGCACGTCACGGAGGTCCAGAGCCTCGCGAAGGGCCCGGCCATCGACATCGCCATCGTTTCCGTCAAGTCCTACGACACGACCTGGGCCACGGCGATGATCGCGCCCTATCTCGCTCCCGATGGCTACGTGGTCTCCGCCCAGAACGGCATCAACGAGGAGCGCATCGCGTCGGTGGTCGGATGGGACCGCACGATCGGCTGCGTCGTCGGCAACAACTTTGCCGTCGACCTGATCGAGGCGGGCGTCGTCAAGCGCACCATGCCTCGCGACCCCGCCGTGAAGTCGCTGGAGCTGGGTGAGGTGCACGGCCGCGTCACCCCGCGGCTGACAGAGCTCGCGGGCATCATGAAATGCGTCGACAGCTGCTCGACCACGAACAACCTTTGGGGCGTGCGCTGGTCCAAGCTCTGCGTCAACGGGATGCGCAATGCGCTTTCCGCGGTCACCGGCATGAACGGCAACGAGCGCGACGCCCACGACCAGGTCCGGCGCGTCGGCATCCGCCTTGGTTCAGAGGCGGTGCGGGTCGGCCAGGCGCTCGGCTACCAGCTCGAAGTCGATGGCCCGCATTCCGGCCGCCCGGTTCGCCTTGGCGCCGGACGACCCGAGCGCCATGGCCGAGATCGAGGAGACGCTGATCCGCGGAACCAAGTCCTCCGCGCGCAGCAACGACCAGCGACCCTCGATGGCACAGGACATGCAGAAGGGACGGCGCACCGAGATCGATTTCCTCAACGGGCTGATCGTGGAGAAAGGCAGGCAGCTGGGTACGCCAACGCCCACGCACGAGCGCATCGTCGACGTGGTGCGGCAGGTCGAGCGCGGGCAGCTTCAGCCTCGGCCCGAGACCGTATTGGCCTGGTAGCCGGTGCGGTGCGGGCCGCCGTCAGAATTCCGCCAGCAGGCGGCCGAACCCTTCCACGCGATCCTGGATCTTGTTGGTGCGCAGCGCGTGCCAATAGGTGGCGGTATTGATGGCGATGACGGGCTTGCCGAGCCACAACTCGGCGGCGGCGGCGACCCGCACCATGGAGAGGTTGGTGCCCACCTGCACGAGGGCGTCGACATCGTCGCCATCGAGCTTGCGCAGGGCGTCGCGGCACTGCGCCGGGCTCACCTCGGCGATCGATGTCCAGGTCTTGCACTGCAGGGCGATATCGCGGACGACGCTGAAGCCCATGTCGGTGAAGTAGCCGACCACAGCCTCGTTCATGACGGGCCAATAGGGGGAGAGGACAGCGATGCGCTTGATGCCGCCGTAGGCGCGCAATGCCGCGGTCGTGGAGTGGCTGCCGACGCTGATGCCGACGCCGGTGAACTCCTCGATCTTGCGCACGAAGGCGTCGGCACCCTTGGCGCCGCCGAAGAACGTGATGGCCGACATGGCCATCACCAGGTAGTCGGGACTGCAGGTCATCACGCTCTTGACCGCGTCCATGACGTTGTCGCTGATCACGGTGACGCCGGCGCGGAACGTCTCGTTGGTGAGCGTGGCGTTGGGCGTGAAGATGCGGCTGTAGTGGTTGGTGACCCCCATGGGCCGCATGGCGTCGTAGTCGGGCTGCACGACCGTATTGGTGGAGGGGCCGATCGCCCCGAACGTGCGTCGCCATCCAAGGACATCAGGCATGGACTTCCCCCGAGACTTTCGCGTTGCGGCCGGATTTCGCCCAGCATGGCCCAAGCTTGCGAGCTGAAGCGGAGCGCTCAATCAGCGGACAGCGGTCTAATTCCGACTGTCGACACCGTTGCCGCGCTCAGCGGAACGCCGGCATGACCTCCTCAGCGACGCGCTGGAACTGCTCGAGCATCACGGCCTTGGGCGTGCACAGGCTGGTGCTCAGATTGATGTGCTCCATGCCGGGATAGCGCTCCTCGAGCTTCTTCAGGTGCTCGATCAGCTGCTGGGGCGTGCCTGCGAACCATGAGCCGAGCTTCATGTAGTGGTCGAGGCTCGGGACGCCGGCCTCCTTCCATCCGCCACGGCGCGCAGCGGCTTCGACCTGCGCCGGGGTGATGCCCGGCACGAAGCCCAGCGGCGCGAACATCTTCACGTGCTCCTCGAAGTAGGGCGTCATCTCGCGGACGGCCTTCTCGCGGCTGTCGGCTAGGTAGAAGAAGATGCCGACGGTGAGGTTCTCGCCGAGCTTGAGGTCCTTGCCGGCACGCGCGGCAGCGTCGCGATAGGCCTGGATCGGTCCCTCCGCCATCGTCGCCGCGCCGCCGCCGACGGCGCCCTTGATGCCGTGGCGCACCATGAAGTCGAGGCCGCGCGGGCTGGCGCTGACGACTGGCTGCCAGCACTCGACGGGGCGGTTGACCGGTCGCGGCACCAGCGTGATTTCCTTGAGCGTATAGCCGCGATAGGGGACCTCGGGCGGCAACGTGTAGTGCTTGCCCTTGTGCGAGAAGGACTCCTGATTGAAAGCCTTGAAGATGATCTCGACCTGCTCCTCGAACAGCTCGCGGTTGGCATCGGCGTCCTGCATGGGCGCACCGAAGGTCTCGACCTCACGCGTGTGGTAGCCGCGGCCGACGCCGAAGATGGTGCGGCCCTTGGTCAGGATGTCGGCGGTCGCGAAGTCCTCCGCCAGGCGCAGGGGATGCCACATGGGCGCGATATTGAAGCCGCAACCGATGCGCAACCGCTTCGTCACATGCGCCAGGTGCACGGCCAGCATCAGGATGTTGGGCAGGCACTCGTAGCCCTCGTGCTGGAAGTGATGCTCCGCCAGCCAAAGCGTGTCGAAGCCCAGCGCATCCATCTTCTTGGCGACGGCCTCCGACTTCTCGAACACCGAGGCCAGCTGATCGTTGGAGTAGCGCCGCTCGTTGGCGGGCGTTGCGTCCTGCCCCATGTCGGGCAGGTCGATGTGCCCTGGATACACGGTGACGAATTTTCTGATCATGGTCGTCTCTTCCGTTCGTTTCCTCGCTGTTCCCAGCTTGTCACAACACCGCCCGAGGCGCGACAAGAACGTCGAGGTGCGCACGACCGCGTGGCCGATCGGGCCGCAGACGCGCCGACGCCGCTCAACTGCTGTCTGGCACCCCGGCCCTGGGCGGAGCCAAGCGGCCGCTCTCGACGCGCTGCAAGAAGGCGAGCAGCGTCCCGGCCGCCTCGGCGGCGTGCGACATCGGCAAACCGTGCCGCGCCCCGGGGAACACCGCGATCTCCACCTGCGGCACCAGCTCTGCCAGCGCGGCGGCTTGCGAGAGCGAGACGAAGGGGCTGCGATCCGGCATCATCAGCAGCAAGGGCGACTTGAAGGCGGGAAGCTCGCTCGTCAGGTCCGTGCCGATCAGCAGCTCGCCGAGGCCGACGACAACGTGCGGGTGCGACTTCGCCTGCGCCTCCCCAAACCAGGCGATCGCCTCCTCCGGCACGGCGCCGGGCACAAACCGCATCTCCATCAGGCGCTTGCTCCAGCCCTCGATGCCGACGCGGGCAAGCTCCGCCCGCCAGCCCGGCGCATAGCCGATATGTCCGCCCTTGATGGCCGCGTTGCTCATGGCGACCGAAGTGAAGCGCGCGGGATGCCCGAGGCCAGCCGCCAGCGCAATCGTGCCGCCGATCAACTCTCCCATCACGTGCACAGGACCGGTGCCGAACGCCGTCTCGCTGACCTCCAGAAGATCGGCAATCAGCTCGTCCATCGTCCATTCGTACGCCTGCGGCGGCACAACCGATCGGCCGAAGCCACGCATGTCGAAGCGCACGACGGGATGGCGCGCCGCGATGATCGGCATCCACGCGTCGAAAATCTCGAGCCTCGCGCCCACGCCGTGGTGGAACACCACCGGACGGCCGCCACGCCGGTCGCGCTGCCACGCGGGACGCAAGTCCGTCATTTCGTAATGCAGGCCGCGCGCTGTCTTTGGCATGGGGTCCTCGCTGAGAAAGGCTTGTGCCCCCGATGGGGCTACGACCTTGGAGCCTGTGGTGGCACTCAACGTTGTCATACCGGGCCTTGTGCCCGGTATCCAGCCGACCGTAAGCGGTGGGATGGATCCGGGTGACCCCAGGGACAAGTCCGAGGGCCTGCAAGCACCGGAATGACAACAGGACACAAGTCTTGAAGTCATGCCGCCAGCACGGCTTGCAATGTCGCAGCGTGAGCGAGCCGCAACAATTCCGCGCGACGGTTTCGCATCGATCTCTTATGTATCGGGTCCCCGATCGCCATCGACAGTCCGACATGCCATCCCCGAAGCTGATCTCCCTTCCCGAGGCCGTCCGCCGCTACACCTGGGACGGCATGCAGTACGCAAGCGGCGCCGGCCTACCGATCGGCTCGGACGCGATCGTGTTCGGGCGCGAGCTGCTGCGCCAGAAGCGCCGCGACCTGCACACCATCTTTCACTGCAACAGCCAGCAGCTGAACCTGCTTGCCGGTGCCGGGGCCGCCACCAAGGCGGAGTGCGGCTTCTCGGGGCTCGAGGTGTTCGGCTTCGCCAACGGCCTGCGCCGGGCGGTCGAGAGCGGGCAGCTGGCGCTGGAGGACTATTCCAACCTCTCCATTCCGCTGCGCCTGCTGGGCGGGGCGCTCAACTGGCCGTTCGTCCCGGCGACCGTCAACATCGGCTCGGACCTGCAGGACCGCAGCGCGTTCGCGCCCGAGGAGTTTCCGAGCCGCAGCAAGATACCGACCGTCACCGACCCCTTCAGCGGTCGGCAGATCGGCGCCTTCCGGCCGCTCAAACCGGACCTTGCGGCCATCCACGTGACGCTGGCCGATCCGCTCGGCAACTCGATCATGCTCGGCACGGAGTGGAGCCGGTTCGAGCTGTCGCGTGCCGCCAAGCGCGTGGTGATCCTCGCAGACGCCATCGTCGACGACGGCTGCGTCCGCCAGTTCCCCAACCTCGTGCGCATCCCCGAGATCGTGGTCGAAGCCGTGGTGTACTGGCCGTTCACGGCCTGGCCGCAAAGCTCGCCCGGCATGTACGACGTGGACGAGGAACATATGCGGCTGATGAACAAGGCGCTGGCCACGCCCGAGGGAACGGCTGGCTACGTGCGCGACTTCGTGGAGAGCTACGACAGCGTCGAGAGCTACCTGGATATGATAGGTCGCGGCAAGCTCGAGCAACTCGGCCGGACCGCCACCGGCTTCCTGCTCGATCCCTACCGCAAATGGATCATGCCGGCCGAAGCGGTGGCCCAGCTGCAGGCGGATAGGGGGACCGCATGAGCGAGGCCGAATCCGCGCCGTACACGCGCCAGGAGATGATGGCGATCGCCACCGGACGCGAGCTGCGCGACGGCGAGCTGGCCATATTCGGCGTCGGCCTCTCCATGCTCGCCGGCTTCTTCGCCATGGCCCACCACGCGCCGAACCTGCGCGGCATGACCGAAGGCGGCGTCTACGGCTCGACCCCCGTCGGCGGCCTGCCGTGGGGCATCGAATGCAACCGCATCTCCACCAATGCGACGAGCTTCACCTCCGGGCTCGATGCGCTCGGCTGCCTGGTCGGCTCGGGACGCTGCGATGTCGGCATCATCGGCGCGGCGCAGGTCGACAAGTACGGCAACGTCAACACGACGGGCATCTGGGACGGCGAGATCGGCTCCCGCTACCGCGTGCCGAAGACGCGCCTGACGGGTGCCGGCGGTGCCAACGATATCGCCTGCGGCGCCAAGCGCTATCTCATCATGGTGGCGCATGAGCCCAAGCGGTTCGTGGAGAAGGTGACGTACATCAGCTCGCCGGGCTACCTGGAGGGCGGCAACGCGCGCGACCGCTACGGCTTCGTAGGCGGCGGCCCCTCGGCGATCGTCACCACCATGGGCATTCTCCGACCTGACCCGCAGACCAAGGAGTTCGAGCTTGCGGCCTGGTTCTCCTTCTCGAGCGCGGAGGAGATCAAGGCCAACACCGGCTGGCCGCTCAAGGTCTCGCCCTCCGCGCACGTGGTGGACGAGCCGTCGCCTGGCGAGCTGGCCGCGCTTCGCAAGGTGGATGAGACCGGCGCGTTGCGCCGGGCATAGGCACACGAGCAAAGCTACTTCTGCTCGATGCCTGCCGCCTCACGGACAGCATTCCACCGGTTGAACTCGGCCGCCATGAACGTGCCGAACGCCTCGGGCGTCGAGCCCTGGACGACGACGCCGGCGCTGTCGAGGCGCTGACGCGCCGCGGCGTCGCTGAGGATCTCGTTCAGCGTCGTGTTGAGTTTGGCGATGACGGAAGGCGGCGTGCCGCGCGGCGCGAACAGGCCATACCACGTCGTCACGTCGTAGCCCGGCACCACGCCCAATTCGATGGCCGTGGGAACATCTGGCACAACGGGAAAGCGGTCTTTGCCGGTCACGGCCAGCGCCTTGAGCTCCCGGCTCTGGACCTGTCCGATCAGTGCCGAGACCGTGTCGAACAGCACGTCCACCTGCTTGCCGAGGACCGCGGAGATCGCCTCCGGCGAGTTGCGGAAGGGCACGTGCACCATCTTGATGCCGGCGGTCTGCATGAACAGCTCCGCCGAGAAATGCTGGGTCGCCCCGAATCCAGAGCTCGAAAATACGATCTTGCCAGGATCGGCCTTCGCAGCCGCGACCAGCTCCTTGACCGTACTGGCCGGAAAATCGGGCCGCGCCACGATCATCAGGCTTGCAGTCGCCACCAGGGACACCGGATCGAAATCCGTAAGCGTGTCGTAGCGCATCGATTTTCTCAGCGTGGCCGCGATGATCTGACCGGCTGTCATCATGCCGAGCGTGTAGCCGTCCTTGTCGGCCCGTGCGACGGCTTCATTGCCGATCGTGCCTCCGGCACCCGGCCGGTTCTCGATGACTACCGGCTGGCCGAGCTTCTCCTGAATGGATTGCCCGACGATGCGGCTTATGATGTCCGCCCCGCCACCGGCCCCGAATGCCACGATGATGCGGATCGGCCGCTGTGGCCATTCTTGGGTGGTCGCAGGCGCCGGATATCCTGCGGTGAGCGCAAGGCTGATGGCGGCGATCCAAATCGCTTTGTTCATGGCGTGTCCTCCCGCGACGCCGTGGCCATTATGGCTCTGGAACGCGCCGCTCCCTTCAATAGGCCCGAACCGGGCACCTCCTTAAGTCTGGACCGAGAATTTGTAGACGGTCTTGCCGCTGTACCAGTCGCCCGCCTTCAGGACGGTGCTCGGGAAGTGCGGCTTGTTCGGCGAATTCCGGGAAGTGCTGCGGCTCCAAGCAGAATCCAGTGCGCGACGTATAGAGGGCGCCACCCTTGCCGACATCGCGCGGCACCTTGCCTTCGAGATGGTTGCCGGAATAGAGCTGCAGGCCGGGCTCCGTCGACCAAACCTCCATGACGCGGCCGGAGGTCGGCTCGTGGACGCGAGCGGCGAAGCCGAACGCGCCGCCACGCTTGTTCAGCACGTAGTTGTGGTCGTAGCCGGTGCCGAGCCTCAGCTGCTCGTCGTCCTGCGCGATGCGCGCGCCGATCGTCTCGGGCGTGGTGAAGTCGAGCGGCGTGCCCCTGACCGGTCTGATCTCGCCGGTCGGGATCAGCGTCGCATCGATGGGCGTGAAGCTGTCGGCGTTGACGGTGAGGACGTGCCCCAGTACGTCGCCTTTGCCCTGGCCCGCCAGGTTGAAGAACGCGTGCGTGGTGAAGTTGACCACCGTCGTCCTGTCCACGGCGGTCGCATCGTAGGCGATGACGAGCTCGTTGCCGTCGCTGACCGAATAGACCACGCGCAGGGGCACCGTGCCCGGATAGCCCTCCTCGCCGTCCCTGAAGACGTAGCTCATCTGCACCGCGGTTTCGTCGATCTGCCTGGCGTCGAATACGACGAAGCGCGAGCCCTTCGCGCCGCCGTGCAGCGAGTTCGCTCCGTTGTTGGCCGCCAGCTTGTACTCGCAGCCGTCGAGCGTGAACCGCGCCTGGCCGATGCGGTTGGCGTAGCGGCCGATGAATGCGCCCATGGCGCCCTGCCCGCGCCTGCAGCTGATCGATCGAGTCGTAGCCGAGCGCGACGTCGCCGAGCGCACCTGCCTTGTCGGCCACCAGGATCTGCTGGATCTTGGCGCCCCAGTTGGTGATTTTCACCACCATGCCGCGCTGGTTCCGGATCGTGTAGAGGTCGACCTGCTTGCCGTCGATCTCCTTGCGGAATCTGTCGCGATCGAGCTCCATTCGAGATCCCATCAAGGACAGATACGCGCTACCCGATCTGCGCGCCGAAAGCGTTGGAGAGGATCGTCTCCAGCTCGCCCAATTCGGAGTCCGTGAGGTCCGTCAGCGGCGGACGGACGCCGCCGGCAGAGCGGCCGGTGATGCGCATGCCCGCCTTGACGATGCTGACCGCGTAGCCGCGCCTGCGGTTGCGCAGGGCGATGTACGGCAGGAAGAACTTGGTCAGCAGCTCATCGGTCGTCCGCCCGTCGCCCGATCTGACCGCCGCATAGAAGCGCTGCGCCACCTTGGGAACGAAGTTGTAGACGGCCGAGGAGTAGGTGGTGAAGCCGGCGGCGAAGTAGGGCACCGCGAACACCTCGGCGGTCGGCATGCCGCCGATATAGAGCAGGCGCTCGCCCAGCAGCCGGCGCACGGCGACCAGCTGCTCGACGTCGCCAAGTCCGTCCTTGAAGCCGATCAGATTTTGATGCCGCTCCGCGAGCCTGGCAACCGTCTCAGCCCGATAGATGCTGTTGTCGCGGTTGTAGAGGATGACGCCGATGCCGACGGCGCGGCAGATCGCGTCTATGTGCCGTTCCAGGCCTGCCTGCTCGACATTGAGCAGATAGGGCGGGAGCACGAGAACCGCCTGCGCGCCGGCCTTCTCGGCCGCCTTCGCAAACTCCACCGCCAACGCCGTGCCGTAGCCGGTACCCCCGACGATCGGCACGCGGCCCTCCGCCACCTCGACTGCGGCGCGCGTGACGCGCTCGCACTCCTGCAGGGTGAGCGAGAAGAACTCGCCGGTGCCGCCCGGGGCGAACAGCCCCACGGCGCCATTGTCGATGTTGGTGGCGATGCTCTTGCGGTAGCTGGCCTCGTTCAGAGCCAGGTCATCGCCAAAGTGGGTCGCGGGAAATGCCAGCAGTCCCGAGCCGAGCCGGCTCTTCAGTTGCGCGAAATCGGCTGCCATGCATCGCCCCCTGCCTCACGGGCCACACCACCGCTGCGGTTCGGCCTGAACCACAGGCGTACTTCCAGCATGTCGGGTCATCGTACAAGTTGATAACAGCACGCCGGCTGTTGTTCAACCGTGGCCGCGGCGCCGCGGTCGAGGAGCGCGATGACAGTCCGTGCGGCGCCGATTGCGCGAGCGCTGCGTGTCGATCGGCCTGCAATGATGCATCCGCGGACCCGGCGCCCCGGGTCAGGCGCCCGCCTGTCCAAGCCCGAGCGCGTCGCGCAGGCTGCGGTGGTAGTGGCCGAGCGCCGGCTCGTTGCGGCCGAAAGTGACGTGGGGCTGCGCGCCCGCGCCGAAGCCGCGCTGGATGTCGAGGCAAACGGGGAAGTCCTCCGCGTCGACCGTGCGCATCAGCAGGTCGAAGTTGCGGTCCCAGTGCCGCTTCTCCTTGTCGGTGACCGCCGGCTTCGGCGTGAACAGGGCGGCCTCCGTGATGCACCTGTCGGTCGAGTTGCCCACGGGGAAGGAGCGCCACGTCTCGAAATGGTCGCCCTGCCACACCAGCAGCGCGTTGGGAAACAGCGTGTAGACGATGGCACTGTGCTTGAGGAAATCCCATCCGCTCTCGGGCTCGTCCCTCAGACCCATCATCGTGCGGCGCGGAATGATCAGCCGTCCGTTGCGGCCGAAGGCATCGAAGGCGTTGACGTTGGGCTGGAAGATGGGACCCACCGTCTCGCGGTGCAGCGTCGCCACGTGCCAGGTCTCGAGGAACGTGTCGATCACCAGCTTCCAGTTCATCTGCTTGGCGAGTGTCTCGGTCCTGTAGTGGCTGTAGCTGGCGAGGTTGTAGGACGCCATCTCGGGCCCCAGGCCGCCGAGCAGGGCGTCCACATCGAGAGGGGCGCCGGGCGTCGCCTGCACCCAGATGAGGCCGTGGCGCTCGGCGACCGGTATGCGCACGAGGCTGCGGTCGGCGCAGTCGAGGCCGGGAAAGCCCTCCGCGGACAGCTTCGTCAGCCGGCCTTCGAGATCGTAGGTGAAGGCGTGGTACGGACATACGAACAGGCGCTTGCCCGAGCCCGATCCGGTGGCGACCTTGGCGCCGCGGTGCCGGCACACGTTGAGGAAGGCGTTGAGGCGGCCGTCGGCTCCGCGCACGACCAGGATCGGCACGCCGCTCAGGTCGTCGGCGCGGTAATCGCCAGGCTTGGCCAGCTCGCACGAGAGGGCGAAGAACAGCGGATGGCCGCGAAACAGCAGTGCGCGCTCGCGCTCGGCATGCTGCGGGCACGTGTAGGTGGAAACCGGATTGAGGTAGACGGCGTCGGCGAGCTCGGTGGTGTCGCGGTCCACGAACCCGATCACTCTGCGCGTCAGCGCGACCTGGGTGGCGTGTTCCATGAGCCTCCTCCCGGCAAGACCGGCGCCGGCGACGTTGCGCCGCGCGGGACGATTGTCGGGCCAGGCGAGGGCTGGCGTCAATCGAGACGCAAGGCCGGCAGCTTTCGCCGCCATTTTCGTCATGGCCGTGCTCGTCACGGCCATCCAGTCCCATTGCAGCGCGTAGCTCGCGGATCGGGAAATGGATGCCCGCAACAAGTGCGGGCATGACGGATATGCTGGATCGAGATTGGAGGAGCCGGCGCATCTGGGCACCGGACGGCGCGCCCTTCGATCATGACAACCGGGTCGGCAAATGCGAGTGTCGGCGTCGGTGTAGACGACACTCGCTCGAGCCCCGAGGAATTGGAGTGACGGTGGAACGACTCGACGGACAACCGGTCCTGTTCCTGCACGGAATCGGCGGAGCGGGCCGGGCCTGGGCCGGGCAGATCGCGAGCTTTCGGGCGGCCGGGTTCGCGCCCCTGGCGCCGGACCTGCCGGGTTATGGCGGACGGCCCGCGGTTGCCAAGATGGACTTCGAGGGCTTGGCGGAGGACGTCGAGGCCTTCGTTGCCCGGCACGATCTGCGGCGGCCTGTGCTCGTCGGCCACTCGATGGGGGGCATGGTCGCGCAGACGATGCTGCGCCGCCGGCCGGAGGGATACGCCGCCGCCGTGCTCGCGTGCACCAGTCCCGCGTTCGGCAATGCCGACGGCGACTTCCAGAAGAAGTTCATCGCCGACCGCGTGGGCCCGCTCGATGCCGGCAGGACGATGGCCGATCTCGCGCCGAAGATGGTCGAACGGATGATGGGGCCGCGGCCGAACTCCGCCGGGCGCGCCCTGGCTGTGGACGTCATGGGCGCCGTACCGGCGGACACCTATCGCGCGGCGGTGCGTTGCCTGGTCGGCTTCGACGAGCGTGCCAATCTCGCCCGCATCTCCATCCCGGTGCTGTGCCTGGCCGGCGAGGCCGATCCCAACGCCCCGCCTCCGGTCGTGGAGCGCATGGCCGGCAAGATCCCCGGCGCGCGCTACGTGTGCCTCCCGAGCGTTGGCCATCTGCCCAATCTGGAGGCCCCTGCGGCCTTCGATGCCGCCGTGCTCGACTTTCTGAGAGAGGCTCGATTGCGCCCATGAATGCCCGCGATCCCGACCAGCGCGACGCCGATGCGCCGATATTCGACGCGACCGCGTTCCGCCTCACCCGCGACGAAGCCGACCTGATCGAAGCTGCCCGCGGGTTCGGCGCGCGCGTGCTGGCGCCGCGCGCTGCCCAGCACGACCGCGACGCCACCTTTCCGATCGAGAACTTCCACGACATGCATCCCGAGGGTCTGCTCGCCATCTGCGTGCCCAAGGCAGACGGCGGCATCGGCGCCAGCTACCGCACCTATTGCCTCGCCGCGGCAGAGCTCGGCCGCTACTGCGGTGCCACCGCGCTGTCCTGGAACATGCACGTCTCCTCGACGCTGTGGACCGGGGCGCTGGCCGACGACCTGATGATGACCGTGGAGGAGCGGGCCGAGCACAACGAGCGCCGGCGCCTGCACTACAAGAGGATCGTCGGCGACGGCGCCATCTACTCCCAGCCGTTCTCCGAGGGCGGCGCCGCCGCGGCTGGCGGGGTGGCGTTCGGCACCGAGGCGAAGCCCGTGGATGGCGGCTTCCTCGTCAGCGGCAAGAAGATCTTCGCCTCGCTGTCGGGTGCCGCCGACTACTATGGCGTCCTGTGCACCGAGCGCGGCGAGGGCGACGCCGCATCCCGTCGCAATACGCTCTACCTGGCGATCCCCGCCGACGCGCCAGGCGTCTCGGTGGTGGGCGACTGGGATCCGCTGGGCATGCGCGGCACGGTCTCGCGCACGCTGCTGATGAAGGACGTGTTCGTGCCCGAGGACGAGATGCTGATGCCGCGCGGTGTCTACTTCCGCGCTGCCTCGTCGTGGCCCCACATGTTCCTGACGCTGTCGCCGACCTACATGGGGTTGGCGCAGGCGTCCTACGATTTCACGGTCCGCTACCTGCGCGGCGAGCTGCCGGGCACGCCGCCGGTCAAGCGCCGCATGTATCCGACCAAGCAGATCGCCGTGGCCGAGATGCGCGTGATGCTGGAGCAGACCAAGGCGCTGTGGTTCCAGGCCGTCAGCGAGGCGCGCGCCAACCCGACCAAGGACCAGGTGCTGCGCGCCTACGCGGCCCAGCACACCGTGATGGAGAACGCCAACGCGCTGGCCGCCAAGGCCATCCGCACCTGCGGCGGCCAAGCCATGCTCAAGAACCTGCCGCTGGAGCGCATCTACCGCGACAGCCGCTGCGGCTCCCTCATGCTGCCCTGGACGGCGGAGATCTGCCTCGACCGCCTCGGCCGCGAGAGCCTGTATGAGGCGGGCGAGAAGGACGAGTGAAGCGTGCACGTTTCGCGACGACCTCCGGGCTTCCGGGCGCACCGCAAAGTCGCTAGAATTGGCGCTTGTCCGAGGTTCCGCAGGGAAACCGCGGACGCTGCTTCACGGGACCACGCAGAGTCCCGAATGCCAGGGAGGAACGCATGACTTTACTCGACCGTCGCAGCCTGTTGACCGGCGCGGCCGCGGCAACCGGTGCCGCCGTCCTCGCCCCGCTCACGACTTGGCCCGCCAAGGCCACCGCGCCACTCGCCGGCACGCAGAACGCGGGCTGGTACCGCTACAAGGTCGGGACGCACGAGATCACGGTTGCGACCGATGGCGTGGCACGGTTCAAATTCCCGGACGGCTTCGTCGTCAACAAGAGCCGCGACGAGGTCAATCAGGGCCTGGCGTCGGCCTTCCTGCAACCCGCTCCGGACGAGTACGTCAGCCACTACACGCCGATCGTCGTCAATACCGGCTCCAAGCTCATCGTCATGGACACCGGCACGGGTGAAGCCAACTTCGAGCGCAGCAAGGGGGCAGCCGGGCAATTCAACAACAACCTGAAAGCCGCGGGGATCGATCGCGGTCAGGTCGACATGGTCATCGTCTCGCACTTCCATGGCGATCACATCAACGGCCTGCTGACTGCCGACAACAAACCCGCGTTTCCAAACGCCGAGATCCTCGTGCCGGCAGCGGAATGGAAATATTTCATGGACGACGCCGAGATGGGCAAGCAGACCAGCGACCGCATGAAGGGCGTGTTTGCCGGCCTGCGCAAGGTGTTCGACGCCTTTGGCCGCAAGGTCACACAGTACGAGCCCGGCAAGGAGATCGCGCCCGGCATCACTTCGATGGCGACGTTCGGCCATACTCCGGGGCACAACTCGTTCATCATCGCGTCGGGCAATGACAAGGTGTTCGTGCAGGCAGACGTCACCCACACGCCGCTATTCGTGCGCAATCCGGGCTGGCACCTGATGTTCGACCAGGATGCCAACATGGCGGAGGCGACGCGCCGCAAGGTCTACGACATGCTGGCGGCCGAGAGGATGATGGTGCAGGGCTTCCACTACCCGTTCCCGGCCCGGGCCTACATCGAGAAGACGGCGACCGGCTATCGCGAAACCATGGTGCCCTGGAACCCGACGCTCTGACATTGGGCGAGAGGCACCTGCAAGGCCGCTCTCCGCAGGCGGCCTTATTCTTTGCAACCCGCGCGGCGAGGAACTCTAAACGCGGCCCTTATAATCGGCGGCAAGTTGCGCTAAAGTTTCTCTGACCTTGATGGAATCTCGACGACCTCTCCAAACTCACGATTGTCATCCCGGGCCCTGTGCCCGGGATCCAACTCTCAGCACGCTCCGGCGTGCGTGGATGGATCCCGATGACGAGCACCGGGATCACCGTTGTGCCTGCAGCGCCGGTTCCATCTGAGCCGGAAAGACATTAAGTCCGCGAGACCCATCGGCCTCCCGCGTCGGAAGGCGGTGGATGTGAGACGCGAAATGGACCTCGCAGACCTGATCGAGCGAAACGCCGCGTTCGCGCCCGACAAGGCGGCGATCCGGTTTGCGGGCTCGGAGCTGACGTATGCCGGCCTGGCGCAGCGCATCGTGCTGGCGGCGCGGGCGCTGAAGTCGCAGCTGGGGGTGCGGGCCGGCGACCGGGTCGCGATCCTGGCCGCCAATCATCCCGACTATCTGGTGCTGCTCTATGCCTGCGCCCGGCTCGGCGCCCTGCTGGTACCGCTCAACTGGCGGCTCGCCATCCCTGAGCAGGTCTACATCCTGTGCGACGCCTCCGTGAAGGCGCTGGTCGTCGAGCAGGCCTTCGCGCCGGTGGTCGATCCCCTCACCCAGGCGCTGCCGGGCGTACGAGTCGTCGGTCTCGACTATGCGCCCGACGATGGGGCCTCGCTGACGGCGCTGCTCGAAGGCGCCAGCGGCGACGGCCGCAACCCGCATGTCGACACGTCCTCCCCGCTGCTCATCGTCTACACCTCCGGCACGACCGGCCGGCCCAAGGGGGCGGTGCTGCGACAGGAGGCGCTGGTCTGGAACGCGGCGATGAGCCAGCACATGCACGACATGACGGCGCAGGACCACGTGCTGACCGTGTTGCCGATGTTCCACGTCGGCGGGCTGAATATCCAGACGACGCCGGCGCTGCAGCTGGGCGCTACCGTCACGCTGCACGCCCGCTTCGCGCCCGAGGCCACCTTGGAGGCGATCGAGCACGATCGCCCGACGCTGACCGTGCTGGTGCCGGCCACCATCCAGGCCCTGCTGGAGCATCCGCACTGGGAGACGTCGCAGCTCGGCAGCCTGCGCGCCGTGACGACCGGCTCGACGCAGGTGCCGCAGCGGCTGGTCGATGCGATCGTGCAGCGCGGCGTGCCGGTGCTGCAGGTCTACGGAGCCACCGAGACCTGTCCGGTCGCGGTCTACACCCGCCTTGCCGGCGATTGGCGCCGCCCGGGCTCGACCGGCCTGCCGGGGCTCATGTGCGAGGCAAAGATCATAGACGATGCCGGCGGCGAGGCCGCGGCCGGCACTGCGGGCGAGGTCGTCGTGCGCGGGCCCAACGTATTCTTCGAGTATTGGGGCAACGCGCAGGCCACGGCCGAAGCGCTCCGGGAGGGCTGGTACCACAGCGGCGACATCGGCACGCGCGACGCCGACGGGCATTTCTTCATTCACGACCGCAAGAAGAACCTGATCATCTCCGGCGGCGAGAACATCTATCCTGCCGAGGTGGAGCGGGTGCTGCACGCGCACCCAGCCGTGGCGGAAGCGGCCGTCATCGGCCGGCCGGATGCCAGGTGGCAGGAGGTGCCGGTCGCCTACCTCGTTCCCCGCCCGGGCGCCACCGCCACCCCCGCCGAGATCGAGGGCTTCTGCCTGCAGCAGCTCGCCCGCTACAAGGTGCCCCGCGCGTTCGTCTTCGTCGACAGCCTGCCGCGCAACGCGATGGGCAAGGTGCAGCATTACCGGCTCAAGGAGCTGGTGGCCGAGGACGACGCTCCTCGCCGACGCGCCGGTCTCCGCATTGGCGCCGGCGCTGGAGGATCAGCCGGACCGCCCGCCTGGCCGATGGAGCCGGCTCCTCCGCCGCGGCCGCTGACACCAGCTCATATCCCCCTCTCCCCGCGGAAGAGTGGGGAAGGGGGACCGGTCCCACCAGGTCTGGTCAGTCGGCCCTTGGCTTTGGCCGTGGCTACCGCGTACAGTGCCGCAAAACTGATGCAATCTCGGGAGGAAGCGGTCATGCGAAATTGGTTGAGATGGCGGGGCAGTGCCGGTGCCGTGGCAAGCCTGATGGCGCTGGCCGCCGTGGCAGTCGCCCTGTTCGCCGCACCGACGCGGGCGCAGGAGCCCATCAAGATCGGCTTCTCCATGGCATTGACGGGGCCGCTCGCCGCCAACGGCAAGCAGGCGCTGCTCGGCATGAAGATCTGGGAGGAGGAGATCAACGCCAAGGGCGGGTTGCTCGGACGCCAGGTCAAGCTCGTCTACTACGACGATCAGAGCCAACCCTCTCCGGTGCCGGCGATCTACACCAAGCTGCTCGATGTCGACAAAGTCGACCTCATCCTGGGTCCGTACGCCACGGTGCCCGCCGCGGCCGCCATGCCGGTCGCCATGCAGAAAAACAAGCTGCTCATCATCCTGTTCGGGCTCGGGGTGAACACCGAGTTCAAGTACGACAAGTTCTTCGCCATGATCCCGTCGGGGCCGAACACCAAGCCGTCCTTTACCGAGGGCTTCTTCCAGGTGGCGGCGGCGCAGACCCCCAAGCCGGAGACCGTGGCGCTGATCGCCTCGGACCAGGAGTTCTCCAAGAACGCCTGCGAGGGCGCGCGCGAGAACGCCGCCAAGGCCGGCCTCAAGGTCGTCTACGACAAGACCTATCCGCCGACCACGGCCGACTTCACGCCTGTCGTGCGCGCCATCCAGGCCGCCAACCCCGACGTCGTCGCGGTTTGCTCCTATCCGCTCGACTCGGTCGGCATCGTCAAGTCGGTGAACGAGCTCGGCTTCAAGCCGAAGCTGATCGGCGGTGCCATGGTCGGCCTGCAGGCGACCGTGTTCAAGAACCAGCTCGGCCCGCTGCTCAACGGCTTCGTCAACTACGAGACGTGGGTGCCGTCCAAGGAGATGATGTACGAGGGTACCGAGGACTTCTTCAAGAAGTACCAGGACCGCGCCAAGGCCGAGGGCGTCGATCCGCTCGGCTACTATCTGGGCGGCTGGGGCTATGCCTACATCCAGGTGCTCGGCGACGCCATCAAGGGCGCCAACAGCCTCAAGGACGACGTGCTCGCCGACTACATCTCCAAGACCACGTTCAAGACCATCCACGGCCCGGTCAAGTTCGGCAAGGGCGGCGAGTGGGCGGAGGGCCGCATGCTGCAGGTGCAGTACCACGGCATCAAGCAGGGCGACGGCATCGATGTCTTCCGCGGCATGGGCTACCAGACCGTGCTGACGCCTGCGGACCTCAAGACCGGCACGCTGATCTATCCTTACGAGAAGGCGAAGTAATCCCTACCTCTCCCTCTCCCCGTTTTCACGGGGAGAGGGAGGGTATTACCGGCCCCACAGCTCGGCGGAGGCGATGTCGGCGCCTTCGCGCAGCGATTTGAGCTTCTTCCAGACGATGGGCGCCGCCACCCATTCGCGGCCCGCGAAGGTGCCGAAGCCGCAGTCGGTGGAGGCGATCACGCGCTCGCGGTCGCCGACCGTATCGACGGCCTCGCGGATGCGCCGCGCCACCAGACGGGGGTGCTCGACGAAATTGGTGGTGGTGTCGATCACGCCCGGGATCAGCAGCCAGTCCTTCGGCAGCGGGTGGGCGCGCAGGGCCTCGTACTCGTGCTGGTGGCGCGGATTGGCGAACTCGATGGTGAGGGCGCCGGCCTTGGCCTGGTAGAGCACCGGCAGGATCGGCGCGAGGCCGATATCGTGCACATGCGGGCCCTCCCAGTTGCCCCAGCAGCAGTGCAGCCTGACCCGGTCGCGGGGGATGCCCTCGATCGCCGTGTTGAGGGCGGCCATGTGCAGCTCGCAGGTCTTCACGAACTGGGCCTCGCTCTGGTCCTGGAACGTCATCGTGCGCTCCATCGCCAGGTCCGGCGCATCGATCTGCAGGATCAGCCCGGCCGCGTGGATCGCGAGGTACTCGGGCCGCATCTCGCGTGCGAGCGCCGCCAGGTAGGCCTCGTGGCTGTCGTAGTAGGCATTCATCATGGTGGTGGCGACGATGCCGGGCGACGGCGCCGTCACAAACATCTCGGCGAACGCCGGCTTGGGCGAAGTGGCACATTGCTTGAAGCGCGCGATCTCGTCCTCGAGGTCCTTGGTGTCGAGGTAGCGCACCTCGCCCACCGCCTGGGGCGCGTTGGAGATCTTGGCCCGCTTGGGGAAGCGCCGCAGGAACTGCTCGATCAGCTCCGGCACCTCCTGGAAGTCCTTGCCGACCTTGCGCTTGGACTCGCCGGCGAAACCCGACATGCGCTCGGGGATGTAGGTCTGGAAGCCGACCCGCTGCTGCTCGCCGTCGTTGCCGATGTCGACGCCGGCCGCGACCTGCGCCTCGACGATGCCGCGCACCGCCCGGTCCATCTCCGCTGCCATCGTGGCGGGTGGGATGGTCTCGCCGGCCTCGCGCCGGATCAGCAGGTCGGTCAGCACCTCATTGCGCGGCAGGCTGCCGACGTGCGTGGTCAGGATGCGATCGCGGCTGGTGATCATTGGCGCTCCCCGGCGTGCAGGCATGGAACCGAGACTATATCGTCCCCGACCCGCACGGTCATGCCCTCGCCTCAGCGGCCGAATTCAGAGGAGCTTGACCATCAGCACAGTCGCTACGTTCTGGCGCATCTCTCGGCCGGCCTCGGTGTAACCAAGGCTAGCGTAGAAGGGTACGGCGGTGAGCGAGGAGGAGAGGACGAGCGCACGCCGCCCGTCGGCGCGTGCGATGTCCTCTATGAAGGCCATCATGCGCCGGCCTACGCCGCGTCGCTGGAGATTTGCACGGACGAAGACGGAATGAACTTTGTCCGGCCCGAGGCTCACCGTGCCCACAAGCGTCTGACCGTCGAAGGCAGCAAACACCTTGCGGTCGGCCATACGGCGCAAGACTTCGTCGGCGGAGAAATTGGCGGCGATGCTATCGATAATGGCGGGCGGATAGTCCTTGGCATTCGTGTCGCGGATGGCGCGCTGGCACAGCTCTGCCATGGCCGAGGCGTCGGCCGCCAAAGCAGCGCGGATGACGAATGCTTGCATGGCTGGGGTTCCCACCGCGCGAATGTAGAGGCGGGCACGCGCCCTATATGCGCCGGCTCTTCCCTGCCGACAATCCCTGGGAAACGGAATCAGCGATTCAATCCGCGATATCCCTTGTCAGCTGCGCCGATTGGCTCTTCAGTCTGGCGCGCTTCCGCGCCGATCCACCTCTGATGGCAGTAGTAGCCCCGACCGATGCGCCTTCTCGTCACCCGCCCCGAGCCGGATGCGCTCAAGCTGAGAGCCGCGCTGGAGGAGCATGGGCATCAGGCGACGGTGGAGCCGCTGCTGAGCGTGTCGTTCGAGGACGGCGACGCGTTCGACCTCGACGGCGTGCAGGCGCTGATCGCCACCAGCCGCAACGCGCTGCGCGCGCTCAAGTCGCATCCGCTACGCGGCCTCGCACGCAAGCTGCCGCTGTTCGCAGTCGGCCGGGCGACGGCCGCCGAGGGACGCACGCTGGGGTTCGAGACGGTGGTGACGGGCGCGGGCACGGCCGAGGAGCTGGTCGCGCATATCGTCTCGGTGGCGGAGCCGTCGGCCGGGCTGCTCCTGCATCTGGCGGGGGACAGCCTGGCGGGCGACCTGGCGGGCGAGCTGGAGTTGCACGGGTTCCGCGTGTTGCAGCCCGTGGTCTACCGCATGCGGCCGGCCACTGCGCTGACCGACGATACCGTCGAGCAGCTCGCCATGGGCGAGATCGAGGGCGTCATCCTGATGTCGCCGCGATCTGCGTCAATCTATGCCTCGCTGATGCGCAAGCACGGGCTTACTTCAGTGGCCCGGCGGCTGACCCATTTCTGCCTCTCCGAAGCCATAGCAGGACGGCTGCAGCCGCTGGGTGCCGTCCGCGTGGAGATCGCGGAAGCGCCGCGGCTCGAAGAAGTGCTTGCCCAGATTGATGCGGCCGCTGCAAGATCGGAACGGCTGATCGGGCGTGGCACGGGAACAATCGAGGCGGGGGACAACTTCGCGTTAAGGCGAAGCGGCGAACCTTGCCGAATCTCGAGGACCGAGCCCATGGCGAATAACAAGGAAGAAGCCGGCAAAGGTACGCCCAGGCCCGGCGAGGCGCCGGGCAGCAAGCGGACCTATGCAACCATCGATCTGACGGCGTCGGAGGTCGAGGGCAAGGACCGGCCGTCCGCGGCGGCTGCCGGATCGGCGGCGTCCGCCACCTCAGCTTCCTCCTCCGCGGAGGCCAGGTCGCAGGCGAAGCCGGAGGCCAAGCCCGCCGAGTCACAGCCCAAGAACGCCGGCCCGGCCGGCCCGGCCTCTCGGACGGCGGCAACGCCGGCTCGGCTCCGTCATCGATCGCAGCGCGCGCGCTGGCGGCTCCGTGGCTCTCGCATCTGGCCGCCGGCGCACTGGGCGCCATCGTCGTGCTGATCGTCATGCAGCTGATGACTACGGACCGGCCGCCCACGCAGTCGCAGGAGGTGGGCGACCTGATGCGGCGCGTCGCGGACCTCGAAGGCGGACTCGGGACGCGCCCCGGCGCCGGCCTGCGCGCCCGCGTCGAGGAGATGGGGCGCTCGATCGGCGCGCTGGGCGAGACGCAGGCAAAGCTCGCCCGCGATACCAAGGCACTCGATGCCAAGGTCGGCGCCGCGCCGGAGTTTCCGCCCGAGCTGATGGCCCGGCTCGCCAAGCTGGAGGAAGCGCTGGGGGCGGCGTCCGCCGCCGATCCGTCTGCCCAGACGCCGCAGGTGGTGGCCCTGTCAGCCAAGCTTGCCGATCTGGAAAAGGCCACACGTAACGCCACCGAGCTGGCGAGATCCGGCATCGCCCGTTTCGACGGCGAGTTCTCGAGCCTGCGTACCGACGCCGGCCGTCTGGCCCAGCGGCTCGATACCCTGAAGGGCGAGATCGAGGAGCGGCTCAAGAGCGCCGCCAAGGCTGCCGATCTGGCGCCGCTGACCACCTCTCTTGCAGCGCTGGAGCGCGACGTGCAGACATTCCTCAAGGGCGAAGCCGACCGCACCGCCAGCACCAACGCCAATGCCACGCAGATGCTGCTCGCCCTCGAGCTCGCCAACCTCAAGCGTGCCGTCGATCGTGGCGAGGGCTATTCCGAGGAGCTGGGCCGCGCCAAGAAGCTCGGCGCCCTCACGCTGAACTTCACGGCCCTCGAGCGCTACATGCAGGAGGGCGCCCCGGCACCCCAGGAGCTGGCCAAGTCCTTCCGCAAGGTCGCCGACGCCATGCTGGACGCCGAGGCCGAGACGCCCAACTCTACGCTGATGGACCGGCTGCTGTCGGGCGCGCGCTCGATCGTGCGCGTGCGCAAGGCCGGCCATGCCGCCGACGACGTCAGCCTCGAGGCCCTCATCGGGCGCATGGAGGCCGCGATCAAGGACGGTCGTCTCGCCGACGTGCTGGCCAACGCCAAGAAATTGCCGCCCAAGGCCGCGCTCGCGGGCGAGGACTGGATCAGGAAGGTGGAGGCGCGTCAGGCCGTCGAGCAGGCCATGGCCGCGGTCGAGGGCCAGCTCAAGGCATCGCTCGGCGCACCCCAAGCTGCGCCCAAGCCCGCCGCACCGGAAGGCAAACGATGATCCGCATCGTCGCCTTTCTGGTCGTCATCCTGGCCGCCGCCGCCGGGCTGCACTGGCTGGCCGACCGGCCGGGCACGATCGTGGTCGAGTGGCAGGGCTATGTTGCCGAGACCAGCGTCTTCCGCGCCTTCGTCATCCTCGTGCTGGCGATGGGCATCGTCATGCTGGCGTGGGCGGCGCTGCGCATGCTGTGGTCGAGCCCGGCGGCGGTCGGCCGGCTCCTCAACCGGCGGCGGCAGGAGCGCGGGCTCGACGCGCTGTCGAGCGGCATGATCGCCATCGGCGCCGGCGACGGCCCCCTCGCCATCCGCTACGCCGGCCAGGCGCGCAAGGCGCTGCCGAACGAGCCGCTCACGCATCTGCTGCGGGCGCAGACGGCGCAGCTCACCGGCGACCGGGCGACCTCGCGGCGCATCTTCGAGGCCATGCTGTCCTCCCCCGATACCGAGCAGCTGGGCCTGCGCGGGCTGTTCCTGGAGGCCGAGCGCGAGGGCGAGCGGGAGGCCGCGCGCCAGTTCGCCGAGCGCGCGCTCAAGCTGAACTCGAAGCTCGCCTGGCCGGTCGAGGCGCTGTTCGATCTGCAGTGCAAGGACGAGGATTGGCAGGCCGCGCTGGACACGCTGGCGGTGGCGCAGCGCAACAACCTGGTCGACAAGACGGTGGCCACCCGCCGGCGCGCCGTGCTGCTCACCGCGCAGGCGCAGGCCGTGGAGGATACGGCCGCCGACAAGGCCCTCGAGCTGGCACGCGAGGCGCATCGGCTGGCGCCGGACCTGGTGCCGGCCGCGGCCATCGCCGGCCGCGTGCTGGCCGCCCAGGGCAACACGCCGCGTGCGGCGCGCGTGCTGCTCAGGACCTGGCGGCTATCTCCGCATCCCGACCTCGCCGCGGCCTATGCCTACGCCCGTCCCGGCGACAGCCCGCGCGACCGGCTCAACCGCATGCGCCACCTGGCGCGCCTGACGCCGCACGACGCAGAGGGGCCGATCGCGCTCGCCATCACGGCCATCGAGGCGCGCGATTGGGACGAGGCGCGCGCGGCGCTCGAGCCGCTGCTGGAGGACCGCCTGACGCAGCGCGTCGCCACGCTGATGGCCCGCATCGAGGGCGAGCAGCACGGCCACACCGGCCGCGTGCGCGAGTGGCTGGCGCGGGCCGTCAATGCCCCGCGCGACCCGGCCTGGACCGCCGATGGCGTCGTCTCGGACCGCTGGGCGCCGGTCTCGCCGGTGAGCGGCGCGCTCGATGCCTTCCGCTGGCGGGTGCCGGTGGAGGCGGTCGACGCGCCGGCGGGCGCTCTGCTCAGCGCCAAGGTCGAGGCCCTCGTGGGTCTGGGTGCGGAGGCCGATCCGGCGCTGGCCAATCCGGCCAGCTCCAAGCCGGCGGCGGCATTCCCGCCGACCGAGACCGCGGTCGCCATCGATGCGCCCTCCGCGGTGCCTGCCGAAGCCGCGCGCGAGGTCGCCGCGCCGCCGGCGCCCGCTGTCGTCACCGTTGCACCGGTCCGCGAGGCGGCGCCTCCGCCCAAGCCGGTCGAGCCATCGCCTCTGGCGGCGAGCGTCGCGTCGGATGCGGTGACGAAGCCGGCTCGCCCGCCGCAAGCCGAGGCGCCAGACGAAGACGACCTGCGGGAGCGCATCAGGCTGGCGGCCCAGCGAGCCATCGCCGCATCCAACGTGCCGGAGCCCGTTGCCGCTAAGAGCGCGCCTGTGAAGACCGTTCCCGCAAAGAGGATGCAGGCGCCACCGCCGCCTCGTCCGCGCCGGACCGCCGAGCCCAAGATCTTCGTGCCCCCGCGCGCACCCGACGACCCCGGCCCCGAGCCCACCGACGGCGATGGCCTCACGGCAAGCCCGCTCCGGCCGGTGAAGATATGAAGGCTTCCCGACCTTCATGGAGCCTCGGCGCTCGTTGCAATGCGCATCAAGGTCGTCCCGGCGCTTGTCGCCGGGATCCAGTCGTCCGCGAACGCCGGAGCAGGCTGATGGATGGATCCCGGGCATAAAGCCCGGGATGACCGTCGTGCTTGGGGCGCCGGTTCGGTCCGAGTCGAAGAACTCGAGGTGGGGGACCGAGAAGCGGGGATGGGGAATGCCATGCGCGTGGTGATAATCGGCGGCGGCATCGGCGGGCTCACGCTCGCCCTGATGCTGAAGGCGCGCCGCATCGACTGCGAGGTGTACGAGGCCTCCCCGCGCATCCGCGAGCTCGGTGTCGGCATCAACGTGCTGCCGCACGCGATTGCCGAGCTGGCCGAACTGGGGCTGCTGCCGCGGCTCGACGCGGTGGCGGTGCGCACGCGCGAGCTGATCTACGCCAACCGGTTCGGGCAGGAGATCTGGCGCGAGCCGCGCGGGCTGGATGCGGGCTACAAGGTGCCGCAGTTCTCGATCCACCGCGGCCATCTGCAGGGCGTGCTGCGCGATGCCGTGGTCGAGCAGCTGGGCCGCAAGGCGATCCGCACCGGCCAAGCGTTCGTCTCGTTCTCGCAAGAGCGAGGGCGCGGTCAAGGCGCGGCTGAAGCAGGTCTCCACCGGCGCACGCACCACGGTGGCGGGCGACATCCTGGTCGGGTGCGACGGCATCCACTCGGCCGTGCGCCGGCAGCTCTATCCGGGCGAGGCGGGCTTGAGCTGGAACGGCGTGTTGATGTGGCGCGGCGCCACCGACGCCAAGGGCTTCCTCGACGGCCGCACGATGATCGTCGCCGGCGGCTTCAACAACAAGCTGGTGCTGTATCCGATCGGCAAGGGCAGCAAGCCCGGCACGCAGCTCGTCAACTGGGTGGTGAC
The DNA here is from genome assembly GCA_963774165.1 of uncultured Alphaproteobacteria bacterium. Classification (GTDB taxonomy): domain Bacteria; phylum Pseudomonadota; class Alphaproteobacteria; order Rhizobiales; family Hyphomicrobiaceae; genus AWTP1-13. Next base: position 155,385 of record CAVZEC010000003.1, on the reverse strand, counting down.
CTACCGCATGGGCGACGGCTCGACGCCGCCGCCGCGGCGCGAGGACTGGAACCGGCACGGCACGCTGGCCGAGTTGATGCCGCACGTGGCACGCTTCAGCACGCCGCACGTCGACCTGGTGAAACTCGTGAAGGGCGCGCCGGCCTTCTTCGAGTACCCGATGGCCGACCGCGATCCTCTTCCGCGCTGGACGCACGGACGCGTCACGTTGCTGGGCGATGCCGCGCACCCCATGTACCCCGTGGGCTCCAACGGCGCGAGCCAGGCGATCCTCGACGCGCGCTGCCTGGCCGACGCCCTGGCCTCGGGCGATCACGCGCGCCAGGCGCTGGCGGCCTACGAGGCGGATCGGCTGCCGAAGACGGCCGAGATCGTGCGCAACAACCGCAAGGGCGGGCCCGAGGGCGTGATCGACGAGGTCGAGCGCCGCGCACCCGACGGCTTCGCGCGCATCGACGATGTCTTGAGCCATGCCCAGCGCGAAGCCATCGTCAAGGGCTATGCCCAGCTCGCCGGCTTCGCCAAGGATCAGGTGAACCGGGGCAAGGGCGCCGCCAGCACAGCGCGCCGAACGGCCCGCGGCAGTCGCCCTCGGGCGTGATGGCAAGCCGATACGTGTGAACCTTCGGAAGCGGCCGGGGGCAGCACGCGAGGGCAACGCTTGTGGGTTCACCCCACCCCTAGCCCCTCCCCATCAAGGGGAGGGGGACTCGTTCCGCCAGGGCTATCGATCGCAAGTCCCGGACTTCCGCTCTTCACGAACTCCTGCACGAGATGGCGTCGTCAGCGTGGCTTCACTCGGCCGGCTTGGGTCCGCCCAGCTGGAAGCTCGGTTGCGGCAGGCTCGCGGTAGCCTTGCGCGCGGGCTCCGCCGCGGTCTGAGCGCCGCAGGTTTTTCGCGCGCGTTCGCCTCGGATCGCGCCCGGCCCAGCTCGCGCAAATAGGCCACGTTCTGGTCCGCCTTGGCCGGTGGCAGGGCAGCCTGGCCGGCGGAACGGACCTCGTCGTACCGGCCGCGCAGGCCCAGCACGAGCGCAAGGTTCTCCTGCATCTGCGGCGTCTGGCCGGCGCCACGCTGGGCCTTGCGCAGGAGCTGCTCGGCTTCGGCCGACTTGCCGTCGAGGGCGTAGGAGAGGGCGAGGTTGTTGAGCACGCTCGGCTGATCGGGCGACAGCGCCAGCGCCTTGGCGAACTGCACCTGTGCGTCCTGCTGCTTGCCGCGGCTCGCCAGCGCCGCACCGAGCGCGGAATGCAGCCGCCAGTCCGGCGCCTTGGGATCGTGCGCCTGGCGCAGCAACTTCTCTGCCTTGGCGGCGTCGCCCAGTTCGAGCGCCAGCAATCCGCGCTCGAGCTGCAGCCGGCGGTCGCCGGGGTTGGCGGCCGACGCCTTGTCGAGGACGGCCAGCGCTTCCGGCTTGTCGTTGCCGGCCCGCAGCGCCTGCGCGTGGGCGAGCGCGGCCGCCGGGTCTTCCGGATTGGCCTGCTGGGCAGCGGCGGCGGCATCGAGCGACAGGCCGGCCCTCGCCGGAGCCGCCGAGGAGGCCTGCTCATCCGGCGTCAGCGGGATCATCGAGGGCAAGCGCGAGGGCGCGGCACACGCGCCGAGCAGAAGACCAGCGGCGAGCGCCGACATTTGAGCGGTTCGCGCGGCGATGTGGGAGATCGTGGGAGATGTAAGCAGCATGCGCAACCTCGCAACGAGAGAAACGCACTCGTAGAGAGATTCGCTTGGGCCCCGCAGCGGCCGGCGGTTCTGTCCCCGTTATCCCCAGAGGGGCGGAGGTGTCAGCGGAGGTGTCTGACCCTTCGGGTCTGACACCATGGACCTCGAAAAGGTCGCAGGCAGGGCGCAGCCGGTTAGGGAGGAAATAGAGAGTCAGACCGGGAGGGTCTGACACCGTTACTTGACCCCGTTACTTCACATGGCCGGCCCAATCGGGGCGCGCCTTGAGGGCGGCGGCGTACTTCAGGCCGATCTTGCGCAGCCGCTCGGGTTCGAACTCCTGCTGCGCCAGCGCCATGCCCCGGTCGAACACCTCCGAATAGCGGCGGATGCGGCCGCCCTCCAGGTCGAACCGGCCGATGCCGTCGAAGGTGACGCGCGCGCCCTTGGCCTCCGGCCGCTTGGAGTCGAAGCTGAACCGGTAGCTGGCGTAGCCGACGTTGCCGCCGAGCACCGGATCGAAGAAGTCCCAGCGGAAGTTGCGCCCGCCGTCGCCGAAATGCGCCAGCATCTTCTTGATGGCATCGCGCCCCGTGGATGGGCCGAAGAAGTAGTCGTCGTAGGTGCCGTCCGGCGTGAACAGGTCGGCGAGCGCGTCCCCGTTGCCGGATGCGGCGGCGGCTGCGAATTGCTGCACCAGCTCTGCGAACTCCATGGGCTCCTCCTTGCGCCGTTGTCATGTCGGGGACTGGATACCCTCGGACTGTTCCTGCGATCGCCAGGATCCATCTCCACCAACCCAGTGGTGAGCTTGTCGAACCACGACAATGCGTGCGCGGCCGTCCTTCGACAAGCTCAGGACAAGGCGGAGCTTGCAGCGAGCGACGGCACCCAGCAATATGATAATTGTCGATCGCACGAGGCGAACAGGCGAGGACAGACGATGCTGAAGCTCAGGCCCAACTGCGAGTGCTGTGACAAGGACCTGCCGCCCGAGGCAGCAGATGCGATGATCTGCACCTACGAGTGCACCTTCTGCGCCGACTGCGTCGCCAACCGGCTGCCGGGCAGCCGCTGTCCCAACTGCGGCGGCGAGTTTGTGCGCCGACCGGTGCGGCCGGCGCACATGCTGGCCAAGCACCCCGCCTCCACCGAGCGCGTGCTCAAGCCGCACGCGGGGTGCGGCAAGGCGGCGTGACCGGCGTCAACCCTGCGCCGCGATGACGAGGATCTCGACCAGGTCCTTGTCCTCCAGCGCGACGCCGATGCAGGCGCGCTGCGGCGCGTTGGCCTTGTCCACCCACTCGTCCCAGGCCTTGTTCATCTCCGGCTTGCGGCTCATGTCGGTGATGTAGACGGTGGCGCGGAGGATGCGCGACTTGCTGGAGCCGGCCTCGGCCAGCGTCTTGTCGATGGCGGCGAGCGCATCGCGCGTCTGCTCGTAGAGCGAGGCCGACTTCGTGGCCGCGGTATGCACCGCGTAGACGAGGCCGTCATGCGCGACGGCGCGGCTTCGGGTGGGTATGTTGCCGGGATAGCGCTTGATCGCAGAGCTCATCGTCGTCCTCGCTTTCTTGCTTGGCTGGGGCGTTACAGAATTCTCAAATTCGACCTGCCGCGACCGCGTGACAAGCCGCGGCCCGCCCGGCTCCATCGCGCTCGATCAGGTCGGGCACGTCCACGCGGCAGGGATCGAACGCCCACGGACAGCGCGGATGGAAGGCGCATCCCGTCGGCGGCGCGATCGGGTTGGGGATCTCGCCCTCGATCGGCCGGCGCGCGCGTCCGGTCATGGCGAGGTCGGGCAGCGCGTCCAGCAGCAGGCGCGTATAGGGGTGGCGCGGAGACGTGAACAGCTCTGCCGACGGCGACATCTCGACGATGCGTCCCAGGTACATGACGCCGATGCGCGTCGCCATGTGCCGCACCACCGCCAGATTGTGGCTGATGAAGAGGTAGGAGAGGCCGAGGCGGTCCTGCAGGTCGCGCATCAAGTTCAGGATCTGGGCCTGCACCGACACGTCGAGCGCGCTGGTCGGCTCGTCGCAGACGAGGAACTCCGGGTTCGACGATAGGGCCCGGGCGATGCAGATGCGCTGGCGTTGGCCGCCCGAGAACTCATGCGGGTACTTGGACCCGTCGGCCGGGGCCAGGCCCACCAGCGTCAGCAATTCGCCCACCCGATGCTTGATCTCGGCGTTGTCCTTGGCGAGCCCGAAGGCCTTGATGGGATCGGCGATGATGCGCTCGACGCGCCAGCGCGGATTGAGGCTGGCGAAGGGGTCCTGGAAGATCATCTGCAGGCGCCGGCGCAGCTTCTGGCGCTCGTCGGCGCGCGCCGCCGCCCACATGTCGATGCCGTCGATGCTGACCGTGCCAGCCGTGGGCCGCAGCAGGCCGACCGTCATGCGCGCCACCGTCGACTTGCCCGAGCCGGATTCGCCCACCAGCGCCACCGTCTCGCGCCTGCCGACGGCGAAGGAGACGCCGGTCACCGCCTTCAGGTAGGCCTTCTGCTCGCGCTCGATGAGGCGGCTGAGCCAGGGCTTGGATACATCGAATATCCGGGAGAGGCCCTTGGCCTCGACGAGCGGCGGTCCCATCATGCCGGCGCCCTTGCCGGGTTCGGGGCGGTGGTCGCGGCGGGGTTCGCCGCCGTGCTCTGGGCCACGAGCCAGCACGCGGCCTCGGACCGCCCCGCCGGCATGGCCTCGGGGCGCTCGACGCGGCAGCGATCGAAGGCGTACGCGCAACGGGGGTTGAACGCGCAGCCCGGCGGGATGGCGTCGAGGCGCGGCATGGTGCCGGGGATCTGCACCAGCCGCTCGGCGGCCGGGCCCAACGTCGGGATCGCTCCCATCAGGCCCTTGGTGTAGGGGTGGTGGGGGTTCTGCACGACGTCACGCACCGGGCCGATCTCGGCGATGCGGCCGGCGTACATGACGGCGACGCGGTCGGCAGTCTCGGCGATCACGCCCATGTCGTGGGTGATCAGCATCACCGCGGTGCCGCGCTCGCGGCAGAGCCGCTTGAGCAGCGCGATGATCTGCGCCTGGATCGAAACGTCGAGTGCCGTGGTCGGCTCGTCGGCGATCAGGAGATCGGGCTCCGCGCACAACGCCAGTGCCAGCACCACGCGCTGGCGCATCCCACCCGAGAACTCGTGCGGATAGCTGTCGATGCGCTGCCTGGCACCCTGGATGCCGGCCTCCTGCAGCAGCGCGATGGCGCGCTCGCGGGCCTGCGCCTCGCTCACGCGCGCATGGGTGCGGATGGTCTCGATGATCTGGTCGCCGACGCGATAGAGCGGGTTGAGGCTGGTGAGCGGGTCCTGGAACACCATGCCGATGCGCTTGCCGCGCACCTTGCGCATCTCCTCGGGCGTCAGGTTGTCGATGCGCTGCCCCTTGAGCCGCACCTCGCCGCCCATGATGCGCCCGGGCGGCTCGAGCAGGCCGATGACCGCGGCGCCCGTCAGGGACTTGCCGGCCCCGGACTCGCCGACCACGCCAAGCACCTCGCCGGCCGCGATGTCGAAGGAGACGCCGTCGACGGCGGTGAGCGTCCGGCGCCGCGTCGGAAAAGCGACCGTGAGGCCACGGACGGAGAGGACGGGCTCGCTCATCCGATGTGCCTATTGCTTCGGTGCATAGTTCTTCATGTGCACCGAGTTCTGCGGCGAGGTCGGAAAGTCCCAGATGTCCTTCATGGCGAAGGCCAGCGTCTGGTGATGCACCGGCAGGTAGATCGTCTCCGCCTGCAGCGTCTTCCAGATATCGGAGATCGTGACGTTGCGCTTCTCCTCATCGACCTCCTGCGTGAGGCTGTCGATGGCCTGATCGATCTTGGCGTTGGCGTAGCGCGTGCCGTTGAAGCCCCCTTCCTTGTTGGTGCGCGAGTGGTAGAGGAAGCTGAAGACGTAGTGGCTGTCATAGGTCGGCACGCCCCAGCCGAGCAGGTAGAACTCGGTCTCCGGCGGATCCTTCTCGATCAGCGGGAAATGCAGCGATTTGGACTGCGCGGCCAAGTTCACCTTGACGCCGATGCGCGCCATCATCGATGCGGTGGCCTGGCAGATGCCCTCGTCGGACACGTAGCGGTCGTTGGGGCAGTGCAGCGTGACCGAGAAGCCGTTGGGGTAGCCGGCATCGGCCAGGAGCTTCTTGGCCGCGGCCACATCGACCTTGGGAATGTCATCGAGCTCCTTGGTGTAACCGTTGACGAACGGCGGCGCGACGATGCCGGCCGGCACCGCTTGCCCGCGCATCACGACTTTCTTGATGGCCTCGCGGTCGATCGTCATGTTCATGGCCTGCCGCACGCGCTTGTCGGCGAACGGGTTGCGGCCCTTGATGTCGGACGACTTGAGCTCGGCCGAGCCGACGTCCATGCCGAAGAAGATCGTGCGGTTCTCCGGCCCGAAGTTGACCTTGATGCCGGGCGTCTTCTCCAGCCGCTCGATGTCCTGCACGGGAACGTCCTGCACGAAGTCGACCTCGCCCGAGAGCAGCGCAGCGATGCGCGTGGCATCGGACTTGATGGTCAGGTACGTGATCTCGGTGATGCCGAGCGGGAACTGCCCCTTGCCCCAGTAGCCGTCGTTGAGCTTCAGGACCGTCTTGATGTCCTGCTCGCGCGAGACCAGCGCGTAGGCGCCGGTGCCGTTGGCGTTGCGCACCGCGTAGTTGTCCTTCTTCTCCTTGAAGTCCTGCACGGTCGCGCTGCCGTTCGCCTCGGACCACTCCTTGTCCATGATGTAGACGGTGGTGAGATAGGCCGGGAGCAGCGGATTGGGCCCCTTGGTCTTGATGTGGACCGTGAGCGGGTCGACCTTCGTCACCTGGTCGACGGAGGTGAGCAGGCCCTTCATGGCGGAGGACGGCTGCAGAGCCCGGGCGATGGAGAACACGACGTCGTCGGCGTCGAAGGCGTTGCCGTTGTGGAATTTCACGTTGGGCCGAAGCTTGAGCTCCCAGACCGTCGGATCGCTCGTGACCTTCCAGGACAGCGCCAGGGTCGGGAGCAGCTTGCCGTCGAGATGGCGCAGGATCAGCGGCTCGTAGATGAGCTGCAGCAGGTTGTGCGTGGGCCCCTCGTTCTGGGCATGCGGATCGAGGGTGAGCGCATCGCCGGAGCGCGCCCACTTGACGGGCCTGGCGTCGGCCGCGCCCGCGGCCAACAGGAGCACGACAAGGGCCGCGGCGGCCTTGAGCATCGATTTGGAACGCATATCGACCTCCCGTATCGGGGGCACGCGGGATCATTGCCCCGCGCACCCGCAGGCAAATCATCTCAGCCTGGGGTTGAGCGCATCGCGCAGCCAGTCGCCCAGCAGGTTCACGGCGAGAGCCAGCAGCGCCAGCGTCATGCCCGGAAAGGCCACCATCCACCACGAGCCGGAGAACAGGTACTTGTTGCCGACCTGGATCATGGTGCCGAGCGACGGCTCCGTCGGCGGCAGGCCGACGCCGAGGAACGACAGCGTCGCCTCCAGGATGATTGCGAACGCCAGGTTGATGGTGGCGATCACCAGCACCGGCCCCAGCACGTTGGGGAGGATGTGCTGAAACATGATCTTGACGGGCCCGATGCCGATCAGGCGTGCCGCCTCGACATATTCCTTGTTGCGCTCGACCAGCGTCACGCCGCGCACGGTGCGGGCGTACGGCACCCACGAGGATACCCCGATGGCGAGCACGAGAATCCAGAACTTGCCGCCCTCGATCGTGTGGTTCTTGAAGATCGCCAGGGCGACGCCGTCGATCAGCAAAGCCGTGAGGATGGCAGGGAAGGTGAGCTGCACATCGGCGATGCGCATGATCACGGAGTCGGCGCGGCCGCCGACGTAGCCCGCCCACAGCCCGAGCGACAGCCCCAGGGCGCCGGAGAGCACCACCGCGCATGCGCCGATCTGCAGGGAGGAGCGCGTGCCGTAGAGGATGGTGGAGAGGATGTCGCGGCCCTGGTCATCCGTGCCGAGCGGGAACCGGCGCTCCCCGCCCTGCTCCCAAGCCGGCGGCGTATTGGCGTCGAGCAGGCTGAGAGACTTGAGATCGTAGGGATCGTGCGGGGCGATGACCGGAGCCAGAAACGCCGCGGTCACGATCGCCACGCTGAGGACGGCAGCCACGACGACGAGCCTGGAGCGCAGGAAGCTGTGCAGCAGATCGCTGTCGAGGAAGGCGGCCAGACGGCTCCGCGGCGCGCCCGGCTTGTCGGCGGCACCCGCAGCGGCGGGAGACAGGGCGATGCGCTCGGGTGCGTCCTGCATGAGCCCTCAAACGCCTCGGCCGAAGATGCGGATGCGCGGATCGACGCGCACGTAGATGAGATCGACGACGAAATTGATGAACACGAACATGAACGCCACCAGCATCAGGTAGGCCGCCATGATGGGGATGTCGGCGTTCTGAACCGCCTGGATGAACATCAGGCCCATGCCCGGCCATTGAAAGACGGTCTCGGTGATGACCGCGAAGGCGATGATGGCGCCGAGCTGCAGTCCGATCACCGTGATCACGGGCACAAGCGTGTTCTTCAGCGCATGGCCGAAATTGATGCTCCGCTCGGGCAGCCCCCGCGCGCGCGCGAACTTGATGTAGTCGGTGCGCAGCACCTCAAGCATCTCAGAGCGCACCAGCCGCGTTATCAGCGTCATCTGGATCAGGCCGAGGGTCACCGCCGGCATGATGAGCGCCTTGAGGCCGGAGGTCGTCAGCAGGCCCGTGCGCCAGAAGCCGATTTGCACGACCTCGCCGCGGCCGAACGACGGCAGCACGCCGAGCTTCACGGCAAAGACGTAGATCAGCAGGATGCCGATCAGGAACGTCGGCAGCGACACGCCGATCAATGACACCGTGAGGAAGATCCTCGACAGCCAGTTGTCGCGATGGATGCCGGTGTAGACGCCCATCGGTATGCCGAGCGCGATGGCGAACAGGGCGGCGGCGAGGGCGAGCTCGAGCGTGGCCGGAAAGCGCTCCTTGATGATGGTCGTGACCGGCTGCTTCATCTGGTAGGAGATGCCGAAGTCGAACCGGGCCGCGCTCAGCAGGAAGCGGCCGAACTGGACGGGAATCGGATCGTTGAGGCCCAGCTCCTCGCGCAGCCGCAGGCGGTCCTCCAGGGAGGTGTCCTGCCCGACCATCTGGTTGACGGGATCGCCGACGAAGCGGAACAACGTGAAGGCGAGGAGGGCCACCGTCACCATGACGAGGAGCGCCTCGAAGACCCGTCGGATGGCGAATGCGAGCATCGATGCCTGATCGACCCTTGGCAGAAGACTTGCCGCGGGGAAGGACAGGCTCCGCGGAGCCCGACCCCGCGGAGTTTACACCTGGACCCTATTTCATCGTCACCCAGTAGAACAGGATCTGGTTGTCGGCGCGCTGCACGATCTCGACCTTGCGCGATACGCCCCAGGCCAGAGACTGCTGGTGCAGCGGGATCACGCCCGCCTCCTCGTGGTTGAGACGGAAGGCCTCGGCGATCATCTCGTCGCGCTTGGCGACGTCGGTCTCGACGAGGATCTTCTTGTTCAGCTCCGGCATCTTGGGATTGCAGTAGCCGCCGTAGTTGAACAGGCCGCCTTTGCCGTCCGCGTCGCGGCAGCCGATGATGTTCTCGATCACGTTCCAGCTGTCGAACGATCCCGGCGTCCAGCCGAGCAGGTTGAAGGAGGAGTCGTACTTCCTGGTCGGGCCCGCCTTCTCGAAGTACTTGGCCTTCGGCTGGGCGTTGAGCTTCACCTTGATGTCGATGCGGGAGAGCATTTGCGCCACGGCCTGGCAGATGGCCTCGTCGTTGACGTAGCGGTCGTTGGGGCAATCCATCTCCACTTCGAAGCCGCTGGCGTAGCCGGCGTCCGACATCAGCTTCTTGGCGGCAGCCACGTCATAGGGATGACGCTTGAACTCGCCGGCCCGCGCGAACAGCAGCGGCGAGATCAGGATCGCGGAGTTCACGGACATGCCACGCATGACCTTGGAGTGGATCGCCTCCATGTCGATCGCCTGATACACGGCCTTGCGCACGCGCGCGTCCTTGAAGGGGTTCTTGCCCTTGACGCTCGAGTACAGCAGCTCGTCGCGGAAGGAGTCGAGATTCAGGAAGATGGTCCTGAGCTCAGGCCCCGTCAGCACCGTGGCGTTGGGGCTGCTCTTGACGCGCTCGACGTCCTGGACGGGAACCGGGTCCATCATGTCGATGTCGCCCGAGAGCAGGGCCGCCACGCGCGTGGCATCCGACTTGATGGTCTGGAACACGACCTCGTCGAGGTTGTGCTCCACCTTGCCCCACCACTTGGGGTTCGGCTTGTAGACCGTCTTCACCCCGGGCTCGTGGCTGACGAGCAGGAACGGACCGGTGCCGTTGGCCTTGAGGGCGAACGGATTGAGCGAGGTCGCGGTTCCCGACTGCGCCTGCGTCGCGCCGTTGGCCTCCGACCACTTCTTGGAGAAGATGTACCAGGTGTCCCACTCCGCATTCAGGATCGGATTGGGCGAGGTCAGAATGAAATCGACCGTGTAGTCGTCGACCTTGACGGCCTTCATGTCAGCCGGTGCGCGCGTCTTGATCTGGGAGCCCGGGCTGCGCATGCGGTCGAGGGAGAAGACGACGTCGTCGGCCGTGAAATCTTCGCCCTCGTGGAACTTGACGCCCTTGCGCAGGTAGAACCGCCACTTGAGCGGATCGACGATCTCCCACCGCTCCGCAAGACCCGGGATGATCTTCAGGTCCTTGTCGCGCTTGGTGAGGCCCTCCATCACATTGCCGAGGGCACCCGAGGCGAACGTCTCATTCAGCGTGTAGGGATCGAGCGCGTTGAGGTCGCCCTGGAAGGCATACCGGAAGGTCTTGGCCGCGGCAGGCGTGGCGGCAAAGGCAAACGCAAGCGCGCCCGCCACAGCAAGGGTCTTGATCTTCATCTCATCTCTCGCGAAAGCTCGTGTGTCTCAAGGGCACATGCGCCGCCGCGATATTGGCTGAATTTATCGGGCCGGTCCAGCCGACAAAAAGTGGACTGTTGCCCGTGGGCTGAGCACGAGAGCGGCCCGATCTAGGGCTTTTTCACCCATTCAAAGCGCAAGTGACCATCAGCACGCTGCACTACGGACACACCCTTGGCCACGCCCCACGCGAGCGACTGCTGGTGGAGGGGTATCATGCCGACGTCCTCGTGCAGGAGGCGGAAGGCCTCGGCGATCATCGCATCGCGCTGGGCCTGATCGCTCTCGACCAGGATCTTGGCGGTGAGCTGGTCGATCCGGGGATTGCAATAGCCACCGAAATTGAAGGTGCCCCCCTTGCCGGTTGCATCGCGGCAGACAACCAGGTTGGCCAGCACGTTCCAGCTGTCGAGAGTGTTGGCCGACCAGCCGAGCAGGTTGAAGGAAGAATCGTACTTGCTGGTCGGACCGATCTTCTCGAAGTAGCGCGTCTTCGGCATGACGTTGAGGGTGATCTTGACGCCGATGCGCGCGAGCATGGCCGAGACCGCCTGGCAGATCAGCTCGTCGTTGACGTAGCGGTCGTTGGGGCAGTCCATGGTCAGCTCGAAGCCGTTGCCGTAGCCGGCCTCCTGCATCAGGCGGCGCGCGGCCGCCACGTCGAAGGGATGGCGCTTGAACTCCGCCGACCGTGCAAACAGGATCGGCGCGATCATCAGGGGCGTCGGCTTGGCCATGCCGCGCATGATCTTGGCGTCGATCGCCTCGATGTCGATGGCCTGATAGAAGGCCTTGCGCACGCGCGGGTCCTTGAACGGGTTCTTGCCCTTGACGCTCGAGTACAGCAGCTCGTCGCGGAAGGAATCCATGTTCAGGAAGATGATGCGCAGCTCAGGGCCGGTGAGCACGGTCGCGCGCTCGCTGGTGCGCAGGCGCTCCACGTCCTGCAGGGGCACCGGATCGACCATGTCCATATCGCCCGACTGCAAGGCCGCGAGCCGGGTCGCGTCCGACTTGATGGGCTGTATGACGACCTCGGTCAGGTTGTGGTCGGCTTTGCCCCACCAGTTGGGATTGCGGCTGAGGACGGTTTTGACGCCGGGCTCATGGCTCGCCAGCATGAAGGGGCCGGTGCCGTTCGCCTTGAGCGCAGCCGGACCGAGCGAGCGGGTGGCGGGCTGGACCTTGCCGGCGCCATTGGCCTCGGACCAGCTCTTGGACATGATGAGCCAGGACTCCCACTCCTGATGCAGAAGCGGATTCGGCGAAGCCAGCACGAAGTCGACCGTGTGGTCGTCGACCTTCACTACCTTGGCGCTTTCGGGCACGCGCGACTTGAGGAGCGAGCCTTCGCCGCGCACGCGGTCGGCGGAGAACACCACGTCGTCGGCGGTGAACGGCGAGCCGTCATGGAACTTCACGCCCCGGCGCAGATGTACGCGCCAGCGCGTCGGCTCCAGCACCTCCCAGCGCTCGGCCAGGCCCGGCACGATGCGCAGGTCCTTGTCGCGCTTGATGAGCCCCTCCATGACGTTGGCAAGGGTGCTCAGCGTGAACGTCTCATTCAGCGAATAGGGGTCCAGCGAGTTGAGGTCGCCCTGGAACGAGTAGCGGAAGGTGTTGTGCTCCGCCGAGCTGACGCCAAGGCCGCCCGTCAGGGCGAACGCGATCACCAGAATCCGCAAGATCATGCGATGCTCGATGGCCATTGTTTTCCGCGCCGGCGCAGCTCGGCCGGCATCGGGCTGGGGCGCCTCCCTGGCGCTTCCCCCAGTGTGGGCAGGCATTGGTAAAGAAACAACTTCCCGACTTGACCGCAGCACCGTCGCAGCCCTACCCAGGTTCAGATTGCCCCGGAAACGCGTGCGGGCATGAGCCCGTCGCAACCAAGGAAACCGAAGCATGCCGCGTGCCGCCAACGGCGCCAACAAGAACCTCCTCAGGGGCGCCGACGGCGACTGGGAGGTCGTCATCGGCATGGAGGTGCACGCCCAGGTTGCCTCCAAGGCCAAGCTGTTCTCGGGCGCCTCGACGGAATTCGGCGGCGAGCCCAACAGCCACGTCTCCCTGGTCGATGCGGCCATGCCCGGGATGCTGCCCGTGATCAACGAGGCCTGCATCGCCCAGGCCGTGCGCACGGGGCTGGGGCTGAATGCGCAGATCAATCTCGTCTCGGTGTTCGACCGCAAGAACTACTTCTACCCCGACCTGCCGCAGGGCTATCAGATATCGCAATACAAACGTCCGATCGTCGGCGCGGGCGAGGTGGAAGTTGAGGTCGACGGCGAGAGCGTGCGCATCGGCATCGAGCGGCTGCACCTGGAGCAGGACGCCGGCAAGTCGATCCACGACCAGTCCCCCGACTACACCCTGGTCGATCTCAACCGCTCGGGCGTGGCGCTGATGGAGATCGTGTCCAAGCCCGACATGCGCTCGGCCAAGCAGGCGCAGGCGTTCGTCTCGAAGGTGCGCACCATCCTGCGCTATCTCGGCACCTGCGACGGCGACATGGAGAAGGGGAATTTGCGTGCCGACGTGAACGTCTCCGTGCACAAGCCGGGGACCGATCTCGGCACCCGCTGCGAGATCAAGAACGTCAACTCGATCCGCTTCATCGGCGAGGCGGTGGAGGCGGAGGCGCGCCGCCAGATCGGCATCATCGAGGACGGCGGCGCGATCGAGCAGGAAACGCGGCTGTACGACAGCGTGAAGCGCGCCACCCGCTCCATGCGCTCCAAGGAGGAGGCGCACGACTACCGCTATTTCCCCGACCCCGACCTGCTGCCGCTGGAGCTGACGCAGGAGTACGTGGATGCGCTGAAGGGCAACCTGCCGGAGCTGCCCGACGCGAAGAAGGAGCGCTTCATGCGCGACTTCAAGCTGTCCGCCTACGACGCCGACGTGCTGGTGGCGGAGCGCGAGAGCGCCGACTTCTTCCAGGCGGTCGCAAAGGGGCGCGATGGCAAGACGGCAGCCAACTGGGTCATCAACGAGCTGTTCGGACGCCTCAACAAGGAGGGGCTCGACGTTGCCGCAAGCCCGGTGTCGTCGAGCCAGCTGGGCGCCATCATCGACCTCATCGCCTCGGGCGCCATCTCCGGCAAGATCGCCAAGGACCTGTTCGAGATCGTCTGGAGCGAGGGCGGCGACCCCGCCGAGATCGTCGAGAAGCGGGGCTGAAGCAGGTCACCGACACCGGCGCCATCGAGGCGGCGGTCGACGCGGTGATTGCGAACAACCCCGACAAGGTGGCGGCCGCCAAGGCCAAGCCCGCCATGCTCGGCTGGTTCGTCGGCCAGGTCATGAAATCCACCGGCGGCAAGGCCAACCCGCAGGCCGTGAGTGACCTACTGAAGAAGAAGCTTGGAGTTTGACGGGATGCCCACTTGGGTGGGCATCCACGAGTGCCCACTGATCTTGAGCCACATCGGACACTAGCGCCATGGACCTCACCGCCCTCATCGTATTCGCCAGTGCGCTGTTCGTCGCCGCGGCGTCGCCGGGGCCGGGCATTGCGGCGATTGTCGCGCGGGTGCTCGGACGCGGCATGAACGGCGCCGTCCCCTTCACAGCCGGCGTTGCGCTGGGCGACGTGGTGTGGCTGACGGTTGCCATCCTGGGACTCGCGGTGGTGGCGCAGACGTTCCAGGGCGTCTTCCTCGCCATCAAGTACGCCGGCGTCGCCTATCTGCTCTATCTCGCCTGGAAGCTATGGACGGCGCCGGTGGAGTCGCGCGACGTCGCGGCCGACGCCGCCGACGTCAAGCCGGTGCGGCTGTTCCTCGCCGGCCTGGCGGTGACGCTCGGCAACCCGAAGGTGATGGTGTTCTACCTGGCGCTGCTGCCCAACATCATCGATCTGACGCACGTGACACTCGTGGGCTGGCTTGCGCTCTGCGGCGTCGCGCTGGGGGTGCTGGCCATCGTGTTCGGCGCCTACGTGACGCTCGCGGCCCGCACGCGCCGGCTGTTCACCAGCCCGCGCACCATGCGCCTCGTCAACCGCGGCACCGGCGCGGTGATGGCCTCCGCCGCGGTGGCGATCGCCGCGAGGTAACGGTGCCTCCCTCTCCCCGTGCAGCACGGGGAGAGGGAATTGAGCTCACGCCTTCTTGGCCGCGCGGGCCTTGCCGGCCATCTTCTTCAGGCGCCGGCGGACGGCACCCGTGTTGCCCTGGATGCGCGTCACCTTCGCGCGCGGGGCGGCGCGGCGGTTCTTCTTCTTCTGCTTCTCGACGTTGCGGGCGGACAGGACGGCCATTGGGCTTCCTCATGAGTGAATTGCGTTGGCTGGCGTCCGTGTAGCGTGGGCGGCGCGCCGCTGCAATCTAATCGCGCATCCAGACCTTGAGCGGCATGCCGCCCTTGGGCCGGAGCGTCACACGGCTGAGCGGCTCGGGCGCGTGCACGCCGTCCCACTCGAAGCGGGCCGCCCGCACCAGCGCCGCCAGGATAGCCAGGGCCTCCATCATCGCAAACGACATGCCGATGCAGGTGCGCGGACCGAAGCCGAACGGCATGAACTGCGTGCGCGGATACTTGGCCTCGCGTTCGGGCGCGAAGCGCTGCGGATCGAACCGGTCGGGATCGTCCCACAGCTGCCTGTGGCGGTGCACGGCGAAGATGGGAATGACGATCAGCGTGCCGGCCTTGATCGCGTGCCCGCCCAACTCGATGTCCTCGGCGGCGAGCCGCGTCATGACGGGAGCCGGCGGATAGAGGCGCATGGCCTCCTTCAGCACCGCACGCGTGACGGGGAGCCGCTCGAGGTGGTCGGCCGCGATGGTGTCCCTGCCGACGACGGCATCGATCTCGGCTAGCATGCGCTCCTGCCACTGTGGCGCGCGGGCGATGAGATAGAGCGTCCAGGTCAGCGCCTTGGCGGTGGTCTCGTGGCCGGCGGCCAGGAAGGTCAGGAGGTTGTCGACGAGCTGCTTCTCCGACATCGGCTCCCCGGTCTCGGGGTCCTGTGCGCGGGCCAGACGGGCGAGCAGGTCCTCGCCAGCGAGGCCGTCGGCGCGCCGCCGCTCCAGGATGGTCGCGACCGCGCCGCGCAGCAATCTCGCGGACCTGCGACGGCGGTACTTGCCCGGGTACCACAGCCATGGCGGGAAACGCAGCATCGCTGCCGCTATGTCCCAGGAGATGGTGGCGAGCGCCCCGTCGGCGGCCTCCAGGATCGCCGTCGCCTCCGCGTCCGCGCCACCCGCGAACATGGTCGCCGAGATGACGCGGAAGGTGGTCTCGGTCATGTCGCGGTCGATCGCCGCGACCGCGCCGGGGGGGCGCGTGCGCCAGCGCGCGATCTGCTCCTCGGCCGCGGTCGTCATGGCCGGTACCAGGCTCGCGAGGTCGGCGGGACGGAAGAGCGGCGCGGCGGTGCGGCGCTGCCAGCGCCAGCTGGCGCCTTCGGAGGTGAGGATGCCGTCGCCCAGCGTGTGGTGGAATACCCGCTTCTCCAGGGGCGTCTTGGGAAACTGGGCGCTCGATTGCAGCAGCACCTTCTCGATCAGGGCGGGCGCCGTGACATAGGCGACGCCGCCGCGCCCGTTGTCGAATTCCACGATCGGCTCTTCGAACACAGGCCGCGGCATGCTGGAGAGAGGGTTGCGCACGAAGGCAAACAAGAACCGCCACGGGGCCAGCGGCCGGGGCGGCGACACCACCGTCGGGGGATAGAGCGCAGCATCCGGCTGCGGTGCAAGGACGGTAGTCATGGCGCAACTCCAGCGGCGAGACCCAGCCCCGCCCGCAAACGTGGTTGCTCGCCCGCTTCCGTTCAAGACAGGCGATCGAGCCACCATTTCAGGCCGAAACTGCCTGGCGACAACAGCACGAACGCCCACAGGAACGCCGAACTCCAATTGGCGAGCTGGAAGCGGAGCGTGGGCATCTGGGTAATGCCGGCCACGATAGGAACGCTCGCCCGCAGAGGTCCGGAAAAGCGGCCGATCACGATGGCCCAGGGGCCCCACTTGGTGAAGAACCTGTGGCCCTGCGGAATGAGGTTGGGATAGCGGTTGAGCGGCCACATGCGCTGAATCTGCTCATGGTAATGGTAACCCAACCAGTAGGACAGCCAGTCGCCGAGCGCCGCCCCCACGGCCGCGGCCGTCATGATGGCCCAGAAGTTCAGGCTGTCGCTGGCGCCGATGATCGTGCCAATCACGACCAGCATGCCCCAGAACGGCAGAATAAGAGACACGAACGCCAGCGATTCACCAAACGCCAGGATGAAAACGATGGGGGCGGCCCACTCGCGGTGAAGAGTCACGAACGTCTTGATCGCGTCCGTGTATTCCGCGAACGACATGAGCACGCCCTCCCGATCCCCTTGTCGGCCAGTGAGCAAGGCCCGAGCGGCCGCGCTTTGTCAACGAGGGATCGGCCGCCCGCACGAGGCGTGGCCGGCTTCGGCCGGCAGCCCGATCCAGTGTTGCAGCAGCAGTCTAGATCGCTCCTCCCAGGCACGTAGAAGACGGACATTCTCGGCACGCTTCCTGCTTATGGCGATTGTGCAAATGGTTTCGATTAGGTAAATCCCATTCCGGCAGACCGGGTGAGGGGGGAGTTTGGGCGTCGCGTCCCCAGTTTTCGAGCGCGCTTCGACGGGCAGACGGCTGGCGCTGTTTGTCCTGGCGGCCACCAACCTGGCGCTCATTCTCGCCGTCGCCGGCGGCTTCAGTGCCCTGGCCGACGTCGTCGCGCCGCTGACGGGCCATCTGCTCGGCATCGGACTGGCTGCGAGCATTGCCTTGCTGACGCGCCGCTGGGTGCTGGCGATCATGACGGCAGGCGTGGCGATAACGGCCGGCGTGCACGTGTGGCTTGGTCTCGCCTGGTGCTGCACGGTTCCCGCAGCGACCGCGCAGACCGTGCTTTCGAAGGTGGCGCTCGACGCATCCTCCGGTCACGGCCTGACGGTTCTCGCGCTCAACACCTGGCACGTCCACGGCGACGCGCGCCGCCTCGAGCGCTATCTCGCCGCCGGGCCGGCCGACGTCATCGTGCTGTCGGAGATCGGACCGGACAAGCGTGACGTGCTTCCCAAGCTGAAAGCGGCCTATCCCTACCAGGTCGATTGCGCCGAGCAGTGGCAATGCTCGCTGGCCCTGCTGTCGCGCGTGCCCCTCGAGGCAGCCGGCGTCGGGCGCATCGCCTCGGACGGAAAAGACATGCCGGCCTTCGTCTGGGCCAAGCTCGGTGCGTCCATGACGATCATCGGCACGCACCTGCACAGGCCGAGCCGCGATCCCTGGCTGCACGAGCGCCAGGTATCGGCGATTGGCGATCTCGTGCGCCATATCGATGGACCGGTGGTGCTTGCGGGCGATCTCAACACATCGCCCTGGTCGAACGCGTTCCGCAAGCTGCGCGCCGCCACCGGGCTCGCGCCGGCGAGCGTCCTGATGCCGACATGGCCGGCATGGCCGCTGGCCGTGCCGCAGGTCGCGCTCGATCACATCCTCGTCTCGGGGGAGCTTGCCGTGGCGGCGGCCGGGACGGGGCCGGCGGTGGGATCGGATCACCTGCCGGTGTGGGCGCAGATCGACCGCCGGCCAGTTGCGTTCGAACGGGGGCAGTCGCCGACGCGGAAGCCTATCTCACGCCTTGCAGCGGCGCGCTCGCATCTCGGCGGCGAGCTCTTTGCTGACCTCGGCGGCCAGCATGTTGGTGCGGGAGACCTGTGCCGGTGACATGCTCTTGCCTTCGGGCCCTTTCAGCGCCTTCGGTACGCTGTCCGCCTCGCGGCGCCCGACTGCCAGCTCCTCGCAGCTGAGGTCCTTCTTCTGGCTGCGAAATGCGAACAGCCGCACGCCCGAGGCATGGGCCTGGGGCGACGCGGGCTCCCTGACCCACTTGCGGTCCTCCTCGGCCATCATCGACTTCAGGGTCGCCTGGCGCTGGCCGATGCAGTCCGGGCTATCGTCGATGCACGAGAGGCCAGAGCGCTGGTCGTCCATGCCGGAGCAGGCAGAGACCAGAATGCCGAGGCCGCCCAATGCCGCCGCCAGCGCCCGATTGCGCGTTCCAGGATGGCTGTCGTGCATCGTTTCCCCTTGAGCTTTAGGGCGGGAGTCCATAGAACGCACGCATATGGCCGGGCTGTGGCCAACTGGACCACGCGGCGCAACGACAGTGCAGCCTGTTTACGGGTTTCGGCGCTCACGTCAACGTCCGGCCTTCCGCACCCCCGAACTACGGCATCAAACGACCCTCAGCGAACGACAGTCAGCAATCGTCAGTACGGAGTGACAACCATGGTCCATGCGATTCGCGTCCACCAGCCGGGTGGCCCCGAGGTGATGAAGTGGGAGAGCGTGGAGGTGCCGGCCCCGGGCCCCGGCCAGGTGCGCCTCAAGCAGCACGCGGTGGGCGTCAATTTCGTCGACGTCTATCAGCGCTCCGGACTCTACAAGATGCCGACGCCATTCGTGGCGGGCTCGGAGGGCGCCGGCGAGGTGGTGGCCGTCGGCCCCGGCGTGACGGACTTCAAGGTCGGAGATCGCGGCGCCTACGCGGGCGCCATGGGCGGCTATGCCGAGGAGCGCGTGATGCCCGCCGACCGCCTCGTCAAGCTGCCCGACAGCATCGACTACAAGACCGGCGCCGCCATGATGCTGCAGGGCATGACGGTGCGCTACCTGCTGCGCGAGACCTACAAGGTCACCAAGGGCACCACGCTGCTGATGCATGCGGCCGCAGGCGGCATCGGCCTGATCGCCTGCCAGTGGGCGCGTCATCTCGGCGCCACCACGATCGGCACCGTCAGCACGCCGGACAAGGCGGAGCTCGCCAAGGCCCACGGCTGCACGCACGTCATCAACTACAAGACCGAGGACTTCGTGAAGCGCACGAAGGAGCTCACCAACGGCCAGGGCGTGGATGTCGTCTACGACTCGATCGGCAAGGACACCTACCCGGGCTCCCTCGACTGCCTGAAGCCGCTTGGCCTGTGGGTGACCTTCGGCAACGCCTCCGGCGCGATCACCAACTTCGACATCCTGCTGCTGTCGGCGAAGGGCTCGCTCTACGCCACCCGGCCCACCCTCGGCACCTACATCGCCAAGCGCGCCGACCTGCTGGCCAACGCGGGCGAGCTGTTCGACTTGGTCGGCAAGGGCATCGTCAAGATCAACGTCAACCACACCTATGCCCTGAAGGACGCCGCCAAGGCACACGCCGATCTCGAGGCCCGCAAGACCACCGGCTCCATCGTCCTGCTGACCTGATCCAGCGCGGCACGTCACTCCCGCTGACGCGCTTCGCGCTGCGGGAATGACGGCCCACGCGCAACCCTTCGCTTAGGAACCCCCATGCCGCAGAAGCCGATCGAGTTGCACTACTGGCCCACGCCCAACGGGCACAAGATCACCATCATGCTGGAGGAGTGCGGGCTTGCCTACGAGATCAAGCCCGTCAACATCGGCAAGGGCGATCAGTTCAAGCCGGAGTTCCTGGCGCTGTCACCCAACAACCGGATGCCGGCCATCGTCGATCCCGATGGCCCGAGCGGCAAGCCGATCTCGATCTTCGAATCGGGCGCCATCCTGCAGTACCTCGGCCGCAAGGTCGGCAAGTTCTATCCGGCCGAGGAGCGGGCGTGCGTGGAGGTCGAGCAATGGCTGTTCTGGCAGATGGCCAACCTCGGCCCGAACTGCGGACAGGCCCACCATTTCCGCAACTACGCCCAGGAAAAGATCCAATACGCCATCGACCGCTACACCAACGAGGTGCACCGGCTCTACGGCGTCATGAACAAGCGGCTTGCGGATCGCGACTATCTGGCCGGCGCCTACTCGATCGCCGACATGGCGAGCTACCCCTGGGTGCGGCCCTACAAGAACCAGGGCCAGGACCTCGCCGAGTTCCCGCACCTCGAGAAGTGGTTCCAGCGCATCCACGACCGGCCGGCCGTGGCCAAGGCCGTGAAGGTCGGCGAGGAGCTGCGGTCCAACTACAACCTCGCCACCGACAAGGAGGCGCAGGCCGTCCTGTTCGGCCAGCGCGCCCGCAGCTGAGGGCGGACTAGACGGTTACGGTTCAGATTAAAGCTCGCCACCAATCCGGCGCCGCCGCCACGCGCGCGGCAGCGCCACTTCCGAGGACACGGGGCGCAAACCGTTTCAGGCACGCTCGTTGCGTTGATTTCGAGCCCGACATCGTGTGCAGCGGAACTTCCAATTCGTACGCGAGACCTTGCGGATCGTAGTCGAGCGAGCATTGCCCACTGGGGAATGCGGCCTCCAGAAGTGTCGTGCCGAACCCCTTGCCAGTCGGTGAGACGACTTCCGGGCCGCCCCTTTCATGCCACTGCAACCGGAACTTCGCTGCTTTACCCTCTCCGGAAATCTGCCATCGCAAGGAGACCGTACCTTGCGGAACAGACAGCGAGCCATATTTGGCGGCGTTGGTGGCAAGCTCATGCAGCACGAGACACAGGGGCTGAATGACCCCGCGGTCGAGCATGATGTCGGGGCCCGCGATCTGGACGCGGTCGGCGTAAGGGCTCAGCTCGGCGGATGCCACTTCGGCCATCGGGGCCCCGCGCCATTCGCGTTTCGTCAGCAGGTCGTGGGCGCGCGCGAGAGCGTGCAGACGCTGCATGACCTGCTCGCGTATCTGCGAAGGAGTGCCGTTGTCGGAAATTGTGCGCGAGACGACGCTCTGAACGACCGCCAGCAGGTTCTTTACGCGATGACTGAGCTCGCTCATCAGCAAGCTCTGCCGGTCTCCGGCCTCTTGCAACGTCGACAGCAGCGTGTCGATCTCGCTGATGCCTCGTCGAGGCGGAGACAACGTGGCTTCCCCCCGCCCGAACCCACGCGCCGCATCGGCAGCCGCAACGAGTGGCGAGACGAGTAGGTTGCCGAACACGGTGGCCATAAGGCCGGCAACCAGGACGGCAAGCGCCGCGGTTCCGGTCCAAAGCCAGAGGGACGATCGTACGGGAGCTTCAGCGGTGACGGCGGGCACGCTCACGGCAATCCGCCATCCGGATACCGTCGACGTCGTATTGGCCAGCAGGACGGCTTCTCCATCGAGATTGACCGTGCGGAAGACGGTCGTGCCCGGCGGACGCTTTGCCCGGAAACCATCAGGCAGCCTGGTTCCCACGTAACGGTCATGCTCTCGCGAGCGCGCAATTACGACGTCGTTGCGGTCCCAAACCGAGCTGACCCAGGTCGGGTCGAGCTGCTGTCCGTTGAGAATGCCTAGAATATCGCTCGGCAGCAGGCCGAGGCTCATGATGTACTGGACGGACTCGTCGCGCATGACGGGGATGCTGATGTTGAACACCGGCCTCTTGACGACGAGGCTTTCGAACAGGTCCGAGACGACCGGCCGCGGGTTTGCGACCATGCGCTGAAGGGTAGCCGGATCGCCCGTGAAGGGCGGAGCCTCGCCGGGAGGGACATAGGTGTTGACGAGCTGTCGGCCCGTGCTGTCGAGCAGCACCAGGTAGGCCCTCTTTTGCAGGGCGGCCTTGGCCTGGACGTAGAATGCCGGCCAGTCTTCTCGTTCGACGAGCGGGGAGCTGGCGAGTGTCTGCAGGAGGGCAATGCCGCGGTCGATGTCGCGATCGATATCGTCGGCGAGGCTGTTCACGACCTGCAGCAGACGCTGCTCGAGTTGTACGCGCTCGGTTGCAGTCGAGCGGAACAGCAGGATTGCCAGCACCAGTACGAGAGGCGCGGCAACCGACAGACCAAATGCAACGAGGACGGTGCGGACAGCGTAAGACTTTTCCTGCCCCAGCAGCATGACGCCCCATTTGATCGGCGAAAGGGATAGGACGTGTATTCGTGGACCTTTTCAAGAGAATACGTAGACGGCCTTATCGAGAGAATAATGGGATACGCGAAGCTCATCATTGACCCTGGCAACTCGCCCAAGGGAGGAGGACAGACTCAAATCTCTCCCTCCTTGCGCAGCGGCGTTTGGGGGCCGTTCGGGGGTTCGACGCCCTTGGCCTGGCTCAGCGCACTCTCCAAGTGACGGCGCGCGGCCGCCAGATGCTCTGAGGCTTCGTCCTTGCGCAGGACGAGGCCGTTGCGGGCCGCACGGCGCAGCTCGTTTTCCATCTCGTGGAGGGACTTGAGCCACTGGGGGATCTTGTCGAACAGGTCGCCAGCCATGGGATGCCTCCGCTGGGTCTATTTCTTCTCGAGCAGTATGCGGCCGCGGCCTTGCACGGTGCGCTGCACGCTTTCCGCAAACTTGTGCAGCAGCCAGGGCAGCGTCACCTCCAGTCGAACACTCGCGTCCTCCACCACGACGCTCCCGGAAGCGACCTGGCCGAGTGCCCGGACACGGAAATCCATCCGGTCGCCGGACCAGGTCTCTTCCTCCACTTTGAGCACCGGGAAGCTGGTGGAAGCCTTGCCCAGCGCCGGTCGCACGCGGCGCAAGGCTTCCTCCTTGCCGAGCTGGTGGGGTATGGTGACGACGAGAGGCTCCATCGGGCGCAGCTCTATTTCTTCCAGAGCGCCCCGAGCGCAAAGCCAATGACGGCTGCCACGGCCAGGGTGCCCATCGGCTGCTCTTTCATCGACTTCTCGACGAACGGCTTGACCTCGCGCATAGCGTCCTGCGCCTTCTCGCCGTATTCGCGGGCCTGCTCGGCGACCTTCCCCGCATAGTCCTGCGCGGTGTCGGCCGCGGACTTGAGCTGGTCGCCGGCGTTATCCGCCATGTCGCGCAGCCGGTCCTTGGCCGTTTTGTCGGTGCCGGTGCCGTTCGTGTAGTCGAGGGGATAGTCGGCTTTTTGCTGGGTCATGGAGGATCTCCGCTGGGGTTCAGCACGACAACGCTGAAGGTCCAGGTTGGTTCACCGTCCTTCGAAAGCAGAATGAGGGCTTTCCCCTTATGGGACGTCGGCCTCGCGGACGGCCGGAGCGTCATGTCCGCGAGGGCGCCGCTCAGGCCAATAGCTCGGGCGTCTCGGGGAAGATGCGCTGATAACCTTCCGCGTGGGTGCAGGCCTTGCTGCCGCCGTTGCGGCGGCACTGGTTGCCGCGCCGCTGCGCCACGCCCGTGTAGTACTCCCACAGGTGCTCCTGGCCCGTCATGCACTCGATGGCCGCGCGCTTCTTCTCCCACGCGGGGCTAATGTCGAGCAGCACGTTGGGCTTCCAGTCGCACTGCTCGGGCTGGTGCGGCTCGAACAGGAACACCGGCGGCGCGCCGATCACGGGCTCGCCCGGATTGTGGCCGTGGGCCTGGGCGATGATGCGCGCCTCCTGCGCCATGTGTGCGGCCAGCGGATGGTCGAAATTATAGGGATCGGCCAGCGAGTGGGTCAGGACGAAGGCCGGCTTCACCTTGCGAAAGACATCCACCAGCCGGAACAGCGACTCGTCGGTGACGCGCATGGGATAGTCGCCCATGTCGAAGAACTGCAGGTCGGCGACATCAAGCACCTTGGCCGCGCTCTCGGCCTCCTTGCGGCGGGCGGACTTCACCTGCTCCAGCGAGATGCCCTTCTGCCGCCACAGCTTCTCCGACTCCCCACGCTCTCCGTACGAGAGGCACACGACGTGCATGGCATAGCCTCGCTGCGCGTGCAGCGCGATGGCGCCCGCCGCCCGCCACACGAAGTCCGCCGAATGCGCGCTGACGACGAGTCCTGCCTTGGTCATCGCATTGTCCTCCGTTTGCGCCAATCCCGTGGCGTATCCTCCAGCGACGCCTCGTGATCCCTTCTCCCCTTGGGGAGAAGGTGCCCCGTCGTGTCGAAGACGCGCCTCCGGCACGATGGGACGGATGAGGGGACCTTATTATCTCGAAGATTGGAGTTCCCCCTCACCAGTTCGGCCGAATGACTTACGACCCCGACATCGAGCGAACGTGCGTTTCGATGTTGGCGCACGCGGCCGTAAGTCATGGCCTCACGTCCTCTCCCCAATGGGGAGAGGGATCTCAATCCAGCGCTCGAAGAAGATATGAGATCCATCACTTGGTTCGTGGCCCGGTGTACTGGTCGATGGGCGGGGTGCCGTGGGTGTGGAAGCTCTCGATGGTCTTGAGGCCCCAGGCCTGGCCCTTGCGTCGCTCGGCCTCGGTCCACACCACGGGCTGCCAATCGGGCGCCAGCACGAGGCGCGCGCCGGCGTTGGCCACCTCGACGCGGTTGCCGCCGGGCTCGTAGACGTAGAGGAAGAACGTCTGCTGTATCGCGTGCTTGTGCGGACCCGTCTCGATGGGCACGCCGGCCTCCAGGAAGATGTCGGCGGCGCGCAGGATCTCCTCGCGCGACTGTCGAGCGCGTAGGTGACGTGGTGGAAGCGGCCCTTGGCGCCGTAATGGTCGAGCGTGAAGGCGAGGTCGTAGCTCTTGTTGTTGGTGGTGACCCAGCCGCCCGCTTCCTTACCCGTGTCGAGCACGATCTTCTCGGTGGTGCGCAGGCCGACCACGTCCTCCAGGAATTGCCTGAGCTCCGGCCACGTCCGAGGTGAGCAGGTTCATGTGGTCGAGCCGGCGCACGTTGACGCCACGCGCCGGGATAGCGCTGCGCCTGGTTCTTCAGCGCGGGCGCCAGCTCCGGCGGGGCCTTGTACCACTCCGTCTCGTAGTAGATTTCCATGTTGTGGCCGTCGGGCGTGGTGAAGGCATAGGCCGGGCCATGGCCGAGGTCGCCGTCGGTCCATCCCCTGCCGCGGCCCGACTTCTCGATGATGGCGACCCGGTGCTGCAGCGCCTCGGGGCTCGTGGCACGGTAGGCGAAGTGGCCCATGCCGGCGACCTTTGCCGCGGTCAGCTTCAGCGTGTGGTGCTCGTAGTCGTCCCAGCCGCGCAGGTAGACCGATTGGCCGCGCCGCCCGCTCTCGGTCATGCCGAAGATGTCGACGAAAAAGCGCAGGCTCTCCTCGGGCTTGGGTGTGAAAAGCTCGACGTGAGCCAGGTGTGCAAGATCGAAGGAGCGGATGGTGGATTGCACGGGATCGCCTCGATGGATGCCCCGACGCCGAGGCCGCGGCCCGATCATAGCGCGGCGCGCCAATGCGAACACCTGACAAAGCGCCCTTCAGCATCTGCCGCACTTGGGCTACCAACGCGGCCTCGGACCACGTGGCGAGCTCGTCTTTTCTCCTACATCGCCACACGAACCGGACACGAGACCAACTGTTGCCCGTTCAGCGCCCAGCTCGAGCCCTCCGTGGACGCTCCGCGCTCTCGACCATTGTGGCCGGGGTGGTCTCGTCACTCGTGCTGATCCTTGCCCCCGACAAGCTCGGGGCGGCGTCCGACTGCTGCGACCCGAACAGCCCGTTTCGCGAGGGCGAAGGCCGGGCCGATCGGGATGCCACCTGCGAGAACATCGCCTACTGGGCCGATCGGGCGCCGACGACGACCGACCGCATCAGTCTCACGATCAAAGGCAAGCTAGCGGCAGTCCAATGGGATGGAGTGCTTGCATATCTCGTCATGTGCGACGCGCGGGGGATGCAAGTGATGTGCGTGACATATCAGACGAACGGCATGCGAGCCGGTGACCTGGTCTCCATGCGCGGAGGTTACGAACGCAGGGATGCCAAGCGAATCGTCATGGACCCATGTTTGGCCTCGCGTGAATAATGCCGTCGCAGAGCAGCGACAACTGCCCGGCGGGCGCGGGCAGTCACCACGACGCCGATTCGACGGGCTGTTGCTCGCATGCCAGAATTCGACGAAGTAAGCATGTCGAACCACGGGGCATGCCCTGCCCGCCAAGAATGAGCGCACTGCGGAGGAAGTCCATGTCGCCTGTAGCTCGGCTGTGCACTGCCCTGCTCGCGCTCGCCGGGGTCGCTGCTCCGGCCGCGGCGCAGGACTATCCGGCGCGGACGGTCAAGATCGTCGTGCCGTTCGGCGCCGGCGGTCCGGCCGACATCTATGCCCGTTTCGTCGGCCAGCAGCTGCAGGAGAGCCTCAAGCAGAGCTTCGTGATCGAGAACCGCCCGGGAGCCGGAGCGGTGATCGGCACGGGCGAGGTGGCGAAGTCGCCGCCCGACGGCTACACGCTGCTCATGATGTCGAACACCCACACCACCAACGAGACACTGCTCCCCAATAAGCCGTTCCAGTTGATGCGCGACTTCGTGCCTGTGGCGCCCGTCAACTCCTCCGATCTCATCATGGTGGTGCACCCTTCGGTGCCGGCGAAGGACCTAAAGGAGTTCATCGCCCTGCTGAAGGCCAAGCCGGGCGACCTCAACTACGCCTCCTCCGGCCCCGGTACGCCCTACCACATGGCGGGCGAGCTGTTCAAAGCCATGAGCGGCACCAACATCGTGCACGTGGCGCATCGTGGCAGCGGGGATGCGCGCACCGCCGTGATGGGCGGCCACGTGCAGATGATGATCGACGCCATCACCACCACGGCGCCCACGGTGCAGTCCGGACAGGTGCGTGCACTCGGCACGACGGGACCGAAGCGCTCGAGCGTCCTGCCCGATGTGCCGACCATCGCCGAGGCCGGCGTGCCCGGCTACGACGCCACCATCTGGCTCGGGATCATGGCGCCGGCCGGCACGCCTGCCGCAGTCGTCGAGAAGCTCAACGGCGAGATCAACAAGGTGCTCGGCCGCCCCGAGACCAGGGAGGCATGGGCCAAGCAGGGCGCCGAGCCGCTCGTCATGTCGCCCGCAGAATTCGACAAGTACCTGCGGGCCGACATCGACAAATGGGCCAAGGTGATACACACCGCCGGCATCAAGGTGCAGTGAGAGGCTCCATGAGCGAATCCATCAAGCTGCGGGTCAACGGCGCCGAGCACACGATAGAGGCCGATCCGGCGACGCCGCTGCTCGGCGTGCTGCGCAGCACGCTGGGCCTGACGGGCTCCCACTTCGGATGCGGGGCCAACCAGTGCGGCGCCTGCAACGTGATGATCGAGGGCCAGGCTGTCGCCGCCTGCGACACGCCGCTGTGGGCCGCTGCCGGCAAGGACGTCGTCACGGTCGAAGGGCTCGGCACGCCGGAACGGCCGCATCCGCTGCAGCGCTCCTTCCTGGCCGAGCAGGCGGCGCAATGCGGCTACTGCACCTCGGGCATCCTCATCTCTGCGGCGGCGCTGCTGCAGCGCAATCCAGACCCCAGCGACGGCGAGGTGCGCGCCGCGCTCGATCGCAACCTGTGCCGCTGCGGAGCCCACAACCGCATCGTTCGGGCCGTGCTGCGCGCGGCCAAGGAGGCCCCATGACCGCTGCCGCGCAGCTGCCGATCAATCTGAAGGCCAACCCGCGACTGTCGAGCTGGCTGCGCTTCGACGCCAAGGGCTTCGTGGAGCTGAGCCCCGGCAAGGTCGAGATCGGCCAGGGTATCGTCACGGCGCTGGCGCAGATCGCGGCCGACGAGCTCGATATAGGGCTCGATCGCATCCGCATGATCCGCGCCGGCACGGCGACGAGCCCCAACGAGGGCACGACGTCGAGCAGCCTGTCGGTCGAGCAATCCGGCTCGGCGGTGCGGCAGGCGGCGGCGCAGGCGCGCGCGATCTACCTCGGGCGGCAGCGCAGCGCCTCGGCGTCGCCGCCGACAGCCTGGCCATCGAGGACGGCACGATCGTCGGCCCGGGCAACCTGCGCACCAGCTATTGGGAGCTCGCCGACGATGCATTGCTGGCGCGCGACGCGACCCCGGCATCGCCGCCAAGGCGCCCAATGGCCCGGCGCGTCGCCGGCATCGCCCGCGCAGCGGCTCGACCTGCCCGACAAAGTATTCGGCCGGCCGCGTTTCGTCCACGACCTGGCGCTGCCCGGCATGGTGCATGGCCGCGTGATGAAGCCGCCGGGTCCGGGCGCGACGCTGGCCGCGCTCGACGAAGCGGGCGGTGCGCGCGGTGGCGGGCGTCATCGCCATCGTGCGCGATGGCAGCTTCGTCGGTGTCGTCGCCGAGACGGAGGCGGCGGCGGAAGCAGCGCTCGCCGCCTTGCGCAAGGGTGCGACGTGGGCGGGCGGCGACGCCTGCCCGACGAATCCGATCTTGCCGCGTGGCTCAGGAGCCAGCCTGCCGAGACCACGACCGTCGACGAGCGCAAGCCGGCTGCCCCGTCGATACGGCGCGCACGATCCGGCGGCAATATTCGCGGCCCTTCATCGCCCACGCCTCGATGGCGCCGTCGTGCGCGATCGCGCAGTGGAGCGGCCCGACAACGTGCAGATCTGGTCGCATTGCCAGGGCGTCTACAATCTGCGGGCGGACCTGCGCTTGCCCTGGGCATGTCGCCCGAGGGGATCGTCGTGCAGCCATGTCGAGGGCGCCGGTTGCTACGGCCACAACGGCGCCGACGACGTCGCCTTCGATGCGGTGCTGCTGGCGCGCGCCGCCGCAGGGTCGCCCGGTGCGCGTGCAATGGTCGCGCGAGGACGAGCTTGCTTGGTCGCCGATGGGCGCCGCCATGGCGATCGAGATCGAGGCCGACCTCGACGCGGGCGGCGACATCGTCGGCTGGCGCGGGGACGTGTGGAGCAACGGCCACGTGTCGCGGCCCGGACGGGCAGCCGATCCCGACGCTGCTCGCCGCCTCGCAGCTCGCCAAGCCGTTCGAGCGCCTGATCGCCTTCAATCCGCCGATGATGATGGTGGCGGCGCCGAGCGCAACGCAGTGCCGCTCTACGACTTCCCGTCGATGCAATCACCTGCCATCGGCTGCTGACCATGCCGATCCGCACCTCGGCGCTGCGCACGCTCGGTGCCTTCGCCAACATCTTCGCCATCGAGTCCTTCATGGACGAGCTGGCCGCGGAGCGTGGCGAGGACCCGTCTGGCCTTTCGCCTGCGCCACCTCAAGGAGCCGCGCGCCCGCGCCGTGATCGAGGCTGCCGCCGGACGGGCCGGATGGAGCACGTGGCGCAAGCGCGAAGGTGCGGGCCACGGCATCGGCTTCGGCCGCTACAAGAACTTCGGTGCGTACTGCGCGGTGGTGGCCGAGGTGGAGGGCGACGCCGACATCCGCGTGCGCCGCCTGGTGGTGGCGGTCGACGTCGGCGAGGTCATCAATCCCGGACGGCGTGGCCAACCAGATGGAGGGCGGCGCCATCCAGGCCACCAGCTGGACGCTGAAGGAGGCCGTGCGGTTCGATCGCGAGCGCATCACCAGCGACACTTGGGAGACCTATCCGATCCTGCGCTTCTCGGAGGTGCCGGCCGTCGAGGTCGAGATCCTCAACCGGCCCGAGGAGAGGTCGCTGGGCGCCGGCGAGGCCTCGCACCGTCCCACCGCCGCCGCCATCGGCAACGCCATCTTCGATGCGCTGGGCGTGCGCGTGCGCGACCTGCCGATCACGCGCGAGCGCATCATCGCGGCGATGGGGTGAGGAGCGATCCGCGTGCAGGTCAGCGTATTGAGCGGGGGCGCGGCCCAGGGGCTG
Organism: uncultured Alphaproteobacteria bacterium; assembly: GCA_963774165.1. Taxonomy (GTDB): domain Bacteria; phylum Pseudomonadota; class Alphaproteobacteria; order Rhizobiales; family Hyphomicrobiaceae; genus AWTP1-13. Next base: position 125,418 of record CAVZEC010000003.1, on the reverse strand, counting down.
GTGAGCGCGCTCGCGGCCCAATTCGAGGCCGAGACCGGCTGCGGGATCGCGGGCACGTTCGGCGCCGTCGGAGCCATGCGCGACAAGCTGCTGGCCGGAGCGCCGGCCGACCTGCTGATCCTCACGCGAGACCTGATCGCCGAGCTGGTGCGCACCGGTCACGTGCTGCCGGGCTCGGCCGTCGATCTCGGCGTCGTGCGCACGGGGGTAGCGGTGCGCGACCGCGATCCGGCCCCGCGCATCGCCGATGCAGCGTCGCTGCGCTCGGCGATGCTGGCGGCGGACGGCATATATTTCCCCGATCCGAAGCTGGCGACCGCCGGCATCCATTTCGCCAAGGTGCTCGACGCGCTCGGTATCGCCGAAGAGGTCGCCACGCGGCTGCGTCCGTTCGCGAACGGCGCCGCCGCCATGCAGGCGCTGGCTCGCGCGCCGGACGCGCATGCCATAGGCTGCACGCAGATCACCGAGATCCTCAATACACCCGGCGTGACGCTGGTGGGCCCGCTGCCCCGGGAGTTCGAACTCGCGACCATCTACACCGCCGGCGTCTGCACCCGCGCGTCCCTGCCCGCGCAAGCGGAGAGGCTTGCGGCCCTTCTCGGCGGCGATGCCGCCCACGCCATCCGCGCGCAGGCGGGATTCGAGCCGATCGCGTGAGCGCAATCGCGGTGCTCCGGCCTGCCACGCCACCGGATTGAGTTCACCGGTCGGTTGCGTCGGGACTTGCGATCGGCGAGTCTCGGGCCCAACGACGCGCCGGCATCGGCCTGGCGACTGCAGTGGGAGGAACGTCTCATGGACTTTGGGTTGCATCTGGGTACGCGCGGCGCGGCATCGAACCCCGACAACATCCAGGCGCTGGCGCAACATGCAGATCGCCTGGGCTTCTCCCATCTCGGCTTCAGCGATCATGTGGTGATCGCGCGCAGCATTGCCTCGCGCTATCCCTACAACGAGAGCGGCGATTGGCCAGGCGTGAGCACCGGCTTCTGCCTGGAGCAGATCACGTGCCTGGCCTATGCCGCCGCGGTGACGCAACGCATCCGGCTGTTGACCTCGGTGATGGTGGTGCCGCATCGGCCGGCCATCCTCGCGGCCAAGATGCTGACCACCGCCGACGTGCTTTCCAAGGGGCGGGTCACGGTCGGCATCGGGGTCGGCTGGATGGCGGAGGAGATGGCAGCGCTCGGATCACCACCGTATGCCAAGCGCGGAAAGGCCTCGGACGAGTATATCGAGGCGTTCCGGGCGCTTTGGACTCAGCCGGAGCCGGCCTACGAGGGCGAGTTCGTCGCCGTGCGCGACGTGCTGTTCGAGCCCAAGCCCGTGCAGAAGCCGCATCCTCCCATCTGGGTCGGCGGCGAGGGCACCGCAGCGCGGCGCCGCGCCGGCCGCCTCGGCGACGGCTGGTATCCGACCATCCGCAATCCCAAGGAGCCGCTCGACACGCCACCGGCCCTCGCCGCGGCGCTCGCCGACGTGCGCCGGCACGCGCAAGCCGCGGGTCGCGACCCAGCGGCCTTGGATGTCGCCATGTTCGCGCCGGGCTACAGCCTGGGGGCGCCGCAGAAGGGCCGGGACGGGCAACGCATGGCGTTCACCGGCTCGGCGCAACAGATCGCCGAGGATGCGCGTGCGTTCGGCGCGGTCGGCGTCAAGCACATCGTGATCGGCCTCGAGAGCAACAACCTGCAGGAGTATCTCGACCGGGTCGAGGGCTTCGCCAGGCAGGTGGTCCCTCTGGTCGGTTGACCGCGGAAGTCCCTACCGGTCGAGCCAGACGTCGACGAGGTCCTGCGACAGGTAGTGCGAAGGCGTCATGTTCCAGCCCTGCACCCGCTTCGGCAGCACGACGATGCGCTGGCTCCACAGGAAGGGCACCGAGTAGGCCGTCGTCAGGACGTACTTGTCGAGCTCGCGCACGATCTTGGTCCGCTCGATAGGGTCGAGGGTCCCGCGCTGCTTCTCGTAGAGGGTGTCGATCTTGGTATCCTCGTGCCCCGAGTATCCGAGCGGCGTCAGCTTCTTGCTCAGGAACTTCACGAAATTCTGCGTGGGGTCGTCGAGATAGTCCGATATGAACTCCATGCCGACGTCGAAATTTCCGGTTGCCAGGTTTTCCTGGTAGAGCTTGGTCTCGAGCTGCTCGTGGGTTGCCTTGACGCCGATGCGTCGCCACTGGTCGACCGCGTACACGCCGCCGGTCGTATAGCTCTCGATGCCGGAGCGGTTGAGGAACTTGAAGGTCAGGTTCTCCTGCCCGGCTTCCTTGAGCAGGCGCTGCGCCTCGGCGCGAGACTTCTCCGCGTCCTTCCAGAAGCCCGGAATCTTCGCCAGCTCCTCCTCCGGCATAGCCATCCGGGAGCCCGGCCGATCGACGCCGCCGACATAGCGCAGCGACGAGATCTTGCCGATGTTCTCGCCGCCGGTCCATCGGTCGACGGCCAGCGTCAGCGCCTGGCGCACGCGGATGTCGTCGAACGGCTTGCGCTTGGTATTGAAGATGAAGATGTTGCCCGCCAGCAGCGGCTGATCATACACCACGACCTTGTCGCCGAGTTTCTCGGTGAGCATGTCGCGCTCGGGCGGCGTCCGGAAGCGGAACTCGGCATCGAACTGGCCGCCGAGCAGACCAGGAATGACGGCGGTCGACTTCACGAAATAGGCCTTGAAGCCATCGAGATAAGGCCGCCCCGGCCTGAAATAGCCCTCGAAGCGCTTGCCCACCCAATGCGAGCCCTGCACGTGCTCGACGAACTCGAATGCGCCCGATCCCATGATCTCCTTCGCCGGGTAGTTGCCGCCCTGTTTCAGCTTCGCGGCGCTGTAGATGCAGTTGAACGGCGAGGCCAGAAGCTCCAGCACGCCGGCTACCGGCACCTTCATCTTGAAGATCACCGTGTTCGCATCGGGAGTCTCGATGTCCCCGAAGTCCTCGTAATAGGACTTGCGCGCGGAGACGACACCAGCGGGCGGCCGGATGATGCGCTCGTAGCTCGCCTTCACGTCGGCGGACGTCAGGGGCGATCCGTCATGGAATTTGACGCCCTTGTGCAGCTTGAACGTGTAGCTCATCCCGTCGGGGGATGCCCTCCAGCTCTCGGCCAGGTCGCCGGCGACGTCCGGGTAATGCGCGGCATCGATCTTCAGGAGCAGCGAATAGTGCGGCGTAACGGGATGGATCATCCCGAACGTCGTCTCCGCGTGACAGTCGTTGCTTGGAGGACTGGAGACGACCGCGAAATTGAGCGTGCCGCCGGCTTTCGGCGTTTGTGCAGAGACAGAAGGCGCCCCGAGAGCGAGGGCGGCGCTCGAAATCAGGGCAAGCGCCAACGTACCAAGCGAATGTTTCATCCCTATCACCTTTTTTGTATGCTGACGGTGTTGTCGGAACGATGCCGAAGCTTTCGATCTTTGGCAACCGGGACCGGGCCCGATCGTCGCCGCAACATCTGCTGCGCTGCAGCGAGGAATGCGTGCGTGAGCCGAGGCGGTGATCAACGGTCGCAGGACGATGGTGGCGCTTGCTACCGAATTCGACGACGCTTCGCGCGTCCGTCGGCGGCTGCGCCCCACAACCGGAGGAAAGCATGGATGTGATGCGGCGCGTCGCATCCCTCGTCTGCATTCGCTGCCAGGCGGCCTACGCGGTCAGCGCGGCGTCCAACGGCTGCCCGGCCTGCGCGTCAGAGGCGCCCTCCAACCTCCGGGTCGTCTACCAGCGCGAGATGCGGGCGCAGGGTTCCTTCGATGCCGTCGTGCGGTTTCTGCGCGAGCACTGCGGGTTCGATCCCGCCGACCCGGCGCTGCCGGGCGAATAGCCGCGCCGCCCCGCTCTACCTTGCGGCAGCCGGAAAGAAGCGGTTCTCCGGGCGCGGCAGGCCCAGGTTCTCGCGCAGCGTCTTGCCCTCGTACTCGCGCCGGAACAGGCCGCGCCGCTGCAATTCCGGCACCACCCGATCGACGAAGTCGTCGAGCCCCTCCGGGAGATAGGGGAACATCACGTTGAAGCCGTCGCTGCCGCGGCTGACCAGCCACTCCTCCATCTGGTCGGCGATGGTCGAGGGCGTGCCGACGAAGGCGTGGCCGCCGTAGCCACCGAGGCGCTGGGCGAGCTGGCGGACTGTGAGGTTCTCGCGCTTGGCCAAGTCGATCACGCGCTCGCGTCCGCTCTTGCTGGCGTTGGTCTCGGGAATGTCGGGCAGCGGGCCGTCGGGATCGAAGCCCGAGGCATCGTGGCCGAGCGCGATCGAGAGCGAGGCGATGGCGTTGGCGTAGTTGACGAGCCCGTCGAGCCGAGCGCGCTTCTCGCGCGCCTCCTCCACGGTCCTGCCGACCACGACGAGCGCGCCGGGAAGGATCTTGAGGTGGTCCGGATTGCGGCCGGCCCTTTCGGCGCGGCCCTTCACGTCCGCGTAGAAGCGCTGGGCATTGGCGAGGTTGCCTCCAGCAGCAAACACCACCTCGGCCGTCTCGGCCGCGAGCTGGCGGCCGGCATCGGAGGCGCCGGCCTGGACGATCACGGGCCACCCCTGGACGGGCCGCGCGATGTTGAGCGGGCCGCGCACCGAGAGGTATTTCCCCTTGTGGTCCAGCACATGCATCTTCTCGGGATCGAAGTAGATGCCGCTGGCGACGTCGCGGACGAACGCATCGTCGGCAAAGCTGTCCCAGAGGCCCGTCACCACGTCGTAGAACTCGCGCGCGCGGGCGTAGCGCTCGCCGTGCTCCATGTGGTCCTCCAGGCCGAAATTCAGTGCCGCATCCGGATTGGAGGTGGTGACGATGTTCCAGCCGGCGCGCCCGCCGCTGATGTGGTCGAGCGAGGCGAACCGGCGCGCGACGTGGTAGGGCGCGTCGAAGGTGGTCGAGCCGGTGGCGATCAAACCGATACGCTCGGTGGCCCCGGCCAGCGCCGACAGCAGCGTGAACGGCTCGAACGACGTCACCGTGTGGCTGCGCTTGAGCGCCTCGATCGGCATGTTGAGCACGGCCAGATGGTCGGCCATGAAGAAAGCGTCGAACCGACCGCGCTCCAGCGTCTGCGCGAAGCGCTTCAGGTGGGCGAAGTTGAAATTGGCGTCCGGGAATGCGCCGGGATAGCGCCAGGCCCCGGTGTGGATGCTGACCGGCCGCATGAAGGCGCCCAGGCGCAGCTGCCGCGATTTGCTCATGACCACGTTCTCCAGACCGCGGGCGCCGCTCCTGCAGCCGGCCAGCACCTCGGCTAAGATGGATGTGCCGAGCCGCCGGAGCAACTCGGGATCCGGCGTGGCGGCTCACGGGCCGGAGCAAACGCTTCCGGCCGAAGCGGCTGCGCGCGAATTTTGCACTCGGCCGGTCGAGCACCGCGGGATTGACGTTTCGGCCGAGGCGCCGGCTTCGGCAAACGTGGCTTTATTTGAGAAGTCCGCACCTAGTGTGGTTCATTCTCCCAATTGCCTTGCCGCCGGTGCCCCGCAAACGTGAAGGCAATTCGGAGACAGGACGCTAGGTGCCGAGACGCTCGAGCATGGTCCTAGATGCGACCAAGGCCTGGCGCGCCCATTCCTGGGCGCCGAGTTCGGGCGCGCGCTTGTCGTTGGGGATCTCGACACTGATCGGCAGATCCTTGGGCAGCGTCTTGAACAGTCGCGCCAGGTCGATACCACCCTCGCCGGGAAGCAGCCGCTCGCAGCGCGCGGTGTGGATCAAGCCCTCCGTCGTCACCGGCACCTCCGCCGGGGCGTCGCAGATCTGGATGTAGTGCATCCGGTGACGCGGGATGGCGGCGACGTCGGCGAGGCTCGTGGACGAGCGGGCATAATGCAGCGCGTCGACGAGCACGCCGCCGTTGGCTTGCGCCGCACCGGTGACGATGCGGAGCGCGGTTCGCGCGTCCGGCACCTTGGTCCAGGGCATGAACTCGAGATCGGCGCTGAGCCCGAAGGGCGCGGACGCCTCGCACAGCGCCGCGAACGAGGCGGTGAGGCGGCCCTCGTCGGGATCGTCGCCGGCCACGAGCATCGCCTTCGCCCCGAGCTGCGCACCGACCTCGAAGAATGGCTCGAGCTCGCTTGCCCGGAACGCGGCTCCGAGGCGTACGATCTCCAGGTCGAACACGCCCACGCCCGTGTCGCGCATGCGCGCCAGGGTATCGGCCAGCGCACCTGCGTCGTGCATCAGCGGATATGACGCGCCGCCGGGCGAGGCCGGCAGCAGCCGAATGCCAATCTGCTGATAACCGGCCAGCGCTGCCACCGCGATGAGCTGGGACGGCGGCAGATCGAGCAGCGTGAGATGCGCGAGCGAGAAGACAGCCGGCACGTGAGCCTCCTATGTCAGGCAAGTCCCCACACGACCAGCGTGACGGGCACCGCCAGGACGACCAGAGCCAATGCCGCCGGCAGCCAGCGGTTGGCCAGCCCGAGTGCGAGCCCAGGCAGAATGAGCGCGCAGAAGGGGATGGCGATCAACTTGACCATTGCCTGGCCGATCGCCTGCCCCATCGGGTCGGTCGATTGCAGCATCAGCGCCGAGAAGGCGATCACCGCCTAGAGTCTCGGCCAAGCCGATGACGACCACGACGATGCACAGCGCAAGCGCCGACCGACCTGTCATGGGCTCCTGCCGCCGCGCGGTGGCTCACTTCACCTTGGAGCGGAAGTCGGCCTTGCGCTTCTCGCGGAACGCGGCGGCGCCTTCCTTGGACTCCTCGGTCTGGTAGTAGAGGGCCAGCGCCTGCATGCCGAGCGCGCCGATGCCGCGGATGTTCTCGCTGTCGGCATTGAACGAGCGCTTGGCGATGGCGAGCGCGGTCGGGCTCTTCTCCATCAGCTCCTCGCACCACTTGGCGACCTCGGCGTCGAGCTGGTCGTGCGGCACGACGACGTTGCACAGGCCCATGGCGAGCGCCTCCTGCGCCGAGTAGCGGCGGCACATGTACCAGATCTCGCGCGCCTTCTTCTCGCCGACCACGCGGGCGAGGTAGGCCGTGCCGAAGCCCGGGTCGACCGAGCCCATGCGCGGGCCGACCTGGCCGAAGATGGCCTTGTCGGAAGCGATGGTGATGTCGCAGATGGTCGCCAGCACGTTGCCGCCGCCGATGGCATAGCCGGGGACGCGGCAAATCACGGGCTTGGGCACGTCGCGGATCAGCGACTGCAGCTCCTCGATCGGCATGCCGTTGGTGCCGCGGCCCTCGTAGCTGCCGACATGGCCCGACTGGTCGCCGCCGGTGCAGAAGGCGCGGTCGCCGGTGCCGGTCAGCACGATGACGCCGATCTTCTTGTCCCAGCCGGCCTTGAGGAACGCCCGGATCAGCTCCTCGACGGTGTGGGCGTTGAAGGCGTTCATCACCTTGGGGCGGTTGATGGTGATGGTGGCGACGCCCTTCTCCTCCTTGTACAGGAGATCGGTGTAGGTGGTGCTCATGGTTGTTTCCTGCCCTTGGCTGTTGGCGCGATCGCTACTCCAGCCCATCGCGCGCGCCGCCGCAACGGCCAATTTGCCACCCATGCGGCATGCACGGCGGTGGCTGCACAGCTCCCCGCTGTCTTCGCGGCGATGACGCTCCGGGCGCCGCTGGGTCGCCGGGATATTACCGGGCGGCGGCAGGGCCGGGGTCGGCTGCCTCGGCCGGGCGGCAGTAGGTCTCGCGCACGGCCAGCAGGCACAGGAAGCCGCCGACGCCGCACACCACCAGGGATGACAACGCCAGGCGATAAGCATCCGTGTCGTACACGCGCGCGCCGTGTGCGATCTGGCCTGCCCACGCCATGTCGAGCAGCAGCCCGACGAGGGGCTGGAACAGCGCGCCTGCTCCCGTCACCATGGAGTTGACGAAGCCGATCGCCGTGCCGCTTACGGCGGCGGGGTGAGTCTCTTTCGCCAGCGCGAAGCAAACGATCTGCGAGGAGCCGAAAACTCCCGTCAGGAAGCACAGGGCGCCGATAGCGAATACCGGCAGGTCCGGAACGTAGATGAGCGCGGAGAGCGTCGCGATCTGCAGCGCCAGCCCCACGAGCACCGGCGGCTTTCGCCGCCCGATCCGGTCCGACAGCCAGCCGAGCACGGGCGCCCCGACGCCGAAGCCCGCGATCACGAGCGATGTCAGAGTCGCCGCGTGCGTGCGCGGCAGGCCGTAGGCCGTCTCGAGGAACGGCACGCCCCACAGGCCGGCGAAGCCGAGCAGCGGAGCGGCGGTGCCGAGACCGGGCAACGCGATCAGCCAGGTCTGGGGATGGCTGGCGACGATGCGCAGCCCCGCAAGCACGTTGCCGATCCCGCCGCTGCCGCGCCACCTGTCGCGAATGAACGCCCAAGCCGCAAGGGACAGCGCCACGCCGCCGACGGCCAGCAGCAGCATGGTCGTGCGCCAGTCGGTAGCCTCCACGGCGAGGCGTAGCGGGGCCTGGCCGAGCACTCCACCGGCCATGCCGGCCGCCATGGCAAGACCCGACGACAGGGCAAAGCGGCTGGGGCTGAACCACTGGCCGGCGATGCACATCGCGCCGACCAGACTGAACGCGGCCGAGGCGCCGATCAGGAACCGGCCGGCGGTGACGGCCGCCAGCGTAGTGCCCGTGGCGAACAGCACGCAGCCGCCGGCGCAAAGAAGCGCGGCGACGGCGACAAGGCGTCGTGGGCCGAAGCGGTCGAGCAGCACGCCCACGGGGATCTGCATGCCGGCGTAGCCGTAGAAATAGGCCGCCGAAAGATTGCCGAGCACCGCCGCACCGACGGCGAAATCGCGCATCAACTCCTCGACCATCACGCTGGGGGCAACGCGCAGCACCCAGGCGTAGAAGAAGAACAGCGCCGCCGTCATCCACCCAAGCACCGGCAGGATGCGTGGCGCGTCTCGCGTGGCGGCCGGCATGTCGCGCATGCGTGATGCTTCCTGCACGTCAGGCGGCCAGCGGCTCGAAGCCCCAGGAGAACAGCGGGCGGCCGCCGTCCTTGGTGATGTGCACCACCTCCTCGAGCCAGACGCGCTCGTGCTCGCCGCCCGGATAGAGCAGGTGCACGGGTGCGACCATGTTTTCCTCCAGCACCCAGTCGCCGTTCGGGCTGCCGTCGGCCAGCGTCTGCTCGATGTCCATGTGCGACAGGCCGAGGCCGTGGAAGAAAATGACGGCGGAAGCCGGGTCCGGCACGCCGGCGCGGCGGTAGACCTCGCGCGCGTGCGCCTGCAGCTGGCTGATCCGGGCGCCGGGACGCATGGCCGCGAGCAGCGCCTCGCCCACCTTCGCCGTGGCGTCAGCGAACAGCTTGGCGCCGCCCTCGGGCTCCCCTTCCACCACCCAGGTCTTGCCGCCGTCCCAGCAGTAGAGATCGATGGTGCCGTGGCAGTCGAACATCACGTGGGTGCCGGGCGCGACCTCGTCGTCCTCCAGGCCGGTGGCAAGCGTCATGGCCGGATCGGCGCCGCGCGGATGGCCCCAGACCATGGCGCCGGGATCGCGCACGAAGCCGCCGAGACCGGTCACCGCGCCGGCGTAGGCCTTGTTGAGGTCGCGCCAGGTGGCGCCCTTCTGCCAGGATGCCATGGTGCGGCGGATGGCCGTCTCGTTGAGACGGGTCGAGCGCTCGAGCAGGCGCAGCTCCGTATCCGTCTTCACCGCGCGCGCGAACATCAGCGGGTCGTAGCCGTCGGCGACCTGCATGCCTTGCACGCCCAGGCGGAGGCCCGCGCCCATGTCGTCGAAGGCGACGCGGGCGCCGTCGAGCTTCAGGTCGGCCAGGGCGCCGCGCAGCGCGCTGCCCATGTCGAAAGCGTAGCTGCGGCGCGAGCGCTCCACCCAGGCAGCGCCGGAGCCGTCCTTTGGAATGAAGCGATCGATATCGCCACGCGTCGCCGGCAAGTCGAGCGGCATCATGACGGCCCGGAACGGACGGATGTCCTCCACCCACGTCGGCTGCTTCAGGAACGTCCCCAGGTAGTAGTCCGCGATCACCAGGATCGGCCGGTCTGGCGCATGGCGCGATAGAACGAGCGCGTAGGGGCGCGGCTCGTCCGCCTTATGAGCGATTGCATTGAAGCCGGTGAGGTAGAACACGTTGTAGGGCAGCGTGGCGACGATGCCGTCGAGGCCGCGGGCGCGAAGCGCGAACAGCAGTCGGTCGAGATTGCAGAATTGCTTGGGCAGGGCGACGCGGGCGAATGCGCCCTCGTGTCCGGGCAGCTCGCCTGCCGGCAGCGTGGTTGCCACCATGTCGTTTCCTCCGCTCGCGCGTGCACGCTCTTCAGGGCGGGCCGACGATCACTTGTTCCATTCCTCGCAGACTGGACGGGCGAATACCACAGGCCCGTGCACGCGTCGTGCGCTGCAACGCAGCATCACCCATGCGCGTGAAGACGTGCTGATCTGTCCGCCCGCAACCTTTCGCGCCGTTCCTCGTTTTAGACGTTAGTCGCGGGTCCTCGCGGGGCTCGCCAATCAAATTCTGGAGGTTCCCATGATGCTCAAGACAGGAGCGAGTGCGATTGTGCTGGCGTTGCTGCTCGGCGTATCCGCCGCCTCGGCGCAAACGACGATGCCGCAGCAGCGGCCCACGCCGACGGCGCCTTCGGCCAGCGAGGTCCCCAAGGCGCCCATCGCCGGCCAGATCGTCGTGCAGGACGCCAATACCGTGCTCGCCAAGGAGTTCATCGGCCAGACGGTGTATGCGCCTGATAAGACCAAGATCGGCAGCATCAGCGATCTCATCCTCAGCAAGGACGGCAAGGCGGTCGAAGGCTTCGTGATCGGCGTCGGCGGCTTCCTCGGCATCGGCGAGAAGAGCGTGGCCCTCAAGCTCGATCGGCTGCAGATCATGCCCGATCCGCAGACCGGTGCGGTGGCGCTGATGATGGACGCCAAGAAGGAGGAGCTTGCCAATACGCCCTCGTTCAAATCCAAGCGCGACCAGGATTCCGAGCGCCAGGCCATGGAGCGCGCGCGCAACCAGCCTCAAGGTGGCGGCATGACGAAGCCAGGGCAGAACTGATCGGCTCCCCACCTCGACCCTCTCCTCGCAAGAAGCGGGGAGAGGGTGTTACCTCTGCTGCCTTCCGCGGATCGTGCTATAGGCTGCACCTCCCTCGCGAGCAGGAGTTGCGGCCATTCCCTCCACGACGGCGGAAACCAAGCTCGAAGAGCTGAAGGCGCGGCTGCGCGAGGTCAGCGATCTCAGCGCGGCCGGCTCCGTGCTGGGCTGGGACCAGGCGACCTACATGCCGCCCGGCGGGGCTGCGGCGCGCGCCAGGCAGGGTGCGACGCTGAGCCGGCTGGCGCACGAGAAGTTCACCGATCCGGCCCTCGGCAGGCTGCTCGAACAGCTGCAGCCCTTTGCCGACAGCCTGCCCACCGACTCCGACGACGCCAGCCTGATCCGCATCGCCCGGCGCGACTTCGAGAAGGCGATCAAGGTGCCCGCCGAATTCGTCGCCCGCTGGAGCGCGCACAGCTCAGCCTCCTACGACGCCTGGACCAGGGCGCGCCCCGCCAACGACTTTGCCACGATGCGGCCGCTGCTCGAGACGTCGCTCGATTTCAGTCGCCGGTACGCCGAATTTTTCGCGCCGTACGTGCACATCGCCGACCCGCTGATCGACGGCCCGGACGAGGGCATGACGACGGCCACCGTGCAGGCCCTGTTCGCCGAGCTGCGCGCGGCGCTGGTGCCGATGGTGCGCGCCATCGCCGAGCAGCCGCTGGCCGACGACAGCTGCCTGCGGCGAACGTTTCCCGAGGCGCCGCAGATGGCGTTCGGCGTCGCCGTCATCGAACGCGTTCGGCTACGACATCGACGCGCGGGCGGCTCGACAAGACGCATCATCCGTTCTGCACCAAGTTCGCGGCCGGCGACGTGCGCATCACCACGCGCGTGCGCGAGAACGACCTCTCCGAGGCGCTGTTCTCCACCCTGCACGAGGCGGGCCACGCCCTCTACGAGCAGGGCGTCGACGCCGCGTTCGAGGGCACGCCGCTGAACTCGGGCGCGTCCGCCGGCGTGCACGAGAGCCAGTCGCGGCTGTGGGAGAACGTCGTCGGCCGCAGCCGCGGCTTCTGGGAGCATTTCTATCCGCGGCTGCGCGACACCTTCCCCGACCAGCTTGGCAAGCGTGCCGCCGGAGACCTTCTACCGCGCCATCAACAAGGTGGAGCGCTCGCTGATCCGCACCGACGCCGACGAGGTGACCTACAATCTGCACGTCATGATGCGCTTCGACCTGGAGCTGGCGATGCTCGAGGGCCGGCTGGCGGTGAAGGACCTGCCCGAGGCCTGGCGTGCGCGCTTCGCGGCAGACTTCGGCATCACGCCGCCCGACGATCGCGACGGCTGCCTGCAGGACGTGCACTGGTACGCCGGATCTGTTGGCGGCGGTTTCCAGGGCTACACCATCGGCAACATCCTGGCGGCACAGTTCCACGCCGCAGCGCTGCGCGCCCATCCCGCGATCCCCGCGCAAATGGCGCAGGGCGAGTTCGCCACGCTGCACGCCTGGCTGCGGCAGCATCTCTACCGGCACGGCCGCAAGTTCACGCCGGACGAGCTGGTCGAGCGCGCCACCGGCGAGCCCATGAGCATTGCGCCCTACATCGCCTACCTGCGCACCAAGTACGGCGAGCTCTATCGGCTGGAGTAGACATCTCCGCGAACGCCGGAGCGAGCTGATGGATGGATCCCGGCAACCCTCGGCATGCGCCGAGGGCAGGGCAAGTGCCGGGATGACAACTATGAGTCTGGGACGGGTTGGAGAGACCTCTGTTTCGACAGACGGCCTCTCACGTCAGGTCAGGCCTTCTCGAGCCCGAGGGCGGTGCGGAAGCGGTGGGCGATGGTGGCGCCGTCTTTTTCCGGCAGGGCCCAGGGGTCCTCGGTGATGGCGATCTTGGCGAGGCCGAGCACGGGGCCCGGCTCGGTGAACAGGAAGCGCGCCAGCTCCGGGGCCGCGCCCTGCTCGGTCACGGTCATGGTCTGGCGGAAGCCGCACGCCGTGGCCATGGCGGCGATGTCGGTGCGGCCGGAGGTGAGGCCGCGCTGGCGGCCGGTCTCGCCGAACTTCTCGTTGTCGAGCACGAGCACGGCGAGGTTCTTGGGCGCCTGGTCGCCGACCACGGCCAGCGAGCCGAGCCCCATCATGATCTCGCCGTCGCCGGTGATCGCCACGACGCGGCGGCCGGGCTGGGCCAGCGCCAGGCCCAGCGCGGTCGGCACCGCGAGCCCCATACCGCCCCAGGAGTAGAGGTATTCCGGGCTGTCGCCGGCGGCGAAGCAATCCCAGGTCGCGCTGCCGAGTCCGCTGGCGATCAGGGCGTCGCCGCGGTGGCGGAGCAGCTCGGCGACGAACGGCCGGCGCGCAATCTTGTTTGGCGCGACGCTCATACCGGCGCCTCGCAGTCGCACGTCCCAGCACCGGACAGCGCACCGGTATGATTCATTTCTTGCGTGCGGTCATGCCGAGGGCATGCTTCCAGCATGACCCACCAACCTCGCACGCGGATACCGTCGCGCAGGTTCCCTCGCGAGACTATCGGTTTGATCTGGAGGCTCGACGGTATCATTTCTGTCCGAACCCCTTGGCGCCGACGATGCGCTGGCTCACCAGCACGGCCGCGCTGGTGCGGCTGTTGAAGGCAAGGTCGGCCGCGGCCGCGAACGTCTCGCCCACCTCCTCGGCCTTGTCCACGGGGAAGCACTTGACGCCCATGGCCTCCATCGTCGGCCTGGCCGCCTGGCCCATCGGCACCTGCCAGGGATTGAACTCGCCCCACTGCCCGCGCATGGTGACCAGCATCAGGCAGGGCGCACGGAACGCCAGCGGCAACCCCAGCGCATTGATGCAGTTGCCGACGCCGGAGGACTGCATGGCGATCATGGCGCGCTGCCCACCGAGCCAGCAGCCGGTGGCAACGCCGATGCCTTCCTCCTCGGTGCTGAGGGTGACAAGGCCGATCTTGCCGTCGGCCTCGATCAGGTTGAGGAGGTTGGTCAGGCCGCCGTCCGGGACGGTGCAGACCGTGGCGATGTCCCGCGCCTTGATGGCGCGGAACACGTCGTGGGACCAGTGAGGGGCGGGACTAGGCACACGTTACTCTTGATAGACTTTGGAGGTTGGGTCGAGCGTCAACGATGACCCAACCTACGGGCTTACGCGATGCGCGCCAGCCGCTCCACGGGTTGCAGGTGGCCGAGCTCGCGCACTTTCGCCGCGAAGGTGGCGGCAAGAGGCTCGTCGATGTCAAGTACGCTTTTTGTGACGACCTCGCCGTACGGGGACGGGAAGATGAACTTGTCGAAGCCCTCGGCACCCTCGATGTAGTCGAACAGCCGGCCCTTGCGCTCGTTGACGTAGTACACCACCAGCTTGCCGACGCTGTCCTTGTATTCGATGCGCTCGATGGCGGAGAACAGCGCCTCCTCGCGCACGAGATAGGCGAGGCGCCGGCGGATGTAGCCCACGATGGAGATCTCGTGCTCGCTGGTGACGATGCGCTGGCCGATCTGGTGCAGGTTGAGCGAGGTGCTCTTGCCGTCGGGATCGTTGCGCAGCTTCTGCACGGCGGGCAGCACCAGGGCCTCGTCGAAGGCCGTCTTGATGAGCGGGCCGTAGTAGCGCTCGATGGCGCCCTTGCGCACCTGCTTCAGGCCGGCGCGCTGCAGGAAGAAGCGGCAGAACTCCTCGGACGGCGAATTGGATTCCTCCAGCAGCGCGGTGCGCAGGCGCTTCTTGACGAGGCGCACATGCGCGAGCTCGGCGATGGTCTCGGGATCGAAGCTCGGCTTGGTCACGTGGATCAGCCCGTCGAGCACCTCGTCTGACACGCCGTTGCGCCACACGCTTTCCAGGTCGAGCGTCAGGTAGGGGTCCTCGTCCATCGCGTTCGGCTCCGTCGAATCGACGAAGAACTCGAACACGATGCCGTTGGTGAGGACGCCGAGCTTGGTGGTGGGGATGGCGTTGTAATGGAAGCGCAGCTCGTCGCGGGCCTCCGCCAGATCCGTGCTGACCTTCTTGCATACGATGGAGATCACCGGCTGCCCGTCGCGCAGGACCGCGAGGTCGACCTTCTTGGTCTGGTTGGGGTCGGCAGAGTATTGCGGATAGACCTCGTAGGGGTTGGAATAGTCGTAGCCGAACAACCCGAAAATCGGGAGCACGAGATAGAGTTTGGTACTCTCCTCATTGCCGCACGCGCTCATGAGGCCAACGGACCGCTTGGCGATCGCAACCAAGCCAGCGCGCAACTCATTATGGGCGTTCATCGCTGCATTCCCCCACCGTTGGCGCCGGAACAGGCGCCGAATCGAATTCTCCGCAGCTAATCTAGAGCATGGTCAAAGCTACAATCGAAGAGCCGCGGCTCGATCAGCAGTGGATGATGTGCAACCTGGAGACGCCGTGGCCGCCGGGACGCAGCGCGCTGGTGTTTCCCGCGCCCGACTGCTGATAGGATGGTCAAAGTTCCACGGCGTCGATTGCGCGAAGTGAGCAGGCGGCAGGCAGCGTCATGTGCGTTCCCCTACTGCGCCTGCTGGCTCTGAGCGCGGCGACCGTGGTCACCCTCGGCATGTCCATCGCGCGCGCATCGGCCGGGGAGGAAACCGGCCTCGCGTGCCCCGGACTGGAGGCAGGGCCGACACGTTCCGTTGCCCGTGTGCTCGACGGCGAGACGGTGGCGCTGGACGACGGGACGGAATTGAGGCTGATCGGGGCGCTGGCCCCGCGCGCGATCGATGCCGGCGCCGAGCCGGGCATGTGGCCGGCGGAGATCGCTGCGGCGGAGGAATTGCGGGCACTGCTGCTCGGCAAGACGGTCGAGCTGGCCTTCGGCGGCGAGCGCAGCGATCGCTATGGCCGGCTGCTGGCCCACGCCTACGTCCGCGAGCGCGACCACAGGCGCTGGGTGCAGGGCCACCTGCTCGAGCAGGGACTGGCGCGGGCCTATACCGTCGCAGGCAACCGCGCCTGCGCGGACGCGCTGCTCGCGGCGGAGCGGGGCGCGCGCGAGGCCCGCCGCGGGCTGTGGGCGGAGGCCGCATACCAGGCGAGACCGGCGGACAAGGTTGCGGGGCTCGCGCGCGCCCGGAGCACGTTTCAGCTGGTCGAGGGCCGCATTGCCGGCGTGGCGCAGGTGCGCGGCATGATCTATCTCAACTTCGATGCCGACTGGCGGCGCGCGTTCTCGGCGGCGCTGCGGCGCAACGATCGCGCCCTGCTGGGCAGCGGCGCGGACAACCCGAAGGCGCTGGAGGGCAGGCTCGTCCGCGTCCGGGGTTGGATCGAGCAGCGCAGCGGCCCGAGCAACGCCCCTACCGTAGAGCTCTCGACGGCGGGCCTGATCGAAGTCCTGGATGAGCCGGGCCAGGAGGGCGCTCCGGCGCCATCGTTGCGAGGCGGCCGTCGCGCGAGTCCGTCCGAACCCGCGCCACAGCTGCCAGGTCCCGAGCCGCCGGGCACGCAAACAAATCCGCCCGGTCTCGTCGAGACCGGGCGGTGATTGCGTGTCGGCGAGCGGCGTGCGTCAGGCGGCCTTGACCTCGGCCTCCTCGGCGGCGGCGCGGCGACCCTTGGCGCTCTTCGAGAGCACCTCGGTGATGCGCTGCACGGCGCCGCGCTCGTCGAGCTTCTCGGTCGCGGCGATCTCGCGGGCCATGCGATCGAGCGCCGCCTCGTACAGCTGCCGCTCCGAGTAGGACTGCTCCGGCTGGCTCTCGGAGCGGTAGAGGTCGCGCACCACCTCGGCGATGGCGACGAGGTCGCCCGAGTTGATCTTGGCCTCGTACTCCTGGGCCCGCCGGCTCCACATGGTGCGCTTGACGCGCGCCCGGCCCTTGAGGGTCTCCATGGCGCGCTTGACCACGCCCTCCTCGGCAAGCTTGCGCATGCCCACGCTGGCCGATTTACCGGTCGGAACCCTGAGCGTCATCTTGTCCTTCTCGAACGTGATGACGAAGAGCTCGAGCGACATGCCCGCGATCTCCTGCTCCTCGATGCCGACGATGCGGCCGACGCCGTGGGCGGGATAGACGATCCACTCGTTGGTCTTGAAGCCGTGGCGCTGGCTGACCGGCTTCTTGCTGGCGATGGCGGCAGCTGCGGCGGCGGCCTGCTGCTTGCTGGGGGCGGGCTGCTGCCGCGTCAGCATAGCCTTCTGCGCCGCGGGCTTGGGCACCGCAAGCGCAGCGGCGGGCACGGGCTGCCCGAACTGCCTGGCCTGGGTGGTCGGCACTCGGTTGTTGCCACCGACGCGCGGCGCCGCGGATCCAGCTGGCGCGATCGCTTTCGAAGCGACCGGCTTGCCTGCCGGAGCCTTGGCCGCGGCGGCGGGCTTCGCCGCCTGGGGCTTGGCCTGGGCGACGGGCTTGGCTTGTGCAGCCGGCTTCTTCGCCGGCGTCTTGGCGACCTGATCGGCCTTGGCCGCAACAGGCTTGGCCCCGGTCTTGGCGGGAACACTGGCCGGCTGCACCTTGCGCGGCACGGCCTTGGCCGAGGACGGCGCAGGGCGGGCAGCGGCGGCCTTTGGCGGCGCATGCTTCCTCGCGTCAGGCTTTTTTGCCGCGCTCTTGTTGCTGGTCGCTTTCGGTGCCATGTCGCTCGTCTCACTCTGACCTAAGGTTGCATTCCATCTTGATCGCGCGCATTGCGCGTATTCACCAGCAATAGAGCGCACAAAAGCGCAGGCTGCCGGGTCCCCGGTCGTCCTCCTCTTCCATCTCGGCCGCATTCCTAGCGATGACACTCGACACCGCCAGGCCCTCACGCCGTAGTTGTATGGCTTGGCTGCCCAAACTGCGCTTCAGTCCTTGGTGCCGATGCCGCAGCATCGTTGCGCAGGGATAAACCGCGTTCACACGCGGGTTTCAGTTCCGACTTTGTTCATGCCGTTACCAACCGAAAGGCACTATAACACAAACTTCACGCACTTTGAAGCGCCAGCACCACGTCGTCCGGCTTCCTGACGTGAACGATGCTTAAATGCTCGTTATTGTCGCAAATGATATTGTACACAACCAATGCGTGTGTTTTCGAGACTATTGCCGGGCGTGCCGGCAAGCCTGGCTTTGTTCTTCGCACCAGCGCCCGAACGCGATCAGGCGCGCGCCAGCGTGTTCTTTCTGCGCCGGACGATGAGGACGAGGATTAGTCCCAGCCCCGAGGCCATCGCGTACATGACGAAAGCATTCAGGTAGCCGATCATGGCTGCTTGGCGATTGATTTCCTTGGCAACTTTGGCGAGACCCGCGACGCTGCCGAAGTCCCACGCCCCGGTCACCCAGGGCAGTGAGAGGGTGGTGTTGTAGGGCGAGATCATCTCGGTCATGCGACTGTAATTCGCGCCGGTCGCACGTACGATCTCGGCGATCGACAGAGAAATGAAGAAACTCGACCCAATATTGCGCAGTAGATGAAAGACAGAGGCTGCCTCGGCACGGTCGCTGGGCGCCAGCGTGTCGAAGGCCACCACCGACAGCGGCACCCAAATCATGCCGACCGAGAACCCCTGGACCAGGCTGTTCAGGACCAGGATGTCCATGGTGATGTTGAGATCGAACGACAGCATCCAGATCCCGGAGGCCACCTGGATCAGAAAACCGATGCTCATGCCGATGCGCGGGTCGAGCCTGCTGGTCACCCCCGCCATCAAGAAGCCGACGGTCATCCCCAGGCCGCGGCAGCCGATCACCTGGCCGACCAGAGCGTCGGGAAACCCTGCATATTGTTGCAGGAGTGGCGGGAGCAGGACCATGGGGGTGAAGTTGAGCATCCCGTAGATCGTCACCAGCACCAGGCCGACGGCATAGTTGCGGTCGGCCAGCAGCCGCAGGTTCAGGAACGGCGCCTTAGTGGTGAGGCAGTGAACGATGAACACGTAGAACGCGAGCGCCGCTACCAGGCACTCGAGGATAATCTCGGTCGATTCGAACCAGTCGAGCCGAACTCCCCGGGCAAGGATGAGCTGAACAGCGGCCATGGCAGTCGCCAATGCCAGGAACCCAGTCCAGTCGAGCTGGGCCTTGGTGGATCTCGTGTCGGGCGGCAGGGCAAGGTACAGGGCGACGGCTGCCAGCAGCCCGACCGGCACCAGCATGTGGAACGCCCACCGCCAAGTGTAGGCCTCGGCCAGGTATCCGCCGAGCACCGGACCGACCACAGGGGCCACGCCGACGGCCATGCCGAATATCGACAGCACCATGGGGTGCTGCCGGCGGGGAAAGGTGTTCATCAGGATGGTCTGCGACAATGGCACGACGGGCGCACCGGTCGCGCCCTGGACGATCCGCCACACGACCAGCACATCCAGAGATTGGGCGAGGCCGCACATCAACGTCGCGATCGAGAAGGTCAATATCCCCAGCGTCATCACGCGCTTGGTGCCGAAGCGGGCGACCAGCCACCCGGTCATCGGCGTCACCACGGCGGTGGCGAGGATATTGAACGTCATGATCCAGGCGATCTCGTCCTGGGTCGCCGACATGGCGCCTTGCATCTGCGGCAGGATGGTCGAGGTGGTCAGCAGCGCCGTGGAATACAGCGAGGAGCCCAGCACCACGGCCGCCAGGATCAGGTAGCGTTGGGTCGGCGACAGGCTTTCGGCGAATTCGTCGGCGTCCATGCGCTAGGTCATGTCCCGGGCAACGGTATGTTATGCGATCATAGCCTAGCTTACTACCTTGCGGCCACGGTATACACTGCGGCATGTCGAATCCCGACGATCATCTCGGCTTCATGATTTCGGACGTTGCGCGGCTGATGCGTACGGTATTCGACCGGCGGGTACGCCGGCTCGGCCTCACGCGAGCGCAGTGGCTGGCGCTTACCCGTCTGCATCGGCGGCCCGGCGCCTCCCAGTCCGAGCTGGCCGACATGATGGAGGTCGAGAAGGCCACTGCCGGCCGGCTGATCGACCGCCTGGAAGCCAAGGGCTGGGTCGAGCGGCGCGCGAAGGCCGGCGACCGGCGCATCAATCGCGTGTACCTGACGGCCGAGGCCGATCGCGTGCACAAGCGGATCTGGCGCATCGCCGAGGCGACCGTCGACGATGCCCTGGCGGAACTTTCGCAGCGCGAGTCCAGCCAGCTCCTCAAGTTGCTTAGCCGCGTCAAGGTGCGGCTGCTCGACATTGCCGACAACCCCACCCCGCAGCCGAAGGCCAAGGATGGCGACCGCGACTTGATCCGCTTCCGGAGCAAGCCGGCCGTCAGCGAGGCAACCGGCGCGGAAGACGAATTGGTGGTCCCATGACGATGGCTTCCCTGCGTCTACTCCGGCCCAGTGCGCTTCCACAGCTGATCGACTGGCGCCGCAATATGCGCCCGATTCTGCTTGTGGCTGTCCCTGCGCTCGTCGTCCTGGCCGCCCTGGCGTTCTGGCTGCAGGGCGGGCGCTACTCCTCGACCGAGAACGCCTACGTCAAGGCCGACATCGCCCAGATTGCCAGCGAGGTGCAAGGCCGCATCGGCGAGCTCACGATTCGCGACCACGCCAGCGTCGCTGCCGGAGAAGTGCTCGTGCAACTCGATCCCGAGCCCTACAAGCTCGTGCTCGCCAAGGCGGAGGCCGAGCTCGATTCGGCGCGCACGACGGTGGAGCAGCTGAAGATCAGCCTGCGCGAGACCAGGGCCGAGCACAAGGAGGCAGAGAGCAAGATGCTCTACCTCGAGGTGCAGGCCAAGCGTCAGCACGACCTGGCCGCGCGAGGCGTGACCCCCGCGGCGAAGCTGGAGCAGGCTGACAGCGACGCGCTGCAGTCGCGCGACCGCGTCGGCATGTTGCGCGAGCGGATATCTCGGGTGGAGGCTTCACTCGGCGGCAATCCCGAGCTGCCGACCGACAGCTATCCGCTGGTGCGCGAGAAGATCGCTTCGCGCGACCGCGCCGCCCTCGATCTCTCCTATACCGAGATCAAGGCGCCGCGCGCGGGCACCGTCGTCAATTTCAAGCTGCAGCCGGGCGAGCAGATCAAGGCGCAGACGCCGCTGTTCTCCATCGTCAGCGACCGACGCCCGTGGGTTGAAGCCAACTTCAAGGAGACCGACCTCACCAACGTGGTGCCCGGTCAGAAGGCGACCGTCGTGCTCGACATCTACCCCGACATCACCTGGGATGCCGAGGTCGAGACCATCAGTCCGGCGACGGGCGCCGAGTTTGCGATCCTTCCGCCCCAGAACGCCTCGGGCAACTGGGTGAAGGTCGTGCAGCGCCTGCCGGTGCGGCTGCGGTTGATCGAGCGCCCGGGCGAACCGCCCCTGCGCGCCGGCATGACGGCCTGGGTCAGCATCGACACGCAGCGCTCGCGCAGCCTGTCGAGCATCTTCGGCGGCGGCACGGCGGTTGCCGCCAAGCGGCCGTGATCGGCGGCGATATCCTCCCTCTATGACGATGCGCCGTCCGGCAGGCTGCCGGCGCGGCGGGGTGCACGCGGCATCGACCGGCTGCCACGTCCTCGGGCCGGCCGTGGTTATCCACTGCACCGACCGAGGCATTGAACACCGAGAACGTGGTGCGCTGCCGCACAGAGCGCGACCGCCCTGGAGCGCCGGCGGGCTGCCGCGTCTGGATTTTCTCCTTCGCCAGGAGGCGGTCGCGAATCCAGGTTATCCCCGAATTTGCTGTAGACTGAGGAGCTTGCAGGCGCGGACCTCCGGACACCGCGTTCCGGCACGGGGCTGTGGAGAAAAAACGTGCTGGGGTTGGCCGAAAGACCGCGTATTGTCGACGACCGCATTCAAGTTACGAACCCACGGATTGGGCACGTAGCGAGCGGCAGATGGCCGCATCCTGCGCTGCGTGGCTTTGCGGTAGTGGCGAGGAGGTCCGTCGCCGCAAACAGCACGGGTATTGCGTTCGGGAGCGAAACGTCACGGACAAAAACCAAGAAAGTTGGGCTTGCTCAATGCGCCATCACCGCATCGTCGTCGTGGAGGATGATGTCTTCATTCGTCTCGATTTGACGACGCATCTGCGGGCGGCCGGACATACCATCGTCGGCACGGCCAACTCCGCGTTCGAGGCCGTGCGTGTCGTGGAGCGCGAGCGCCCCGACTTGGTGCTCATGGATGTGCGCCTGCTGGGCGACCGGGACGGCATCGAAGCGGCAACCGAGATCTGGCAGCGCTTTGCCATCCGCTCCCTGTTCGTGTCGGCGAACCTGGACGCTGCCGCGCGGGCCAAGGCCTCCGCGGCCAATCCGGTCGGCTTCCTGGAGAAGCCGTTCACGCCGACCGGCCTCCTGCAGGCTGTCGCGGCACACCCGTAGCCGCTACGGGGCTGTAGCTCGGATCGAGGTCCGCTCAGGCACGGCCAGGGTCTTCAGCGCAAAAGCGTAGGCCCTGGCGTAGTCCTCCAGGCTGTCGAATCGACCCGACCCGCCGCTGTGGCCGCCGCGGGTCGTGACGTAGAGGACGACCGCGTTGGCGTCGGTCTTCAAGTTGCGAAGCTTTGCCACCCACTTGGCGGCTTCCCAGTAGGGCACCCGGGCGTCGTTGAGGCTCTGGAAGATCAGCATTGGCGGATAGGCTTGCGCCCGCACGTTCTCGTAGGGCGAATAGCTCTGGATATTCAAGAAATCCGTGCGGCTGTCGATGGGATTGCCGAACTCGGAGAAGCTGGCCTCCGTGAGCGGCGCCGAGCGGTCGAGCAGCGTATTCAGGCAATCGACGAACGGCACCTCGGCGTAGATGGCACCGAACAGGTCGGGCTGCATGTTGACGGCGGCGCCGACCAGCGTGCCGCCAGCGGAGGCGCCGGAGGCGACGATGCGGCCGGGCGAGGTCATCCGCAAGCGCACGAGATGCTCGGCAACGGCCAGATAGTCGGTGAAGGTGTTGGCCTTGTTCGCCAGGCGCCCGGCGTCGTGCCATGCGTCGCCCTTCTCGCCGCCGCCACGAACGTGGGCGATGGCATAGATGAACCCGCGGTCCACCAGCGACAGCCGCTCGATGCCGAATTCGGGATGCTCCGTATCGCCGTAGGCGCCGTAGCCGTAGAGCCATACGGGCGCGGAGCCGTTGAGCTCGGTGTCGGCCCGATAGAGGACCGTGACGGGGACTTGCGTGCCGTCCGGAGCCGGGGCGAGCAGCCGGCGCGTGATGTATTGCGAGGGATCGTGCCCGCTCGGCACGTTGTCGACCTTCCTGAGCGTGCGCTCGCGCGTCTCCAGGTCGTAGTCGAACACCTGGGTCGGCTGCGACATGGACTGATAGGTATAGCGAAGTGTGCGCGTATCCTGCTCGAGCCCCGCAACCACCTCCACCTTCCCCGGCGCCTCGCCGAACTCGATGGCGTGCTCGGCACCGTCCGACCAGCGGCGCACGAGAATGCGCTGGCTACCCCGCTCGCGGTCGCGCTCGAGCCAGACGAGGTGGTCGCGGTAGACGATCATGTCCTCGATCACGCGTCCGGGGCGATGGGGCACGATCTCCCGCAGGGGAGAGCTGGACGGCTCCGAGGCCAGCTTCTCGCCGATCTTCCAGTCGGTGGCGCCGTCCGCGTTGGTCAGGACGATCAGGCGATCGCCGACGTTGGTGGCCCAATACTTGTACCCGCGCTTGCGCTCGGCGACCGCCTGCGGCGACCCTGTCGGATGGGTGAGGTCGAGCACCCGCAGATCGGTCGTCGAGAAGTCGGCGGTCTCGATTACCAGGAATTGGTCCGATAGGGTCACGCGCAGCGAGACGGAGAAGCCTTCCTCCGACTCCTCGTAGACCAGCTGGTCCTCCGAGACCGGCGTGCCGAGCCGATGGCGAAAGACTTTCTGCCCCCACTTGACGGGGTCTCGCCCGACATAGAACAGCCATTGGCTGTCGCGCGACCACACGGCGGTGCCGCGCACCTCGGCAATGCTGTCGGGGAGGTCGCGGCCGGTCGCGAGATCGCGGACCTTGAGCCGATTGCGCTCCGAGCCGTCCTCGTCCACCGAATAGGCCAGCAGCTTGTGGTCGGGGCTGACGGCGACCTCGGCGAGAGAGAAGGCGCGCCGTCCGCGCGCCAGCACGTTCTCGTCGAGCAGGACTTGCTCGGGCCCGCCGTCGCGCGGCCGCCGGTAGTGCAGCTTGCGCTGCGAGCCCACGGGATAGCGCGTGAAATATTCCCACGCGCCCCAGGGCTCCGGCACCGACTGGTCGCGCGGGCTGAGACGGCCGCGCATTTCCGCCACCAGGCGGCGCTCGAGCGTGCGGTTGGGACCCAGGATGGCACGGGCATAGGCGCCCTCGGCGTCGAGATGGGCGCGGATCGGGCTCTCCAGCGTCTCGGGCTCCTCGAGGATATCCTCCGGCTTGCCGCTCTTGAGCCAGGCGTAGTCGTCCGTGTGGGCGATGCCGTGGTGCTCGGTCGTCACGGTCGCGCGTTTTGTGACCGGCGGCTTGACGGGCTCGGCTGCCTGCGGCGACGGCAGCGCGATCGTCGCGATTGCGAGCGTCGCAGCCAGTGCTGCGAAGGTGCGCGAGAACATAGTCAAAGGTGGAATCCGGGCCGGTGCGAACGATGGGGAAGCCGATCGGATACGCTTCATCTACTGGTCCTCATGAAAGCGGGCTTACCCCTCCGCCCGTTGCGGCCGCGACAGCAGAGCTTCGATGGCGGCCTCCACCGTGAGCTTTCCCCCGACGATTGCGTGAACGGCCTGGCAGATCGGCATGTCGACGCCCTTCTCCCCTGCCACCTTGACGACCGCGGCCGCCGTATAGACGCCCTCCGCCACCGAGCGCCGGCTGCCGAGGACGGCCTCCAGCGTCTGCCCCTGTCCCAGGGCACGTCCCAAACTCATGTTGCGCGATTGCGGGCTGCCGCAGGTGAGCAGCAGGTCACCGAGGCCGGACAGCCCCATCAACGTTTCGGGACGGGCGCCCAACGCTGCGCCAAAGCGGCGCAGCTCGGCAAAACCGCGTGTGACGAGGGCCGCGTGCGCGCTGGCGCCCAGTCCTTTGCCGTCGACGATGCCGGCGGCGATGGCCAGCACGTTCTTCACCGCGCCACCCAGCTGCACGCCGACCGTGTCGCTCGACCAGTAGATGCGCAGATGGCGGTAGCCGAGCGCGGTTGCCAGGGATTGCCCGAGCACCTCGTCCGCAGTGGCGAGCGTGAGGGCGGCGGGAAGGCCGCGCGCCACGTCGGCGGCGAAGCTCGGCCCCGACAGCACGGCCTGGGTCGCGTGCGGGATCGTCTCGGCGAGCACCTGGCCCAGCAGCTTGCCGGTCGCCTGTTCCAGACCCTTGGCGCAGAGCACCACCGGCTTGCCGGTCGGCAGGTGCCGGGCGAGCTCGCCGGCCACGATGCGCACGTGCTGGGCCGGCGCCACCATCAGCACCGCATCCTGCGCCGCGATGTCGGCGAGCCCGGTGGTGGCCTCTAGGCCGAGGTCGAGCGAGACGCCCGGCAGGAACCCCGAGTTGACATGGACCGCGTTGATCTCGGCGACGACCTCCGGCTCGCGCGCCCACAGCCGCACCCGCCGTCCCGCGAGCCGCAGCGTCTGCGCCAGAGCCGTGCCCCACGCCCCACCCCCGATCACGCCGACGCTGTCGAAGGTCAAAAGGGGCCTCTCCAATCTGGCGTGATGGCTTGATGGCGCGCGCTTCTCCCCATTCTGAACGGGAATGGGGAGAAGGGAGATAACTAAGAGGTTTTCATGATGAAGGGGTTGCCGCCGCCGGGGCCGTTGTTGATCCAGACGCTCTTGGTCTGGAGGTAGCCTTCGATGGCTTCCGAGCCGTTCTCGCGGCCGAGGCCGGAGGCCTTGTAGCCGCCGAACGGCATCAGGAAGCTCACGGCGCGATAGGTGTTCACCCAAACGGTGCCGGCGCGAATGCGTTTCGAGATCGAGGTGGCGCGCCTGACCGATTGGGTCCAGATGCCGGCGCCGAGCCCGTAGGCGATGTCGTTGGCGATGGCGACGGCCTCCTCCTCGTCCTTGAACTTGATGACCGAGAGCACCGGCCCGAACACCTCCTCCTGGGCGATGCGCATCTTATTGTTCACGCCGGTGAAGATGGTGGGCTTGACGAAATACTTGCCGCCGCCCTCCTCCTTGGTCGCGGGTCCGCCGCCCAGCACGCACTTGGCGCCCTCGCCCTTGGCGATGTCGATGTAGGACAAAATCTTGGCGTACTGCGGCGGGGTCGTCACCGGACCCACCTGCGTCTCGAGCTTGCTCGGATCGCCGAGCCGCGCCTGCTTGGCCATCGCCACCAGCTTCTCGACGAACTGGTCGTGAATGCTGTCCTGGACCAGCAGGCGGGAGCCCGCGATGCAGGTCTGTCCGGTCGCCGCGAAGATGCCCGAGATGGCGCCGCTCACGGCGTCGTCGATGATGCAGTCGTCGAACACCACATTGGGAGATTTGCCGCCGAGCTCCAGCGACACCTTCTTGAAGGTCTTGGCCGCCAGCTCGTTGACGCGCGCGCCGGTCGCCGTGCCGCCGGTGAAGGCGACCTTGGCGACCTTGGGATGCGTCACCAGTGGCTCCCCCACCACCGCGCCATAGCCGGTGACGACGTTGATCACGCCTGGCGGCACCTCGGCCGGCTCGATCACCAGCTTCATGAACTCGAGCAGCGAGGCGGTGGTGAACTCGGACGGCTTGATGACGACGGTGCACCCGGCCGCCAGCGCAGGAGCAAGCTTCCAGCCCACCAGCATCAAGGGCGAATTCCACGGCGTGATGAACGCGCACACACCGACCGGCTCCTTCAAGGTGTAGGTGAAGTGGTCGGGCCGGTCGGAGGGCACCACGGCACCCTGAATCTTGTCGGCGAGGCCTCCATAGTAATAGAACCACTCGGGCAGATACTTGGTCTGCGCGTGCATCTCCGACATCAGCTTGCCGTTGTCGCGCACCTCGATCTGGGCGAGATGCTCGGCGTGCTTCTCGATCAGGCCGCCAATGCGGCGCAGCAGCTTGCCGCGCGCGGTTTGCGACATGGCGGGCCACGGCCCCTTGTCGAAGGCGCGCCAAGCTGCCTCGCAGGCGCGGTCCACGTCCTTGGCGTCGCATTCGGGGATCAGCGCCCACGGCTCGCCGGTATAGGGGTCGTGCGTCTGGAATTTCTTGCCCGTCGACGCCTCGCACCACTTGCCGTCGATGTAGGTCTGATACTCCTTAAGCTTCGTTGGGCGATCCAGCATGGCAAGCTCCTTCTCGAATGGGCGGTCGCACCGGGGCTTCGTGTTGTCTCTGGAAGCTGGTGCGCGAATATCGGCACTTCAAGCGCAGGGTTGCACACTATAGCCCCGGCAGCTCCGACCGGGTACGGAAAGAGATCGCGGCAGCCATGCGCTCCTTGCGCTGAAGCCCCGACTGCGACAACCTGACCGGGAGGCTGGCCGACGGCTGCTGCAATCGAGAACACGCGGCTTTGGAGGAAGTATGGCGCTTCTACTCATCGAGCTGGACAAGCGTATCGGCAATGCCAATGCGTGGCGCGACACGTTCAAGGAGCAGCTGCCCGACCTGGAGATCCGCGTGTGGCCCGACGCCGGCAATCTGGCCGACATCGAGTATCTCGCATTTATGCATCCCGATTTCGACCAGCTCCCCGCCTTCCCGAACTTGAAGGCCATGTTCAGCCGCTCGGCCGGCGTGGAGTCCTTCATCAAGCATCCCAAGCTGCCGAAGGTCCCGCTCGGCAAGGTGGAGCCATCCGGTGGCGATCCCATGATGACGGAGTATGTCGTCATGCACGTCCTGCGTTTCCATCGCGATATGCCCGGCTACCAGGCGGCGCAGGCCAATCGCGAATGGCGCCGGGTGCCGATCAAGAGGCCCGAGCAGCGCCGCGTCGGCTTCCTGGGCTTCGGCATGATGGCGAAGGCGCCGGCACTGGTGCTGAAGTCGCTCGGCTTCCCGGTCTCCGCGTGGGTGCGCTCGCCGCGGCAGGCCGAGGAGGTGCCGATCTTTCACGGCCGCGACCAGCTCGAGCCGTTCCTCAACCAGACCGATATCGCCGTCTGCCTGCTGCCGCTGACGCGGGAGACGGAGGGCATCTTCTGCGCGCGCACGTTCGCCATGATGCCGAAGGGCGCCATGCTGGTGAATGTCGGGCGCGGCAAGCACGTGGTGGACAAGGACCTGATCGCCGCGCTGGATTCGGGACAGCTGTCCTATGCCGCGCTCGACGCGCTGTGGCCCGAGCCGCTGCCGTCGGAGAGCCCGCTGTGGCTGCACCCCAAGGTGACTGTCATGCCGCACGTGGCGCGCCGGCCGACCGTCCCCCAGCTGGCGGGCGAGATGGTCGCCAACATCAAGAGCCTCAGGGCCGGCGGTCGCCTCCTGCAGGAGGTCGATGCCGAGTTGGGCTACTGAGGTCCGGATTGGGGTTCAGCAAGGTCGATCTGTCTCGAGCGGCGGACCATAGAATGCCGCTCCCGCGACGATGGAGTTGGGCCGAATGGACACCAACCGAGGACAATCGACGACGTGTGCAGATCGTCCGCGATAGCGGGCTTGAGCGCTAATCCGCAGGCAATGTCCAAACCCCCGCGGCCATTGCCACCAGGGCGCGCCTGTGGCACCGAATGTCGGAGAAAACATCGGTGCACCAGGGTGGGAAATGGCCAAGACAACGGACGGAGCAGCAAGCGCCAAGGCGTCGAGTGGCGCGCTCGCGGGCGTGAAGATCGTCGATCTCACGCGCGTGCTTGGCGGTCCATTCGCGACGCAACTGCTCGCGGATCACGGCGCCGACGTCATCAAGCTCGAGCCGCCGATGGGCGACGAGGTCCGCGATTGGGGACCTCCGTTCCATGACGGCGACGCCTCCTACTACATCGGCATCAACCGTAACAAGCGCTCGGTCGGCCTCGATCTGGCGCAGCCGACCGGCCGCGAGGTGCTGCTGCGGCTGCTCGAAGGCGCCGACGCGCTGATCGAGAACTTCAAGCCCGGCTCCATGGAAGCGTGGGGCATCGGCTACGAGGCCTTGAAGAAGCGCTTCCCCAAACTCGTCTACTGCAAGATATCGGGTTTCGGCGCCGACGGACCGCTCGGCGGGTTTCCGGGTTATGACGGCATCATCGGCGCGATGACAGGGCACTACAGTGTCAACGGCACGCAAGAAGTCGGGGCCAACGCGGCTCGGGCTGCCTGTGGTCGACATCTCGATGGGCCTTTATTGCGTCATCGGCATCCTGATGGCGATGCACGAGCGCAGCAAATCCGGCGAAGGCCAGCAGATCGAAGTGACGCTCTACGACGCGGCGCTATCGCTGATGCACCCGCATTTCCCGAACTTCTTCCTGTCCGGAAAAACGCCACAGCTCACCGGCAACCAGCACTCGAACCTGGTGCCGTACGGCATGTTCGATACCAAGACGTGCAAGATCATGATCGGCGCCGGCAACAACCGCGCGTTCAAGAAGGTATGCGAGCTGCTGGGCCGGCCCGAGCTTGCCGACGACCCCCGCTTCAAAACCAACGGCGACCGTCAAAACAACCGCGACGCGCTGAACGAGGTGCTGAACGCCAAGCTCGCCGAAGTCGACGGCGTCAGCTTCTCGCTGGAGCTTCTCAAGGCCGGCCTCCCATGCGGACCGGTGCTCGACACCAAACAGGTGCTGGAAGGCGCGCACGTCAAGGCGCGTGGCTCGATCATCGAGAAGGACTGGTACAAGGGCATTCGCACCCCCGTCCGCCTGTCACGGACGCCGGCCGGCCTGAGGTCAACGCCACCCAAGTTCTCGCAACACGCGCACGAGGTGCTGCGCGAGCACGGCTTCGACGATGCCGCAATCGAGAGGCTGGCCGCCTCGGGTATCGTGGTCGAGAAGCGGCGGACCGGTTGAGCCGAGCGCGGCGCTTCGAGGGATGAGGTTCTGATCAGCAGGAGCGCACGATCGCGTGCGCGACCTACTTGGCCGCGGCGAGCTTGCCGCGCACCCAGGCCGCGAACTGGGCGCTGCAGCCTCGGCGCTGGAGCTCGGCCAGGACGTCGTCGTCGTCGGGCAGGCGGTCCAGCACGCGCAGGGTGATCTGGCGCCGCGGACGGTCGGGCAGCAGCACGTAGTAGGTGACGTCCGCGCGCGGTGCGAGGCCGGAGGGCCAGTCTGCTGCTTCCACGCCCTCCGCCCATTGCGTATCGGCCTGCTGGCCGTTGCCCGAGTCGACAACGGTGGCGCGGTCCGCGGGCTTGGCGGCGCCGGCACGCACCAGCTGCAGCTTGGCGCCCTTCTCGGTGCAGACGGTGCCGTCCGCCAGCGGGATCGCCGACCACGAGAAGGCCGCAACCGGCCGCTCGGGAGGACGGGCAATGCTGCGCGTGGCGCCGGGCGTCGATTCCGTGGCGCCGCCGGTCCTCAGCACGTTCTTGATCCAGGCCGTCACGCCCTCGTTGATGGGCTGCCCCTTGGCCAGATCGGCAACCGTGCCGGTGTAGGGGCCCTTGATCGTCTGCGTCTTGCCGGAGGGAAGCACGGCGCGGATGTGGCTGCCTGCGGGGATCGTGAGGGTTTCGCCCATGTCGATCGCGCTGCCCACCCGGACGGCGGACACGGTCGACTCCATCACATAGATCTGGGCAGCGGCGGGAAAGGAGATCGCGGCGCCCGCGATCAGCATCGCGGCCAGCGCCATGACGTAGCGAACAGGCAACATGGACTTCACCTTGCATACCACATGGATCGATCGCCGCGCGGGCCCAGCCACCTGCCGATGTAGTGCCCCGAGAACTCGCCCAGGAACCAGGCGGCCACCGCCAGCACGAGCGGCAGTATGATACGGAACTGCCAGAACACAATTGTGTCCACGGCGATGATCACCGCGCTGGCGACGCCGCTCGCCAGCAGGCCCTGGCGCTTGTTGCGGTAGCGCCAGCCCACCAGGAAGGCGATCGCCGTCACCCCGGCGAGAGCCAGCCGCAGCGTCATCGAGTTGGTATCGAGCTGGCCGATGCTGCGGCCGTCGACCATCTGCGCGGCCATGTGGGCGTGGATCGCCACGCCGTGCATCTTCTCGTCCGGATTGTTGGTGAGCGGCGTGAGGTGCGTATCGATCTCGCGCAGCGCGCCTCCGACCAGCACGATCTTGTCCTTGAGGCCGTCGCGCAGGATCTTGGCGAGCGGATCGTCGGCCGGCCGCAACAGCGTCTCGGCGGACGCGGTGAGGAATGCATCGGAGCCGTCCAGCGGCGTGCGCAGCCAGGCGATGCGCGGGCGCCATTCTCCGGCTGCGAAACCCGCGTTCTCGGCCAGCAACGCGGCGAAGCTCTTGGGGTAGGCGGGTGTCGCGTCCGAGTTGGGCTGGGCCATGAAGCGGACGACCGAATCGCGCTCGGTGGCGAGGTTGGCGTAGCCCCCGGGGCGACCGACCTCGCGCAAGAAGGCCTGCTGCTTGTCGCGTTGGCCCTGGGTAAGGCCGATGCGCTCGTCGGCCACCGCCAGCACGACCTTCGCCTTGGCGCGCCGGATGGCGTCGATCAGCAGCAGCTCGTTGTCATCGGGGGCGGGGACGGCGAACAGGAAATCGAGGCCGATGACCTTGGCGCCGGCGGCATCCAGCGCATCGACCACGCGGGCCAGCAGGTGCCGGTCGACCGGCAGGAAGGTCTTGTATCCAGCCAGCGTGTCGTCGGTGATCGTGACGATCGCCACCTGCGGGTGCTGGCTCGGCAGCTGGTCGGACAGAAAGGCTGTGCGCACGTCGCCCATATAGTGCTCGAACCGCAGCAGGCCCGGGGCGAAGCGCGGTGCCAGGTCGGCCAGAAGCAGCATCGTGATCAGCGCAAAGATCGCGGATAGGATCAGCGGCCGTCGCAAGGACGGTGCGGGGCCGGCCTTGGCTGGAGCATGGGTCTCGGCGGTCACGGGAGATATCGCATCTGCTAGTGTCCCGATCGCGAAATTCGCCTGATTGTGCGGCGGCCTCGGAGCGAATTTCGCGATCTGAAGGACACTAGCGAATCATGGATTCTAGTGTGATTCAGATCGGGAAGTCCGCTCACGAACCCAGCCCAGCGCGATGTAGCGGACTTCCCGATCATCACACTAGGGCCTCTTCACCCTATTTGGGGCAGCTGCTCCCCACAAGCAGAGCAACATCGCAACATCGTATTGCCCCGCTGCGCCCGCCCCGTGTAAACCGGCCACGGGGGAACATTGTGACAGAGGCCGAGGACCGCGAACTTTCCTGCCCGCCCGGAGACGAAGATGCGCGCCGCCGGCAAGGCGCAGGTTTACAGATGGGCTGGCGGCAAGATTGCCGCGTGCGCCTGATCGTCGACACAACTCGAGAAAACGGAGACTGAGGAATGCGTCCGCTGGAAGGACTTCGGGTCGTCGACCTGACCAGGGTGCTGTCGGGTCCCTATTGCACCATGCAGCTCGGCGATCTCGGAGCCGAGGTGATCAAGGTGGAGCGTCCCGGCGAAGGTGACGACACACGCGCGTTCGCGCCGCCGTTTCAGGGCGATCAGGCGGCGTATTTCCTCTCCGTCAACCGCAACAAGAAGAGCGTCACGCTCGACATGAAGAGCGAGCGCGGCAAGGAGGTGCTCTGGCGCCTCATCGAGTGCTCCGACGTGCTGGTCGAGAACTTCCGGCCCGGCGCCATGGATCGGCTCGGTCTCGGCTACGAGGCGGTGAAGGCGCGCCGTCCGGCCATGGTCTATTGCTCGATCTCGGGTTTCGGCGACACCGGCATCCAGAAGGACCGCCCAGGCTACGACGTGATCGTGCAGGGCGAGGCGGGCGTCATGGACATCACGGGGCCTCGCGACGGGGCCCCGCACAAGGTGGGCGTGGCGGTGGCCGATCTCACGGCCGGCCTGAACGCGTCGCAAGGCATCTTGGCCGCCCTCTACGCCAGCAAGTCCACCGGGCGGGGCCAGCACGTGCGCATCTCCATGTACGAGGCCGTCGCCGCGCTCCTGACCTTCAACGCCAGCATCTTCTTCGCGACTGGCAACTCGCCGCGGCGGCGCGGCAACGAGCATCCCACCATCGTGCCCTACGAGACGTTCGAGGCAGCGGACGGGTGGATCAACCTCGGCGTCGCCAACGACGACCTGTGGCAGCGGTTCTGCACCGGAGCGGAGCGGCCGGACCTCAAGAGCGACCCTCGCTTCGCCAAGGCGTCCGATCGCGTGCGCAATCGCGAGGTGCTCGTTCCGCTCGTCAGGGCGCTCGTCAAGGAGCGCACGCGCGACGACTGGCTGAAGCGCCTGGACAAGGCGGGCGTACCGAGCGGGGCCATCCGCACGGTCGGCGAGGTGTGCGAGGGCGCGCTGCTCAAGTCGCGCGACATGGTCGCGGAGATGCCGCATGCGAGCGCCGGCGTGGTCAAGGCCATCAAGAGCGCCATGCACCTGACCGAGACCCCGCTCGACTCCTACACAGCCCCTCCCCAGCTCGGCCAGCACACGCGCGAGATCCTGACGGGCGTCCTCGGCTACTCCGCGAGCGACTTCGACCAGCTGGTGCGCGACAAGGTGGTCTAGCCGTCCGATTCGTCTTCGCCTCAGTCGAAGTTACACGCGCGGCTCTTGCGCCTTCCGTTGTGAGCGAGGAAGGAGCAAGCGCGCGCGCCGGCGCCCCACATGATCCTCCTCCTCAAGATCGCCGTCCCGCCGCTGCTGGTGGCCATCGCTTCGCTCGCCGCGCGCTGGTGGGGGCCGACAGTCGGCGGGATGCTGGTGGGCATGCCGTGGATGACGGGCCCGGTGCTGTTTTTCCTAGCCCTCGACAAGGGAACGGAGTTCGCGGTCGGCGCCTGCACGGGAATCGAGCTCGGGGTCTGCTGCGTCGCGCCTTTCATGCTGGCGTACGGAGTGGTCTCCACCTTCGCGCGCTGGCCGGCGAGCCTGGCAGCCGCGGTCGCGGCGTTTGGCGCCTGCGCGTGGGCAATCCAGGACGTCGCCCTGTCGCTACCAGCAGCTGCCACAGCGGCGATCGTGACCCTCGCGGCCGTCTACCTGCTGCTGCCGCGTCCGCGCATGCCGGCCGTGTCGATGGCATTGCCCTGGTGGGACATTCCGGCGCGCATGCTGACGAGCTTTCTGCTGGTCGCCGCCATCATGCTCTCGGCCGACCTGCTGGGCCCGCGCCTGTCGGGGATCGTGTCGACCTATCCCGCCATGGTGACGGTGGTCTGCGCCTTCACGCACCGCCAGTGGGGGCTCGACGCCGTGCGCCGCTTGCTGCGCGGCATCACGCTGGCGCTGCTGGGGTTTGTTGCTTTCTTCCTGTCCGTCGGCCTCAGCCTGCCGACCGTCGGCCTGGTGCCGTCATTCGTCATCGCGGCCGCGCTGGTGCTCGCCATCGACGGCATGCTGCTGATCGCGACGCGCCAGCGCGCTTGACGCCGATGCGTAAGCCCGCCGGGATGGCGCCGGCGCTCAGTGCACCAGCGTCGCAACAGTGCTCACGACCACGGCGCTGTCGGCGGGCTTGCTCACCACCGGAGCCTCCGGCCACGTCCTCGACGCTTCGCTGGTGTCGTAGCGGGTGTGAAACATGAAGGGAATGCCGAGGTGCGAGAGCCGCCGGCACACGCCTGCGGTGGTGTCATCGCCAAGACGCAGGTTGATGACCGCCGCCGACAGGGCCGGGTGCTCGGCGAGATACCGGGCGTCCTCCAGTTTGTCCGCGGCAAACACCGTCGCGCCGGCCTGCCGGAACAGGTTGGCGAGGCTGCATGCGATGTGGGGCTCTTCCTCGACAACGAGGATCGAGCGCCCCTTGAGCGCCTGATTGTTCATCTGCTCTACCCCGAAGCTACGGCGAGCCGCATACTCGCCTACGCCACGCGCATTGGTTCAGTCTACGGTTAGTAGGTCAACCCCATTACAGTGCGGTGCAACCCGGACAAGAAAAGATTCGCCCGTATTTACTGGGAATTAACGCGTCGCGCGGGCGAGAGCGTCCCCGCCGGCCTGTGGATTGTCGCCGGAGAGCCGGCGCGTCGGCCGGTCGTGGGCCAGCAGCTGCGCGAAGCCGGCGATCAGGCCGACGATGACGCCGGCTTGCAGCGCGCGATCGTAGGAGCCGAGCGCGTCGTAGATCGCGCCGCCGCCCCATGCGCCCAGGAACGAGCCGACCTGGTGGGAGAGGAACGCGATGCCCGTCAGGGTCGACAGGAACTTGATGCCGAACATCTGCACCACCAGACCGTTGACCAGCGGGATGACGCCGAGCCAGGTGAGCCCCATCAGGGCCGCGAAGACGAGCGTGGACGTCGGCGTCACCGGCAGCATGAAATATGCGGCCATCACCACAGAACGGATGATGTAGATGGACCCGAGCAGTGCGCGCTTGGAGTGGCGATCGCCGAGCCAGCCGAAGCCCCAGGAGCCTATGATGTTGAACAAGCCGATCGTGGCCAGCGCCTGGGCGCCGAGCATGGGGTCCATGCCGCACAGTGCCAGGTAGCTCGGCAGATGCGTGGTGAGGAACACCAGCTGCAGCCCGCACACGAAGAACGCGAGGCTCATGACCACGTAGCCGCTGTGGCGCCGGGCCTCCCCGAGCGCACCGGTCAGCGTCAGGTCCTTGTCCGCCGCGTTGGAGTTGGGCAACTGCCCGGCCCGGCCGGCGATGAACGCCATCGGCAGCATGACGAGGCTGATGACAAAGAACGCGCCGAGCGCCAGGCGCCAGCCGCCGGCCTGCATCACCGCCTGCCCGAACGGAGCGGCGAAGAACGTGCCGATCGAGCCGGCCGCCGAGACGATACCGAAGCCCAGGCTACGACGCTCGGGCACGATGACGCGCGCCGCCACGTTGGCGGCGATGCCGCTGGTCGTGCATGAGAGCGCGATGCCGATCAGCACGCCGCTGCCGAGCGTGATCATCGCCGCATTGGTGGCGCGCGCGGTGAGGGCGAGGCCCGCCGCATAGAGGAGGGAACCGAAGATGGCGATGCGGCGCGGCCCGAACCGGTCGACCAGGGCGCCGGCGAACGGCTGCGTGAAGCCCCAGATGATGTTCTGTATTGCAATCGCCATGGCGAAGTCGGCCGCCTGCAGCCCCAGGTCCTGCACCACCGGCGTCTGGAACAGACCGAGGCTCTGCCGCAGCCCCATGGCGATCGACAGCATGATGGCGGTGCTCGACAGCACCCACACTGCCTGCCCGCGCGTGAGCAGTCCGGTATGGAAGGCTTGGGCCTGCGCGACGCGCTCCTGCATCTCGTCTCTCCGTTGGCCGGCTGCATGCCGGCGGGCGCAACCTATCCGCGACCATGCTGATTTGTCATGGTCCCCGGCAGCCCATCAGGTATGCGCCAGGTCCGCGAAATGCATTGCCGCGCGGCGCCCAAGGTGAAAATGCCCGATGTGAGATTCTCTCATGCCGCCGTCCAGATCTTCTCGTTTGTCGGTGCCTTCCGAGCACGCCATGCTCGCGGCCGAATGGCAAATCAAGAGGTGGCGAGATGCTCGTGATGCACTACCGCATCGCCCTGAGCGGCGATCCCGCCGATGCCGCGGCGGCAATCCGCCGACGCGTGGCGCAGCGCGGGCATCTGTTCGACGGCATGCCCGGTCTGGAGCGCAAATTCTTCCTCCTCGACCCGGAGCGGCCGACCTATGCGACGCTCTACCTGTGGCGCGAGCCCGGCGCGGCATTGGCCTTTCTGCGCGGACCCTTCTTCGCCGCGGTCATCGAGTCGTTCGGCCGCCCCGAGGTGCGTCTGCTGCTCTCGACGGCGATCGAGTTGCCGCGGGTGCTGCCGAAGGCAGTGGTCCTGAGCGATCGCGCGGAAGAGGCCGCGTCCGGCCCGCGTATCGAGGCCATAGACCCGCGTGACGGCAGCGGTCTCACGCTCACCTTTGCCGAAGCGGGTGCCGGCCGCAGGTTCGAGCTGCTCTACGCCACCCGAGCGGATCTATCGGCCGCCGCGTGAGCGCGAAGCCGCTCCGCTTTGTGCTACACTTTTTGCGGCCCGATTGATCTTGGCACGAGAGCACGCGATGAGCACCCCCGCACCAAAGCCGTTCTCCCTGCGCGTCCCCGACGCGGACATCGCCGATCTGCGCGAGCGGCTGGCCCGCACGCGCTGGCCCGACGAGGCACCGCTGGAGCCATGGTCGACGGGCACCAGCCTGGCGTACATGAGGGGCCTTGCCGACTACTGGCAGAAGGAATTCGACTGGCGCACGTGGGAAGCAAAGCTCAACGGCTTCCGGCAGTACACCGCGACGGTCGGCGGCATCGATCTGCATTTCATCCATGAGCCGGGCCGCGGGCCGAACCCGATGCCGCTGCTGATCTCACACGGCTGGCCGGGCTCAGTGTTCGAGTTCCACAAGCTGATCCCTCTGCTCACCGAGCACTTCACGGTCGTCGCGCCTTCGCTCCCCGGGTACACGCTCTCGTTCAAGCCGGGGCAGAAGCGCTTCAGCGTCGAGGACATCGCCCATGTGCATGCGGAGCTGATGACCGACGTGCTCGGCTATCGGCGCTTCGGCGCCCAGGGCGGCGATTGGGGCGGCTTCGTCTCCTCGGTGCTCGGCCATCGCTATGCCGAGCGCATGATCGGCATCCACCTTAACCTGTTGGCCGTCAGGCGCGATCCCAAGATGATCGAGAGCCCGACGCCGGAGGAGAAGGTCTTCCTGGAGCAGCTCGCGCTCTTCCTGAAGGAGGAGACCGGCTACCAGTGGATCCAGGGCACCCGCCCGCAGACATTGGCCTTCGGCCTCGCCAATTCGCCTGCGGGGCTCGGGGCGTGGATCGTCGAGAAATTCCACGCCTGGACCGATGGCGGCGGCAATCCCGAGAACGCCGTCAGCCGCGACGAAATGCTGGCCGACATCTCGCTCTACTGGTTCACCGGCTGCATGGGCTCCTCGTTCTGGCCCTACCACGCGCGCATGCACGGGCCCTGGCCGATCCCGGAAGGCCAGACCGTCGACGTGCCGATGGGCTACACCGAATTCCCCAGGGAGATCCTGCGCCCGCCCCGCTCCGTCGCCGCCAGGACCTATACCGACATCCGCCGCTGGAGCGTGATGCCGAAAGGTGGACACTTCGCGGCCCTCGAGCAGCCCGAGGCTCTCGCGCACGAGATCATCGAGTTCTTCCGCCCGCTGCGTTGACGCGACCGGCGCAACCCGACTCGGCGATCCCTAGTAGTTCCGAGCGCGATTGGCTGCATCTCCTGCCCGGCCGTATCGCGCCTGCCGCTCAAGACGCTCACGGTCAAGACGATCCTCCCTCAGAGGTCCATCAGGCCTGAGGGCGCGCGGCTGCCATGCCGAGATCGCAAGACCGGCACGGAGTTCCATCGGGAACAGCCGGTCGAGCCCGGACACAATATCTTGAAGCCATCGTGATGCAGAATTCATTCGATCCGACGGGTGTGACGATGGCCACGGTGGACCTCAGCTACAAGATTGCCGGCGGCAAGGTGGGCGTTCTCCTGCTGCATGGCCTGGGTGGCACGCCAGCCGAGATGCGCTACGTCGCCAACAGTCTGGGCAGCGCCGGGTACACGGTGCATTGCCCGCTTCTCGCCGGTCACGGCGGAAGCCGCGAGGAGCTCGTCACGGCCAAGTGGGATGACTGGTACGACAGCGCGAAGGCCGCGCTCGTGGAGCTGCGCAAGACCTGCGACAAGGTTATCGTCGGCGGCCTGTGCATGGGCAGCATCCTCAGCCTGCACCTCGCTGCGCGAAACTCCAAGAAGGTCGACGGCGTCCTGCTGTTCGCACCGACGCTGTGGCTCAACGGCTGGGCCATGCCCTGGTACACCAAGCTGTTCGAGCTGGTGCGCTTCCGCTGGATGGCCAAGCTCATGCAGTTCCCCGATATCGCATCGCTCGGCATCAAGTGTCCGCGCGTACGCGAGTTCGTGAAGAAGGCGCTCGCCAGCGACGAGGGCAGCCTGGGCACCGCCGGCACGCCCGCATGCCTCGTTCTCGAGCATCGACGGATGGCGCGGGCGGCGATCGCGCGACTGTGCTGCGTTCGCCAGCCGACCCTGATCGTGCATTCGCGCGAGGACGATCATGCCGACCTCAGCAACACGAGCTACCTGCAGAAGAAGCTCGGGGGCTCGGTGGACATGGTGGTGCTCGATGACTGCTACCACATGATCACGCTCGACAAGCAGCGCCACATCGTGGCCGAGCGCTCACGCGCGTTCATTGCGCGCCTGGCGCCCGTGGTCAAGACGGTCACCAAGTCCCGGCCAACAACAGGTTTCCCGGTGCTGCGGGTCGCGTAACGCGGCGCCGTCTGCCTCGGCGCCCTTGCGTTATTCCCGGCTGCACCGCTACCTTGCCGCCGCGACTTGACGCGTCCGGCACCGCACCGTCGGAGCAAGTGCGGTTACGCCATGAACAGCCCTGTCCCCCATACCTCCTCGTGCTTCTGGCAGCGCGACAGAGAAGCCAGGACGCCGGCGCCCGCGCTCGCCGGCACCGCCAAGGTCGACGTGGCCATCATCGGAGCAGGCTACACCGGGCTCGCCGCCGCCTACCATCTCAAGACCGCAGAGCCAACCCTCGAGGTTGCGGTGCTCGAGGCGGAGACCGCGGGGTTCGGAGCCAGCGGCCGCAACGCCGGATTCGTGATGACGCTGTTCGGCTCCTCGGTCGCGCTCATGAAGCTCATCCACGGCAAGCAGCGGGTCCGCGAGGCCCACGACTACATGGTGTCCGCCATCGCCGAGCTCGAGGCGATGATCTCCCGCCACGCGATCGCCTGCGATTATCAGCGGACCGGGTTTCTCCGCGTCGCCACCA
This sequence comes from uncultured Alphaproteobacteria bacterium, assembly GCA_963774165.1. Classification (GTDB taxonomy): domain Bacteria; phylum Pseudomonadota; class Alphaproteobacteria; order Rhizobiales; family Hyphomicrobiaceae; genus AWTP1-13. The sequence continues at coordinate 85,767 of CAVZEC010000003.1, read as the reverse complement.
CGCCGACCTACGCGTCCCGCGTGCGCGCGGACATGGAGTTCCTTCAATCCCTCGGCATCACGGGTCTCGACTGGGTCGATGCCGAGTGGCTGCGATCTCGCTTGCGCGGCGAGAACCTCATCGGGGCGTGCTGGGAGCCCCACTCGGGCAGCCTCAATCCCATGAAGTGGCTCGAAGGGTTGCGGCGCCTCGTGGAAGGCGCGGGTGTCCGCCTGTTCGAGAATACGCGCATCACCGAGATTCAGCGGGAAGGTGGCCGCTACCGGCTCGCAGCGCCGGGCGGAACCGCGGTCGCCGACAAGGTCGTCTACGCCACCAACGGCTATACGCACCTGCTGCCCGGCATGCGCTCGAAGCAGATGCCGGCCTTCGCCTACATCGTCGTCACGGAACCCCTGCGCCCCGACCAACTCGCCGCCATTGGCTGGCAGGGGCGCGAGGCGCTCGAGGACGGGCGCAACTTCATGCACTTCTACCGGCTGACGCCCGACAACCGCATCCTGGCTGGCGGCGGGCCAGGCCTGATCCCGTTTGGCTCGCGCATGGATTACGACGCTAGTCCCAGAACCTGGGACCATCTCGCGCAGTTCATTCGCGCGACCTTTCCCCAGATCGGCGACATCCGCATCGCCCATAGTTGGGGCGGCGCCTTCTCGGTCACGTCCGACCTGACGCCCCAGCTCGGCAGCTTCGACGGCGGCGGATCGGCGTACGCCATCGGCTGCACCGGGCATGGCGTTGCCATGACGCACATGAACGGACAAATACTGCGCGATCTCGTCCTGGAGCGGCGCACCGAGCTGACGGACCTGTGGTTCGTGAACCGGCGCTCGCTGCCGATGCCGCCCGAGCCCGTGCGCTCGCTGGCGGCCAAGGCCGTTACCCTGGGCATGACGCTCGACGACTGGTGGTGCGATCGCGGCGCAGCCCGAGGGTGAGCGCGCAGGCGCCAAAGAGAGGTCCGGCGCTCCGGCGGCGGTGAGAAGGGCAGTCGTCCGGTTTTCAAGGCCGGTTGTTTCCGAAGGAACAGCGCGACGGCGTGACTTCACGCGAGATGATCACCAAACCTCGTGGAGTGACCCCATGTCGATCAAGAACATGCTGACCGCCGCACTTTTCAAGCAGGACGATGCCGGCCGCACCGTGATGTATCCGAACGGGGCGATGGGCCGTGGCTACCTCGTTCCGGATGACGCAACCGCCGAGAAGATGCGCCGCGTCGTGATGTGGCTCGTGATCGCGGCTGGCCTCGTTGGCGGCATCGGCATGCAGGTCCTGATGCTCGCCTATGGTCAGGTGTACCAGTGGACCGCGGAGCCGTGGATCGTTGCGGTGTCGGCGCTGGTGATTTTCGGCGTCGGCTATCGCCTGGCGATGCGGACGATCACGCGCCGCATGACGCCGGCCACTCAGCGGATGGGGACGGTCGAGGCCCTGAGACGGCAGGCCGAAGCGATGCCCCGCTGGTATCTCTGGACGATCGCCGTGTTCGCACCCCTGATGGTGATCGGGTCCGTTGCCTGGATGATCACCGGCACGTCGATGGCGAACTACGCTCTCGGGTTCGTCGGGATCATCCTGTTCGGCATCATCATGGCCCAGGCGATCCATGGGCTGAAGCATCGGCCGCGGACCTAGTGGTCCGATTCCAACATTCACTTCCTTTCGCGGCGGTCGCTCCTGCGAATGTTAGAATCGAAGGACCATTAGCAAATGTTGGAATCTAGTGGAGCTTTGGATTTGACATTCGCCTCGTGCACCCGCGTCTAGATGGGTAGCGAATGTCAAATCCGCTCCGCTAGCAACCGTAAGCAACGTCGCGCCGTCACCGGACCCCGGGGCTCGACTGAAGATGTCCTCCAAGACCAGGCTTCCGACAGGATTGAAAGGAATTCCCCATGCTCAGTCTGATCTGCGCAGTTGCCCTCATGGGAGCAAACCCGCAAGCAAGGGATGCAGGTGGTCGGTTTTCCCCCGCCGCTGACGGAGCGCTGCATCTCGCTCAAGCGCAAAAATCGGCAAAAGGCCAACGCCCCAGCAACCTGTCCAAGTACTCCGAGCAGTTTTGGCCAAGGAACTCGCTGCAGTTGAACCAGATCGTGACCCGGAGCACGCCCTACGGATTACTCCGTTGCAGGAGCACCGGCCAGGATCGACCGCGTGAATGCTCGCTGGATTAGCGTCTGCAATCGACATGCGCGCGCGGCGCACGATCAGCTCGGGCGTGCGGTGGCCGATCTGCGAGTTTCAGGGCCTGGTGAAAGCGATAGCTAACCTCCGGTGCCACTGAATTCAGCCCGACCCCGTTGGATTTGCCGCGACCGTGCCGGCGAAGCCCGCGAGCGCGTCGGTCGCGAGCTCGGCGGCCAGCAGCCGGTCCGGGTTGACGGGGCCGGGTAGCGCGATCTTCCCGCGCGGGACGCGCTTGAAGCCAAGACGGGCGTAGTAGGGCTCATCGCCAACCAGCACGACCAGCAGCAGACCCGCGGCGCGCGCCGCCTCGAGCGACTGGCCGACCAGCCCGCGTCCGTGACCCTGGTTGGCGAAGGCCGGATCGACCGCGAGCGGCCCCAGCAGCAGCGCGCCGCCCTTGCCGCCGATCAGGATCGGGCTCAGACGTACGGCCGCCACGAGCCGGCCATCGATGCGGCACACGCGGCAGTAGGGGGAAAATTCCGCCATGCCCTCGCGCAGCCGGTAGGCCGTGCGGGCAAAGCGACCCGGCCCGAAGGCGCGCGCGTGCAAGGCTGCGATCTCGGCGCTGTCCTCGGGCCCGGCCGGCCGACTGAGTGGCACTGCCTGCATCACCACATCTCGCTCCTGGGTGCGCCGCCCAGCACCTCGCCGATGCGGCGTTGCGTCGCCGCGGTCGTGCTCTCCGGCAAGGCGCCGGCGGCAAAGAAGCCCTGCTCGCGGATCTCCATGTTCGGCGGAGGCACGATCTCCTGGGTCCAATCGCGCACGATGAACAGGGCCACGTGATCGCCGGGAAACCTCTCGAAGTTGGCGTAGACGCCGAACAGCTCGGCGGCGCCGGCGAGCGAGATCCCCGCCTCCTCCTCCAGCTCGCGCGCGAGCGCGCGGGCCACGGTCTCGCCCTTCTCGACGCCTCCGCCCGGAAAATGCCAGCCGGGCTGGTAGCCGTGGCGCACCAGCAGCACACGCCGGTCGTGATCGAGAACGACGGCTTGCGCACCCATGGTCAGTCCGCGCCGCAAGCGCCAGTAGCGCTGCAGCAGCTTGATCAGAACGGGATTGGTGGTCACCTAGGCTCCGAGATCGAGAGGCCGCTCCCCACGGGTGCGCACCATTCAACCGGCGCGGGCGATTTGGCAAGCTGCGGCAAAGCCGCTACTCAGTCGCGCCAATGAGCAGAGCGATCACCATCGCCCACTTGACCGACGTGCATCTGGGGCCAATCGCAGGCTTCACGCCGCGCCATTGGAACCTGAAGCGGGCGCTCGGCTACGCCAACTGGGTGCGCAACCGCCGGTCCGCCTATCACAGGACCGTCCTCGACCGCATCGTCGCGGACCTCGCAGCGCAGGTGCCCGACCACATCGCGGTCACCGGGGACCTCACCAACATCGGCCTGCCGCAGGAGCACATCAATGCTCTCTCCTGGCTCGAAAGCGTGGGATCGCCGCAACGCGTGAGCGTGATCCCGGGCAACCACGACATCTATTCGCGGCTCGGGGCCGACCCCGGCAGCGCGCGCTGGGCTGCGTACATGGCCTCGGACGCGCAAGGGGCCGCCCATGCCAGCCACGGCGAGGCGTTCCCGTTCGTGCGCATGGTCGGCCCGGTGGCCCTGATCGGCCTCAATTCGGCTGTGCAGACACCGCCGCTGGTCGCCTCGGGACGCCTGGGCACCAGGCAGCTCCTGCATGTCGCCGCCGTGCTCGAGCGCCTCGCCCGCGCCGGCGTATTCCGGCTGGTACTGATCCACCATCCGCCGCTGCCGGGCCAGGCCAAGCGCTACCGCGATCTGGAGGACGCTGCCGCCTTGGAGACGGTCCTGGCAGGGCACGGGGCCGAACTCGTCATCCATGGCCACAACCACCACAACATGCTGGCTTGGTGCGACACCGGTGCGGGCGGCAAGCTGCCGGTCGTCGGCGCGCCATCCGCGTCCCTGGGACGGCCCCACAAGGGCGAGCCGCTGGCGCGCTACAATCTCTACCGCATCGCCGGCCCGCCGTGGACGATCGAGCTGATCGGCCGCGGCCTCGAGCAGCCGGGCGGTCCCATCGTCGAGCTCGAGCGGCGGATGCTCCGGTAGTCAGCCTGGCTTGCCGCCGGGTGCCGGAAAGCAACTGAGGAGCTCTCAGTCGCTGCCCCCGCCGCCGGCCACTTCCGGCGTCCAATTGCGCCGCCGTCGCGCCAGCCGGTTCTCCGTCAACTCGCCTTCGAAGTCGGCGGCCGTCTCGACGAGCAGCGAGCGGTCGACGTTGTCGAAGGTGTTGACGTTGACAACGGCATAGCGAACGCCCTCGATCGTGCAGGTCACGATCGGCACCACGCCGCACACCGTGCAGATGTGAAAATCCGCGGTCTTGGTTCCGAACCGGTAGAGAGTGACCTTGGAACCGTCGGCGATCCGCAACCGAAACTGGCCGCCGGGATGCGAGGTCCACACCCCGCGGTGCTTGGTGCACAGACTGCAGCCGCAGGCGCGGACGGGAATCGTGGACCCGGCATCGGGCCAGTCGAATTCAACGCGGATATTGCCGCAATGGCAGCTGCCGTCGATGCGGCGGCAGGAGGTCGAATGATCCATGTCGGCTGACCTGTACGTCGAAGAATGGGGAACGCCGACGATAGCATGCATCGATCGTGGCGACAGGCGGATGCCACACCATGACCCTTCCTCTGCCATGAGGAAACGTCATGCAAGGCGTGAGAATTATTCGCTCCGGCCGACCGCCCGGCGCGTGTAGTGTCCGCGCCCTTCGTCCAGGAGAGCTCGGTCCCATGCAGAAGATTGCACCGCCTACGCCTGCCACCGCCCGGCCCTTGTGGGTCGTCGTGCTGTCGGCAGGGCTGATCGTCGGCATCGCCATGGGCATCCGGCAAGTGATGGGGCTCTACCTGCCGCCGATGACCAAGGCGCTGGGCATCGGGCGCGAGCCGTTCTCGACAGCATTGGCTATCGCCAACCTGGTGTGGGGCATCGGCGCGGTGTTCGCCGGCATGGTGGCGGATCGCTACGGCGCCGGCCGCGTCGTGGTCGGAGGCACGCTGGCGAGCATCGCCGGCCTCTACTGGATGTATGCGGCCACATCGAGCTTCGACCTGCTCGTAGGCGGCGTCCTGATGGGCATCGGCGTCAGCGGCACGGGGCTGACGGCGCTGGTCGGGGCCGCGGGTCGTGCCGCGCCCCCGGAGAAGCGCACCAGCGCGCTGGCAGCGCTCGGCATGGCCAGCGGCATCGGCGGCTTCGTCGCCTTTCCCTACACGCACCTGCTGATGGACCTGTACGGCTGGCAGACGAGCCTGCTGGTGCTGCTGGCGACGACGGCGATCGTGATACCGCTGGCGTGGCCGCTCGCCGGCAAGCCGGCGGCAGGTTCCAGCTTGATCGACCGGCAGCCCCTGGGGCAGGCCATCACGGAGGCCTTCACGCATCCGAGCTACCTGCTGCTGGTGATCGGATTCTTCGTATGCGGTTTCCACGTGGCGTTCTACGCCGTGCACCTGCCGGCATTCGTGGCGGACAAGGGGCTGGACGCCAGCGTCGCCGTCACGGCCCTAACGATGGTGGGGCTCGCCAACCTGGCCGGCACCTACATTGCCGGCCAGTCGGGCCGCTTCATCGAGAAGCGCCGTGGGTTGAGCCTGATCTACTTCGGCCGCTGCTTCATCTTCCTGGGCCTGCTGTTCCTGCCGATCACGAGCACGACCATCATCGCGTTGAGCATCCTGCTGGGCCTGCTCTGGCTCTCCACCGTGCCGCTGACGTCGAGCCTGGTCGCCACCTTCTTCGGCACCCGCTGGATGTCCATGCTGTTCGGCGTCGTGTTCCTGTCGCACCAGCTGGGCTCGTTCACCGGATTGTGGCTGGCGGGCTATCTTTACGATGCCACCAAGTCGTATGATTTGATGTGGTGGATCTCCATTGCGCTCGGCCTGTTCGCGGCCGCGGTGCATTGGCCGATCCAGGAGCGTCCGGTGGCGCGGCTGGCGGCGAGCCCGGCGTAGACCCATATGGTGGTGATGGAGACGCATTCGCATACGCGATTGGATCGGGAGACCGACCGACAGGCGATGCCCGGCGCCGTGCGCCGGGCGGTCTTCGCGGCTGTGGGCCTCGCGCTTGTGGGCGCGCTCTATCTCGTCGCGGTGCGCGGGGAAGCCCTGCTGCTCGACCTCTCGGCGCTGGGTCGCATCTTCTGCTTTTGATGGATCGTCCGCGTCAATCCGCGCAAGACAAGTCACCTTCCGCTAACTCTGGTTGGCGGTGGCGGACCTTGCATTGGGCCATGGCGATAATCATGTCATCGTGCAACGGCGGCTGCGCTGCCGCAATGCCCGATCGGAGATAGGTCATGACGGATGCCAAACGCGCCGAGCAAGTCGCTCGCGATACGGTCTTGAAGCTGCTGTCGGATGAGGAGACCGCCAGGGTCAGCACCGCCGAGACCGCATCGCGACTGACCGAAGGCGCGGAGTATGTGGACCTGGAACATCTCGAGCGAGGCGTGCAGCGCGCAAAGTCCGGGACCGCGGTGACGATGGGGCATGTGCTTCCGCGGAGTGCCGTTTCCGGCGCGACCTGGAGCAAGATCGTCGCGCAACTGGCGCGCTGAACGCGATTTGCCGCGCGCCGGGGTCTCTCAATCCGACGCACGGAACTGGCGCCCGGCCTCATGGAGGAAATCGCGCACGTAGGCGGCGAAGGAGCGGCCGCATTCGATCTCGAAACCCGGCACGGAGTCCCATCGCGCCAGCACGATCTCGGACTTGCCGAGCAGGGTGCGGGTGGCGCTCCCGACGGGGAACGCGAGCGGCGACAGGTCGAGCGCGCACCCGCTGTTGATCGCATCGGCCGCCCTGGGGCCCGACACGGACAGCGCGACGCGGGCGTGGCTCACGTCGACGAGCGCGTGCAGCAGCCCTGACAGCGCCGCTTCCAGCTCGCGGGCGATGTGGGCCTCTTCGCTCTGCGGCCCACCAAGCTGCCATTCGTCCGGGCCCAGGCGCATGGCCGTCCTGCCGCCGGCGGCGCGACAGCAATTGATCGGCAGATCCAGCATGAAGCCGGCGCTGCCCTTCGCCCGCACCAGCAGCGACGGTTCGACCCGCAACGAGAAGCGTGCGCGCGGAGCCAGCAGGCGGATGGCGACGGCATCGCCGCTACCGTGAGCGTCCGCGGGCCTGCCGCCATCGGTGCCCGCCACGCGCAGGGCTGTACGAGGGGTGAGGAGGGCGGGTGCCTCAGCCATGGACGCGCTCTCCCTCGCGATCGAAAAAGACCGGCGCGCATATCCGCGCTTCGGCGAAGCCGCCGGGCGTCGTCGCGTAGACCTTGCGGCCGATCAGCGATCGACCGCCGGCTACGAGCGCCAGCGCGATCGAGCGGTCGCACGTGGCGCTCCAGTAGCTCGAAGTGACGTGACCGAGCATGTGCATCGGCAGCTTCTGCTTGGGGTCGCCGACGATCTGCGCCCCCTCCTCCAGCACCTTTCGACCTTCCTCTGTCAATATCCCGACCAGGTGCTTGCGCCCCGGCGAGATGAGATCCGGCCGCGTGAGCGACCGGCAGCCGACGAAGTCCGGCTTGGACTTTGCGACCAGCCCGCCCATCCCTAGGTCGTCGGGTGTCACCGTGCCGTCGGTCTCCTGGCCGACGACGATGTAGCCCTTTTCCGCGCGCAGCACGTGCATCGCTTCGGTGCCATAGGGCGTGATGCCGAGCTCCCGCCCGCTTTCCATCACGGCCTCCCACACCGGCTGCCCGTAGTCGGAGGGCACGTTGATCTCGTAGCCAAGCTCGCCCGTGAACGAGACGCGGAACAGCCGGCACGGCACCCCGCACACAGTGCCGACGCGAACCGACATGTGCGGAAACGCCTGCCCATCGAGTTGGATGCCGCCGACGAGCGGCGCGATGACCTCCCGCGACTGCGGCCCCTGCACGGCGATCACCGCGTACTGCTCGGTGATCGAGGTCAGGTAGACCTCGAAGTCCGGGCCACTCCGTCTGCAGGTAGTCCTCCATGTGCTGCAGGACGCGCGCCGCTCCGCCCGTGGTCGTGGTCACGTGGAAGCGGTCGCGGGCGAGGCGGGCGACGACCCCGTCGTCGAAGATGTAGCCGTCCTCCTTCAGCATCAGGCCGTAGCGGCAGCGGCCGGGCTCCAGGCGTGCGAAGGCGTTGGTATAGATGCGGTTCAGGAACTCGGCTGCGTCCGGGCCCACGACCTCGATCTTGCCGAGCGTGGAAGCGTCGAAAATGCCCGCGCGCGTGCGCACGGCCGTGCATTCGCGGTTGACGGCGGCGTGCATGTCCTCGCCGCGCGCCGGGAAGCAGCGGGCGCGCTTCCACAGGCCAACGTCCTCGAACGTCGCCCCGTGTGCAGGCGGCCCAATCGTGGATCGGCGTCGTGCGCACCGGATCGAACAGCGCAGCCCGGTTCGGCCCCGCCAGCGCGCCGAAGGTGACGGGTGTATACGGCAACCGGAATGTCGTGGTGCCGACCGCCGGCACGGGCCTGCCGAGCAACTCCGCCACGAGGCCGAGGGCATTCATGCTCGACGTCTTGCCCTGGTCCGTCGCCATGCCGATGGTGGTGTAGCGCTTCACGTGCTCGATCGAACTCGAAGCCTTCACGCAGAGCGAGGCCGATGTCCTTTGCCGTCACGTCGTTCTGCAGGTCGACGAAGGCGCGTCCGCGTCCCTTGGCGCTGGCTGCCGCCAGCACGCGCACCGGCTGGAAGCCAGTCCTGACGGCGCTGGCCGTGAATCGGCGCTCTTTCGCGATCCCCGCCGCAGCCGCACCCGCGCGCCAGCCTTCGGCGAGGCACCCCGACAACTGGAACGTTCCGCGCGCCGCGCCTGCCGACCGCTCTTCCTGGACCGAGTCGTCCGGGATGAAGGCATCGAGATCTGCGTCGAAGGCGAGCTTGCCGCGCGACTGCGAGAACAGGTGGACGGCGGGCGTCCAGCCGCCGGAGAGACCGACGCAGTCGCACGGCAGAGTGCGATGAGCCCCGACGCTGCCGCTTGCATCGACCGGCGCGACGATCAGGCCGCTGACGCGATTGCGTCCGAGCGAGCCGACCACTGTGTGCCCGGCCAGCACCTCGCAGCCGGCGCCGCGCAGGGCGGCGGCCTCCACCGCGCAGTCGTTGTAGGAACGCACGTCGACGATCGTGACCTTGACGCCCGCTGCCTCGAGATCGGCCGCCACGGTATAGGCGGACGCCCCCGAGGTGACGATCACCGCGCGCTGGCCCGGCACCACGGCGTAGCGATTGGCGAACACGCGCAGGCTCTCGGCCAGCATGATGCCCGGCCGGTCGTTGCCGGGGAACACCAGCGGGCGCTCGTGCGCGCCGGTCGCCAGCACGACTTGGGTCGCGCGCACCTGCCACAAACGCTCGCGCGGGGCGTCCGGCGGCGGAATGGCCAGGTGATCGGTGACACGCTCCACCAGGCCCAGATGATTGTGATTGTAGTAGCCGAAGGCAGTGGTGCGCGGCAGCAGCGTGACGTTGTCGCGCGAGGCGAGCCGCGCCAGAGACTCCTCGATCCAGATCCATGCCGACCTGCCGTCGATGGTGGAGGACTTGTCGTGCAGCAGGGCGCCGCCCATCTCCGCCTGCTCGTCGACGAGCATGACGCGCTTGCCGGTCTCGGACGCCGCCAGCGCGGCAGCCATGCCGGCCGGTCCGGCGCCGACGATCAGCACGTCGCAATGCGCGTGGGCGTGCTGATAGCGGTCGGGATCCGGTCCGGCAGGGGCGCGGCCAAGGCCCGCAGCGGCGCGGATGGCTGGCTCGTAGACCTTGTTCCAGAAGGACCGCGGCCACATGAACGTCTTGTAGTAGAAGCCGGCGACGAAAATCGGCGACAGCGCGCCGTTGACGGCGCCCACGTCGAAATCGAGCGATGGCCAGTGGTTCTGCGAGTGAAGGGAGAGGCCGCTGACGGCCTCGAGGCAGGTGGCGCGATTGTTGGGATCGATGCGGCCGCCGCCGCGGTCGACCGACAGCAGCGCGTTCGGCTCCTCGGTGCCGTGGCTGAAGATTCCACGCGGGCGGTGATACTTGAACGAGCGGCCGACGAAGGCGATGCCGTTGGCGAGGAGCGCCGAGGCGACGGTATCGCCGGCGAGCGCATCTACACCCACGCCGTTGAAGCGCATGGTGATCTGCTTGGACCGGTCGATCCGGCCGCCCCTGGCGAGACGGTAGCTTTGCACCATCGTCTCCCTCGCTACGCCTTGTCCCGATTTGGGCGCCTGTCGGGCCGGCTCTCGCCCATGGCATAGGTGGCGACGATCCGGTCGCTCGCCGTGTCGCGCAGCGCGTTGAACCAGCGCTGGCAGCCGTGCGCGTGCAGCCAGCGCTCGGCATGCACGCCTTTCGGGCTGGTGCGGTAGAAGAGATAATCCGCCCAGCCCGCGTCGTCGACCTTGGAGGGCTGCGGCGGGCGGGCAATGTGCGCTTCCCCGCCGCAGCGGAACTCGATTTCCGGACGCGCGCCGCAGTAGGGGCAGGCGATGAGGAGCATGGGCCCGCCCTAGTGTGCGACGGCCGCCGCCGCCGCCTCGTCGATGAGACGGCCGGTGCGGAAGCGATCGAGCGTGAAGGGGGCGTTGATCGGGTGCGGCTCGCCCTTGGCAATGGTGTGCGCGAACACGTGGCCGGACCCCGGCGTCGCCTTGAAGCCCCCGGTGCCCCAGCCGCAGTTGACGTAGAGGCCGCGGATCGGCGTCAGCCCGATGATGGGCGAACGGTCGGGCGTGACATCGACGATGCCACCCCAGTTGCGCAGCATCCTGAGGCGTGAGAATTGCGGGAACAGCTCGCAGATCGCCTCCACGGTGTGCGTGGCGATGTGCAGCCCGCCCTGCTGGCTGTAGGAGACGTACTGGTCGGTCCCGGCGCCGATGACCAGCTCGCCCTTGTCGGACTGGCTGATGTAGGCGTGGATGGTGTTGGACATCACCACGCACGGAAACACCGGCTTGACCGGCTCCGACACCAGCGCCTGCAGCGGGAAGCTCTCCAGCGGCATGCGCACGCCCGCGCGCTCCATCACGACGCTGGTGTGGCCGGCAGCCACGACGCCCACGCGCGGGGCGCGGATCGGCCCCCGCGAGGTCTCGACGCCGGCGATGGCGCCGTCGGGGCCGCGCATGAAGCCGGTCACCTCGCAATTCTGGATGATGTCGACGCCTCTGGCGTCCGCGCCGCGCGCGTAGCCCCAGGCGACCGCATCGTGGCGCGCGACGCCGCCGCGACGCTGCAGAGCCGCGCCCACCACGGGGTAGCGCATGTGCGGGGATATGTTGAGCGGAGGGCAGAACGCCTTGGCCTGCTCGGCGTTCAGCCACTCGTTGTCGATGCCGTTCAGCCGGTTGGCGTAGACATGGCGCTTGAGGCTCTGGGTGTCATGCACGTTGTGGGCGAGCATCATCACGCCGCGCTGGGAGAACATGACGTTGTAGTTGAGCTCCTGGGAGAGGCCCTCCCACAGCTTCACGGCATGCTCGTAGATCGCCGCGCTCTCGTCGTAGAGATAGTTGGAGCGGATGATCGTGGTGTTGCGCCCGGTGTTGCCGCCGCCGATCCAGCCCTTCTCGAGCACGGCGATATTGGTGAGCCCGTGCTCCTTGGCGAGGTAGTAGGCGGTTGCCAAGCCGTGCCCGCCGCCGCCGACAATCAGGGCGTCATAGGCTGGCTTCGGCTCCGGCGAACGCCATTGCCGCTCCCAGCCCTGGTGACCGGCGAGCGCCCCTGTCAGGAGTGTGCGCAGCGAGAAGCGATGCATTGTCTACCTTAGAATCGTCCAAGCGCCGGCCATGCGCCGCACATAGTGCCCCCAACTCGGGCGCCGGTCACCGTCGCGCAGGACATTACGTCCGGAGATGTTCCTGACAACAGCGAAATTCGCTGAGCAATTCCGTCGCTCCCGGCCCGCGAAAGCAGGTTCCCCAGGTATCGCGTGGCCGGGCTGACATTCCGGCCGGCGGCGCCCTATAGTGCGGCCCCATGGCCACCACATCCGCGAAGACCAAGCCCAAGCGTGCCGATGCCTGCTCCGTGCCGGAAGGCGAGCCCGTGCCCATCATCAAGGGCAGCCACGTCTATCTCGTGGATGGCTCGGGCTACATCTTCCGCGCCTTTCACGCGCTGCCTCCCCTCACGCGGCCCTCCGACGGCCTGCCGGTCGGGGCGGTGCATGGCTTCTGCGCCATGCTGTGGAAGCTGCTGCAGGACGCCAAGAAGGGAACCGGGCCGACGCACCTGGCCGTCATCTTCGACGCCAGCGAGAAGACGTTCCGCAACGAGATCTACAAGGAGTACAAGGCGCACCGGCCGCCTGCGCCCGAGGAGCTGGTTCCGCAGTTCCCGCTGATCCGCGACGCGGTCAAGGCGTTCAACATCGCCTGCATCGAGCAAAACGGTTTCGAGGCCGACGACCTCATCGCCACCTACGCCAGGCAGGTGGTGGAGGCCGGCGGAGACACAACCATAGTCTCCTCCGACAAGGACCTGATGCAGCTGATCCAGCCCGGCATCGTCATGCTGGATACGATGAAGAACCGCACCATCGGGCCGGACGAGGTGCGCGAGCGGTTCGGGGTGCCGCCGAACAAGGTCGTCGACGTGCAGGCGCTGGCGGGCGACTCCACCGACAACGTGCCGGGCGTCCCCGGCATCGGCGTCAAGACGGCGGCGGAGCTGATCAACGAGTACGGGGACCTGGAGACGCTGCTGGCGCGCGCCGGCGAGATCAAGCAGCCCAAGCGCCGCGAGCGGCTGACCGAGTTCGCCATGCAGGCGCGCCTATCGCTCGATCTGGTCACGCTCAAGCAGGATGTTCCCGTCACCGTGGCGGTGGAGCAGCTGGGGGTGCGCGACGCCGAACCCGCAGCACTGCTCGGCTTCCTGCGCGAGATGGAGTTCGGCACGCTGACCAAGCGCATCGCGGAAGGGCTGGGCGCCGAGGCCCCGCCCCCGGTCGAGCGGTCGGTCGGCTCGACCGTGCCCCGCGTAGGTGCGGCGCCCGGAGCGGCCGATGCGAAGCCCAGCGCCAAGCCGGGATCGGCATCCTCCGGTGCCACGCCGCAGGCTGCGGTAGCGCTGGCGTCGGGCGTCGCCAAGGCCAAGATCGACCGATCCAAGTACGAGACGGTGACGAAGCTGCCGCATCTGGAGGCGTGGATCGCCGAGGCCCGCGCGGCCGGCCGCTTCGCCTTCGACACGGAAACCACCAGTCTCGATCCGATGCAGGCCGAGTTCGTCGGCTTCTCGCTGGCGGTGGCGCCTGGCAGGGCGTGCTATGTGCCGCTCGGACATCGCGTTGCGAAAGGGGCCTTCGACTTCGGCGAGGGCGACATCGAGCAGGTACCGATCAGGGAGGCGCTGGCCGCGCTGAAACCGCTGCTCGAGGACCCATCGGTCCTCAAGATCGGACAGAATGTGAAATACGACTGCCTCGTCCTCGCCCAGCACGGGATAGCCCTGACGCCTTTCGACGACACCCTGTTGCTGTCCTATGCGCTCGATGCCGGGCCCAGCGGCATCCACGGCATGGACGCGCTCGCCGAACGGCACCTCGGGCACGTCTGCATCCCCTTCGAGCAGGTGCTGCAGCATGCGCCCGGCGCCAAGAAATCGGACAAGACCTTCGGCCAGGTGCCGCTCGACAAGGCGACGGAGTACGCCGCCGAGGACGCCGACGTTACGTTGCGGCTGTGGATGGTGCTGAAGCCCCGCCTCGCCGCCGAGCGCATGACGACCGTCTACGAGACACTGGAGCGGCCCCTGGTCCCGGTGCTCGCCGAGATGGAGCGTGCCGGCGTGAAGGTCGACAAGTCGATCCTGTCGAGGCTGACCTCCACGTTCTCCCAGCGCATCGCCCGGCTGGAGGAGGAGATCTACACGCTGGCCGGCCACAAGTTCAATCTGGGCTCGCCGCGGCAGCTGGGCGAGTTCCTGTTCGACAGCCTGAAGCTGCCGGGCGGCCGCCGCACCAAGTCGGGGCAATGGGAGACGCGCGCCAACCTGCTCGACGATCTGGCGGCCAGGGAGGACTTGCCGGAGCAGGCCGCCAAGCTCATCAACGTGATGCTGGAGTGGCGGCAGCTGTCGAAGCTCATGTCGACCTACACGGATTCACTGCCCCAGCACATCGATCCGCAGACCGGGCGCATCCATACCTCCTACGCGCTGGCCTCCACCACGACCGGCCGCCTGGCCTCCACCGACCCGAACCTGCAGAACATCCCGATCCGCACCAAGGAGGGCCGCGAGATCCGCACGGCCTTCATCGCCGAGCGCGGGCACAAGCTCATCTCCGCCGACTACAGCCAGATCGAGCTGCGCGTGCTTGCACACGTGGCTGACATCCCGCAGCTCACCAAGGCGTTCGCAGATGGCCTCGACATCCACGCCATGACGGCGTCCGAGATGTTCGGCGTGCCGATCGAAGGCATGCCGCCGGAAGTGCGCCGGCGCGCCAAGGCGATCAACTTCGGCATCATCTACGGCATCTCGGCGTTCGGGCTGGCGGCGCAGCTCGGCATTTCCAGACAGGAAGCGGGCGAGTACATCGACACCTACTTCAAGCGCTTCCCCGGCATCCGCGAGTACATGGACGCAACGAAGAAGGCCGCCCACGAGCGCGGGTTCGTGGAGACGATCTTCGGCCGGCGCGTGCACTATCCCGAGATCAATACCAAGAACCCCTCGATGCGCGGGTTTCTCGAGCGCGCCGCCATAAACGCTCCGATCCAGGGCTCGGCGGCCGACATTATCCGGCGGGCCATGATCCGCATGCCGCGCGCGTTGCAGGACGCCAAGCTGGGCTCCGTGCGCATGCTGCTGCAGGTGCACGACGAGCTCGTCTTCGAGGCCAGGGAAGCGGAGATCGAAAAGGCTCTCAAGGCCATCGCGCGCGTGATGGAGAAAGCCGCGGAGCCTGCCGTGAGGCTGAAAGTTCCAGTCCACGTCGACGCCAAGTCCGCCGATAACTGGGAAGCGGCGCATTAGCGTTGTCATCCCGGGCTTTATGCCCGGGATCCATCGTGCTGCTTGCTCCAGCGTTCGCGGATAGGTGGATCCCGGTGCTCCCGGAACAAGTCCGAGGGCATGCAAGCACCGGGGTGAAACCAGGACGCAAGTGTTGCGTCAGACCAATAGTTGAAACTCGTATTCAAGTATTTCGGAGACGCGCATCGCGCCCGAAATGCATAGGGGCGGCGCCGTGCAGCCGCCCCTATATCGATCGCAGTGCCGATAGCGCCTACTTGATCAGAAACTTATCCTGCTTCTCGCCGGCCTTGAGTTTGGCTGCGAGCCAGCGCGGCTTGCGACCGCGCCCGGTCCACGTCTCGGACGCGTCATCGGGATTGGCGTACTTGGCGGCGACCTTGCGACCCTTGCCGCCGCGCCCGCCGAAAAGATCGCCGATCTTGAATCCGGCGTCGGCAGCAATGGACTCCAGCTTCTGACGAAGCTCCGACCGGCCGCGCTCCTGGACGCTGATCTTCGCCTTCTTCACCTTCAGCTCGAGCTCTTGCAGCTCCTTCAAGGACATCCTCTCGGGGTCTTTTGCCATGTCTGGAAGTTCCCTATTTGTCTTGCCTATCGCGCACCTAATACAATGGAATGACAAACAATCCCTGAAATTACAAGTCGGCACTTGAAGTTTTTGCATTGACGCGCTTAGTCCATACCACGATTTTGCAGCTACTTGCTCCATGCCGCATATGGATAGCGCCAACGGTCCGTCGATTTCGGCGGCAATTCTGGAATTGCCGACCCTATTGGCGCGCGCAGCAAGATCCCCTTTGGAGGAGTTCATGCAAACTGTACGTTACGGTGGATTGCCACAAGACTTGAATACTTCGCATCGCGGTATTCGCATCTGCGTGGGCGTGGTAGCGTATGGTTGTGGATAGCTCGAATGAGTTGAGCAAGCTCGGCGGGAAGCTCCGCGCAAATCAGAACAAAAGGTGGTCGCAGTCGAATGGCATATCGCAGATCTGCAGCAAGGAAGCGATTATTCTCGGGCGGCAATGGCTGAGCGCGAATCCATTCAGGACGACCTCGTCACCGTCCGCGACTGGCTGCGCTATGCGGTCAGCCGGTTCAGCGCGGCCGGGCTCGTATATGGCCACGGCACCGCCACGGCGCTCGACGAGGCGGCTTATCTCATTTTGCATACGCTGCATCTGCCGATCGATCAGCTCGATCCCTGGCTCGACGCGCGGCTGCTGGCGTCCGAACGCGCCGCCGTGGACGAGATCATCGACAGGCGCATCGCGACGCGCAAACCAGCCCCCTATCTCACGCACCAGGCCTGGATCGGTGGCTATTCGTTCTATGTCGACGAACGGGTGATCGTGCCTCGCTCCTATGTCGGCGAGCTGCTATGCCGCCAGAAGGAGGCGCCTGAAGGGGAATGGCATCTGGGTTTCGACCCGGGCCCCGTGCGCGCGGTTCTCGATCTATGCACGGGCTCGGGTTGTCTCGCCATCCTGGCCGCCTTGACGTTTCCCGAGGCCGAGATCGACGCAAGCGACGTCTCGCCGGATGCCCTCGCCGTTGCCGGCGCGCAATGTGGCCGACTACGGGCTGGAGGAGCGCATCTCGCTCGTGCAATCCGACCTTTTTGCCGCCCACGGTGGTCGGCGCTACGACCTCATCCTGGCCAACCCGCCCTACGTCGACGCGGAGGCGCTGGCGGCCTTCCCGCCCGAGTTTGCGGCCGAACCGGCGCATTGCGCATGCCGGCGGCGCCGACGGTCTCGACCTAGTGCGCCGCATCCTCGCCGACGCGGGCGAGCATCTGTCGCCCGACGGCACGCTTGTGGTCGAGATCGGCCGCGGCCGGGATCTGCTGGAGGAGCAGTTTCCGGACCTGCCCTTCCTGTGGCTGGATACGGCAGAGAGCGAAGGCGAGGTGTTCGCCCTCGGCGCGCTCCGCCCTGCACCAGCAGCGTTAGGGCAGGGTAGTTGTTTCTTCTCGGCGCCGACCTTGCTAGCCTCGCCCGAAAGAGCGAGATCCATGGCTGATAGCAACCCCTTCCACAGCGCCGAGCGACGCCCCCACATCGAAGGGGCGTACATGCTCGAGGAGGTGAGGCTTGCCAACCGTAATTACGGCGTGCTGCTGGAGGCCCTGCGCCACGACGTGACGCCGACCGGCCTGCACTACCTGCTCAACCATTTCGATGTGCCGTACGTGCCGGATGCCCGGTGGCAGGTAGAGGTGACGGGCTGTGTGGCGCGGCCGGCGACGGTATCGCTCGACGAGATCAGCTGCCCTGCCGGCCCGAACCATTGCCGTCACGCTGGAATGCGCCGGCAACGGCCGCGGCGCCATGAGCCGCGCTACCCGAGCATGCCCTGGACCAGCGAGGCGGTGGGCACGGCGCAATGGACCGGCACGCCGCTTCGGCATGTGCTCGATCGCGTCGGCTTGCGTGACGATGCCGTGGAGATCGCCTTCATCGGCGCCGACCGCGGCTTCGACCGCGGACACGAGCACGCCTTCGGTCGCAGCCTGAAGCGCGAGGTGGCGCTGAGCGACGACGTGCTGCTGGTCTGGGCCATGAACGGGGCGCCGCTGCTGCCGCAGCACGGCTTTCCGCTGCGCCTGATCGTGCCCGGCTGGTATGGCATGGCGAGCGTGAAATGGCTGACGCGCATCGAGGCCCTGGCAAAGCCCTTCGACGGCTTCCAGCAGGTCGCGGGCTATCACTACCGCTCGGAGCCCGACGGTCCGCGCACGCCGATCACGCACATGCGGGTGAAGTCGCTGCTGGTGCCGCCCGGCATTCCGGACTGGTACACGCGCCGACGGCTGGTCGAGGCGGGCCCAGTCCCGCTAGTCGGCCGCGCGTGGTCCGGCGGCGGCGTGCCGATCGCCAAGGTGGAGGTGGGCATCGACGGCGCGTGGCGGGCGGCCGAGCTCGATCCGCCGCTCGGGAGGTTTGCCTGGCGGGGCTGGCGTAGCGTATGGAACGCAGAGCCCGGCGAGCACGAGCTGTCCTGTCGCGCCACCGACGCCAACGGCGAGACGCAGCCGCTGGCGACGCGCTGGGACGCCGGCGGTTTCGGCAACAACGTCGTGCATCGCGTGCAGGTGACCGTGAGATGACTTCAATGCCGGCAACGATCGAGGTTGCGCTCTGGCGCGGCAAGGCGGACGGCCGCTATCAGACGTTCACGGTGCCCCTGCGCGAGAACCAGACCGTGCTCGACGTGGTGACGTGGGTGCAGCGCAACGCCGACCCGACTCTCGCCTACCGCTTCGCCTGCCGGGTCGGCATGTGCGGCAGCTGTGCCATGACCGTCAACGGCCGGCCGCGCTGGACCTGCCGCACGCACATCTCCAAGGTGGTGGAGGACGGGCGCGTCGAGATCGGCCCGCTCGCCAACCTGCCGCTCATCAAGGATCTCGCCTGCGACATGGCCGCCTTCTTCGAGAAGTGGCAGAAGGCCAAGGGCACCTTCGCGCCGAGCAAGTCGCGGAAGGACGCAATCGAGCGCATCTCGCCGGCGACCGCGCCGCGCATCGCCGCCGACGCCGCCATCGAGTGCATCAACTGCGCAGTGTGCTACTCGGCCTGCGACACGGTGCGCTGGAACGAGGACTATCTGGGGCCGGCGGCGCTCAACCGCGCCTGGACGCTCGTCAACGATGTGCGCGACGCCGGCGGCCGCGAGCGGCTCGCCGCGCTGGCGGCAAGCGGCGGCTGCCACGCCTGCCACTCCCACCAGAGCTGCCAGGAGCACTGCCCCAAGGCGCTCAACCCCACCGCCTCGATCGCCGGCCTCAAGCGCAAGACGATGCAGGCCTACATCCGCGGCGAGCTGTGATGGCGGGCAGGCACGGTAATCTCCAACGCTGTTGCCGCGCCGCTGCTCGGTTGCGTCGTGTTGCGCCTCCCCCTGCATCGAAGGCATTGCCTTCGATGCGAATGAGGGGGGAGGGCGATGCGTCCGCGGCTTGGATCGGCCATCGCCGACCTGTCAGCGCGCTCGACGGCCGATTCAAGTCGCTGGACGCATCGGGTGGGGGTGACGGGCCGCGTCCGCGACAGACACCCCCACCTAGGAACGCCATCGGACTTAGCTCGCCTGCCGGTGGGTGCGTTGAGCGTCGAGACGGGCGAGCTAAGCCCGTGGCGTTCCGTCCTCCCCCCTCCTCGTGCCGAAGGCATCGCCTTCGGCACAGGGGGAGGCGAAGCCAAGCTGGCGGGACGGCATCATGAACGTGCGGCTCTATATCCTGCAGCGGGCGACGGCGGTGGTCATGGCGCCGCTGGTGCTGGCGCATCTGGTCGTCATCTACTATGCCACCAGCCGCGGCTTGAGCGCGGCCGAGATCCTGGGCCGCACGCGCGGCAGCATCGCGTGGGGGTCGTTCTACGCGCTGTTCGTGCTGGCGGCGGCGACGCACGGGGCGATCGGCGTGCGTACGGTCGGCGTCCGAATGGGCGGGGCTCAGAGGCCGCAGCCTCGACGCGCTGATGTGGGGTTTCGGGCTGATCCTGGCGGCGCTGGGCCTCAGGGCCGTCGCCGCCGTGGTGCTGCCGTGACGCGTTCCCCGCACCAGCATACGGGCGGCCATCGCCGCGACGCGCTGTGGATCGCGGCGATGGTGCATCGCATATCCGGGCTGGCGCTCGCCTGCTTCCTGCCGCTGCATTTCCTCGCGCTCGGCCTGGCCATCGACGGCGAGGCGCGGCTCGACAGCTTCCTCGCGTGGACCGCGAACCCCGCTCGTCAAGCTTGCCGAGACGGCCCTGGTCTTCCTGCTGGCCGTGCACATGCTGGGCGGAATGCGTGTGCTCGTGATCGAGAACCTGCCCTGGCACGAGGGCCAGAAGCACCTCGCCACTGTCGGCGTCTATTCTGCGGCGGCGCTGGCGGCGCTCGCGTTTCTGGCGCGCGCCGTCTAGGAATCAGCGCATGCTCGAACGGCTCGACACCGACATCCTGATCCTGGGCTCCGGCGGCGCCGGCCTGTTCGCGGCGCTGCATGCGCATCAGGCCGACCCGGCGCTGCGGGTGACGGTCGCCACCAAGGGCCTGCTCGGCAAGTGCGGCTGCACGCGCATGGTGCAGGGCGGCTACAACGTCGCGCTCAATCCGGGCGACTCCATCGAGCGCCACTTCATGGACACCATCGAGGGCGGCAAGTGGCTGCCCAACCAGGAGATGGCGTGGACGCTGGTGACCCGGGCCATCGAGCGCGTGCAGGAGCTCGAAAACGAGATCGGCTGCTTCTTCGACCGCAACGCCGACGGCACGCTGCACGGCAAGGCGTTCGCCGGCCAGACCTTCGACCGCACCGTGCACAAGGGCGACCTCACCGGCATCGAGATCATCAACCGGCTGATGGAGCAGGTGTGGGCGAGGCCGATACGGCGGCTGGAGGAGCACCGCGCAGTCGCGCTGATCCCGGCGCCCGATGCGAAGTCGCTGGCGGGCGTGCTGATGATCGACGTGCGCACCGGCCAGCTTCCGCTTCGTCGCGGCGCGGGCCGTGCTGCTGGCCACCGGCGGCGGGCCGACCATGTACCGCTACCACACGCCCTCCGGCGACAAGAGCATGGACGGCCTTGCCATGGCGCTGCGCCTGGGGCTGCCGCTGCGCGACATGGAGATGGTGCAGTTCCATCCCACCGGACTGCTGGCGGGGCCCGACACGCGCATGACCGGCACGGTGCTGGAGGAAGGCCTGCGCGGATCGGGCGGCCACCTGCTCAACGGCAAGGGCGAGCGCTTCATGGAGAGCCGCGACCCTCGCGCCGAGCGCGCCACGCGCGATTTCGTGTCGCGCTGCATCTACCGCGGAGATGCGGGCGGGGCGCACCACCCGCAACGGCGGCGTGCACATCAAGATGAGCCATCTCGGGCCCGAACGGGTGCGCAAGGAGTTCAAGGGCATGGTCGAGCGCTGCGCCGACTGCGGCTTCGACCTGGCGGGCGGCCTCGTCGAGGTGGTGCCGACGGCGCACTATTTCATGGGCGGCGTGGTGTGCGGTGTCGACACGGCAACCGAGCTGCCCGGTCTATTCGTGGCGGGCGAGGACGCCGGCGGCGCGCACGGCGCCAACCGGCTCGGCGGCAACGGCGTCGCCAACTCCACCGTGTTCGGCGGCATCGCCGGCGAGACGATGGCGGCCTGGGTCGCGTCCAATCCGGGACGGCGAGAGCCCGACGAGGCGGTCCTGCAGGCCGAGCTGCAGAGCGCGCCCAGCTGCCGTTCGCGCGCAAGGGCGGCGACCTCAACGGCTTGCGCGAGCGGCTGCTGGACACCATGTGGGACGATGTGGGCGTGATCCGCGACGCCTCCGGCCTGAGGCGCGGTCTCGACAAGCTCGGCGCAATCGAGGCCGAGCTGCTGTCGGTCGGCGTGGCCGACGGCGAGCGCGCCTTCAACCTCACCTGGCACGACTGGCTGAACCTGCGCTCGCTGATCGAGATCTCCAAGGTGATTGCGCTGGCCGCACTCAAACGAGAGAACAGCCGCGGAGCGCACTATCGCGAGGACTTTCCGGGCGAGGGCGACCTCGCCACGTCGACGTACACCGTCGCGCGGCAGCGCGACGGGCGCCTCGACATCGCCGACGAGCCGGTGCAGTTCACCATCGTCAAGCCCGGGCAGAGCCTGCTCAAGGTGGCGGCCGAGTGAGGCCATGCCCGTCGTGGAGACGGGTCGACCCGCGCTATGATGCGGACGATGGATCGAGAGGCGGGCAGAGAGGATCGGCGTGGCGAACGTCATCTTCATGGTCGGATTGCTCGTGGCGGCGGCGCTGCTCGCCCTGCTCGTCCTCACTCTGCTTTCGCCCCCGCTTGCGTATCTGGCCGACGCCCGGGCCCGGGAGCTGGCAAGGGTATGTCTTCTGGCCTCTGTTCCGCGGCCTCAACGTCCTGTGCTTTGCGATGGCGCTGGCGGACCGTTCCGGCTTTCTCGGGCTTCCCGCCTGGTCGCGCACGCTTGGCGCCATCGCGCTGGCAGCGTCGGTCGCGCTCTTCGTCTATTCGTTTCGGGTGCTGGGCCGGGACAACAGCTACGGTGCGCAGGACGGGCTGGTGACGCGCGGCATCTATCGCTGGACGCGCAATCCGCAGAACGCGATGCTGGTGGTTGTCTACGGCTGTCTCGCCGTCGCCGCCGACAGCGGCGCGACCTATGTCCTTTGCGCGGCCATGATGGCGGTCTACGTCTTCATGGTACTGCTGGAGGAGCCTTGGCTGGCGGCAGCCTACGGCGAGCCCTATCGGCGCTACTGCCGGCGCGTACCGCGCTTCTTCAACTGGCGGCGCGCCGGGCTCCTGGTCCGCGCGTGGGTACGCAAACCGGCCCACCGCATTCTGACATCGAAATCGACTGCACATCTGCCGTGAAGTGAGACCGTCATGATCCCCATCGCATCCCTGCAGAAGACCGCTGAGCAGCTGATGGCGAAGGCGGCCATCGAGATACCCGAGGATTACCTCGGCGGTCTGCGGCAGTGCGCCAACACCGAGAAGGGCGACCTCTCCTCCTTCGTCATCCAGGCGATGCTGGAGAACTACGAGGCGGCCAAGGAGGACCGGCGCGCCATGTGCGGCGACACGGGCGTGCCGCGCTGGTACGTCAAGTTCGGCAACGAGGCGCGGATCGAGGGCGGGCCCGTCGCGCTGGAGACGGCGCTGCGCCGCGCCACCGCCAACGCCACGCACGACGTGCCGCTGCGGCCCAACCGCGTGCACCCGCTCTGGCGCACCGACCACAACAACAACTGCGGCATCGGCGCCCCGGAGATCGAATATTCGTTCCACCCCGAGGGCGACTGGGTGGACATCACGACCGTGCACAAGGGCGGCCTGTTCGGCACCGACTACCGCATGCTGTTTCCGGCTGACGGCATCGACGGCATCAAGCGCTTCTATCTCGACACGCTGATCCAGTTCGGCCGGCGCGGGCTGGCCTGCCAGCCGGCCATCGTCGGCGTCGGGCTCGGCGGCTCCAAGGACATCTCGATGATCCTGGGCAAGCAGGCCGCGTGCCTGCGCACGGTCGGCTCGCGCAATCCCGATCCCAGGATCGCCGAGATGGAGGCCGAACTGAAGGACGTCGGCAACAGCATCGGCATGGGCGCGATGGGGTTCATGGGGTCGTCCATGGTGGTCGATTGCCACATCGAGGTCGGCTATTGCCACACCGGCGGCATGCCGATGAGCGTGCACATGTTCTGCCTCTCCTCCCGCCGCGCCACCGCCCGCGTGTTCCCCGACGGCCGCGCCGAGTTCCGCACCGATCCCGAGTGGTTCACCGACTACATGCGCCGGCCGACGGTGGAATGGGAACCGATGGGCAAGCGCGCAAGCCGCCGAGTAGGTTGGGTCGAGCGACAGCGATGACCCAACGCAGGTCACAATTCGAGCAAGTGTTGGGTCTGCGCTGCGCTTGACCCAACCGTACAACTCGAGCTCGATGGCAACGGCTGGGCTGACATCGGCCAGTTGATCGAGAAGGCTGCGGCACACGGCATGTCGCTGACGCGCGAGGTGGTGCTGCATGTGGTCGCCACCAGCGACAAGCAGCGCTTTGCGCTCGATGCCGACGGTGCGCGCATCAGGGCCAATCAAGGCCATTCCATCGACATCGACCTGGCGCTCGAGCCGTGCAAGCCGCCCGCCATTCTCTTCCATGGCACGGCGGTCGCGTCTGTGGCGGCGATCCGCGCCCGCGGACTTGAGCCGCGAGGTCGCCGTCACGTCCACCTGTCGCCGGACGAGGCAACCGCAACAAGGGTCGGCCGGCGTCGCGGCAAACCGGTTGTGCTGCGCGTCCATTCTGGGCGAATGTGGGCGGCAGGAGCCGAGTTCCTTTGCGCGGCGAACGGCGTGTGGCTGACGCTGGCCGTTCCCCCCGAGTTCATCGAGTTCCCAAACGAGCCAGCCTGAGGGAGTAGCCCCATGCGTGCCGCCGTGCTTACCGAAGTCAACAAGCCGCTGCAGATCCTGGATCTCGAGCAGGAGGGCCCCAAGGCCGGCGAGGTGCGCGTGCAGGTGAAGGCCGCCGGCGTGTGCATGAGCGACTGGCACATCATGAACGGCGACTGGCCGCTGCCGCTGCCGATGGTGCTGGGCCACGAGGCCGCCGGCATCGTCGCCGAGCTGGGGCCGGGCGTCACCAACGTCAAGAAAGGCGACCACGTCATCTTCTCGTTTCGCCCCCATTGCGGACACTGCAGCTACTGCTCGCGCGGCCGCACCGTGCTGTGCATCGGCCACAACGACACCCCGCGCTGGCGCATGCACGACGGCACCGCCCGCGTGAAGCTCAACGGCGAGCCGGTCAACCAGATGGCGCGCATCGGCACGTTCTCCGAGTACGTGGTGTGCCCCGCCGAGCAGGTGGTGTCCGTGCGCAAGGACCTGCCGTGGACGCACGCCGCCATCATCGGCTGCAGCGTGGCGACCGGCGTCGGCGCCGTCATCCGCCACGCCAACGTGCAAGCCGGCAGCAGCGTGCTGGTGGTGGGCTGCGGCGGCGTCGGCCTCAACGTGGTGCAGGGCGCCAAGCTCGCGGGTGCCCGCACCATCATCGCCTGCGACCTGCTCGACAATAAATTGAGCATGGCGCGCGAGTTTGGTGCCACCCACACCATCAACGCCAAGACCGAGGACGTGGTGAAGCGCGTGCAGGATCTGACGGGCGGGCTGGGCGCCGACTACGCCTTCGATGCCATCGGCGGGGACAAGACCGCCGTCATGATCGTCGACGCGATAGCGCCCGGCGGCCATGCCGTGATCGTCGGCATTCCCTCGTTCGCCACGCGGGCGCCGATCGCGCCGGTCGGCATGGTCTACGGCGAGAAGACGCTCAGCGGCACCTACTACGGCTCGATCCGTCCGGCGATCGACTTCGGCGTGCTGGCCGACCTCGACATGGACAAGCGCATCGACCTCGACAGCCTGATCAGCCGCACCTACAAGTTCGACGAGATCAACGAAGGCTTCCGGCTGATGCTGACGGGCGGAGTTGCGCGCGGCGTCATCACGTTCTGACGCTGTCATCGCGGGCCTAGTGCCCGGGATCCAGCTTTTCACGGGCTCCGGAGCAAGCGGCACGATGGATGCCGGTGAAGCACCGCATGACAAGGCAAAGGTTGGGAAGACATTGACCGCTGGATCAACCCTCAAGACCGTCCACCTGCAGCTGCCGGCGACGACCGAGCAGCTGGCGGCGCTCGAGATCGGCACCGTGGTCTATCTCACGGGTCGCGTCTTCACGGCGCGCGAGGGCGTCTACAAGCGCGCGGTCGAGGACGGGGCCGGGCTGCCCGCGGCGCCCGAGCAGCTGGGCTCCGCCAATTTCCACTGCTCGCCCGCGGCGACCCTGAACCCGGACGGCAGCGCCACCGTCGGCGCCGTCACGGCCACCGCCTCGTTCCGGTTCAACAAGTGGCTGGAGGGCTGGTTCAAGCTCTCGCGCTGCAACGTCATCATCGGCAAGGGCGGCATGACGAGCGAGATCTACAGGCGCCACTTCGTGCCGAACAGCGCCGTCTACCTCACCACGGTCGGCTACGGCACCGGCGCGCTGCTGGGCCGCGGCATCCGGCGCGTGGCGGCGACCCACTGGGTCGAGGAGCTGGGCCTCGCCCAGGCCATCTGGGTGCTGGAGGTGGAGAACTTCGGCCCGTTCCTGGTCGACGGCGACCTCGCCGGCAACTCGCTGTTCGAGCGCGAGAACGCCAAAATAGCGCCCGGCATCGAGAAGCTCTACGCCGGCACCAAGCCGGCCACCATGCGCCGCTACGGCGAGACCGACGACAAGACGGAGGAGGTGATCTGACGCCCGCGCGTTCCCCGCGATCCGCGGATGGCTCAAGCGCGCCGATGCGGCTATGATGCCCGCGAACGCAAGCGGCCTCGAGCGCAAGGCAGATGCCGGGACGAGCTGAAATGCGGCTTCTCTTCATCAACCCGAATACCAGCGCCCACCTGACGGAACTCGGTGCCCGCGTCGCACGCGGCGTCGCCCGCCCAGAGACCGAGGTCGTCCCCGCGACCGGCCGGTTCGGCGCGCGCTACATCACATCCCGGGCAGCAGCAGCCATCGCCGGCCACGCTGTGCTCGATACGTATGCGCGCGAGGGCAAAGGCGCCGACGCGGTGATCATCGCCTGCTTCGGCGATCCCGGCCTGTTTGCGCTGCGCGAGCTTGCCCCGGTACCGGTGATCGGCATGGCGGAGGCCTCGTGCCACCTGGCCTCCACCCTGGGGCGCAAGTTTTCCATCGTCACGGGCGGGCATCGCTGGGGACCGATGCTGGAGGAGTTCGTGGCAGCCATCGGCCTGGCGACGAACCTGGCCTCGGTGCGGACCATCGAGACCCTTGGCGCCGACATCGCCGCCAAGCCGGAGGCGGCGCTGGAGAGTCTCGCCCAGGCATGCCGCGAAGCCGTGAAGGATGACGGCGCGGAGGTCGTAATCCTGGGCGGCCTGGGTCTCGCGGGACTGGCGGAGCGCATTCACGCCGAGGTGGCGGTGCCGATCATCGACAACGTGGTGGCAAGCGTTCGGGTCGCCGAGGCCGCTGCCACGCTCGGCGTCGCCAAGGCCAAGTCCGGATCTTTCGCGGCAGCCACTCCGGTCAAAACGACAGGCCTCGCACCCGCTCTCGCCGCCTTGCTCGAAGGCCGCGAGACCTGAAAGCCGCCCATCCCGGCACGCCCGTATCGGGTGCCGGTCCACGTTCGCGTTCGTTTCGGAGCTGCATCGATGGAAACCTTGTCTGCGCTAGCCGCCAGTGTCGCCGCCCGTCTCAAGGAGCGGCGCGAGACCATCGCCGTATCAGAGTCCTCCACCGGCGGGCTGATCTCCGCCGCGCTCCTCGCCGTTCCCGGCGCGTCCGCCTACTTCCTCGGCGGCGCCGTGGTCTACACCCGTCGCGCGCGCACGGCGCTGCTCGGCATCACGGACGAGGACATGAAGGACATGCGCTCGGCCAGCGAGCCTTATGCGACGCTCGCCGCCACCAGGGTGCGCGAGAAGCATCGCTCCACCTGGGGCTTGGCCGAGACGGGAGCGACCGGCCCGACCGGCAACCGCTACGGAGACGCCGCCGGCCACTCCTGCATCGCCATCGCGGGCCCCTCGCCGCGTGTGATCACGCTCGAGACGGGGAGCGACGATCGCGCCGCCAATATGCGCGCCTTCGCCAAGCGTGCGCTGGAGGAGCTGGCCGCTGCGCTCAAGTGAGAGCTGGGCGTCGCGCTAGGGGCTTCCCGGCTAACCGCCTCACAACCCTCGGAACAAGTCCGAGGGCAGGCAAGCGCCGGGATGACAGCGGTGAGTGCGAAACGGCGCTCGAGGTCCCATCCAAGCCGGAAGAACTCTGGGGGCGCCAAAAAACGAGCCGCCGACGGACCGGCCAACGGTCCAGATCGGCGGCTCGCCCCTGCGCTCCAGCCCCCAAGGCTGGAGGTGGAAGAATTGGTTACTGGAGGGAGCTCGACCGGCGCGCCATCGCCGGGGTCCACAGCCAGGTGATGCGCTCGCTCACGGCGTTGTTGGCCTCGCGGACGCCGTTGGCCTTGGCTGCACCCGGCTGTGCCAGCTGCAGGACGCCCACGATCAGGCCGAGCAGGACACTGGCGAGCACGACATCGATAAGGCGCATGGTATCCTCCCGTCCTTGAGCTTTCCGCGTCGGCCCTTGCCTCGGCGCCCGGACCCGCCACCATGGCCTCGTCCGATGTCCCCACTCTCGCCGATTTGCCGGGCGCTCGCTGTTCCGCCTGGAACAGGGGAAAAAACGTCGTTAGACCCCCTCGGCACGCCAACAGCTATCCGCACGTCGTGGCGGCGAGGGCCGTGACACCATTCGTGCCGTTGACATTACCCATCGCGGCCAACAGCATTGGCTCCAGCAAGGTGTGGGGGAATGCAATGGGCGAGGCGGTAGTCCTGGCCGGCTCGGCGGGCGCGGGCGTCATCGGGGCCGACGGCAACGGCCTGTTCGCGACGCCGCAGATCGCACACGAGCGGCGCGCCGATGGGTGCATGATCCTCAGATCCGCGCGGCACCTCGACACTGTGCCGCGCTCGATCGGCGTGCTGCTGGAGCGCTGGGCGGTGGCGGCGCCCGACCGGATCTTCCTGGCCGAGCGCGAGGCCTCCGGCTCCTGGCGTCATCTCACCTACGAGGCGGCGTCCCGGACCGCCAACGCCATCGGCCAGGGCCTCCTCGACCGCGGCCTCGGACCGAACCGTCCGCTCATGATCCTGGCCGAGAACGGCATCGACCACGGGCTCATGATGCTGGGTGCCATGCACGTCGGCGTACCCGTGGTGCCTGTGTCCACGGCCTACGCGCGCCTCAGCCAGGACTTCGGCAAGCTCCGCTACATCTTCGAGCTGGTCGAGCCGGGATTGATCTACGTCGACGAGGCCGGCCGTTACGCCACGGCGCTGGAGGCGATTGGCGCCACGCGCATCGAGATCGTGGCCAGCCGGGGCAGCCTCGATGCGACCCGGGTGACGCCCTTCGCCGCCCTCAGCGAGCTGCGCCCGACGCCCGAGGTCGACGCCGCCTTCGCGCGCGTGGGCCCGGATACACTCGCCAAGATCCTGTTCACCTCGGGTTCCACCGGCCAGCCCAAGGGCGTGATCAACACGCAGGGCATGCTGTGCGCCAATCAGGAAAGCGCCGCGGCGGTGTGGCCGTTCCTGAGCGACCGCCCGCCGGTCATAGTCGACTGGCTGCCCTGGAACCACACCTTCGGCGGAAACCACAACTTCAACATGATGCTGCGCCACGGCGGCAGCCTCTACATCGACGAGGGCAAGCCGGTGCCGGCCCTCATCGGCCGCACGGTGGCGAACCTGCGGGAGATCTCCCCGACCGTCTATTTCAACGTGCCGCGCGGCTATGCGGCGCTCGCCGATCACCTGGAGCAGGACGAGGCGCTGCGGCGGAAATTCTTCGCCCGCCTCGATCTGCTGTTCTATGCGGCGGCCGCATTGCCGCAGAGCCTGTGGGATAGGCTGGAGGCGCTGGGCATCGCAGACGCGCGGCCGCAAGGTGCCGTTCATCTCCTCGTGGGGGCTCACCGAGACGGCTCCCGCCATGACGATGGTGCACTACGCCATCGACCGACCCGGTAACATCGGCCTGCCCGGGCCGGGCATGGCCGTGAAGCTCGTCCCGGTGGCCGACAAGCTGGAGATCCGCGTCAAAGGTCCGAACGTGACGCCCGGCTACTTCAGGGCACCCGATCTCACGGCAGCCGCGTTCGACGAGGAGGGCTGGCTCAAGACCGGCGATGCCGTGCGCTTGGCGGATCCAGACAATCCAACGGCCGGCCTGCTGTTCGACGGCCGCACGGCCGAGAACTTCAAGCTCTCGTCCGGCACCTGGGTCAATGTCGGCACGCTGCGCACGGTCGCCATTGCCGCGGGTGCGCCGGTGATCGAGGACGCCGTCGTCACCGGCCACGATCGCGACGAGGTCGGCCTGCTGATCTTCCCGAGCCTTGCCGGCCTGCGCGGCCTGTGTTCGAACTTGCGCGCGGACGTCGGGATCGAGGCGATGATCACCGAGCCGGCCGTGCGCCGGTCGCTGATCATCGCGCTGGCACGGCACAACGCGCGCGCGCAGGGCAGCTCGATGCGTATCGCCCGTTGCCTGCTGCTCGCCGAGCCTCCCTCCATCGATGCCAACGAGATCACCGACAAGGGCTACCTCAACCAGCGCGCCATCCTCACCAGGCGCGCGGCCCTGGTGGAGCGCCTCTACTCCGATCCCGCGCCGCCCGACGTGATCGAGATCCCCTGAAGGCGAGCGAGAAGAGCATGCTGAGCAACACCCGCATCATCCGTGTCCAATGGGGGGACTGCGACCCTGCGGGCATCGTCTACTATCCGCGCTATTTCGAGTGGTTCGACGCCTCCTCGATCCTCCTGTTCGAGAAGGCGACGGGGATGACCAAGATCCGGATGCTGGAGAAGTACAATGGCGCCGGCCTGGCGCTGCTGGAGGCACGCGCGGTGTTCAAGGTGGCCTCGCAGTACGGGGACGATATCCAGGTCGAGACGCGCGTCACCGA
Source organism: uncultured Alphaproteobacteria bacterium (assembly GCA_963774165.1). Lineage (GTDB taxonomy): Bacteria > Pseudomonadota > Alphaproteobacteria > Rhizobiales > Hyphomicrobiaceae > AWTP1-13. The sequence continues at coordinate 55,461 of CAVZEC010000003.1, read as the reverse complement.
GTTCCGACGCTCCAGCTTCTTCGTGCAGCACACCGTGAAGAAGGGCGACGTGCTGGCGCTGGAAGGCTTCGAGACGCGGTTGTGGACGACCCGAGATCCCGCCGACCCGATGCGCCTGAAATCTGCGCCAATGCCGGACGAGATTCGCGCGGCTTTCAACCGGACGTAGAACGTAAGCGTGGGCTGGTGTACTGCCTGGCGCTGGATCGTCCGCTACGAAAGATAGTTTGGATGCCCACCCATCTGCTGCAATATTCCCGAACAGGATTCCGGCGGCGCCCGCCGCGGCTGAGGGCCGGATGCCGGCAATAGCAAAAGTCTAAGACCGCTCAAGGGAGGAGACCCATGGACCGACGCATTGTTCTCAAGGCTGCCGCGGCGGCGGCGCTGCTGGCACTGCCATGCGCGGCATCGGCGCAGGACACGGTCAAGATCGGCCTGATCGTGGCCATGACCGGCCAGCAGGCCTCGACCGGCAAGCAGATCAAGGCCGCCGTCGACCTCTACATGAAGGAGAACGGCGACACCGTCGCCGGCAAGAAGATCCAGGTCATCCTGCGTGACTCGGCGGGCGTGCCCGACAACACCAAGCGCCTCGCGCAGGAGCTGATCGTCAACGACAAGGTCAACATCATCGCCGGCTTCGAGATCACGCCGGCCGCGCTTGCGGTCGCTCCGCTCGCCACCGAGGCAAAGGTGCCGGCTGTGATCATGGCCGCGGGCACCTCGATCATCACCGAGCGCTCGCCGTATTTCGCGCGCACCAGCTTCACGCTGCCCCAGTCTTCGGTGATCATCGCCGACTGGGCAGCCAAGAACGGCATCAAGAAGGTCGTCACCATCGTCTCCGACTATGCGCCGGGCGCGGACGCCGAGAAATCGTTCACGGAGCGCTTCAAGGCGGCCGGCGGCGACGTGACGGAGGCCTTGAAGGTGCCGCTCGCGGCTCCTGACTTCGCGCCATTCCTGCAACGCGCCGCCGACGCCAAGCCGGATGCGATCTTCGTGTTCGTGCCGTCGGGCCAGGGCGGCACATTCATGAAGCAGTACGCCGAGCGCGGCCTCGACAAGGCCAACATCAAGCTGATCGGCCCAGGCGATGTGACCGACGACGATCTCCTGAACGGAATGGGCGACGCGGTGCTGGGAGCGGTGACCGCGCATCTCTACTCGGCCGATCACGACTCGGCCAAGAACAAGGCCTACGTCGAGGCCTTCAAGAAGGCCAACAACTTCAGGCCCAATTTCATGTCGGTCGGCGGCTACGACGGCATGCACCTGATCTACGAGGCGCTGAAGAAGACGGGCGGCAAGGCGGACGGCGACTCGCTGATCGCGGCCATGAAGGGCATGGCCTGGGAGAGCCCGCGCGGCCCCATCTCGATCGATCCCGAAACGCGCGACATCGTGCAGAACATCTACATCCGCAAGGTCGAGAAGAAGAACGGCGAGCTTTACAACGTCGAGTTCGCGACCTTCGAGGCCGTCAAGGACCCCGGCAAGGTGAAGAAGTAACAAGGTGCCCTTGCGACGCATGGTGGCTTCTGTCAGCGTGCGTCGCCTTCACGGGGCGCTTGCGACATGCTGACCATTCTGTTCGACGGAATCGCCTACGGCATGCTGCTGTTCGTGCTGGCGTGCGGGCTCGCCGTCACGCTCGGGCTGATGAACTTCGTCAACCTCGCCCACGGCGCCTTCGCCATGGCGGGCGGCTACTGCACAGTCATCCTCGTCAACCGGTGGGGTGTGCCGTTCCTCGCGGCGCTGCCCATCGCCTTCCTGTTCAGCGCGGCGTTGGGCTTGGTGCTGGAGCGTACGCTCTACATCCACGTCTATCGCAAGCCCCATCTCGACCAGGTGCTGTTCACGATCGGCCTGGTGTTCATGTCGGTCGCGGCCGTCGACTACGTGATGGGCTCGAGCCAGGTCTTCGTGCAGCTGCCGGGCTGGCTGCAGGGGCAGTTCAATGTGGCCGGCGTCGGCATCGGACGTTACCGGCTGATGATCATCGTCATCTGCGGCCTGCTCACATTGGCGCTGCAGCTGATCCTGTCGCGCACCCGCTTCGGCAGCCGGCTGCGTGCGTCGGTCGACGATGCGCGCGTGGCGCGGGGGCTCGGCATCAACGTCAATCGTGTGTTCGCCCTCACCTTTGCCTTCGGCTCTGGGCTGGCGGGCCTCGGCGGCGCGCTCGGCACCGAGATCGTCGGCCTCGATCCGGCGTTCCCGCTCAAGTTCATGATCTACTTCCTGATCGTGGTGACGGTCGGCGGCACCTCCAGCATCACCGGGCCGTTCCTGGCCTCGCTGCTGCTCGGCATCGGCGACGTGGCCGGCAAGTACTATGTCCCCACGCTCGGCGCCTTCGTCATCTACACCATCATGATCCTGGTCCTGATCTGGCGCCCCCAGGGCCTGTTCACGCGAGGGGGCGCGCGATGAGCCCCCGCCCGCTTCTCGCCGAGGTCAACCGACGTCTGGCGGCCCGCGCGGCCTGGCATCCGCTGGAGGTCGTCTTCTGGATAGCGGCTCTCGCCTCCATCTATCTCCTGCCCGGCCGACATCTGATCCTGACCGAGATCGCCATCCTCGGCCTGTTCGCGCTCTCGCTCGACCTCATCCTTGGCTATGCCGGCGTCATCTCGCTCGGGCACGCCGCGTTCTTCGGCTTCGGCGCCTACACGGCGGGCCTGCTCGCCAAGCACGGCATCATCGCCGAGCCGCTGCTGGCGCTGGTCGTCTCCGGCCTTGCCACGGCTGTGCTCGGCTTCCTCACGAGCTTCCTGGTGCTGCGCGGCTCGGACCTCACCCGCATCATGGTGACGCTCGGCGTCGCCCTGGTGCTGCGCGAGATTGCCAACCGCTACGCCTGGCTCACGGGAGGCGCCGACGGCCTGCAGGGCGTCGAGGTTCGTCCCGTGCTCGGTCTCTTCCGCTTCGACATGTTCGGCCACACGGCCTATTGCTATTCGCTCGGCGTGCTGATCGTGCTGTTCCTGCTGGCGCGGCGCATCGTGCACTCGCCGTTCGGCCTGTCGCTCCAGGCGATCAAGGGCAATGCTTTGCGGGCGTCCGCGGTCGGCATTCCCGTCAATGGCCGGCTGGTGGCCATCTACAGCATCGCCGCCGGCTATGCCGGCATCGCCGGTGCGCTGCTGACGCAGACCACGGCCTTCGCGTCCCTCTCCGTGTTCGACTTCGACCGCTCGGCCGACCTCCTGCTGGTGCTCATCATCGGGGGCACCGGCTACCTCTACGGCGGCCTGATCGGCGCCATTCTGTTCAAGCTGATGCAGGACTACCTCTCGGCGCTGACCCCGCAATACTGGCCGTTCTGGATCGGCCTCTTGCTGGTCGTGATCGTGCTGGTCGGCCGCGAGCGCATCAGCTCGTGGACGCTGCCGCTGCGAATGCTGGCCGGACGTCTCGACTGGCGGGGCCGCCGCGAGCAGTCCGCGATTCCCGCCGCGGGAGGGCAGTGACCCATGGCGGTTGTCCTGGAGACGGTAGGGCTGGAAAAGCGCTTCGGTGGTCTCGTCGCCTCCAGCAACGTGTCGCTCAGGATCGAGAAGGGCGCCCGCCACGCCCTGATCGGCCCCAATGGCGCCGGCAAGACCACGCTCATAAACCTGCTGACCGGCGTGCTCAGGCCCACCGCCGGCCGCATCCTGCTCGAATCGCGCGACATCACGGCGCTCAAGCCGCACGCCCGCGTGAAGCTCGGCATTGCCCGCACCTTCCAGATCAACCAGCTGTTCGGCGATCTCACCCCGCTCGAGACCATCGGCCTCGCCGTGTCGGAACGGCTCGGCTGCGGCAAGGACTGGTGGCGCATCGTCGGCAGCAGGTCCCAGGTGACCGACGAGGTCGTGCGGATCCTCGAGGATTTCCGCCTCGTCGACGTCATGCACGAGCGCACCTCCATCCTGCCCTACGGCAAGCAGCGCCTGCTCGAGATCGCCGTGGCCGTCGCCAGCGCCCCGCGCGTTCTGCTGCTCGACGAGCCGGCGGCCGGCGTACCGGAGGAGGAGCGGCACGTCATCCTGGACATCGTCGCGGCATTGCCGCAGGACGTCACCGTGCTGCTGATCGAGCACGACATGGACCTGGTGTTCCAGTTCGCCCGGCAGATTTCCGTGCTCGTCAACGGCGCGGTGTTCGTGGAGGGCACGCCGGAGGCCATCGCGCGCGACCCGCGCGTCAGGCAGGTCTATCTCGGCGAGGCCGGCCATGGCTGACCTCCTGCAAGTGGAAGCCTTGTTCGCCGGCTACGGCGAGGCCGTGGTGCTGTCCGACATCGGCTTCTCCCTCGCCGACGGCCAGTCCCTGGCGCTGCTCGGCCGCAACGGCACCGGCAAGACCACCCTGATCAACTCGATCGTCGGTCTCACCACGCACAAGTCCGGCAGCATCCGCCTCGACGGCCGCGACATCGCGCGCGAGCGCCCCGAGCGGCGGGTGGCGGCCGGCGTCGGCTGGTCGCCGCAGGAGCGCAACATCTTCCGCTCGCTCACCGTCGAGGAGAACCTGACCGCGGTGGCGCGGCCGGGCGTGTGGTCCTTGGAGCGCGTGTTCGCCATGTTCCCGCGGCTGCTGCAGCGGCGCGGCAATCTCGGCAGCCAGCTCTCGGGTGGCGAGCAGCAGATGCTGGCGATCGGCCGCGCGCTGATCGTCAACCCGCGCATCATACTGCTGGACGAGCCGCTCGAAGGCCTGGCACCCATCATCGTCGACGAGCTGCTGGCGGTGCTGCGCAAGGTCATCCGCGAGGAAGGCATGTCGGCGATCGTCGTCGAGCAGAAGGCGCGAAAGATCTTGGGCTTTACCGATCGCGCCGTGATACTGGATCGCGGTCGCATCGTCTTTGCCGGCGACAGCGCCTCCCTCGCCAACGACCCCGAGCGGCTGGAGACGCACCTGGGTGTCGCCGAGCAGAAAAAGGGCGGTCCCTCGCCATCGCCGCCACACTGATGCGAACGGCCGTTGCACTATGAGGAGTACACGCGATGCCGACCACCACGCCTCCCTTCCGCGCCGACATGGTCGGCAGCCTGCTGCGCACCGCCCCTCTCAAGGATGCCCGCGCCAAGCGCGAGAAGGCGCTCATCAACCCCGACCAGCTCAAGAAGGTTGAGGACGAGGAGATCCGGAAGATCCTCGCCAAGCAGGAGGAGGTGGGCCTGCAGCTCGCCACCGACGGCGAGTTCCGACGCTCCTGGTGGCATTTCGATTTCTTCTGGCACCTGACCGGCTGCGAGCGGGTCGTGCTCGACCACGGCATCCAGTTCCACGGAACACAAACCAAGCCCGAGAGCCTGAAGGTGACCGGCAAGCTGGACTTCCCCGCCAACCACCCGATGCTTGCGCACTTCAAGTTTCTCGCCGCCAACACCAAGCTGGTGCCGAAGATGACGATCCCCTCGCCGGCGGTGATGCACTTCCGCGGCGGCCGCAAATCCATCAGCGAGCAGGCCTACCCGGACATGGACGCCTACTTCGACGACCTCGCCAAGCTCTACGGCAAGGCCATCAAGGCGTTCTACGACGCGGGCTGCCGCTATCTGCAGCTCGACGACACGGTGTGGGCCTACCTGTGCTCCAAGGACCAGCTGGCGGAAGCGCGCGCCCGCGGCGAGGACGCCGACAAGCTGGCGGGCATCTATGCCAAGATCATCAACACGGCGCTCAAATCCAAGCCTGCCGATATGACCGTCACCACCCACGTCTGCCGCGGCAACTTCCGCTCCACCTGGATCTCGGAGGGCGGCTACGAGCCGGTGGCCGAGCAGCTGCTGGGCGGCATCGACTACGACGGCTACTTCCTCGAGTACGACACCGAACGGGCCGGCGGGCTCGAGCCGCTGCGTTTCCTGCCCAAGGGCAAGAAGAGGGTGGTGGTCGGCCTCGTCACCTCCAAGAGCGGCGCGCTCGAGAAGAAGGACGACATCAAGCGGCGGCTCGATGAGGCTTCCAAGTACGCCCCGCTCGACCAGCTGTGCCTCTCCCCCCAGTGCGGTTTCGCCTCCACCGAGGAAGGCAACGTGCTCTCCGAAGAGCAGCAGTGGGCCAAGCTCGCCATGATCGTCGACCTCTCCCGCGAGGTGTGGAAGTAATCGGCATCCTCGCGAAGGCGGGGATCCACGCCAGCACCGGTGTGGCTCGTGGAGAGTTGCGTGGGTGCCCGCCTTCGCGGGCATGACGTTGCAGGAGTTGTCGCCCCTTGGCAGTGATGCTGGTCGTTCTGGCGGTGATCTTCGCGCTCGCGGTGCTGCCGCAGATGTGGGTGAAGAGGGTTATCGCGGCCCATGGCGCGGAGCGGCCCGACTTTCCGGGCACGGGAGGCGAGTTCGCGCGCCACATCCTCGACGAGATGAAGCTCGGCCACGTGAAGGTGGAGGAGACCGACGCCGGCGACCATTACGATCCCGAAGCCAAGGTCATTCGCCTGCTGCCGAAGCACCTGAACGGCCGCTCGCTGGCCGCGGTCGTGATCGCGGCCCACGAGGCCGGCCACGCCATGCAGGACGCATCCGGCTATCCGCCCCTGCAGGCACGCACGCGCCTCGCCAAGCAGGCGATCCGCGCGGAGCAGATCGCCGCCGTCGTCATGCTGGCGGCGCCCATCGTCATGGCGCTCGCCAAGGCGCCGCACATCCTGATCATCGAGGTGTTCGTCGGCGTGATGATTTTCGCGCTGGCGATCCTGCTGCACGCCGTCACGCTGCCCGTGGAGTTCGACGCCAGCTTCCGCCGCGCGCTCCCCGTCCTGAAGGCCGGCCGCTACCTCGAGGACAAGGACATGCCGGCGGCCAAGCAGATCCTGCGCGCCGCCGCCTTCACCTACGTGGCGGCAGCCGCCATGAGCCTGCTCGACGTGGCGCGCTGGATCCGCGTGCTCAGGATCTGACCAGCGCGAGGCCTCATTGCGGCTCGATGCCGGCGTCCTTGAGCGCCGTCTTCCAAACCGAGAGCTGGTCCTTCATGTAGGCCGTGAGCGCCTCCGGCGTCGACGAGCTCGGGATGAAGCCTTGCTTCAGCATCTGCTCCCTGACCCCGGGATTGGCGAGAACGGCCGCCATCTCCTTGTGCATGCGGGTGACGATCTCCGGCGGCAGGCCGGCCGGACCGACGAGAGCGAACCAGGGGCCGATCGGGAACTTGGGCTGACCCGCCTCCAGGATCGAGGGCACATCCGGCATCAACGGGCTGCGCTCGTGAAAGGTCGTCGCCAGCACCCTGAGGGTTCCCGCCTTTATGTGCGGGGCGGTCGTGGTCGACGTGCTGAGCATCAGGTGCACCCGGCCGGACAGCAGATCCGTGATGGCTTCGGGCTCCGACTTGTAGGGAATGGCCTGCATCTCGATGCCGGTGTTGGTCGCCAGCATCCCGGTCGCGACCAGGGCATAGGTGTTGCCGGCCGCATAGTTGAGCACCTTCGGATTGGCTTTCGCGTGGGCGATGAGCTCGGCGAGCGTCTTCGCCGGCACCGAGGGATGCACCACGATGAAGAAGGTGTTGTCGCCGAGGTAAGTCACCGGCGTGAAGTCGGCGAGCACGTCGTACGGCGCGTCCTTGCGCATGTTCGGCGCCACCGCCAGCGGGCTGTTGGTGCCGAACAGGAAGGTGTAGCCGTCGGGCGGCGAACGCTTCACCTCTATGGCCGACAGCGCCCCGTCGGCGCCGGGCTTGTTGACGATGACGATGGGCTGGCCGAGCGCCTGCCCCAGCTCCTGCCCGGCGATGCGGGCGAGCGTGTCGCTGGCCGAGCCCGGGCCGAACGGGATCACGAACTTGATCGGCCTCGACGGCCAGGGCTGCGCATGCGCCGCGGCCAGCGGCAGGAAAAGAATCGCGGCAAGCGCGGCGGCAACCAGCCTCTTCATGAACGACTTCCCCCCTTTTAGGCTACCTGGCGGCAGCTTGATTGTGCACCGGGCATACGCGGCGTGCGTGCGAGCCGCCATCCGCGCAGCCAGTGGCGAGGCACAATGCATCCCCGCCCGCGGGCGAGCGGTCAAGAAATACTTGAGGGGCCCGGATGCGTCCGCCTCGATGTCCGCCGATCGAAGGCTGTCCGTGCGCCGGCGGCCTAGTCCGCCCTCAGCTGCAGCGAGGCGACGCCAGCGGCGATGTTGAGGCCTTGCTGTGCCGACACGCTCAGCGGCTGCAGGATGATGCCCTTGTTCGAGCCTCCGATCAGCGCGTTGGCGCCAACGCCGAGGCCGACGGTTGCTTCCGCGCTGACGCCGCCGTAGCCGCCGTTGAGGGACCCGGGGCGCAAGTTCGTGGTCGGCGCGAACACCGCCCAGGCGATCGCCGACTGCTTCGTGACGCCGATGTCGATGCCGAACTTGTTGATCGTGCCGTGATAGAACTCGTCGCGGCCGGGCTTGTTGAACCGGCAGTGCAGATCCTTGGTGGAGCCGACGATGAAGCCGGTCCCGCCGCGCACGGTGCAGGTGAGCACGCCCACCTCCACGCGCGCCTGGGCTTGCGCCTCCGATCCGGCCACGGCGGCCACCCCGATGACGGCTGCCAAAAGTGCGATACGTCTCGTCATGTGCCCTCCACGTAGGCGCTGCGTTGCGCGATTCGGCGTTCAGATCACCATGCAATCATGACCAAGCGACGGTATTCGCATTGATCGAGCGCAAGGCCAGTCGCGGGCCGGCCCGTCTCCCGACCGCCGGCGCAGGCCATGCTGGCTGAGCCTCCCACCTCAGTCCTGAGCTTGTCGAAGGACGGGCCGCGCGTGCAAGCCGTGGTTCGACAGAGCTCGCCGCGGTGATGGAGCAAGCTGCGCACCGTGGGTGGCGAGGCGTTTGCATGCCACTCATGCGCACGCTACAAGCCGCCCATGCAGAAAACTGCCGCCAGATCCCTCCGCAAATCGTCACCGAAGCAAAGTCCCCGGCCGAGCCGCGCCGCGCCCAAGCCGGCCCCGCGCGTCGGGTTGGTGTCGCTCGGCTGCCCCAAAGCGCTGGTGGATTCGGAGCGCATCATCACCAAGCTGCGCTCCGAGGGCTATCAGCTATCCGCCGACTACGCGGGGGCTGACGTGGTGGTCGTCAATACCTGCGGGTTCCTGAACTCCGCCAAGCAGGAGAGCCTGGACGCCATCGGCGAGGCCATGGCCAAGAACGGCCGCGTCGTCGTCACCGGCTGCCTCGGCGTCGAGAAGGAGCGGATCCTGGCCGCCCATCCCGGTGTGCTGGCGGTGACGGGGCCGCACCAGTACGAGGCGGTGGTGGCGGCGGTGCACGAGGCCGCCCCGCCCCTGCACGATCCATTTCTCGACCTCGTGCCGCCGGAAGGCCTGCACCTGACGCCGCGGCATTACGCGTATTTGAAGATCTCCGAAGGCTGCAACAACCGCTGTTCGTTCTGCATCATCCCGCAGCTGCGGGGCCGGCTCGCCAGCCGTCCCGCCGCGCACGTGATGACCGAAGCCGAGCGGCTGGTGAAGGCGGGCGTCAAGGAGCTGCTGGTCATCAGCCAGGACACTTCCGCGTACGGCCTGGACATCGGCTACGCCGAGAGCATGTGGAAGGGCCGGCCGCTCGAGGCGCGCTTCCTGGCGCTATGCGAGGCGCTGGGCTCGCTCGGCGCATGGGTGCGGCTGCACTACGTCTATCCCTACCCGCACGTCGACGCGGTGCTGCCGCTGATGGCGGAGGGCAAGATCCTGCCCTACCTGGACATCCCCTTTCAGCACGCCTCGCCCAAGGTGCTCAAGGCCATGCGCCGCCCCGCGCACCAGGCCAAGACGCTGGAGCGTCTGCACCGCTGGCGCGAGATCTGTCCCGATCTCGCCATCCGCTCGACCTTCATTGTCGGCTTCCCCGGCGAGACGGAGGACGACTTCGCGCTGCTGCTCGACTGGCTGGCCGAGGCCAAGCTCGCGCGCGTGGGCTGCTTCAAGTACGAGCCTGTCGAGGGCGCCGCGGCCAACGCCCTTCCCGGCGCCGTTCCCGAGGAGGTGAAGGAGGAGCGCTGGCACCGGTTCATGGCCGCGCAGCAGGCGGTGAGCGGCGAGCTGACTTCCGCGAAAGTCGGCCGCACGATCGATGTGATTGTCGATGAGGTGGACGAGGAAGGGGCGGTCGGGCGCTCCAAATGGGACGCGCCGGAGATCGACGGCTCCGTGTTCCTCAACGGTGAACTGGGTCTCAACCCCGGCGATGTCGTCCAGGCCCGCGTCACCCACGCCGACGAGTACGATCTGTGGGCCGAAGCAATCGCGGACAAGTAGATTGCGTCCGGCCCCGAGCCCTTGCGGGCCCCGGGGCCGGAACGCTTCCCCCTATTCAGGCGGCCTTGGCCTTGCGGCGGGCCGGAGACTTGCGGGCCGCGCGCTTGGCAGCCGGCTTGCGACGGGCGCTGCCGGCACGCTTGGCGGCCAACTTCTTCTTCGCAGGCTGACGACGCGGAGCAGCCTTCTTTGCAGTTCTTGCCATGGCTCGTTCTCTCTTTCTCTTTTCCCAGATTGATATTCTGCCCAGAAACGAATCGATAATTACTTGAGCAGACAGGATGAAATCCATTCGTTAACCTCGCGTTAATGCATCAGGTCTTGCCGTTGCAAGCCTCCCAATGGAGGCAATTCACAAATCCATTGCTCGTCGCACGGGACGGGTGCAGGCTGTCGGTCTCGGCATACCGGCTTTCGCGGGCGCGAAGCGCGATCGGGCCCAGGCGCCCGTGCATTCGTTCCCGCGTTCGAGATCGGTGGCCGCACGAGAGCACTGGGAGAGAACGCACGTGCAAAGGAAGGCAATCACGCGCCGCAGGTTCGTGGCAGCGTCTGCGACCCTGGTCGCGGCCCCGTTCGTCCGCACTGCCGGCGCGGCCGGCAACCTCACCGTCGGCTACTGGGACCATTGGGTGCCCGGCGCCAACACCGCGATGACGGAGATCTGCGAGGCCTGGGCCGAGAAGGAGAAGGTCAACCTCAAGATCGATTACCTCTCCACCCAGGGCAACAAGCTCTATCTGACGATCGCCGCCGAGGCGCTGGCGAAATCCGGCCACGACATCATGGACTTCTCGGCCTGGGAGCCGTCGCAGTACGCCAATTCCCTGGAGCCGGTCGACGACGTCATGGCCGAAGTGCTGGCCAGGAACGGCCCGGTCCCGCCCGCGCTGGAATACCTCGCCAAACCCAACGGAAAATGGCTGGTGGTGCCCGGCATCCGAGGCACGCTGCTGCTGACGTCGAACAGCCGCTTCGACCTCTTGAAGCAGCACGCCGGCATCGACATCCAGGGCATGTTTCCGGCCGGCGAGCAGCCGACCAAGCTCGCCGACGAGTGGACCTGGGATGCCTTCCTGGTTGCCGCCGAGAAGTGCCACAAGGCCGGCGTACCGTTCGGCCTGCCGCTCGGCGTCACCACGGACTCCGTCGATTGGATCGGGGCGCTGTTCCAGGCCTTCGGCGCGGAGCTGGTCGATGCCAAGGGCAACATTACCGCGCAATCGGACAATGTGCGCCAAGTCCTCGAATACGCGAAACGGCTAACGGCTTTTCTGCCGCCCGACGTCGGTGCGTGGGACAACGCTTCCAACAACAAGTGGCTGGTCTCAGGCAAGGGCGCCTTCATCTTCAATCCGCCGAGCGCCTGGGCGGTGGCCAAGCGCGATGCGCCGAAGGTGGCCGAACAGCTGTGGACGCACGGCATGCCGAAGGGACCAAAGGGCCGGTTCGTCTCGACGCTGCCGCGCTTCCAGGGCCTGTGGAACTTCTCCAAGAACAAGTCGGCGGCCAAGAGCCTGATGGCGTACGTCTCGACCCGCCAGGCGGCCGAGAAGCTGGTCGATGCGTGCCAGGGCTACGACCTGCCGCCGTTCGTCAAGTTCAACGACATCAAGACCTGGGACGAGCAGGCTCCCCCGAAGGGCACGCTCTCGCACTATCCCAACAAGGGAGACCAGCAGATCATCGTGCCTGCCGCGCCGGCACCGCCGGGAGTAGCCTCTCAGATCTACAACCAGGCGGTCATGCCGAAGATGATCCTGCGGATGGCGGGCGGCGAGGCGATGCCCAAGACGCTGGATTGGGCAGCGCGCGAGATCGAGGGCTTCTCCCGCAACTGACGCGCCCCGCGGCCGCAACCGCATTGGGCCGTTGTCGTCCAGGTGCCCCCGGAGCAACTCCGGGGGCAGGCAAGCGCCGCGATGACAGCGCGCTCTCAGCGGTTCAGGCGAACACGTCCTGCAGCACGCCGGCGCGGATGACCTCCTTGCCGTCCACGGCAATGGTCGTGCGCATGACCGGAATGTCGAAGTGGCCGGCAGTGTAGCGCCCGGCGAACTCGTTGGCGCCGGTTGAGAACAGGAAGTTGCCGGCCACGGCGCGCAGCTCGGTGCCGTTGGTGTCGCCGCGATCGTACATGGCGAGCGACTCGTAGCGCGCTTTCCGGTTCAGCCCGAAGCCGACGTGGCTGACGGCATAGGCCTCGCGGTCTCCCCAGGCGGCAAGATAGCTGCGCATCATCTCCGCGTCCGTGCCCTCGCCCTCGACGCGCGTGACGTAGTCGGCCTCGAGCGTGAGCCGCACCGGCGCCTCGAGATAGCGCTTGAAGGTAAGGTTAATGTCGCCTTTATCGAGCACCAAAATACCGTTAACGGTGCCGCTTTTGCAAAAACTGACGACGATGCCGCCCGGCCAGTGCGCCAGCGTGCCCGGCTTGTCGGTCCAACCCCATACGCCCACCGTGGAAGCGCCGGTCATGTCGATGTCGAGGTTGGTACCGGCGGCCGACGAGACCGTCATGCGCCTGGCTGAGCGCAGCATTCGGGCCGCGGCGCGCACGGTCTTCTCCAGTGCGCCGTCGGGCGCCATCCGCTCGAGCGCCTCGGGATGCTCATTGGAGATGACCTGGATGCGAGCGCCGGCCTTGAGGATCGCGGGGGTCTCGGGCGCATGCATCAGCCCCTCGATGGTGCAGTCGACGACGAAGCCGGCCGCACCGAGCGCACCGACCACGGGTGCCAGCTTGCCGATCGCCTCGCTGGCGCCGGTGGAGCGCACGGGCACCGGATGGCGGTTGCGTGGGCTAGGCACGACCAGGTGGAAGGGACGCGCGCCCAGCCGCAGCAGGGCCAGCTCGGCCAGGTGTACGTTGATCGCGCGCGACTGCGTCTCCGACAGGATCGCCGCCGTATCGCCCGGCTTCACCGCGCAGCGCTCGAACACCTCGCAGAAGGCGTCGATCCACTTGCCCTCGATGCGGTCAGCCAGCATGGGCTACCTCGTATGTCGCTGCAGCGGGCGCGGACGTCGCTGGCCGGCTCATGCCGGCACCGGCGCGGCCTCGGCCAGCAGGCCCTCGTGCTTCAGCTCGCGCCACAGGTCCGCCGGGATCGCCGTTGCCATGCGCGCCACGTTCTGGCGCACCTCGTCGGGCTTGGTGGCGCCGGCGACGATCGAGGCGAGGCGCGGATGGGCGAGCGGAAACTGCAGCGCCGCCGTCGGCAGCTCGACGCCGTGCCGTGCGCACACCGTCTCGATGCGCCGCACCTTGTCGAGCACAGGCGCGGACGCCGGCTTGTAGTCATAGGTGGCGCCCTCGCGCGCGCCCACGGCCAGGATGCCGGAATTGAAAGGGGCAGCCAGCAGCATCGACATGCCCTTCCTGTCGCACAGCGGGAGCAGCTCATCGAGCGCGCCCTGCTCGAGCAGCGTGTAGCGGCCGGCCAGCATGACGCAATCGAGGTCGGCCTCGCGGGCGAAGCGCAGCGTCATCGCCGTCTCGTTGAGGCCGGTGCCGATCGCGCGGATGACGCCGGCGCGGCGCAGCTCCACGAGCGCGGGATAGCAGCCGGCCATCGTCTCGGCGAACCGCCGGTCGGCCTCGGCCTCGGACCCCTGCGAGACGACATCGACGTCGTGGATCAGCACCACGTCGATGCGCGACATGCCCAGGCGAAGGAGCGACTGCTCCAGCGAGCGCAACGTCCCGTCGCGGCTGTAGTCGAAGGTCGGCTTGAACGGCAGGCCGCCCGGCCGCCAGCCTGCAACCGTCTCGCCCGCGCTGAGCGGCGCCATCCAGCGTCCGACCTTGGTGGAGAGCACGAAGCTGTCGCGCGGCCGGCCCCTCAGCGCGTGGCCGTAGAGCAGCTCGCTGCGGCCATAGCCGTAGTAGGGGGACGTATCGAAATAGCGCAACCCCGCGTCGTAGCCGGCACTGATGGTCGCGGCGCCCTGCTCCTCGCTCAGCGCATAGCGGAAGCCGCCAACCGGCGCTCCGCCGAGACCGAGCGCACTCGTCTTGACGGCGGTGCTGCCGAGCGGGCGCAGCGCGAGGGCCTTGCTGGTCATGAGGAGGTCAGCCGGCTTTGTTGAGGATCTCCTCGGGCGTGGAAGAGACCACCTCCACGTACTTCGGAACGAACTTGCCGCCTTCGATGTACTTGATGAACTCCGGCTTGATCTCGTTGGCCAGGATCTTGCGGATGCGCGCGTGCTCCTCGATGTCGGCCCACTCGGCGATCAGGAAGAAGCGCTGCGGGTCCTCGGTGTCGCGGCACAGCACGCCGTCCTTCACCTGGGCCTTCGATTTGTGCATCGGGTTGCCGTCCGAATAGTCGAACTCCTCGAACAGACGGATGAACTCGTCCTCGTGGCCGGCGGCGACACGGAAGTCGTAGATGTGGAGGAAGTTGCCCTTGTTTGCCAGAGGTTCCTGCGCCATCGCACGCTCCTGTTGCCGCTCGCCGTCAGAGTAGGCCGACGCGCTTGCAAAGCGCAACCCAAGGCCGTGAACTGCCCAGCATCGGGTCGCGGGCTGCGACATCGTTTTGGACGCCCGACCCTCGCGTCGCATCCCGGCGAACGTCAGCTGATCGCCCGATAGCCGTCGCAACCGCTGCGGCGCCCAAGTCGACAGCTAGGTGCCCAGGAGCTGCCGTGCGCAATAGCAATAATGTGCGTGACGGATCAGGCGGACGCTCAGTCTATCACCTCGTCTGCGCGCGAGAGTAGGGCCGACGGAATAGTCAGGCCCAGAGCCTTGGCCGTGGTTAAGTTAAAGATGAGTTCGAACTTGGTGGGCTGTTGCACTGGTAGGTCGGCCGGCTTCGCGCCTCGCAGAATTCTGTCAACATAGTCGGCGGACCGCCGGAACAGCTCTGCATTGTTCGCACCATACGACATAAGACCGCCGGTCCCGAGATAATCACGGAATGGATGAAGCGTCGGGAGTCGAGCGCCGAGCGCGAGGGTGTTGATGCGTGCGTGGTTGGCATTCACCAGCGGGTCTGGGCACACATAGAGCGCCTGTACGCCGTCCTTGAGCCGCGCGAACACCCGGGCGATATCCTCGTCGCTTCGGATTTCCAAAGCATCGACCTCAAGGCCAAGGATGCGCGCTGCGGTCTGTGCTTCGGCAACCTCCGTCGCGAAGCTGGCGCCACCGGGATTGCCCATGATTGCCAGACGGCGGAGATCAGGGAAAAGCTCGCGCAGAAGCTCGAACCGCTTGCCGATGAGATCGGGCGACTGGATGGACAGCCCGGTGACGTTGCCGCCTGGCCGGGCGAGGGAAGCGACCAGTCCGGCACTGACCGGATCCGACGCGAGCGCGAACACGATGGGAATGGTGGCGGTTGCCCGCATTGCTGCCGGGACGGCACTTGCAACCGTGAGAATGACGTCGACCTTGAGTCGGACGAATTCGGCCGCGATCTCGGCAAAGCGTTCACTGCGTCCGTCCGCCCAACGATATTCGATCGCAATTGTGCGGCCCTCGATCCAGCCGCGCTCACGCAGCCCCTCCACGAACGAGGCCGTCCATCGTGTCCAATTCGCATCCGTGCTCGCACCGAGGAACCCGATGGTCCGCAGTTTGTTCGACTGTTGGGCACGCACGCCGAACGGCCAAGTGATCGCCGCTCCGGCTGCTATGCCAATGAAGTCCCGCCGTCTCACTCGCGCCCCTCATTTACGATGATGAGCCAGACTAGCAGATGTTTTCGCACAGGACGTCCCTGGCGAATGCTGCGTCGCGGCTGCGAGTCCCGCAGTGGGTCATGACCTACCGGTCCGACAACGTCGAGCGCACGTCAGCTCACCCCCCAATAGCTTCCGAAGTCGTTGCACTGCAGGGAACTTCCGGGTCGTGCCAAGAGCTGCCTAACTAGATGGCAGCACAATTGAGCCTGGTCAGAAGCGCGTGAGGTTCGCTGCCGGAGGGTTCGGATAGCGCCGAAGGCTGGCCTTGTATTCCTCCACGACCTTCAGCGAGGGGCCTATCACCCACTCGTACAACGCTCCGATGTTGTACTCCTCGCGCGGATCGGCCTCGATGTTGAAGACCTTGGGGTAGCCATTCATGGGGGCGGCGCTACTGCCGGTCCCCGGAAGGAGTTGCGACCCGCCCCAGCCGCTGCGGCCAGGCGCTACGTCTGCAAAATAAGTGCGGAACTGCTTCCAGCGTACGGCGACGAGTTCGGGGCCGACGAAGGTCAGCAACGCGTCACGGCGCCCTCTGCCGCTGCCGAGTAGCAGGTCGGTCTGATCTATGCCGTCGATGGGACGATCGTCCGGGACCTTGCCGCCCGCCAGGCGCGCGAGCGTTGGGAAGAAATCCATGAGCGAGAACATCGCGTAGGATGATCGCGGCCCAATCCGACCCGGCCAGCGGATCAGCGCGGCGGTGCGGATAGAGCCTTCGCTGGCGTCGCCGAGTTCTCCGCGGAAGGGGCCGGGGGACCCCATATCCGGCATGTCTCCGCCGAATTGGCGTACGACTTCACCCTGCGGTCCGTTGTCGGAGGCGAAGACGACGATCGTGTCTTGCGCGAGCCCCAGATCCTGCAACGCATCGAGCATCCTGCCGACAATGGCGTCCCCCTCCATCAGGGAATCCCCGAATTGTCCGATGCGTGATGCGCCCTCGAAGCGCTTCGAGGGAAGGTTCGGAAAGTGCGTGCGGGAGATCGGCAGATAGAGGAAGAACGGCTTGTCGGCCGCCTTCTGACGCTTCATGAAATCGACGCCGCGCTCTGCCAGATCCCAGTCGATGTCGCGGCGCACCTCAGCCGTGTAGGGCTTCACCGCCTGCAGCGGCTCGCCCCGTTTGGCCTCAACGATCTGCGGTCCCTTGCCGAGGGGGATCTCAAGCGTTTTGGTCTGACGGGCCTGACCGACCATCAGGAACGCGTCCCAGGTATCACCGGGCGGGATACCGTAGAATTCGTCGAACCCCTTATTCTGCGGCTGGCTGTAGGGCTGGGCGCCGAGATGCCACTTGCCGAACATTGCGGTGGCATAGCCGGCCTCGCGCAGCATCTCCGCCATGGTGATTTCTGTCGCCGGGAGTGAGTTGGGACTTCCTGGTACGACGATCAGCGACAGCCCAGAGCGGATGGAATAGCGTCCAGTCATCAATGCCGCACGCGACGGAGTGCATCCTGGCTCAACCAGGAACTGCGTCAGCCTGAGACTTTCCGCGGCGAGCTGATCAATGCGCGGCGTCGGCGCGCCGCGCAACTCGCCGCCACCATAAGCGCCGATGTCACCGTAACCGACGTTGTCGGCGAGGATGAAGAGAACGTTGGGCTTCGGCTGTTGCGCGGCTGCTGGCGTACTCGCAAGTACGAGAGCGACGCACAGCCAAAGTGCAACGGGTCGACAATTTGGAAGAACTCGCATCATGTTTTCGTAGTCTGACGCTCACGACACGAGGTCCGCGCTACGGAACAAGGTAATGGTAATCATCTGCAGGCAACCATCAGTGAAAGTACCGAGAACACTGTCCGAGTTGGGCCAATAGCTCGCGTGCCACAGCCGGGCGGACCACGTCCGCAAGACGCCCGATAGCTGCCGAGCGATGGTCGACAAGGCATTCTGCCCGACGCTCAAACCGGCAGGCACAGCGCATTGTCGACGAGCAGGTTGTCGTAGACGCAGCGGCGTTCCGCGAGTTTCAGCTGGCCGCCGACCCGTCGGAACACGTCGTGGTAGGCGCCGACCTGGTGCAGCTTGGCATCCGGGCGATCGAGCAGCACCTGCAGCACGACGTAGTTGGCCCGCGCACGGATTTCGCCTTTCTCGTTCTCGCCGAGAACCTGGAGGTTGCCGACGATGTGGCGCAGGTAGCGCGGCGCGAACATCGCCGTCTTCTCCAGCGCAAAGGCGCGATCGTGGATCATGCCCTTGTTCTCGCAATAGATGAGCCCGACCGGCATGCCGCGATCGGCGTTCTCCCTGGAGATGACGACGTAGAGTGCGTCGTCGGTGAACATCTCCACCCAGTCCGACAGCCGCTGCTCGTCCAGCGCCGCGGCATAGGCGGCGTTGAACGTCTCCACCTCGTGCCGCAGGAAGAGGGCGTCGAGGCGGGCGTCGTTGCCGGGGTTTGGGGCGTGTCGCTCATGGCGCGCGGCGCTACAGCCCCATTTCCTGGCGCCAGTGCTTGTACATCGCCCGGATGGCCGAACTCCGAGATCAGCGTGTCCGAGGTGCCCGCTTCCGTCGCCGGATCGAGCTTCACCAGATGCTCCCCGCCGGGGACCCGCTGCATCCCGTCCTGGACGAACTTGATCGCCTCGTTGTCCTCGAGGCCGAGGAAGCCGGCCGGGCCCATCAGGTTGCCCTGGCGCAGGCGGTGCCGCGTCATCTCCTCGTCGTCGCCCTCGAAGCCGAACATGGTCCACTTCATGATGAACTCGTGTGGGCCCGTCGGCACGATCTGGCGCACGCCGAGCGTGTTCATCTCGCGCTGGACGATCAGGTTGGGCCAGATGGTGGACATGGTGACGGACCATGGGCTGTCGAACTCGCCGACGAAGTCCATGAAGCGCGGCTCGCGCAGCGTCATGCCCTCCTTGTAGGCGCGCATCTCCTTCTTGGTGTCGCTGGACACGGCCTTCCCGTCCGACTTGGCTGACGCCATCACGCCGTGCCGCCCTGTCTTGTCGGTCAGCATCAGCGAGCGGTTGCCGGCGACCAGCAGCCCGAACGTCACCAGGAACGTGTGCAGCAGCGTGGCGTGATAAGGGTCCTTCAGGTTCTCGTGGTAGAGCTTCCAGTTGCCGGGAAGCGAATGGCGATAGTGGCCGAGCACCTTCAGCTTGCGGCCGTCGAAGGTCGCCTCGAACTCGCGCTGGACCTCGGGCCCGAGATAGTCGGCGAACGGCTCCATGTCTTCCGCGTAGGAGGCGAATACGACGCCGCGGTGCGTGGTGACGTTGAGCTTGCGCAGGCCGTGGCTCTCCATCCGGAAGTCCGCGGGCATGCCGCCCTTGCCGCCGACGCCCCGCCGGAACGGCACGCCGATGAGATCGCCCTTGAGGCTGTAGGTCCATTGGTGATAGGGGCAGACGAACTCCTTGGTCGTGCCGCTCAGCTCGCGGCAATACTCGGCCGCGCGATGCATGCAGCGGTTCTCGAACACGTTGATCGAGCCGTCCTCGGCGCGCGCCACCACGACGGGCGTCGGGCCCACGTTGGAGCGGATGAAATCGCCGGTGTTGGGCAGCTCTGCCTCGAGCGCGACGTAGTTCCACGTGCGGCCGTGGAAGATCCGCTCCACCTCGCGGTTGTAGATGTCCTGATCGGTGTAGACCCAGTCGGGAATGCGGGTCAGATCGTCGCCCGGCCACGCATATTGCCTCGAGAAGAGGGCGCGGTCGCCGCTCGCGCTCGTCTCGGGGGCGCCGTTCGCACCGTTCTCCCTCTCACGATCGCGACCCGATCGCGCGGTCGTCCCGCCCGTCTTCGCCGGGGGCTCCGCAGGCGTCGGAGACGCCTGCTCAGGTGCCGCGCCGGGACGCTCCAGGTCGATCTGCACGTCTCCGCCTTCGACCCTGACCGGATAGGTGCGCAGGTCCTCGGTCGCGGGCGCGCACATCGCCTTGCCGGTGCGGATGTCGAAACGCGCCTGGTGCAGGGGACATTCGATCTCGCCGTCCTCCACCCAGCCGTCGGCCAGCAAGCCGACCGCGTGCGTGCACATGCCGTCGGTGGCGTAGATGCCGTCGCCGAGGCGGTAGAGCGCGATGGGCGTGCCATCGACGTCGATCCCGACCACGTCGCCATCGCCGAGCGTGTCTGCGCGCGCCACCGTTCGCCACGCCATTCCGGGTCACCCCTCTCGCCGCCTCATGCTCGCATTGTCACCTTACCCTACGTCCGCGTACCCGCAACGGCTATCGGGCGCGGGCGCGGCGCTGCGGCTCACAGCACCGCGCTGATGATCGCCAGGCCGTTCAGGGCCCTGGGAAACCCTCCGTAGGGACCCGTCTGGATCACCGCCTCGATGATCTCGTCGCGCGCAAGCCCGACGTTGAGGGCAGAGGCCGCGAACTTCTCGAGCTGCCGCTCCAGGCCGAGCACGGTGAAGGACGCGAGCGCGCACAGCATGCGCTGCCGGTGCGTCAATCCGGAGCGGAACCACAGCTCGCCGTAGCCGTAGCGGATCGCGGCCGGATAGAGCTCGCCGGTTATGGGGTTGCCGGGCGCCGCGTAGCCCTTCTGGCCGCGGTCGCCGTGCAGGGTGGCCATCAGCTCGCGCCCGCGCGCATCGAGCACCTCGTTGGCGTCGGTCCGCGCCGGCTCCTCGGCAACGGTGACGCCGCGAGCCTCGAATACCTTGTGCGCGCATGCTGCCGCCAATTCCGTCGTGTCGAACCCGCCGTAGAGGCCTGCCTGCATGAATACCTCCAGTATGCTTCGCGCCGGCAGGCCGTTGTCGAGCGCCGCCGCGACCATGCGCTCGAGCTGGGCCGGGCGCTGCAGCAGCCCGAGGGCAGCCAAGGTGCAGATCAGCCGGTCCTGGACCGTCAGATGCGGGCGGTCCCAGATGCCGCCATAGACGACCTCGGCCAGGAAGTCGGCCAGCCCAGGCACCACCTCGCGTCTTGCGTCCACCGGCTGGCCCAGCCGCTCGCCCAGCTCGACGCCTCGCCGGCGCATCTCTTCACGGGTCATGGCTCGTCTCCTCCCTTTGCGCGCAATCTGCGATACCTGGCCAGACAGATTACGATATTGACAGCGCCCTCCACCTCGGCCGCAATGGCGCATCAGCCATGGGGTCGCGCATGGACAGCCACAGCCGCCAGGACCCGCTCGCCATCGCCCGCGATCTCGGCCCGGCCATCGCTGCCGCGTCCGATACGATCGAGAAATCGCGCCGCATCCCGGAGCCGCTCCTGTCGCAACTGCATGACTCGCAGCTGCTGCGCCTGTTTCTGCCGAGTTCCGTCGGTGGCGGGCAGGCGGAGCCCGGGACCTGCCTTCTCGTGATCGAGGAGTTCGCGCGCCATGACGCCTCGGTCGCCTGGAACGCGTTCGTCGCCAACAGCGCGGCCCTGATCGCAGCCTTTCTCGAGCCCGACGTCGCGCACACGATCTTCGGCGATCCGCGCACGCTCGTTGCCTGGGGTCCGCCCAACGCCACGCGCGCCTCCGCCGTCGCCGGCGGGTACCGTGTCACGGGCAGGTGGGATTTCGCCAGCGGCTGCCGGCACGCCAATTGGATGGGCGCGCACTGCCACGTGGCCGAGACCGACGGCTCCTTGCGCCTCAATCGCTTCGGGCGGCCGGTGATCCGCACGCTTCTGTTTCCCGTGCAGCAGGCCACCCTGCTCGACACCTGGAACACCATCGGCCTGCGCGGCACCGCCTCCGACAGCTATCGCCTCGAGGACGTATTCATCCCCGATGCCTTCAGCTCCACGCGCGAGGAGCCGGAGCTGCGCCGCGAGCGCGGTCCGCTCTACGCCTTCACGATGCAGGGCCTCTACGCCGTCGGAGCGGCCGGCGTGGCGCTGGGCATCGCGCGGGCGATGCTCGACGAGTTCATCGCGCTCGCCATCAGGAAGACGCCGCGCGCGCTGTCGCGGCTCGCCGACAACGCCGTCGTGCAGGCGGATGTGGCACGCGCGCAAGCGCGGCTGTGCTCGGCGCGCGCCTATCTGCTCGACACCTTGGGATCGATCTACGCGCAGGCCGACGACATCGAGCCGATCGGGCTGGCCGAGCGTGCGCGCGTGCGCCTTGCCTGCACCAACGCCATCCACGGCGCCATAGAGGTCGCGGACTACACCTACAAGGCGGCCGGCGTCGATGCGATCTTCCCGGGCAGCCCGTTCGAGCGCCGCTTCCGCGACATCCACACGCTGTCGCAGCAGATCCAGTCGCGCACCGCCCACTTCGAGGCCGTCGGCCAGGTGCTGCTCGGCATGCCGCCGGAAGTGTTCTTCTAGACCGAGTTGCCTTGCGGACAGTCTGGGAATTACGGCTGTGAGCCAACAAGAGACGTCCTGAGTATGCTTCGCCAACAGCGTTGATTGAACGACCAGTAACCCGTTCACAAAACTGTTGGTGCGGCCTATCGCGTTCCTTGCTTCCTGAGCTGGGAAATTGGTTGCAACCGCGCTAAATTCAGGGCGCCTCGCGCCCGTGGCTGTCCTGTCGGCGCAGCAACTGCGCGATCGCCAAGAGGACCACATGACCACCTTCGTACTCAACCGCCGCAACCTCCTTGCCGCTGGCGGCTCCGTTCTCGCAGCCGGGGTTTCAGGCCTCCTGTTGCCCGCGCGCGCACAAGTCCTCGCACCGACGCCTTCGATGTCGGGCGGGTCCAACAACTACCGCAAGGGCGCGCCGACCGTGGATCGGATCGGGAAGGGGGGCTTCTGGATGAGCGGCACCGTACGCCGCGCAGGCGACGGGGCTCCGCTGGCCAACCAGCGCATCCAAATTTGGGCGCACACGACCGAAGGGCAGGAGCACGAACCGCAGAGCCATGGGGCCACGCTCACCGACAAGAACGGGGTATTCCGTCTTGAGATGCCGCAGATCATTCCCATCTTTGGCCAACCGCATGGTCACCTCGCCTATGACAGCGGTGAATTCAAGACCGTGTTTCTGCGACCCGTGATGCGCAGCGCAAAAGACACCAGCCTCGAGGCGCACTTCGTCCTTCAGCCGGCCTGACCGAGTTGGGAACAAAGGCATGAGATTGGCGAAGGTGACCCTGATCTGGGTCGCCCTTGCAGCCGCCATTTGCGTGCCGGTCGCCGCGGCAGCGTTGAGCCCGCTGCTCGAATGGCGCGGCCCGGTCTACATACTGGCTGGATTCGCAGGGATCATCGCACTGGGTCTCGTGCTCGTTCAGCCTCTGTTGATCGCCGGTTACTTGCCGGGACTGTCGGGCTATCGCGGGCGGCGTGCACATCGCTGGATCGGAGGCGCGCTGGTCGTGGCGGTGGTGGTCCACGTCGCGGGCCTTTGGATCACGAGTCCGCCGGACATGATTGACGCCCTTCTCTTCTCATCGCCGACGCCGTTCTCCCCCTGGGGTGTGATCGCCATGTGGGCAATCTTCGCCGTCGCACTTTTGGCTGCACTCCGCCGGCGATTGGGATTGGAACCGCGAACGTGGCGCATCGCTCATATGTTCCTCGCGGTGATAATCGTCGCGGGGGGTGTGGTCCATGGCATGCTGGTCGAGGGGACAATGGAGACGCTGTCGAAGGCGGCCCTTTGCGCGCTGGTCCTCGCGGCGACCATAAAAGTCATGGTTGACCTGCGGGTGTGGAGAAAGCGAGCGACGTCGCGCTGATAGAGCCCCGCGCACAGTGAACTAGGCGGAATAGATGGCGTTACGGATGATCTTCGGAATGCGCCGTGTTCCGAGACGGGCTGAACTCGGCATTCGACCGCGGCCGGATGCCGCTCTTGTTCCACCGTTAGCTGACGGACCGGGCACCCGCGAAGCGGTGGCGAGATCCTGCATTCTGCCTTAGGCGTGGATGCGCGGCCGCTCGATGTTCGGCAGGAACCAGGTGAGGAGGCCGAGCAGCGGCAGGAAGGCGCACATCTGGCAGACGAATTCGATGCTGGTGTGATCGGCGATCTCGCCGTCAACGCGGCGTGGCCATGCTGTCCGGAGAAAATCCCGTCGGCAGACCGTCGATGCTTTTTGAGTTTTTGAGGCCCCAGTATTTCCGAAGATTGTCCATGCCCTGTGCTGTCCAATAGCGAACGAGACTGCCTCGCTCCGCTTTGTAATCGAAAAGAGGCACGCCCATGCCGCACGACGTCTGAACGAGATCGACGGCGAGGCGCACGATCTGTCGTGCCCCCGCAACCTCATCGAAATTCGGGAGCAAGGCGGCATACTCGGGGGTGCCGCGCATCAGCGATTGGCCGTGACCGTAGAGGCGGAGGATCACCGGATCGCCCTCGAATGCACAGAACATGATGGTTAGCCGCTTGTCGTCCGACGCCATCAGGTGGGCGCGGGTCTCGCTGCCGCTACCGGTGCAATCGAGGTAGGCGACATCGTTTTCGCCAAGGACGCGGAATGACGACAGCCCCTTGGGCGAGACGTTGACGCGTCCCTTGGGTGGGGCGCTGGCGACGAAAAAGATCTTCTGTCGCTCAATGAAGGCCCTGTGCTGCGGCTCGATCTTCGCGAACTGCTTGCCCATGCCGATCCTTCCTTCCCAATCGAAGTGGACTGCGAAGGCTAGCACTCCTTGGGTACCAGTGTAATGGTGCAGGTCATCCTGGTATAAGTGCCACCATGAAAGGATACGTCCCCGACAATCCAGAGCCGTCTCTGGGTGCATTCCTGCGTTCGCTGAGGGAGCGCCAGACACCGGCCGCGCACGGGTTCGTTTCCGGGCCCAGGCGGCGTACGCCTGGCCTCAGGCGCGAGGAGGTGGCACAGATCTGTGGGTTGAGCGCGACTTGGTACACGTGGATCGAGCAGGGCCGCGAGGTGTCCGTTTCGCCTGCAGCGCTCGCTCGTCTGGCTGGCGGCCTGCGCCTGTCGCGGGCAGAGCGAAGCTATCTATTCGAGCTTGCCGCGAAGCGTGATCCGGACCGGGCGAGCACCGACGACGCCCCACCCGATATCGTGCTTGCCTGTGTCGATGCAATCGACGGCCCCGCCTACGTCCTCGATCGCACCTGGACTGCGCGCCGCTGGAACACGAAGGCATCGCGCTTGTTTGCAGGCTGGCTCGACGCGGCCGGTGAGCCCAATCTCCTGCGCTACATCTTCCTGCGATCCGAGGCTCGTTCGCTCATTCTCGATTGGGAGGTCCGCGCGCACCGCGTCGTGGCCGAGTTTCGTGCCGCCATGACAGGTCACGTGGACGATCTGGCACTGCGGCGCCTCGTCAATGAGCTGAGCGTGAAAAGCCCCGATTTCGCGCGGTGCTGGGCGGCGCACGGCGTGCTGGCGCGCGAAGGCGGTGAGCGTACGTTCAAGCACCCTTCCGAGGGGCTTCTCCACTACCAACAAGTGTCGTTGTCGCTTGCCGGCTGGCCGGATTTCCGGCTGACGATGCTGCTTGCCTTGCCGACATCGCGCAGTTGATCGCCAAGAGGCGGCAGCCTCGCGCAATTCGGCTGAGAAACGAACCAGTGCGGTCGGAGTCAAGCCACGGGCGCCGTCGGTCGAACTCGGCCGTCGACCGCGGCCGGATGCCGTCTCTTGTCCACCGTTCGCTGACGGACCGGGCACCCGCGAAGTGGTGGCGAGGCTGCTGCATTCTGCCTTAGGCGTGGATGCGCGGCCGCTCGATGTTCGGCAGGAACCAGGTGAGGAGGCCGAGCAGCGGCAGGAAGGCGCACATCTGGTAGACGAATTCGATGCTGGTGTGATCGGCAATCTCGCCCATCACCGCAGCGCTCAGCGCGCCGAGCCCGAACGAGACGCCGTAGAACAGGCCGGCGATCATGCCGACTTTGCCGGGCAGCAGCTCCAGCGCGTACACCAGGATGGCCGGGAAGGCGCTCGCCATGATCATGCCGATGACGATCGTGAGCACCGCCGTCCAGAACAGGTTGGCGAACGGCAGCAGCAGCGTGAACGGCACGGCGCCCAGGATCGAGAACCAGATGATCTCGCGGCGGCCGAAGCGGTCGCCCAGGTGGCCGCCGATCAGCGATCCCACCGCCTGGGCCACCAGGAACAGGAACAGCAGCATCTGCGAGACTTGCACCGACACCGAGAACTTCCCGATCAGGAAGAAGGTGTAGTAGGTGCTCAGGCTCGACGTGTAGGCGTTCTTGGAGAACATCAGCACGAACAGGATGACAAGGGCGAAGGTGACGTTGGCTGCCGGCGATTGCGTGCCGGCCGCGCCACCCGCCTTGCGGGCCTTCACGGGAGCTGGCGACTGGCGCTTGTACCACTGGCCCACCTGCAGCAGCAGCACCATCGCCACCAGCGCGACCAGCGAGAACCAGGAGATGCTCTCCTGTCCGCGCGGCACGACGATGAAGGCCGCGAGCAGCGGGCCGATCGCCTGCCCCGCCTGACCGCCGACCTGGAACAGCGATTGCGCGAAGCCATGGCGGCCGCCCGAGGCCATGCGGGCCATGCGTGTCGAACTCGGGGTGGAAGATCGACGAGCCGAGACCGATCAGCATGGCGCCGATCAGCAGCAGCGCGTAGCTGCCGGCGTGCGCCAGCACGATCAGCCCGACGAACGTGCAGCCCATGCCCGCGACCAGCGAGAAGGGCTGCGGCCGGCGGTCGGTATACATGCCGACGACCGGCTGGAGCAGCGAGGCCGTGAGCTGGAACGCCAGCGTGATCAGGCCGATCTGTCCGAAGTCGAGACCGTAGGCGTCCTTGATGATGGGATAGATGGCCGGCAGCAGCGACTGCATCATGTCGTTGAGCAGATGCGCGAAGCTGAGCGCGAGAACGATGGAGAAGGTGGCCTCGGGCACCGCGCCGAGGCGGCCTGGCGTTTCGGGTGCGACTGACTTCTGCATCGTCTCTTCCTGGCGAGCTTCCACGTGCGAGCGGCGCATCGAGACGCCCGCCCGCTGTCAACGGAGCCGATTTGCCCGACGCGCACGCGGCGCCGGCAACTTTGAGATCGAAGGGGAGCCTTACAGCGGGGGCGGCTTGCGAATCTCGGGTTCTACGAGCGCATGATATCGCGACTCGTCGGCCCTTTCGATAGCGGCGATGTCGGGGGCGCCGCCGTTGCGCCAGCCGAGATAGGCGTCGCTCGCCTCCAGCCCCATGGCCTCGGCGACGAGATGGACCCAGTTCCTGACGTGGATGCCGTCCTTGCCGTCGAGCGCCACCAACTCGCGGTGGCACGAGTGGAATATGGTGCAAACCGTGTCGCAGCTGCCCGCGGTCGCAGCATCCCAGGTCTCGCGGTGTGCCTTGAGGAGGGCGCCCGGCACGGCGC
The DNA here is from genome assembly GCA_963774165.1 of uncultured Alphaproteobacteria bacterium. Lineage (GTDB taxonomy): Bacteria > Pseudomonadota > Alphaproteobacteria > Rhizobiales > Hyphomicrobiaceae > AWTP1-13. Next base: position 28,284 of record CAVZEC010000003.1, on the reverse strand, counting down.
CGAGCGCGCTGCACATGTGTCCCGGATGCGCCGGGCCCTGCACCAGCTGCAGGCCAGGAATGCGCGAAAGCAACCCCGCGACGCGGTCGTTGACGGCCACGTGGGTGGCGAAGCCCAGGTGCCGATGCAGCAGCACGCGCCGCTCGACTGGAACCTGCAGCAGCGGCGCGAGGCGGTCGGCTCGCTCGGCAAGAAGCTCGGTGATGTGCGCGATCTCGAACGCCGCGGCGTTGCCGGGCGACATGATGTCGGACATGTGCATGTGACACGACGGGCACCACGTCACGACCTTGCCGCGCCCCTCCTTCTCGGCCGCCTCGTTGAAGCGGCCGACCGTGCGCGCGGCCATGTTGCTGGCGCCGCGCGGCTGGTGATCGTGCGCCGTGCCGCAGCAGTAGGACGGCCCGCCGGCCGCGTCGACGTCGTAGCCGACGCGCTCGAGCAGCATGATCGAGAGGCGGATCATCTCGGCGTGGCGCAGCATGTTGCAGCCGAACCAGAAGGTGATGCGGTTGGAATCTACATCCATTTGGCCAGCTCCTCGTCGCTCAGCTGCAACCGCGCGAAGATCTTCACGCGCGGAAACAAGGTCGGGTCCTGCTTGGCGGGGATCTGCCGCGTCTCATTGAGGGCGCGCTGCTTGGCGACGCGCAGCAGCAGCATGGCATTGAGCCCCGCGTCCTTCTCGGGGCACGCGGAAACGCACAGGCCGCTGCGGGTGCAGGACTTCACCCAGGCGAGCGTGTCGGCGGGTGCCATTTCGCCCGCGGCCAGCCGGCGCAAACCGTCGGTCGTCGACTTGGCGTCCGCGCCGCGCAGGCCGATGTGGTCGACCATGGGGCAGACGTCGAAGCAGGCGCCGCACGCGGTGCACAGCGCCGCCAGCTCCGGCCCGGCCTGGGCCATGAAGGCTTCCGTCGTCTCGGCGCGCGCTGGTTGCAGCTTGGTCATACGTCAACGGTGTGCCGCTTCGGCCGGTTCGGGTCAAGGAGTCGAACGAGGAATCCAAATCCCGGGTGGAATGGCAGTCTCGCCCCGTACGACGCAGCTCAACGCCGCATTTCGCTGCTCGTCGGGAGACAATTTCGGACCGGTTGTGGTATGCTCACGCGTATGATGAAAGTGCTGGAAGAAGCCATCGCGAAGGTCAAGACGCTCTCGGAAGAGCGCCAGGCACTTGCGGCCGAGGTGCTGGAGCACATCGCAGCGGCCGAGGCGGGTGTGTTCCATGTGCCGGACGAGCATCGCTCGGCTGTTCTGGAGGGCCTTGAGCAAGCTAAGCGCGGCGAATTTGCCGACGACAAGACCGTTGAGCGAGTCCTGCGCAAGCCATGGGCCTGAGTGTTCGTCTCACGCCGCGCGCGATCACGGACCTAGAAGACATCCGCGCCTACCTCGAACCTCGCAGTCCGCAGGGCGCGGAGAACGTACGCCGCAGCATCGAGCAGACTATCGACACCCTCTCCGACTTTCCCGGCCTCGGCCGCGGAACGGACATTCCCGATATCCGGGTCCTTCCAGTCGTCTTCTATCCGTATCTCGTCTACCACGCAGTCGTCGGCGATGAACTCGTCATTGCGCACATTCGGCACGGCGCGCGGGCAGCGCCGACGCGGGATGATTTAGCCTAGGGCATCGAAGGTAGCGATTCCCACCCGAACTGCCGTATGCTCCCGCGCAGCAAGGCGGTGGGCTAGGCCCTCCGCAACGGCAAGGGCAGGGAATCGGCCATGGCGGACGACAAGCGCTCCGAGGACGGCGGACGCCTCTTCTTCAAATCGGAAATCTTCAAGGATGGCCCCGGCGCCGCTTCCGGCAACTACAGCGGCAACATCGGCGCCGAGCAGGGCCTGGAGGTGTTCGGTGGCGGGACGAGCCGGCAAAAGCGTCCGCGCCCCACGCGCTCCTATCGCGAGCCGGCCCGCGACATCCCCGTCTTTGCCGAGACCGATGTGCTGGTGGTCGGCGGCGGCCCGGCGGGAACGGCTGCGGCCATCGCCGCCGGCCGCCTCGGCGCCGACGTGCTGCTGGTCGAGCGCTACAACCACCTGGGCGGCCTTTCCACCGGCGGTCTCGTCATCTGGATCGACCGCATGTCGGACTGGTCCGGCCGGCACGTCATCCGCGGCATCGCCAACGAGCTGATGGAGCGGCTGCCCAAGGACGCCATCCAGGGACCCAGCCAAGTCGACTGGGGCTCCAAGGACGCGGCGACGGCGGCCTACTGGGCGCAGCGCACCGCCGCCTACCACGGCATCGTCACGTGGTCGCCGACCATCGACCCCGAAGCGCTCAAGACACTGTCGATGCAGATGGTGGGCGAGGCCAAGGTGCGCCTGCTGCTGCATGCCTGGGCGGCCGCGCCGATCCTCGAGGGAAACGTCGTCAAGGGCGCCATTTTCGAAAGCAAGGAAGGCCGCCACGCCGTCTTCGCCAAGGTGGTGATCGATACCACGGGTGACGCCGACCTGATCGCGCGCACGCACGCCTCCTTCGAGTCCGACATCGACGAGGGCGATATCCACCACTGCATCAACACGGCGTTTCTCTTGGGCGGCGTCGACATGGAGCGGTGGCTTGCCTTCCGCAAGCAGGACCCCGATGCCTTCTCCCAGTTCATGGCGCTCGGACGCCAGAAGCTCAAGTTCTTCGAGAAGCCGTTCGTCTCGTGGCGCAACGACGTCGCCCTGTTCATGGGGCCGAGGCTGTCCGGCTACAGCGCCGTCGACGTCGAGGACCTGACCACGGTCGAGCTGCGCTCGCGCCAGCTCGCGGTCGGCCATCTCGAGGTCTACAAGACCGCGGCGCCGGGCTTCGCCAACGCCTTCCTCATGCTGGGCGCGCCCCAGGTCGGCGTGCGCCACAGCCGGCGCCTCAACGGTTTGCGCAAGGTCACGCGCCAGCAGTGGGATACCGGCAAGGTCTGGGACGACGAGATCGGCGTGTCGACCTCGCTGTCGCCGAAGTTTCCCAACATCTCCGTGCCCTACGGCGCGCTGGTGCCGGCGGAGCTCGACAACATCCTGGGCGCCGGGCGGCACGTCGCCTGCGACGCCAGCTCGCACACATTCCTGCGCGAGATCCCGCAATGCTGGCTCACCGGACAAGCCGCAGGCATCGCGGCGGCACTTGCGGCGAACGCCGGCAAGCGTCCACGCGACGTTGCGCCTAGTGCCATCCAGCATGAGCTGCTGCGACAGGGCGCTTATCTGTCGCCTGCAATCGAAGCGGCCCTGCGGCCGGCGTCCGCGGCAGAATAGTCCCGCACACTCCCTGCGAGATTGGTCGGCGGCCGCGCGCCTCTGAGCGGTGGCGTCGTACGCCAAACTGTCGCACGCGCGCGGCTCCCTCGCTGTTGCCGACGGAAGAACATTGCAAGCCCGTTCCCGGACCGGGCGGCGCGTTGATCGTCCGCTCTTGCCTCAGGACAGCGTCTGCAAAACGATCGCGGGGTGCGCGCTGCGTGTCTTCAGCAACGGCGAAGGCCGATGAATGGTCGCGACGTGGCTCTGCCGCCGTCGACGCCCAAGATCTAGGCAGTGCCAGGAGATACTTCGAGCGCGCCGTGCGGCTCGAAGGCAACAATGCCGAGCGCCGGTTCCACCTCGCCGTCGTGCTGGAGGGACTGAAGGACTTCGCCGCTGCCGCCGCTGAGCTGACCGAGGCGTTGCGGATCGCCCCGCGACATGACCGGGCGATGCGGCGCCTGGTATCGCTTGCCTCGCGGCAACTCCTTCCGCAGGACGTGCGGTTCAACAGAAGCGGGCTTCGCGCAGCTCTTCGCCACGGCGAGGGTGGCCGGGACGCGATCGCTGAGGCCGCCATTCGCTATCTGTCCTGCCGGGAGCCGCTGCGCAGCGCTCTCGATCTCGGCCGATCCAAAGGATGGGATGCGGCAGCGCGCGCCCTGGTCGTCAAGCGGACGGAGCCGCTCCTGAGAGACGACGTCCTGCTGGAGCTGCTGCGTACCGCCATCGTCACGGGGCCGGATGTCGAGCGACTGTTGACGGCGGTGCGTCGCGCTCTGACCCTGGAGGTTGCGCGGCAACGATTTGCGGACCGCGACCTGATCGAGTTCGCGGTCGCATTGATGCAGCAGTGTGCGCAGAATGAGTATGTCTGGGTTGCCGGCAGCGACGAGCTTGCCGCCATGGCAGACCGTCCGCTCGATGTGGCACGACTGCTGGCCGGCGACGTCGAGCATGGTCATCGATTCCTGATCGCCTGCCTGTACGGACCCGCCTACAGGATCCTCGACGCGGGCATTGCGCCAGGCAGCGTCGCCAACATACGGCCCAAGGCGCTGGCCGACGCCGCTGGAGCCCCTATCGCCGAGCGCGTCGACGAGCAGTCTCGCATGACCCGGCTGCCCCGGCTCGGGAGCATTGCCGACGACACCTCGCGCAAGGTGGCGCGTCAGTACGAGACATCGCCCTATCCGAGGTGGACTCGGCTCGGCGCGAAGTTGCGCGAGGGTGATTTCCACGCCGACATTGCGCAATATTTCCCGCCTCGCCGACTTGCCTTCATGAGCAAGCCGTTCGAGGTGCTGGTTGCGGGCTGCGGCACCGGCCTGGGCGCGATCCAGATGGCGCTCGGCTACGGCGCGAATGCGCGCATCCTGGCGATCGATCTATCCGCTGCAAGCCTTGCCTACGCGTGGCGGATGGCGGATCGCTTTGGCGTACGCAATATCCAGTTCATGCTGGCCGACATCCATGAGCTCGCCGGCATTGCAGAGATGCTGTCGCACTTTCAGGTCATCGAATGCACGGGCGTCCTGCATCACATGGCCGATACCTTTGCCGGCTGGCGCGCGCTGATGAAGTGCCTGGCGCCGGAAGGCATCATGCGCGTTGCCATCTACAGCGCCATCGCGAGGAGCAAGCTGACCGCCCTGCGCGCGGATCCCGAGTATCCGGGCGCCGATTGCGATGACACCAAGCTGCGCGCGTTCCGGCAAATTCTGATGGACCGGGCGCCCGGAGCGGCGGGAAGCGAGCTCAAGTCCAGCCTCGACTTCTATTCGACGAGCGGCTTTCGCGACCTCGTCTTGAACGTCAGCGAGCGCTGCCACTCGATCCCCGAGCTGGCAGGCTTCCTCAAAGACGCCGGACTCGCTTTCCGAGGCTTCTGGCCGAGCTTCTACTTCAATCTGTTGCGCGAGCGCCGTCCGCAAGAGACCTGGCCGGGATCTCTCGAGGGCTGGGCCGAGCTGGAGCAGGCATTCCCCATTCTGTTCACGCGCATGTATACGTTGTGGTGCGAACGGGCCTAGTGTTGCCGCAAGGAATGCGGCCGGCAGGACCGGCCGAGGGGCGGAAACACTAATTCTGGAACGCACACATGACCTGGCAGCCTGAACTCGACGAACTGCGCGCGCGCGAACGCATGGCCCGCGAGATGGGCGGGGCCGACAAGGTCAAGCGCCAGCACGACGGCGGCCGGCTCACGGTACGCGAGCGCATCGACGGCCTCGTCGACACCGGCAGCTTCCACGAGGTCGGCGCCATTGCCGGCAAGGCCGAATACGATGCCGACAACAAGCTGACCAAGCTCACAGCGGCCAATTGTGTCATGGGACGAGCGACCGTCGATGGCCGCCCCGTGATCGTTACTGGGGATGACTTCACGGTGCGCGGCGGCTCGGCCGACGCCACGATCCATATGAAGCCGATCCTGGCCGAGCGCATGGCCAACGATCTGCGCCTGCCCATCATCCGCATCATCGAGGGCTCCGGCGGCGGCGGCTCGGTCAAGACCATCGAGACGACGGGGCGCGCCAACCTGCCGGGCCAGCTCGGCTACTCGTCGATGGGTCACCAGTATCTCGCGACCACGCTCGGCAACGTCCCGGTGGTTGCGCTGGGGCTCGGCTCGGTGGCGGGCCTCGGCGCGGCGCGGTTGGCGGCCAGCCACTTCTCGGTCATGACGAAAAAGACCTCCGCCATGTTCGTGGCCGGGCCGCCGGTGGTGGCGCGCGTCGGACAAGACCTCAGCAAGCAGGAGCTGGGCGGTTGGGAGGTGCAGTGCAAGGCCGGCGCGGTCGATCACGCGGTGGAGACGGAGGAGGAGGCGTTTCAATGCGCGCGCCGCTTCCTGTCGTATCTGCCATCGTCGGTCTACAGCGTGCCGGCGCGCGGCGAACGCACCGATCGCGCGGACCGGCGCGAGGAGAAGCTGTTCTCTGTGATCCCCCGCGACCGGCGCAAGGTCTACCGGATGCGCCAGATCATCGACGCCGTCGTCGACCAGGGCTCCTTCTTCGAGATGGGCCAGATGTTCGGCCGGTCGATCGTCAGCGGCCTGGCGCGGCTGGACGGGCTGCCCGTGGCCATCCTTGCCAGCGATCCCTATCACTACGGCGGCGCGTGGACGGCGGATGCGTGCGCCAAGGTCGTGCGCTTCGTCGACTTGGCCGAGACCTTCCATCTGCCGGTGGTCTACCTCTGCGACTGCCCGGGCTTCCTGATCGGCCTCGAGGCGGAGAAGGCGGCCACCATCCGCCACGGCGTGCGTGCCATGGCCGCCATCAACCAGTCGAGCACGCCCTGGTGCACGGTGATCGTGCGCAACGCGTTCGGCGTGGCCGGCGCCGCGCACGCGCCGGCCGGACGGCTCGTGATCCGCTACGCCTGGCTCTCGGGCTGGTGGGGCTCCCTGCCGCTCGAGGGCGGCATCGAGGCGGCCTATCGCGCCGAGATCGACGCGGCACCCGATCCCAAGGCCAAGCTCGCCGAGATCGAGGACCGGCTCAACAAGCTGCGCTCGCCGTTCCGCACGGCCGAGACCTTCTGGGTGGAGGAGATCATCGATCCGCGCGACACGCGCAAACTGTTATGCGAGTTCGCCAATCTCGCGGAGCCGCTGCGCACTCCCGGACCAAGCAGATTCCCCATGCGTCCGTAGAGGGTGCCCCGAGTTGACGCTGAGCGCGGTAACGATCCAGGGCTATCGTTCGGTTCGTAGTCTGTACCTGCCGGTGGATCCCTGCTCCGTATTTGTCGGTGCCAACGGCGTCGGCAAGACCAACCTCTACAAGGCGCTCGGCCTGCTGCGATGCGCTGCCGACGGCTCGATCACGCGAGCCATCGCGGAGGAGGGCGGCGTCGAGTCGGTGCTGTGGGCCGGCGGCCGGCGACGCGGACAGCCCGTGCGGCTCATCCTCAAGGCGCACTTCGACGGGATGGAGTACGGCGTCGAGGTGGGTCTGCCTCATTCCTACGAGATCGAGATCGGCCTGCGCCAGCCGACCGAGGCGGCGTTCTCGATCGAGCCGCTGATCAAGGAGGAGCGACTGACCATTCGCCACGGGCGGCGCGACGTCGTGATGATGGAGCGCAAGGGCCCGCTGGTGACGCTGCGCAACGCAGACGGGGCGCGCGAGGTGCAAAAGAACGCCGTGCTCGCTTCGGAGACGGCGCTGGCTGCATATCGCGACGGAGCGCGCTATCCCGAGCTCGAGGCGGTCCGCCGCGAGCTGCTGGATTGGAGGCTCTATCACGACTTTCGCACCGACGCCGGTTCCCCGGTTCGCCAGCCTTGTCACGCCATTACGACTCCGACCCTCTCAGCCGACGGCCGCGATCTGGCGGCCGTTCTGGCGACGCTGTTCGTGATCCGTCAGGACACCGCCGACCTTGCGAGCGCGATCGACGATGCATTCGCGGGCGCCCGGCTTCGCGCCGGCGAGGAGGGAAGCTGGTGCCGCTTCAATCTCCAGTTTCCGGATTTGCCGCGGCCGTTCGGGGCACACGAGCTGTCCGACGGCACGCTGAAATACCTGTGCCTGCTCGGCGCCCTCATGGGCTACCGCCTGCCTTCGCTGATTGCCCTCAACGAGCCCGAGGCGAGCCTCCATCCCTCGCTGCTCCCGCCGCTCGCCCGATTGATCGCGCGGGCGGCCGGCACGGCGCGCATCTGGATCGTCACGCATTCGGAGACGCTCGCGGACGCCTTGCGCGAGGAGACGGGAAAGCCGCCGCGCCGTGTCGTCAAGATCGACGGCGCGACGTCGATCGAAGGCTTGAAGGCTTCCGGAGAGTACAAGTCGGACGACGAGGATGCGGACGACCCATAAGACCGCCCGCCAGGATCCCTGATCTCCTTCGTCGCGTCGCTTGGCTGACACATAGCCTGCTTAGCGTAGGCCATGACCTATCGCATCGCGCAAATCTCGGACACCCATCTCGGTCGCGAGAAGCCGTATTTCGTCGCCAACTTCCTGCGCGTCGGCGCGCATCTGGCAAACGCGCGTCCCGACCTGGTGCTGAATTCCGGCGACATGTCTCTCGATGGCTCGGCAATCGAGGAGGACCTGGCCGAAAGCCGGCGGCTGCACGACGCTCTCGATCTTCCGGTCCGCTACATCCCAGGCAACCACGACATCGGCGAAAGCCAGGACACGCCGCCACACGCGGGGCTGCCCGTGATCGCGGCCGAACTGCGTGCGCGCTATCTGCGCCATTTCGGGCCCGACTATTGGAGCCTGGACGTGCCGGGCTGGCGCCTCATCGCCATCAATGCCCAGCTGCTCGGCAGCGACCTGGCGCCTGCCGGCGACCAGCTCCGCTTCGTGCACGACGCCGCGGCAGGGGCCAAGGGCCGCGCGGTGGTGCTGTTCGTGCACAAGCCGCTGTTTGACGTTTCCGCCGACGAGGACGCCATCACCGGCCGCTTCGTCAATCCCCGGCCGAGACGGCAATTGCTGGACGCGCTGGGCGGTTGCAGGCTGGAGCTGGTTGCCTCGGGTCACGTACATCAGTTCCGATCGCATCGCCCGCACGGGACCCATCACGTCTGGGCCCCGTCGACCGGGTTCATCCTGCCCGACGCCCGCCAGCCGCTCTACGGGCTCAAGCAGACGGGCTACGTCGAGCATCACCTGCATCCCGACGGCGGCCACGAGTCCTTCCTGGTCACCGTGCCGGGGCTCGATACGCTGAGCATCGCCGACTTCCCCGCCGCCTACGCCCAGTACGAGACGGCCGGGCGAAAAGCGCCGTCCTGCATAAGCAGTCGTGATGCGACGGCAGGTCGCGTCGGCGGCGCGCTTTGCTGCGGCGCGCTGTCATGCGCTTGTATTGCACCCAACGGATGATAAGAACGTCGAGCCGCGTCAGGGCCGATGCAACGGTCCGCTCGAAGGCAGGGCGCTCGCGCGCCGTCGCCTGACCCGATCGACTACCATCAACGAGCAGCGCGCCCCGTCGCCCAAGGAGATGCCGACCATGCTGAATCGCCTCTGTCTCATCGCCGCCTTCTGCCTTGCCGTCGTGGCGGGCGGCCAGAGCGCGTCCGCGCAGTCGCGCGCCATCTGCTACAACTGCCCGCCGGAATGGGCCGATTGGGGCTCGCAGCTGAAGGCCATCCAGTCGACGCTCGGCATCCAGGTGCCCTCCGACAACAAGAACTCCGGCCAGGCCATCGCCGCGCTGATCGCCGAGAAGGCCAATCCGGTGGCGGATGTCACCTACCTGGGCGGCATCTGCGGCCGATCCGGCCAAGGATGCCGGCGTGCTCACGCCCTACAAGCCCAAGGGCTGGGACAAGATCCCCGCCGACCTCAAGGACCCCGACGGCTACTGGTTCACCATCCACTCGGGCACGCTCGGCCTGTTCGTCAACAAGGCGGCGCTCGGCGGCAAGCCGGTGCCGCAGAGCTGGTCGGACCTGCTCAAGCCCGAATACAAGGGCCTCGTCGGCTATCTCGATCCGACCTCGGCGGCCGTCGGCCAGCTCGGCGTGATGGCCGTCAACCTGGCGCTGGGCGGCAGCTACGACAACCTCGATCCCGGCGATCAAGTTCTTCAAGGAGCTGGCCAAGAACCAGCCGATCGTGCCCAAGCAGACCTCCTACGCCCGCGTCGTCTCCGGCGAGATCCCGATCCTGTTCGACTACGACTTCAACGCCTATCGCGGCCAGTACACCGACAAGGCGCCGGTGCTGTTCGTGATCCCCAAGGAGGGCAGCGTCGTGTTCCCCTACGTGATGGCGCTGGTCAACAAGCGGCCCGAACGCCGACAACGGCAAGAAGGTGCTCGACTTCGTGCTGTCGGATGCGAGCCAGGTCATGTGGGGCAACGCCTACCTGCGCCCGGTGTTCGCCGACAAGCTGTCGGCGGAAGCCAAGGCCAAGTTCCTGCCCGACGCCGACTACGCCCGCGCCAAGCCCGTCGACCTCAAGAAACTGGCGGCGGCGCAGAAGGCGATCATCGAGCGCTACAAGAACGAAGTGAACTGATCGGCTGTCGGGACGGGGCGGCGCCGGCCGTCCCGTGTCACCGATGCGCACACCATGCCGTCTACGGCTCCCGACCATGCGTCGCGAGAACCTGACGCTTCTGGCCCTGCTGCTGCCGGCGGGCGCGTTCTTCGCGCCTTCTTCCTGTTGCCGCTCGCCCGCCTGTTCCTGGTCGGCGGCAGCGGCCCGGACGGCTTTGCCACCTACGCCACCATCATCACCGACAAGAACCACTTCGCCTCGCTGCTGGCGACGCTGGCACTCGCCGCGGCAACCACCGTCGTGACGTTGATCGTCAGCGGCCTGGCCGGCGTGTTCCTCCAGCGCAACAAGTTCCCGGGCAATGCCGCCCTCGTCGCCATGCTGACCCTGCCGCTCGCCTTCCCCGGCGTGGTGATCGGCTTCATGGTGATCATCCTGGCGGGCCGCCAGGGCCTGATCGGCGACATCACGCCAGGCGCTGACCGGCGAGAAGGTGGTGTTCGCCTACTCGATGGCGGGCTTGTTCATGGGCTACGTCTACTTCTCGATCCCGCGCACGATCCTGACGGTGATGGCCACCGCCGAGAAGCTCGATCCCAGGCTGGAGGAGGCCGCCCGCTCGCTCGGCGCCTCGTCCTGGCAGGTGATCCGCGACGTGATCGTTCCCGGCCTGAAGCCCGCGTTCATCTCGGCCGGCGCCATCTGCTTTGCCACCGCCATGGGCGCCTTCGGCACCGCCTTCACGCTCGCCACCCGCATCAACGTGCTGCCGATGGTGATCTACACGGAGTTCACGCTGCAGGCCAACATCGCGGTCGCCGCCGCGCTTGTCGTTCGTGCTCGGCGCCGTCACCTGGATGGTGCTCGCCGCCGCCCGCACCGCCGCCGGCGGCACCGTCGCGGCCGCGGGCTGAGGAGGGCGACGTGCGCAACCGCGGCCCGCTCTTCTTCGCCCAGCTCGCCTTCACGCTGCTGGTCTGCGCGTTCCTGATCGTGCCGGTGATCCTCTCCATGCTGGCCGGGCTGACGGTGAACTATCTCGTCGGCATCCAGAGCGGGCTGACCTTGCGCTGGGTCGGCGAGGTCTGGGCCGGCTATCGCGACACCATCTTCCTCTCGATCGGCATCGCGCTCGCCTGCCTCGGCTGCACGCTGGTGCTCGGCATTCCCACGGCCTACGTGCTGGCCAAGCGCCAGACCGCGCTTGCCCGCGCGCTGGAGGAACTGCTGGTGATGCCGGTGGCGGTGCCGGGGCTCGCCACCGCGCTGGCGCTGATCATCACCTATGGTGCCGCCGGCGGCTTCCGCACCTCGTGGACCTTCATCCTGGTCGGGCCACGTGCTGTTCACGCTGCCCTTCATGGTGCGCTCGGTGCTGGCGGTGCTGATGGCGATCGACCTGAAGACGCTGGAGGAGGGCGCGGCCTCGCTCGGCGCCAGCTTTCGCCAGCGCTTCTTCCACATCGTGCTGCCCAACTGCCGCGCCGGCGTGCTGGCCGGCTCGCTGATGGTGGTGACGCTGTCCATGGGCGAGTTCAACATGACGTGGCTGCTGCACACGCCGCTTCAACAAGACGCTGCCCGTGGGCCTCGCCGACGCCTATGCCTCGCTGCGACTGGAGATCGCCAGCGCCTACACGCTGGTGTTCTTCCTGATGATCGTGCCGCTGCTGCTCGCCATGCAGTGCGCTGTCGCGTCCGCGCGTGGCGACGTTCCGGGCGGAAGAGGAGTGAGCGCCATTCCCGACGCCGCCAAACCCATTGCCATCACGCTGGAGCGCTGCGCCAAGACGTTCGCCGACGGCACGCGCGCGCTCGAGCCGCTCGACCTGACGATCGGCGCCGGCGAGACGGTGGTGTTCCTCGGCCCGTCCGGCTGCGGCAAGACCACCACGCTGCGCATCATCGCCGGCCTCGAGGCGCCCGACCCCGGCGGCAGGGTCCTGTTCGACGGCACCGACGTCACGCCGCTCCGCGATCGAGAAGCGCAACGTCGGCATGGTGTTCCAGTCCTACGCGCTGTTCCCGAACATGAGCGTGGCGGCAACATCGGCTACGGCCTGACGATCCGCCATCGCCCGCAAGGCGGAGGTCGCCGCGCGCGTCGCCGAGATGCTGGCCATGATGCGCATCGAGGCGCTGGCGGACCGCAGCATCGATCAGCTCTCGGGCGGCCAGCGGCAGCGGGTGGCGCTTGGCGCGCGCGCTCGCCGTGCAGCCGCGCGCCCTGCTGCTGGACGAGCCGCTGACGGCGCTCGACGCCAAGCTGCGCGATTCGCTGCGGCTCGAGATCGACCAGCTGCTCCGCCGCCTCGGCATCACCGCGATCTACGTCACCCACGACCAGGCCGAGGCGATGGCGCTGGGCGACCGCATCGTGGTGATGGAGCACGGCCGCGTGGCGCAGGTCGGCCGCCCGCGCGACATCTACCAGCGGCCGGCGACCCGCTTCGTCGCCGAGTTCATCGGCACCATGAACCGCATCGCCGGCAGCGTGCGCGATGGGGCCTTCGTCACCGCCGCCGGCAGCATTCCCTGGCCGGACGCACCGGCCAACGCGACCGAAGTGCTGTTCCGGCCGGAGGACGTGACCCTGGCTGACGACGCTCCGCACCTCAACGGCACCGTCGCCGCCGCCTTCTTCCTCGGCGATCGCACACGCCTGTTCGTCCAGGTCGGCGAGGCCAAGCCGTTGGTGGTCGAAACCAGCGCGCGCCGCGATTTCCGGCACGGAGAAGCGGTCGGCCTGAATGTCGACCCGCGCGGTCTGATGGCGCTGTAGGCCGTCCGGCCACAGCTCCGCACCCCGACTAGGCCGCTTGCGTCACGTCGCGTGCAGTCGAAGCGACCCGCGACAGGTGCGAGAGGATCAACGCGTTGACCGCCGCGGCATGCGTGATCGGGCCCATGTGGCCGGCGCCCGGCACCAGAACGAGGCGGCCGCGAGGCACCAGCTCCGCCAAGGTCTCGGCGATGCGCCGGCTCGGCGTGCGCGCGCGCTCGCCGCGCAAAACCAGGACGGGACACCGCAGCCGTCGATAAGCCGTGAGCGGGGTGTCCTCCCCGAGCGCGGCCTGGAAGTCCAGCGGCGCCTTCGGGAACCACGTCTCGAGGCTCGCTCTGGCCTCAGGCTTCATCGCCGCCCAGCTGCCCGTCCCGTTCCAGTAGTCGACGAAGGTTGCAGCCGCGCCCGCAACATCACCCGAGGCAACGCCCCGCGCGGCAACGTCGGCAAGCGCGGCGATCTCCGCTTGGGCGGCGCGGCCACCGGGACGGATCTGTCGCAGGATATGGAACGCGGAAGGCTCGTAGAGCGTGAGGCTGGCGATTCGCTCGACCCGCTGCAGGGCAGCAGACAGCGCGACCGCGCCACCGTAGGAATGGCCGATCAGGTGGACGGGCTCGCGCATGGCGTCGATCGCCGCAACAATGGGCCTCGTCTCGTCAACCATCGAGAACGGCCCGCCGCCCGGCCAATGGCCTGCGGCGGCAGTGCCGATGAGGTTCATGGCCCTGACGTCGAAATGAGGCACGGCATCGAGCGCCAGCTTGCGCCATTGCTTGGCGTCCGCGCCGGAGCAGTGCAAGGCCATCACTCGCGCGGGCAGCGGCGGCAAGGATTGGCGATTTATGATACGCCTCGGACGTCTAGCGTTGCTGGATTTGGCAAGCTGAGCGCTCGCCACGCACGGCACTGGGAATCTCGGCGCGCGATAGGCCGATATCGCGCAGCATGCGGTCGCTGAGGGCACCCAGGTCGCGCTCGGCCTGGCGACGGCGCCAACTGCCGATCGCTCCCCGCAGTGCGGCAAGCACGGGGGCAACGGCGGTTTTCGACGATGACGCCGGCATGGCGCCGGCGAGTTGGGAAGGGGTCATGATCAGGTGCTCCATTTGCTGCGGCTTGCTGGTCCGCTTGGCTCGATGTGCATCCCCGCGGGACGCGTCCGCCTTGTGAACCGGACCGTCGCGCCGCCCTGTGACCCGGGGAACAGAAGGCATCACCATTGCTTGAACAGGCCGTGAGCAGCGCCGATCGCAAGCGTTCGGGCGCAGCGTTCCGTGAGACGCAACGCACCCTGTTGCGTACCGAGCCGGCCATGCCAGATTGTTGACTGCTGCCAAGACGCCGCCCGCACGGCATGATGGCGATGAGTCCACGTCGCGGCGAGACGACGCGAAACGGCCAGGAGCTGCAATGCTGATTGCCCAGATCACGGACACGCACATCAAGCTGCCCGGCAAGCTCGCCTACAGGCGGGTGGATACCGCGCAAATGCTGCGCGCGTGCGTGTCAGAGCTGCTGAGGCTGGACCCGCAACCGGACCTGATCGTGCATACCGGCGATCTCGCCGACTTCGGCCTGCCGGAGGAATACGCGCACCTCAAATCGATCCTGGCGCCGCTGAAGGCACCGATCCTCGCGGTCCCCGGCAACCACGACGCGCGCGAGGCGATGCGCGAGGCCTTCGGCGCTGACGGCTATCTTCCGGCGCACGGTTTCCTGCAATACGAAACCAAACGCGAGGGGTTGCGCTTGATCGGGCTGGACACCCTGGTGCCCGGGCAAGGCGGTGGCGAGCTGTGCGCCGCGCGGCTGGCCTGGCTGGACGCGACCCTGAGCCGGGAGCCCGACGTCCCGACACTGATCCTGATGCATCACCCACCATTCCTCACGGGCATCGCCCACATGGACCGGCTCGGCCTGCAGGGCCGCGAGGCCTTCGCCGAGGTGATGCGCCGGTATCCTCGAGTAGAAGCCATCCTGTGCGGCCACGTGCATCGCCCCATCCACGCTCGCGTCGGCGGCCGCAGCGCCATGATCTGCCCCAGCCCCGCGCATCAGGTCGCGCTCGACCTGCGCCCCGAGGGCCCGAGCGCCTTCCGCCTCGAGCCGCCGGGCTACATGCTGCATCGCTGGGAGGGCGGGCAGCTGGTCTCGCACGCCGCCGTGCTCGGCGATTGGCCCGGCCCCTTCCCCTTCTTCGATCCGAGCGGAAAGCTCATCGATTGAGCTCGCGGCGCCGTACTCCTGCGTGCGCTGCAGGACGGTGCCACTCAATTCTTGGGCGCTTGAAAGGCTGCCCGCCCGGCGGTGCTCAGTTCTTCTTGATCTCGACGCCCGGCAGCTTGACCACCGTGTTGTGCTGGCTGTCCCAATACATGTAGCCCAGCACCGCTACGCCGATGAGCAGCGCACCGATAACCATCGATCTTCCGTCCATGACCTTGTTCTCCTGCTTCGATCCCGGAGCAACGCGGAAGACTCCGTTTCGTTGCAAAGCTCGCGCTTGCAACACGCTCCTGTTTCCTGGGGAACTGATGCGGCCATGATCCGGACCTAGGCTGGCGGCAAGCAATGGAGCCGTCCGATGGAATTCATGGCTGGCGTGTACGACCTGTACGCCTACACGGCGATCACGAAGCGCTGGGTGTTCTGGCTGATGGCCGTCTCGATACCGCTCGGGTTCGTGAGCGCGGTCGTCGAGATTGCGCGCTACGCAGCTTCCTAGTGTGATGATCGAGAAGTCCGCACCATCGCTCTGGGCCAGGTCGGGAAGCGGACTTCTCGATCTGAATCACACTAGAATCCATGATTCACCACTGTCCTTCAGATCGCGAAATTCGTTCCGAGCCCGCCGCACAATGAGACGAATTTCGCGATCAGGACACTAGGGAGGATCTGCAATGGACGGGCTGATAGCATTCCTGGACCTCGTGTTGTTTTGGATCTGGGCCAGGAACTACGTCTTCTGGGCCTTGATTGCGTTCATCGCGATCGGTTTGGTCGCCGTGGCGGCCAACCTAATGGAGCCTGGGCGCCCGAGCTTCTAGCGCCGCGAGGGCCCGGCAACACGGCACTTCCCCGCTTGCGCAGGCAGCAGTCTCTGCAACGGTGAGTTGAAGAACCGGTCCTGCGATCCCATGTCAGGCGCAATATTGGCGCTGGGGTTCCTATGCACTTGTCGAGATTCGGCCCGGTTACGGCGATGGCGCTTTCCGGTGCCTCCATCCTGCTTTTCGCGCTCGCTCCGCTCGGCTCGCGGCTTGGTTGGTGGCACTACGGTTTTGGCCTCTATTGGCTGATGCCGGCGTCGGGCTTCCTCGCGGCAACCGCTGTCGTCCTTTCCGCCCTCTCGCTCGCCTTGGGGTGGCCGCGATTTCACGTCCGCGGCCGCGTCATGCTGTCCGTCGCGCTGGTCGTGGGCGCGGCACTCGCATACGTGCCGTGGCAGTATCATCTCATCCGCTCGACCCTTCCTCCCATCCATGACATCACCACCGACACCGACAACCCGCCGACGTTCAGCGCCGTGCTGCCCGCGCGGGCAGCGGAGAACGCGGGCGACGTGGCCTATGACGACCCGCAATTGCCGCAAATGCAGAAGCGCGGCTATCCCGACCTGGCGCCCCTCGTCGTCGCGTTGCCCATGGAGAAGGCGTTCGACCTCGCCCTTCAGGTCGCACGAGAGATGCCCGGATGGGCTGTCGTGGCGTCCGATCCCGCAGCGGGCCGCATCGAGGCCAGCCAGCAGAGCCGCTGGTACCGGTTTACCGACGACATAAGCATCCGGGTGTCCTGCGACGAAGTCGGGAGCCGCATCGACATGCGCTCGACCAGCCGCCAGGGACGCAGCGACTATGGCGTGAATGCCGCGCGCATCCGCGCCTACATGGACGCCCTGCGCAAGCGCATCGGCTAGGCCCGCCCAGCGACCCGCCCGCACCTTGGATTGGCGGATGCAACGATGCGACACGAATCGTGATCTAGTGCTCGCACTCAGGGCCATCGGGTCGGCGTATACAGCTGGCACCTGATGCATGAGCACCTCACGAGCGCCTGATGTCACCACGGTCAATCGCCATCGCTCTCCTCCTATGGCTGGGTCTCGGCACGGCCGGCGCCATTGCCCAAGGCGCCAAGAAGAACGCGGCGACAGGATCGATCGCCGCCGGAGCCGACCAGGGGCTGTCCAAGAAGCAGATAGAGGCCGTCCGCAAGGTGAGCGCGTATTTCAACCAGCTCACCATCATCAAGGGCATGTTCCTGCAGACGAGCGCGGACAACCAGCGGCTTCGCGGGCACTACTACATCGCGCGACCCGGCCGCTTCCGCTTCGAGTTCAACCGGCCGAGCCGGGTGGTCATTCTTTCCGACGGACGCTACGTGGCGATCCAGGACCACGACCTCAACACGGACGACCGGTGGGACCTGACCTACACACCCTTCCGGGCGCTGTTGCAGAAGGACGTCGACCTGCTGCGCGACACGCGCATTTTCGAGGTGCTGGAGGAAGAGAGCTCGATCGTGGTCACGTTCGAGGATCAGAGCTCGGACACGGCGGGTCGCATCAAGCTATTCATGGCGTCCAAGCCGGCAATGCAGATCAAGGCTTGGATCACCAAGGACGCTCAAGGCCTGGACACGCGAGTCGATCTGACGGATGTGCAGCCGAGCGAGGAACCGGACCCTAAGCTGTTCGATCCGGCATTGAAGCTGGAACGCCAACCCCGGTAATCATTCCGCGGCTCGTTGTTCAGGGCAGCCGTCCTCGGCCAAGCCCAGGCTCGCTCACGCACGCAACATGCACTCATGAATTTTGAGTGGCTCTCCATTGCAGCCGGGTCTAAACGCTCACCCCTTCACGGCAGTCCACGGGGGTTCTGCATGTCACCAGAAGATTTGGCGGTCTTGAAGTCGCTGGCAATCCGCCCGAGCCTATCGATCGCACCGGGACTTCAACGAGCGGTCGCCCGATTGCAGGGAGCGGGCTACATCAGCCACGGCCCATCCGGTTGGATGGCAACGGCAAAGGGCTGCGAGTTGGTCGAGGCACGGGAACCGACCCTCGCCTCCGTTCCCAAACCTCAGCGCGCCACCCTGCTCGGTGCGCCGGGCTACGATCGCCAGTTCGTCTGCGAACGGAGGTAGTCCTCACGCGTTGTGCTCAGGCCGAGACTTGCAAGGTTTGACCCCGACGCATGGTCCGGCCGAGCGTCGCTAGAGGGATCAGCAATAGTTCTTCCCTCTTTGCGCTGTCTAAAGCTGGACACGCTTTCCGATGTCATCATTACAGTGGACGACGTGGGCACAGTGGATGACGTGGGCGTGCCGAAACGCCGGCAGCGGCTCAAAGAGGAATTCACAAGCGCCCGCGGCTATTGGAGCGAACTCTGGGACGACGTGCTGGCGCTCGATGCCGACTTCTTCGAAGCCTACATGCGCTTCTCGTCCGTACCCTGGAAGGGCGGCCCCCTGCTCCCGAAGGTGAAGGAATTCGTCTATATCGCCATCGACGTCTCGACGACCCACCTCTACGCACCCGGCACGCGCATCCACATCAGGAACGCGCTGAGGCACGGTGCGACGGCAAAGGAGATCATGGAAGTCTTCGAGCTGACGTCGTTGATTGGGCTGCAGAGCTGTGCGTTCGGCGCCCCCTTCCTGGTCGAGGAGGCGCGGGCCAGCGGCAAGCTACCGGCCACGAACGACGAGCTAGCGCCCCGCGCGCAAGCGTTGAAGGAGCGGTTCATCGCCGAGCTCGGTCAATGGAACGACGCGTGGGAGGGCGTGCTGCTCCTGTCGCCGGACTATCTCGAAGCCTACCTCGATCTGCGTGCAGTCCCCTACCGGCAAGGCTCGCTTGAACCCAAGGTCAAGGCCTTCGTCTGCCTCGCCGCCGACGCAGCGACAACGCACCTCTATCAGCCGGGCATACGTAGCCACGTGAAGAGTGCGCTCGCGCACGGCGCCACCGCCGCCGAAGTCATGGAGGTGCTCGAGCTGGTGAGCGTGCTCGGCATCCACAGCTGCACGGAAGGCGTCCCGCTTCTCATGCAGGAGATCGCGCGTTCCCGCAGTTCGAACGGTCCCAGTTGAGCGACCTGGGCCGCGCGGGGGAAAGAACACCGACACGACCGTCAACACAGATCACCAAACAAAATCGGAGGAACGCCATGCGCACCCAATTCAAGACCGGCATAGCCTTGTCCTGCCTGCTCGCGCTTTCGGGCGCTGCCCAGGCGCAGGAGACCATCAAGCTCGGCCTGACGGCCGCACTCACCGGGCCGTTCAACGAGTTCGGCGAGGGCGTGCGCCGCGGCGCCGAAATCGCGATCGAGGAGGCCAACAAAGCCGGCGGCATCAACGGCAAGAAAGTGGAGCTGGGCGAGCGCTCGCACGACCAGCTCGTGCCCGATCGTGCCGTGCAGAATATGCGCCGCATCCTGGACAACAAGGACATCGTGGGCCTGATCGCGCCGTCGGGCAGCGGACCGGTCCTCGCCGTGATCGACATGGTGCAGGCGGACGGCCGGCCGATGTGCAACACGCAGGCCCAGACTCCGGCCGTGACCTATCCCAACGGCCGCGACAAGCCGCCCCGCCCCAATATTTTCTCGGTCAGCGTCGCCAACGATGTCGAAGCGGACAAATTCGGCAAGGCCCTGTCGTCAATCCTACAAGAAGCTCGGGATCCTGCACGAGAGCACGGCGCTACGGCGTCACCGGCGCGGAGGTGATCGAGAAGTCGACTGACGACACCGACAAGGCCATCGAGGTCTCGCTGAGATCCTTCATGATCGCGCGCTCAGGACTTGGTCGCGCCGCTCGTCTTGATGGCGTCGATCAGCGGCCGTGGCGCTGCTCGTCGTGGGACTCGGCGTCGACTTCGGTGCGAGCCACAAGAACATGACGCGACCTCGGCATTAGCGTCGGCGGCCGGACCGTACCAGCGCATCGAGTGCCATGCTTGGCGCGCGGTAGAGGTCCGCGGGTACCCAGCCTGCTAGTCGCTGGCGGCTGCCCATGCAGCCGGAGGTGCTGAAGTTCAGCGACGCTCGGCCGCGCCGAGCATGCATCGATCGCTGGTACGGTCCGGACGCCGCCATCCTCGCTGGTCGCGATCGGCTGCGACCGTCGGCGACGAGCTCCGATGCGCCAAGCTGCTGCTCGGCGCCACCGCTTTTTGCCGGCTCGACCGAGCCCGACGCGGTCATCAAGTCCTCAACGCGCTAAGGACTTGCCCGGCGTCGAGCGTCACCTCGATCGCCTTCACGCCCGCCAAGCACTCGATCGAGCCGCAGCTTCTTGGTCATTTCCGCGCCGGTGAAGAAAGATGGACGCATGCTGCTTCAGCTCGCGAAGTAGCAGGCGGCATCGCGTCGAAAAGCGCAACCCCGAGGGCGACGATGGACTTCTTCTTCTCGCTCCTGTTTGCAGGCGTGAGCGTTGGCTCGGCCTATGCGCTCATCGCCCTCGGGCTCAATCTCACGTTCCTGACCACGCGCACGCTCAACTTTGGGCAAGGCTCCCTGGCGCGTGTCGATGATGCTGTGCGCGGTGGTCATGGTCTATCTGTCGACGCTCGGCATTGCGCTGGCGTTGGCCGGACTGGCCAGTCTCGTCCTTGCCGGCCTGCTCGGCGTGTTCGTCGAGCGGTTCGCGGTGCGCCCCGCGCTCAACGCAGCCGGCAGCATGGGTTGGGTGGTCTCGACGCTCGGCTTCGGCATCTTTCTTCAGGGCGTGGCCGCCAAGTACTTCGGCTCCCAGGCCATGGCGTTCCCCGACATCGTCTTCACCTCGCGCGATTTCGTCATCTTGTTGGGAGTTCATGTCTCCCTGCAGTACGCGGTGATCTTCGTGCTGTCGGTGGCGCTCATCCTGCTGCTGGAGCTGTTCGTGCGCCGCACGGTCTGGGGGCAGGCGGTGCGCGCGGTTTCCCTCGATCCGGAACTGGCGCTCGTGCAGGGCATGCCGGTGCGGTTGATCGTGCTAGGCTCCTTCGTCGCCTCCAGCATCCTGGCGGGTACCGCCGGCATCCTCATCGCCCAGATCGGCGGCACGGTCGATCCCGCGTTCGGCTTCGATCTCGTCCTGCTCGGCTTTGTCGCCGCCGTGCTCGGCGGGATGGGGAGCTCGCTGGGTGCGTTGGCGGGCGGCATCCTGGTCGGCGTCACCAGCAAGCTCGTGGGCGGCTACGTCTCCACCGCCGCCGAGCATGGCATCGCCTTTGCGCTGCTGATGCTGATCCTGGCGTTGCGGCCGCACGGACTGTTCAGCCGGCCGGAAGTGAGCAAGGTATGACCAGCGCGCTCACCCAACTGCGGCAGGCACTGTCGAACCCGCTCGCGGTGCTCATTCCCTTCGCCCTGCTGTTCGTGGCCTGCAGCTGGATGTCGAGCGGCACGGTGCAGATTCTGAGCTTCGTGCTCACGACATCGATGTTCGCCTTCAGCATCTACGTGCTGACCGGGCTCGCCGGCCAGATGTCGCTGGGCCACGCCGGATTCTTCGGCATCGGCGCCTATGGCTCGGCCATCCTCGCCAAGGACTTCGGCATCGACGTCGCAGCTTCGGTGTGTCTCGCCGCCGGCGTCGCCACGCTCGTTGCCTACCTGATGTCCTTCCCGGCCGGGCGCGTGCGCGAGGTCTACCTGGCCATGATGACGCTGGGCTTCGGCATGGTGTTCTACGAGATCGTTCGCGAGTGGATCGCAGTCACCGGCGGCACCATGGGATTCAGGGCGTGCCGTCGCCCATGCTGCGCAATCTGGTGATCTTTGGCCTGCCGATCGACGCGATCCAATATTTCCGTGTGCTATTGGTCGTCACTGCATTGCTGATGCTGCTGTTGCGCAACCTCACGCAGAGCCGCATCGGGCGGGCCTTCTACGCCGTCCACTTCAGCGAGATCGCAGCCGGCAGCATCGGCATTTCGCGCGGCCAGACCAAGCGTCAAGCCTACGCGCTGAGCGGTGCGCTCGCCGGGCTTGCCGGGGCATTCTACGGCCACCTCGTGGGCTATTTGGGCCCGGAAAGCTTCGCCCTGCCGCGATCGATCGAGGTTCTCGTCGTCGCCATCGTGGGGGGACTGGGCTCCATTCCGGGGCAGATCCTCAGCTCCGTCGTTTTCACGTTCCTGCCCGAGAAGCTGCAGGTCTTCTCCGAGTACCAGTACATCGTCTACGGTCTCATCCTCACCTTCTCGCTGATCCTCCTGCCGAAGGGGATTGCAGGTCTCCTGCTCGCGCCGCCGCGCTTCATCCGCGACCGCGCCATCGCACAGGCTGGTGCCCAGGATGGCCGCCGGGAGGTGGGGCATCCTGACGACGCCCGCAGCGAGTCGGGCACGCTCCACGTCGATGGGGTGACCGTGAAGTTCGGTGGCCTCACCGCCGTCGACAACGTCTCGCTCGACCTCAAGCCCGGCCAGATCACTGCCCTGATCGGGCCCAACGGCTCCGGCAAGAGCACGCTGGTAAACGCCATCAGCGGCATCTATCGGCCGGTCTCCGGCCGCATCGTCTTCCAGGGAACCGATATCACCGGCTGGCACGATCACCAGGTGGCGCGCCGTGGAATCGTGCGCACCTTCCAGGATCCGCGCCTGGTGCCGCACTTCACGGTGCGCGAAAATCTGTTGCTCGGCGCGCACCGCCTGCTGAGATACTCCGGCCTGGCAGCTGCGTTCGGCCTGCGCTCGGCCATCGAGGAGGAAGCGAAGTTTCTCGCTGGCGCCAATTCCGTGCTGAGGCTCACCGACCTCCATGCCGTGGCCGACCGGACCATCGACACGCTGCCTTACGGCTATTGCCGCCTCGCCGAGGTCGGGCGCGCACTGATCGCGCAGCCGCGAGCGATCCTTCTCGACGAGCCGGCCGCAGGCCTCTCCGAGACCGAGATGGAGCGGCTGGCGAAAGTGATCCGCGACATGAAGGCAATGGGGCTGATCATCCTGCTGATCGAGCATCACATGGATTTCGTGGCCGAGCTCGTCGACGACGTGGTGGTGCTCGACAGCGGCCGGATCATCTATCGCGGAGACGTCGCGGGCATGCGGCGCGATCCCCAGGTCATCGCCGCCTACTTGGGCAGCGAGGAGCCGGCCCATGCTTGACGTGAACGATCTCCACGTCAGCTATGGCGCCGTCGACGCACTGGTCGGTGTGTCGATTGCGGCAAGCGCGGGGAGCACGACGGCAATTCTCGGCGCCAACGGAGCGGGCAAGTCGTCGCTGCTGCGCGCCATCAGCGGCCTGGCGCCGGTGAAGTCGGGGAGCATCCTGCTCGAGACCCGCGACATCACCAAGTTGCCGGCGGCGCGCCGCGCCAGGCTTGGCATCGCCCATGCCATGGAGGGGCGGCGCCTGTTCACGCAGCTCACCGTGGCCGACAACCTGAAGCTCGCCTGGCACTTCGGCCAGCGTGGCGCACCCGTGGCGAATGCCATGCAGGCGGCCTACGACCGCTTCCCGATCCTGGCAGAGAAGATGCGCACGCCGGCCGGCTTGCTGAGCGGCGGCCAGCAGCAGATGCTCATCCTCTCCTGCGCTACAATCCGCTCGCCGCGCTACCTGCTTCTGGACGAGCCCTCGCTCGGGCTTGCTCCGGTCATCGTCACGCAGATCTACGAGTTCATCACCAGCTACGCGCGCAACTCCGGCGCGACCGTCATCATCGCCGAGCAGATGGCGACAGTTGCCCTGAAGGTGTCCGACCACGGCTACGTGCTGCGCCGCGGCCGGGTCGTCATCCAGGGCAAGAGCAAGGAGCTGCTCGCCGCCGACGGCGCCACGGGCACGCTCTCGTCCACCTATCTCTGAGACAGCCGGACCCAATGACCTATCCCGACCCCAACAACGTCAAGACCATCGCCATCATCGGCTGCGGCACCATCGGGGCATCCTGGGCCGCCTGGTTCCTCTCGCGCGGGGCGACGGTCCGCGCGACCGACCCGGACCCGAAGCGCGAGGGCTTCCTGCGCGCCTACATCGAGGCGGCCTGGCCCGCACTTCTGCGTAATGAGGGTGGCAAGCCCGTCGAGGCTTTGGGCCGGCTGACCTTCGTGAACAGCCCGCCGGAGGCCGCCGAGGGCGCGGATTTCGTTCAGGAGAACGCGCCCGAGCGGCAGGAGCTGAAGATCGATCTGCTGGCTGACATCGATGCCGCTCTGCCGCCCGACCGCGTCATCGCCTCATCGACGTCGGGCTTCGGTGTTTCCGCCCTGCAGGCCCGCATGCGCAATCCCGGACGCCTCGTCATCGGCCATCCCTTCAATCCGCCGCATCTCATCCCGCTGGTGGAGGTGGTCGGCGGCGGGCGAACCGATCCGGCTGCCGAGGCCTGGGCGATCGCCTTCTATCGCGCCATGGGCAAGCGCGCGATCCATATCCGCAAGGAGGTGCCGGGCCATCTCGCCAACCGGCTGCAGGCGGCGCTCTGGCGGGAAGCGGTGCATCTCGTGGCGGAGGGGGTCGCTTCAGTCGCTGACGTCGACGATGCCATCGCCTACGGTCCGGGGCTCAGATGGGCCATCATGGGTCCGCACATGACCTTCAACCTGGGTGGCGGCGAAGGCGGCATGCCCCATTTCCTGGAGCAGTTCTCAGGGCCCATGGAAAGCTGGTGGCAGACACTGGGAACCCCAAAGTTGACCCCCGAGGTCCGCCAGAAACTGATCGAGGGCGTGCGCGAGGAAATTGCGGGGCGCGCGCATGCGAGTCTCGCCGACGAGCGCGATCGTTGCCTGCTCGCGATCCTCGATGCGCTGGCCAGCCAGCGCGGCAGCAAGTGAGAGGCCGATCGGCCGAGGAGACAGCATGCCGAAGGGATACATCATCGCCCGCGCGAACGTGACCAACGCCACCGTCTGGGCCGAGTATGCGGCGATGGGCGGGGAGGCAATCAAGAAGTATGGCGGCAAGCCGCTCGTGCGCGGCGGCCGCACGGAAATCGTGGAGGGCGAGGGCCGGGCGCGCAACATCGTGCTCGAGTTCGAGAGCTTCGAGGCCGCTCGCGTCTATGCGCACTCGCCCGAATATGCGGCCGCCCGCAAGCGGCGCGAAGGTGCCGGCGTCATCGATATCGTCGTCGTCGAAGGGGCGGCCTGATACGCGTTGGCCGAGCTGTCGAGCCGCACCGGATCGGCTACGCCAGCGCTGCTTTCAGATGGCGGCCGATCTCGTCGAGAGCCGGGGACGAGGCCCGCATCAGCTTGCCCATCGGCAGGAAGCCGTGGATCTGCCCCGGCACCCGCCAGCTGGTGACGCGGATGCTTGCCTCGACCAGGCGGCGTGCATAGGCCTCCCCCTCGTCACGCAGGGGGTCATGGCTGGCCGTGAGCACGAATGCCGGCGGGACGCCGGCAACGGAGGCGACCTTGAGCGGGGAGGCACGCCAGTCTGCCTTGTCGGCGGGCCCGCGCAGATAATTGGCCTGGAACCACAGCTGGTTGCCGCGGGTCAACAGGTGCCCGTCCGCCAATTGCTCCTGGGAGGGCGTGCGCATGTCGAAATCGGTCACCGGATAGATCAGGAGCTGGTAGCGGAGCCTCGGCCGGCCGGCGTCGCGGGCAGCGAGGCACGTCACGGCCGCCAGGGTCGCTCCCGCGCTGTCGCCGCCGACAGCGATGCGCTGTGGGTCGATGCCGAGGTCCGCGGCATGCGCGGCAACCCATGCGGTGGCCGCAAGCGCGTCGTCCACGGCCGCCGGGAACTTGTGCTCGGGGGCCAGGCGGTAGTCGACCGCAACAACCGCGCACTGGGCGGCATTCGCCAGATGCCGGCAGACGGTATCGTGAGAGTCGAGATCGCCCAGCACCCAACCGCCGCCGTGACAGTAGACGAGCCCCGGCAGCGGCTGGCCCGCGGCACCCCGAGGGAGGTAGTGCCGCAACCGAATCGGGCCATTGGGCCCAGGCGCCGACAAGTCCCTGACGCCCGCCACCTCCTGCGGCTCCGGTGCAACCGCGACGCGCGCGCTGCTGTAGGCCTGCCGAGCCTCGGCGGCCGACAGGGCCTCATAGGGCGGGCGCCCGGCTGCCTTGATCAGCTCGAGCGCACGGGCGGCGTCTGGGTCCAGGTCCATCACCTCGCATCCAAGCACAAGCCGGACCCGTGGCCTAGGCGTCGCTCGCCGCTTTCTTGGCGTGCGGGTCCTGCTGGGGAATGGAGATGGCGCCGCCGCGGTCGGCGAACGTCGAGCCCTGTGCCGTTCCAACCTTCACGTTCTTGCGGCCGAAGGACTCCACCACGGGGATGTCGGCGTCGGCAAGCTCGGGCATGCGCCGCTTGCGTTTCAGGGCCTGCTCGATGAATGGCGCGAGCTCCAGCTGCTTCTGCTTCTCGCGCAGGGCGTCGCGGGCTTTGAACTCGGGCAGCAGCGTCTTGCCGAACAGCTCGAGCAACTCGCAGATGTGCTTGTGCTCGTTGTTGCCGCTCTGCTGCACGAAGATGATCTGATCGACACCCGCTTTCTCGTAGCGCGCCAGGTGGTCGCGCACCTGGTCGGGCGTGCCGATGCCGCCCCTTCCCGCGGTATCCTTGAGCTCGTTCCTCACCTCCAGGAACTTCTTCCATACCTGCGAGCGGCCGGGTTTGTGCTCTCCGTACATGCCGACGTAGCCGAGCGAGTAGCCGAAGAACCGGAAGCCGTCGAGGCCCCGATTGATCGCCTCCTGCTCGTCCTCGTGGATGGACATGCCGCTCACGAGCGCGATGTTGGGATTGACCGTGTGGCTGATCGGGACGCACGCGTTCGACTTGATGATGTCGTAGTATTCCTCGACCCACTTGGAGGCCTGCTCCGGCTCGATGAAGGCGAAGGCAAGCGCGCCCAGCCCATGCTGCGCGGCGCGATGAATGGTCTCGCGGCGCGAGCACGCCATCCACATCGGCGGATGCGGCCGCTGCGCCGGCTTGGGCACGATGTTGCGGCAGGGCATTTCGAAGTATTGCCCCTTGAAGCCGGGATAGGGCTTCATCGCCAGCATGTTGGCCGCCTGCTCGACCGACTCTTCCCACATGGCGGTCTTCTCTTTGGGCGGTATGTCGAAGCCGCCCATCTCGAGCGCGGTGGCGGACTCACCCGTTCCCCACTCGACCCGGCCGTTCGATACGAGGTCCAGCGTCGCGATCCGCTCGGCACAGCGGGCGGGGTGGTTGTACTTCGGCGACATCAGCATCACGCCATGCCCGAGGCGGATCTGCTTGGTGCGCTGCGAGCACGCGGCCAGAAACACCTCCGGCGCGGAGGAATGGGAGTACTCCTCCAGGAAGTGGTGCTCGACCTCCCAGACGTAATCGATACCGATCCGATCTGCCAGTTCGACCTGATCGAGCGCTTCCTGGTAAAGGCGCAGCTCGGAGGTCTCGGTCCAGGGCTCAGGCAGTTGATGCTCGTAGAAAAGGCCGAATTTCATGGAGATTCCTTCCGCGGCTCCGCCCGAAGACTGACTGGCCCGTTGTGTGGGCTTTCGTTCGCAAGGACGCTATCAGGCGCACCCTCGGCTGATAACGCAGTGCCCGCAAAGACCATCTTTGCATGCGCCGCAAAGTACGGCCTTCCGCGCCTGCGAACCGTCCGTCTTGATCGGCGCCGACAACACCATGATCGAACGCGCCGAGGAGCGCTTCGGATAGAGGCCTTCATCCACCCCCAATGAAGTGGTCCGGCTCGAAGCATGGCATTGCCATCGAGGAGGACTACCATGGCGAAGAAACACAACCCGGAAGAACAAGCCGGAAGAAGTCGCTGCGAAGTTGCGACAGGTTGAGGTTCTCACCTTGCAAGGGGCTCCGATCGCGGATGCGATCCGGTCGACCGGCGTGACAGAGGTCACCTGCTATCGCTGGCGCAACGAGCCCGGCGGCCTGAAGTCGGAGCAGGTTAAGCGGCGAAAGGATCGCGAGACGGAAAGCGCGCGGCTGCGTAAGGCGATCTCCGACCTGATACTGGACAAGCCGATCCTGCAGGAGCCGGCCCGGATCAGGGAAAGCGGACAGTCTTTTCGAAAGATGCCGTCGGGGCACACGATTGCGGGCCTGCGTACACACCAACTGGTCGCCGCCGCGGATCGGCAGTGCCTAGTGGATAACGGGGCCGCTGCAGCAGCCTGCCTGTTACCTCGTAGCGGCAAGCAACGCATGCGCTCCCGGACGCATCCGGATACGGATCAGGTTTGGGAAAAGCCCGGAAAAGCCCTTACAATTCAGTGGGCGATTTATCCAGGTTTGGAAACGATAAGCCCTTGAAAACGCGCAGCTGTGGCGCCCCGTA
>CAVZEC010000002.1:0-12030 GCA_963774165.1 uncultured Alphaproteobacteria bacterium | reverse complement strand
TTTGACCGTCTTTTCGATGCGCCGCTTCATGAAATTCTGGACCACGCCCATGCCGAGCAGCCACTTGAACCGTTGGGCCCGCCCAGCTCGTGCAACCATAGCCGGCGATCCAGGAATGTAGATCTCGATGTTGGGGATGCCGGTTGTCGCGTAGGCCGTCGAGACGTCGCCCCAGGGAATGGTCATGGCGAGTTTCTCGCCGTCGCCGAAGTCGATGCGTCGGGTCTTGAAGGCGAGCGGCACAGAGATGATGCGTCCATCCTGGCGCACCTTGCCACCCTCCGCGATGCCTTCGACCGAGGTCTTCGCCGTTCCAGGAGAGAAGCCCGAGCGCGAATCGAAGCCCAGCGCTAGGTGTGTCGCGTCGGGAAGCGTAGCCTTCAGCGCCGCCGCGACACAGTCGGTGGGGATTACGTCGAAGCCGACGCCGGGGCATATAACAATACCCGCTGCCCGCGCGGCCGCGTCCAGCGTACGGGCGTGCTCGAACACGCTGATCTCACCGGTGATGTCAAGGTAATGCGCGCGCGCGGCGAGGCAGGCTGCCATCATCTGTGCGGCTGTTGCCGAGAACGGCCCGGCACAATGGAGGACTAGTGCCATCCCCTCGACATTCCTCGCGGTCGCCGCGGCGTCTCGGAGATCAAAGACGCGCTCCTGCAAGCCAAGGCTCGCAGCCAGCGGCTCTACCTTGGCGGCCGTTCGACCGGCCAAGACCGGCTTCAAGTCACGGTTGACCGCTTCTCGCGCGATCAACTCGCCCGTGTAACCATTCGCGCCATAGATCATCCACGGCTTCGGCATAGGGTAACTCTATAGTGGGCGTCAGGCCGCTCGGGTAGCCAAGCGTCGGCGTGCCGTCATCTCGCCACCAACCGCTGCACCTCAAGCGCTGATCGTTGGAAGTCGCGCGTTTGGTTGGAAATTATTCGGGTAATGCGTTCGTAGTCGGTCGCAGGGCAACGAATATCAACAGACCACTCTGCCAAACTCACATTGGGTCTTTAGTCACGGTCATCTCGAAAGCCTTCGCCGGCACAACCGGCGGTTATGCCCCACTCTCCCGGTGGTAGGCCTTCGAGGTGATCAGCCAAGTGTTGCCAATTTTGTGATAGGAAAGATAGTCGACGAACACCATGTCGTTGATGCGAACACGGACCTTGGCGAGGGCCTGGGTCGGCGAAGCGAGATCGAGAAGCAGTACCTGCTCTTCGCGTCGTGAGCCGAGTGCCTTCGGTGACTTTCTGCCGGCGAGCACCTCCTTGTACTGCGCGGCCGGCCAGCAGGTCATTTTGCCCTCGCGAAAGCCGTGCAGCTGCGAGGTCGAGCAGAACACGCGATCGAACTTGCCCACATCGCAATCGTACATGAGGTCGAGATAGAGTTGCACCGCCTCGGTCAGCTCCTGCGTCTGAGTGTTGGGCATGGCCGTCTCCTTTGCTGCGTTGGGTAAAGCTTATCTGCAGAGCACTCAGCCGTCGATGACGAGCATCTGACGCGTGTCAAAGTCCGGGGACAAAAGCTCCGGCGCGTGCTGTGTGATCAGGAAGATGTCCTGGCAGTGCCAGTGAGTCAGGTACGGCTCGAGCGCAACGACCATTCCGGGCTCGAGGACCTGGCGGCCGCCTCGGCAGAAGATCGGTTCCTGCTGATGCCACCACGGGCCGATGCTGTGGCCGACAAGCCCAGCCTCATACGTTCCACCCGGCCTTCGCGAACGCCTGGACGACGAAGTCATAGAGCTCACCGACGGCAACACCGGGGCGCAGACGGTCGGCAGTGGCCAGGTAGATGTCGTGGTATTTGGCGTAGTCGGAGACCTGCTGGGGGGACGGTTTGCCGATCACGGCGTTGCGCGACTGGTGACCCGGGTAGCCTTGGAGATAGGCCAGGTAGTCGGTGCGCACGACATCGCCACGAGCGAAGGCGAATTCGCTTTCGCCGCAGTAAATCACCGGATTGCGCTCCGAATTGAGGATGCCGTGTGCGAATTCGGCCCCGCGTGCGAGGCAGCCGGCGATCATTCGCGCGTGCGCCTCGCATTCGCGCTCGCCCGCGCGGATGGTCGGCAGCACCTCTGCGAAGGCCGCATCGAGCAGCTTGGCACCCGCCCGGAAGCGCTCGATCTCGGCTGGCGTCTTGATGAGGCGCACATCGTCCATCAGATCACCGCAGTCCAGCATCCGCATGGCCGGGAGACGCTTGGCCATGTCCTCCCAAAAGCCTGCGCCGATGAAGTTTTTGTCGAAGCCCACGGGCGACCGCGAGAGGCCGAGATCCGAGAGCACGCTTGCGACCCGGTCGAACAGGGGCTCCGTGTAGCCGCTGAAGACATCGAACTTCTCGATCCAGGAGTCGCGAGTGGCAGCTCCGGCGGCCGTCACCTCGAGCACGAACACCGGCTGCGGCATGGCGTGGCCACACGACGACGACGCCTCGGCGCGAGGCCGCCAGATCGAGATGGCGCGACAGCGTGCCGTGAAAGGACACGCCGGAAAGATAGGTGACGTTTTGCCCGCCGCGGACCACGACGGCGGCTAGACCTGCCGCGTCCATCAGACGATGCAGGCGCTCGACGTTGGCGACGATCGGTCGGCCGTTGCGTCCGGTTGTCATGCCTCACCCTCCTCGCAATGCTCGCGTGGCCGCCGCGTCAATGGAGCGTCCGTCCGGCGCGATGGCAACCCCGTAGATGGTGCGCGCGACCTCCCGGCTCAGCAGACCGTTGCGCACGTCGAGCAGCACCAGATCGGCGCCGCGCTTCTTGGGATCTCCCCAGCCCCCGCCGGCCGGAGATTGGATCTTGATCTCCGTCGGACCGACCCGACCGGTTCCGAACTGGGGAGGGGTCCAGGGCGCACCATCGACCAGGAACTCAACGTGACCCGCCGCTCCCATGCCGCCCCCGCGCACGCCGTAGCCCGATGGTGTGCGCTGGCCTTCGCCGCGGAAGGCATACTCGGCCTCCGCCTCGACGACCACGTGGTAGCTGGCGCCGCTTCCGCCACGGAATTCGCCGGGCCCCGCCGTATCGCAGCGCAGCTCGTGCTGCAGGAAATGTACGGGATAAAGCTGTTCGTAGGTCTCGCAATTGGGCACGATAAGCTTGCCGAGGCTGTTGAGCGGCCCGATCTGTTCGAAGCCGTCACGGCCGCGCACGGCGCCGGCGGCCGGCAGAGCGCCCCAATGGTACATGACGTAGGTGCTGCCCGCGGCTGTGGGTCCGGCCATGTTGCAATGGGTGATCTTGCCCCAGCCGGCACAGGCGCGATCAGGTTCTGCCTTCGCGAGCGCCATCCAGCACGCATGGATGATCTCGTGTGCCGGCAGCACGGTGCACATGGTCATGGGCGCCGGCGGGCGCGGATTGACGACGGTGCCAAGCGGCGCCTCGATGTCGACGCAGCGATAGGTGCCGGCGTTGCGCGGGATCTCGGGGTCGAGAAACGAGGTCAGTGCGACGTAGGTGGCCGAGCGGGTGTTGCTGATCGAGCTGTTCTTGAAGCCCTTCATTTGTGGGTCCGTGCCGGTGTAGTCGACGCGCAGCCGGTCGCCGGACTTCGTTATGGTGACGCGGATCCAAACCTCCCGCTCCACGAAGCAGTC
This sequence comes from uncultured Alphaproteobacteria bacterium, assembly GCA_963774165.1. Lineage (GTDB taxonomy): Bacteria > Pseudomonadota > Alphaproteobacteria > Rhizobiales > Hyphomicrobiaceae > AWTP1-13. Next base: position 8,424 of record CAVZEC010000002.1, on the reverse strand, counting down.
GTTGTCCGTCATCTCGGCGCCGACGTAGACCCCGTCGGGCAGCTCGGCGACGGCGGCGCGCATGCGTCGGTCGGCATAGTCGAGGATTCCGTCTATGTAGAGCAGCCTGTCTGTCGGCCCAAGGTCGCGCGCCAGCACCGTCATCTGCTCGGCGCCGATTTGCGTCGAGCCCAGCATGGCATTGAGGTCGCCGTCGAGCAGATCGGCGCAGCGGCTGTTGAGCAACAGCAGCTGCCAAAGGTCGCGCCGCAGGCGCCCCTTCTCGATCAGGCGCAACGGCGGCAGGCGGATACCCTCGTGGAAGATCTCGGTAGCCGCGGGATTGTAGGTTCCCGCAACGCCGCCGCCGATGTCCGACTGGTGGGCGCGATTGCAGACGAATGCGAAAATCTCGCCATCGACGAACACCGGGCGGCTGACGACCCAGTCGGGGAGATGGTTGCCGCCCGCCACATAAGGGTCGCTCGAGATGAAGACGTCGCCTGGTGCGATGTCGTCGAAGGCCCGCAGGACGGCCTCCACGATCAGCCCGCCGCCACCGGTGTGGATCGGGATGCCGTCCGCCTGGCTGACCAAGCGCGCGCGCCCGTCGGTCAGGAAGCAGGAGAAATCGTGGCTTTGGTTGAAGATCGGGCTGCGGGCGGTCTTCAGCATGACCTGGCCCATGCGCTCGGCGATGTGATCCACGCGCTTTTGCACCAGCGCCAGCGTTATGGGATCAAGACGCGGGGCGGTTGTAACTCGGTCGTTCATCTGGGATTGCCATCCAGTTCGGGACGGATCAGGAAATTGCCGAGGGCGTCGACCTTGCAGACGTCGCCCGGCGCAACAACCACGCTGGTCGTGCTTTCCTCGATGATGGCGGGCCCGCGGAACTCGGCGCCGGGCGTCAGATCGGCGCCGCGATGGATGTGCGTGGGGACGCGACCACGCGCTTGCGCAAAATATACGAGGCGCTCGGCCGCCGGTTTGGGCGTGCTCGCAACGAGAGGATGAACGTTGAGGCGCACGCGCGGCAGGCGGCCGATGCCAACGACGAAGAGCGCCGCCACTTCGATGGTGGCCGTGGCATCTTCGTGACCGTAGAGCCGCTGATGGGCGGACCGGAAATCCTTGGCGATTGTCTCGGCCGAAAGCGGACCGTGATGGCGACACAGGCACCCGGATGGCGCCGATCTGCCCGGGGTGACGCAGCTCGAGCTCACGAACGATCTCCATCTCCGGCGCAGCAAAGCCGTCGATCGCCAGCTGCGTCCTGGCGTTCTGCTCCAGCCGGTCCAGCGTGGGGCGAAGCTCAGCGTCGCTTGTCGGCCCGAGCTTTTGCAGAACGACGCGCGAGTACTCATGCTTGATCGGCGCGTCCAGCATGCCCAAGGCGCAAAATGCCCCCGCGAGGCGCGGAATGTAGACGGCGGGCGATCCGAGCTTGCGGGCGATGGAAGAGCCGTGCATCGGGCCCGCCCCGCCAGCCGCGACCAGGACAAAGCGCCGCGGATCGTGGCCGCGCTCGGCGCTGATTTTCTGCACGGCCTGGAACAGCTGCTCCTCGACCAGCGTCAGGATGCCCGCGGCCGCCTCATCGAGCGAAAGCCCGAGCGGCTTGGCGATGCGCTCTTCGATGCTGGTGCGCGCCAGAGCCAGATCCAGCGAGCGGCCGCCCGCGAGCGGGCCCGACTTCAATCGGCCGAGCACGAGCTGGGCGTCGGTGACCGTGGCGTCGGTGCCGCCGCGCCCGTAGCTGGCGGGTCCCGGCTCCGCGCCGGCACCGCGAGGGCCGACGAACAGCATGCCGGTGGCATCGACGGCTGCAATCGTGCCGCCGCCGGCGCCGATGCTGTGGATGTCAACGCTCGGCAGAGCCACATGATAGCCGCCCAGATCGAACTCGGAAGTAATCTCGGCGCCTCCCTGCGACAGCAGCGTCACGTCGCAGCTGGTGCCGCCGATCTCCATAGAAAGCAGATCCGATGTGCCCAACGCCTTGCCGCAAAGCCGCAGCGCGCCGATGCCGGCCGCCGGACCCGACAACAACAGCGCCGCAGGCCGCTCGCGCACGCGCTCCACCGTCAGCGAGCCGCCATTGTTCTGGACCACCAGCAGAGGCGAGCGCAGACCGCGTTGCGAGAGAGCGGCAGCCAAGCGCTCCACGTAGGCGACGACCCGCGGCGCAATATAGGCGCTGATCACCGCGGTGGAGCTGCGCTCATATTCGCCCATGATCGGCGCGACCCGGCTCGAGAGTGTCACCCAGCACTCGGGATATCTCTCCAGAACGCGCTCGGCAGCGCGCATTTCATGCGCGTCGCTGAGAAAGCTGTTGTAGAGGCAGATGGCCAGCGACGACACGCCCTCCTGTCGCAGGATGTCGACGGCGCGGTCGACGTCCCCAAGAGCGAGTGGCTCGACTTCCACTCCATGACGATCGATGCGTCCGCCGACGGCCAAGCGCAGGTAGCGCGGAACGAGGACCGGCGGGAAGGGCCGCCGATGATCCCAGGCATTCAACCGGATGCCGCGGCGGATCTCGAGGCTATCACGAAAGCCGCGCGTCACCAGCATGCCGGTGGGTGCGCCCCGCCGCTCGACAACAATATTGGTCGCGACCGTCGAGCCGTGGACGAAATGCGAGCAGCTCTCGAGCAACCCACGCACAGAGAGACCGACGTCCGCCGCCACCGCATCGACAGCCGCGAGCACTCCTTCGCTCGGGTCCGACGGTGTCGAAGCCACTTTCGCAACTCGCAGCGAGCCTTCCGCGTCGATGACCACGAGGTCCGTGAACGTACCGCCCACGTCGACCGCCACGCGCCAAGGCTGCGTCAGCGGCGGAACGGCCCTCGGAGCAACCGGCCGGGACGAGGATGGCGTCATGTCAGTGCTAGGGGTTCGGAGACTGGGAGTGAAGGGCGTGCCACCGAGGCATGCTAGGTGCAGCCGCCGGCCAAGATCTAGGCAAATCGCAAGAAACTTCCACGATGCGAGAAAACATGACGATATCAGTTGCGGCTAGTCTGAGGTATTGAAACGTTCGGCGATCCAGCCGCAAAGGGAGGCGTGCATGTTTCGTTTGATCGGATCGGCTGTTGCTGCGGTGCTGACCGTAGCAATGGCGGGTGGCGCCACAGCGCAGGACCGCGTGACATTTGCAGGCTACGGTGGCGAGCCGCAGAAGGTGCAGACCAAGGCCTTCTTCGAGCCGGCGACCAAAGCGCTTGGCGTGAGCATCCTCCAGGACAGCCACGGCGGCTACGCCAAGATCAAGGCACAGGTGCTTTCCGGGAGCCCGAGCTTCGACGTCGTGGCGCTCGGATGTGCCGAGGGCGCGCGCGCGGCCAAAGAGGGGCTGCTCGAGCCGCTCGACTATTCCCTGATCCCCAACGCCAAGGACATCGACCCGCGGTTGCGCGCCGAGCACACGGTCGGCGAATGGACGTTCTCGACCGTCATGGTGTGGAACACCAAGACGGTCAAGACGCCGCCAACCACCTGGGCCGAGTTCTGGGACGTGAAAAAGTTTCCGGGCAAGCGTGCGCTCAGCGGCAACGCCCGGCAAATGCTCGAGATCGCGCTGCTGGCAGACGGAGTTGCGCCGGACAAGATGTACCCGCTCGATGTCGATCGGGCGTTCAAGAAGCTCGAGGAGATCAAACCGCACCTGGCGCTGTGGTGGAGCTCGGGCGCACAGTCGGTACAGATTCTGACTGACGGCGAGATCGACATGCAGGCGATCTGGAACGGTCGCGCACAGGCTGCCATCGATAGCGGGGCGGCGGCGGCTTACACCTACAACCAGGGCATCTACGACGTCGAGTGCTTCATGGTGCTCAAAGGCACGAAGAACAAAGACGTCGCCATGAAGATCATCAACATCATGCTCGATCCCAAGAATCAGGCGACAGCGGCGTCGCTTATCGACTACGGACCGGTCAATCCCAAGGCCTATGACACGGGGATCATTCCAGCCGATCGGCTGAAGCGTCTTCCCTCGGCGCCGGACAATCTCAAGCAGCAGGCCTTGCTGGACGCCGCCTGGTACGCGACCGCCGATGCCGACAAGGCATTCGCGCGCTGGACCACGCTGCTGCAAAAGTAGGTGCCCAGCGGATGACCGCGGCTCGAGCGATCGATCTGCGGACGGGGGAATGTGGGATGTTGCAGCACATTCTCCCCGAGCGGACGGCGCCGCAGGTTGCGCCCCTCTTGCCTGCAGGGGTTGCGCGGGGTGACACTTGGGTGCCATCGCAACCCGAGCAACCGGGCCTCACCGGCACCGAGACACCTCCGGCACGCATGCCCAACGCGCAGCCTCTCGCCATTTCCGTCCGCTCAGCGAGCAAGCGCTATGGCACGTCCATCGTGGTCGATGACGTGTCGCTGGACGTGGCGGAAGGTGAGTTCGTGACCCTGCTCGGCCCCTCGGGGTCGGGCAAGACGACGCTTCTCAACATCATCGCCGGGTTCACCGAGCCGGATGCGGGATCGGTGTACTTCGGGGCCGAGGACTACACGCACGTGCCACCGCATCGGCGCGGCATCGGCATTGTATTTCAAAACTACGCCCTGTTCCCGCATATGAGCGTTGCCGACAACGTCGCCTTTGCTCTGAAGGCGCGACGCATCGCCGGCCGCGAGATGGCAGAGCGAGTGGCGTGGGCGCTGTCGCTCGTCAAGCTGGAAGGCTTCGACGGCCGCCGCATCGACCAGCTCTCCGGCGGCCAGAGGCAGCGCGTCGCGCTCGCTCGCGCCATCGTCTTCCGACCCAAGCTGATCTTGATGGACGAGCCGCTGTCCGCGCTCGACAAGCAGCTGCGCGAGCATATGCAGATCGAGATCCGCACGCTGCACGAGCGCCTGGGCGCGACCACGATCTACGTCACGCACGACCAGCGCGAGGCCCTGACCATGAGCCACCGCATCGCCGTGCTCAACCGGGGTCGCATTGCGCAGCTCGCCGGCCCCGAGGAGGTCTACAACTATCCAGCCGACGCCTTCGTGGCAGACTTCATCGGCGAGGCCGCATTGTTGCCGGTCGAGCGAGGCGACGACCACAGCGTCCATCTCGAGGGCACGCTGCTGCGCTGTGCTCGCGCGGTGCCGCAAGGCAAGAACCTGGTCCTCGTCGTGCGCTCCGAAAAGCTGCGCTTGGTGGCGGGAGGGGAGCACGAGAACGCCTTTCCGGTGACGGTGCGGTCGCGGGTCTTCCAGGGCGAAAGCCAGCTTCTGATTGTCGAGATCGGTAGCGGCGTTTCGCTGACCTTGCGCCTCGGCACGCATATCGACACCGACGGCCTGCTGCCCCAGCCCGGACAGAAGGCCTACCTGTCGCTGCATCCAGAGCATGCCTTCGTGGTGCCGGCGGCGGGCGGTCGCTAGGCTCGGAGACGAAAATTAGGGACGCGCTGCAATGGCCTCCAAGGGTAGTAGCCGCGATCCGGCGCTCCTTCTACTCCCCGGCTTCCTGCTCGTGGGCGCGCTGCTGTTGCTGCCGCTGCTCTGGCTGCTGGCGCTGTCGTTCTACGACAACGGTCTGTCGCTCGCGCACTACGCGCGCCTCCTCGACGATCCGAGCTACGCCAAGAGTTTCCTGCTGACATTCCAGATCGCCGGCGCCGTGACCCTGATGGCCACGCTGCTCGGTTACCCGCTGTGCTACTGGATGCTCGGCTTGGCGCCGGTGTGGCAACGCCTGGCGCTGATCTGCGTGCTGATCCCGTTCTGGACCAGCCTCCTGGTTAGAACCTACGCCTGGCTCGTCCTCTTGCAGCGGCGCGGCCTCGTCAATACGGCCCTGCAGGACCTCGGCGTGCTCAACGAGCCGCTCGCCCTCATGTACAACGTGACCGGCACCACGATCGGCATGACACACATCATGCTGCCGTTCCTGGTGCTGCCACTGTTTGCATCCATGCAGCGCATCGACCGCGACCTGCTCAAGGCGGCGGCCGCGCTGGGAGGATCGCCCGGCTTCGTGTTCTGGCGCGTCTTCTTTCCGCTTTCGCTGCCTGGCCTGACGGCGGGCGCGCTGCTCGTATTCGTGCTCTCGATTGGCTACTACGTCACGCCGCAACTTCTCGGCGGTGGCTCGACCGTCATGATTGGGCAGCTCATCCAGCGCAATATCGAGCTGTTCAGCTCCTGGGGGGCTGCCAGCGCAGTGTCCACGGTGCTGCTGGCGATTGTCATGGCGGTATTCCTGCTGATGAACCGCTTCCTGTCGCTCGATCGCGTGTTCGGAGCCCGCTGAGCCATGGATGCCTCGCATCTTCCGGCAACGGCGGTGTCGCGGACCCTTCTGGCCATCGCTGGCGTTGCTATTCTCGTCTTCCTCGTGCTCCCGATCTTCATCGTTGTGCCGATGTCGTTCTCGGCGTCGCGATTCCTGGCCTTCCCGCCGCCGGCCTGGTCGCTGCGCTGGTACGCCGAATACTTCGGCAGCGCCGAGTGGATGCTGGCGACTGCCGTGAGCCTGCAGACGGCAGCGGCGACCTGTCTGCTCGCCACGCCCATCGGAGTCGCGGCGGCCTACGCCATCCACACGACGAAGACGCGCCTCACCGAGGTTGCCTATCCCCTGCTGATGGTGCCGCTGATGATGCCCCATATCGTCGTGGCCGTGGGTGTGTTCTTCCTGTTTGCCCGCGTCGGCCTCAACAACACGCTGACGGGGCTGATCCTGGCGCACACGATGCTTGCGATCCCCTTCGTCCTCATCACCGCTCTGTCGGGCCTGCAGGGCTTCGATATGAACCAGGAGCGTGCTGCCCAGAGCCTTGGCGTCAATCGCCTGAAGGCGTTCCTGAAGGTGACGGCGCCGCAGATCAAGGGCAGCATCATCGCGGGCGCGCTGTTCGCCTTCATAAGCTCGTTCGACGAGGTGGTGGTCAGCCTTTTCCTGAGCGGCGGCCCGACATCGACGCTGCCCAAGCGCATGTTCGTCGCCTTGCGCGACGAGGTGGATCCGACCATTGCCGCGATCAGCTCATTGCTGATCTTCGCCAGCCTCGGCATCGGTCTTGCCGGCATGATTGCCAGCCGCAAGTAAACCGGCTCTAGGCGCGCAGTCGCCCCGATCGCCGGCTCTGGGGGCGCTGCAATCCGGCCGTGATCTGCGAGGCCGCGTCGAACAGGAGGTCGCGGTAGCGTCCGATGCGGCGCTCGCCCAAGCGCTCGAGCGGCGCGGTGACGAACAACGCGCCCAGCAAGCGGCTCGTGGTGTCGAACACGGGAACGGAGAGGCTGCCGGCGCCTTCCACGTTCTCGGCGAGCGAAACGTGCAGTCCGGTGCGGCGGATGCGCTCGATCTCGGCGCTCAGCACGACGCGGTTGGGGACAGTGCCGGCGGCCATCTTGCGCAGCTTGGCGTTCTGCAGGAACCGATTGCGCCATTGGGCCGGCTGGAAGGCGATCAGCACCTTTCCGAACGCGCAATAGAGCGGGATCTCGCGCGAGTAGGGCTCGATGATGCGCGGCGAGTGCGGCCCGTAACACCAGTCGACGACGACGGCCTCGTTGCCTTGCAGGACAGCTAAACCGCAGTCCTCCCGCGTCACATGGGAAAGCTCTTCAATGGTGGGATGCGCGAGCTCGAACGACTTACGGAACGACTCGAGTCGCGTCGAGATGGGCAGCAAACGCGCGCCGAGGTTATAGGTCTTGTCGTCGAGGCGCCGCACAATGCCGTTGTCGGCCAGCGACTTGAGAATGCGCGCCGTCGTCGGCACGGGCAGGCGCGTCTCCGTGCTGATCTCGGTGAGCGAACTCGCCCCTCTTCGGGCAACAACCCGCAGGATGCGCACCGCTCGATCAATCACCTGAATCGTCATGAAGCTGCATCATAGTCGTTTGAATCGCAATAGGGCAGCCCTTGCTACTGCGAGCGATGCCGAGTAGCGGTCGCACAAAGAACGACGCGACCCGGCAGGCGATCGCTGAGAAAGATGCTTCTCCCGCCACATCAACACGGCCGCCACAACAAGCGCGGATAGGGGTAGGTCCGGGATCGGTGGAACGCGCGTGTCACGGCGACACCTTCGTAGCCTGGTCGCATCGTTGCCTCCTGCCCTAAGCGGCCTGCTCCAAATCCATCTCTTCCTCGACGCGCTGACGCTCGGTCTTCAAACGCACCAGGTCTTCGAGGAGCGCGAAAAGGTACATGCGCTCCACTTCCGCCTCGGCGGCGTTCTTGTTCTCGCGGACGTGAATGATGAGCTGTTCCAAGCGCATCTCCAGCCGAGCGATCTCGATGTTCAGTTCGATCATGCCATTCACCAACCTTGAACACGACGTTGGTGAAACGTGGGTGTCGATGATCCAGTTCCGGGAACGGTCAGGTCTTATCGCGTTAACCTAGCGCCCCGTGCGGGGCCGCGTCATCGCGCCGGGGCGTCGGCTGTTCCCCCGGTCCAACCGGCGCCCCATTGGAAC
>CAVZEC010000001.1:0-163251 GCA_963774165.1 uncultured Alphaproteobacteria bacterium | reverse complement strand
TTTCAACATAGATCGAATGACCATCACTCAAACTACGCTATATATCTGGGCGTCTCTTCGGTTGGAACAAGGGGCATCGTAAATATTAAAAAGACAACCGAAAACACATCAGCGAAGCATATGGCCAACAACGTAGTAGCCTCGGCCTGCATCGCGGAAATCTACTCAGTACATGTCTTGGTGCGAGAATTGTATGCTTGGGTGGATCGGCAAGCTCGACTAAGCGGGCCCAACGATGCCTTGGCTCTACTGCGTGTCGAAGAATGTGAGCCATGCGTTGCTCGATGCACAAAAACCGTGTGGCATTCGTTGTTCAACGAGACCCGGTATCAATCACCGGGGCGAGGCCTCGCAGATGAAGCGACCGATCAAATTTACGGACAAGTGCTTTGTTGGCGCTATCTGCTCGGCAATAGTGGTAACGCCGCCGAGTGCTGCTAGGGCTGGGTCGGATAGGCTCTTCAACGGGCGAGTATGCCGCCGCCAGGATGTTGCGCGGTTTTATTGAATGCTGGAGGTCGCATCTGCGCCGGTCGCTGACACATGGGCACGGTAGGGGAGTTGTCGTTGGCGGCTTCGGGTGTGCTGGATGCTGCTGCTTGGTTATCGTTTAGAGGAGCGGACACAATGACAGTGCGGGTGGTCGTGCTCTAGTGAGACCGGAGATGCCGGTGACGACGTAGTCTATTGAATGGGTGCCAGCGGCGGTCGTGTCGATGGCGACGCGACGCCATCGACGAAGGGGTGCAGGTCGGCGGGGGCAGCTCACTTACATTTCGGGGCGCACTTGCAAGCAGGCGACGATGCGGCCGGGACTGGTGGGGGCGAACCTAGAGATCTTCGGGAAAAATGTGTGGCGGGTTCTGACCGTCAATGTATTTGGCGTTGGCTCGTGCCTCCATCCTGCCCCGTTCACGGTAGAATACCGCGAACAATTCTTGCTTCGAACTGACAGAGTTGCCTCTTATTTTCCGCAACGCGCCGTCGCTCGCGCTGCAAATGACGCGCTCATTCGTGAGCGTGTCTTCCATGGAAAATGCGACCCAATCAGAATTGATCCGGGGCAAACCCAGCGAACGCCTTAGCGGTATGCGCTCCTCCAGCCACGTGGCGCAGCCTGCGTCTCACCGAGCGAACAACGCAACAAACATGCAAGTCGATGGCATGCCGGATTCTGATGAACGTCAAACTGAGTGACGAACTGAAGTTGACCCGGTTTCGTGGAGACCCGAGTCTTTGCGTTTTGGGAGTCCACGATGCGCAAGAAGCGCCCACACTATGCACCAGAGTTCCGGCGGCAGATGGTCGAGCTGGTGCGGGCCGGCCGTTCGCCTGCGGAGCTGGCAGATGAGTTCGAGCCTACGGCTCAGACGATCCACAAGTGGGTCGCCCAGGCCGACCGCGACGAGGGCCGCAGGTCTGACGGCCTGACTACGCCCGAGCGCGAGGAGCTCAACCGGCTGCGGCGTGAGAACCGTCAGCTCAAGGTCGAGCGGGAGATCCTGTCAAAAGCCGCGGCCTGGTTCGCTCGGGAGACGAACGCGATCCCATCCAAGGGTTCGAGTTCGTGAGCGAGAACCGGGCCATCCACCCTGTGGCCACGCTGTGCCGCGTTCTGGGCGTCTCCTCCAGCGGGTATTACGCGTGGTCGAAGCGGGCGCTGTCGCAGCGCGCCACGGACGATGCCGTGCTGATCGAGCGCATTCGCGCGATCCACGCAGCCTCCAAAGGCACGTACGGGGCACCCCGCATCCATGCCGAGCTCAAGGCCGATGGCGTCCACGTCGGCAAAAAGCGCGTCGCGCGTCTGATGCGCCAGGCAGGCCTTATTGGCGTCAGCCGCCGCAGGTTCGTCACCACGACGGTTCGCGACGGCGCCAGACAGGCCCCCGATTTGGTCGAGCGCGACTTCACCGCCGAGTGCCCGAACATGCTGTGGGTGGCCGATATCACCTACATTCCGACGTGGGCCGGCTTCCTCTACCTGGCCGTCGCACTCGATGCATTCAGCCGCCGCATCGTCGGCTGGGCGATGGCGACGACCTTGCACACCCAGCTCGTGCTCGATGCCTTGAACATGGCGCTGGCAACGCGCCGGCCGAAGGACGTCGTCCATCACTCTGACCAGGGCTCGCAATATACCTCCATCGCCTTCGGCAAGCGCTGTCGCGAGGCCGGTGTGCGGCCCTCGATGGGCTCGGTGGGCGATGCTTACGATAACGCGATGGCAGAGAGCTTCTTCGCCACGCTCGAGTGCGAGCTTCTCGATCGCCGCCGGTTCAAGACGCAAGCCGAAGCACGGATGGCCGCGTTCGAGTTCATCGAGGGCTTCTACAATCCGCGCCGGCGCCATTCCTCGCTCGGCTATCTCTCTCCCGTCGACTACGAGCGCCGCTATGAGGAGAAGCAAGCGGTCGATCCCGGCGCACACCAGCCTGCCGCCGTGCTCGGGGCCCTCAAGATGCGGCCTGGAAATGTCGCCGCAAGTGTCGACGTCGCCGCGGCGGCCGATCTTGACCGCCCCTGCGCGCGCCGGCGCACCAGACGTGCGGGCCGGGATGAAGGAACGGGCTCCGCAGGGGCCGAACCAAGGAACTGCGACAACCAGGAGGACACGATGCCGTCAGATCAGATACCTTGAGCGAAAATCCTCACCTCTCCACCAAACTGGGGCAAGGGCGTCAGGGTTGAGCTCACTAAGTTGGGTCAACGCAGAAGGAGCTTGGGAATCGTGGATGCGGGGGAAGTCGGTTTCCGGGAGGCGGGTCTAATGCAACGTGTGCTGCAGGCGTTCAAGCATTGCCATGCCGAGCCGGGTTATCCGCCACTCGGCTTCATCGATAAGTGCGATGAGCTTGTTTGCTTCGAGCGGCACGGTGAAGCGCTTAACCTCAGGGATTGCCGGAAGCGGTCTGTCGGCGATCAGCTCCAACATGACATGTTGTTGGTCTGTGAGTTTGAAGGACATGGGGATCCTGGCCCGTATGTAGCGTCGACTAGAAAGGATTGGCCGCGTCCGGAGATGAAGACGCGGCCCACCCTTCAGAGGGTCGAGCCCTGACCTATCCCTCATAGCCGGGCAGCCCCAGAGGTGGCCGGCACCTTCAGAATGCTCCGTCTGCCACAGCCGCTAGATGGCGAAGGTTGTTGCCTGTGCGTATCACCGCTTTGGGGGAGACTTGGAAGGCCCAGACTTCAATAAGCGGGTTCGGCAGGCACGGATTTTGGAAGGCACGCGCTCAGCTCGAGGCCTTAATGAGCGATGGATGAGGCGATGGCTATGGTGGAGGGCATGCTCGCAGAGCCCTGGCATCGGAAGGGTCATCAGGAATCACGGCTGCGGGAATTTCTCGATTGGTGCGGGTCAACCAAGGGCGTAGCGTCGCACGCCACTGAAAGCTGGATGCGAGCTGGGTGGCCAATACCCCTCCAGGCGAGGCGTTTAAGCGTCCGATCATGTCGGCGGGGCGCTTCTGGCCCTGGGGCATGGTCAGTTCACGATTGGCTCTATGTCGGCGCTGTCGATATGCTGGTTGGCCGCTAGATATTCTTGGACCTTCGCGAGTAGGCTGCTCACGGCATCGCTGTCAAAATCGTTGTCCTGAGCGTTGAGCACCAAGTCCGTCTCAACCACAAGGACGGTCTTCATCGTATCGCGGGTCAGGTGCACAGTGAGCCAGGACGAGATCGCGTGCCTGTGTTCGACTAGGCGTTGTTCCATGCGCGCTCCGTTCTTCGAGGTGTTGAGGGGCCAGGCCGGGCCGTCGGAGGGAACAGGCGCGATCAGCACCTACCGGATTTTCGTCTTGGGCATCGTCGCATCAACCTTGAGATTATCAAGACGCGTCTGAACGCGCTTGCAGGTGTTCGCCCATTCCTGCTTGGTCATATGGGTCCCGGAGTCCCACATCTGCATGCAGTCGGCAACGTCGCGGTCATGGAGTTCTTGCCGGGACTGCTGAGTTCCAGCTGATACCCTGTGAGGCGATACACGTCTGATTGGCGCTGGGTAGCAGTCGCAGGAGCGGCAGGTCCGTCTTCGTTAACACAGCCGCGGTTGCCGGTGGTGACACCGGGTCTGCTTGCGCTGCGGTTCCACCACAACCCAGGCTGACAGTCACGGCTATGACGAGGTGCCAACGCATGGCGGAAGGGTCACCGAAAGCTAAGGGCCATGACTACACAACAACAGATCTCATGCTGCCCAGGTTATCAGCGCATGCGAGAGCTGAGTTGCCAAGGTTCGGATAGTACCCACGCAACCGGGGCGTTGCGTTGCCGTCCGGGCTTGGACACTGAGGCGCAGGAGTTACGTTCGACACGAAGGCCTTCGCGTGTGAGTGGACAGGTTCAGACTGGGCCCAGCGGTTCAACGCGTAGACCATAACATCGACGTGACGATGACGTGGGGATGCGCATGCGCTCGTCGAGAGAGCAGAACTTCGACGTGTCGTAAACTTCTTCGAGACGACGGACAGATGGTTGTTCTCGGCGCCATCCGGCACCGCTCGTTTTAGTCGCCACAAGTACGTTCAGTTGCTACGGGACTGAGACGTCGGAGATGCCGTCATCATATCGCTCAAGTGAATCCGCTGATCAAAGATGCCATAGATCACCGCTACTGCCAGAACAACGCCCACAGCTACCGCTATGATTTGTCGTCGCATCGAACGCTCCTTCAGCGAGAGTCACTGTCATGGTACGGGCTGCGGGATGGCCTCAGTACCAGCGTCCTCGGCCGTAGAAGCCTCCGCCACCAAGCACGAGTAAGACGATGAGGATGATCAGAAGTGTGTTGGTATCCATGGTAGCCTCCTGGGAGATGGAACCGCGCTCGCAGTTCAAACGTCCGCTCGTTTCGATGCTCAACTCTTCTTCTTCCCGGTCACTTCGTCCCACTTCTCGCCAAGCTCTTTCTTGATGCCGTCAACTTTCTTTGACGCTTCGTCCTTCATCGCAACGAAGGCTGCACGTGCCGCGGCGTAATCGGTCTCTGAAAGATCGAACGTTGTCATGAACGGGCAACCGCCAGCGCTTATCTGGGCTGCGGCATAGCGAACTTGGGTTGTTCCCGGTGCACCCGCTCCGATGCGGGCGATTGTCGCGTCCTTGTCCATCCGGCAGGTTCCGCCTTGCGGGATGTGTTTCAGATCGACCGCAACGTACTTGCCGCCCTCGTTCAGCAGCGTCACCGTCATCGTGCGCGGCATGAAGGCAAGTTCGATGCCTGAGTCCACGACCTGGGCGCGAAGGGGAGACGTGAATGCCAGCAGCGTAAGCGCGCTGAGCGATCCACAAAGAAGTGTGTTCATCGAGAAGCTCCTGTGATCGGAGTGATCAAGGAGTTAACTGCCCAGCCTACGGTTGGTTCCTTGCGGCGGAAGTTTTCGCGGGAGTACTGAGACTGAGGGAGGTAAGGGCCTAAAGGTCGCTTCTAAAGAAACGCACGTTTTGGCCTGGAGCCTGACGCCTAGGGTCGGCGCAGGGACCGCACAGGGCGCGAGGGCCATCAGCAGAGGCGGATGGCATGCTCGCATTGGCATGGTGAAGCACCGAGTAGGTACTTTCCGAGCCTAATGCGACATTCGCCAGGCGTTTATGATCAGCTCAGATAAAAACGGCGAGAGTGCACGCTCAGTCTATCCCAATGCGCAATAATCGGTGATCCTCGTGACAGCAGCTGCTTCTGTTTTCTTCTTCAAACCCGAGTTCGACGATTTTCTCTACGCGCCAGTCGGTGCGGATAAAAGCGGAATGACGCTCAGCCTCCTTTCAGCGCTTTCGCGGCTTGACCTCGATCCTTGGAAAGAGGCGGCTGAATTGTCTGAGCTGCCGACGGACACTGCCGCGCAGAGATTGGCTTCGCAGATTGCGCGATTGCCTGGCGGGCGATGGGAATTGACGGACGTACGAGCAATTGCCGATCGCCTGATTGAGCTTTTGCCGCACCGAAGCAGTACAGAGGTGCGCTTGGAAGAGAAGGCCCATCTTCGGGGGATAAAAAGATCCACGGTAGTGTTGGCCTGTGTTGCACTAGGGCTTGCTAGCCTCGTCATTGCCGTCAAGTGGGATCGGTCGCGAGCTGATGATGCTGCCGCACCAATCGGCGGAGCCTCCTCGCCGCAGACGTCAGTTCCGAGTTCACGCTAAGACCGATCAGCTGGCCGTCGGATAGATGTTAAGAAAACAAAAGTTCCGCTGGACTGGGGTCGACAAGTTCATGCTGCCGCTTGCGGTCGGAATGGGCCTACTATGGGTCTTGGTGAAATTCTTTTGATTGAGACGCCAACCGATAACGCGTCGGTGCTTTCACCGGGCGGCCTATTTCGTGGACAAGATCCTGCGGGGAACGACGCCGATCTGCCAGTAGAGTTTCTACCGCTTCTATCGATTAATCCGGTCGCATCAAATGTGATTGTCAGCCTGTGCTAGCTTGCACGGGCACGCTCGATGAGATTTGCGAGCGCGATCTCAAGACGGACCAGAGAGGGAGCGAGCGCGGCTGGGTGCCGGTGACGCAGACAGGCCTGCCGTAAGATTTTTGCGTGCTGAGTTTTCGGTGGGGCGCTTCCAGCCTCTAGGTCCCTTAGGCATGGCGCGCTTTCATGAGGGCCCGCAGCTGCCTTTTGAGCGTACGCCCATCGATCTGATCACCTTCATAGCCTTCGGCCCTCAGGCGATTCTTGATGTCCTCGACGGTGGTGCAGGTGCTGGCCTCTGCCAGCTGGAACGCGCGCTCCATCGTGGTCAACTTGAGATTCCTAGCGCTAAGCATTTGGTGGATCGTTTGCATTAGGACACTCGCTCCGGCCCTGCGAGCAACGCTTCCATCGCGCTCATCAACACATCCATGCTCACAGGCTTGGCTATATATGGTGCGTCGGGATCGGCACCGGGGACCGGCTCGTACCCGCTATAGCTGACGTAGGGGATGCCGCGAGCTTTGAGCCTCGCGAGACCTCGGTGCTGTCGCCATCACTCAACCCATGGTCCATGATCGCACCCGCCAGGCCGTCGTGCTCGATCAGGATCAGCGCGTGGCGGGCCGTGGTTGTCATCGTGGCGTGCGCTCCGGCATCCTCCAGAGCCCTCGTAATATCCATGGCGATTAGGAATTCGTTCTCGACAACGAGGATCGAGCGCCCTCGGAGGCCAGGGTGTTCCATGTTCGGACCGATGCGCGGCTAAGCGCAAATGCCAGAGGCGGGCGGTCTTCATGTGATGGGCCGCAGTGTCCCGAGCCGTCGATCAATCCTAGATGCACAACAAGCGCGATGATCGACTGGCAAAAGGCCATGCCCGCTGAGCTGGGGCGTTCATGGTGTTGCGTACGGTTTGCGACCGTGCGCTCTTAATCAGGTGTTGTCACGACTTGTATTTTCTCAGCCGCAGGAACCTTTCGGCTCCCACCGGCGAGGGCACCGTTTACGTCGTTTGGCGGATCGTCTGGATTTCAAACTCAGCCACTACTCAGATGTTCTGCCATGCCAGGACTACGCTAAGTCGAGGCTTCGTTTGAACCAACCGGTAGGGGATAAGCCGCTCCGGGTGGCTCTCGGCGCGGCCGACTCTCTACAAATTGCGCATATCGTAGAGAGAGTGCTCGGCGTTCAGAACAATGTCGGCTATCAGGGTGATGCGATCACGTCATCCGAGGTCACGTCGCTATGTGTCAGAAGCAGAAGAGCCCGCAGGGTACGGCTACGACTTTGGCCACGGCGGCAATGGTCTGATCGGCGTCTTCTGTTGAAGGTGCGCAACTGAGTTTCTGAAGCAACGGCCCCAGCATTTGCAGAGATGCGCGAAAATTGACCTCCCTGCGAACACATTTGGCAAAGTATGAAGGCGTACTTTTGCGTTAGGTGATATCCCACAACGGGAGTAGGTTCAGAAATCGTCGTAGCAGTTCAGGCGTGGACGACTGAGAAACGGCGCGTAGCTCTTGCGCCAAGGGGAACTCTGAGGCCGGACGCACGTTAACGATCTGGACCCGTGCGTCATCCGATCGCGTGATCGTGCATGCACCGGGAGTTGGCTGGAGCGAAGTAGGGCGCACCAGCTCGTTCTAGCAAAAAAGCATGAGTTGGACGCGCTGTGACAGCACCTGCTGCCGCAGCGCTAATGTAATTCGAGGCGTAAAATGGCCCAGTCGGCGTCCCTGATAGTCGGCATCGGTGCTTCCGCGGGCGGGCTAGCCGCCTTCAAGAGTTTTCTCTCCCACACCCCAGCCAATAGCGGCATGGCGTTCGTACTGATCCAGCATCTCGACCCCAGCCACAAGAGTCTATTGGTTGAGCTCCTCGGAGCCAACAGCCCCATCCCGGTTGTGGCAGCCAGCGATGGTGATGCCGTTCGGGAAAACCACGTCTACGTTATTCCGCCAAATGCGACCTTGACTATCAAGGATGGGCTGTTGCGGTTAGCGACCCCTGCGCCTGCGCGAGAGCGTCGCCGCCCTATCGACACCTTCTTTACGTCACTGGCCAAGGACAGTGGTGAGCGGGCTGTCGGCATCGTGCTTGCTGGCGTTGGCAGCGATGGCACGATCGGCATCAGGGCGATCAAGGAGAACGGCGGCCTGACGCTGGCCCAGGCCGAATTCGACGCAACAGCATTGCCGGGGATGCCGAGCAGCGCCGCCTCGACCGGCCTCGTCGATCAGGTCGTGCTGGTTGAAGGCATGCCGGCCGAACTCGTCGGCTATGACCGGCATTTGAATGACGTAGCGGGGAAAAAAGACGGTAATGGCCAGCGCAGAGACCTAGAGCAGCACTTGCAGGAGATCACATCTCTGCTGCATGCCGGCAGCGAACATGACTTCAGCGGCTATAAGGAACCGACGCTCATCCGTCGCTTGCAGCGTCGCATGCAGGTGCTTCAGATCGACAACGCCGCCGGTTACATTGAACGTCTCAAGGCAGACAATGGCGAAGTCGACGCGCTGTTTAGAGACCTTCTCATTGGAGTTACACAATTCTTCCGGGACCCCAGCGCGTTCGATGCGTTGAAGCTCACCGCCATCGTGCCGTTGCTCGTCTCCAAAGCCAACGACCGACCCATCCGCATTTGGGTGCCCGGCTGCTCGACCGGTGAGGAAGTCTATTCCATTGCAATCCTCGTCAGAGAGGCTCTGCACGATGCTCATGTGCCGCGCGAGGTGATCATTTTCGGCACCGATATCGATGCCAATGCAATAGCCATTGCGCGCACAGCTCGGTACCGCGAGCCGCCGTCCGGCGTATCTGCGGAACGCTTCGACAAGTGGTTCGCCAAAGTGGGCGAGACGTACTGCCCGGTGCCGGAGGTGCGCGATATGTGCGTGTTCTCCACCCATAGTCTCATCAAGGACCCGCCGTTCTCCCGGCTTGATCTGATCTCCTGCCGCAATGTCCTAATCTACCTCGGGCAAGACCTGCAGGATCTGATCATGCGCAATTTCCACTATTCACTCCTACCCGCCGGCTACCTATTTCTTGGCCCATCCGAAAGCGTGACACGCAACTCCAAGCTCTTCAGCACGCTCGACAAAAAACACCGCATCCTGCAACGCCAGGACGTCGATGCCGGCAGTCTCCCGATGTTCCACCGCAGCGCGACAACCGCGACGCCGCAACCGATGCCACGACCCGCGCGCCAACAGATCGGGGACGACCGTATCGATCGCGCCGTGCGTCGCGTAATGGAGCACTATGCACCAGCATACTTTGTCATCGACGGCAACAATGAGATCCTGCGTTTTTCCGGTGCCGAAACCGGTCCCTATCTCGAGCCATCAGCGGGCGCGGCAAGCTTCGGCCTTTTCAGCATTGTGCAAAAATCACTGCGGCCCGCGGTGCGAGCGGCCGTGCGCAAGGCGCTCGCCGACAAACATACGGTTGTGAACGAGAACCTGACCATCCGCATCGACGGCAAAGCCCGCGCCCTCACTCTGATCGTCGAGCCGATCGGCAACGAAAACGGAGCCGCAACCGGAGGCACATGCGTCGTAGCATTTAGACACAGCTCTCCTTCGACCCTACTGGGTGTAAGCCAAGAAAAACCAGAGACTGGGGCGGCCGGTTCGCAGGATTTAGAGCATGAGATCCGCACTATAAAGGCGCAGTTGCGGGCCTCCAGCGATGAGCTGGAGATGCGTGCCCAGGACATGAAGTCGACGACGGAAGAGTACCAAGCCGTCAACGAGGAACTGCAGTCCTCCAACGAAGAGCTTGAGACCGCAAAGGAGGAGATGCAATCGGTCAACGAGGAGCTGCAGACCGTCAACAATGAGATGCAGAGCAAGAACGAGACGCTATCGCGTCTGAACAGTGACTTGCAGAACCTGCTGGACAGCACACAGATTGCGACGGTGTTCCTCGACGACAAGATGCAGATCAGGCATTTCACACCAAGCGTGACGTCGCTCTTTCCCATGCGCGAGGGCGACATCGGCCGCCCAATCACCGATATCGTCAATCAGCTTGATTACCACACGTTGCAGGCGGACTTGGAGGGTGTGCAACGTGACGGGTCGGTCGTCGAGCGCGACCTTGTCCTCAAAGATGGCGCGCGCAGCTTCGTCATGCGCATAAGCCCCTACCGCACCATCCATGGCGCCATCGACGGCATCGTCGGAACTTTCGTCGATATCACAGATCGCAAATTGCACGAGGAGCGTCAAAAGCTGCTCACGAAGGAGCTGGAACATCGCACCAACAACCTGTTGGCGGTGATCATGTCAGTCGTTCACCAGAGCCTGGCGGGTACCCCTGCGCTTGACGACGCTCGCAACAGGCTGACCGCGCGTCTGCATGCACTTGCAAAAGCCAATCTGCTGTTGACGGGAGGGAGTTGGCAGGGAGCCTCGGTCCGGCATGTGATTGATCATGAATTGAAGATCTTCAAGGGTCATGTATCGATTGAAGGTCCTGAGGTGGTGCTGACCGCGAATGCGACCCAAAGTTTTGCGCTCGTCATACACGAGCTGGCGACCAATGCTGCCAAGTACGGTGCGCTTTCAGCGCCGACGGGCAAGATCGCAGTGCATTGGTCGATCGAAGGGGTTGAGCCAAGTCTTGTGTTCAAGTGGAAAGAGCAAGGCGGGCCAAGCGTGACCGCCCCCACGCGCGCGGGTTTCGGCACCACCCTACTCAAGACGGCCTTCCAAGGCGGCAGCGTACCGTGCATCGAATACGCACCCACTGGCTTGATCTATACGTTGGAAGTCGCACTTTCCGCGGTGGCAATTCGACCGGAACTCACGCTGCAGGATGATCGGCAATCTCAGTCGACAAGATTGAAGTGAAGTTTTGCCTGTTGCCAGGGAACATCTGACATTTTTAATCACACCAATTGTTTTGCTTCTGGCCAATTTCAGTGGAACATCTGGCGGCCGGCTCTGTTTCGTCTTTGTGTTGGTGGAAGCTCCACTGGGACGTCTCCCGCAAATCATAACAAAGGAAGGCGGCCCTTACATGGGGTGTCCGGTCGTGCTCGTAGTTGAAGACGAATGGCTCGTGCGCGACATGATTGCCGATCATCTGCGTTGCGCGCAGTGGCGTACGCTTGAAGCTCATACGGGCGAGATCGCCGTTGCGCTCCTCGATAGCGGCGAACATGTTGATGTAGTGTTCACGGACATCCAGCTTGGCGGGGCGCTGACGGGGTGGGATGTGGGTGCGCGCTTCAGAGCCGCCTTTCCCAGGATCTCGGTCATCTACACATCGGGCGCGATCAAGCCCGACGCCGCGCTCGCCGTTGCGCAAAGCGTCTTCATTCGAAAACCTGTCAGTACCTTGGTGGCGTCCAGAGTTTCGCACTTTGATTTCGGCTGAGCGGCGTCCGGCTGGGGCTCAGGCGGAATACGTAGTGCTTGGCTGCAGGTCCTTCAGGAACTCCATCGATAGATACTTCTTGGTCGACCACTCGCTGCTGGCGACGTGCCGCAAACGGGCCGCCGCCAGGTTCAATGCCGACTGCCCATCGGGGAAGGCGCCGACGACCCGTGTGCGGCGCCGGATCTCGCGCAGGATCCGCTCGAGAGGATTGTTGGTGCGTACCCTACGCCAATGCTCTTCGGGAAAATCGTGCCTACGCCAACGTCTCCTCGATCCCCCTCTCAACGAGCTCCGCCACCCGCGTGAGCCTCATGTCGCGCAGCTTGGCTCCCACTCGAAAAGCCTTTTCACGTGCTGCTACAATGTCCTCGCTGGCGTGGATTGCCTTTAGCATGGCAGCCACCTCGCGCATCTTCGGCCGCGGCACGTGGCTGAATACGTTGCGGTAGAAATGCACCACGCATATTTGCCAGGCCGCGTCGGGAAAGAACTCAGCCGCGCTCTCGGCTAGCCCGATGCAGGCATCCGAGATGATCAGCCGGACGCCCTTCGACCCGCGCTCCCTCAGATGCTTGACGGAAGCCGGACCAGCCTGCCCTTGTCCTCCTTGGCGCCCTCCACGATGCCGAGAATCTCGCGATAGCCCTCGGCGTTGACGGCGATCGCGACGAGCAGCGCGACGTTTCTGACCTCGCCGGCCCAGGTGCGCTTCATCACGATGCCGTCGAGATAGACGTATGGATGCTCGCCCTCGATGCTGCGATTGCGCCATTGTTCGATGGTCGATAGATCTTCTTGTTGAGGTCGCTCACCGTCGACGGCGACACGCGCGTGCCCCACAGTGCCTCGGTGATATCCTCGACACAGCCACAGACACACCGGCCATGTACCTGCGGCGTGCGCTCTGGTTAGCTCGTGGTCCCACTTGATCTTGCGTGGAAAAAGATAGCTGGCGCCGTGTGCATCGCCGGCGAAGACTTCGCGCGGCACGAGGCTCAGGACGTGGGCCACAGTATTTGGAAGGACGAGCTCTTGGTGGTTCTTCGCCAAATACTTTGGGGATCGTGATGCTGTCGGCCGTCAGCATCGGCCATGTCAGGGAATGCACTTCGTTTCGTCTGAGGCCGGTATGCATGATGATCAGGATCATCTGGCAATAGGGCTCGTGTATCTGCGCCTTACAGTGCGTATAGATTGCAGCGAGCTCGAGAAGGGTGAGCACGCGATCGCGCGTGACCACCTTGTGCGGCATCGGGTGACCCATCAGAGGATTGCGCGCGATGAGTTGGCGACGAGCGCACCAATTGAAGAAGGCGGAAATCTTCGCGTGAGTGGCGTTCGCTTCGGCAGGGCGATCTGCGAGCGCGTCGATGAGCTTCGTGAGTTGTTGCGTGGATACTTCTGTGAGCGCGGCGTTCTCGTAGGGCTGCAATCGTCCAAGACAGCGTTGCGTCTCACGTAGCGTAGATGAACGCAACTTTTTGCGCTGGATTTCGATGTATTCAGTGAGTGCCTCGCGGACGCGCTTTGCGTCGGGAGGCAGATGCTTGGCGGATAGCAGGGCGAGCGCCTTCTGGCGAGCCTCCTTCAGGGTCATGTGTGGGTAGTGGCCAATGGTGATGCGCTTGCGGTCGGATCCTGTCATAACGGTGAACGTACGGGCGCGCTTGCCCACACGGATCCCGAATGCAGGAAGCGCCGTGTCCCACCAGGTCTTGCTGCCGTTGGTGACGGGGAGCTTCCGGATGCTCAGGTCAGTGAGGAGGACCTTGGGCATTTGTCTCTTTTTTGTCTCTTCAGACGAGGGAGTAAGGGCGAGATGGCATGGATCGCTATGTAGTGTAGGCCCTTGAAAGAAACAAGCTTTTCGCACTACGAGGTTCGATATGGTTCGGCTTGGAGCAGCTAAAATCACTGTCGCATAGTGCGCCGCGAATGCTCCCGCCCGCGCGCCATGGAGGCCCGACTTGCAGACGATTCGCGTTGTGTGCGCCCACGATTGCCCCGACATGTGCTCGATGCTCGCCCACGTCGAGAACGGACGCGTGGTGCGCATCCAGGGCGATCACGCCAATCCGCTGACGGCCGGCTTTGCCTGCGCCAAGGTCAATCGCGACCATGAGCTGGTGCATTCGCCCAAGCGCCTGGCGACGCCCTTGCGGCGCGTCGGCCCCAAGGGCGAGGGCAAGTTCGAGCCGATGGGCTGGGACGAGGCGCTCGACGAGATCGTCACGCGCTGGAAGTCCATCATTGCCCAGTCCGGACCGCTGGCGCTGCTCGGCTACGCCTACAGCGCGCACCAGGGGCAGATGAACCGCGGGCTCGTGAACGGCATGTTTCATGCGCTCGGCACCAGCCGGCTGCAGGGCGGGACGGTTTGCGACACCTGCTGCGAGACCGCCTGGGACCTCACGGTCGGCCCGGTCGGCGGCGCCGACCCCGAAACTATCACGCAGTCCGACCTGATCGTCTCCTGGGGCGCCGACCTGATGGCGACCAACGTGCACCTATGGGCGAAGGTGGAGGAGGCGCGCAAGGCCGGCGTCCAGGTCATCGTCATCGATCCGCGTCGCAGCCGCACTGCCCAGCGTGCGGACTGGCACATCCCCATCCGCATCGGCACCGACGCTGCGCTGGCGCTCGGTGTCATGCACATCCTGGTGCGTGACCGCTTGTGCGACGAGAGCTATCTCGCCGCCCACACGCTCGGCTTCGATCGGGTCAGGGCCGAGATTCTGCCCCGCTTCGCGCCGGCGCGGGTGGCCGAGATCACCGGGCTGGCCGTGGCCGACGTCGAGCGCTTCGCGGCGATGTACGGGCAGGCCAAGCGCTCGTTCATACGCCTCGGCGAGGGCATGACCCGGCTCGCCCGCGGCGGGCAGGCGCTGCGTGCGGTAGCCCTGCTGCCGGGCGTGACGGGTGCCTACGGTCGCGCGGGCGGAGGCGCGCTGCTGCTCACCGCAGCCTCGTGCGAGCTCAACTACAACGCAATCCGCAAGCCGTCAGGCCCTGCCGCAACCCGGCTCGTCAACCACCTGCGCCTCGGCGAGGCGCTGCTCGACATGCGCGACCCGCCGATCCGCGGCCTGTTCATCGCCAGCAACAACCCAGCCGTCACCAACCCGGACGCCGGCAAGCTGCGCCGCGCGCTTGCACGCGAAGACCTCTTCACCGTCGTGCACGATCCCTTCATGTCGATGACCGCGCGCTATGCCGACATCGTGCTGCCGGCGGCGACCTATCTGGAGACCGAGGACTTCTACCGCAGCTACGGCTCCTACTATATGCAGTACGGTCACCGCGCGGTGGCGCCGTTCGGCGAGGCGCGCTCGAATGCAGCGGTGGCGCAGGCGCTGGCAGCCCGCATGGGCCTCGAGGATCCGATCTTTCGCATGTCCGAGGATCAGATCGTGCAGGAGCTGTTCCGCGGCGCCACCGGCACCGTCGAGCAGGTCGACGCCGCGAGCCTGCGCGATGCCGGGCCGATCAACATCGCGCCCAAGGGCGGCCAGCAGTTCCGAACCGCCTCGGGCAAGCTCGAGTTCTACTCGGAGACAATGGCCAAGCAGGGCCTGCCGCCGATGCCCGACTGGTCGCCCGACGCGCAGGAAGAGGCCGATGCCGCGCGCTGGCCGTTGCGGCTGCTGACCGCGCCCGGCTACTTCCAGAGCCACACGGCATTCTCCCCGGTGGCGTTCCTGCGCGAGCGCGAGGGCGATCCCTGCTGCGTCCTGCATCCCGATGAAGCGCGCGCAAGGGGGCTCGCCGACGGCCAGCAGGTGCGGCTGTTCAACGACCTGGGTGCGGTGGGCCTGGTGCTGCGCGTCAGCGACGAGGTGCAGCCGGGCGTGGCGCTCGTGCCCGGTCAGCGGCCCGACGACGAGGCCGTGTCCGGCACCATCAACTTGCTCTGCTCCGACCGCTACACCGACATGGGCGAGGGCGCCACCTACCAGAGCACCTTCCTCGACGTGGCAGCGTGGAGCGCGTGAGCCTCCATCCGACTGCCGACCGCCACTCCCTCCTCCCATCGTAATGTACGATGGGAGGAGGGAGCGTCATGCGGCGGCTGCGCTATCGTTTGCCTTCGGCATCCCGCGATTGGAAAGAAACAGGCGCTCGATCTCGCGCGCCGGAAGCGGTTCGCTCAGCAGGAAGCCTTGCATCTCGGTGCAGCCCTCGGAGCGGATCGAGTCGAGCTGCGCCATGTTCTCCACGCCCTCGGCGGTCGCCGGAATGCCCAGTCCGTTGGCGAGCACCACCACCGCGCGCACGATATTGAGCGACGCCGCGCTCTCGTTGATGTCCCTGACGAACGAGCAGTCGATCTTGATCTGGTCGAAGGGGAAGTTCTGCAGGTAGCTGAGCGAGGAGTAGCCGGTGCCGAAGTCGTCGGTGGCGATGCATACGCCGAGGTCGCGAAGCTGATGCAGCACGGCCAGCGTTGCCTGATTGTCCACGAGGTGGGCCGTCTCGGTGATCTCGAGCTCGAGCCGCGCCGCCGGCAATCCCGAGGTGGCGAGGGCATTCATCACCACCTGCACGAGCCCCGGATGGCGGAACTGCGCGGATGAGACATTGACGGCGATCTTGAGATCGCTCGGCCATTTGGCGGCCGTGTGGCAGGCGTCCCGGATCGCCCATTCGCCGATCGGGACGATCAAGCCGATCTCCTCGGCCAGCGGAATGAAGGCGTCGGGCGGCACGAGGCCCTTCGTTGGATGGTTCCAGCGGATGAGGGCCTCGAAGCCGCATACGTCGTCGCTCGCGAGATGGACGATGGGCTGGTAGTAGAGCTCGAATTCGCCTGCGGCCAGGCCCTTGCGCAGGTCGTTCTCCAGGGTGCGGCGCGCTTGCATCTGCGCGTCCATCTCGGGCTCGAAGAAGCGGAAGGTGCCGCGCCCGCCGCCTTTGGCCTCGTACAGCGCGAGATCCGCGTTGCGCATCAGCCGCTCGGGCGTCGCGGCGTCGAGCGGGCCGACGGCGATGCCGACGCTGACGCCGATCGTGACCTGGTGGCCGTCGATCTCGTATGGACGGCTCACCGCCTCGATCACCCGGACCGCCAGCGACTCGGCGTCGATCTTGCGCACCAGGGGAGCCTGGATGATGGCGAACTCGTCGCCCCCCATGCGGGCGACTGTATCCGTCTCGCGCACCAGCATGCGCAGCCGCTTGGCCACCATCTGCAGGAGCTTGTCGCCGACGGGATGGCCGAGGGTGTCGTTGACGTGCTTGAAGTGATCGAGGTCGAGAATGTGGGTGACCACGATCTCGTCGCGCTTGGCTCGGTCCAACGCCTGCTCGAGCCGCTCGTTGAGCAGCACGCGGTTGGGAAGCCCGGTGAGGTTGTCGTGCACGGCCATGTGGCCCGCGCGGTGAGCCAGCTGCAGGACGTGGCGGATGTGCTCGCCGAAGGCGCTCCAGTCGAGCGGCTTGAGCAGGAACGAAGTGGCGCCGGCTGCGAGCGCGCTTTCGATCGCGGCCCGGCTCTCGTTGCCCGTCAGGACGATGATCGGAATGTGCTTGAGCGTCGGGTGGGCGCGGACGGACTTGATGAGCTCCAAGCCGTTGAAGTTCGGCATCTCCAGATCGACGATCGCGAGATCGAACTCCGCCGTCTGCAGATGTGCCAGGGCGTCCAGGCCGTCCTCGGCCTCGACCACGTCCGAGAGCTTTGCAACGCGCCTCGACACCACGGCGCGCGAGAACGCGTCGTCGTCCACAACCAGTACCGATGGCCTTCTCATGTCTTCCCCGTAGGCTAAGTCGCCGGGCGACGCACCGGCATGCCAAAGCGCTGGCTTATGCCGCTCTTGCCGCCACATTCATGCTGACTGTCCCCGCAACCGCCGAGGCGTAGTTTTCCTCGCGATAGGAGCGGAACTCCATGTCGGCTGCGCGCATCGCCTCCAGCATGGCCTTGACGAAGAGGTCGATCTCGTCGGTCTTGTGGTCGGCCATCACCTGGACGCGGAAGCGGGCGCCGCCCTTCGGCACGGCCGGGTACTCGACGAGATTGGCGATGGCGCCGAGCGCCGCCAGATTGCGCGAGGCGATGCGGGCGAGGCCTTCCGCACCCACGCGGACCGGCACGATCGCCGACGGGTCGCCGAGGGTCTCGAGCCCCAGCCGCTTCGTCTCCGCGCGCAGGTAGAGGATGTTGTTCATGAGCCGCTGGCGGCGCTCCTTGCCCTCCGCCGAGCGCACGATCTCGAAGGCCGCAAGCACGGAGGCCGCCTGCACCGGCGAGAGCGCGTTGGAGAACGTCTGCGTCGCGCTGTAGTACTTGAGGTACTCGGCGCCCGCCCGGGTCTTGACGCCGACGAAGCCGCCGTTGGCCGCAAACGTCTTGGAGAAGCTGCCGACGACGATGTCGACGTCGTCGAGCATGTTCTGCAGGCCGAGATGACCGAGACCGTCGTCGCCGATGCAGCCAAGATCGTGAGCGCAATCGACCAGCAGCGTGGCCTTGTACTCGTCGCAGAGCATACGCAGCGCCCGGACGTCAGGCGTATCGGAGTGCATCGAGAACAGGCTCTCGGTGACGACCAGGATGCCGTTGACGGTATCCGCGGCGCGGATCTTCTGCAGGCGCCGCTCGAGCGCATGCACGTTGAGATGTCCGTGGTAGTGGATGTTCTGGGTCGCGGCCCGGGCGCCTTCCTGCAGGCATGAGTGGGCGAGGACGTCCATCACGACATGGTCGTCGGGGCGCACGAAGCCCTGCACGGCGGCAAACCCCGCGGACCAGCCGGTCGGATAGAGCACGGTCTGGCGGCCGTGCAGGAAATCGGAAATGACCCGCTCCAGCTCGAGCGAATGCTTGGTATTGCCGAGCAGCGCGGCGGAGCCGGCGCTGTGCACGCCGTACTCGCTCGATGGCGCGGACGGCGGCCTCCTTGACGTGCGGGTGGGAGGCGAGGCTCAGGTAGTCCTGCGAGGCGAAATTCACGCCCGAGATTGCCTTGCCGGTGTCGGTCATTGCCGTGCAGATGGTCTTGGGCGCGGTGGCGGTCGATTTCGCATAGGGCCAGAGATCGAATTGCCGGCGCAGGTCCTGCCATTCGTAGAACGGCTCGACGCGGGCCAGCAGGTCCGTCCCCGGCAGGACGCGATACTCGCGCAGGCTGCCCTGCAAGGCCGCTTCCGGTGCCTTGACGACGCTCTTCGCCATGGCCGGCGTGCTTGGAAATCATCGACGCGCTCCCCACTCAGTGCGTTCTCGGGAGCGACTATAGGTGAGCGACGCTGAAAGGCCGGCTTAAGCGTCTCTAGCGGATAGCGAGCAGTTCGCAATTGTTGGTTGCACGACTCCTTACGCGACCTGGTTGCTCGGCGAACGCTGCGCCGTACGCCGTCGAGCTGCGGCCTACTTGAGCGGCGCGGGCTCGCGGCTGCCGAAGCGATAGACGGCGCCCACGGTGAACTCGAACTGGCTCATCTCGATCTCGACGGCCCGCCCGGGAGTAACGAGCTCGACGCCGCTAACCGTGGCGTGCGGCGCATACATGGCGGCGAGCTCGACATCCCAGTTGCGGGTCAGCTGGTACTTGAGGCCACCGGTGAGATGGTGCTGCACGATGCCGAGCGTCATGATGTTGAGATCGACGTCGCGCGAGCCGATCGGCGCGACCGCCCCTTGCATCTTGCCGGCGCGTCTGACTGCGACGCTGATGGTGCCAGAGCGCCGAGTTCGCCCTGCTGGACGTCCGCCAGTACAAGGTGCAGCATCACATCCCGATGACAGGGTGGCAGTGCGCGCGGCACCACCGGCAAAGTTGAGGCTGACCGATGCGGATTGCCGTGCTGGGCGGTGGCAATGGTTCTCTGGCAGCGGCCGGTGACCTGGCACTGTCGGGCCACGAGGTGCGGCTATGGCGGCGCGATCGCGCAGCCGTCGATGCGCATCGTGCTGCCGGCGGAGCGATCGTCGTCAAGGACTTTCGCGGCCGTCACGAGGCGCGTCCAGCGCTCATCACTGCCGACATAGCCGAGGCCGTGCGCGGCGCGACGCTTATCCTGTGCCCCACGCCCGCGACCGCGCAGGCCGACATCGCCGGGGCGCTGGCGCCGCACCTGTCCGACGGTCAGGTCGTTTTCCTCCCGCCCGGCACGTTCGGCTCGATGGTATTCGCGCTGGCTGCGCGCGATGCCGGCAACCGCGCCGACGTCGCCTTCGCCGAGACCGGGACGCTGCCTTGGCTCACGCGCAAGCACGGGCCCTTCGAGGCGGCCATCACCATCCGCGCCAAGCGGCTGCCGACCGGGGTCTTGCCCGCGCGCCTCGCCGACCATGCACTCGCGGTGATCGGCGGAGCCTTTCCCGGCGTGATCGAGCCGTGCGGCGACGCGCTCTCGGGCGCCCTGATGAACGCAGGTCCGATCATCCATCCGCCGCTGATCGTCATGAACGCCGCACCGCTCGAGCATTTCGAGCGCTGGGACATCCACAAGGAGGGCACGCAGGCCGCAGTGCGCCGCGTCACCGATGCGCTCGACGCCGAGCGCATCGCCATCCGGAAGGCGCTGGGCTACGGGCCGCCGCATTTCCCTCTCGCCAACCACTACGCGCGCGAGGGGGAGGAATGGATGTACGGTCGCGGCTCGCATGACAAGCTCACGGACTCCGGCGACTGGCGCGAGAAGATCGTGCTCACCCGGCACCGCTACATGCGGGAGGATGTGTGCATCGGCCTCTCCTTCCTCGCCTCGGTCGGAGAGCTAGCCGGCGTCGCGACGCCGCTTGCCGGCGCTCTGCTCGCGATCGGTTCGGCGATCTGCGGCGAGGACTTCGCGACGACCGGCCGAACGCTGTCGAGCCTCGGCCTGGGCCATCTCGACCAGGCGGGACTTCAACGCCTGCTGCAGGACGGCTTCCAGTGAGCGAGCGCCCGACGATCGCCTGCCTCGGCGCGGGCCGCATGGCGCGCGGCCTCGCCGTGGTATTCGCCTACGCCGGCCATCGCGTCGCGATCGTCGATCTCAAGCCGCGCAGCGACACTGATTTTGCGCGCGTGGCCGCCGACGCCATGGCCGAGGTGCGCAGCACGCTCGGCACGCTCGCCTCCTTCGGTCAGTTCGCGCCCGCTGCCGTCGACGGGATCGCCTCGCGGGTGACGATGGTCGGTGAGGCCCATGCGGGTCGCGCCTTGGCCGAGGCGGAGGTGATCTTCGAGGGCGTGCCGGAGGTGCTCGATCTCAAGCGCGAGGTTCTCGCGCGCGCCTCCGCCCTTGCCGGGCCCGGCGCCATCATCGCCTCGACCACGTCGACCATCATGGTCGATGACCTCTCGGGCGCCGTCGAGAAGCCCGAGCGCTTCCTCAACGCCCACTGGCTCAACCCCGCATATCTCATACCGCTGGTGGAGCTGTCGCCGGGCGCGCGCACGGACCCCGCCGTCACCGCGCGGCTCAAGGCGATGCTGGAGGGCATCGGCAAGGTGCCGGTGGTGTGCGCGGCGCGGCCGGGCTTCATCGTGCCGCGCATCCAGGCGCTCGCCATGAACGAGGCGGCGCGCATGGTCGAGGAAGGTGTCGCCTCGCCTGAGGACATCGACAAGGCCATCAAGTACGGCTTCGGCTTCCGTTACGCCGTCCTCGGCATGCTCGAGTTCATCGACTACGGCGGCGGCGACATCCTCTACTACGCCAGCCGCTACCTGACCGAGGCGCTGGGCGACCCGCGCTACGCCGCGCCGCCGATCATCGAGCGCAACATGCGCGAGGGCAACATCGGCCTGAAGGCCGGCAAGGGGTTCCTCGACTACCGGAATCTCGACATCGAGACCTACCGCAGCCAGCGCCTGAAGGCCCTCGTCGACATGCTGGGCTTCCTCGGCCTCACCCGCCCACCCGTGCTTGCCGGATTGAAGTCCGCGACGGCTCGTGCCGCGCTGCCTCCTCTCCCCGCTCTTCAGCGGGGAGAGGAAGTAGATCATCCTTCGTCCGGAAAGCCGATCAGCAGCCGGCGCTGCAGGGCGTTGAAGGCGGCGTTCAGGGCCAGCCCGAGCAGGGAGATGGTGATCAGCGGCACGAACATGTCGACGGTCTCGAAGCTGCGCGCGGCGTAGATGAGCAGATGCCCGAGGCCGTTGGTGGAGGTGATCATCTCGGCCAGGAAGACGACGATGCAGGAGATGACGAGGCCGATGCGGCAGCCCGTCAGAACCGAGGGCAGCGCCGCCGGCAGCACGACGGTGAACAGCGCCTTTCTCCGCGGCGTCCCCGCCGCCAGCGCCGACCACACCAGCTTGGGCTCGACCGCGCTCGTGCCCTGATAGGTTGCGAGCAGGATCGGGAACACGGCATCGGCCGCCACCAGCGCGATCTTGGAGGCATGCTCGAAGCCCAGGATGAGGATGAAGGCCGGATAGAGCGCGATCTTCGGCACGGGCGCCAGCACGCGCACGACCGGCTGCAGCAGCGCCCCGAAAGTCCGGCTTCCGGTTGCCGCTACGCCGGCCGTCACGCCAACCAGGAGGGCGATGCCGAAGCCGACGAACAGGCGCAACAGCGTGGTTGCCGTATGACCCAGAAACGCGGGATTACCCAGCTGCTCGGCGAGGCGCGCGAACACCGCGCGCGGGGCGGGCAGCAGCGACGGCGGTGCCACGCCGGATGCCGCCAGGCCATGCCATAGCCCCAGGATCAGCGCGATCGGCAGTGCACCGATCAGGATCTCGGAGGTGCGCCGCACCGTCATGCCGTGCCGACTGCGATCTGATGCACAGGCGCGGCCCAACCGATGAGCCGGGACCTGCAGCCGCTCCACGCCGACGTCGAGCACGAAGCCAAGCACGCCGATGATGATGATGGTGGCGTAGACCGCGTCGTAGAGGGCCATGTCGAGCGAGTTGAACAGGATGTTGCCGACGCCCGCCTGGCGCGCGATCATCTCGCTCGTCACCATGGTGATCAGCGCCAGCACGAGGCCCGTGCGCAGCCCGACGAAGATCTCGGGCAGCGACGCCGGCAGCACGACGTGCGTCAGCCGCCGCCACGCCGGCATCCCCATGGCCGCCGCCGACCACAGCATCTTCTCCTCGACCGCGCGGGCGCCTTGATAGCTGTGGTAGATGACCGGCAGGCTGACGCCGAGGAAGATCACCAGCGTCTTGGACGCATCGCCGATCCCCAGCCACAGCATGATGATCGGCATGAGGGCAGCCTTCGGCACCGGGTAGATCGTCATCAGCAGGGGATTGAAGAAGGCGGCCACCAGCCGGCTGCGCCCCATCGTCAGGCCAATCGGGATCGCAAAGGCCAGCGCGAGCGCGAAGCCCACGGCCATGCGGCGGATCGAATGCGCGATGTTGAGCAGCGCCTCGGGATCGCCCAGGATCGCCGGCAGCGCGCGCAGCGCCTCGTGCGCCGGCGGCAGGCCGGAGATGTCGAAGGTTCGCGCGGCCACCTCCCACAGCACCAGCAAGCCGAGGCAGGCCAGCAGTGGCGGCAGGCCAGGCACGGCGGCGAGGCGCAGGCTCATGACAACGTCATTCCCGCGCGCGCGGGAATGCACGACACGTGACTGATTGCCCGCGGAAAGATGCGTGGATCCCCGCCTGCGCGGGGATGACAGTGCCTCATGGCTGCTGCTCCGGGGTATCCATGAGGCGCTCGATGTCCACCACGAAGGTCTGGTAGCGGCGGTCGACCAGCAGATCGGCGCGCCGGCGTGGGCGGGAGAGGTCGATATCGATGATGGCCTTGATGCGGCCGGGCGAGCGCGTCAGCACCACTACGCGGTCGGACAGGAACACCGCCTCCTCGACGCTGTGCGTGACGAACAGCACCGTCTTGCGGTCGCGCTCCCAGATCTCGAGCAGCTCGCGCTGCAGCCCCGTGCGCGTGTGCGCATCCAGCGCGCCGAACGGCTCGTCCATCAGCAGGATGCTCGGGCCGTACGCCAGCGTGCGGGCGATGGCGACGCGCTGCTTCATGCCGCCCGACAGCTCCTTGGGATAGAATCCCTCGTAGCCCGCGAGATGCACGAGCGAGATCAGCGCGCGGGCTTTTGCCTCCGCCTCCCGCTTGGCGACGCCCTGCTCGAGGAGCCCGAACATCACGTTGCCGAGCACCGTCTTCCAGGGGAACAGCGCGAACTCCTGGAATACCGGCCCGCGGTCCGGTCCAGGCCCGGTCACAGGCTTGCCCTCAACCGTCACCGTTCCCGCGCTCGGCTGCACGAAGCCGCCGACGATGTAGAGCAGGGTAGACTTCCCGCACCCCGACGGCCCCAGGATCGAGACGAACTCGCCCTGCGCCACCTGCAGGGAGATGTCGGACAACGCCAAGTGATCCGAAGCGTTACGCGCTGTCGCAAACGACTTGCTCAGACCCTCGATGGCGATCATGGACACGGCGATTCCCTCTCCCCATGCTTCTTCCGGCATGGGGAGAGGGTTAGGGTGAGGGGCAGCCGCTTGCTCCGGCATTTGTGGCCGCCCCTCACCCCGACCCTCTCCCCGTAAGAACGGGGAGAGGGAGAATAGCTGCTCATTCGATGGGGGCGACGATGCTTGGGTGCTTGAATTGCGACACGTCGAGCTTCTGTTTGATCATGCCTGTCTCGGCATAGATGTCGAACATGGCCTGGATGCCGGTGAAGTTGGGAGCCGCGCCGGGCTCGCGCGCGAAGTCGTTGGGCTTCAGCAGGTAGGTGTCGAGCACCTCCACCGGCGCCTTGATCACCTCGTTGACAACCTTCAGCGTCTCGGCCCGATCGGCCAGCGCCTTCTTCATGCCGGCCGTGAGATCGCGCACGTAGCTCTTCACCAGCTCGGGGTTCTTGTCGACGAACTCCTTCCGGCACACCTCCAGGATGTGCACGATGTTGGGCTGCTGATCGGCGAGCGAGAACAGCTTGCGCAGGCCACCCTTGGCCTCGGCGCGCGCCGCGAACGGCTGGTTCAGCACTCCGACGTCTACGCGGCCCGTGCGGATCGCGTCCTCGGAGCCGGGAAAGCCGGTCTCGACCAGCTTGATATCGTTCTGCGGGTCGAGGCCGTTCTTCTTGAGCAGCAGGAACATGGGGCCCAGGATGCCGGAGCCGAACACGTTGGTACCGACGCTCTTGCCCTTCATGTCGGCCACAGTCTTGATCGGCGAGTCGTCCTTCACTGCCCAGTAGACCGAGAAGCTGCCGGGACGCTCGCCCACGTGCTGGGCGATGATATAGGCCTGCAGATTGCCCTGCAGGGCCCCGTTGGCGAGCGACAGCGGGGCTTGGGTCGAGCAGTCGAGCGCGCCGGCAACCATGGCCTGCACCATCGGCGCCGTGCCCTGGAACTGCGTGAACTCGATCTTGTAGGTCTTGCCCAGGTTGGTGAACTGGTCGGGCCGCCGCATGATCCAGTACTTGGCTTCCTCCGCCGGGATGGTCCAGCCGACGCGGATCGTCTCCTGCGCCTGCGCGGCAAGCGAAACCAGCGTCGAGCCGGCGACGACAAGAGCCAGCGACAAGCTTCTCGACATTTGACCTTCCCCTTCTCTTTGCCGGCGACCGTTCCGTGCGCGCGTGAGCCCCGAGAACACCGGTCCCTGATCGGTGGCCGATCATAGCGGCGGCGATGCCGGGCAGCGACAACAATGAGGACGCGGGCATGCAAGGGCTGCAACGCGAGGCGGCAGGGCTGCGCAAACGATGGGCGTTTCCGGATCGATTTGGCGCAGGCCAGCCGACCGCCCAGACACTGACCGTGCAGACACTGCAACTCCGGCTGCCAAACTACACTGCCTTGACCCTCCGGACGATCCATGCTGCTCTTGCGGTAAATACAAAAGAGAAAAAGGCGCGAGACCTCGCGCCGCCTCGGGACTGGAAGCGCGCTTACAAGGAGGACGCCGTCATGAGACCGCTCCTTTCATCCGTATTGTGCCTATTGCTCTGGATGGTATCGCCTGCCGGCGCGCAGGACCCGGTCGCCGAGCGGGCGGTGGCGGCGGCCAAGGAGTACGTCAAGGCCAAGGGCCTCAAGGACCCGAAGCTCACGATCCTGCTGAGCTCGCTCTATAACAACTCGTTCCCGGATTTCGCCAAGAAATGGGAAGAGCTGACCGGGGTGAAGTTCGAGATCGTACCGCTCGGCTACACCGATATCCCCGCCAAGATCATGCAGGAAGCGGTGTCGAAGACGGGCGTCTACGACATCTTCAACGACTTCCCCTACACGATGCCGGACGCCGCCGGCGCCAAGGTGATCATCCCGCTCGACGACTACGCCAAGAAATACCAACCGGATTTCTCAGGCGTCGCCGACGGCCTCAAGTTCCAACAGTACTACGACGGCAAGCTCTACGTGATGGTCAACGACGGCGACCATCTGCTGATGGTGCTGCGCAAGGATCTGGTCGAGAACAAGGAGGCCAACGCCGAATACAAGGCCAAGCACGGCAAGGATCTCGGGTGCCCCGACACGGTTGCCGAATGGGTGCAGCAGGCCGCGTTCTTCCAGACCAAGGAGGGAGACACGCGCTGGGGCATCAAGTTCGACAAAGGCCTGTCGGGCGGCCTCGGCTACCGCTCGGTCAACTTCTCCTACCGGCACTTCCCGATCTACATGAAGGGGCTTCTGTTCGACAAGGACATGAAGCCGCGCATCACGACGCCGGACGGCATCCAGGCCATCAAGGACTTTGCCGCGGCCGTCGACTACATGCCCAAGGACATCCAGGGCTGGGGCACGCCGCAGATCTATCCCTACTGGGGCAGCGGGCTCGCCTACTCCGCCGTGTCCTTTCCCTCCATCTACGGTTTCGGCGAGAGCAACCCCAACAGCGTCGTAAAGGGCAAGCAGCTCGCTTGCGTGATCCCGGGCCACATGGTCGACGGCAAGCTCGTGCGCCGCTCGCCGCAAGCCGCCGGCACCGGCTACATGGTGAGCGCGTACGCCAAGAACCCGGAGCTCGCCTATCACTTCATCCAGTGGTTCACGAGCCCGAGCATCGGCGATGATGCCGTCGCCCACCCGAAGGGCTTCTGGGATCCGTTCCGCCTGTCGAACCTCAAGCACAAGGGCATTCTCGACCGCTTCGGCGAGGGCATGGTCAAGACCACCATCGAGAACGCCAATTACGCGGCCTCGCTGCTGCTGATCGAGGGCAACTACGAGTACTTCAAGATCCTCGACAACAATCTCGCCGACGTGATGAACAAGAACATCACGGCGGAGGAGGCGGCCAAGCGCATCGAGACCGGCTGGAACAAGATCACCAACGAGATCGGCCGCGACCACCAGGTCCAGATCTGGCGCAAGGGCGTCGAGAGCGGCATCTACCTCGACAAGTTCTGAAGCAGGCTTGTTTCGCCGGAAGCAGGGGTTGTTGGATCTTGACTGAACGGGAAGATCAGACGCCAACGTGTCATCCCGGCGCTTGTCGCGGGGATCCAGCGCTCCCCAGACAGCCGAGCAAGCCGAGAGATGGATCCCGGGCACAAGGCCCGGGATGACAGCGGGCGATGGCCGAGGCTAGCACCAGCGTCGCGATACCCGCACTCGGGGTGGCCCGCAGCGGAGCTGTGAGCCGCTTCACCCGCTGGCTCGCCTCCGAGCGCGTGTTCCGCCTCATCCCGTTCGTGCTGGTCGAGACGCTGTTCGTCCTGATCGTGCTGGTCCCCTTCGCCCTGACGATCTGGATCAGCCTGCTCAAGTGGCGCGCCAACCGCCCGTTCGAGACGGCGCGCTTCTCCGGCCTCGAGAACTACGAGTCGGTGCTCGGCAACGACCAGTTCTGGCTGGCGCTCGGCCGCACATTCTATTTCGCCGGCGTCGCCGTCGCCCTCGAGCTGTTCCTCGGCTTCGTTCTGGCGATGCTGGTGTCGCGCTGCACGCGCTCGCGTAAGCTCTACACGACCATCTTCCTGGTGCCGATGATGATCGTCCCGATCGTCGTCGGCTACAATTTCTCGATGATCTACATCGACAGCGGGCCGCTCAACCAGATCCTGAGCCCCTTCCTCGAGCGCTTCGGCATCGACCCGCGCATCCGCTGGCTGTCGCATCCGGTTGCCGCCCAGTGGGGGATCATCCTCGCCGACGTCTGGCAGTGGACGTCGCTGACGTTCCTGATCTTCCTGTCCGGTTTCGCCGCGCTGCCGCGACAGCTGGTCAACGCGGCGCGCGTGATGGGCGCTTCGCCCTGGCAGACGTTCTGGTGGGTCGAGCTGCCGCTGCTCAAGCCCGCCATCGTCATCGCCGTTATCATCCGCTCGATGGAGGCGCTGAAGCTGTTCGATCCGGTGGCGATGCTCACGTTCGGCGGCCCCGGCACCTCGACCCAGACCGTCGCCTTCTTCCTGTGGGAGCAGGTGTGGGTGTTCAACAAGTTCAGCTTCGGCGCCGCGGCCTCGATCCTGCTGCTGATCATCTTCTCGTTCCTGATCTTCTTCGGCGTCTACATGCTGATCAGCCAGCGCCGCGCGGTCGAGGGGAGAGCGCCATGAACGCCGGCACGGCAGCGGCCGCCGAGGCGGCGCGTAGGCGCAAACTGCGGCGCGAGCGCGTGAAAAGGATCGCGACACACGCGATCCTGCTCGCCTGGACGGCCTTCATCGCCTTCCCGATCTTCTGGATGATCTCGACGTCGTTCAAGGACGCCGGCGAGTGGGTGGCCTGGCCGCCGCACTGGCTGCCGCATACTCCGACGCTGCACAACTATGCGCAGATCTTCGCCTTCGGTGCCCTCGACCCGACGCTGAGCCGCCAGGCGACCGAGCAGGCTTTCACCATCTGGAAGGGCCTCGGCGACGCCGTGCTGGTGTGCACGACCGCCTCGCTGCTCGCCCTGCTGCTCGGCACCTTCCTCGCCTACGCGATCTCGCGTTTCAATGTCGGCGGCAAGTATTTCCGGCACACCATCCTGATGATCCGCATGATCCCGCCGATCGTGGTCGCGATCTCGATCCTGATCTACTACGCCATCATAATCCCCTACGTCACGACCGTCCTGTTCGGCATCCGCGTCAGCCTGTTCGACACCTACGTGGGGCTCGTCCTCATCTACGCGGTGACGACCCTGCCGTTCGTGATCTGGATGATGCTGACCTTCATCGACGAGGTGCCCTATACGCTCGAGCACGCCGCACGCCTGATGGGAGCGGGCCGCATCCAGGTCATCCGGCGCGTGGTCCTGCCGCTCGTCGCGTCGGGCATGGTGGTGACATTCCTGTTCGTCTTCATCCTGAACTGGGCCGAGTTCCTCCTGGCGCTGACCCTTACTCATCCGGAGGTCACGACGCTGACGGTCCTGCTCAACAAGTTCCAGAGCGCGGCCGAAGGGCGCCTCTACGGGCCGCAAGCGGCCATCGGCACGGTGGTCACGATTCCCGTCGTGGTCCTGGGCCTTCTCATCCAGAAGCACCTCGTCAAAGGGTTCAGCTTCGGCACGATCCGCAAGTAGGCTTCGAGGAAGCAAGACGCTGCGCCGCCTCCGGCGCCCCTGGGGAGAGAACGTGGCAGGCATCGCACTCCAGAACCTGGTGAAGACGTTCGGCACCTACACCGCCGTCAGCGGGATCAGCCTCGACATCCGCGACGGCGAGTTCCTGATCATGGTCGGCCCGTCCGGCTGCGGCAAGACGACGACGCTCAACATGATCTCGGGGCTGGAGACGCCGACCAGCGGCAAGATCTTCATCGGCGACACCGTGGTCAACGACCTGGAGCCGGGCGAGCGCGGGCTCGGCATGGTGTTCCAGGATCTCGCCCTCTTCCCGCACATGACCGTGTTCGAGAACATCGCCTTTGGCCTGCGCGTGCGAAAGCTGCCGGCCGCCGAGATCGCCGAGCGGGTGACGGCGGCAGCCGAGGCCATGCACATCAAGCCGCTGCTCGCCAAGCTGCCGCGGCAATGCTCCGGCGGCGAGAGCCAGCGCGTCGCGCTCGCGCGCACCATCGTCACCAATCCGGCCGTGTTCCTGATGGACGAGCCGCTGTCGAGCCTCGACGCCAAGCTGCGTGTCGATATGCGCACCGAGCTCAAGCGGCTGCACGGGCGGCTGGGCGCGACCTTCATCTACGTCACGCACGACCAGGCGGAAGCGATGACGATGGCCGACCGCATCGTCGTCATGAGCAAGGGCAGAATAGAGCAGCTCGGCACGCCGCTCGAGATCTACAATCGCCCGGCAACGCGCTTCGTAGCCGGCTTCTTCGGCATGCCGACCATGAATTTCCTGGAGGGCGTGGTCGAGGGCGGCCCTGCCGGCCCCCGGTTTCGAGGCGGCGGCATCGACCAGGCGTTGCCGGCGTCACTCTCCACCAGCCTCAATGGCAACACGGTCTCCCTCGGCGTCCGCTCCGAGCACGTCGTCATCGACGGCACGGCTTCGATCCCCGGCACCGCACGGCTGCTGGAGCCGCTCGGCGACGCGACGCTTGTGCATTTCGACGCCGCGGAGGGTGCTTCCCTGGTCGCCAAGGTGACACCCGACACCGATCTGGCGCCCGGCTCGCCGCTCAAGTTCCGCTTCGCCCCGGAGAATTGCCACCTGTTCGACGCATCGACCGGCCAGCGCCGCATGTGACGCGACGCCCTTGCCCATCATGCATCGGTTTTGATCCCGCTCCCGGATTGGGGCGGAGCCGACAGAACCTCATCCCGGGAAGTGGCGAGCCTACCGTCCCGTCGCGACGCGCTTGGCCGTCTCTCCCGGCCGCCGGACTCGCCGTGCAGGTCGGGTCAGCTCTTCTTGCCAGGAGATCCGCCGCGGACATCGTCGACCATCCGCCGCTTCTGAAGATCGGGCATATTGCCGCCAGCCGCGGCGAAATGCGGAGACTTGGTGACGGCGAGCGCGGCGGCCGCGTTCTTGTTCGCCATGATCTTGGCCATCACGGCCTCGCGGCTGCGCTCGAACACGCCGCGGTTCTCGATCACGAATTGCTGCGACTTGCGCAGCGCCGCGAGATGGCCGTTGATCTGCGGCACGACATAGCGCGCAACCATGTCCCAGCTGCGGAAGGTGTTCTCGGGATTGGCCCAGTCGTGCACGAAGCCGACGACGGTGCCGAAGCCGCCGCTCACCTCCAGCACCGACTTGATCTTGGCGACCAGGTCGTCGGGCGTGCCGATGGTGGCGGCCGCGCCATCCACGAAGGCCATCTTGTCGACCGCCTCGTCCGGCGACGTGAACGGCTTCAATCCCGGCCGCTGCAAGGTACCGTAGACGTATTCATTGTGGTGGCGCATCAGCCCGTCGC
Source organism: uncultured Alphaproteobacteria bacterium (assembly GCA_963774165.1). GTDB lineage: Bacteria > Pseudomonadota > Alphaproteobacteria > Rhizobiales > Hyphomicrobiaceae > AWTP1-13. The sequence continues at coordinate 132,233 of CAVZEC010000001.1, read as the reverse complement.
GGGCCTCGGCCCGTGCCTTCTCGCGCGTCTCGGCGATGTGCCAGCTCAGCAGCACGCGCCATTGCCCGCGGTCCGCGACTTGTCCGTGCTTGGCCGCCGACTCCTCCGCGAAGGCCCACTGCTGCGGCAACGATTGCAGCCCCTCGTCCGACATCGAGCCGATCGAGATGATGCCGATGCCGTGCTTGCCGGCGAGCGTCATGCCGGACGGGCTGATCTGCGAGGCCACCACGAACGGCATGTCCTCCTGCAGCGGCAACAGCTGCAGGGCCGCATCCTGAAGGGTGAACCACTCGCTCTTGGCCGTCACGCGCTCGCCCTTGAACAGGCGCCGGATGATGCTGATGGCCTCGTCCTGGCGGTCGCGCTGCACCATCGGGTCGATGCCGAGGGTGTGGGCATCCGACGCCAGTGCGCCGGGACCCGAGCCGAAGATGGCGCGGCCGCCGGTCATGTAGTCGAGCTGCACCATGCGCTGGGCGACGTTGTAGGGGTGGTGGTAGGGCAGCGAGATCACGCCCGTGCCGAGCCGGATGCGCTTGGAGCGCTCGCCGGCAGCCGCCAGGAACATCTCCGGCGAGGCGATCATCTCCCAACCGCTGGAGTGGTGCTCGCCGCACCAGAACTCGTCGTAGCCGAGCCGGTCGAGGTGCTCCACGAGGTCGAGGTCGCGGCGGAACTGCAGCATCGGATGCTCGCCAATGGGATGATGAGGGGCGAGAAATGCGCCAAAGCGTAGCCGGGGCATCAGGGTGCTCCTGAGTAAGTATCGGGCGGAGGGGACGTTAGGTGCTGCGCCGCGGCGGGGCAAGCCTCAGCCGCGAATGTCTGATGCGTGTTACAGCGCAGGACGAGCTCAGAGACGCGACACGTGCGCGGAGACGCACTGCCAGCGGCCGTCGCGGAAGTGCCAATCGTCCGTGTAGCGGCCGCCACCCTGGCTGCCGTCCGGCTTCTGGTAGCTGGTGCGCGCGTGGATGATGGCAAAGTCGCCGAGGATGCGGATCACGACGTCATGCTCGCGGATGTTCTTGACCGATGAGCCACGACCGATCTGCGCCAGGAAAGCCTTGCGGTCGATGAATGTGCCGTCGGGGTTGGTATTGAAGAAATCGGCCGCGAGGTTGGCGTCGAACCAGGCGACATCGGCCTCATCGACCGACCGGATGTAGTTGCGGTTCAGGTCTCGCAGAGCCGCTCGGTGGGCCTCGAGGTCGGCCATGTCTCAACTCCCAATGTCGTTATCGATATCCGGCGCCCCGAAAGGTTACACCGTCGGGCCGGTCAGCGCACGCGTCTGCGCCGGCCCCAGAAGCTCGCGGAGGTCGCCCCTGTAGGCATCGCAGTCGCCCTCGGCTAGCATCACGCCTGCTCGCACACGAGCTGGAGCCCGCTATGCCCGTCGAGATGATTGGCTGGATCGCGCCGCGCGTATCGTCCGAGGTGATGGCGCCAAGCGGACCGCCGTTCGATGCCGACGTGATAGCGGCCACAGCCCGCGTGCACGAACGCGCCGATTTCGACCGCGTCCTGATCGGCTACTTCTCCGATGCGCCGGATGGCTTCCTCGTTGGCGCCCATGCCGCGGCCACCACGACGCGGCTGGGCTTCCTGCTGGCGCATCGACCGGGCTTCGTGGCGCCGACGCTGGCCGCGCGCAAGCTCGCAACGCTCGACCAGCTGAGCGGGGGACGCCTCGCCGTTCATGTCATCGCCGGCGGCAGCGACGCGGACCAGGCCAAGGACGGCGATTTCACCGATCATGCCGGCCGCTATCGCCGGGTCAGCGAGTACATCGAGCTATTGCGGCGCATGTGGACGTCGACGGAACCTTTCGACCACGCCGGCGAGTTCTACCGCGTCACCGGCGCCTACTCCGAGATTCGCTGCAAGCAGAGCCCGCACATTCCGGTCTACGGGGGCGGCGGATCCAGCGATGCGATCCGTGCGCTCGCACCGCATGTCGACCATTACATGCTGTGGGGAGAGCCGCTGCGCCAAACTGCAGAATTCATGGAACAAGTCCGGCAGGCGGCGATTGCGGCCGGCAAATCTCCGCCGCGCTTCAGCCTGTCGACCCGCCCGATCCTGGCCGAGACCGACGACAAGGCCTGGGACCGGGCACGCGCGATCCTCGACCGCGTCAAAGCACAGCGTCGCGGCGTGCCCCCTCCGAAGCCGGAGAACCTCGGGTCGCAGCGCCTGCTGTCGGCCGCTGCGGCATCGGAGATGCACGACACCTGCTTGTGGATGAAGCTCGCCGAGGCGACGGGCGCACGCGGCAACTCGACCGCGCTTGTCGGCGCGCCCGATACGGTCGCGAAGGCGCTGCTGGCCTACTACGAGCTGGGCGCCGGCAGTCTGCTCATTCGCGGCTACGAGCCGCTCGATGACGCGGAGCAATACGGCGCCGAGCTGATTCCGATGGTCCGCAGACTGGTGGCCGACACCGACATGGCTTCCCGCCAACGATAACAATTGCAACCCGCCACACGAGTCCTGTCTCCGAATTGCTTTGCCACCGCCTTGCCACCGCAGCCTTCAGCTTGGCTGGGGTCGGCAGCTCTATATCGAGCGAATCGTGCGTGACTTGCCTGAGGAGATCCCGCCAGCCGAACGGAGCAAGGCGGTCGCAAAGCAACTTGAGAGCCTCGACTAAATCCATAAAAAATACGCCGCAAGACGAGGCGCCGGGGCGTCAGATCTCGACGCCGTGGTCCTCGGCGTAGCGCTTGAGCTGGGGGCGCACGTTGCCCTCGGCGGTGGCAAGCGTGGCCCGCAGCCAGCGCTGCAGCTCGCCCGCGTCCAGGCTCAGGATCATCGACTTGACCGGGCCCACGGAGGCCGGGGCCATGGAAATCGACCGGTATCCAAGGCCGATCAGGGCCATGGCCTCGAGCGGCCGGCTCGCCATCTCCCCGCACAGGCTGAGCGGGCGGCCGTGCTGGCCCGCGGCATCGACGATGCCGGCGAGAGCCCGCAGCGGGGCAGCCGACAGGGCGTCGTAGCGCGCGGCGACGCGGGTGTTGTTGCGGTCGGCGGCGAAGAAGTACTGCAGCAGATCGTTGCTGCCGACCGAGATGAAGTCGACGCGCGGCAGCAGGGCGTCGAGCTCGTAGAGCAGCGACGGCACCTCGATCATGACGCCGAGCAGCACCTTGGTCGGCGCCGACGTTCCCCGACGCCGCAGCAGGTCGAGCTCGCGATCGATCAGCGCGCGCGCCATGTCGACCTCGCCGACGGCCGTCACCATGGGCAGCAGTAGCCGCAGCTCCAGGCCGGAAGTCGCCCTGAGCAGCGCGCGCACCTGGGTACGCAGCAGGCCGGGCCGATCGAGCCCGAGGCGGATTGCGCGCCAGCCGAGCGCGGGGTTCTCCTCCTGCGGCTGGCGCAGGTAAGGCAGCACCTTGTCGCCGCCGACATCGAGCGTGCGGAAGACCACCGGCTTCTTGCCGGCCTCCGCCACCACGGCGCGGTACATCTGGATCTGGCGCTCGAGGCGCGGCAGCGTCGCCGATATCATGAACTGCAGCTCGGTGCGGAACAGGCCGATGCCGTCGGCGCCGGACTCGCCCAGATGCGGCACGTCCATCAGCAGCCCGGCATTGATATGCAGCTCGATGCGCTGGCCGTCCTTGGTCAGGGCAGGGCGATCGCGCAAGGCGCGATACTTGCGATGCCGCCGGGCGCGGAAGCGGGCCTTGTCGCCATAGGCGGCGATCACCTCGCTCGTGGGGCGGATGTGCACCTCGCCGCTCTCGGCGTCGACGATGATGGGATTGCCCTGATCGACGCGCTCCATGACGCCGCGCGCATTGCCGACGGCGGCGATGCCGAGCGCCTTGGCGACGATGGCGACGTGGCTCTGGCCGCCCGAATCCTCCAGCACCAGGCCGCGCAGCCGCTTGCGGTCGTAGTCGAGGAGGTCGGCCGCTCCCATGGTGCGGGCCACCAGCACCGTGTCGTGCAGCAGGTTGGCGGCGGTGGCATGCGCCCCGGGCCGCCCCGACAGGATGCGCAGCAGCCGGTCCGACAGCTCGTCGAGGTCGCGCAGCCGTTCGCGCCAATAGGAGTCCGACTGGCGCAGCATGCGGGCACGCGTATCGTTCTGCGCCCGCTCGACCGCGGCCTCGGCGGTCATGCCCCGCTTGATCGCATCCTTCATGCGCCGCAGCCAGCCGCGATCGTGCGCGAACATGCGATAGGCCTCGAGCACGTCGCGGTGCTCGCCGGTGGGGGCAAGCTCGCCCTGCTCGAGCATCTCGTCGATGGAGGACTTCAATTCCTCGACGGCGGCCTCGAGGCGGCGGTTCTCCTCCTCCGGATTCTTGGACTCCAGCTCGGTGACGACCACGCGTGCCTCGTGCAGCACAACGTGGCCGAGCGCCAGGCCCTCGGAGAGCGGCTGGCCGCGCACCACGTGGCCGACCGCCCGGCTGAACTCCGCACCCGTATTGGCGCCGGCGACGGCACCGGAGACGAGATGCTCGGCCAGCACCATCGCGGTGGTCTGCAGCACCTCCACGTCCTCGTCGGAATACTCCTTGTGCCGCTGGTTCTGCACCGTGAGCACGCCGAGCACGTCGCCGCCGCGCAGGATCGGCACGGCCAGGAACGAGTGGTAGACCTCCTCGCCAGTCTCCGGCCGATAGGAGAAGGACGGGTGGTTCTGGGCGTCCGGCTCGTTGATGGGGACGGCCAGCTCGGCGCAGCGCCCGACCAGCCCCTCGCCGCGCTTCATGAAGGTGTTGTGCACGGCGCCCGGGTTGAGGCCCTCGGTGGCGAACAGCTCGAGCGAGCCGTCCTGGCGCTTGAGGTAGATGGAGCACACCTCGGCGACCATCAGGCCCGCGATCTGGCGCACGATCCGGTCGAGACGGGACTGGCCGTCCGACGGCTCGGCCATGATCTCCCGCAGCCGCCGCAGGATGATGCGCAGCGCGGGCTCAGAGGGCGTGATCCTCGGATTGTCGCCGGCCCTGTTCATCACCGCCCGCCGCTACCCTTGCCTGCCCGTTCGCGTTGCCGTCGCACCGCCCTTCGTGCGGCGCCGGTGCGGAGCCCCCTCGCATCCGCACCGCCGAGCCTGCCGGCCAATTCCGCCCGCCCCCGCGGGCACTCGTGAATTCGCTTCTTAAATCAGTCTTTGCCCAGCCCGTACAGGGCATGCAGCGTTCGCACCGCCAGCTCGGCATAGGCGGCATCGATGAGCACGCTGATCTTGATCTCCGATGTCGTGATGGCGAGGATGTTTATTCCTCTTTCGGCCAACGCCTTGAACATCTGTGCCGCGACACCCGCGTGGCTGCGCATGCCGACCCCGATGACGGAGACCTTGGCCACGTCGGAGGAGCTTTTCACATCGAAGTAGCCGATATCCTTCTTGGCGCCTTTGAGGACCTCGAGCGCGCGCGCCAGGTCGGACTCCTGCACGGTGAACGTCATGTCGGTGTGCTTGCCGTCGGAGGACGTGTTCTGCACGATCATGTCGACGTTGATGTTGGCATCCGCCAGGGGACCGAAAATGCCGGCCGCCACGCCGGGCCTGTCCTCGACCCGGATGAGGGATACCCTCGCCTCGTCCTTGGCGTAGGCGATGCCGCTGACGACCCGCTGCTCCACGATCTCATCCTCGCTGCAGATGATGGTGCCGATCTTGTCCCACGTCTCCGGCCGCGCCGGCTCGATGGTATCGGGCGCGGCGAAGCTCGACAGCACGCGCACGCGCATCCTGTGTACCATGGCGAGCTCGACCGAGCGCGTCTGCAGCACCTTGGAGCCCAGCGACGCCATCTCCAGCATCTCCTCGTAGGAGACCTTGGGCAGTCGCCGGGCCCGCGGCACGATGCGCGGATCGGTGGTGTAGACGCCATCGACGTCGGTGTAGATGTCGCACAGGTCGGCCTTGACGGCGACGGCGACCGCGACCGCGCTGGTGTCGGAGCCGCCGCGACCGAGCGTGGACACGCGGTTGCGCTCGGGCTCGATGCCCTGGAAGCCGGTGATCACCGCCACCTCGCCGCCCTCCAGGCGGGCGCGGATCTTGTCGCCGGGCACGTCCCTGATGCGCGCCACCCCGTGCGCGTTGTCGGTGAGGATCGGGATCTGCCAGCCCTGCCAGGAGCGCGCCGTGATGCCCATGCTCTGCAGCACGATGGCGAGCAGCCCTGCCGTCACCTGCTCGCCGGTGGCGACGATGGCGTCGTACTCGCGCGCGTCGTGCAGGGGCGAGGCCTCCCGCACCCAGGCGACCAGCTGGTTGGTGACCCCGGCCATGGCCGATACGACCACCGCCACGCTGTTGCCGGCGTCGATCTCGCGCTTGACGTGGCGGGCGACATTACGAATACGCTCGACGTTGGCCACCGACGTGCCGCCGAACTTCATCACCAGACAAGACATGACGACCCGCGTGTGTGCCCCAGGATCAGTCCGAGGGTCCTGTGCTTGCGGCTCGCGATGGGGCTGGCCCGCCCCGCAAGAGACCCCTACATCGGCTTGACGGGCGTACTCTTAGAACGAGATCGCCCGTGATGGAAGCACTTCGGCGTCTCTCGACAAGGCGAATCTTGCCCTAACTTGGAACCGTACCAATCTTCACGCTCAAGCAGCGGCAGACACCTCCTGCAACCGCTCACCGCCGGCCTTGACAGGGTGGCGTCGCAACGCGCCAATTCGCCATGCAGCAGGGCACCCCAGGCAGGTCTTCGGCGACGCTCGATGCCGAGGAGATCGATCGTTTCGCGCGGCTGTCCTCCGAATGGTGGGACCAGCGGGGCAAGTTCCGCGCCCTGCACAAGATTGGGCCGGCCCGGCTCGGCTTCCTGCGCGACCAGATGCTGCGCCACTTCAACCGCGGCCAGTCCGGGATGCGGCCGCTCGACGGTCTGCAGCTGCTCGACGTGGGCTGCGGCGGGGGCCTGATCTCGGAGCCCCTGGCGCGGCTCGGAGCCCGCGTGACCGGGCTCGATCCGGCTGTGGAGAACATCGAGGCCGCCCGTCGCCATGCCGCCGGCCAGGGTCTCGCCATCGATTATCGCGCGGGACGGGTGGAGGATCTGGAGGCCGAGGCGCTCACGTTCGATGCAGTTGTCTGCCTCGAGGTGGTGGAGCACGTGCCGGACCCCGCTGCATTCCTCAAAGCCTGCGCTGCGCTGGTGCGGCCGGGCGGGCTGCTGCTGCTGTCGACGCTCAACCGCACGATCAAGGCCTATCTGCTCGCCATCATCGGCGGCGAGTACGTGCTGCGATGGCTCCCCGTGGGCACGCACCAGTGGGAGCGGTTCATCACGCCGGACGAGCTGGCGCGATATCTGCGGGCAGCAGGCCTGGAGGCGCCGACCGTGAATGGGCTCGTCTACAACCCGCTTGCCGACGCCTGGTCGCTCGGCGCCGACACGGATGTGAACTATCTGGCCTCGGCCCCAAAGCCGGCATAGCAGGGCCGCCACGTCGATAAGACAACAAGCATCAGGAGGAGCACTCAATGCGCATGAAGGACAAGATCGGGATTGTGACGGCCGCCGCCTCGGGCATGGGGCGGGCAGGCGCGGTGCGCTTTGCCAAGGAGGGTGCGGCCGTAGGCGTGGTCGATATCGACAGGGCCGGTGTCGAGGCGGTCGTCGCAGAGATCAAGGCAGCGGGAGGGCGCGCGCTTGCGATCGTCGCCGATCTCACGAACGACGAGGACTTCGCGGCGGATCGTGCGGGAGACGGCCAAGGCTTTTGGCGGGCTCGACTTCGTGTGGAACCATGTCGGCCATCCCGGACCCGCCGCGGTCGAGGGCATCGACATGAAGGACTTCGACCTGGCGATGACGCTCAACCTGCGCACCGTGCTGATCACCACCGAGACGGCGCTGCCGGAGCTGCGGGCGCGCGGCGGCGGCGCGCTGCTGTTCACCGCCTCGACTTCGGGGCTGGCCGGATCGCAGTTCTCGCCGGTCTATTCGGCTGCCAAGCACGGCGTGGTCGGGTTCGTGCGGGCCTTGGCCAAGCGCTATGGGCGCGAGAAGATCCGCGTGAACGCGATCTGCCCCGGCCCGATCGACACGCCGATGCTGCGCGTGTTCGTCGCCCGGCCCGACCAGCAGTCGACACGCGGCGCCGACAAGGAAGAGCTCATTCGCCTGCGCGGCGGACAGAACCCGCTCGGCCGTCCGGGCAAGCCGGAGGAGGTCGCCAACGCGGCCCTTTTCCTGCTGTCGGATGAGGCCTCGTTCGTCACCGGCGCGGCCATCGCCGTCGATGGCGGCGCGACCGCGTAGTCTCCGCAGACGTCGCGTGCAGTATGCCTCAGGTCGCGGTCATGCAATCGAGCGTGCCTGCTGGTCTCCCGCATTCCGTGGGAGTGCGCCAATTTGCTGTACCGCGCCGGCTTGGTTCGTATCCTCCCGGCAGACGGGCAGAAGAGGAATCGCAAATGGGCAAGTTGGATGGAATGATCGCGGCCGTGACCGGCGGGGCATCGGGTATCGGGGAAGCCACCGTGCGGCGCTTCATCGCCGAGGGGGCCGAGGTGGCGTTTGCCGACCGCGATGCGACGCGGGGTCGTCGCGTGGCGGAAGAAATCGCAGCGGCCGGCGGCAAGGCGCTGTTTGTCGAGGCCGACGTCGGCCGTGAAGCCGCCTGCCTTGGGTTCATTCAGCAGGCCCTGGAGCGGTTCGGCCGACTGAATGTTCTCGTCAACAACGCGGGCATCCGCATGTACCAGACCGTCGTAGAGGCCACGGCGGAGAGCTGGGACGAGATCTTGAGCGTCAATCTGAAGAGCTACGCCTTCTGCGCCAAAGGGGCCATCCCGGCCATGCGGAAGGCGGGCGGCGGCAGCATTGTCAACGTGGCATCGGTCCGTTCGATCGTCGTAGGAGGCGGCACCCTCCAGTATGACACCGCCAAACATGCCGTGGCGGGCCTGACGCGCGGCCTGGCGATGGATCACGGCGCGGAAGGCATCCGCGTCAACGCCGTGTGCCCGGGTCCCATTTTCACGCCATTCCACGCACACCGTTTGCAAACCGCCGGCAAGACTGTTGCCCAGTATAATGAGGATGCGGCCGGCCGGACCATGCTGAAGCGACCCGGCACGGCCGAGGAGGTTGCAGCCTGCATCCTGTTCCTGGCGTCGAACGACGCCTCTTATGTCACGGGTTCGTTGCTGTTCGTCGATGGGGGAATGACCGCGATATAAGCTTGCCGCATGAGCGAGGGATGGTTTCTCCCGTCACCTCATGGGTCATCTGTTGGGGACGGAACTCTGGAATGACAGCACCATCAGACGTCACGAGGGCACTCAGCGGCTTCATCTGCGGTACACGATGGGAACAGCTCCCGGCCACAGTGCGGCACGAAGGCAAGCGCTCGATCCTGAACTTCATCGCCACCGCGCTGGCGGGTTGCCGGGAGGATGCGATAGAGCACACTCTCGCCTCGCTCATGACGTTCTCGAAGGGCGGGCAGGCGACCGTCATCGGCCGAGCCGAACGGATCGATGCGTTGAGCGCCGCCTTCCTCAATGCCGCAAGCGGCAATGTCTTCGATTTCGACGACACGCACCTGCGTACGGTCATTCATCCGACCGCTCCAGTGGCCCCGGCGTTGTTCGCTCTCGCCGAGATGCGCCCCGTCTCGGGCCGTGACCTGCTGCTCGCCTTTGCCCTCGGCGTGGAGGTCGAATGCCGACTGGGCAATGCCATAGCTCCCGAGCACTACACCCGCGGATGGCACATCACGTCGACGTGCGGCACGCTTGGCGCAGCGGCAGCGAGCGGCAAGTTGCTATTGCTCGACCCGGAGCGCATGACGTGGGCGATCGGTGCGGCGGCAACGCAGACCGGCGGTCTCGTCGAATGCCTGGGCACTCCGGCTAAGAGCCTGAGCGTCGGCAATGCGGCCAGGAGCGGGTTATGGTCGGCGTTGCTTGCCGAACGCGGTTTCAGCGGTCCGCCCGCGCCGATCGAGGGTCGGCAGGGCTATTTGAGCGCACTCGCACCGTCGACGATCGATTGGCCGGCGCTGACAGGCGGTCTAGGCCACACATGGGAGCTGGCGAAGAACACCTACAAGCCCTATCCGGGCGGCATCGTCGTCCACCCCGTCATCGACGCGGCACTTGCGCTGCGCCAGGAGCCCGGGTTCTCGCTTGAATCCATCGAGCGCATCGTGGTGCGCGGCCACCCTCTCCTCGCCGCACGCGCCGACCGCCCGAACGTGACGACCGGCCGCGAGGCCCAGGTGAGCGTCCAGCATAGCGTGGCGGCTGCTCTGCTGTTCGGCGAGGCGAGCCTCGCGCAATATACCGACGCCTGTGTCCGTGACCCCGCCGTTCTGGCACTGCGCGCCAAGGTCCATGTCGAGCGGGATGAGACAATCGACGTCGCGGCCGCGTCGCTCCACATGCGGACCACGGACGGGGCGAGCCGCATCATCAACGTACCGGCGGCGCGCGGCAGCCTCGCGCGCCCGCTCAGCGACCGGGAGATCGAGGACAAGCTGCGCGCGCTCGCGTCGAGCTGGTGCGCCGCGCATGATGTGCAGCCTCTCATCGATGCCGTCTGGGCGCTGGATCGTGCCGACGACGCCAGCCTGGCCGTCCGTCTGGCGGTGCCGGCATAAGCGCGAGCCATCACAACCGGAAGCGACGCGCTTGCCGAGCGTCCAAGCAAGATGGCGTTCCTGGTGGGGCTATCGCTTCGCTTGCCCGCCGCACGTCCCCAACGTTCGTCATGGCCGTGCTCGTCACGGCCATCCAATCCCACAGTCCGCGCATACTATGCGGAAGGGATATTGGATGCCCGCAACAAGTGCGGGCATGACGGAGTGGGTCGGCGTCGTGGCGGCCTGCAAGGTGGTTGCCCGGCGATATTCGCCCCACTAGGCCGAAATCTTAGTCAGTGCGGGGGCAGCGTCTTCAAATTGAAACCGCACGCTGTAACTCTTGAGTGAAAGATTTGGAACCATTCGTGCAGCAGCTAGCGCTTTCGCATCGAACTCAGCCGCTACAAGTATGCCGCGAACTGGCGTATTCGGATCCTCCGCTGCAATGTCACCCATGTAGCTGAGTATCTGCCCAATCGCTTCACGCCGCGCAATTCCTGCCTTCAATTCGATTACGACGGTCGCACCGGAGCCATCTTTGGCCGTGATATCAACGTAGCCAGACTCCACGGCGCGTTCGACGCCATCATCAATGGAAACAAGGTTTGGCTCGAGTTGAGTGATGGCGCGTCGGAGAGTTGCTTGGAGATCTCGCTCAAGTCCGATGCGCTGGGCCCCATCCTCTTGGTTGGGTCCGAATTGCGCTGCCGCTTCGCCAACTATCGCGCTCGCGTCCGGAGCACCCCCCGCTTCTTCCAGGATCGACAGCGGCAGTACGGACGGGGCCTACCGAGTTCTTATAAGATGCGAGGTTGCTGCTTACGATCGCCGTTGATTTGCAGTTTGCGGAGGGATTGGGCCGCGTTGCGGCGTTTATCCTCCGCTGAGTATTTGAGCGGCAGCGGAGCACGGACTCTCAGGCGATCAGTGGTAAAAAGCTTTGCGAGATCACCATAATTCTCTTCGACCCGATTGATTCTCGAGCACTGGGTGCCAATAGTTCTTGGGTCGTATTTTTGCCGCTCCAACCACGCCCTATAATCTTGTCTCATCGCGAGTCTCCAATTGACGAACGCTCAACAATATGCGGGCAGCGTCGGTTGACCGAGAGGAGTTAAACCGTCATTCCCACTCGATGGTGCCTGGCGGCTTGCTGGTCACGTCGTAGACGACGCGGTTGATGCCGTTGACCTCGTTGATGATGCGGGTGGCGCAGCGGCCCAGCACGTCGTGCGGGAACGGGTAGAAGTCCGCCGTCATGCCGTCGGTGGAGGTGACGGCGCGCAGGGCGCAGACGTGGTCGTAGGTGCGCGCGTCGCCCATGACGCCGACGGTGCGCACCGGCAGCAGCACGGCGAACGCCTGCCAGATCTTGTCGTAGAGGCCGGCCTTGCGGATCTCGTCGAGGAACACGGCGTCGGCCTTGCGCAGGATCTCGAGGCGCTCCTCCGTCACCTCGCCGGGGATGCGGATCGCCAGGCCGGGGCCGGGGAACGGGTGGCGCCAGATGAAGTGCTCGGGCAGGCCCAGCTCGCGGCCCAGCGCCCGCACCTCGTCCTTGAACAGCTCGCGCAACGGCTCGATCAGCTTCAGGTTCATGCGCTCGGGCAGGCCGCCGACGTTGTGGTGCGACTTGATCGTCACCGACGGGCCGCCCGTGAACGACACGCTCTCGATCACGTCGGGATAGAGCGTGCCCTGCGCCAGGAACTCGGCGCCGCCGGCCTTCTTGGCCTCCTCGTCGAACACCTCGATGAAGAGGGCGCCGATGGTCTTGCGCTTGGCCTCGGGGTCGGTCTTGCCGGCCAGCGCGGCGAGAAAACGGGCGCGCGCGTCGACGTGCACCAGCGGGATGTTGTAGGTGCCGCGGAACAGCGACACCACCTCCTTGGCCTCGTTGAGCCGCAGCAGCCCGTGGTCGACGAAGATGCAGGTGAGCTGGTCGCCGATCGCCTCGTGGATCAGCACGGCGGCGACCGCGCTGTCGACGCCGCCCGACAGCCCGCAGATCACGCGGCCCTTGCCGACCTGCGCCCTGATCTTGGCGATCTCGGCCGACTTGAAGTGCGCCATGCTCCAGTCGCCCGGCAGGCCGGCGATGCGGCGCACGAAGTTGCCGATCAGCTGGCTGCCCTTGGGCGTGTGCGCCACCTCCGGGTGGAACTGCACGGCGTAGAGCTTGCGCTTCTCGTCCGCGATGGCGGCGAACGGCGCGCCCTTCGAGACGCCCACCACCTTGAAGCCCGGGCGGCAGCCGCGTGACGCGGTCGCCGTGGCTCATCCACACGGTGTCGCGCTCGCCCTTCTTCCACACGTCCTTGAACAGCGCCGTCTCGCCCGTGACCTCCAACTCGGCCCGGCCGAACTCGCGGTGATGCCCGCCCTCCACGGCGCCGCCCATCTGCTCCACCATGGCCTGCTCGCCGTAGCAGATGCCGAGCACCGGCAGGCCCGCCTTGAACACCCAGTCGGGCGCGCGCGGGCGTGCCGAACTCGGTGACGCTGGCCGGGCCGCCCGAGAGGATCACCGCCTTGGGCTTCAGGCGCTCCAGCGCGTCCTCGGCGCGGTTGAAGGGCACGATCTCGGAGTAGACCCCCTGCTCGCGCACGCGCCGGGCGATCAGCTGCGTCACCTGGCTGCCGAAGTCGATGATGAGGACGGTGTCTGTGGTCTTGTCGGTCATGACGGGGTGGCCTCATGGAGCAAGATCGTTTCCGATCGAAGCTCCTCGCTTCGATCACGAAACGTGAAATCTTGCTCTCGAACTCGATTGAATAGAGCAGGATTCACGCTTCGGCCGCGACGTTGCGGCTGAGGCAAAGCGCTTCAATCCGAAGCGATCCTGCTCTGGCCGGCGCCGCCCCGGCCGGAGAATTGGTTGCACAGGCACGTCTGATAGACCATTGCGCCCCCGCATGGTCAAGCTTGGGGGAGCGTGAGCGCGTACAAGCCGTGGTTCGACCCTCAGAACAAGTCCGAGGGCGGGCAAGCTCACCATGGGGGTTGGCGGATACCTCACCGCGGCTCCGCCCTGAGCCTTGCGAAGGACAGCCGCGGGAATGATACCCAGCGATGCAGCCCCGGCCCTTGCGGTCGCAAGCAATCCCCGGAACAATGCCCGGCAGATGGCGCGCAGGCGCCCGGCCGGAGGAGATGCAGCCATGACGAGCGAGCGCGGCGAAGGGTTCGGCTTTGCACCGGCGCACGACGCGCCCATTCCCTACATCCAACGCATCCGCGACTACTACGTGACGCTCGGCTACGGCACGCCCTACGAGTGGGCGCACTACGCGAAGGTGCCGTTCCAGCCCCTGCGGAAGCCGCTGTCCGAAAGCCGGGTCACCATCATCACCACGGCGTCGCCCTACCAGCCCGACAAGGGCGATCAGGGCCCAGGCGCGCCCTACAATTCGGCGGCCAAGTTCTACAAAGTCTACTCGGGCGATACGGCCAAGGACCACGACCTGCGCGTCTCCCATGTCGGCATCGACCGCAAGCACACCACCGCCGAGGACTCCCGCACCTGGTTCCCGCTTCACGAGCTGCGCCGGGCGGCTGGGCGGGGGCGCATCGTGCTGGCTCCGCGCTTCCACGGCCTGCCCACCAACCGCAGCCACCGCGTCACCCTGGAGGTCGACTGCCCGGAGATGGTCGCCCGCTGCAAGGCCGACGGCGTCGACGCGGCGATCCTGCTGCCCAACTGTCCCGTCTGCCATCAGAGCGCCAGCCTCGCCGCCCGCGCGCTGGAGGAGGCCGGCATCCCCACCGTGGTGATGGGCTGCGCCAAGGACATTGTCGAATACGTGGGCGTGCCGCGATTGCTGTTCTCCGACTTCCCGCTCGGCAATCCCGCGGGACGGCCGAAGGACGCGGACTCGCAGGCCTCCACGCTGGAGATGGCGTTGCGCGTGCTGGAGACGGCGCCGGCCGCGCGCACCACAGTGCAGAACCCGCTTGCCTGGAGCGCGAGCCCCGACTGGAAGCTCGACTTTCAGAACGTCGCGCAGATGTCGCCGGAGGAGATCGCGCGACGCCGCGCCGAGTTCGACAGGCAGAAAGAGGTCGCCAAGAACATTCGCGAGGAGGTCGGCGTCCAGCGCCCCGGTGGCCAGGATGTCGGCAAGGACGGCGCGAAGGAAAAGGCGGCATGACCAAGCCCTTCGCCGGCGTCCGCGTCCTCGACTTCACGCAGGTGTTCGCGGGGCCGTTCGGCAGCTACCAGTTGGCGCTGCTCGGCGCCGACGTCATCAAGATCGAGCGGCCGGGCGGCGAGGACATGCGCCGCAGCCCGCTCAACAAGGAGTGGGCCGGGCGCAACATGGCCACCGCCTGGATGGCCATCAACTCCAACAAGCGCAACATTGCGCTCGACCTCACCAAGCCGAAATCGATCGAGATCGTGCATCGCCTGGCCAAGAAGGCCGACGTGGTGATGGAGAACTTCCGCCCCGGCATCATGGACCGCATGGGCATCGGCTACGAGGTTCTGTCCGGGATCAACCCGCGTCTCATCTATTGCGCAGTGTCGGGCTTCGGCCAGAACGGCCCCGAGCGCACGACTGCCGCCTACGACGGCAAGATCCAGGCGATGAGCGGCATCATGTCGGTCACAGGCCATCCCGGCGAGGGGCCGATGCGGGCGGGCTTTGCCATCTGCGACGCCATCGGCGGCATGACGGCGGCGTTCGCGGTGTCGAGCGCGCTGTACCAGCGCACGCACACCGGCCGGGGCCAGCTCGTCGATGTGGCGATGCTGGATGCCAGCCTCGCGTTCCTGTCGTCGTTCGTCGCCGACTACACGGTGGGCGGCCACCTGCAGGGACAGTCGGGCAATCGCGCGCAAAGCCGGCAGCCGACGGCCGACGTGTTCAAGGTCAAGGGCGGCCACATCCTGCTCGCTGTCAACAACGAGAAGCAGTTCGGCGCCCTGTCGCGCGCAATCGGCCTGCCGGACCTGGCCAAAGACCCGCGCTTCCGCGACTGGCCGACCCGCGTGGCCAACGACGCCGCGCTGCGCGCCATCATCGAGGAGGTGTTCGCCAGCGACGACGACAAGACCTGGGAGGCAAGGCTCAGCAAGGCCGACGTGCCCTGCTCGCGCGTGTGGCGCCTCGACGAGATCGTCGCCCATCCCCAGCTCAAGCACCGCGACGTTCTGCAGCGGGTGGAGACGCGCTACGGCCCCATGACGGTGGTCGGCTCGGGCTTCCGCCTCGCGCACGGCGGTGGCAGCGTCGAGCGCGAGCCGGCCCTGCCCGGCGAGCAGGCCGAGGAGATCCTGGGCGAGGCGGGTTACGGTGAGAACGAGATCGCCGCGCTGCGCCGCGACGGGGTGATCTGAACGCCTTCGACGGTGCCCGGACCGACACTCTACGACGGCTTGTCCAGCTCGAGCGCCTTGGTGTCGGCAAGCTCGCCCAGGGCCTCGCCTTCGGGCACCTCCTCGAAGCGGAACTCATACTGGGCGATCACGCCGCCGACCTTCGGCAGGATGATCGGCACGACGCTCTTGTAGGCCTCCGTGTAGCGCAAGAACATCTTGCCGCCGGGAGGCACGGTGACCACCGCCTTCGCGCGGACGTTGCCGGTATCTGCCCCCAGCAGAGAGGTGGTCGCCGAGATCTCGTGCGGACCGGGCTTGAGCGGAAGGGCGAGATAGCCTCCGATCCGCAGTCGCGTGAGTGCCCTGCCGTCCAGGTGGACGAAGGACACGTCGGGATTGCCGATGCCGATGATCGTCTTGGGACGATAGATGTAGAGCACGGCGCCGCTCTTTGGCGGCGTGATCGAGGCCGTGGCGAACGGCTGGCCAGAGGCCCCGCACCCCGCGAGAAGGACGGCAAGCGTCAAACACGCAATTCGTATTGCCATGGCGAACATCATCGGGCGTCGGCAAGCGGCATGAAACAATCTCGAGATGGCTGCCGCTCAACGAACATAGTCCGCGGGCCCTCGCGCCGCTATGGTAGTTGCGACACAGGTGGCAGACGTCGGCGCGTGCGTCGCGTGCACGAAGATCTGCAATGGAGGAGCGTCATGAACCGACTGCAGGGCAAGACCGCGCTCATCACCGGAGCCGCGCGCGGGATCGGCGCCGCCATCGCTCGGCGCTTCGCCGAGGAGGGCGCGCGCGTCATCATCAACGACTTGAGCCTGGAGGCCGCGCGTGCCACGGCGAGCAAGCTCGAAGGTCATGGCCTTGCCGCCGACGTGTCGGATTCCGCCTCGGTGGCCGCCATGTTTGCCGAGGTGAAAAAGCTGACGCCGCGCCTCGACATCCTCGTCAACAACGCCGGCATCAGCGGCATCGAAGGCCGCACCGATGCCGGCGAGATCATAGCGCTGCGCCTCAGGCAGGCCGACGAGGTCGCACGCGGCGGCCCCGTCGAAACGTTCCTCGATGTGACTGCCAACACCAGCGACGCCGGCTGGCGGCGCATGCAGGCCGTGCACGTCGACGGCACCTTCTACTGCTGCCGCGAGGCGCTGAAGATCATGAACCCGCAGATGGCGGGCTCGATCATCAACATGGGGTCCATCATGGGCACCTATGGCAAACCCGCCGGCAGCACGTCCTACTCGACGGCCAAGGCGGCAATCCTCGGCTTCACCCGCGCGCTCGCGCATGAAGTCGCGGTGCGCAACATCCGCGTCAACAGCATCGCGCCGGGCTACATCGACACCGACATGACCGCGCCGCTCGGCGAATTCCGCAAACGCATCGCCGCCCAGACGCCGCTGCAGCGGTTCGGCGATACCGACGACATCGCCTGGGCCGCCGTCTACCTCGCCAGCGACGAAGCCAAGTTCATGACCGGGCAGGTCATCTCCCCCAACGGCGGCTGGTACATGAGCCAGTGACGCGCGGTACCGCCGGCTCGCAAGGAGCGGGCGAGCCGTACCGGCGACATGTCCAGGCCCCTCAGCCGCCGGTTGCGGTCTCGAAGACGCGCAGCAGATTCAAGCCCAGAATCTTGTCGGCCACGGCCGGCTCATGGCGGCTTCTCACGACATCGGCGACTTTCGGCATTTGCGCGATCGTGTCGAGCCCTTCGGCCATGTTGGTGTCGAACCGATACCAGTCGCCGAGCCCCGCGGTCACCTCCGGGAAGGAGCCGGTCGGACCGTAGCTGGGCTCCCAGGACTCAGGCGTCGGCGTGAGATCGTCGCAAAGGTCGGAGCCTACGCCCGCATGATCCGGACCGACCAGGCGCACGACGTGGTCGATGCAATCGGCGAGGTCCGACAGCTTCGGCCGCCGGCGCGTGCCGCGATGCAGGATGGGCGCCCAGCCTGCCGCGCCGATCACGCCGCCGCGTGCCGCCAGTTCCGAGATGATCTCGTCGCTCTTGTTGCGCGGAGAGGGACAGAGCACGAGCGGGTTGGCGTGCGTGCACAGCACCGGGGCAGCCGAGCAGCGGATGGCATCGAGCGTCGTTTGCGGCCCGCAGTGCGACAGGTCAATGACGAGGCCCAGGCGGTTCATCTCCGCGACCAGCTCCCGGCCGAACCGGCTCAAGCCGCTGTCGCGATCGAGGCAGCCGGTGCCGACATGGCATTGCCGGTTGTGCGTGATCTGGATGATGCGGACGCCGATCTCCTTCAGGATCCGCAGCACATAGAGGTTGCGCCCGATCGGCTCGGTGTCCTGCATGCCGATGACGATGCCGACGCGGCCGGAGGCCTTGGCCCGCCGGATGTCGCCGGCGTTCGTGACCAGCTGCAAGTGCTGGCTGTTGCGGTCGATGATCTCGCGCACGCCAGCGAGGTCGCTCAGGCATTCCTCGATCGTTGCGCCGATGCGTACCGCCGTCAGGTTGATCGCGGTGAGGCCCGAGCCCGTCAGCCGCTCGATCACGCGCGGTGTAAGCACGCCCCCCATCAGGCCGTCGATGAAGATGCCCTCGGAGCGGTGAGCTTGCGCCCCCGCGCCTGTTTTCGTCTGGCTAGCCATCTCGGTGCTGTTTCCTCAGAACTATGGTTTTTTCCCGCGGCCAGAAGAGGCTGACCCGGGTTCCTTCGCGCGTCGCCGGGTGGCCGCTGCGCGCCTCGACCGCGAGGCGGCCGATCTGGGCCGTCTCGACTTCGATGCTGAGCGTGCTGCCGGCAAAGCGGCGCGCCGCGACCGTGCCTTCGGCGACGTTCTCCGCTGCCGAAGCCTTGCGCCCCGGCTCGGCCAGGGACAGCCATTCAGGGCGCACGGCCGCATCGACGTCCATGCCGATCTCCATCCACGGCGCCCGCGTGGCCGTGAGCCGTACGCCGTTGGCATCGAGAACGGCGGTGTCGTCCGCGAGGTCGGTTATGCGGGCCGCGAACAGGTTGATCCTGCCGACGAACTGGGCGACGAACGAGTTGGCAGGCCGCTCGTACACCTCCTCGGGCGTGCCGAGCTGCGCGATCCGGCCGCCGCTCATCACCGCGATCCGGTCGGCCACGGCCATCGCCTCGACCTGGTCGTGCGTGACGAAAATGGTGGTGATGCCGAGCTGGCGCTGGATCTGCACCAGCTCGCCCTGCATCGCCTCCCGCAGCTTGAGGTCGAGTGCCCCGAACGGCTCGTCCATCAGGAGGACGCTCGGCCCGAATGCCAACGCGCGGGCCAGCGCGACGCGCTGCTGCTGTCCGCCGCTGAGCTCGCCTGGATAGCGCCGGCCCATGCCAGCCAGCCGCACGAGGTCGAGCAGCTCGGCCACGCGCTTCCTGGTCGCCGCGCCCCTCTGTCCACGCTCGTGCAGACCGAAGGCGATGTTGTCCTCCACCGTCATGTGCGGGAACAGCGCGTAGTCCTGAAACACCATGCCGGCGTTTCGCTTGTGCGGGGGCAGGGTCGAGACATCCTGCTCGTCGACCAGGATGCGCCCGGCCGTCGGCGACAAGAACCCAGCGAGCAGTCGCAAGGCGGTGGTCTTGCCGCAGCCGGAGGGTCCGAGCAGAGCCAGGAACTCGCCTTCGCCCACGTCCAGGTCGAAGCCGTCGAGAGCAATCGTCTCCCCATAGGCCTTCGACACGCCGTCGAAGCGGATCCTGGACATGGTGGCCTCAGGCCCGGTCCGAGACGGCTAGCGCGCCATCGCCCGGTTCCACTTGTCGATGACCTGGCTCAGATCGATCTTCTTCCAGTCGATGGCGTAGGCCTTGCCGATGTCCTCCGGCGTCAGCAGCATCAGCTCGGCGAGGAACGGATCTGCTGCGCATGGCACTCAGCGCCGCCGTGTTGATCGGGGCGATGCCATTGGCGCGGCCGAGCTTCTCCTGCACCTCCGGCGAGAGGTAGCGGTTGACCCAGAATTCGGCGGCCTTCTGCACCTCGTTGCCCTTGACGATGCCGACCATCCCGCTGGCGATGATGCCCTGGCGGTCCTTCACCTTGGGGAAGCTCATGGCGAGCGGCACGTTGGTGCGCTTGACCCGCACGGCCCAGCCTGCGTGCCACGGGGCGGCCCACACGTCGCCCGAGGCGAACTTGGTCGAGAGCTCGACGGAGGACTTGTAGTAGTAGCCGATGCCGGCTTCCTGCAGGCGCTTCAAACCGGGCTCGATGTTGAGCTCGTCGCCGCCGTTCTCGGTGGCTAGGCCGATGATGGCATAGGGGCCGTAGCTGATGTCGGGCCATGCCACCCGCCCCTTGAGCTTGTCGCTGAACAGATCGGAGTATTTCTCGGGCTTGGGCAGCCCCAGCTCCTTGAACTTGTCGGCGTTGTAGACGATGCCCTCTTCCAGCGTCCAGGTGTTGACCGTGACCTCGTCGCGCTGCTGGGCCGTGTGGCCGGCAGCATTGGGAAGACGCGGGAACGGCAACGGCGCCAGGAAGCCCGCGTCCAGCAGCGGCTTCCACAGGTCCGACTGGAACTCCATCACGTCGAAGGGCGGCTTCTGCCCGCGCGCCGCGATCAGCTTGTTGAAGTTCTCGAGCGCGTTGCCGATGACGTATTCCACCTTGCCGCCGCGCTTCTCGAACTCGGCGCCGATCAGCTCCTGCATGCGGTCACGCCAGCTGCCGCCCCACGTGCCGACGCGGATGGTGACGCCGTCGAAGCGCTCCTCCTGCGCTTGCGACCCGATACTCGGGGCGAGCAGAGCCAATGCAGTCACGCCCACTGCCGCCAACCACCGTCTCTTGCTGATCATCGCAGACCTCCACCTCGAACTTCGACGCGCTTGCTTTGTTGCCGAGACCTCATCTGGTCGACCCGGGACGCATCACCGTGTCGAACCCGATCAGACGCTGGACCAGGATCAGCACGGCAAAGGAGACGAACAGCATGACCGTCGAGACGGCCAGCAGTGCCGGGCTGAAATCGAACTGCATGGAGGCGAACATCTCGACCGGGAAGGTCGTGCGCCCGGGTCCGCCGAGGAACAGCGCGACGGGCACTTCGCCGAACGAGATGATGAAGGCGTAGAGCGCGCCGCCATAGACGCCGGGCAGGATGATCGGCAGCGTCACGCGACGGAACACGCGCCAGGGGCTCGCGCCCAGGCTGGAGGCGGCCTCCTCGAGGCGGGGGTTGAACCGGGCCAGCACGGCCGCGATCGAGCCGATCGCGTAGGGCGTCGCCAGGAATACATGTCCCAGTACGAGGCCGGGATAGGTGGCGCGCAGCTGCAGGCCGGTGGCCGCGGCGATCAGGTAGTAGGCCTGCAGGAAGGCGATGCCTGTCACGACGTAGGGAATCTGCAGGGGCGCGCGCAGCAGCAGCGCCACGATCGCCTTGCCGCGGAAGCGTGCGCGCACCAGGCCGAGCGCGGCAGGGATGGCGATGGCGACGCTGAAGAAGTGCGGTGCCTGCGGCGACGGCCAGGCTGACGCCGACCGCCTGCCAGTAGTGGGCGGGCACCGCCAGGTACCAATGCAGCGACAGCCCCGCCGGCGGGAAGGATACGTACGGCTTGTCTCCGGGACCCAGTGAAGCGCCGGCAACCACCAGCAGCGGCAGCAACAGGAATGCGAGCAGCCCTCCGAGCAGCGCCGTCGCCGCCACCCGCGCTGCCAGCGACCAGGGCCGCTCCCCGCTCATGCAGGGCTCCCGCTGCCGGCGAAGCGCCCGCGCGACAGCGCCAATGCCGCGAGTGCGTTGATCACCAGCACGGTGCCCAGCAGGACGGCGGCCAGGCAAGCCGCCATGCCGTACTTGGTCTCCAGGATCATGGTGCGCTCGATCAGCACGGGCAGCGTCAGGATGCGGCCTCCGCCCAGCAGCGACACGGCGGTGAACGCGCCCATGCTCAGATTGAAGATCACGAGGCCGGCGACGGCGACGCCCGGTGCGCTGAGAGGCAGCACCACGCGCCGGAAGACGCGCCACGCGTTGGCACCGTGCACCTCGGCGGCTTCCTCGAGCGAGCGGGGGATCGTCTGCAACACGCTGAATATCAGGAGCACGACGAATCCGAGCGTGAAGTGCAGCAGCCCGAGCACCACGCCCGTCACGTTGCCGAGGATCTTCACCGGCGCGGCCACGAGGCCGAGGCCGACCAGCGTGCGGTTGACGATGCCGTCGGCGCTGAAGATCACGATCAGGCCGAGCACCTTGATGACCTCGGCCACCAGCGCGGAGGCGACGATCGCCGCGATGATGAATGTGGCCCAACGCGGGTTCATGCGCGTGAGAATGTAGGCTGCCGGGTAGCCCACGAGCAGCGAGCAGGCGACCACGATCAGTGCGACCTCGAGGGTGAGGCCGAGCGAGCCGAGATAGAACGAGTTCGTCGCGACGCGGAGGTAGTTGCCGAGCGTGGGTTCGGTATCGACGAGGCCGAAGCCGCGATCTCGGAACAGGCTCATGCGCAGGAAAACGAACTGCGAGGCGACAAGCAGGCCCACCGAGAGGAGTACGGCGGGCAACATCACGATGCCCCAACGAACGCGCATGTCCAACCTGATCCAGTGCTCGCGGACGCTAGGGCTCGGATGGCATAGGAGTCAAATAAGAGAGGCGGCGGTATCGATAAGCTTTATATATAGGAGGGCTACATCCTAGAGGCGCGCTTATGAACGTCCGGCAGCTCAGATGCTTCGAGACCGTCATGGCCCTCGGCACGGCCACCGAGGCTGCCGCGGCATTGGGCATCTCGCAGCCAGCCGTCAGTCTGGCCATCGGCAGCCTCGAGAGAGAGCTGGGCTTCGTGCTGTTCGAACGCGTCAAAGGGCGCCTCAAGCCCACGCGCGAGGCACAATTCCTGCTCGATGATGCAAAGAGCGCCATCGGCGCGGTCGAACGCGCAGCCCAGACGGCACGGGCGATCCGCAGCCGCACGCACGGCAACCTCGTGGTCGCCTCCTATCCCGGCATCGCGCTCGAATTCCTGCCGCGGGTGCTGACCAAGTTCCTCAAGTCGAGGCCCGGCGTGCGGGTCGAGCTGCTGTCGCGCAGCTCGCATGTGATCCACGAGTTGATCCCGGCGCAAAGCTTCGACGTGGCGATCGCCGACCTGCCCGTGAACCGCCAGGACGTATTGACCCGCGCGATGTCGCTCGAATGCGTCTGCGTGCTGCCGAAGCGGCATGCGCTTGCCCGCAAGCGGTTCATCGAGCCCAGGGACCTCGACGGCATGCCGTTCTTCTCGCTGTTCAAGGAGCATCTGATCTACTACCGGGTCGCCAGCGCCTTCGCCGCGGCCAACGCACATTGGAACGTCGTGGCGGAATGCCGCTTCTTCGCCTCCGCCTGCGCGTTCGTCGCACAATCCTGGGGTGCCAGCATCGTCGACCCGATTACGGCCAGGGATTTCGCGCATCGGGGCGTGGTGGCTCGACCGTTCCGCCCGGCCATCGTCTACGACATCGGCCTTCTGCAGCCGGTGCGCAGGCCGCAGTCGAGGCTGACGAGGGACTTCATCGGCGAGGTCGAGCGGGAGATCCAATCCTACACGACGACCGCTACCCGTGCTCGCACTTAGCTGGCCTATGAGGCCGGATCTATCGCAACGCAACAGATGGGGCGCTCTCCCGCCCTGCGATAAAGTGCGCTATGCAGTGGCAGGATTGCCGGTCCAGAGGCGCGGCAGAACGAGGAGCCCAGGGCTGTGAGTGAACGGGAAAAGACGCGGCTGGTGCACGCGTCGCGCGCCAAGCTGACGGGGGAGGTGGGGACCGTGAACCCGGCCGTGGTTCGCGCCTCCACCGTGCTCTATCGCGACATCGGCACGCGCAAGGCCGTGCAGGCGAGGCGCGCGAAGGGCGAGCGCACGTTCTCATACGGGGCGAACGGCACGCCGACCACGTTCGCGCTCGAGGATGCCATCAACGAGATCGAAGGCGGCGTGCGCACCGTGCTGCTGCCGACCGGGCTTGCGGCCATCGCCCACACCTTCCTGGCGACGCTCAAGCCCGGCGACCACGTCCTGCTGGCCGAGACCATCTACGGGCCGGCTCGCGCCATCGCCCTCAACTATCTGGCCAAGCGCGGCATCGCCTGCGAGTTCTATCCGGGTGGCCACGAGGAAGTGGAAAGGCGCCTCAAGCCTGAGACCCGCATGGTCTATCTCGATAACCCCGGATCCATCGTCTATGACGTGCAGGATGTTCCCGCGCTGGCCAGGCTGCTGGCGGGCCGCGAGACCCTGCTCGCTGTCGACAACACCTGGGGATGCCCGGGCCTTTACCGCCCGCTCGCGCTGGGCGCCGACATCTCCATCGTCGCCGTCACCAAGTATATCGCCGGCCATTCCGACCTGGTCATGGGATCGGTGTCGGCGGGCAAGCGCTGCGCCGACCAGATCTGGAGCGACGCGCGGCTGCTGGGCCAGAACGTCAGCTCGGACGATGCGTACAGCGCGCTCAAGGGCCTGCGCACGGCGGCCGCCCGCCTGGCGATGCATCAGGCTCACACGGCCGAGGTCATCGACTGGCTTCAGAAGCAACCGCAGGTCAGCCGCGTCCTCTGCCCGGCACTTCCCGGCGATCCCGGTCATGCGCTGTGGAAGCGCGACTTCCATGGCGCCAACGGGCTGTTCTCGATCGAGCTCGCGCCACCGATCACGCAGGCAGGCGCCGATCGCTTCGTCGACAGCCTGCGCCTGTTCGGCATCGGTGCCTCGTGGGGCGGCTACGAGAGCCTCGCCCTCACCTATCCGTCCATTCCGGGCTGGAGCGGCGGGTCCCTCGTGCGCCTGCACATCGGGCTGGAGGACCCTGCCGACATCATCGCGGATCTCGCGCGCGGATTTGCGGCGCTCGGCTGATGCGACACACCTGACGGCAAGGTTGCCCGACACTGGAACGCGGCGGGAGGAAGACGCGGATGGCACAAACGATCACCTGCATCGAGGATCTGCGCATCCTCGCCAAGCGGCGCGTGCCGCGCATGTTCTACGACTACGCCGACTCCGGCGGCTGGACGGAGAGCACCTACCGGGCCAACGAGGCCGACTTCCAGCGCGTGTATCTGCGCCAGCGCGTCGCCGTCGATATGTCGAACCGCACGCTCGCCAGCACGATGGTGGGTCAGCCCGTCAGCATGCCGCTGGCGCTCGCACCCGTGGGAATGACGGGCATGCAGCACGCCGACGGCGAGATCCTGGCAGCGCGCGCGGCAGCCGCGGTCGGTGTTCCGTTCACGCTCTCGACCATGAGCATCTGCTCCATCGAGGACGTGGCCGAGAATTCGAGCCAGCCGTTCTGGTTCCAGCTCTATGTGATGAAGGACCGCGATTTCATACGAGCGCCTGATCGGACGCGCGAAGTCCGCCGGCTGCTCCGCCCTGGTGCTCACGCTCGATCTGCAGATCCTGGCGCAGCGCCACAAGGACGTGAGGAACGGGTTGAGCGCGCCGCCCAAGCTGACGCTCGCCAACATCGCCAACATCGCCACCAAGCCGCGCTGGTGGACCGGAATGCTGGGCACGAAACGGCGGGAGTTCCGCAACATCGTCGGCCACGTGAAGGGCATCAAGGACATGCGTGCGCTGTCGGCCTGGACGGCCGAGCAGTTCGACCCGACGCTCAACTGGGACGACGTGAAGCGCATCAAGGACCAGTGGGGCGGCAAGCTGATCCTGAAGGGCATCCTCGATCCGGTGGACGCGGAGCTGGCTGCGCAGAGCGGCGCCGATGCGATCGTCGTATCCAACCACGGGGGGCGCCAGCTCGACGGCGCCATGTCGTCGATTGCGGCACTGCCGACCATTGCCAGGGCCGTTGGCAGCCGCGTCGAGGTGCTGATGGACGGCGGCATCCGCTCCGGGCAGGACGTGCTCAAGGCTCTCGCGCTCGGCGCCAAGGGCGTCCTGATCGGCCGCGCCTACATCTACGGCCTGGGCGCCATGGGCCAGGCCGGCGTTGCCACGTCGCTGGAGCTCATCCGCAAGGAGCTCGACACCACCATGGCGCTGTGCGGCCTGCGCGATGTGAGGCAGGTCAACAGCGACATCCTGGCGAAGCCGCCAGCGAATTTTCCGCCGCTGTAGCCGTGTGAGGGCGCCATGCCGCGTCGCCTGATCGACATCTCCTCGCCGCTGAAGGCCGGCATCAAGAGCGATCCGCCGCACGCCCTGCCGAAGATCGAATACCTCGACCACCACCAGACCGCCCCGGCCATGGCGGAATACATGGGGGTGGGCGTCGACCAACTGCCGGGCGGCGAGTACGCGGCAGTCGAGCGGGTCGCGATCAGCACGCACAACGGCACGCATCTCGACGCCCCCTACCACTACTTCTCCACCATGAACCACGCCCTGAAGCCCGGCGGCGAGCCGTCCTGGCGCATCGACGAGGTGCCGCTGGAGTGGTGCTATCAGCCGGCGGTGAAGCTGGACTTTCGGCATCTCCCCGACGGGTACGTCGCGACGCCAGGCGACATCGAGGCCGAGTTGAAGCGCATCGGTCATACACTTCGCCCTCTCGAGATCGTGGTGGTGAACACCGCGGCCGGAGCGAAATACGGGCAGGACGACTACGTCGACTCGGGCTGCGGTGTCGGCAAGGCCGCGACCTTGTGGATGCTGGAGCGCGGGGTGCGCCTGGTCGGCACCGATGGCTGGAGCTGGGACGCACCGTTCTCGCACACCAGGCGCAAGGTGGCGGAGACCGGCGACGCAGGCCTGATCTGGGAAGGCCATCGCGCGGGGCGGGAGATCGGCTATTCTCATCTGGAGAAGCTGCACAATCTCGAGCAACTGCCGGCAGACGGCTTCGAGGTCGTGTGCTTTCCCGTCAAGATCCACCGTGCTTCGGCGGGCTGGACGCGGGCCGTCGCGATCCTTCCGGAGTAGAGACGTTCGTTGCAGGCGAGGAGCACATGCGAGAGCCGAAGGCACTGATCAGCACCGCGCAACTGGCAAGCGCAATCGGTCAACCCGACCTCAGGATCTACGATTGCACGACCTATCTCGAGCCGACGCCCCCCGGTAGCGAGGATCCCTACATCGCCGTGCCGGGCGTGAAGACTTTCGAGGAGGCGCACATTCCGGGCGCCGACTTCCTCGACCTGCAGGGCGAGTTCTCCGATCCAGGGCACGCGGCTGCGCTTCATGATGCCGGACACCGCCCAGCTCGAGGCTGCCTTCAGCCGTCACGGCATCGGCAAGGGGTCGCGCGTGGTGCTCTACAGCATCGGCAGCATGATGTGGGCTACCCGCTTCTGGTGGATGCTGCGATCGCTCGGCTTCGACGACGCGGCCGTGCTCGACGGCGGCCTCGACAAATGGAAGGCCGAGGGACGGCCGGTCGAGAGCGGCCGCCCGAGGGGCTACGCGCAGGCGCCGTTCAAGGCCATGCCGCGACCGGGGCTGTTCGTCGACAAGAACGCGGTGGCCGCCGCGATCGGGAGGTCGGGCACGGTGATCGTCAATGCGCTCGGGCCGCAGTTCCACAAGGGCCTGGAGCCCAGCCGCTACGGTCGGCCGGGACGGATACCCGGCAGCGTCAACGTATCCGCGGCGACGCTGTTCGATGCAAAGACGAAAGACTTCACCTCGCTCGCAGACGCCGCGGCGAAGTTCACGGCGCAGGGCGTGACGAAAGACAAGAACGTGGTCGCCTACTGCGGCGGCGGCATCTCGGCCACCATCGACCTGTTCCTGCTGCACCAGCTCGGCTACGACAACCTCACCCTCTACGATGGCTCCATGGGCGAATGGGCGAAGGACCAGTCGCTGCCGATCGAGACGGACGCGAAGTGATGAGTGCTCAATCGCTGCCAGCACCGCTCGCCGCCACGATCGCTCGCCTGCACGCGGCCATGGCCAAGGTCGCGAACGGCGACATCTCGGCCATCACGGCGCTGTACTCGCACGCCGATGACGCCACCAGCTTCTATGGCTGGGGCGGTTACGAGAAGGGATGGGAGGCCGTCTCGAAGCGCTGGGACTGGGCCGGGAGCCAGTTCAAGGGCGGGACCGTCAGCTACGAGAGCGTGACGGCCGTGGCGGCGGCGGATCTCGCCTACACCACCGATATCGAGACGTTTCGCGTGCGCATGGCGAATATGGACCGGCCGACGCAATGGTCGAACCGGGTGACGCACGTCTTCCGTTTGGAGGGGGGCGAGTGGCGGCTGGTGCACCGCCACGCCAACCGCCTGGAAGACCAGTACCAGCCGTCGACGCGTCTGCGACCGGCGACCTGACGATTGCGGCGTCGGTAGCGCCATGCCGTTTCGGCGGCGCGGCGCTCCGGCAGTTACTTCTTAGGCGCGGCGTCCTTTGCCGGCGCGGGCTTCTTGGGCGCGGCCTTCGTCCTGCAGTAGGGCTTCTGCTTCCCGGTCTTGGGAACGATCCAGCCGCACTCGGTCTTGGCCTTGCAGGCGGCCTCGTCGAGGCCCTTGCACACGGAAGCAGGCTTCGCCGCCGCCTTCTTCTTTGCAGGCTCGGTGGTTTGCGCGTGCACGGCCATGCCGAGCAGCAGGACGGCCGCAGCCGCAGATGCGCCGAATAGCTTTGAAATGGCTGTCACGTTATTTCCCCCAAATCATAGCGTCATTAGACGCATAAAACCGCACCGCGCGGCACAATGACAAAATGGCAACGACTAAGGCTGGCGGATGCAAATCGGCGGCTGCGGCCTCGATGGGCCGCAGCCTGAAACCGATCCTTGCTCACTTCTTCTTCGGGTCTGCCTTCGGCGCCTCTGTCGGCTTGGCGCGGCAATAGGCCTTGGCTTTCACCTTGCCCTTGTCGTCCTTGCTCTCGGCAACCCAGGTGCAGTCGGCACTGCGGGCTTCGCAGCCTGCCTGTGCCTTGACGGTCTTGCAGGCAGGCGGCTTCTTGGCCGGCGCCGGCTTCTTGGCATCCTGCGCCGCCGCCCCGTAGGCGAAGAACGCGAGGGCCGCGGTGGCGACCGACATTCCCAACGTCTTGACCAGTGTCTTGTGCACGGGATTCGTCTCCATGGTTTTATCCCCTGCGCGATCCTGTCGGACTGCTGATGAATGCGTCATGAATGCCTGTTCAGGCAGGCCGCCCGCTCGGACCATGCGAGCGCATGCCGGCCCTGATCGTCACGCGGAGCAGCTCGCCGTGACAAGACGAATCATGGGGTGCCGAAGGTCGTTTGCTGCTTTTGGCGGTCCTCCATGTGGGGATCGCGGCGCGAGCGAAAATCTGCTCGGAATCAAAGGCCAATTTCCTGGCATTCGACTGAAGAACTAGAGAATGGAATAAAGCGAGCGCCAGTCCGTTATTGCTCCGGCGCCTGTCAGAATTTCACCTGCGGGGCCGTGGCCACGGCCTTGCGCTCGGCTTCGTCGAGATTGAAGAACTCCTGCGCCGAGAAGCCCATCGACTGCGCGAACAGCACGGCCGGGAAACTCTCGCGTGTGGCGTTGTACTCGGCCGCGGTGTTGTTGAAGAAGCGGCGCGAGGCGGCGATCTTGTTCTCGAGGTCTGAAAGCTCGGTCTGCAGCTGTTGGAAGTTCTGATTGGCCTTGAGGTCCGGATAGGCCTCCGAGAGCACCATCAACTGGCGCAACGCACCTTGCAGTGCGCCCTCGGCCGCGGCCTGGGCGGCCGGACCCTGCGCCGACACCGCCGCGTTGCGGGCTTTGATCACGGCCTCCAGCGTGCCCTTCTCGTGCGAGGCATAGCCCTTCACCGTCTCGACCAGATTTGGGATCAGGTCGTGGCGCTGCTTGAGCTGCACATCGATATCGGAGAAGGCCTGGCGGCAGCGCTGACGCAACGAGACGAGCCCGTTGTAGGTCATGACCGCCCACAGGGCGCCCACGACGACGATCCCGACGATGACCCAGCCGGCTACGCCCATTGCGACCTCCTCGCGCCCCGCCGTTCCTCTAGCACAACTTCACGGCGCTCCTGGTTAACAATCTCTTAACCGCTCCGGGCTACCGGTCAGCTGGCGCAATGCCGCGGGGGTTCATGCCGGGTTCGACCATCGATGCCATCCTCGACGACGGCGGGCTGCCGCTGGCGGAGGACATGCGGCTGGCCGCGGCCGACTGGCTCGCCCATCTCGAGCACGAGCGCGGCGCGACCGGCAACACCCTGCAGGCCTACGCCCGCGACCTCGGCCAGTTCCTGGCCTGGCTCAAGGGCGAGCTTGGCCATGCGCCGTGCCTCGCCGACCTCGCCCGCGTCGATGCACGGCGCTTTCGCGCCTTCATGGCGGCGCGCCGGCGGACAGGCATGGCCAGCCGGTCGCTGGCCCGCACCATGTCGGCGCTGCGGGTCTTCTTCCGCTGGCTGGAGGCGCAGGAGATCGCCCGCAACCGCAGCCTGCTGCTGGTCGCCATGCCCAAGGTGCCGCACGGCATCCCCAAGCCGCTGACGGTGGAGAAGGCCGCGGCCGTCATGGAAGGCGGCGCCGGCGTCGAGCTCGACTGGATCATGGCCCGCGACACGGCCGTGCTGCTGCTGCTCTACGGCTCGGGCCTGCGCATCTCCGAGGCGCTCGGCATCCAGCGCAAGGACGCGCCGCTGCAGGGCCGCGACGTGCTGCGCATCACCGGCAAGGGCGGCAAGGAGCGGCTGGTGCCGGTTCTCCCGGTCACGCAGGGCGCGATCGCCCGCTACATCGACCTTTGCCCCTACCCGCTCACGTCGGATGGCCCGCTGTTCCTCGGCGCCAAGGGCGGCCCGCTGAGCCCCCGCATCGTCCAGCTGCTGATGGAGCGCATGCGCGAGGGCCTCGGCCTGCCAGCGACGGCAACGCCGCACGCGCTGCGGCATTCGTTTGCCACGCATCTGCTGTCGGCCGGCGCGGACCTGCGGCAGATCCAGGAGCTGCTGGGCCATGCCAGCCTCTCCACCACGCAGGTCTATACCGAGGTCGACCGCGACCGCCTGCTGGCCGTCTACGACAAGGCCCATCCCCGGGCGTGAGCGCGGCCCCCGCCGCCCGCCTTCATGGGGACGAAGACAAGCAAAAAGGGCTTTCGCGCAGCCGCGTGCCCGTGCGAAATCGAGGTCGCACCAACCTGTGGGGGATCTCGCCGCCATGCTGACGATCTACGGCGTCTACCGCTCGCGCGCTTCGCGCAACATCTGGCTCGCCAACGAGCTCGGCATTCCGTTCAAGCACGTGCCGGTCATGCAGCTCTACCGGCTGACCCCCGAGGCCGCCAAGACGACGCTGCACACCAGGAGCCCCGAGTTCCTGAAGGTGAACCCCAACGGGCATATCCCAGCCGTGGACGACGACGGGCTGGTGCTGAACGAGTCGCTGGCGATCAACCTCTACCTCGCCAGGAAGCACGGCGGCCCGTTGGCGCCCGCCAATCTGGCCGAGGACGGACAGATGGGCATGTGGGCGCTGTGGGCGGCCATCGAGGTGGAGCCGCACGCCATCCAGGTGCTCTACCATCGCGTCGGCAACAAGCCGGAAGACCGCGATCCCAAGATCGCCGCGGCCTCCATCGAGGCGTTGCGCGCGCCGTTCGCCGTGCTCGACAAGCATCTCTCTGCATCGGGCTACATCGTCGGCGGGCGCTTCACGGTGGCCGACATCAACACGGCCGAGATCGTGCGCTATGCCAGCCCTGCGCCTGAGCTGTTCGAAGCGGCGCCGCGCGTGAAGGCCTGGCTCGCCGCGTGCCAGTCGCGCCCCGCCTTCAAGAGCATGTGGGCGACCCGCGACAAGGAGCCGGCGTAGGTCGTTGGGCGCGATAGGCATCCGCCGGCGCAGCCGCAAGGACGCCGAGAGCGTGCGCGACGCAACGGTGCAAGGGTCAAGCGCCGGTGTGGCCGTAGGCCGTGCGGGCGGCCTCGGGCGTGACGTAGCCGAGCCGCACGTCCTGCTCGACCAGGTCGCGCGGGCGCCGGCTCGGCTCGCCGAAGCCGCCGCCGCCGGAGGTCTCGAGCCGCAGGATGTCGCCCTGCTGCAGCATGAGGTTCATGACCTTTGACGGCAGCGCCTGGCGTACGCCCTCGCGCGTGAGATAAAGCGCGCTCAGCGAAGCCGGCTCGCCGCCCGCCAGGCCGAAGGGGCGGAACTTGAACCGGTCGAGGTTGGTGGAGAGCTGCGCCGCAGGACAATCAATGCGCCACTCGCGCCACAGGCCGAGTCCGCCGCGCTGCCGGCCGGCGCCGCCGGAGTCGGGCAGCAGGCCGTAGCCGAGGAAGGTGAGCGGCATGTCGCTCTCGATCATCTCCATGGGGATGTTGGAGTTGTTGTGCATGCCGATGGAATGCGCCGAGGCGCCATCGCCATAGGGCAGCGCGCCGCAGCCGCCGATCTCGATCTCCACCAGCACCTTGCGCCCTTGCTTGGGATCGATGGTCTGGAAGGTGACGACATAGGAGACGGCATAGTAGGCGGCCGGCATGCGCTCCGGGACCGCCTTGTGGAGTGCGCCGAACAGCACGGTCGCGAGACGGTGGCCGATGGCGATGCGGTGCACCACGGGCGCGGGCGCGGCGGCGTTCACGCAGGAGCCCGGCGGCGCGATGATCTTGACCGGGCGGTAGCAGCCGGCGTTGGAGGGCACGGGCGTGTCGGCCGACGCCATCAGCGCGTAGAATACGGTCGAGCACGTGGAGGCGAAGGTGGCGTTGCTCGGGCCCATCGACTGCGGGCTGCAGCCCGACAGATCGACGGTCATCTCGTCGCCTGCCACCGTCACCTTGGCGTGGATGCGGATCGGCTTGTCGGTGATGCCGTCGTCGTCGATCTTGTCCTCGAACTCGTAGATGCCGTCGGGAATGCGCCCGATCACGGCGCGCATGCCGGCTTCCGAGGTGTCGAGAATCTGCTTGAGCGCCCGCTCGAAGCGCGCCTCGCCCAGCTTGGCGGCGAGCCGCTCGATGCCGGCCGCACCCATCTGCAGCGAGGCGAACTGCGACTGCAGGTCGCCCCAGAGCAGCTCCGGCTGGCGCACGTTCTGCAGGATGGTGGCGCGCAGGGGCTCGTTGATCTTGCCGGCGTCGAACAGCTTCACCGGCGGGATGCGCAGGCCCTCCTGGAAGATCTCGATCGAGCCGGAGCCGTAGCTGCCGGGCGAGGAACCGCCCACATCGAGGTGATGGCACAGCGTGCCGACGAAGCCGATGCGCCGGCCTTTGTGGAACACCGCCCGGTAGGCGACGATGTCGGGCAGATGCTGGCCGCCGCAATAGGGATCATTGGAGATGACGATATCGTCGGGCCCCCACTGTTCGGCGGGGATGTAGTTGGCGAGGATCTCGGTGAGGAAGCTGCTCATCGAGTTGAGGTGGCTCGGGATGCGCGCGGCCTGCGCCACGTTCCAGCCGTTGCGGTCGAAGATGGCGGTGGAGTAGTCGAGCAGCTCGCGCACGATGGTCGAGCGGCTGGTGCGCCACACGGTGACGTCCATCTCGGCTGCGGCCGCGGTCAGCGCGTTGAAGATGATTTCGAGCTCGATGGGCGAGATGTCGGCGGATCGTAGTCATGGCTGGAGCTCTTTCGGCGATCAGGTGGCCGCTGGCATCGCGGCGGCAGGTCCAGCCGTCGCTGAGCAGCACGGTCGTATAGGGCTCCTCGACCACGACCGGACCGGCGATCTTGGTGTCGCCACCGATCCGGGTGCGGTCCCATACGGCCAGCTCGCGCCAGCCGTTATCCAGCCAGACCTTGCGATGCCGGCTCGGCTGGCGCTCGCCCTTCGGCGCCGTGGCCGCCTTGCCCTCGGCTTTCGGCAGGTGGCCGACTGCGGCCACGCGCAGCGACACGATCTCCACCGGCGAGCCCGGATTGGCATAGGAGAAGCGCTGGCGGTGGATATCGTGGAAGCCGGCGATCAGGCCGTCGAGTGCGGCTTCGTCGAGATGCGTGCCCGAAGCAGGCACGGTCAACTCGAAGGCTTGTCCCTTGTAGCGCATGTCGGCAGCGAGATCGATCTGCCGGTCGGCGGCCGGAACCGCGTCGGCGTCGAGGCGCGCCTGCGCGTCCGCGAGCAGGCTCCTGGCCATGGCGGCGAACGTGGGCAGGCTTTCGCGGGAAGCGGGCAGCACCTGCGAGCGCACCAGGTCGTGGGCGAGATTGGAGTGCAGGATGCCGTAGGCCGACAGCGTGCTGGCGCTCTCGGGGAACACCACGCGGGCGATGCCGAGCTCGTCGGCAACGGCGACCGCGTGCAGGCCCGCCGCCCCGCCGAACGCGATCATGACGAAGTCGCGGGGATCGAGGCCCTTCTCGAACAGCGAGAGGCGGATGGCGGCGCCCAGGCTGGCGTTGGTGACGGCGAGCAGGCCCTCGGCGCCCGCCTCCAGCGTCAGGCCGAGCGGGCGGGCAACGTGGTCGCCGATGGCGGTGCGAGCCGCGGCGGCGTCGAGCCGCATGCCGCCGCCGAGAAAGCTCTCGCCATCGAGCCGGCCGAGCGCGACGTTGGCGTCGGTGACCGTCGGCTCGATGCCGCCATTGCCGTAGCAGGCGGGGCCCGGCCGCGAGCCGGCACTCTCGGGGCCCACGGTCAGGCGTCCGCCGGGGCGGACCTTGGCGATCGAGCCGCCGCCGGCGCCGATGGTGCGGATCTCCACCATCGGCAGGCGCACGGGCATCCGATCGATCTCGCCCTGCGACACGAGGTTGACCCGGCCGTCGCGCACGACCGATACGTCGAAGCTGGTGCCGCCCATGTCGATGCCGACGATATTGGCCTCTCCCAGCACCTGGCCGAGCAGGGCGCACGCCGCGCTGCCGCCCGATGGTCCCGACAGCAGCAGGCGAACCGGCTCCTGCGCGGCCGTCTCGGTGCTGCACATGCCGCCGTTCGACTGCACCAGCAGCAGGCGCGGGTTGCATTGCTCGGCCCGCATGCGTCGCGCCAGCTTGTCGAGATAGCCGGCGATGACGGGAATCAGCAGAGCGTTGAGCACAGTGGTCGATGTGCGCTCGTACTCGCGGATCTCGGCATTGAGCGCGCTGGAGCAGGACACCTTCAGCGCAGGCCTGGCCTTCGCAAGATGCTCGGCCACGCGGCTCTCGTGCTCCGGATTGACGTAGGCGTTGAGCAGGCAGACGGCGACGGTCGCGACGTCAAGGCCATCGAGCTTCGGTCACGAGCGCCTCGAGGGCCGCCGCGGTGAGGGGCGTCTCGACGCTGCCGTCGGCTCTTATGCGCTCCGCGACGCCGATGCGCCGGTCGCGGGGGATGAGGCTGGGCGGCACCTGCGGGATTGAGGGCGTAGATCTCGCGGCGATAGTGGCGGCCGATCTCCACCACGTCCTCGAACCGCGCCGTCGTGACGAGCGCGCCCCGGGGCAGCTTGCGCTCCAGCACGGCGTTGGTGGCGATCGTCGTGCCGTGCAGGAGGTAGCCTATGTCGCCGAGCGCGAAGCCGTCACGGGCGGCGGCAGCCTTGATGCCGGTCATGAGGCCGATGGAGGGATCCTCCGGCGTCGTCGGCGTCTTGAGGCTGGTGATGGCGCCGGAGCGCGCATCGAAGATCTGCAGGTCGGTGAAGGTGCCGCCGATATCGACGGCGATGCGCACCGGCGGCGCGTCCCCGGCCGTCACCATGGGAAGTCCTTCGGTAAACTACAGTGCATGTGCGGAGTGCTCTTCGCGGGCGGGAAAGGCGATAGTACACCGAAGATGTACCCGCGCCACTCGCGTGTCGGGCCCGGAATTTGGGCATCTGCATAGCGCCCGCGCAGCTTGCAAGGCGGTGACTTACATGGCATTGCACGATCGATTGGCAACGTCATACCGCCATCGTGCCGGAGGCGCGTCTTCGACACGACGCGGGGATGACGCCGTGTGAGGAACCCCATGGCGGAAGAGCTGCCGTTCAAGAAGACGATGATCTTTGCCTACGGCGAGCCGCGCGAGCTGGCTCCGGGCGTGGTGCGCATCGTCGCCAACAACCCCAACCACTTCACCTTCAAGGGCACCAATACCTACCTGCTCGGTGCAGGGCCCACGCTCGCGCTCATCGATCCAGGTCCGGAGGACCCGGCCCATCTCAAGGCGATCCTCGACACGGTCGGCGAGCGCAAGATCAGCCACGTCATCATCACCCACACCCACCGCGATCACACCGACGGCATGCCGGCGCTACTCGCGGCGACGGGTGCCAAGACCGTGGGCTTCGGCCACCGCGCCACCAACCGGGGCACCAAGCGCACCAGCCCGTCGGGCGGCGAGTATGTGGAGGAGGACTTCGTCCCCGACGTGCCCCTGCTGGACGGCCAGCGACTCGAGGGGGACGGCTGGGCGGTCACGGCGCTGCACACGCCGGGGCACGCGCCCGATCACCTGTGCTTCGCGCTGGAGGGCACCAAGATCCTGTTCTCGGGCGATCACGTGATGGGCTGGAGCACCAGCGTGGTCGGGCCGCCCGAAGGCAACATGGGCGATTTCATCCGCTCGCTGCAAAAGCTGATCGACCGCGGCGACGAGGTGTATTTTCCCGGGCACGGCGGGCAGATCGAGGAGCCCAAGCGACTGGTGAAGGCCTATCTGCTGCACCGGCGCATGCGCGAGCAGGCGATCGTGGAATGCATCCGCGGCGGCAACAACAACGTGCGCGCCATCGTGCCGATCATCTACAAGGGCCTGGACCCCAAGCTCCTCAACGCAGCGTCTCTTTCTGTCCTCGCCCACGTTGAGCACTTGATTGAGCGCGGTCTCGTTTATTGCGACTCTCCGCTTTCTGCGGATCGCTCCCTTTCACTTTCTTGACCGGCGCGCCTCGTCTGGCCGAGCGCAGCCCGCGCCGGCCGGCGAGGATCGGCCCGCCGGTGGCATCGGTGCGCGACTGCAGCTCGGCGAGGAAGCGGCGCACGCGCGTCGCATTCTGGCCGAGGTCGGCGACGCCGAAGCGTGAGGCGGAACGCACGTCGATGCGCGAGCGGGTGGCGCTGCCCTCCACGCGGACGATGACGTCGTCAGGGAAGCCGATCACCGGCGTCATGTCCGTAGCCTCGAGCACGCCGCCCTTGAGCGGCTTGACGGTCGGCGGTTCCGAGGCCGCGACCTTCCATTTGAGCTTGCGCACGATCTCCTCGACCAGCTCGTAGGCCTCCTCCACCCCCCGATCCAGCACATAGGTGCGCAGGTCGGGATAGGCCTTCTGCTGCTCCTGGGCGAAACGCTCGCCCGGATAGGCGGCTGGGTTGGCCTCGCCGGTGCGCACCTTGGCCAGAGCGATGAACCGGGGCGGGGCGGCGGTATCCGTGGTGACGTCGTAGATGCGCGGCAGCTTCATGAAGGCCGGCACGAAGGTGAGGGGCCACGCCAGCATCAGCAGTGGCAGCAGAATGCCGAAGGCCGCCTTGCCGGCACCTCCATGCCCGCGGTGCCAGATTTGCGCGAGCGCGATGAGCCCGGCCAGGATCGCCAGGCCGGCTCCGGCCGCGCCCACGGCGAACAGGTTGACGGCGACGTGGGTCGGGAACGAGGTCAGCCGATGCAGCACGACGCCGACGACGACGAGGCTCGCCGAAAACACGGCGATGCGGCTCGACCAGCGCGCCAGCGGCGCCACTATCATCGTCGCTCGATCGGTCATGATCTCATCAGTCCAGAGCCTCCGCTCTTACCAGTGTTCGCCCGCCGGAGCCAATGGGCTTGCCCACGGGAAGCGCTCCTGAAGCTCGTCATTCGCGCCAAGCGAAGCGCAGAGCGGGAATCCAGCCACACCCTCAACTGGCAGGTCTGGGCTGGTTTCCCGCTGTCGCGCTTCGCGCTTGCGGGAATGACGAACCGGCGTCCCATGCTCGAGCGTGTTTCCGAGAAGCCATCCAGCGCCTAAGATGCGGCGAGATGCGATCAAACCGGTGACCCAAATGCGCCCTCTGTCGAATTTTGCCGCCCGCGACGTGGAAGGTCTGCTGCACCCCACCACCAACCTCCTGGCGCACCGCAGCCTCGGGCCGCTGGTGCTGGAGCGTGGCGAGGGCGTGTACGTCTACGACACCGCCGGCAAGCGCTACATCGAGGGCCTCGCCGGCCTGTGGTGCACGGGGCTGGGCTACGGCAATGCCGAGCTTGTCGAGGCCGCGCGCGACCAGATGGAGCGCCTCTCGTTCTCGCACCTGTTCGGCGGACGCAGCCATGAGCCGGCCATCGCCCTGGCTGAGAAGATCAAGGCCATGTCGCCGGCCCCGACCTCCAAGGTGTTCTTCACCAACTCGGGCTCGGAAGCCAACGACACGCAGATCAAGATCGCCTGGTACTACAACAACGCGATGGGGCGCCCGAAGAAGAAGAAGATCATCTCGCGCCAGAAGGCCTACCACGGCACCACCATCGGCGCCGCCAGCCTGTCGGGCATCCCCGTGTTCCATGCCGACTTCGACCTGCCGATGGCGCGCATCCTGCACACCGACTGCCCGCACTACGGCAAATATGCCGAGCCCGGCGAGACCGAGGAGGAGTACGCCAGCCGGCTGGCGAAGAACCTCGAGGCCATGATCGAGCGGGAAGGCCCCGAGACGATCGCCGCCTTCATCGCCGAGCCGGTGATGGGCGCGGGCGGCGTGCTGATTCCGCCCAAGACCTATTTCGAGAAGGTGCAGGCGGTGCTGGCCAAGCACGACATCGCCTTCATCGCCGACGAGGTGATCTGCGGCTTCGCGCGCACCGGCAACTGGTGGGGCTCGCAGACCTTCAAGATCGAACCCACGACCGTCACCATGGCCAAGGCCATCACCTCCGCCTACGTGCCGATGGGCGCGCTCACCGTGTCGGAGCCCGTCTACCAGGGGCTGGTCGAGGAAAGCGGCAAGCAGGGCGTGTTCGCTCATGGCTTCACCTACTCGGGCCATCCGCTCGCCTGCGCCGTGGCGCTCAAGACCATCGAGATCTACGAGCGCATGAAGATCGTCGAGCACGTGCAGCGCATGGCGCCGATCTTCGAGTTGAGGCTGAAGGCGCTGGTCGACCATCCGCTGGTGGGGGAGGCGCGCTGCGTCGGCCTGATCGGCGCGCTCGAGCTCTTCAAGGACAAGCGCGCCAAGCAGGGTTTCGATGCCAAGCTCGGCGTCGGCGCCAGGGCCGCCCGCTTTGCCGAGGAGGAGGGCCTGATCTGCCGCGCGGTCGGCGGCGACAACATCGGCCTGTGCCCGCCGCTGGTGATCGACGGCGCCGAGATCAACGCCATGTTCGACGCACTCGCCCGCGCCCTCGACAAGACGGAGGCATGGTTGCGCAAGGACGGGCATCTGGGCTGAGCGCCGGAGCCGGACCGAGCGTTGCTGTCAGAACGTGCCGAAGATGCTTTCGAACACGCCGCCGGCATTGCCTTTCCCTTTGCCGCGCGGCTGGCGTCCCGGCGTTTCGCCGGTGCCGTCCTCCGACGTTCCGCGCTGTGCGGCAGAGGCCAAATTGAGCTCGACCGGCGCGAGGTGATCGCGGCCCTTGGCGATCTGGTCCCACTTGCCTTCGAGCGCCTGCACGATGCGCCGCTCATGGCCATAGACGTCGGGAAACGTCTGCAGCTTTCCGTCATCGCCGACCATGGCCGTGAAATACGTGGTGTGGACGGGAATCTTGCGCTCGAGGGCGACCTCGTTATTGAGCGGACCGGTGTTGAAGGCCTCGGCGACGCGCGCTGAGTCCCAGCCCTGATCCTCACGCAGCAGGATCTCCGCGAGCCGCATCGGATTGCGAACCCGCATGCAGCCGTGGCTGTAGGTTCGCTGCGCCGCGTTGAACATGTATTTGTCCCGCTGCAGCGTGTCGTGCATGAAAACGGTGTGCGGATTGGGGAAGGAGAACTTCACCTTTCCCATCACGCTCTTGGGACCATTGGGCTGGATCACGTCGTATTCGCGGATGTCGGTCTTGGTCCAATCCAGCTTGCGCCAGTCGACCAGCTGGCCGTCCTTGGTGCGGATCTCCAGGTCCCACTCGCGCATCAGGCCGCCGCCTTTGAGCAGGCTCGGCCACAGCTCGCGCACCTTGATCGATTCAGGCACTTTCCAGGTCGGCCTGAAGGTGATCCGCCGCATGGGCCGGGTGAAGATCGGTGTCTGCTTGCCGAGCTCGCCGGCGACGATGCGCTCCGTCTGCAGCACCGCTCCGCCCTTGACCACGCGCTGCGTATACTCGGGGATGTTGTTCCAGATGTAGAGCTCGCCCATGTCGGCGGGCATCCAGCGCCATTGCTCCATGTTGGCGAGCAGCCGGTTGGCTTCGGCGCCATCCGCCCCGGGACTTCTGGATTTGGCGGGCGCTCGGCGCGCGAGCAGGGCGAGATACTTCTGGCGCAGCCTCTCGAACTGGGGATGCTGCGGATGCAGGCTGCGAAGGTAGGCATCGGGGCTTTCCGCCGCGGCGATGCCTTCGAGGATGGATTTCGGCTTCAGGAGCTGCGGTCGCCGGTCGAGATAGGAGCTCAACTGCCCGGCCGGGTGGATGATGCGACCGCCGCGGGCGTAGCGGCCGTATTTCAGGACCGCCAGCGACAGGGCGACGTCGGCATCGGCGATCTCTTCCGGCGTGAGCGGGGCTCCGGTGCGGGGCGGCTCGGCCGGCAGAGCGAAATCGTGGGGATCGAGCCCCCACTCGCCGGCGCGCTTGATCTCGGCAACCAGGGTTACGGCTTTGGCAGAGAGCCCCGCCGGCGAGGTCAGCCAGAGCGGTGCATGGCGGCGCGCTTCGTAGAAGGAGACGAGCGCCGCATGCTCCGCCCGCTCCTCGTCCGTCGAGCCTTGCTCGCGACCCGCCAGACGCTTGCTCAGCGCTTCGCTTGTCGGGTCTGCCGCTACTGCCGGGCTCTCGGCCGGGGATTGTGCCGCGGGTATGGCACCCGTCTCGGCGGGAGGAGGTTGCGGGGGCGGCGACGCGCTTGCGGCGCCCGTCTCCTCAGCCCGCAGGGGCATGGTCGCGACCAACGCAGTGGCCACAACTCCCAGTGTCAGCCAGCGAATCATTCGCGTGCTCCTTTGCCGCCGCGGACCCTAGCCAAGGAGGGCGTCGCCGGCATCGGCCAGCGAGCGCCCGGCGCTTGGGTGTTGCTGGTCGGCAACACAAAGGGATTTGGTGCGAATCGGATCGCGTACTGCGCCGAAATCCGCGTGGTTAGGGTTAAGCGCGTAAGCGCCGCGACGACGGCGCGGAAGTCCGTCACCCAGCCGAAGATGCCGCCCTGGGCGGCGATCATGCGCAGGCCCACCTCGTGGAACTCCGGGAAATAGGAGCCGCAGCAGTCGCCTACGACGACGCAGCGATAAGCCCCGGTCGTTGGCCTCGCGCACGGTGGTGTGCACGCACACCTCGGTGGTGACGCCGCACACGAGCAGGGTCTCGACACTGCGGTTGCGCAGCATCAGGTCGAGGTCCGTCTGGTAGAAGGCGCCCTTGCCGGGCTTGTCGAGCACGGGCTCGCCGGCAAGGGGGTAGAGCTCCGGGATGATGTCGTGCCCGGCCTCGCCGCGGATGAGAATGCGGCCCATGGGGCCCCGGTCGCCGATGCGCATTGCCGGTGCGCCGCGTTCGACCTTTGCCCGGGGCGCATCCGTCATGTCGGGGCGATGCCCCTCGCGGGTATGGATGACGGTGATGCCGGCCTCGCGCGCGGCGCCCAGCAGCTGCCGCAAGGGAGCAGACGATCTTGCGCAGCTGGGAGACGTCGTTGCCGAGCGCCTCGCCGAAGCCGCCGGGCTCGAGGAAATCGCGCTGCATGTCGATGATGACGAGCGCGCACCTGGCCGTGTCGACGGCGACGGGCGTCGGTTGCGCGACGATGCTTGCAGACGCCATGCTTAACTCCTCTCCTGGCCAATCTAGCAAGCCATGTGCCATGGGTGCGCGGCGCGCCTTGCCGGCCGCAGAATATTTCGGGAATTCCCCTCCCCTTGATGGGGAGGGGTTAGCGGCGGGGAGAAGCGCAGGGAAAAGTCGAACTCGGGGCCTGGAGTATAGAGCCGCGCAGTCTGTCCCGCTCTGGGCATTACCCCCACCCCCGACCCCTCCCCGCAAGGGGGCAGGAGACCCAGTCGCACACCCGAGTATGCGCAGCTCCCGTCGAATTGCCTGGAAGGCAGGCAGGTTGCGCAACGGGCGACCAACGCCGATGGCCTCGCCTCACGACGCTCGCGCCGGCACGGCTCGGCGCGGTTGACAGGCGGGCGGAGCGACTTCATAAGAGCGGCCATGATCAGGCAGATCACGCTATCGGCAATGCCGGCCCGACGCCGACGCTCGCCCCGCGCGCGGGTGCGATGACGGCGCTTTGAGCGTTTGTCCTCCGCACGGCCGCGCCACGAGCGCGGCTTTTTTGTTCTCGATCCCCGGAAAATAGCGCCATGACCACCAAGACAGCCACGAAAGCGGCGTCGACGCCGAAGGCCACCGCCAAGACTGCCACCAAAGCCACGACCAAGCCCGCCATCTTCATCGACGGAGAGGCCGGCACCACCGGCCTCGAGATCCGGCGCCGGGTCGCCGACATCGCCGGTCTCGAGGTCAAGAGCATCGCCGCCGACAAGCGCAAGGATACCGCCGCTCGCCTCGCCATCATGCGGGAGGTCGACCTCGTCGTGCTCTGCCTGCCGGACGACGCGGCAAAAGAGGCGGCGGCGCTGATCGAGGGGCTGGGCGAGGACGGCCCGAAGGTGATCGACGCCAGCACGGCTCACCGGGTCGCACCCGGCTGGGTCTACGGCTTTCCGGAGATGGATGCGGCCCAGACCGAGGCCGTTCGCACGGCGCGGCGCGTGAGCAATCCCGGCTGCTATCCGACGGCGGCCATCGCCCTCATCCGCCCGCTGGTCGAAGCCGGCCTGCTGCCGGCCGACTATCCGGTAACCGTCAATGCGGTCAGCGGCTACAGCGGCGGCGGGCGCAGCATGATCGAGGCCTACGAGGCGGGCACGGCGCCGCGTTTCGAGCTCTATGGCCTCAGCTTCGAGCACAAGCACGTTCCCGAGCTGCAGAAGTTCGGCAAGCTGACGCGGCGGCCGATCTTCGTGCCGTCGGTCGGCAACTACCGGCAGGGCATGCTGGTGAGCGTACCTCTGCATCTCGATACCCTGCCCGGCAAGCCGTCCGCGCGCGACCTGGAGGCGGCGCTGGCCAAGCACTACGCAGGCGCGAAGCTGGTCAAGGTGGTTCCAGCCGGCGATCCCGCCGCCAAGGACAAACGGCTCGAGCCCGAGGCGCTCAACGGCACCGACGTGCTGGAGCTGCGCGTCTACGCCAGCGAAAAGTACGCCCAAGCCGTCCTGGTCGCCCGCCTCGACAACCTGGGCAAGGGAGCCTCGGGCGCGGCCGTCCAGAGCATGGGCCTGATGCTGGGGGTCGCGACGTAATCCGAGCGGAGCGATGAGCTGCCGCCAGTTCGACCGAGGCTACGGGCGGTGCCTGGCCCTGTCCGGCCCTAGCTTCGGCTTGAATCACTTTGCCTCGGTGGCAACGTGCCGGCTGAAGCGTAAATCCTGCTCTAAATCATAGACTTGAAAGCAAGATTCACGTTCATGCTCGGGGAGCAATGCTTCGATCAGAAGCGATCTTGCTATGGAGCGGGATCGCTTCAGACTGCACCACTTCGCCTAAACCGCACCGCGGCGGCGGACGAGTGGATCTTGCTCTAAGGTTATGCCCATGACCGAACTCGGTGTGCTCGAGGCCATCCATACCGCGCGCGCGTTGCGCCAGCTCAAGCCCGACCCGGTGCCGGAAGCGGTTATCACGCAGGTGCTCGACGCCGCGATCCGCGCACCTTCCGCTGGGAACGCCCAGAACTGGGCCTTCATCGTCGTTCGTGACCCCGAGCAGCGCCAGAAGCTCGGCGCGATTTATCGCAAGGCCTCCGATATCGCGAGCGCGATGTATGCCGCCCGCGGCCGGCCGGCGCATATG
Source organism: uncultured Alphaproteobacteria bacterium (assembly GCA_963774165.1). GTDB lineage: Bacteria > Pseudomonadota > Alphaproteobacteria > Rhizobiales > Hyphomicrobiaceae > AWTP1-13. The sequence continues at coordinate 88,472 of CAVZEC010000001.1, read as the reverse complement.
AGCGAGGAGCAGTTTCGGCGCCTGATGACCTCGGGCGGCTACTTGTGGGACCACATGGGCGACGCGCCGGTCATCCTGGTTCCCTGCCAAACTCAGCCGCGCCTTCCGTCGCCCGAATCGCTGTCGCCCGACATCCGCGCAATCTTCGCGCAGGAGCAGCTCTACGTCGACCGCATCCGGGGGGCGAGCATCTATCCGGCGGTGCAGAACATCATCCTCGCCTGCCGGGCGCTCGGCCTCGGGACGACCATCACCACCAACCATATCCGCTGCGAGGGCGAGGTGAAGGCCGTGTTGGACATACCCGAAGATGTCCAGACGTTCGCGATGATGCCCATCGGCTATCCGCGGGGCAGATTTGGTCCGCTCACGCGCCGCCCCCTTGCGGAGGTTGCGTTTGCGGATCGCTGGTCGCGGGCATGGCCCGGCTCGCCGAATACGTGAGCAGGAGATTGCTCCAGTCGGGTGAAAGCTCCCATGGCCCGTTACGACTTCAATGCTCAGCGCCTGTTCGTGGAGGCCGATCTGGCCGAGGCCTCCACGATTGCGTGCAGCAGCGCTCAGGCCAACTACCTCAGGAACGTCCTGCGCCTGAAGCCGGGCGATGGCATCATCCTGTTCAACGGCCGCGACGGGGAGTGGCAGGCGGAGGTCGCGGATGCGGGCAAGCGGGGCGCGGCGCTGCTCGTCGGCGCGCAGGTTCGCCTTCAGGAAGGCGGGCCGGATATCGACTACCTGTTCGCCCCCCTCAAGAGGGCGCGGCTCGACTACCTGGTGCAGAAGGCGACCGAGATGGGCGTCGCCCGCCTGCGTCCGGTGCTCACCCACCGCACCACGCCCGAACGCGTGAACGTCGAGCGCATGCGCGCCAATGCCATCGAGGCGGCCGAGCAATGCGGCATCCTGCGCATCCCCGAGGTGAGCGAGCCGGAGAAGCTCGAGCACGCCGTGGCCGGCTGGGACGGGGCGCGGCCCCTCATCTTCTGCGACGAGGCCAGCGAAGAGCGTTGCCCGTTCACCACGCTGGCTCGCCTGCAGCCCGGTCCGCTCGCGTTGCTGATCGGACCCGAGGGCGGCTTCGACGAGGCCGAGCGTGCTCTGCTCTCATCCAAGCCATTCGTGACACGCATATCTCTGGGGCCCCGCATCCTGCGCGCCGACACCGCCGCCGTTGCGGCTCTCGCCCTGGTGAACGCGGTGCTCGGGGACTGGCGCTAGATCGCGAAGTCCGCTCACGAACCCAGCCCAAAGCAATGGTGCGGACTTCTCGATCATGACACTAACGCCCAGGCAGGCCATGGGCCGGCCATGGCTTGTGCCGACCCGTGCTTATCAATTAACAAGGGGAGCAACCGCGGTCGCCATCGCGGAACGTTTCCTCCGCCAGCGAGAACGGTCAGCCCTATGTCCACACGCCAGGACGGCGCACCCGCCCCAACCGTGCGCTCGCGCCACGATCTGATCGCCTGGATCGCGGCGGGCTCCAAGCCTGCGCACGCGTGGCGCATCGGCACCGAGCACGAGAAGTTCCTGTTCTACACCGACACGCTGCGCCCCGTTCCCTACGAGGGTCCGCGCGGCGTGCGCGCCCTGATGGAGGGGCTCATTGTCCGCTTCGGCTGGGAGGCGATCATGGAGGGCGAGAACATCATCGCCCTCAAGCGGCCCGAGGGCGAGGGGCCGCTGAGCGGCACCGTGTCGCTCGAGCCCGGCGGCCAGTTCGAGCTCTCCGGCGCGCCCCTGAAAACCGTGCACGAGATCGGCGCCGAGACGCAGGAGCATCTCGACCAGGTGCTGGCGGCCGGCGGGCCCTTGCGCATCGGCTTCCTGGGCGTCGGCTTCTCGCCCAACTGGACCCTCGACGAGACGCCGCGCATGCCAAAGCAGCGCTACCAGGTGATGACGCGCTACATGCCGATGGTCGGCAAGCGCGGCCTCGACATGATGTATCGCACGGCGACCATACAGGTGAACCTCGACTTCGCCGACGAGGCCGACATGGTCCAGAAGTTCCGCGTGTCGCTGGCGCTGCAGCCGGTGGTGACGGCGATCTTCGCCTGTTCGCCTTTCACCGAAGGCAAGCCCAACGGCTTCCTGTCCATGCGCAGCGAGGTGTGGCGCGACACCGACAGGGCACGCACGGGCATGCTCCCCTTCGTGTTCGAGCCCGGCATGAGCTTCGAGCGCTACGTCGACTATGCGCTCGGCGTGCCGATGTATTTCGTCTACCGCGGCGGACGCTACATCGACGTCGCCGGTGCCTCGTTCCGTGACTTTCTTGCCGGCAACCTTCCACAATTGCCCGGCGAGTTCCCGACCGAGGACGATTGGTCGGACCACCTCACCACGCTGTTCCCCGAAGTGCGCATGAAGCGCTTCCTGGAGATGCGCGGCGCCGACGGCGGGCGCTGGCGGCGCATCTGCGCGCTGCCAGCAATGTGGACGGGTCTGCTGTACGACCAGACCTCGCTCGACGCGGCGTGGGATCTCGTGAAGGACTGGACCGCCGAGGAGCGCCAGGGACTGCGCGAAGCGGTGCCGAGGACGGCGCTGCGTACGCCCTTCCGCCGGACGACGGTGCTGGAGCTGGCGCGCAAGTCGCTGGAGATCGCCCAGGCCGGCCTGCAGCGGCGCGCTTTCGCCAACGCCAAGGGCGCCGACGAGCGCATCTTCCTGGAGCCGGTCGAAGCGATCCTGCGCGAGGGGATGACGCCGGCCGACGAGATCCTGCTGCGCTACGAGCGCGACTGGGGCCGCCGCACCGATCCGTTGTTCAGCGACTACGCCTTCTGAGCGGGCACTTCGCACTTTTCCCTGTTGCCGCAGCCGTCGCGCCACAGCCGCCGCGAAATCCTGTGGGTAGCGCGCAGTCCGAGTTGCCCATCCTCCGGGGAAGGCGGTAAGTACGCCCCAGTTGCTGATGAAGCAATAAGTGGGGGCGTATCATGGCATTTCTTTCTCCGCTGGCGCGGTATGTGCTGCGCGTTGTGCCGCTGCTCCTGGCCTTCTTCTGCATGAGCCTGGGCGGGCAAACGGCATCGGCGCACGAAGGTGGCAATACCTACCGGGTCGTCTACGTCGCGCCCGACGACGTGCTCAACATGCGCTCTGGTCCTTCGGTCGGATATCCGATCGTCGGTCGCATTCCGCCGAGTGGTCGCGGCGTGCGTCTTCTGGGGCACTGCCGGGAGTGGTGCCCGGTCAGCTATAACGGCGCATCGGGCTGGGTTAATCCCATCTATCTTGTCGCCGAGCCGCAGGCGCAGCGTGATCCGGACGACGACGAGCCGGCGGTGCTCCCGCGCGCTCGTGGCTATGTCGCTCTGGAACCGCCGGCGGCGCGCAAGCGCGTCCAGCTCCCCTCCTATTGGCAGGTCACCGGCGTGGCGGAGGGCGAGAGCCTCAGGGTGCACGACGCACCATCGCCGACAGCATCGGTCGTGCATGCGTTCGAGCCGGATTCGGGCTGCATCAAGCTCACCGGCGGATGCCAGAAGCCGTGGTGCCAGGTGAAGTTTCCCGGCCTGAGCGGCGAGCGCGTCGGCTGGGTGGATTCCAAGCACCTCGCCCCGGCGAACGGAACCTGCCGGTAAGTTTTGAACCGCGCACTGCGCTTCGCGTTCGTCGCGAAACGACCGGGAGTCGGGTGCGATCAATTGCAGTGCTTCGACGCGCTCGCCATTAGGTTAGCGGGCGAGGATGCAGTCGCGTACGAGGCCAGGGCCGAGGCCATCGTCTTTGTCCTCAGACTGCATGCCCCTCGATTTGTTTCGATGGTCGAAGGACTGCCACACACATCAACTCCCTACCCGCGACATGTCGGGATGCGCGCGATTCGATGAGGCTGTGCAACCCTCGCCGCGGTGGACGGACGAACCAGGCATTCAGCGTTCGTTCATGGTGCACGCCTTAGCAGTACGCCACCGATTGCCAGGCCTCCCTGCACAGTGCATCCCGTACGAGCCGGCCAGGAGCCCACCCTGTGACACGCCGCCGGACCATATTGCTCACCCCGGCAGGGTTGTTGATCGCGCTCGCGCTGGCCGTGCTGACCATGTCATCCGACGTCGCGAGCGCCGAGGGGCCATCGTGCTCCTCCGGCTGCAAGGCCGCTTACGGAGCGTGCTACAAAAAGAGCCAGGATCGATCGAAGTGCCAGGCGCAGTTGCAGCGCTGCCTCGAGACCTGCATCAAGAGCAAACGCTGACGGCTCCCTCACGTGATGCGTCAGCAGCGCACGACTCTTATTTTTTCGTGTTCTGCTTCAGATACGCGATCAGATCCTTGCGATCCTGCGGGTCCTTGAGGCCGGCGAAGGCCATCTTCGTGCCGGGCATGAAGGTGAGCGGATTTTCCAGGTACTTGAACAGCACGTCCTCGGTCCACGTCAGGCCCTTGCCGCCGGCCGTCTTGTTGGCATCGGAGTATGAGAAGCCCTCGATGGTTCCGGCCTTGCGGCCGACGATGTCGTTGAGGACGGGACCGACCTTGTTCTTGGCGTCGGGGCCCACGTCATGGCACGCGCGGCACTTCTTGAAGACCTCCGCCCCCTCCTTTGGGTCGGCTTCCTGTGCGAAGGCCGAGCCAGATGCGCCGAATGCCGCCGCGGCTGCTACCGATGCCAACAGGCACGCCTGCAAGATTCGTCGCATCATCGCTTCTCGCCGCTCCGCAATCACTGGGGGCAAAACCTAGCAGACCCGCGTCGCGTTCCCACGCGACCGTTCGCAGCAGCGCCGTCGCGGCGACGCGCGACCGATGGCGGCGCAGGCCGATCCGAGGTATACCATCGCGACGCGGGCAAGGGGCAAGGCGGCCCGCCGCGACCCCTGCCTGCCGAGCCGCGAGGAGCGAACGACCCATGGGCCTGGTGGCGCTGCCGGAACCCGATCGCGCGATCGTGTCCCGCCGTGATGCGATCGCGGCGGACCTGCGCCGGCTGGTTGGGCCGGGCGCCGTGATCTCCGACGAGGACGGCCGTCGCGCCTACGAGACGGACGCGCTCACTGCCTACCGGGCGATGCCGCTGGCGGTCGTGCTGCCGGCCTCGACGGAGGAGGTCTCGCGGGCGCTGCGGTACTGCCACCAGAACGGCATCAAGGTGGTGGCGCGGGGCGCCGGCACCTCGCTCTCGGGCGGCGCGCTGCCCACCGAGGACGCCGTCGTGCTCGGCGTGTCGCGCATGAGCCGGGTGCTCGAGATCGACTATGCCAACCGCGTGGCCCGCGTCGAGGTCGGCGTCACCAATCTCGGCATCAGCGAGGCGGTCAAAGCGGAAGGCTTCTTCTATGCGCCCGACCCGTCGAGCCAGCTCGCCTGCACGCTCGCCGGCAACATCGGCATGAACTCGGGCGGCGCGCACTGCCTCAAGTACGGCGTCACGACCAACAACATCCTCGGCATCAAGATGGTGCTGATGGACGGCGAGGTGATCGAGATCGGCGGCGCCCACCTCGATTCGCCGGGCTACGACCTGATGGGGCTGGTGATCGGCTCGGAAGGCCAGCTCGGCATCGCCACCGAGGCGACGGTGCGCATCCTGCGCGCGTCCGAGGGTGCACGGCCGATGCTGCTCGGCTTCGATACCAGCGAGGCTGCCGGCCAATGCGTCTCCGCCATCATCGGCGCCGGCATCGTGCCCGTGGCCATCGAGTTCATGGACACGTCCGGCGATCCACGTCTGCGAAGCCTTCGCCAAGGCCGGCTATCCTCTTGACGTCGAGGCGCTGCTGATCATCGAGGTCGAGGGCTCCGACGAGGAGATCGCCGATCTGCTGGCGGTGATCTCGGCCATAGCCAAGCCGTTCGGCCCCAAGGCCCTGCGCATCAGCCAGGGCGCGGACCAGAGCGCCGCCATCTGGAAGGGTCGCAAGGCCGCGTTCGGCGCGATCGGCCGCATCTCCGACTACTACTGCATGGACGGCGTGATCCCGCTCGGCAAGCTGGGCGAGGTGCTGGTCGCCATCTCGCACATCTGTGACAAGCACAACCTGCGCGTCGCCAACATCTTCCACGCCGGCGACGGCAACCTGCATCCCCTGGTGCTCTACGACGCCAACGATGCGGCCCAGGCCGACAAGGCCGAGCAGGCCGGCCACGAGATCCTCGAGCTGTGCGTGGCCTCCGGCGGCTGCCTCACCGGCGAGCACGGAGTCGGCATCGAGAAGCGCGACCTCATGCGCGTCCAGTTCAACGAGACCGACCTCGCCATGCAGATGCGGGTCAAGACGGTGTTCGACCCGAAGTGGCTGCTGAACCCGTCCAAGGTGTTTCCGCTCGATGGCCGCAAGGCCGTCGAGGAAGCTGCGTGAGCATCAGGAGGTCGGCTCGTGCTCACCAACATGCGCCCGGTCGATGAGCGGGAGTTCTCGCGCCTGCTCGCGGAGGCGTCCGCGACGACGACGCCGATCGCGCTGGTGGGCGGCGGCTCCAAGACCAAGATCGGCCGGCCGATGAATACCGCGGCCACCGTTTCGACCAAGGGCCTGCGCGGCGTCACGCTCTACGAGCCGAGCGAGATGGTCATGTCGGCGCGCGCCGGCACCCCGCTGTCACAGGTCGAGGATGCGCTCGCATCACGCAGGCAAATGCTGGCATTCGAGCCCATCGAGTTGTCCGCGCTGGGCGGCGGCGAGGCCGGCGAGGGCACCATTGCCGGCGTGTTCGCCACCAACCTGTCCGGCGCGCGGCGCATCCGCGCCGGCGCGGCGCGCGACCACCTGCTCGGCGTGCGGGCAGTCAGCGGCAGCGGCGAGGTGTTCAAGTCCGGCGGCCGCGTGATGAAGAACGTCACGGGCCTGGACCTGTGTCGCGGCCTCGCCGGCAGCTGGGGCACGCTGGCCGTCATGTGCGAGGTGACCTTCAAGGTCCAGCCGATGCCGGAGGAGACCGCCACGCTGGTCCTGCTCGGATTGCCGGACGAGATCGCGACAGAGGTACTGTGCGACGCCATGACGACGCCCTACGAGGTGTCGGGGGCCGTCCACCTGCAACCCGCCCTCGTCGCCCGGCTCTGGCACGAGGGGCTGCGCGCGCAAGGCCAGGCCATCACCGCCCTGAGGATCGAGAATTTCGCCAAGTCGGTCGCCTATCGCAAAGGCAAGCTGAAGGAGCACCTCAAGGCCTACGGCGAGATCCACGAGCTGGACGGCGAAAATTCCCTTGCGTTCTGGGGCGAGCTGCGCCAGCTCTCGGTGCTGCAAGGCGGCGATGCTCCGCTCTGGCGCATCTCGACCGTGCCGAGTGCGGGCCCGAAGGTGGTTGCTGCCATCTCGGCGTACATGCAGTGCCGCGCGTTCTACGACTGGTCGGGCGGGCTCGTCTGGGCCGAGGTGCTGCCGACGACCGACGCCGGCGCCGCCGACATACGCCGCGTGATCGCCACGCACGGGGGGCATGCCACGTTGGTCCGTGCCGAGCCGCAAGTGCGTGCCGCGGTCGAGGTGTTCCAGCCCCTGGAGGCGGGACTGGAGCGGCTCTCGCGCAAGCTCAAGGCATCGTTCGATCCGGCCGGCATTCTCAATCCCGGCCGCATGTACGCAGGTTTCTGAAGACGCAGTCGAAGACAAGCTGGGCGGCCATGCAGACCAACTTCACGCGCAAGCAGCTGGAGGATCCCCGCACCGCGGAGGTCGACAAGATCCTGCGCCGCTGCGTGCACTGCGGCTTCTGCACCGCCACCTGCCCGACCTACGTGCTGCTCGGCGACGAGCGCGACAGCCCGCGCGGCCGCATCTACCTGATGAAGGAGATGTTCGAGCAGGACCGCCCGGCGAGCCCCGAGGTCCAGCACCACGTCGACCGCTGCCTGTCCTGCCTCTCGTGCATGACCACTTGCCCCAGCGGCGTCGACTACATGCATCTCGTCGATCATGCGCGCGCCCACATCGAGGAGACCGGCAGCCGCGGCTTCAGGCAGAGAATGGCCCGCACGCTGCTCGCGGCCATCCTGCCCTATCCGGACCGGCTCCGCTTCGCGCTCCGGGCGGCGCGCTTCGCCCAGCCTTTCGCGGGGCTCCTGCACCGCCTCGGGTTCAAGGAGCTCGTCGCCATGCTCGACCTGGCGCCGATGGGCCTGCTGCGCGGTGCCGACTTCACCGGGCCCGGCACTGCCTCGACCAAGACCGAGCGCAGGCGGCGCGTGATCCTGCTGGCCGGTTGCGCCCAGCAGGTGCTGCGTCCCGAGATCAACGACGCCACCATCCGCCTGCTGGCGCGGCGCGGCGTCGACGTCGAGGTGGCGCCGGGGGCCGGCTGCTGCGGGGCGCTGGTGCACCATATGGGCCGGGAGGCCGACGCGCTCGCGTTCGCCAAGCGCAACATCGATGCCTGGTCCAAGCTGATGGAGAAGGGCGACCGCATCGACGCCGTCATCGTCAACACGTCGGGCTGCGGCACCACCGTCAAGGATTACGGGCACATGCTGGCGCGCGAGCCGCGCTATGCCGAGAGGGCGGCCAAGTTCTCCGCCATGACGCGGGACGTGACGGAGTTCCTCGGCAGCTACGACATGGGCCCGCCGATGCGCTGGTCGTCGCTGCGGGTGGCCTATCACTCGGCGTGCTCGATGCAGCACGGCCAGCGCATCTCCGAGGAGCCGCGCAAGCTGCTGCGCTCGGCGGGCTTCACCGTGCTCGAGGTGCCCGAGGGCCACCTGTGCTGCGGCTCGGCCGGCACCTACAACATCCTGCAGCCGGAGATCGCCGCCGACCTGCGCGACCGCAAGGTCGACAACATCAAATCCATGCGGCCCGACGTGGTGGCGGCGGGCAACATCGGCTGCATCACGCAGCTCGCGAGCGGCATGGACATCCCCATCGCCCACACCGTCGAGCTGCTGGACTGGGCCTACGGCGGACCCATGCCGCGCGGCCTCGAGAAGCTCGCCGACCACGTCCGCGACGTGCCTACCGCCAAGCCGCTCATCGCGGTGACCTGAGGCGGGGATCAGCCACAGCAGAGTGAGTAACCCATGCGTCGCTCCGACCTCACGCTCTGCCTCATCACCGACGAGGTATCGCCGTCGCTCGAGGAGGGGCTCGCCTTTGCCCGCGCGGAGGGCATCGGCACGATCGATCTGCGCGTCATCGATGGCCGCAACGTGCTGGCGCTGTCGCGCGCCGAGCTGGCCGAGGCCGCGCGGCGCGTGCGGGCCGCCGGGCTCTCCGTGTCCTGCATTTGCACGCCGCTCCTGAAGTGGAGCCCGCCCGGCAAGGCGGCGCAGGTCAAGGGCGACCAGTTCGGCTTCGATCTCGGTGACCGCACGCCGGGCGCGGTCTACGCGCAAACCTTCGAGGCTGCGGACGTCCTCGGCGCGCGCAACCTGCGCATTTTCAGCTATCTGACCTACGACGGATACCGCGTGGACGATTTGCGCGAGCCAATCGACGAATTGCTGGCGCTGGCGGAAAAATTCGACATGAAGCTGCACGTCGAGAACGAGGGCGTGTGCAACATCGCCGGCTTCGCGGAGCTGGAGGCGCTGGTGACGGCGTACCGGCACCCGCGTCTCAGGGCACTACCCGATATCTCCAATGCGTATCGGGTAGGCCACCCGCCGTCTGCCGCCGATCTGGCGCGACTGCTGCCTTTCACGGACATCCTGCACTTCAAGGACTACGACAACGCGACCCGCCGCTTCGTCGCCGTCGGCGAGGGCGATATTCCAATCGCGTCCCTGTTGGCGCAGACGCTGCCCGCGCACGACGCGCCGTTGACGCTGACCATCGAGACCCACGCTCCCTCCGAGCCGGCGCTCACCACACGGCGCTCGGTGCACGGCCTGCGCCGGATGGTCGACAGCCTGCCGCTGGCTTGAAGCCAGCTTCTTCCCCTGGAAGAAGCCCAAGGATCGCCATTCCCCTGGCGGTGCGCCACATACGCACCTTCCTGCGGGCGAATTGCCCCGCCGCCCGCTGAGGCTGGCGTATCGCGCCGAAGCAGCGTTTGCCCGGGCGCCGCCGTCCCTCTACGTTGCGCCGTGACAGGATGCTGCCCCGGAGACTCGCGTGATGCGCATAGGCGTGCCGAAGGAGGTGAAGGTTCACGAGTACCGCGTCGGCATGACGCCGGCCAGCGTGCGCGAGGCCGTCGAGCACGGCCATGAGGTGTACGTGGAGCACGACGCGGCCGCGCGCCAGGGCATCGCCGACAAGGACTACGAGCGGGCCGGCGCCACGGTGCTTGCCACCGCCGCGGACGTGTTCGCCATGGCCGACCTCATCGTCAAGGTGAAGGAGCCGCAGCCCGCCGAATGCGCCATGCTGCGCGACGGCCAGACGCTCTTCACCTACCTGCATCTCGCTCCCGACCCCGAGCAGGCCAAGGCGCTGATGGCTTCGGGCGTCACGGCCATCGCCTACGAGACGGTGACGAGCGCGCGCGGCGGCCTGCCGCTGCTGGCCCCCATGAGCGAGGTCGCCGGCCGCATGGCCATCCAGGCCGGTGCGCATTGCCTGGAGATGGAGCAGGGCGGACGCGGCACGCTGCTCGGCGGCGTCGCCGGCGTGGCGCCGGCCAACGTCGTCGTGCTGGGCGGCGGGGTGTCCGGCGTCAATGCCGCGCGCATGGCGATCGGGCTCGAGGCGCAGGTGACCGTGCTCGACATCAACGTCGAGCGTCTCTACGCCATCGACCAGCAGTTCGGCGCCGCCGTCAACACCATCTTCTCCACGCGCCAGGCGGTGGAAGACTATGTGCTGGAGGCCGACCTGGTGATCGGCGCGGTGCTGGTGCCCGGGGCCGCGGCGCCAAAGCTGATCACCGAGAAGATGGTGCGCGACATGAAGCGCGGCTCGGTGCTGGTCGACATCTCGATCGATCAGGGCGGCTGCTCGGAGACCTCGCGGCCCACCACGCATGCCAACCCGACCTACGTGCTGCACGAGGTCGTGCACTACTGCGTGACCAACATGCCCGGCGCCGTGGCGCGCACCTCGACCTTCGCGCTCAATAACGCCACGCTGCCCTTCATCCTGGCGCTGGCCGACAAGGGCCCGGCCGCCGCCATGCTGGCCGACCCGCACCTGCTCGCCGGCCTCAACGTGTGCCGCGGCCGGATCACCCACCCTGCCGTGGCAGTCGCGCTCGGCCTCGAAGCCGCCGACCCGCGCCGGCTTCTCGCGCACTGACGTCGGACTGCCGTCTTGCCTCCCCCTGCGTCGAAGGCATGCCTTCGACGCTAGGGGGAGGCAACCACACAGGCGCGCGCTTCCGGCGGGATGGCGGGGGTGTTATGAGCACAGCAGGACCTCCAGGAACGGATTTGGGATCACATGGCAGCTGACTTGCTTTACGAGGTGCAGGGCGCCGTCGGCGTCGTCACGTTCAACCGACCGCAGGCGCACAACGCGCTGACGTTCGACATGTACGACCGGCTGGGCGAGATCTGCGCCGGCGTCCCCACCGACGGTAAAGTGCGTGCCTTGATCATCACGGGCGCGGGCGGGCGCGCCTTCGCGGCCGGCACCGACATCTCCCTCTTCCGCGACTTCCGCACCGGCGCCGACGGCCAGGCCTACGAGGACCGGATGGAGCGGATGTTCGCCAAGCTCGAGCGCTGTCCGGTGCCGACCATCGCCGCCATTCCCGGCGTGTGCACGGGCGGCGCCGCGGTGATCGCCGCCGCCTGCGACCTGCGCATTGCCACGCGCACCCTGAAGTATGGCTTCCCGATCGCTCGCACGCTCGCCAACATGCTGTCCGCCGCCAACATCGCGCGGGTGGCCGCGCTGACCGGCGTGGGGCGCGCGGTCGACATGCTCATGACCACGCGGCTGATGGGCGCCGAGGAGGCGCTCGCCGTCGGGCTCGTCAACGAGCTGTTCGACACGCCCGAAGCCCTCATGCAGCGCGCGCATGCGCTGGCGGCCCAGATAGCGACGCAGGCGCCGCTCACCATGCGCGCCGCCAAGGAGGTCGTGCTGCGCATGCGCGAGCGCGCGGCGGCCGTGAACGACAAGGACCTGGTGGCGCTGTGCTACGGCAGCGCGGACTTCCAGGAGGGCCTGGACGCCTTCCTCACCAAGCGCACCCCGAAGTTCGCGGGGCGGTAGCACGGCGCGACGCGTGCGGCGTCGCCTTCGACGGGCTCAGGACGGGTTCGGAGTGCGCGGTGAGTATCCCATCAACACGGCGGTGAGCCTGTCGAACCACGGCTGGTAAGTGTGGCCGTCTTTTCCTATCGGGCGGCCTCGGCCTCGCAGGATTGCAGCTGCGCGCGGGCTTCCACGATGCCGGCGAGGTCCGCCTGATACTCCCGGCCGGCGACGGCGATGCTGAGAGTGCCGGGCTCGAGCCCGGAGATCAGCTGCCAGGCTCGCTGGCTCTCGCCTTCGGCGGTGGCGAAGGCGGGACCCTGGGAGATCGCGGCGAACCTGCCGAGCTTGCGTCCGTCGGCCGAGAATTCCATCTCGTCGCCGGTGGCCGGCGGTTGCAGCTGGTCGACGACGGTGACCAGCGCTATCCGGCCGCTGCGCAAGAGCGATATGCCGAACGGGTGCGCGCCGCGGAAATCCTTGCCGGAGACGCAAACCCGCGCGCCGCTGGTGTGCTGGCGCAGCTCGGTCAGCCAGCCGTCGCGCGTGCGCCAGGCCTGCATGACCTGGCTCGGATCGGCCGAGGTCGCGCCGGGCATCGATGTGATCGCCAGCAGGGCTGTGGCCCAAAGCATTGGCCAGCGGTTCGTCACGTCATGCTCCTCGCGTTGTGGTGGGGAGGGCCGGTCCTCATCGGCGGCGAAAGCCGGCGTAGCCGCCGTCGGCGTCGTAGAGGAAATCGAATGCGTTCAGGAGGTGATAGCTCGTGTTGACGAAGGTCCGGCTCGGCGAAACGCGCAGATGGATCCTATCCGGGGCGAGGGGCGAGCGATCGCCGACGCGGAAGCTGTAGAGCTCCTGCATGCTGCCCGCACTGCCGGCGGAGATCGTCACCTCGGTGCCGGACGGAAGCTCCCGGGCTTCGGCTCCCGCCTGCTCGGGCGACACCGTCATGAACATGGCGGCGACGCCGGTATCGACCAGCATGGTCCCGCAGGAGGCAGGCGCCTTGCGATCGAGCGCGATGCAGGCGGGAACGGCCGACCAGTCGGGCAGGTCGTCCCGCGGCGCCAGCTTGATGTAGCGAAAGCCGCCGCCCGTGTTCGCCGCCGTCAGGCCGACATGGACGCCCTGCGGCGTGAGCACGTAGCCGCGACGCCGTTCGCCGGTGCCGTCTGCAACAATGCGCAGGAAGGGGTTCTTGTCGGGCGTGCCCTGCTGCTGGCGATCATGCTCCCGCGCGAAGCCGATGCCGATCATGCCGACGTGCGTTACATTCTCGTGTGGCTCGCAGTTGCGCGCGTTACGGAGGCACTGCACCTCCGTCACGGCGAGAACCGGCATCACCTCCGTCCGGATCGCTGTGCCGTCCGCACCGCTGATCGTCAGAGGCGTCTCGACCCATTTGCCCAGCATCACGCGTCCGGAGCTCGTGTAGGTGATCTGGCCATCGGCGATCTTGGGGAGCCGGTCGAAGTCCGGGATCGACGTGGCGGCCACGACGACGCCGGTCGAGCCGGAATCCAGCGTCGCGCGATGCTTGCGTCCGCCGAAGGAGATGGAGAGCGAGGGCGTGTGGCGCATCTCGCCGCCGTCGGCATTGAGGTAGCGCAGGAACGCGGTCTGCGAGAAGCCGGAGTAGCTCGGTTGCTGCTCTTGCGCCGAGCATGGTGCGACAACCGCGCACGCGGCCAGCGCCGCCACGATGATTGTGCGCCGGTAGTGCCGCCGGCCACGCGAAGCATTCGCACCCATGCCTTGTCATAGGCCGGGGAGGTGGATCAACGGTTGGCACGCAAACGCAAATTTGAGGGCAATTGTAGGAATTCAGCTCGTCAGCGCCTGATACACGAGGTTGCGGGTCATCTGGCGGTAGCGCAGGCGGATCAGGCCTGGCGCGGCCGCCATGAAGACGACAGCGAGCTGCTCCTTCGGATCGACCCAGAAATAGGTGCCGTAGACGCCCGACCAGTAGTAGTCGCCGGCGCTGCCGGCCATGGCGGCGATGCCAGCCTGGCGCCGCACCGCAAAGCCGAGCCCGAAACCGTAACCGGTCGCGGCCGGGTCCATCTTGTCGGCGATCATGTTGTTGAACGAGGCCGGCAGGTGGTCGGCGGTCATCAGCGCCACCGTACCGCGACCGAGGACGTCGGCGGACCCGAGCTTGCCGCCCGAGCGCAGCATCTCGGCAAAGCGCAGGTAGTCGGAGGCGGTCGACACGCAGCCGCCGCCGCCCGACTCCCATTTCTGCGTGTTGTCGGTCGAGTGGTGAATGACGACGTTGGGGCTGCCGGTGACCGGGTCCTTCGGCAACGCCAGCGCATAACGGGCACGCTTGGCTGCGGGTAATGCGAAGCTGGTATCGGCCATGCCGAGCGGGCTCCACACGCGCTCCTGCAGCACGCTGCCGAGCGGCTTGCCCGTCACCGCCTCGACGACGAAGCCCAGCACGTCGGTGGAGAAGCCGTATTCCCAGTCCGATCCCGGATCGAACAGCAGCGGCGACTTCGCCAGCGCGGCGATCGTGTCGTCCTTGGACATCCGTTCCGCCGCCCATATGGAGGATCCCGGATAGAGCGCGTGCGCGGGCGTGGTGCCGCGATCGCGGTAAGTCAGGCCGCTGGTGTGGCGCAGCAGATCCTGGATGGTCGGCAGTTGCTTGGGCGCGCGCGTGCCGCCGGAGGCCTCCGCCACCTTCAGCTCGGCCAGCGGCGGCAGATACTTCGAAACCGGATCGGCCAGCAGCACGCGGCCCTCCTCGACCAGCGTCATGATGGCGGTCGAGGTCATTGCCTTGGTCATGGACGCGATCGAGAAGATGGCGTCGGTCTTGAGCGGCTCCTTGCTGGCGGAGTCGCGATAGCCGACCGCCTCCAGGTGGGCGAGCTTGCCGCCGCGCATGACGCCGACGACGGCGCCCGGCAGCTGGCCGGCATCGATGTCGCGGCGCAGGGCCTCGCCGAGGCGGCGCAGCCGCGCCGAGGAGAGGCCTACCGTCTCGGGCTCGACGCGGGAAATGGCGGATGCGGACATGGGGCTACCTCGCGATTGGCGTTGCCGGCTCCGAGCATAGTGCGGGCCGCCGCCGGCGGAAAGACGAATTGCCCTCCACGGAGCCGCTGTCACGCACCTTGGCGGCGGCGCGCGGTCACCTCGATCTCGATCTTCATGCGCGGATCGGCGAGGCCCGCCTGGATCATTGTCGAGGCCGGTCGCACGTTGCCCAGGTGCTCCTTCAGCACCGGCCAGCAGGGCTCGAAGTCCTCGCGCCTCGGCAGGATGAAGGTCACGCGCACGATGTCGGCGATCGCCGCATCGGCTTGCGACAACGCGGCCGCGATGTTGCGCATCGCCTGCCGGCATTGCGCCACGACGTCGTCGGCAATCGTCATCGTCGCGTAGTCGAAACCGGTGGTGCCCGACACGAACACCCAGTCGCCGTCGACGACCGCACGGGAATAGCCGATGTCCGCCTCGAATTGCGAACCCGACGAGATCAGCTTTCTTGCCATGATCATTCCTCCGCGGTTCCTGCGACCACCCGGGCGGACCCGATCGCGTGGCTCAGCCGCCTAATAGTTCGCCTTTTCGTCCAGGGCGTGACCGTGCCGCTGCACCAGCATGGTGCGGTCGAACGAGCACACGACGTCGCCCTTCTGGTTCTTGCCGATGGTGCGCACGGTTACGATGCCGGCATCGGGCCGCGATTTCGATTCACGCTTCGCCAGCACCTCGCTCTCGGCATAGAGCGTGTCGCCGGGAAACACGGGGTGCGTGAGCTTGATGTCGGTCCAGCCGAGATTGGCGATCGCCTTCTGGCTCACGTCGCTGACGCTCATGCCGACCAGCAATGCCACCGTGAAGGGCGAGGCGACGATGCAGCGGCCGAACTCGGAGTGGCGCGCGTATTCCTGGTCGAAATGCAGGGGGTGCTTGTTCATGGTCAGCAGGGTGAACCAGGTGTTGTCGGTCTCGGTGATCGTGCGTCCCGGCCGATGCTCGTAGATGTCGCCGACCGTGAAGTCCTCGTAGGCGCGCCCGAAGCTCTCGCGATAGCGCCCCTCGCCTACCTGTTTCGCCGTCGCCACCATGAGATGCTCTCCACCGCAAGCCACGCGGCCCTTCTCCCCTTGGGGAGAAGGTGCCCGAAGGGCGGATGAGGGGGCCTCGCGCGAAGAAGGAGTAGCCCCTCACCAGTTCGGCCAATGACTTACGGCCGCGCCATCAGAGTCGAGGTCGTTGGCGAGCGCACAGTCCGCGCCCGTAAGTCATGGCCTCACGTCCTCTCCCCCGAGGGGAGAGGCGAAACTAGCGGCCGAGTGCGCCTTAAAGTCAGCGCTCGTGGCCCAGGCGATCATAAGTCGCAACGCTGCTATCCCGAAAGGGCAAGTTGGTATTGCAGCGCGGCGGTGGGCGCTTGCCAGGGGGCCGCCAGGGGCTATTGTGCGGGAAAATCTCGACAGGGACAGGAGAGCCGCCCCATGACCGTGATGCCACGCGCCGTAGACAAGGCTGCGGAAACCCAGGCCAAGCTGATCTCCGAGAGGCTGGCCGGCTTCGCCCACGACCTGGCGCCGGCTGCCGTTCCCACTCATGTACGCGAACGCGCCAGGCACCTGATGCTGGACGCCACCGGCATAGCTTTTGCCTCTGGCCGGTACGACTTCGCCCACAAGGCCATGACCGGCATTGCCGGACTCGGCGGCGAGGGCAACGTGCCCGTGATCGGCCTGCCCGCGCGCCTCCCGCCGCGCGACGCGGCGCTCATCAATGGCATCCTCGTGCACGGGCTCGACTTCGACGATACCCATTCGGGCGGCATCATCCACGCCACGGCGAGCTTGTGGCCGACCGTGATGGCGACCTCCTACATGCGCGGCGCATCGGGCGCCGACCTGGTAACCGCGTACATCGCGGGCATCGAATTGGCCATCCGGCTGGCTGCCGTCGGCAGCGGCCCGTTCCACCAGCTGGGCTTCCACCCGACCGGCCTGATCGGCATCTTCGGCTGCACGCTGGCTGCCGGCACGCTGATGGGCCTCTCCCCGCAGGCGCTGGTGATGGGCCAGGGCATCGCGCTGTCGATGGCTTCGGGCAGCATGGAGTTCCTGGAGGACGGCGCCTGGACCAAGCGCATGCATCCGGGTTGGGCGGCTCAGTCGGGGATCACGGCGGCTGCCCTGGCGCGGCAGGGGTTCGTTGGTCCCTCGCGCGCCTACGAGGGACGGTTCGGCCTGTTCAACGCCTACATCCAGGCGGGCATCGAGCCCGAGCGCTGGGGGCGGGCGACGGCGGGGCTCGGCGAGGTCTGGGAGACGATGGGCGTGGCGATCAAGCCGCTGCCGGCCTGCCACTTCACGCACGCCTGCTCGGATGCGGCTCTCGCGCTCGCCAAGCAGCATAAATTCGCGGTTGGCGAGATCGAGCGCGTCAAGGCGCTGGTGCCGGCCGAGGTGGTCAAGACGGTGTGCGAGCCGGAGGCAAACAAGCGCCGGCCGGCCAATGCCTACGACGCTCAGTTCTCGATTCCCTACCTGGTGGCGGCAAGCCTCGTGCGCGGCAAGTTCACGCTGGCCGAGCTGGAGCCCGACGCGCTGACGGACGAGCGCATTCTTCGCCTGTGCGACCTGGTCGACTACGAGGTCGACCCCCGCTCGACGTTCCCGCTGCACTACACGGGCGAAGTGCAGATCTCGCTGAAGGACGGCCGTAAGGTCGTGCATCGCGAGGCTCTGAACCGCGGCTGCGCCGACCGTCCGCTCTCGAACGCCGATATCGTCGACAAGTTCATGGGCAACGCGCGCATGAGCATCTCGGCCCGGCAGGCCGACGAGGTGCGCGATGCGGTGCTGAGCCTCGAGGATGCGGGCGACGCGCGGCCAGCCATCGACCGCATCTGCCAGGCGAGCCCGCGCTGACGTGGTCTGAAAGTGATCTGTAGCAATTGACGGCTCGAAGTCGCTTCGCGAGCGGGGCCAGCCCCGCACCCCGTCGTGCCGAAGGCGCGCGTCTCCGACGCGACCGGGGCACCCGCCAGACCACCCGCTTTTTTGTCATTCAAAAGACGGGGAGATTGAGGGGCGTCCCCTCAACTGGGTTGTAGGGCGGGAGCCCTACTCGCGAAGCGAAGAGTTGGCAGAGAGGCTTGTCACGCTCCATGCTCCCACTAGCCGGCCTTCGCATCATCGCCGTCGAGCAATACGGTGCCGGCCCGTTCGGCAGCATGATGATGGCCGACCTCGGCGCCGAGGTGATCAAGATCGAGAATCCGACCGAGGGCGGCGATGTGAGCCGCTCGGTCGGACCGCATTTCTTTCCCGACGGCGACAGCCATTTCTTCCAGGCCTTCAACCGCAACAAGAAGAGCCTGACGCTGGACTTGAAGCACCCGCAGGCAGCCGGCGTGCTGCACGCGCTGGTGCGCACGGCGGACGCCACCTTCGACAACCTGCGCGGCGACCAGCCCGAGCGCCTCGGCGTGACCTACGCGCAGCTCGCCGAATTCAATCCCAAGCTCGTTTGCGCCCATCTCTCCGCCTACGGCCGCGAGGGTCCGCGCAAGGCCTGGCCCGGCTACGACTACCTGATGCAGGCGGAAGCCGGATACCTCTCCGTCACCGGAGAGCCGGACGGCCCGCCCAGCCGCATGGGCCTCTCCATCGTCGACCTCATGACCGGCCTCAACGCCGCCTTCGCGACGGTGTCCGCCGTGCTGTCGGCGCGTGCGACCGGCAAGGGCCGCGACATCGACGTGAACCTGTTCGACACGGCGCTGCAGAACCTGTGCTACCTCGCGGTGTGGTATCTGAACGCTGGCGTCAACCAGGGCCGCGAGCCGCGCTCCAGCCACCCCTCGCTGACGCCGAGCCAGCTCTACCGCACGCGCGACGGCTTCATCTTCCTCATGTGCAACAAGGAGAAGTTCTGGCACGAGCTGTGCCGTTGCATCGGCCGGCCGGAGTGGGCGACGCGCCCCGACTACAAGGACTTCAAGGCCCGCCTCGCCAACCGCGTGCAGCTGACCCTCGACCTGGACGCCGCCTTGTCGGCGAAGACGACGGCCGAGTGGATCGAGATCTTCGGCGGCCGCGTGCCCGCCGCGCCCGTCAACGACGTGCGCGGCGCGCTCGAGAACCCGTTCGTGATGGATGGGGGCCGCGTGCGCACCGTCGATCACCCCTCCGGCCCGATCCGCCTGCTTGCCGCCTCGGTCACCTGCCCCGGCGAGGACACGCCGTGCGTCGCGGCGCCCGCCATGGGCGCGGACACGGATGCGGTGCTGAGCGAGGCTGGGTTCTCGGCCGGCGAGATTGCGAGCTTGCGCAAGGCCGGCGCTGTGTGAGGGGCATCTTCACCCTCTGCCCCATTCATAAAAAGAATGGGGAGACGGGATACGGGCGGTGAACTTCACGCCTCGATGTATTCGGCGATGCTGGTTGGTTCGGGGATCGTCAGACCATCGGCCTGCAGCCCTTCGATATGAAAGCGAATGGCGTCGCGGATTTCCTCCTCGATCGCCGCTACGGTCTCGGCCGTAGCCACACACCCCGGCAGGTCCGGCACGTAGGCGGAATAATTCCCGGCTGCCTTCTCGATCACAACCGCATAGCGCTTCATGATTAGTCCTTGAGGCCAGCTTGCTTGAGAATGCTGTTGAGTGTCCCAGGAGCAAGGTCATCTGAGGGTTCCCCGCCACTGTAACACGTCCGCTCTTTAGCGCGTGCTTGTATTGCCGGTGACTGCCTTTGGTCGCGACGAGGAACCAACCGTCGTTCTCCAGCTGGCGGATAACCTCACGTACCTTCACCGTGGATCCCTCACTCCTCCCGCAGCTTGTAGCGCTGGATCTTGCCGGTGGCGGTCTTGGGCAGGCCGTCGACGAAGGCGATCCAGCGGGGGTATTTCCATAGGCCTGCCTTGGCCTTGACGTGCTCGCGCAGCTCCTCGTCGAGGCCATTGCCGGAGGACTTGCCGGGCTTGAGCACGATGAAGGCCTTGGGCTTGAGGAGGCCGTCGGCATCCTCCTTCGGCACCACCGCCGCCTCCAGCACGGCGTCGTGGCCGATCAGCGCGCTCTCCACCTCGAACGGCGACACCCAGATGCCCGATACCTTGAACATATCGTCGGTGCGGCCCTGGTAGGTGTAGTAGCCGTCCGCATCGCGCGTGTACTTGTCGCCCGAGCGCGTCCAACCGCCTTCGAAGGTGGCGCGGCTCTTGTCGCGCTGGTTCCAATAGCCCTCGCCGGCGCTCGGACCACGCACCAGCATCTCGCCGACCTCACCGTCGGGCACGGGGTTGCCCTGCTCGTCCACGAGGCGGATGTCGTAGCCGGGCACCGGCTTTCCGGAGGTGCCGTATCTCACCGCGCCCGGACTGTTGCAGACGTACTGGTGCAGCATCTCCGTCGAGCCGACGCCATCCAGGACGTCGACGCCGAACCTGGCCCTGAAGGCCTTGCCGATGTCGGCCGGGAGCGCCTCGCCCGCGGAAACACACTGGCGCAGGCGCTGCGAGCCGTTGTCGGGCGTGCCCTGCGGATAGGCCAGCATCGCCGCGTACAGGGTCGGCGCGCCGAAGAACACGGTCGGCTGATGCTGCTTGAGGGTGCGGAACACCGACTCGGGCGTCGGCCGCTCCGGCAGCAGCACTGACGCCGCGCCGACCGACATCGGAAACGACATGGAGTTGCCGAGGCCGTAGGCGAAGAACAGCTTGGCGGCGGAGAAGATCAGATCGTCCTCGCGGATGCCGAGGCAGCCCTGGCCGGCGAGGCGTGCGGTCTCCATCGGACTCGAGTGCACGTGGCGCACGCCCTTGGGCATGCCTGTCGAGCCCGACGAATAGAGCCAGAACGCGGTCTCGTCGCAGCAGGTGTCGGCCGCCTGGAATTCCGCGGACTGGAACTGCAGCTCGCCGCGCAGGGAGAGCGCGAACGGCGGCGGCTCGCCTCCCGCCACGAAAATGTGCTTGAGGAAAGGCAGCTGGCCGAGGATCGGCTGCACCACCGGCAGCAAGGGTGCGGAGACGATAAGGGCACGCGCACGGCTGTCGCCGAGGATGTAGGCGTACTGGTCGGTCGTTAGCAGCGTGTTGAGGCAGACCGGCACCACGCCGGCCTTGATGGCACCCCAGAACGCCACCGGGAAATCGACGGTATCCAGCAGCAGGAGGGCGATCCGGGACTCGCGCTGGACGCCGTAGGTGCCGAGCAGGTTGGCCATGCGGTTGCCGCGCAGTTGCAACTCGCCGTAGGTCAGGGTCTCGCCGGAATCCTTGCCGGCTTCGATGAAGGCGGCCTTGGCGCCACGGCCCTGCGCGACGTTGCGGTCCACCATATCGACCGCGGCGTTGTAGATGCGCGGATAGCTCATCCTTCCTCCCCAGCGGCCGTCTGGAAGCGGCCTTCACAATCCCGACGTGCCGACGATCTCCGTGTGGCGCCGACAATCACTCCTGCATCATACTGCAAGTTCTCTGCTTTGCAGCGAGGATGCGCGCGCTCGAGCTTCGACGGTACTCTCTTCCCTTGGGGAGGGTGGGGAGGCCATGATTTACGGCTGCACTCGCTGTCGGAGCGTTTGGGCAAACCCTTGACCACGCAGGCGCAACTCATCCTGCCGAGTTGGTGAGGGGAATTCCCGACCTGCGCAAGAAAGACCCCCTCATCCGCCCTTCGGGCACCTTCTCCCCAAGGGGGAAGGGCCACCACCCGCCTTCAAAGAGCGGCGACCAGCGAGGTGCATTTTGCGTTCTTGCAATGCCAGCATGTAATATTGTGCATCGCGTCGGGCCCAGTGCCCGAAGTACGGACAGTAAGGTGACGAACCCAGACAGCACGACCTCGGAGCCCCGGCGTGGGACGGCGCCGGCGGACGAGGCCTACCTGAAGCGCGTGGGCGAGCGGGTGCGGCTTGCGCGGGCCCGTCGCGGCATGTCGCGCAAGTCGCTGTCCAAGGCATCCGGGGTGTCGGAGCGCTATCTGGCGGAGCTCGAGCGCGGCGCCGGCAATGCCTCCCTGCTGGTCCTGCGCCAAATCGGGGATGCGCTCAGCATCGAGGCCGCCGCGCTGGTCAGCGACGCCCCCGAGCGGCCGGTGGACCTGACGCTCGCCCTGCACCAGCTGGAGCGCCTGTCGCCGTCCGACCTTGTTGAGGCAAGGCGCCTCATCGCCCAGCGGTTCGGCCAGGCGGCTGCATCGGCGCAGGGTCGCATCGCCCTGGTCGGCCTGCGCGGTGCCGGCAAGACCACGCTGGGTCAGCTCGCCGCCCAGGCGCTGGCCGTGCCGTTCGTGGAGCTCGACCGCGAGATCGAGCGCGCCAGCGGCATGGAGCTGTCCGAGATTTTCGCCGTGCATGGTCAGGCGATGTTCCGCACTCTCGAGCGGCAATGCCTGGAGACCATCGTCGCGCGCTTCGAGCGGGTGGTGATCGCCACCGGCGGCAGCCTCGTGACCGAGCCCGCGACTTACGATGTGCTGCTGTCGACCTGCTTCGTGGTGTGGCTCAGCGCCGGCCCGGACGAGCACATGGGCCGGGTGCTGGCCCAGGGGGACCTCAGACCGATGGCGGACGGGCCGCAGGCCATGGACGATCTCAAGGCCATCCTGGAGAGCCGCACGTCGCTCTACGCCAAGGCCAACGCCACCGTGAACACGGGAGGCAAGTCCGAGGCGCAGGCGTTTGCCGCGCTGCTCGGGGCCCTACCCAAGGGCGCAGATCGGGCGCTACCTGGCTGAGGTGATAGCGCGGCCCGTTACCTGGGTAACTGCCGGGCGGACCGTCTCCAGCGATGGTCGCGGCAGATTGCCGGCTGGGATGTCCTGACGGCGGCAGCGCTCGAAAGCAGGCGTCTCGCAACGGGAGTGGGCCAAATGTCCTTCGACCATCTGTTGTACGCACTTGGCGGACTATTGCTGTTCGCCGCCGCGCTCATGCTGCACATCAGGCTCGAACGGGCCCGCCGCAGAAGAGAGGCAGCGATGACGCCGGAGGAGCGCCGAGCGAAAGAGATTTTCGACAGGGCGTCCCGAGGTCCCGCTGCCTGGGACGGATCCAGCTGATCGTGCGGGCGAAGATCTGCGGCCGATCTGCGGCACCCTTGAACGCACCGTCGGCGGATAGTCCTTGCCGCGGTTAACGGCGCTGACCCTCTGCGCCGACGGCGGCAATGGAGCGCTCCATGGCCGCGTTTGCGTCGCCCGAGCGCGTGGGCGCGCCGAACGAGCCGATGGCGATCAGCAGCGCTGCGCTCAGCAGGATGCCGAAGCCGATCAGGTGGGTCAGGTCCGGCCCGCTCCTGCCCGAGGTATCGACGTCGGCCAGCTCCGAGGCGGCGCGGATCGGCCGGCGCCGCAGTCTCGGCTCCGATGCCCCGAGGGGGCCACGACAGTGCGCGCCTGTGTTTCGCATGACCCAGAATGATCCGTGGATGCTGTTGCGTTGAGGACAGGCTGCAAGCGATGGGCCACCCGAACGCTACCGCTCGATGCCTTACGCGGTGACGAGACCCACGACGACGAAAAGCACCGCCGCGATCAGGATTGCGAACCCGATGATGCGCGGCGCGTAGCTCGCGTGCTTTCCCCCCTCGCGAGGCTGGCCCTTCGAGTCTGGGCGAATTTGTGCGTGATCGCTGCATGGCCTTTCCGGTGTTCCTGCAAACGCGAGACGGCGCCCGTCGGCTCCCCGGTACTTGCGAGTTTTCGAGGAGCGCGAGGTCGATCCGCGTCAGACACACAGGTGTCCCGCGACCGAGCCGCCGCCGGTACATACCGAGATGGTGCGTTAACCAACGGCTGGTTACGCGGCATGCTGCCGCGTGCGGGCAGCCACATCGCTCGACCTGCGGGGGCAACGCTGTTAATCTTTGCGCGTTTTATCGGGTTCTTTGCCGGAGGCCACTGGCATGTCGACTACCGAGGGCGCATTCGACCGCAACTCAACCAACGTCAACGTCGTCTACTACCTGTATCTCGCCTCGATCGTTCTTGGCGTGACCGCGATCATCGGCGTGATCATGGCCTTCATGAACCGGCTGGGAACCGGCGACTGGCTCGACAGCCACTACACCTATCAGATCAGGACCTTCTGGATCGGCCTGCTCTATTTTGTGATCGGCGTCGTCCTGACGATGATCGTCATCGGGGCCGCCGTAATCGTCGCTACCCTGGTCTGGTGGATCGTGCGCTGCATCAAGGGCCTCAAGTTTGCCGGGCAGAAGCAGCCGATCCCGAATCCGACCACTTGGATGTGGTGAACCCCTAGCCGCCGTCTCAGGCCGCTTCGGCGAGTCCGGCCACCAGGCCGACGATCTCGCGCATGATGGTATTGAGCTGGAAGTTCTTGGGCGTGTAGACGGCGGCGACGCCGAGCGCCTTCAGCTTCGCCGCGTCCTCCGGCGGGATGATGCCACCGACCACGACGGCCACGTCGTCGAGGCCCTCCTTGCGCATGCGCGCCATCACCTCGGCGACCAGAGACACGTGGCTGCCCGACAGAATCGACAAGCCGACCACGTGCACGGATTCCTCCACCGCCGCGCGCACGATCTGCGCGGGCGTGAGCCGGATGCCCTCGTACACCACCTCCATGCCGCAGTCGCGCGCCCTGACCGCGATCTGCTCGGCGCCGTTGGAGTGGCCGTCGAGGCCGGGCTTGCCGACGAGGAGCTTGATGCGGCGCCCGAGCCTGGCCGACACCCGGTCAACCTCGGCGCGAATTTCGTCGAGGCCGACCACGGATGCGGCCACGCCGCCGGAGATGCCGGTCGGCGCCCGGTACTCGCCGAATACCGAGCGCAGCGTCGTGCCCCACTCGCCGGTGGTGACCCCGGCCTTGGCGCAGGCAATCGACGGCTCCATGACGTTGCGGCCCTCGCGCGCCGCGCTCTCGAGTTCTGTCAGCGCGGCCTTCACCGCCTTGGCGTCGCGGCCGGCGCGCCAGGCCACGAGGCGCCCGACCTGCTCCTGCTCGATGGCGGGATCGACCGCCTCGATGGAGCCCTCGCCGGTGGATAGCGGCGACTCTTCGGTCTCCGTCCAGCGGTTTACGCCGACGACGATCTGCTCGCCCAGCTCGATGCGGCGCACGCGCTCGGTGTTACTGTCGACCAGGGCGTGCTTCATGTAGTCGATGGCGGCCACGGCTCCGCCCATGGCGTCGATGCGCTCGAGCTCGGTCAGCGCGGCGGCCTTCAACTCGTCCACCTTGGCGCGAATGACCTTCGATCCCTCGAACACGTCGGCGTATTCGAGCAGGTCGGTCTCGTAGGCCAGGATCTGCTGCATGCGGATCGACCACTGCTGGTCCCACGGGCGCGGCAGACCCAGCGCCTCATTCCAGGCCGGCAGTTGCACGGCTCGGGCGCGCGCATCGCGCGACATCGTCACCGCCAGCATCTCGATCAGGATGCGGTAGACGTTGTTCTCGGCCTGCGGCTCGGTCAGGCCCAGCGAGTTGACCTGCACGCCGTAGCGCAGCCGGCGATGCTTGGCGTCCTGCACGCCGTAGCGCCTGGCCGTGATCTCGTCCCAGAGCTCGGTGAAGGCGCGCATCTTGCAGATCTCGGTGATGAACCTGAGCCCTGCGTTGACGAAGAACGAGATGCGCCCCACCACCGGACCGAAGTCGGCGGGCGCCACCTCGCCGGATGCCTGGACAGCGTCGAGCACGGCCTGCGCGGTGGCAAGCGCGAACGCCAGCTCCTGCACCGGGGTCGCGCCCGCCTCCTGCAGGTGGTAGGAGCACACGTTGGTGGGGTTCCACTTCGGCATGGCATCGCCAGCGAAGAGGATGGTGTCCTTGATCAGTCGCAGCGACGGCGCGGGCGGGAACACGTAGGTGCCGCGCGACAGGTACTCCTTGATGATGTCGTTCTGGATCGTGCCGGTGAGCGCCGTGCGCGGCGCGCCTTGCGCGTCGGCGGTGGCGACGTAGAGCGCGAGCAGCCACGCGGCGGTGGCGTTGATCGTCATCGACGTGTTCATCTTGTCGAGCGGGATGTCGGCGAGCAGGGTGCGCATGTCGCCCAGATGCGAGACTGGCACGCCGACCTTGCCGACCTCGCCGCGAGCCAGCTCGTGATCGGCGTCGTAGCCGGTCTGGGTCGGCAGGTCGAAGGCGATGGACAGGCCGGTCTGGCCCTTGGCGAGGTTCTTGCGGTAGAGCTCGTTGGATTTCGCCGCCGTCGAATGCCCCGAGTAGGTGCGGATCAGCCAGGGCTTGTCGCGCTCCGGCAAGGCTGCCGCCGCAGGGGGCCGCTTGGGCCGGGTCATGGCACCGCTCCTAGTTCGCAACCGCGAGATGGGCCAGCGTAGCGGTACTGGAGGGGAGCGCAAGCCGAAGCTTTGGCTCGCGGAAGCCTAACATTTGATCAGGCGATACGTTTACGCCCGCCCGCCCGACATGCGCGCCCGGCTCGAGCGATCCCGCAGCGTGACGATCCAGGCGACCAATCCCATGCCGATGACATTGCCCGCGATCGAGGCCAGGATGGTCCACATCAGCCACTGGTCGAGCTTTTTTGGAGAATAGAACTCCCCTTGCATGATGATATACTGGGCCAGCACTGAAAAGAGCAGCAGCATGGGATAGACGAATATGACCAATAGTGGATTGGCCAGGTAGTCCTTGATGAAAAATGCAGCAATCGCGCAGATCACCGCGATGAGCGTGACCGATTGCCAGTCCATCAGGAGTAGACCCTCGATGTGTTTGCTGAAAAAGGTCATCGGCCCCCTCCGCTCGCTCGAGTGCCGTGCGGCTGCTCGCTCGTATTGTTCCGCCGTTCCACCGGCAACAGTAGGCGCGAGCCGTTAAGGCGTCCTTAGCGTGCCGATGTTGCAGAGCCACAAAAAATCGCTTGAGCCGTTTGGCGTTCTGTTGGACTCTTCTGCGGTGCAACATGCGCCCGCGTTGCAGGCACAGGCGCGCTGAGGGGAGTGAGTTCAATGGCTACGCGGACCAAAGCCGAGCCAGGGGTCAAACCTCCGAGGGTCAGGGACGATCAACCGGCGCGGGAGCCTCCCAAGGTCGTCGCGGTCTCACCCGCGGCGCCTGCGATCGGTGAGGGGTTCAAGGACCTCTACGAGGTCGGCGAGATCCCGCCGCTCGGCCATGTGCCGAAGAAAATGTATGCCTGGGCCATCCGCAAGGACCGGCACGGGCCGCCCGAGTCGGCCATGCAGGTCGAGGTGTTGCCGACCTGGGAGCTCGACAGCCACGACGTGCTCGTGCTCGTGATGGCCGCGGGCGTCAACTACAACGGCGTGTGGGCCGCGCTCGGCATTCCGATCTCGCCGCTCGACGGGCACAAGAACCCCTATCACATCGCCGGCTCCGACGCGTCCGGCATCGTCTATGCGGTCGGCTCCAAGGTGAAGCGCTGGAAGGTCGGCGACGAGGTCGTCATCCACTGCAACCAGGACGACGGCGACGACGAGGAATGCAACGGCGGCGACCCGATGTTCTCGCCGAGCCAGCGCATCTGGGGCTACGAGACGCCCGACGGCTCCTTCGCGCAGTTCTGCCGCGTGCAGGATCGCCAGCTGATGGAGCGGCCCAAGCATCTCACCTGGGAGGAGAGCGCCTGCTACATCCTGGTGCTGGCGACCGCCTACCGCATGCTGTTCGGCCACCGTCCCCATGTCATCCGTCCGGGCCAGAACGTGCTGGTGTGGGGCGCATCCGGCGGGCTCGGCTCGATGGCGGTGCAGCTGATCGCCACGTCCGGCGCCAATGCCATCGGCGTCGTCTCCGAGGACGACAAGCGCGACTTCGTCATGCAGCTTGGCGCGCGCGGCGTCATCAACCGCAAGAAGTTCAACTGCTGGGGTGAGCTGCCCAAGGTCGGCACGCCCGAGTACGACGCCTGGTTCAAGGAGGCGCGCAAGTTCGGCGCCGCCATCTGGGAGGTCACCGGCAAGGGCAACAACGTCGACTTCGTGTTCGAGCATCCGGGCGCGGCGACGTTCCCGGTCTCGGTGCTGGTGGTGAAGCGCGGCGGCATGGTGGTGATCTGCGCAGGCACCACGGGCTACAACCTCACCATGGACGCGCGCTACCTGTGGATGCATCAGAAACGCGTGCAGGGCTCCCACTTCGCCAATCTGCTGCAGGCCGCGCAGGCCAACAAGCTGGTGGTCGAGCGGCGCCTGGATCCCTGCATGTCCGAGGTTTTCACCTGGGACCAGATCCCCAAGGCGCACATGCGCATGTGGAAGAACGAGCACAAGCCGGGCAACATGGCCGTGCTCGTCAATGCCCCCATCACGGGCCTGCGCACCTACGAGGACGCGCTGGAGGAGAGCAAGAAGCGCTTCGGTGAGTTCGGCGCACGCTTTTCAGGCGCCACTGGGCGTATGCAGCAGGGGCCAGACTAGCCTCGATCAGAACCGTTGCGATCGCCCCGGCCCGTGTGTCCGGGATCCATCCCTCAACGCGTTCCTATTCCGCGGATTGTGAAAGCTTGGCGCTCCGGCCTTTGGCCGGATGCAGTCCGGCTATCGATCCGACAGGCGAAGAGCATTGGAGCCAAGCACGGGCGCCAATTTAGTTTTGCGCTATCGGCCGGCGCATATCCCGTCCTGCCGATGCCAACTCTGACCCGATGGAGCAAACCATGAAGACCCTTTGCGCATTAGTCCTCGTTTTCGCCGCTGTTGCCGCTACGCCCGCTTCAGCTGACCGGCCATTCGGTTCTTCCAACCAGGGTCCCCAGACCTCTGCGCAGGATCGCGGTTGACCTAATCTCACCGGCAAGGGCGGGTCGATCTCTCGCCCGCTCCTTGTCCCTGAGACCAGGAATGACGCGAGGCCAACCAATGCCTGCAAAGGTCTGCTGGATCGTCCACATCACGGTCACCGATCCTGCGAGCTTTCCGCAAGGCGGCTTCATATTCACGACCACCCGCTCTACTGTCGGCACCGAGGTTATCGCCGATCGAACGTAACTGCGGGCAAGTCGATGCGTGTCCTGATTTGCGGCGGCGGCGTCATTGGCGCCTCGATCGCCTATTTCCTGAGTTGCCGCGGGGTCGAGGCGATCGTCATCGAGCGCACGGGGATCGCGTGCGCCGCATCGGGGAAGTCGGGTGGGTTCCTGGCGCTCGACTGGTGCGACGGCGGTCCGCTCGAGGCCTTGGCGCGGCGTAGCTTCGCCTTGCACGCGAGCCTACCCGAGGAGATCGGGGGAGATTGGGGCTATCGCCGGCTCGCTACCTACGGTGGCCATGCCGATGTCCGGACCGAAGGACGCCGCGCCCGCACAGCCAATGCCGTCGACTGGGTCTCGGACGACGTGGTCGTCGATCGCCGCCTCGGCTCGAAGGAGACCACCGCCCAGGTGCATCCAGGCGCGTTCACCGCCGCAATGATGCGCGCGGCCGAGGCGCAGGGCGCCCGGCTGCGCCTGGGCCAGGTGACCGGCATCGTGCGCGATACCCATGGGTCCCGCGTCCGCGGCGTCGCGGTCGACGGTGAGACCATCGAGGCCGATGTCGTGGTGATCGCCATGGGCCCCTGGTCGATCCTGGCCTCGCAGTGGCTGCCGCTGCCGCCAGTGTACGGATTGAAGGGGCACAGCCTCGTGTTCGACACCGCAACGAGCATGCCGGCCGAGGCGCTGTTCCTCGAATACCGGGAGGCGAGCGGCGAGGTGCATGGACCGGAGGTGTTTCCGCGCGACGATGGCACCACCTACGTCTGCGCCATCTCCAGCGAGAGCCCCCTGCCGGTCGATCCCGCACACGTCGCGCCCGACCCCGGCGCGATCCCGCGGCTGCACGCCATGTGCGCCCGGATGTCGCCGACGCTCAGGCAAGCGAAGGTGCTGGCGAGCCAGGCCTGCCATCGCCCGGTGACGCAGGACGGCCTGCCTCTCATCGGCCGGATTCCGGGTCTCGATGGTGCCTATGTCGCCACCGGCCACAGTGTGTGGGGCATCCTCAACGCACCGGCCACCGGCGAGGCGATGGCCGAGCTGATCCTCGAGGGCGCCGCGCGCACCGTGGACCTGGCGCCCTTCGATCCCGCCCGCCTGGACCCGCTCGATCCGGCACAGCTGCGCCGAGGGATATGAGTGCAGATGTCCTCACCCGATGCGACATTCTCGGACGTCATTCCTGCGCAGGTGGGCATCCACGCAAGTTTCCCACACATGCGCGGCCAAGCGTCGTGGGTGCCCGCCTTCGTGCCGGAGGCGCGTCTCCGACACGATGCGACGCGGGCATGACGTTGCGCTTGTTGTAATGTGGTCAACTTTCGCCCGGTGCGCCTCATGCCTGAAGTCCTGCGACTGCAAGCCAATGGCTGGATGCCGAACAACCCGCGGCTTCCGGTTCTGCTCTATCGCCACGCCGTGCCTATCGTGGGCAGCGACCCGGCGGCGGCGTTCGAGGACATGTTCGGGCGCAACGGCTGGCCGGCCCAGTGGCGCAACGGCGTCTATCCCTTTCACCACTATCACTCGAACGTGCACGAGGTGCTGGGTTTTGCCGCGGGTCACGCGCGGCTCGTGCTCGGCGGCCCGGGCGGGCACGAGGTCACAGTCAAGGCGGGGGACGTCGCCCTGCTGCCGGCGGGCACCGGCCATTTCAACCTCGAGGCGTCGCGCGACTTTCTCGTGGTCGGAGCCTATCCGCCCAACCAGTGCGCCGACCTGTGCCGCAGCGCGCCGACCCCGGAGATGATCGCCCGAATTGCCCGCGTGCCGCTCCCGGCAACCGATCCGGTGCTTGGGGCAGCCGGCCCGTTGACGTCACTTTGGCGCGCCGGGTGATCCACGCCACGTCGGCTCTCGGAGCCCCCTGTTTGTCTACCCGTCCATCCGGTAGCTTGCGCGCGAGGGCGGCAGCGGCACGGTGGTGACGTCGCTGTTGAGCTCCTCGGCCACCGCCAACCGGCGCTTGACCTCGACGATGCCGCGGTTGAGCTCGGCACCGACGATGACGATGATGGCGCTCACCTGGAAGAACACCAGCGCGCTCATGATGCGCGTGAGGCCGGCATAGAAGCGCGAGTAGTCGCTGATCGTCAGCCACGAGGCGAACAGCTGCGCCGCGATCACCCATAGCAGGATGCTGAGCACGACCCCGGGCCACACGTCGGCAAGCCGGCGCTGGCCCGCCGCCAGCCACAGGTGGTAGGCCACGAGTTGCAGTCCGATGGCGGCGACGACGATGGCGTAGCGCGCGAGCAGCGCCACCCAGGTGGTATCGGCGAGCCACAGCAGCCAGTCCGGTTTCAGCCGTGCCGCCACCTGCGGGCCCACTACGACGCCCCAGGTGAGGACCAGCATGCCCGCGGCGCTCACCACCACGAACAACATGCTCTCCATCAGGCACCACAGGTACGAGCGCCGCTCCTTGACGCGGTAGGCGACGTTCAGGGCGGCGCGCAGGCTCTCGATCGCGCTGGTGGCGAAGAACAGGGCTATGAGC
Source organism: uncultured Alphaproteobacteria bacterium (assembly GCA_963774165.1). Classification (GTDB taxonomy): domain Bacteria; phylum Pseudomonadota; class Alphaproteobacteria; order Rhizobiales; family Hyphomicrobiaceae; genus AWTP1-13. The sequence goes on along the minus strand of CAVZEC010000001.1, from coordinate 56,999 downwards.
GCGCCGACGGTGAGCAACCCGAAGCGGCTGCGGCCCATCACGGCCATCACCTCGGGCGCGATCGCCTGCGCCACGGGCGCCGGCACCAGCTCGAACAGCTGCGCGATCGCCTGCTTGGCCAGTGCCTCGCCGCCGAAGTAGCCGGCCATGGCGCCCAGGAAGATGCAGAACGGAAAGAACGACAGCACGAACGAGTATGCGACCGCTCCGGCCATGGCAAAGCCGCTGTCGGCGAACAGCGCGTAGAAGGCCTGGATGATGCTCTTGAACTGCCGAAATAGCATTAGCCGCTCCAGGGCAACGTCGTCCCGGGCCCGTCCGGGGATGAGCCGTACCCCGAATCGCATGGCGCGCAGGCGGGCGAACTTAGCGGCCGCTTCCGATGGCGTCGAGCGCAGCGGCCGGCAAGCTGGTATACCTTGGCGCACGACAGCTGGTGCACCGGTGCCGCAAAGAGTGCACAAATGGCTGGTTGCCTGCGAGGCTTCAGCTTCGCAAGAGCGAATTGGCAAAGATTCCGCGAAGGAACTGGGAGCTTTGTCCGACCGGGGATCGGCCGACACTGGCCGGGAATAGCAGGAGGATGCAGGTGGCTGCCCCATCCGCATCGGAGGAACTCGAGGCACTGGAGCTGGCGCGCGCCCGGCTCGAGGTCGCGCTTAGCGGCGACGAGAATTGGCGCGCGCTGAGGCAATCCCGCGCGGAAGGCGGCGGCGCCGTGGACGATCCGGCCCGCCGCGCCCGCGACACCCGGCTCGAGATGGCGCTGGCGGACAACGCGCTCTACCAGGCGTGGAAGCACACCAACGGCGCCATCGACGCCCTGCACGCGAGGAGGGCGGCGCAATCGCTGGCGACCGAGCCGCTCGTGCCCGCCGCGTCGACCACCGACACGTACTCTGCCCTTCCTGACGACGTTGCGGCCCTCCTGCGCGCCGACAAGGCCCCCGCTCCGGCGGTAGTGACGGCCGCAGCCGTTGCAGCCGCTGCATCTGCGTCCCCGGGGGCCGGCTCGGGCCGCAGGCTCGTCGACCGGCTCGATCGGTTGGAGGGACCGCCGAAGTCCGAGGCCAACCTTGCGGCCCAGGCCGGCACCGGCGAAGACCGCAGCCCACAAGGCCGCGTCCGGCGGCCGCAGCGGCAAGTCGACCCCGTCTTCGCCGATCCGCCGGAGGCGACGGTCACGTTCGTGGTACGGGAGACGCGGTCGCCCCTGCTGCCGTCGGCGGAGCAATCGGCCGACCTCGGCACCGAGCGCAAGTCGGCCCTGTTCGACCGCCTGCGCGACCTCGACGAGGTGGCGCCCGAGCAAGCCGGCCAGACCCATTCCCTTGCCGATGCCGCCGACGAGGAAGCCGAGGTCACGATCGTCACGGTCGAGCAGCTCAAGGAGATGCGCGCCGCCGAGGAGCGGGCCGGCATCGTGCGCCGCTTCCGCAAGGCCCTGTCCGGCGACTGAGGTTGCTGCTCGGCGATGCGGCGGCAAGTTTGTCTTGCCGGACGCCGGCGTCGGAGTAGCCTCTTTCGCGGGAGACACCAAGGAGCGCATCATGAAAGCCGCCGTTCTGCACGAGGTGAACCAGCCGCTGGCCATCGAGGACGTCGAGATCAACAAGCCCGGGCCGCGCGAGGTGCTGATCCGCACCGCTTTCGCCGGCCTGTGCCACTCCGATCTGCATTTCATCGAAGGGCTGTATCCGCATCCGCTGCCCGTGGTGCTGGGCCACGAGTCCGCCGGCATCGTCGAGCAGGTCGGCTCGGAGGTGCATTACGTCAAGAAGGGCGACCACGTCATCACGTGCCTGTCGGTGTTCTGCGGCACCTGCGAGAACTGCACCACCGGTCGTCCCGCCATCTGCAGCGACACCAGCGTCAAGCTGCTGCCGGGCGTCGCCAGGCGCCTCACGCTCAAGGGGCAGCACCTGAACACCTTCACCAACCTCTCCTCCTACGCCGAGATGATGCTGGTGCACGAGAACGCGGTCGTGAAGATCCGCGACGATTTCCCGCTGGACCGCGCGGCGCTGATCGGCTGCGCCGTCATCACCGGCTACGGCGCGGCCGTGAACACAGCCAAGGTGGCGCCCGGCGAGACGGTGGCCGTGATCGGCTGCGGCGGCGTCGGCATGGCCGCGATCAACGGCGCGGCGATCGCCGGCGCGGGCCGCATCATCGCCGTCGACACCAACCCCGTGAAGCTGCAGCTGGCGACCAAGCTGGGCGCGACCGATCTCGTCAATCCCAAGGATGGCGACCCCGTCAAGCGCATCCAGGAGCTGATGAAGGGCGGCGTGCATCACGCCATCGAGTGCCTCGGCACCAAGACCACGGCCGAGCAGGCGTTCCAAATGCTGAAGGCCGGCGGCACGGCCACCATCGTCGGCATGGTGCCGTTCGGGACCAAGATCGAGCTGCACGGCTTCGACTTCCTGCGCGAGCGCAAGATCCAGGGCTCGTCGATGGGCTCCAACCGCTTCCGCGTGGACATGCCGCGCCTGATCGAGTTCTACCACCAGCGCAAGCTGCACCTCGACGACTGGATCTCCGACCGCATCCAGCTCGCCGACATCAACCAGGGCTTCGCCAACATGAAGGCGGGGAAGGTGGTGCGCAGCGTGATTCAGTTTGGGGGGTGAGAGGACGGTGCGGGCGGGGGCTCCCTATTGAGCTACGCTCCTACCACGCTGCGGTGTTCCCACCGGAGTACGTCGGCTCCTCTCGATCCGTAGTTGACCTCAGCCTCGCGCATGCCGTCCTCACGCAGCCGGCCGAGCAAACTACCGATTGCGCCGGCCCACGGCCGCGCTATTGTGCACTGCAGCACAAGAGCGTGTGCGCCCCCGCAGGCATCCGCGAGGGCCAGCAGAAGGGGTCGGGGCCATGTCGAGCGTGAGCGCAGTCGCCAAGTCGCCAGTGGCCCCGCAGCTCGACTTCGAGCGCTGCGCGGAGGCCGTCGCGGCGGCGGAGCGGCTGCTGCATCTGGCCAAGTCGGGTGTGCGCAAGGCGGTGGACGCCAACGGCAGCCTCGATGCCTCGCAGGCGGCCGCGCACGGGCTCGCGTGGGTCGCGACCTACGTGGAGGCGCTGCGGCAGATGCTGGGCTGGGCCAAGCGGCTGGAGGCCGAGCAGCGCCTGACCGAGATGGAGCGGCTGATCACCACCGCCGCCTTCGGCGAGTACCTGGCGCAGCTGGCCGGCGGCATCCCCATGAGCCAGGTCGAGACCGTGCGGCTGTCGGCGCTCGGCGTGCCGCGCTCCGAGATCCGCCGCTTCGAGGAGCAGGTCGGCGACCTCATCGATGCGGGCACGGACGACGGCCTCAAGGCGCGCCTTGCCGAGATGATCGCAGCGCAGCCGGCCGTCACCACCTTCGGCGACACCGGCCTCGACGAGACGCTCACCGAGATGCGCACGCAGATGCGCCGCTTCGCCGAAGCCGAGGTGCTCCCCCACGCGCACGAATGGCATCTGCAGAACGAGTACATCCCCTACGAGACCATCACCAAGCTCGGCGAGCTCGGCGTGTTCGGTCTAACGCTTCCCGAGGCGTTCGGCGGCCTGGGCCTCGGCAAGGAGGCCATGTGCCTCGTCTCCGAGGAACTGTCGCGCGGCTACATCGGCGTCGGCTCGCTTGGGCACGCGCTCCGAGATCGCCGCCGAGCTGATCCTGGGCGGCGGCACCGAGGAGCAGAAGCAGAAGTATCTGCCGAAGATCGCCTCGGGCGAGCTGCTGCCCACGGCCGTGTTCACCGAGCCCAACACCGGTTCCGACCTCGCCTCCCTCAAGACGCGCGCCGTGCGCGAGGGCGATGTCTACAAGGTCACGGGCCAGAAGACCTGGATCACGCATCCCGTGCGCGCCGACCTGATGACGCTGCTGGTGCGCACCAATCCGACCGAGAAGGGCTACAAGGGGCTCTCCATGCTGCTGGCGGAGAAGCCGCGCGGCAGCGATGCCGATCCCTTCCCGGCCAAGGGCATGACCGGCGGCGAGATCGAGGTGCTGGGCTATCGCGGCATGAAGGAGTTCGACATCTCCTTCGACGGCTTCGAGGTGCCGGCGGCGCAGCTGCTCGGCGGCGTCGAGGGCCAGGGCTTCAAGCAGCTGATGACGACCTTCGAGGCCGCCCGCATCCAGACCGCGGCGCGCGCCATCGGCGTGGCCCAGTCGGCCATGGACCTGGCGCTGAAATACGCCCTCGACCGCAAGCAGTTCGGCAAGGCCATCTACGCGTTCCCGCGCGTCGCCAACAAGATCGTCATGATGGCGGTGGAGACCATGGTCGCGCGCCAGCTCACCTATTTCGCCGCCCGCGAGAAGGACCAGGGCCGCCGCTGCGACCTGGAGGCCGGCATGGCCAAGCTGCTGGGCGCCCGCATCGCCTGGGCCAACGCCGACAACGCCCTGCAGATCCACGGCGGCAACGGCTTCGCGCTGGAGTATCCGGTCAGCCGCCTGCTGTGCGACGCCCGCATCCTCAACATCTTCGAGGGCGCCGCCGAGATCCAGGCCCACGTCATCTCGCGGCGTCTGCTCGAGGGCGCGAATTGACTTTGTACGCCGACGGATCAGCCGTTGCCGGAGCCGCCGCGCGGGAAAGATCCTTCTGATGAACCCGAGGTCGGCGAGACACCGCAATTCATTCGACGCAGCAGCGAAACTGATCCTCCCGCGCTTCTGCGCGCTCGCGCTGGCCATGTGCCTCGCTGCGCCGCTTACGGCCGCCGAGACCCTGAAAATCCTGGTCGGGTTCCCGGCCGGCAGCGGCCTTGACGTGATCACGCGCACCATTGCCGAGCGCGTGCGCATCGACACCGCGCGCACCATCATCGTCGACAATCGCGGCGGCAGCGGCGGCCGTATTGCGGCGGAAGCGCTCGCGAAGTCGGAGCCCAACGGCAATACTCTGCTGGCCGCGCCGATCGTGACGACGGCGTTCTCGCCCTTCGTGTTCAAGCGGCTGGGATTCGATCCGTTGAAGGATCTGGCGCCAGTCACCCGCCTGGGCACCTTCAAGTTCGCCCTTGCGGTCAACAAGGATGTCCCGGTCGACAGCGTCGAGCAGTTCATCGCCTATACCAGGGCCAATCCGGGCAAGATGAACTACGGCTCCCTGTCGGCCGGCACGCCGTCGCACTTCCTTGGGGCGATGTTCGGCAGATCGACTGGCATCGATCTCAAGCATGTGCCCTATCGCGGCTCGGGCCCGGCAACGATCGGGCTGCTTGGCGCCGAGGTCCAAGCCGTGTTCAACACCACCGCGGCGATGATGCCCCTCTATCAGGACAAGCAGGTCAAGCTGCTTGCCGTCACGGGCGCCGAGCGCTCGCCGGTGCTTCCCGATGTGCCGACGTTCCGGGAGTTGAAGCTCGGGCTCGGGGATATCGAGGCGGCCGAGCTGTGGTACGGCTTCTTCGCGCCGGGCGGCACGCCCGACGCCGTCATCCGCGAGCACGCGGCGGTCATCGGCCAAGCCCTTCGCGACCCGGACGTGCGCGCGCGCCTGAAGGACCTCGACATCGACGTGGTCATCGACACGCCCGAGGAATTCGCCAAGATCGTTGCTGCCGACTACGATCGCTGGGGCCGGATCATCCGCGAGACCGGCTTCACCTTGAGCGAGTGACGGCAGCAGCGATGAAAGTCATCCTTCTCGGCACCGGCGGGCCGCGCCCCGATCCCAAGCGGGCCGCGTCGACCACGCTCATCCGACTGGGCAGCGAGAACATCCTGTTCGACGCCGGCCGCGGCGTCGTTCTGCAGCTGGTGAAGGCGGGTGTTCCGCTCGACAGGGTCAATCCCGTCTTTCTCACCCATCATCACTTCGACCATATCGGCGACCTCTACGATCTCATGCTCAACAGCTGGATGCATGGCCGCAAGGGTGCGCTGCAGATCTACGGACCGCCGGAGACGCGGCGCATCGTCGACGCGCTGCTGACCCAGGTCTACGACAAGGACTGGCAGTGGCGCTCGATGGGCGAGCCGTCGTTCGGGGGGTGGAAACCGATCGTGGCGACCGACATCGAGGCGGGCGCCGTTATCGAGGGCGAAGGCTGGAAGGTTTCCTCCGATCGTGTGCAGCACGGCGATGGTCTCGGCTTCCCGCCTGCCTTCCTGCAGCGCTGGATGTGCTACGGCTACCGCTTCGAGGCCGAGGGCAAGGTGGTGGCGATCAGCGGCGACACGGTCGACTGCGATGGTCTCGCACGCCTCGCGCAAGGGGCCGATGTGCTCGTGCACTGCTGCTACATGGCGAGCGCGGAGATCGAGAACGAGCACTTTCGCCGCGTGGTGCAGCACACGCTTGCCGCCGGCGATACAGTGGGCAAGATCGCCGCCCGCGCCAAGGCCAAGACGCTGGTGCTTACGCACCATAGGCCGCGCCGCGACGAGCGCTTCCTGCAGATGCTGGCCGAGGAGGTCGCCCGCGACTTCTCGGGCCGTATCGTGGTCGCCGAGGACCTCACCGAAATCGAGGTGTGACGCTCCATCCGGTCCCCGCAGCCCTGAGCTTGTCGAAGGGCGGGCTTTAGGCACCGTCCGGGCCCTCGTGGTTCGACAGGTTCTCACCCCGCGGGTCCGATGTGAGTTGCGCCCTCAGCCCGCACCCATCGCCTGCTCGAGGTCGCCGATCAGGTCGTCGACTGCCTCCAGCCCCACCGATAGCCGCAACAGGTCCGGCGGACACGGTGAGCCGGGCCCCTCGATGCTGGCGCGGTGCTCGATCAAGCTCTCGACGCCGCCCAGCGAGGTGGCCCGCTTCCACAGCCTCACGTTGGCGGCGGCTGCGATGGCAGCGGCCTCGCCGCCCTTCACGCGCACCGACAGCATGCCGCCGAAGCCGCCGGGCATCTGCCTTGCAGCGATGGCGTGGCCGGGATGCCCCTCGAGGCCCGGATAGAGCACGGCCTCGACGCGCGGGTGCCGCGCGAAGTGTTGCGCGATCGTCATGGCCGAAGCGCACTGGTGGCGCACGCGCACATGCAGCGTGCGCAATCCCCGCAGCAGCAGCGCCGCCTCGAACGGCCCCAGGATGGCGCCGAGCATGGCGCGCGTGCGCACCGCGCGCTCGTAGTGCGCAGCCTTAGCCGCGAACACCAGTGCGCCCGCCACCACGTCGGAGTGGCCGTTCAGGTATTTCGTGGCTGAGTGCATGACGACGTCGGCGCCGAGCGCAATGGGGTTCATCAGCACGGGCGTCGGCACGGTGGAGTCGACCGCCAGCACCGCGCCGGCAGCATGGGCGATGCGGGCGGCCTCCTCGATATCGGTGATGGTCCAGAGCGGATTGGCCGGCGTCTCGGTCCACACCATCCGGGTTTGACCTGTCCGCACGGCGGCGCGGATGGCGGCGGGATCGGCGGCGTCGATGAAGCTCGCCTCGATGCCGAGACCGGGCGCATCCTCCAGCAACCATTTGCGCAAGCCCCAGTACATGACGTTGGGGGCGATCACGTGCGCGGGCCGCTCCAGCGCGAGGAACGCAGTCGTGGCCGCGGACATGCCGGAGGCGAGGATCAGGCTCGCTGCGCCGCCCTCGAGCTGCGTCAGCACGGCCTCGACCTGGCGCACGGTGGCGTTGTCGGCGCGGCCGTAGATGTAGCCCTTGCGATACTGGTTGTCCGGGTCGCGCAGGAAGGTGGTCGTCAGATGCAGCGGCGGCACGATGCCGCCCGTCTCCTCGTCGATGGCGCCGCCCGCCTGCGCGGCGACGGTTTCGGGCGCCAGGTTTTTCGCCATTTCTCGGTCCTCACGATTCCATTGCATGGCAGCATAGCAGAGGCGGCCAAGACCGGTATCGCGTCGGACCGTGCTACCCTCGTGCGCTCATTGCTAGGGAGGAACCCATCATGCCACTCAGCTCGAAGTACGTGTTCGTCGTGAGCATGGACGTCGACCCCGACAAGGAAGCGCTCTTCAACGAGGTCTACGACACCGAGCACGTGCCCAACATCACGAAGGTGCCGGGCGTGCACGGCGCCTCGCGCATCATGGGCGAGGCCTTCACCTTGCGCATCGCCGGCGTGGAGACGAAGAAGAAGCACGAGGCCCCGCGCTACACCGCCATCTACGAGATCGACGGCCCGCACGTGCTGCTCAGCCCCGAGTGGGCGAAGCAGGCCGAAGCCGGCCGCTGGCCGAGCGAGGTGCGCCCCTTCACCCGCAACCGCCAGCATGCGCTGTACAAGGTGCGTTAGTTGTCATCCCGGGCGACGATCCCGGTTCGCAACCTTTGTGGGTCACACGAGCGGGAGAGATGCAGCTGGTCGTTCGCGACGCGACGCGGCAGGACATGGCGAGCATCCTCGACCTCATGCAGGAGGCGTTCGCCCACCACCGGGCCGGGCGCCTCGACCTGTTCTCGCCGTCCCTCGACCCCGAGGCCGCACGGCTGCGAATCGAGGCGCTGCTCCACCGCCCCGACTCCTTCAATTTTCTGGCGGAGGTAGACGGCCGAGTGGTCGGCCAGGTGCGCGGCGAGCTTCGCACGCAACCGAAGGGACTGGTGCACCGCGAGCGCAAGCTGGCCTGGGTCGACGAGATCGTGGTGGCCAAGACGAGCCGTCAGGAGAGCGTCGGCCGCAAGCTGATGCAAAGGGTTGCCGACTGGGCGCGTGAGCGCGAAGCGGAGGCGGTCTCCCTGGAGGTCTACGCCTTCAACGACAGCGCCCGTGCCTTCTACGCCTCACTGGGCTTTGAGCCCCTGAGACTGCGCCTGGAGCAGGGCCTCTGAGCCATTCCGCTCCATCCGTCATTCCCGCCAAGCGAAAGCGGAAGCGGGAATGACGGCGGCCGGCGGCTCCAAGCAAACAATGGTGGCGCGGCCCCCAGCAATCGTGCTGAATTATGGCTCGCACAAGAACAAGCTTCAGGGGCGGTGATGACCAAGGGCATTCTCGCGTTCGGCGCCTACATTCCGTGGCGCCGGCTGCCGCGCAAGGCGATCGCGGAGACACACGGCTGGTTCAATCCGGCGCTCAAGGGCCAGGCCAAGGGCGAGCGCTCCTTTTGTAACTGGGACGAGGATCCCGTGACCATGGCCGTGGAGGCCGCACGGGATGCGCTCGTCGGTCACGACCGAAGCAAGATCGCGGCGCTGCGCTTTGCGTCCACCACCTATCCGTTCCTGGACCGGCTGCACTCGGGCATCGTCGCCGGCGCGCTGAGCCTCTCCGAGGAGGTGTCCGCCATCGATGTCGGCGCCACCCAGCGGGCTGGCACATCGGCGCTGATCGAGGCGCTCGGCAGCGACAGCGAGACGCTCGTGATCGCCTCCGAGAAGCGCGGCGCCAGGGCGGCCAGCCCCGTCGAGATGACGAGCGGAGACGGCGCGGCAGCCGTCCTGGTCGGCGAAGGCAAGCCGATCGCCACCCTGCTGGCCAAGGCCTCGCGCACCACCGATTTCGTCGACCACTTCCGCTCCGTCGACAACCAGTTCGACTACCAGTGGGAGGAGCGCTGGATCCGCGATGCCGGCTACATGGCCACCGTGCCGCCGGCGGTCAAGCGGTGCCTCGAGCAGGCCAAGGTCGCGGCCAAGGACGTGACGCATTTCTGCATGCCGGCGACCCTGGCGCGCGTCGCCAGCACCGTGGCCAAGGCTGTCGGCGTCGACGAAAAGGCGGTGTGCGATCCGCTGCACGCCAACTGCGGCGATACCGGCGCCGCCCACACCTTGATGCTGCTGGCCGCTACGCTGGAGAAATCCAAGGCCGGCGACAAGATCCTCCTTGTCGGCTTCGGCCAGGGTGCCGACGCGCTGCTTCTGGAGGTGACGTCCGAGATCGCCAAGCGACCCAAGAACCTTGGCGTCGCCGGCCATCTGGCGCGGCGCAAGGAGGAGCCGAGCTACGGCCGCTTCCTCGCCTTCAACGACCTGATCGAGCTCGAGCGCGGCATGCGCTCGGAAACCGACAAGGCGACCGCCCTGTCCTCGCTCTATCGCAACCGCGAGACGGTCACGAGCTTCACCGGCGGCAAGTGCTCCAAGTGCGGCACCCTGCAGTTCCCCAAGAGCGACATCTGCGTCAATCCGAACTGCAATGCGCTGCACACCCAGGAGCCCTACCCCTTTGCCGACATGGCCGGCCGCATCAAGTCGTATACGGCCGACCGCCTCACCTACGCGCCCGACCCGCCCTCGTGCTATGGCATGATCGAGTTCGAGGAGGGCGGCCGGGTGATGATCGACTTCACCGACATCGACGCTGACGCCCTCAAGGTCGGCCAGCCGATGCAGATGATGTTCCGCATCAAGGACATCGATACCGCGCGCGGCTTCCGCCGCTACTACTGGAAAGCCGCCCCGAAGGCGGGCAAGGCCCAAGGCGCCTAGAGGAGGTCCCAACCATGGCAAAGGGCATCAAGGACAAGGTCGTCATCATCGGCATGGGCTGCTCCAAGTTCGGCGAGCGCTGGGACAAGGAGGCCGACAACCTGATGGTGGAGGCCTACACCGAGGCCATCGCCGACGCCGGCATCGACACCAAGCAGATCGATGCCGCCTGGCTCGCCACCGCCATCGAGGAGCAGCACGTCGGCAAGTCGGCGACGCCGCTCGCCCAGGCGCTGCGCCTGCCCTTCATTCCGGTGACGCGCGTCGAGAACTACTGCGCCAGCGGCACGGAAGCCTTCCGCGGCGCCGTCTATGCGGTCGCTTCCGGTGCCGCCGACATCGCGCTCGCGCTCGGCGTCGAGAAGCTGAAGGACACCGGCTACGGCGGCCTGCCGCAGCGCGGCCGCGGCCCCCTCAACGACATGACCAACCCGAACGCGTCCGCGCCCGGCAGCTTCGCCCAACTCGCCGCCGCCTACCGCGCCAAGCACAACATCCAGCCCAAAGACCTCAAGCAGGCCATGGCGCACATCTCGGTCAAGAGCCACGACAACGGCTCCAGGAACCCCAGGGCGCACCTGCGCAACAAGATCACGATCGACACCGTGCTCAATGCGCCCACGATTGCCGAGCCGCTCGGCCTCTACGACTGCTGCGGGGTGAGCGACGGGGCGGCCTGCGCCATCGTCGCCACGCCGGAGGTGGCCAGGAGCCTCGGCAAGAAGGACATGATCTCCATCAAGGCGCTGCAGGTAGCCGTGTCGAACGGGCTGGAGGCCCAGCACAACTCCTGGGACGGCAGCTACTTCGCCACCACCCGCATCGCCTCCAAGCGCGCCTACGCCGAGGCCGGCATCGACAACCCGCGCGAGCAGCTGAGCCTGATCGAGGTGCACGACTGCTTCTCGGTGACGGAGCTGGTCACCATGGAGGACCTGCACATCTCGCCCGAGGGCGGCGCCATCAAAGATGTGCTCGACGGCTTCTACGACGCCGACGGCAAGGTGCCCTGCCAGATCGATGGCGGCCTCAAGTGCTTCGGCCATCCAATCGGCGCCTCGGGCCTCGTATGATCTACGAGATGTACTTGCAGATGCAGGGCCGCGCCGGCGAGCGCCAGCGCCAGGATCAGCCGCGCTTCGGCCTGACGCACAATCTCGGCGGCTTCCCGCAGAGAAACGTGTGCGCCATCTCCATCGTGGGCAAATACGGGGCGTAACGTCATCCCCGCGAAGGCGGGGATCCACGCAGGTGTCGGTGTGGTTCGGAGAGTTGCGTGGGTGCCCGCCTTCGCGGGCATGACGCCGGTTAGGGAAACAGGAACGTGGCCAGCAAGTGCGTTGAAGGCAAAGTGATCGTCGTCACCGGCGCGGGGCGCGGCATAGGCCGCGAGATCTCCATGCTCGCGGCGGCCGAGGGCGCGAAGGTGGTGGTGAACGACCTGGGCGGCTCCGCCGAGGGCGAGGGCGCCGACGTCAAGGTCGCCGACCAGGTGGTGGCCGAGATCAGACAAGCCGGCGGCATCGCCGTCTCCAACGGCGACAGCGTCGCCGACCCGCAAGGTGCCGAGCGCATCATCAAGACCGCCATCGACAACTTCGGCCGCGTCGACTGCGTGGTGAACAACGCCGGCATCCTGCGCGACCGCATCTTCCACCGCATGAGCGCGGTCGACTGGGACGCCGTACTCAAGGTGCACCTCTACGGCGCGTTCTACATGTCAAAGGCCGCCGCGCCCTACTTCAAGGACCAGGAGTCCGGCTCCTTCGTCCACTTCACGTCCACATCGGGCCTCATCGGCAATTTCGGCCAGGCCAACTACGCCGCGGCCAAGCTCGGCATCGTCGGCCTGTCCAAGTCGATCGCGCTCGACATGGCCCGCTTCCACGTGCGCTCCAACTGCGTGTCGCCCTTTGCCTGGTCGCGCCTGATCGGCACCATCCCCACCACCACGCCGGAGGAGAAGGCGCGCGTCGACCGCATCCAGAACACCATGACGGCCTCCAAGATCGCGCCCATCTGCGTGTTCCTGGCGAGCGACCTTTCCAAGGACGTCACGGGGCAGATCTTCGCCGTGCGCAAGGACGAGATCATCCTGATGAGCCAGCCGCGTCCGCTGCGCACCGCCCACAAGGACGGCGGCTGGAGTCCCCAATCCCTCGCCGAGATCATGCTGCCCGCCTTCAAGAGCGACTTTTATCCCCTCGACCGCTCCGCCGACGTCTTCAACTGGGAGCCGCTGTGAGGTCGATGTGGGGGTCAGACCCCGTCAGGCATGCGCGAATCGTAGGTTGGGTCGAGCGAAGCGCTGACCCAACACCCGCTGGGAAGCGCGAATTGTGCTGGGTCATCGCGGACGCTCGACCCAACCTAGCGCGCGGTGTAAAATACTCTTCATGACGCAAGCCAAGTCTCCGCGCAGCAAATGCCCGATCTGCAGCCGCGCGGCCGATGCCAAGTATCGGCCGTTCTGCTCGCGCCGCTGTGCCGACGTCGACCTCGCCCGGTGGCTCGGCGGGACCTACGCCATTCCGGACGCGGGCGAGAGCGAGGACGGCGACGAGGGCAGCGACGCCGAGGGTGCAGCCCGCGCCGCGGATCCCGACAAGGGCAACCCCGGCTCGACGCATTGATGCCGGCCCCTGCTTGCAGAGTGGTCCGGCTGGACGCGGCCGAGCGGCACCCGGAGCTGATCGCCCAGGTGGAGGCGATCTTCTGGCAGACAGCCGCGCGCACCTACCCGCTGGGCCCAGAGCGCGACGCCTTCCGCGAGCGGTGGCTCGGCCGCTACCTGCAGGGCGGCACGGACGTGGTTCTGCTTGCGCTTGCCGGCGAGGGCACGGTGGCCGGCTATCTCGTCGGCGCGGTGGAAGATCCGGCGCCGCAGCCCCGCTTCGCCGACATCGGCTACTTCCGCACCGACTTTGTCGAGCTGACGAAGCGCTTCCCCGCGCACCTCCACATCAACCTCGATGCGGCCTTCCGCAGCCAAGGCATCGGCGCGCAGCTGATCGAGGCCTTCGCCGGCCACGCCCGGCGTGCGGGCGCCCCCGGCATGCACGCGGTGACCGGCAAGGCCATGCGCAACGTCGGCTTCTACATACGCTGCGGTTTCACCGAGCGCGCCACCGTCCCCTGGAACGGCCACGAGATCGTCTTCCTCGCCCGCGAGCTTTAGGCCGAGGCCTGCATGAGGAACTCGCCGCCGCCCATCGGAGACCTTCCCACTGTCTTTCGCATAGTAGGCTAGCTCGGCAGAGGAGACGAAAGCGTGCTCGATGCAACCGCTTGCGGTGTCTATGTGATCGCGGTGACGCCGTTCCACGACGACGGGCGCCTCGATGAGGCATCCGCGGACCGGATGGTGGATTTCTACATCGGCTGCGGAGCCTCGGGGCTCACCATCCTGGGCATCATGGGCGAGGCGCTGAAGCTCGACACGGAGGAGGCGATCGGCTTCTCGCGCCGTGTCGTCAGGCGGTGCGGCAACCTTCCGGTGATCGTCGGGGTCTCGGCTCCGGGCTTCGCCGCCATGCGCACGCTGGCCCGCAGCGTCATGGATGCGGGTGCCGCCGGCGTCATGATCGCGCCGCCCGGCACCGTGCGCACCGACGATCAGATCGCCGGCTACTTCGCGCAGGCCGTCGAGGCCATCGGCGAGGACACCCCGTTCGTCGTCCAGGATTACCCGCAGGCGAGCGGCGTTGTGATGTCGCCCTCGGTGATCCGCCGCATCGTCGAGGCGCATCCCTCCTGCGTCATGCTGAAGGCCGAGGAGTGGCCCAACCTCGAGAAGATCACCGCGGTGCGCCGCTTCACGCAGGAGGGGCGGATGCGGCCGATCTCCATCCTCACCGGCAACGGCGGCGTCTTCGTCGACTTCGAGATGGAGCGGGGCGCCGACGGCGCGATGACCGGGTATGCGTTCCCGGACATGCTGGTGGACGTGGTGCGGCTGCAGAAGGAAGGCGCGCGCGATGCCGCTCACGACCTTTTCGACGCGCACCTGCCGCTGATGCGCTACGAGCAGCAGCCGGGCGTCGGCCTCGCGGTGCGCAAGCACGTCCTCAGGCTGCGCGGCGCCATCGGGTCGGAGGCCCAGCGCAAGCCGGCATCCGCGCTGTCGGGGCTCGCCCGCGCCGAGGTGGGCTATCTGCTCGCGCGGCTGGCCAGGCACGATGCCAGGGCCAAGGGCCTCGCCTGAGGCATGGCAGGGGCGTCGATCAGGCGGACTGCCCTTCGAGCACCGCGCGCACCGTTCGCGTCAGCTCGTCCTTCCGGTAGGGCTTGCTCAACAGGCATATGTCCGTTCCGAACCCTTCCGTCTCGGAAAGGCAGGTTCCCGGGAACCCCGACGTGAGCAGGACCTTCGCGCCCGGCCGGCGCTTCATTGTCTCCTGGGCGAGCTCGCAGCCGTCCATGCCACCCGGCATCACGACGTCGGTGAACAGCAGATCGATTGGCTGCCCGCTATCGAGCACCTCCAACGCCTTGCGCGCGGTGTCGGCTTCGATCACGCGATAGCCGAGGTCGGTCAGCTGCTTGACGACGACGCGCAGCAGGCCGGGATTGTCCTCGACCACGAGAATTGTCTCACCCGCGCTCTTGTCCTTGCTGTCCTGCGCCGCCGGCTGTTCGCTGGCGTCCTGGTCGACAGCGGGTACGGCGATGCGGAAGTACAGGCGGAAGGTCGTGCCGCGACCGGGCTCGCTGTAGACGTTGATGTGGCCGCCCGACTGCTTGATGAACCCGAACACCATGCTCAGGCCGAGGCCGGTGCCCTTGCCCGGACCCTTGGTGGTGAAGAACGGCTCGAAAATCTTGTCGCGCACCTCCGGAGACATGCCCTCGCCGGTGTCGGTCACCTCGATCGCCACGTAGTCGCCGGGCTCCACCTCGGCGTGCAGGGCGGCGTAGTCGCGGTCGAGGTGCGCCCTGCGGGTGGCGATAACCAGGCGGCCGCCCTTGGGCATGGCGTCGCGCGCGTTGTTCGCCAGGTTGGCGATCGTCGTCTCCAGCTGCGCCGGATCGGCCGTGATGCGGGGAATGCTCCGATCCAGGTCGAGCTTGATCTGCACTCTCTCGCCGATGGTACGCGCCAGCAGCTTGCTGATGTCGCCGATCAGCGCATTGACGTCGATCTCGTCCGGCTTCAGGGGCTGGCGGCGCGCGAACGCCAGCAGCCGGCGGATCAGCTCGCTGCCGCGCAGCGCTGCATCCAGCGCATCCTGCTGGAGCTCCGCCTGCTGCGGGTCGCGCTTGCCCAAACTCGCTGAGGATGTCGAGGTTGCCGATGATGATGGCGAGCAGATTGTTGAAGTCGTGGGCGAGGCCGCCGGTCAGCTGACCGAGCGCCTCCATCTTCTGGGCATGCTTCAGCTGCTCCTCGATCTTGCGCTGGTCGGTGATGTCCTCCGAGAATCCGATCACATAGCGGGGGTTGCCGTCCTCATCGAGCGCCCGCACCTTCTGCGTGCGCAGCAGCCGCAATCCTCGCTCGCGCGTCCGGATTTGGTGCTCCTGCGGCGGGGCCGGCTTGTCGGAGGCCAGCACCTCGCTCTCGAGGGCGTCGATGATCCGCGCATCCTCCTCGGGCAGCCAGTCGTGCGCCGTCTTGCCGACGATCTCGCTGCGGTCGCGACCCATCAGCTGCTCGCCGGCCCGGTTGAGCAGGATGCACTTGCGGTCCTTGCCGTCCTTCACCATCACCATCGCCGGCATGCTCTCGATCACGGTGTCGAGGAAGGCGCGCATGCGCAGCAGTTGGTGCTCGGCCAGCCGCCGCTCGGCTATCTCGCCTTCCAGCGCCTCGTTGGACTTCTGCAGCTCGCGCGTGCGCTCGCGCACGCGCCGTCCGAGGTCGCGGGCGCGATCGGCGAGCTGGGCCTTGGCGGCCGCCAGGCGCGAATGCAGCCCATTGGTCTCCAGCAGCAGGATGCCCAGCACGAAGCTCGCCGCCAGCAAGCCGTAGGTGCGACCGGCGTACCAGCCGAGGTCATAGCGCGCCGACCCGAACACCGCGGACAACCCGACGTCGCAAAGCCACACGCACATCGCGACCATCAGCCAGAGATCGAGCACGGTCGTCCGGGGCAGCCGCCACAGCGCGATCAGCCCGGCAAGACTGAGCAGCAGCAGCGCCGGGCTGACGCCCTTGGAGACCAGCAGCGAATAGTCGGTGCCGTTGATGATGACCGGCAGCCAGTCCATCCCGGCCGTCGCGAGCACCGCCAGCGCCGTCACGGCCACTATGCAAGATCCGATTGAGGCGAGCATTGCCGGCGCCGTCTGGTCCGGGCGCGCCTGCTCGACGCCTTCGCGCCGGCGCAGCGCGGCGTACGCGATCACGGATAGTGGGAAGCCGGCGTGCCAGAACACGTAAAGCCACGCCGTCGACTGGGTGCCTGCGCCGAGCAGTCCCGTCGGCGCAAATACGCCGGGGAAGGTCAGCGTGTGGCAGACGATGATGAGGGCGCAGAACAGGTAGCCCGATGCCAGCGGCAGCAGCGTCCACGACCGCAGGCGCCTGAACTGGCCGAACAGAAGGATGGCTGTGATCAGGTCGTTGATGGCCAGCGCCGACTGGTAGGCCGGGATGAAGGCCGGCATGGTCTGCAGCGGCACGCGCACAAAAGGTATCGCGACCAGAAACGTGAGCGCCGAGACGACGACAACCGCGATGGCAAGACGCCAGGCATCTGGACCCGCCGTCACGGTCGACAGGAAAGCACTGTCCTGCTCCGCCTCCACGATATCGGTGTCATCCTGCGGGGCGGCTGCGGTCGCCGGGCTCGGCTCTGCCGCGATCCGCCGGGCAAGATCGTCCTGCAGCGCCCTGGCGTGGCCCGATGAAGCGTCGGCGGCGGGATCGTCCCGGTTGAATGCTCCGCTCGGGAGGTCGGCAGCGAACGCGATTGCGTCGTGACGCTTGGTGGGCTGCGGCGAGCTCATGGATGGTCCTGTCGGATAGGGAGATCGAGCGGGGCGCGTTGCTTGGCAGCCCTCGCCGGCCGAGCGCGCCGCTGGTCGATCCGCCGGGGACCGCCGCCGAGGTTCGCTGTCGGATGGATGACTGCGCAGTGCCGGGTTTCGTGGAGTATCAATGCCTTCCGCCAGGCTCGAGGTTAATCGGCCCCCGGAAAAATGGTGCGGCAAAACAATTAACAGTCGCTTAGGGACGAGCCGCTCTCTCGACCGCCCGCGCCGCGCGACGAGTTGGCAACGCCACGGCTCCGGCGTAGCTATCGGTTGAGCCAGCGCTTGGCGAAGCCGAGCAGGCCCTGGGGCATGAAGATGACCATGAGGATGAAAATGATCCCGACCGGAATGAGGTAGGGGAACTCGGCGATCTGCGGCAGGTTGAAGGTGGCGGCGAGCCAGGGGAACACGCGTGAGAAAACCTCCCGCAGCCCCAGGAAGAACCCGGCGCCGACGATCGGCCCCACCAGCGTGCCGATGCCGCCCATGACGTTGAAGATCACCACCTCGCCCGAGACGACGAAATAGACGAAGTCGGGCGCGGCGAACCGGTTCTGGACCGCGTAGAGCACGCCCGCGAGGCCGGCGAACAGGCCCGACAGCATCACCGCCACCATCTTGTAGCGCTCGACGGGATAGCCGATGGCGCGCGTGCGCGCCTCGTTCTCGCGGATCGACTGCAGCACCATGCCGAACGGCGACTGCGTGATGCGCCGCAGGACGATGTAGGAGATCGCGACGATCGCCAGCACGAACCAGTGCAGCGTCGTGGAGGTGAACGGCGTCGTGTAGATGCCGGGGATGCCGAGCTGCGGCCGCGAGAACGACAGCCCGTTCTCGCCGCCCGTCACCTCGGTCCACGTGAAGATGATGACGTAGAAGATCTGCGAGAAGATCAGCGTGGTGATGGCGAAGTAGATGTCGCGCAGCCGGGTGGAGAAATAGGCCACGAACAGCGCCACCGCGGCCGAGCCCGCCAGGCCGTAGAGGATGGCCAGCCAGAGGTTGGGCGGCTTGACCATGAGCAGCGCCGCCGCCGCGCCGTACATGCCGAGGCCGAAGAAGGCCGAATGGCCGAACGACACCATGCCGGTGTAGCCGATCAGCAGATCGGAGGACATGGCGAGCAGGCCCCAGATCAGGATCTCCGTCAGGAAGCGGCGCCAGAACTCCGGCAGCACCAGCGGCGCCACGATCAGCAGCACGATGATGACGGCGAAGCCCGTCCAGTAGATCTTGGCGTGACGGGAGGAGGTGCTCATTTGGGTGTCGGGACAAAGAGGCCGGTGGGCCGGAACAGGAGGGTCAGGATCAGCACGACCGAGGAGACGATGATGGCCTGCGAGGGGCTGACCCAGATCGAGGCGTAGGCCTCGAGCAGGCTGATGAAGATGGCGGCCAGGATCGAGCCGCCGAGGTTGCCCATGCCGCCGACCACCACGACGATGAAGGCCTTCAGCACCCAGTCGAGGCCCATGGCGTGGTTGACGCCGACCAGGGGCCCGAACAGCACGCCGCTGGCGGCCGCCATGCCGGCGCCGATGGCGAACACGGCCGTGTGCACCCAGGGCACGGGGATGCCCATGGCCTGCGCCATCACGCGGTCCTGCGTGGTGGCGCGGATCCAGATGCCGTAGCGGCCGTACTTGAGGAACAGATAGAGCCCGCCGATGATGGCGGCCGAGAGGGCCGCGATCACCAGGCGATACCAGGGATACTGCAGATAGAAGAGCGTGAACTGGCCGGTGAAGGGCTCCTGGATCTTGCGCGCCACCGGGCCGAACTGCCACAGCGCGTAGTTCTGCAGCACCAGCGAGATGCCGAAGGTGGCGAGGATGGTGTTGAGAGGATCGCGGCCGAGCAGCGGGCGCAGCGTCGTGACCTGCAGGGCCGCGCCGATCAGCGCCACGATCAGCGAGGCGAGGACGAGCGCAAGCCAGAAGCTGCCGGTCGCCGTCAGCACGATCACGCCCATGTAGGCGCCCAGCATGAACAGCTCGCCGTGGGCGAAGTTCACCACGTCCATGATGCCGAAGATCAGCGTGAGGCCGGAGGCCACCAGCGCCAGGATCATGCCGGTGACGATGCCGTTGACCGTCTGGATGGCGATGATGTCCCAGGGGATGCCCGCAAGCATGCCTCACACTCCCAGGTACTGGTGGATGACGGGATCGTCCACTTTGAGCTCCGAGGCGATGGCGTGGTGGCGCACCGCGCCCTTCTCCATGAAGTAGACGCGCTGGCTCGACGCGAGCGTGAGCGGCACGTTCTGCTCGACCAGCAGGATCGCGACGCCTTCCTGTGCAGCGCGTCGACGATCTCGCTGATCTGCGAGACCATGCGCGGCATCAGCCCTTCGGTCGGCTCGTCGAGCAGGATGATCTTGGGCTCCAGCATCATGGCCCGGGCGATGGCCAGCATCTGCTGCTCGCCGCCCGAGAGCGTGCCGCCGGCCTGGCTGCGGCGCTCGGCGAGCCGCGGGAAGTAGGCGAACGCCTTGTCCAGCAGCTCCTGCCGGCGCGCGTCCGTGACGCCGGCGCGGTCGAGGCCGGTGCGCAGGTTCTCCATGACGGTGAGCAGCTTGAAGATGCGGCGGTCCTCCGGCACGTAGCCGATCCCGAGCCGCGCGAGCTTGTGGGAGGGCTGTCCGGTGATCGGCACGCCCTCGAACAGCACCTTGCCCTGGCTCGGGCTGACCAGCCCCATGATGGTCTTGAGCGTCGTGCTCTTGCCGACGCCGTTGCGACCGAGCAGGCCCACGACCTCGCCCTTGCCGACGTGCAGCGAGACGCCGTTCAGGATGTGGCTCTTGCCGTAGTAGGTGTGAATGTCCTCGACCGTCACGAGGGACGTCTGGGGGGACTGCGTCGCTGTCGCGGGCGGGCTCATGTCTTGAGGTAGACCTCCTGCACCCTCGGATTCTGCTGGATCTCGGCGGGCGTCCCCTCGGCGAGCACCTCGCCGTAGTGCAGCACGGTGATGCGGTGGCACAGCTCCATCACCACCTGCATGTCGTGCTCGACGATCAGGATCGTCAGGTCCTTGGCGATGCGGCGCACCAGCTGCATGGTGTCGTGGGTCTCGGCGGCGCTCATGCCCGCGGTCGGCTCGTCGAGGCACAGCAGCTGCGGCTCGGTGGCGAGCGCGATGCCGATCTCGAGATTGCGCTGCTCGCCGTGCGAGAGGTTGGCGGCAAGCTCGTCGGCCTTGGCGCCCAGGCCGACGGCGTCGAGCACGGCTTGCGCCTTGTCGATGACGTCGTGGAAGTCGGCGTGGTGGGTCAGCATGCTCCAGGCGTGCCGGCGCGACTGGGCGGCGATGCGCACGTTCTCGAGCGTGGTGGCGTTGGGGAGGATGTTGGTGATCTGGTAGGAGCGGGCGATGCCCTTCTGCGAGATGCGATTGGGGGGCAGCCCGGTGATGTTGGCGCCGTTGAAGAGGATGCGCCCCGAGGTCGGCCGGATCACGCCGGTCAGGCAGTTGAAGAACGTGCTCTTGCCCGCGCCGTTCGGGCCGATGATGGCTCGGATCTCTCCGGGCTTCACCTCGAAGTTGACGCCGTTGAGCGCGGTGAGGCCGCCGAAGCGGACCGTCAGGTCCTCGGTGCGCAGCGCCGCTGCGGGGACGCCTCCCCGCGCCATGGCGGGCGGGGAAGACGAATGGACGGAAGGATCGACGGTCACGTAACCGAACTTGCCGGGCCGACTGAGCGTTGCTTTGGCCGCTCCCCGGGTAGCAGCTTGCCCGGGGAGCGCTGTGACGGAGCTACTGCTTTTTTGCTGCTCAGCTGAACGTGCAGGCCGACGGGAACAGCGTCTTCTCCTTCGGCACCACCTCGATGATGCGGTGCTTGCCGTCCTTGATGTCGAAGATGAACTCGCGCAGGAACGCCTGGTGATCCTCCTTGCGGATCACCTTGTCGCCCTGCGGGAAGTCGTCGCCTTCCTTCATCTCGAGCCCCTCGAGCGCCTCGATCAGCTTCATGGTGTCGGCGCGGCCCGTGAACTTGCACTTCTCCATGGCGAGCTTGAGGGCATTCAGGGCCTCGTAGTTCGACTGCACGTAGCGGTCGGGCGCGGGGCCGGAGGGATCGATCTCCTTCAGCCGCTTGGAGGCCTCGTCGAAGAACGTCTTGTGCGCCGGGGTATTGAGCGGCGCGTCGAACACCGGAATGTAGCGGTTGATGCCGACGAAGCCCTCGATCTTGTTGCCCAGCGCGGGAAGGTTGGTCGAACTCGGCGATGGAGCCGTCGCCGGCCCACTTGTACTTCTTGGTCATGCCGAGATCGTAGGCCTGGTTGCCGATGGTGACCCCGTCCTTGCCGAAGAAGATGCCGAAGAAGCCGTCGAAGTCGCCGGTGATCTTGGACAGGAACGGCGTCATGTCGGCGGTGCCGAGCGGGATGCCGGTGGTGCCCACGACCTCGCCGCCCGCTTTCTTGATCTGCTCCGCGTAGGCGTCCTTGGTCGACTGGCCCCAGGAGTAGTCGGCGTAGGCGATATGCCACTTCTTGCCCGAGCTTGTTGACGAGGTAGGGCGCGAACGCCACCGCCTGGGCCGGCGCGTAGTCGAAGGGGCGGAAGGTGTACCTGTTGCACTTGCTGCCGGTGATCGTGGTGTCGAGGCACACCGTGATCATGTTGACGATCTTGGCCTCTTCCCAGACCGGCATGCAGGCGAGGCACACGTTGGAGAGGAAGCCGCCGCACTGGACGTCGATGTTGTCCTCGACGACCAGCTTCTCGGCCTTGCGGCGGCCGACGTCGGGCTTGGACTCGTAGTCGGCCACGATCAGCTCGACCGGCCGGCCGTTGATGCCGCCCATCTTGTTGATGCGGTCGGCAGCCATCTGGATGCCGACCAGTGCGGTCTTGCCGCCGGCGGCGGCAGCGCCGGAGAGCGGTTGCAGGGTGCCGATCTTGTAGGGCTTGGCCTGACCGAAGGCAGCCTGCCACGGCGCCGGCACGAGCATGCTCGCCCCGAGTGCGCCGGCGCTCGCCGCGCCATATCCGAGCAAGCGGCGGCGGGTGACCTTGCCTGCGTACCAGAACCCTTCGCTCGGGTTCTGCACCTTCTTGTCGTCAGACATTGCGGACTTCTCCCTTCGGTCTAGTCGGATTCACGTCTCCATAGCCGCTTTGAGCAGTCGGACCAATCGATCCGGGATCGCGCATGCGGCCTTTATTCTCCAGACCTTTATAGACCGACGGAACTCATCCCAACAAGCGCGGGGGCGTTCCGCATAGGCACCTTTTCCGCGCAGCGTGAAATGCTTTCCCGCAATGTGAAGGGCGCGCACATATGCGCAAAATGGTGCCAGACGGACGGGCGCAGGCCCCTTTTGCGCCTATTTGCCGAGCACAACCGCCAAGTTGCGCGGCCGATACGTGATCTCGCGGACGACCTCGCCGCGGCGTTGCGGCACGCGCTTGCCGAAGCGCACCATGGCGCTGTCGTGGATGCTCTCGTTTACCGGCACTTGGCCCGATGGGAGGGCGCTGGAGCGCCAGCTGCCCAGGATCGCGCGCCTGGAGGCGGATATGCCCTTCCGGTTCTGCTTGATGAGGCGCACGAACGGCAGCAGATAGCTCACCCGGTAGATGCCGTCCGAGGTCGGCGACACCTGCTCGCCGAGCGGATCGGGCTTGGTGGTCGTGCGCAAATGCTCGAGGTCGAGCGCGAGCCCCGTCGTCTGTGTGAGACGCTCGGCCATCCACAGCAGCGCGACGTCGGAGAGCGCGCAATCCTTGTAGCCGCCGCCGACGTTGGCATGACAGCCGGGGAACCAGACCTGCTCGACGATCTGGCCCGGCGGCAGCGAGGTGCCGCGCCTGACGGTCCAGAGGGTGGGCTCGAAGGGCCCGCGTGGCTCGTCGATGGACAGGGCGTGCAGGCCGACATCCACCGTGGGGGACAGTTGGGTGTCGTGAAACCCCAGCAGCTCCTTGATGAGGCCTTTCTTGACGAAGGGGACGCCGAGATTGCCGATCGTATCCCATACCGCCACGCACTTGATGCGGACGGGGAAACGAGCGGCCGCCCGCAGCGCCTTCACCCGCGCCGGGTTGCGCGCCAGCTTGTTGCGCTCGTAGCAATCCCACGCCTCGGCGATGGCTTCCGGCGCGGCCGAGCGGCTGAGGCCGGTCAGCGCGATCAGCCCGGCCAGGCTGCGCGCCTCGAAGGCGCCGCGCGAGAAGCCAACAAGATAGATCTCGTCGCCCTCCTCGTAGCTCTCGCACAAGAAGCGATAGCCGCCCTGGATGCGGCTGCCGACGCCGAAGCCCATGGCGCCGACGGCAAAGCTCCACTGCCCGAGCGCCGACTCCGTGGCGATGCCGATCTCGTAATGCACCACCTGGCGGATGCCGCCGGCATCGGCTGCCAGCACGGCACGCTGCAGCTTGACGACGTTGGTCTGGTCCGCGTCCTCCGGCTTGTTCCAGGTCCCGTCGAAAAAGCACACCAGTCGCTTCACTTGCCCGTCCCCCGTGCAACGTCCCCCGGAGCAGCCTAGCACTCCGCTCCCGATCTACCAGGGTTGCGAGCGCTGCATCCGCCGCGAGGCGACCGGAAACTGGCGCTGTCGGCCGCAATCTGCGATGGTCGGGCGGCCAGAATCGAGGTGATACCCATGCCCCGCCACAAGAGCTACGTCCCGCACGGCGTCATACCGGCCGTCCTGCTCCCCTTCGATGCGGACCTCGCCATCGATGAGGCGAGCTTCCGCAAGCACCTGCGCGACGTGGCCGCGACCCCGGGCATCTCCGCGATCACGATAAACGCCCACTCCACGGAGGTCGCCTCCTGCACCTTCGAGGAGCAGCGCCGCGTTCTGGCCATCACCCAGGACGAGGTCGGCGGCCGCCTGCCCCTGGTCAACGGCGTGTGGGCCGACGGCAGCCTGGAGGCCGCGCGCATCGCCCGCATGGCGGCGGAGGGTGGCGCTTCCGCGCTGCTGGTATTCCCCCCGGCACCCTTCACGCTCGGACAGTCGCCGCAGATGGCGATCGCCCACTTCAAGCGCATCGCCGACGCCACCGACCTGCCGATCATCGTCTTCCAGTATCCGCTCGCGACCGGCCAGGGCTATCCCAAGGACACGCTGCTTAAGCTGGTGGAGGAGGTGCCTTCCATCCGCGCCATCAAGGACTGGATCGGCAACGTGCCGCATCACGAATGGCACATCCGCACGCTGCAGAGCCTGCCCCGGCCCGTCAACGTGCTCTCGACCCACAGCGCCTGGCTGTTCTCGTCTCTGGTGCTCGGCTGCAATGGCCTGCTCTCGGGCAGCGGCAGCGTCATCCCCGACCTGCAGTCGCAGCTGTACCAGGCGGTGCAGGGGAACGACCTCGCCACGGCGCGCAACCTGAACGACCGCATCGAGCCGCTGATGCGGGTGTTCTACGCCGATCCGTTCGTCGACATGCACAACCGCATGAAAGAGGCGCTGGTGCTGCTCGGCCGCATTCCCCGCGCCTACGTGCGCCCGCCGCTGGTCAAGATCGGCCGGCCCGAGATCGCGCGCATCCGCCAAGGCCTGATCGAAGCCGGCCTCCTGGCCAAGGACTCCGCCCGCGACGCCGCCTGAGGATCGATAGTCATGCCTGCAGGCATCCTCGCCGTCTTCAATGATTGCGCTCCCGATGGCTACGAGCATTTCGAGCGCTGGTACATCCGCGAGCATCTGCAGGAGCGCGTGGGCGTGCCGGGCTTCCGCTTCGGTCGCCGCTACCAGCTGGTCTCGGGCGGCAACCGGCAGTTCTTCGCCTTCTACGAGGTGGAGACGCCGGCCGTTCTCGCTTCCCCCGCCTACATCGAGCGCCTGAACGCGCCGACGCCGTGGACGACGGAAACCATGAAGGTGGCTTTCCGCAATTCGGTGCGTACGGTGTGCGACCTGCGCTGCGCAGCCGGCGATCTGATCGGCTCGCACGCGGCGGTCCTGCGCGCCGACGGCGCCATGGCGCCCACGCCGGAGGTCGGCGATCTCGTGCGCAAGATGGCCACCGAGCCCGGCATCGCCCGTGTGCAGCTGTGGACCGCTTCGCCCACGCAGACCCCTTCCGACACCGCCGAGATGAAGACCCGCGCCAAGGACCA
Organism: uncultured Alphaproteobacteria bacterium; assembly: GCA_963774165.1. Classification (GTDB taxonomy): domain Bacteria; phylum Pseudomonadota; class Alphaproteobacteria; order Rhizobiales; family Hyphomicrobiaceae; genus AWTP1-13. The sequence goes on along the minus strand of CAVZEC010000001.1, from coordinate 31,580 downwards.
GCTCGCCGCCGGCGCCTTCGTCGTGGAGTGCGTGCGCCGCGAGGATGCCGAGCGCGTCGCGGCCGGCCTCCAGGCTGCTCCGCCCGCGGCTCTGGGGGTGTCGGGCCCGAGCGCGGTCGGCGTCTACGCGCTGCTCTGCGTGTACCCGGGCGCCAAGGCGCTGACCACGGCGTGAGGCCAAAACCACCAACCTAGTCCTGAGCCTGTCGAAGGACGGACCGCACCCGCCTTTCCGTGGTTCGACAAGCTCACTGCGTGACACACTCTTCGGTTGTTGTTGAGCAGAGGGCCGCGAAAGCGCCATTTTGATTGGATTTATTGCGTGCTTTTATGACGCACCGAGTGGATGATTTGCTTCGGTATGGCAAAAACAGGGTCCTGATATGGCAGGGTGGTAGGGCAGATTTACGCCAGCCACAAGAGCCACCGTAGGTGCTTGTGGTTGCGCTTCTTGCCATGATTGTCCCGCTCGTCTGATGGCAGAGGAGCGATCGATCATCGTGGGCCTCGACGACCTCAACAGAGCAATCCGGCTTGTTCGGCTTCATCCTCCCCCCTTTTTATATGCATCTCCCCCATCTGGATATGCAAAAGGGAACAGCGGATCTAGGGTTTACTCCATCTACGGTTCTATTTGTTGAGACTGAAATGTCTTTATACCGCGCTCCGTACCTGCGCGCCGGCGCGAGTTCTGCGTCATCGGCAAGGAAGCCCGCGCGGAGCACTTTGCTGAGGCTGGGAAAGGAGTCCCCTTGTTCAAGGCAATTGAGGACGTGAAGCCGCTAGGTTGGAATTCTCAGTGACACCGTGCCAGGAGAACGCGGACGGCGGTGGTCGCGACAGAACTCAGGCTCATAACCTGAAGGTCGTAGGTTCAAATCCTACCCCCGCAACCATTTTATACCATTGATTTCATTGAGTTTTATGGATCAATTGCCCCCAATTACCCCCCAAATTGCCCCCACGGCTCGCATAGGATCCGGCGCTGCCACCCCCCCTCACATTGCGACCGTAGCCGCCTACTCTGCCGCCTGCGCCGTCGCCCTTCCCGTCCTCAATTGTGACATGCGCTGCTGCCACTCGGCTCGTGCAGCGGCGACCGCCGGCACCTTGACGTGGCCGAAGCCGCGGATCTTCTCAGGCACGGCCGCGATGGCCACGGCTTGCGCGTGATTGTCCGCGGAGAGCCGCGACGCGAGCTCGTCGACAATCGTCTCGTAGTCAGCGATCAGCGCCCGCTCCGTGCGCCGCTCCTCGGTCCAGCCGAAGGGGTCCCACGCCTTGCCGCGCAGCCATTTCAGCCGGGCGAGCCGTTCAAGCACCGGAAAGATCCACGGCCCGAACGTCATCTTGCGCACCTGTCCCGTTTTCGAATCGCGGCGCGCCAGGAGCGGCGGCGCGAGCATCACCTCAATCCGCCCGAGGTTGTCGAACTGCGCGGCGAGCCGCTCGCGGAACTGAGGCTCCGAGTAGAGCCTTGCCACCTCGTACTCGTCCTTGTAGGCCATCAACTTGAAGAGGTTGCGCGCAACCGTCGTAGCGAACCCTGTCAGACCTGCCGTGCGCTCGGCTTCGGCGCTTGCGATCCGTCGCACCACGGCCTCGTAGCGCGCTGCGTAGTCCGCATCCTGGTACTTGGTCAGCTCAGCCGTACGATGGGTGATCAGCGCCTCGAGCGTCTCCGGCGCCTGGTCTGTGGCGGGTGCGACGATCGCCGCGACGGCCGCCGGGTTGAAGGCTGTCCGCCGGCCCCATTCGAACGCTGCCTTGTTGCTCTCGATGGCGTGCCCGTTGAGCTCTATCGCTCGCATCAAGGCTAACGAGGAGATCGGTAGAAGCCCCTTCTGGTAAGCGTAGCCGAGCATGAACATGTTGCTCATGATGCTGTCGCCGAGAAGCGCCGTGGCAAGCCGCGATGCATCGATCAAATCGGCCTTGCCGGAACCGGCCTCATCACGGATGCGGCTCTCGATCGAATCCGCGGGGAAGCTCAAGTCCGGGTTCATCGCGAACTGGCCGGTGATCGCTTGATGCGTGTTGACAAGCACGTGCGTACGCGCTGGATCGATCGTCGCGAGCGCCAGATCGCCACTGGTGACAAGGCTGTCGCAGCCCATGATGAGATCAGCCGCGCCCATCGACAGGCGCGCCGGTCCGAGCTGGTCGTCGCCCGCAGCGATGCGCACGTGGCTCGTCACCGCGCCGCCTTTCTGCGCCATTCCGAACTGGTCGATGGTCGAGAACGCTTTGCCCTCGAGGTGCGCGCCCATCGTCAAGAGCGCCGCGATCGTCACGACGCCCGTACCGCCGATCCCCGCGATCAGGATGTTGTAGGCGCCGTCTGCGGGAATGGCAGCGGGTGTCGGCTCCGGCAGTAGCGAGAGCGCCCGCGGAATCTCCTTCTGTCCGGCGAGGCGCTTCGGCTTAGCACCGATCACATTGACGAAGCTTGGGCAGAACCCCTCCGCGCATGAGTAATCCTTGTTGCAAGAGGATTGATCGATCTGGCGTTTCCGCCCGTATTCGGTCTCGAGCGGCAGCACGGAGAGGCAGTTGGACGTCTTCGAGCAGTCGCCACAGCCCTCGCAGACGCGCGGGTTAATGAACACGCGCCGCGCCGGATCCACCATGTCGCCCTTCTTCCGCCGGCGCCGCTTCTCGGCCGCGCATGTCTGGTCGTAGATCAGGATGCTGACGCCTTTCACCTCACGAAGCCGCTTCTGCACCCAGTCGAGGCGGTGCCGAGGCTCGATCGTGGTGCCGGGCGGAAACACCGCGTCGGCCGAGTACTTCTTCGGATCGTCCGTCACGACGACGATCTCTTGCACGCCTTCGGCCGCCACCTGCTGCGCGATCGACATCGGCGTGATGGTGCCGTCGTGGCGCTGTCCACCGGTCATCGCGACCGCGTCGTTGAAGAGGATTTTGTAGGTGATGTTGACGCCCGCGGCGATACAGGCGCGGATCGCGAGCAAGCCCGAATGGAAGTACGTGCCGTCGCCGAGGTTCTGGAACACGTGCGTCGTCGACGTGAAGGGCGCTTGCCCGATCCAGTTGGCGCCCTCGCCGCCCATGTGCGTGTGGGTGACCACATTGCGGTTCATGTACGTCGACATGTAGTGGCAGCCGACGCCGCCGTGCGCGCGGCTGCCATCGGGCACCTTCGTCGAGGTGTTGTGCGGGCAGCCTGAGCAGAAGTAGGGCATGCGCGTGATTGCGAGCCGCTCTCTCTCGGCGCTACGCTGCGCCTTCCTTTCGAGGAACGCGATGCGCCCCTTGATCCGGTCGGACGTGTAGAAATGCGCAATCCGGCCCGCAAGCGCCCTCGTTACTTCCTCCGATCCGAACTCGCCGACCTCCGGTAGCAGCAGCGCGCCCTTCTCGTCCGTGCGCCCGACGACGCGCGGACGCCGGCTTTCCGGCAGGTCGAACAGTGCGTCCTTTACGCCCACCTCAATCAGTCGGCGCTTTTCCTCGATGACGAACACCTCCTCGAGACCGTCGGCGAAGGTGCGCACTGTCTCCGTATCGAGCGGATAGGGCATGCCGATCTTGAGCATGCTGATGCCGAGGTCCGCTGCCTGGGCCTTGCCCAATCCCATCTCGGACAGCGCCTGCAGCGTATCCATCGCCGCCTTGCCCGCAGCGATGATGCCGTAGCGCCGCCGCGGCCCGTCGATGATGCGCGTGTTGATCGCATTTGCCCGCGCGAACGCCATGGCCGCGGGAAGTTTTGCACGCCGGAGCCGCGGCTCCTGCGATACCCAGGTGTCGCCGGCCCGGATGTGCACGCCGTCCGGCGGGAGGTCGAAAATTGGGTGCGATCAGCCGGACACGCTCGGGGTTGCCATCGACCGCGGCGGCCGCATCGACCGTGTCGGACGTCAGCTTGAAGCCCACCCACGCGCCGGAGAAGCGCGACATACCCCAGCCGAGAATGCCGAAATCCAACACCTCCTGCACCGTCGCCGGATAGAGGATGGGCATGCACAGATCCGCGAACATCGTCTCGGAAGCCGCCGGCACGTCGGTCGACTTCATTGCCGGGTCGTCACCGACGGCCGCCAGCACACCGCCGAGCCTTGCGGTGCCGGCCAAGTTCGCATGCCGGATCGCATCGATGGAGCGGTCGAGCCCCGGTCCCTTGCCGTACCAAATGGCGGCAACCCCGTCGTACTTGCCGCCCGGATACATGGTCGCCTGCTGCGCGCCCCAGCACGCCGTCGCCGCAAGATCCTCGTTGACGGCGGAGTGGAAGAAGACCTTGTGGGCCTCGAGTTCCTTCGTCGCGCGCCACGACTCCTTGTCGATGTTGTGCATCGGCGAACCGCGATAGCCCGTGATGTAGGCCGCCGTATTGTGGCCCCCCGCCTCGTCGCGCCAGAGCTGGTTCATGGCGAGGCGGATCAGCGCCTGGCTGCCGGTGAGATAGATGATGCCGGTCTTCAGGCGGTACTTGTCGTCGAGGGTAACCTCTCGCAGCATTCGCAACCTCCGCACGGATAACGCGCCGGATGCTGAGCGCGGCCCGGCGGTTGCCTATCGTTTGATGATTAGGATACACGCGCTTGCAGAGATGTGCGACGCCGAGGCTCGCATGTGCTGCGAATAGGCCGCGTCTGAGCCGGAGTCAGTTTAGCCAATTCATCGGCCAGTCAGCCGATGTCGCTTGTCCCTGCAGCGAGCCAAATCCATTGCTACAGCGTATGCCGCTATCGGCTTGTCGGTTGAGAGGAAGAGTTTGCGGCCATCGCGAGGTGCCTGTGGCAGCTCGGTCCCTTCGCGCAACCGCTGTCCGCACTAGCTCCGGAAGCAAACTCTGACCTCGCCGACGGAGGTAGGAAGCCGAGTTCGCCAAGCGCGCCCAACAGCGCAGTAATCCGAAAACAGCCCTCGGTTGTCAGGCGCGATGTGCCACAAGTAGCTAATTAGCACTTCTGGTCAACAGACCGATGAGGCTTCGGCGGCGGCTCGAACTGGTCCACCTCGAGCGAGTAGGATGGCGTCCCCCCCCGCAGATCATCGAGGGTGTACTGCTCGACGATGCCGGGTCTGGCGACCCACAGATTTTCCCTGAGTCCCAAGTCGCCCAGCTCGCCCCTTCGAGAAGATCCGGATGCTCTTCGAGCGAAAAGGCAAATTGGTCGCCATGCTCATAGCCGAGGTAGATCACTTTGAGCTCCGGATGGTGGAGCGAAGGACGCTTACTCCAGCCGTCATCGCCGACGGGTGTGAAGCCGTCGCGCGCGAACTTCTGGTAGAGCATTCCACGATTCTCGGCGGCGAAGTAGGTGAGCGGTTCGGATGTGAGCATGAATGGAACGTCGGCGGCGGGCGAGACCTTCTCCCAGCCGTTGGTGATCAAGACGTTCCGGTCACTAAAGTAGCCGCCGCCCCAGTTTATCCCAGGGTTATCGCTTTCCACTAGCGTCTTCAGCCAGGGCAAGCGGCAGAGTCCGCTCCACGCGGTGTATTTTCCGCTGCCCTTTCCTATCGCTAAGTAGACCATGAATTTTCCGTCGAACGAGATGTCGCACTTCATCTCGTGGAGCCTACCGCGGAACCACGAGCCTTCCGCGACCAAATGCCTTTCCGTATCTACCGTGATGATGTGGAACAGCTTGGCGCGCTTGCGCTGCAAGATTGCGACAATCGGCGCTTCCTTAGCGGCGAGTAGATGGATGCGGGAGCGGTGCGTTATCGCGGCCACGGCACTTCCTATCACATCTGCTCCGGGTCATTCACGTCGCCCATCACCGGTTTGCCGGTCGAGAGGCAGAGTTTGCGGACATCAGCTGCTCGATCGATCACATGCGCATGGTCATGAAAGGGAGGGTCTGCTCTGCCACCGGAAGCGGACCCCGATTGGGACGAGCCACGTCACGACCCGAGCGGGACTCTTACGGTCAGCGTTTTGCTCGACGCCAAACTCAGTCCGGCAGATGTGCCCGCTCCAGTGCGCGTGGACGAGCCTCCTATCGTCATCGAATTCGTCGCCCAACCCGATGTAGAAGGTGCCCGCGTCGCGGCGGTCCGTCAGGTCTCTCTGTGGCGTGAAGATCAAGCTGAAAACAGCCTCTAGCGGATGAGTTCGAAACATCGCAGTCCTCCTAGTTCGGACGGCGGCGACAGCGGTGGCTCGCACTCTTGCTGTCCTGAAGCTGAGCTTCCGGCACTGAAGTCTTCTGGCGAAAGTTTTCTGCAATGCCGCAACTCCGCTTCACATCCGCACCGAGGCCTCAGCGGTAACCGACCCCTGCAATGTAGTCGACCAGCATGTGCTCCTGGAATTGCTCCTGCTCCAGGAGCGGCCCCATCGCATCGCGAATATCGAGAACTCCGAGCGGGTTGAGATCGACGCCAAGCACGGGAACATTCTGAAGTTTTCGTGCCGTCATGATCTGCCAAACGCTGTAGAGGTCGTCGTTTGGCGCGCAGGAGACAATGGGCCAGCTCATCAGCGGCGCTACAGGCTCATCTGGTGCTCCTTCCGTAGCAAGATGGCGCACGAGGTCCGACTTGGTGAGGACACCTCCTGCTTCGCCGCCTTCTCGGCAAACGACGATCAGACCTATACCGGGTCGTGATAGGCAAAGCGCCGCTGTCTTCAACGTGTCATCGACATTGATTTCGACGAGGCGAGCCGAGGTTGCCGCGCGCAGATTATCGATCAGCATGATGCCCTCCTCAGACCAATCTGAGCGCTACGGTGAATGAGCGGACGGCGCCAGCCGGTCTCATAGCGGTCAGGCGGCCTTCAGCGGCCAGACAGAGGGGGAGCGGGCGCTCTTCGCAGCCCAGTCGAGCGCGAAGTCGGCGACCTCCTCCCAGCCTGGCTGAATGCAGGTCCAGTGCGCGCGGTTGGGATAGATCTTGAGCTCGGTTTTCGACGGCGCCCGCTTCTGCTTCTCGAACATGGCTGTGGTCATCTTGGCCTGGGCAATGAGGTCGATGCCGCCGCCAATGAGCAGCAGAGGTGCGCGGTCGGGGTTGTCCCAGCGGATCTTGCCTGCGGCTGAGACGAGACCGTCCCAGTAGATCTTCCCGGGCGTTGGGACGATGTAGCGGTCGTACATGGCATCGACCTGCGCCGGCGGCACGGTCTGTGCAAAGCGCGTGCTGAAGAACTTGCGTGACATGGTCATGACGCGGCGCCAGCTGCCCCAGGAAAAGAACACGGGGAACGTCGACTTGATGGTCTGCCACCCGACCAGCACGCCGGAGGTCGGGGCGGGGTCGATGACGACGCCGGCCACGCCGAGCCCGCGGTCAAGCAGGTGCTGCGTGACGGTGCCACCGAACGAGTGTCCGATCAGGATTGGCGACTCGGGCAGCGCGCGGATGAGGCGATCGTAGTGATTGATGACTTCGTTGATGCCAACCTTGGCGAGAGCGGGGTTCGGGGACGCGCGCAGCTCGGCCGGAGAGCGGTCGTCGAGCGGCCAGGACGGGGCGATGACGGTGTAGCCCCTGGCTTCGTAGCGGGCCTTGAAGCCTTCCCAGCTGTGGGCGTTCAGCCAGGCGCCATGGATCAGCATGATGGTCTTGGACATTTGGTCTCTCCCGTGGGCTCTGCTTTATCGCGGCCTTGCCGAGCCGATACGGGCGGTGTCGTACGAGGCGGCGATTGACCAGTTGTTCAAACGCATGCGGTCGTCTAGTTCGGGCCGTAACCCAACAAGCGGTCAGTAGTCCCAGACGGCCGGTACGCAACGAAAGGCGTCGCCGGCGACCGCCACATGGCAGACGGACGGGAACGGCAGGTGAGTGGCCACCAGCGGCTCGCGGGTCGCCGCCAGCTCCCGCAAAAGACGGACCCGGACGCGGGCCGCCTCCTCGGGGTCGTGTTCGAAGCCGTTGTGCCAGTCGGGGTGGTCGAACCCGACCTGGAACACGGCGTCGCCGGCGAACGTCAGCCGGTCGCCGCCGGACGCCAGGCGGACCACGCTGTGCCCGGGGGTGTGGCCGCCGGTGCGACGCGACGACCACCCCCGGCGCCACCTCGTACTCCTCCTCGAACGGCCGCAGCTGGCTGCGGTACTCGTTCAAGAACCGCTTGGCCGCCCGCCGAAGCGCGTCCGGGAACCCCGGCGGCATGGACGGCGCGGGAGAAATCGGGCGACTCCCAGAACTTGACCTCGGCGGCCGCCACGTGGATCCGCAGGTCCGGACGCAGCCGGTCCTTCACCCCGTCGACGAGCAGCCCGCCAATGTGGTCCATGTGCATGTGGGTCAGCACCACGTCGGTCACGGACGCGAGATCGATGCCGGCGGCCTCCAGTCGCTGGACCAACTGCCCGGCCCGCGGCAAGTCCAAGTCCGGGTCCATCCCTAGCCCAGCGTCGATGAGTATGGTCCGGCCGCCGCTACGCACCACGACCACGTTCAGCGGCCAATCGAGCATTTCCGGCGACAGGAACATGTCGCTCCAGCCAGGCCGCCCGGACGGCCGGGTCGACGTTGGTGCGCCAATGGTCGGGGCTGGTATCGGTAGCACTCCATCGCTGACCACCAGCACGTCAATCTCGCCGACCTTCAGCGCGTAGCGCGACGGAACCAGCTCGTCGGACCGGTCCGTGTTCTTTGTCAATGCCGTTCTTCTGTCGTGATCGTGTTCATTGTCTGTGTTCCTTTCGTTGTGTTGCTGTTCATGGGCTTGTCGTACGCGCGCCGTGCTTTACGCGGCTGCGGCGTTGATCGGCACCGACCAAGCCGAGAGATCCATCACCTGCGCCGGCGCAGCGGCGAACAGCTTGGCCCGGTCAGGACGCGGCGGATAGATCCAGACGGTGTTGATCTCGCGCTTGGTCGCCTTCGCCAACGCTCCGATCTGCTCCAATTGCGGATTCCATCCCCGCGCGAAAATCGCGCCCGAAGACCCGAGATCGAGGCACACCACGTAGGTCTTCTGATGATAGGGCTCGGTCGGCAGGCCCAGCAGATCGGCGGCCGCGTTGTGGCCGGCGAAGGCCCCGAGCCGGATCGCGAACTGACAAGTCATCGGGGCAACGTTGCCGAGATCGTCGGCAGCGACCTTGGCGGTGTCGCCGGTCGCAAACACATTCTTGACGCCAGGCACGCGCAGGTCGGGGTCGACGATCAGGCGGCCCAGATTGTCGCGCGATGCGGGAATCTGCGCGGTCAGCGGCGACGCGCGCATTCCTGCCGTCCAGATCACGGTCGCGCTCTCGATGCGCTCTCCATTGGAAAGCGTCACGCCGGACTCGTCCAGGGCCGTGACGCCCACGCCGAGGATCGTTTCCACGCCGGCGTCGCGAATCGCCTTCGCAATCACTGGCCGCGGGTTGTCGCCGGTCTGAGGTGCGATCAGCTCGCCACGCTCGACGAGCACGACCCGGATGTCGGCGTCGTTGCCGAGGATGGTACGCAGCCGCTCGGGCATCTCGGTCGCGGTTTCGATTCCGGTGAAGCCGCCTCCCGCCACGACGACGGTGTTGCGCGCCTTCGAAGACGGCTGCTTCGCCAGCGCATGGAGGTGGTGGTCGAGCTTGATGGCTTCATCCATCAGGTCGACGCCAAATGCGTGCTGCGCAAGGCCAGGAATGTTGGGGCGGAAGCCGGTGCTGCCGGTAGCCAGGACCAATCGGTCGTAGGCCAGCGTCTCAAGCTTGCCGTCGGGCCCGACGAAGCTCACCAAGCCGGACGCGCTGTCGATCGTCTCGACCGACCCTTGCACGTAGCGGACATCGATCTCCTGGAAGAGCTCCGTGAGCGGCGCCTTCATCGTCTCCGGTTTGGGCTCGTACAGCCGCGGCCGAATCACGAGGAAGGGCTCGGGCGAGATCAGCGCGATCTCAAGCTCGTTGGGGGATACGCCCTGCAGGTGGCGGAGGCGGGCGGCGGATATTGCGGCATACATTCCGGCGAAGCCGGCGCCGATGATCACGAGTTGCATGTGACTGCTCCTGTCATTTGAGTTTCTGGAAAGCCCACGGCCGCTCTCGTCGTGTGATCGACAGGGACACGAAAGCCTGAAGCGAAGAGGTTATGTGGCCATGAACGCGAGCAGATCGGCGTTAACGACGTCGGCATGGGTCGTGCACATGCCGTGCGGCAGCTTCTCGTAGATCTTGAGGGTGCTGGTCTTCAGCAGCTTCGCCGAGAGGGGCGCGGAGTCGGCGACGGGCACGATCTGATCGTCATCGCCGTGCATGACGAGCGTGGGCACCGTAATGGACTTCAGGTCCTCGGTGAAGTCGGTTTCCGAGAACGCCTTGATGCCGTCGTACTGCGCCTTGGCGCCGCCCATCATGCCCTGGCGCCACCAGTTCCGGATGACGCCGTCCGAGGGTTTGGCGCCGGGGCGGTTGTAGCCGTAGAACGGGCCGCTCGCGAAATCGAGGTAGAACTGCGCCCTGTTGGCCGCGAGCGCCTTGCGCAAGCCGTCGAACACCTCGATGGGCAAGCCGCCGGGATTGGCGGCCGTCTTCAGCATCAGCGGCGGCACGGCGCCGATCAGAGCCAGCTTGGCCACGCGACCCTTGCCATGGCGCGCGACATAGCGGGTGGCCTCGCCGCCGCCCGTGGAATGACCGACGTGAACGGCGTTGCGGAGGTCGAGGCGCTCGACCACTGCCGCGGCATCGGCCGCGTAGTGATCCATGTCGTGGCCGTCGCTGACCTGGGTCGAGCGGCCGTGACCGCGGCGATCATGGGCGACGACTCGGTAGCCCTTGCCGACGAAGAAGAGCATCTGGGCATCCCAGTCGTCGGAGCTCAGCGGCCAGCCATGGTGGAAGACGATCGGCTGGGCGCTCTTCGGTCCCCAGTCCTTGTAGAAGATCTGGACGCCATCCTTGGTGGTAACGGTGGTCATGGGATTGGTCCTTTGCGCAACTCGTTGGAATTTCAGTAACTGTCCTTGCTGTCGGGGGGTGGAACCCAGCCAAGAATTGGATTCCGTGTCCGTCTTCCGGTATCGTGCCGTACGATCTGATCCCGCTCGAATGACCGTCGGTAAGACGTTCTAGCCGCACCCAGCCTGAAGGTTCCTTGGGATCGACCTGAACCCTCCTTAAGAATTCTGAAATCGGCTTCCCTACCCGCAATGCCCGGAGCAACGCCCAATCTGGTCTATGCATGCGACCCATGGGAGATAGACCTCGGCCGACGTGAGCTTCGGTCAAACGGCACACCCGTCGTCCTTGGGCAGCGCGCATTCGAGATCGTCGAGGCCCTGGCCCAGGCAGGCGGTGAGCTCGTCACAAAAGACGATCTGATGGAGCGCATATGGCCAGGCGCAATCGTCGGGGAAAACACGCTTCACGTTCACATGTCCGCAGTCCGCAAGGCGCTCGGTCCGGATCGGGGCATGCTGAAGACGTCATCTGGCCGGGGGTATCGCCTGCTCGGAAGTTGGACCGTCCGGCACGGCGGGACGAGCGAGAGCGCCGCCCGTACCCCCGCCGGCGACCGGCCTGCAGAGCGCCCGCCCACCAATTTCCCGGTGACCATCGCCAAGCTCATCGGCCGGACAACGGCCGTGCAGCGTGTGCGCGACCTCGTCTCCGCATACCGGGTGGTGACCCTGACCGGCGCGGGCGGGATCGGGAAAACCGCCCTCGCTATAAAGGTCGGCCATCGTCTGCTCGCGGACTTCGAGCATGGCGCGTGGCTCGTCGAACTCGCGTCGCTTTCCGACGCGGCTCTTGCGCCGTCCGCAGTGGCCGGTGCGCTGGGGCTGAAGCTCGGCGGCGAGCAGGCAACGGCCGAGTTGCTCGCGCGCGCCATCGGCGACCGGCATCTCCTGCTCGTGCTCGACAATTGCGAGCACCTGATCGATGCGGTGGCGACCCTGGTCGAGACCGTGATGCAGCTGTGTCCGCGCGCATCGGTTCTGGCGACCAGCCGCGAGGTCATGCGGATTCAGGGCGAGGCCGTCTACCGCGTTCCGGCGCTCGACGTCCCCGCTCCGGGGCAGGCACCCGGACAGCATCCTCGGCTGCAGCGCTGTCGAGCTGTTCGTCACCCGGGCGAAGGCACTGGACACGGGCTTCTCGGCGCAGCCAGGGGATCTCCCGTCGATCGCCGAGATCTGCCGGCAGCTCGACGGCATTCCGCTCGCCATCGAGTTCGCCGCGGCCCGCGCCGCGTTTGTCGGGAACCCAGCAGGTCGCCACCGGTCTGCGCGATCGCTTTGCGATGCTGACCAGCGGGCGCCGCACCGCGATCCCGCAGCACCGGACCTTGCGAGCCGCGCTCGACTGGAGCTACCAGCTGTTGTCGAAGGAGGAGCAGCGTCTGCTGCGTCACCTTGCTGTCTTCCCCGCGGGGTTTACGTTCGAGGCGGTGCAGGCCGTCGGCGGTAAGGGCCGAGCCGGTCAGGCGCTCATCGAGGAGCTGTCGAGCCTAGTCTCCAAATCGCTGTGCGAACACGTCAATGCGACGTCTCCAACGCGATGGCGTCTGCTAGAAACGATACGCGCCTATGGGTTGGAGAAACTCACCGAGGATGGCGAGTATCCAGGCGCCGTGCGTCGCCATGCCGAGTATTTCCGTGATCTCATCTCCCCCATAGCGGTCAGTTCGAAAGTCTGGTTGAGCCGCGACGACGTCGCATCGTGCGCTCGCGAGATCGACAACGTCCGGGCTGCGCTCGACTGGGCGTTCTCGACCGACGGCGACGCCGAGACCGGCGCGCGGCTCACGGTTGCGTTCGCGCCCGTCTGGCAGATGCTGTCGCTGATGGGGGAATGTCGCGATCGGGTCGAGCGTATGCTCGCGACCCGGCTGCCGGACGTCGATCTGGGCCAGGCGGGGGAGTGGCGCATGTGGATCGCCTACGCCCATTCGCTGGCGATGACGCTGGGGCCGATCGAGCACACGCGTACCGTCATCAGGAAGGCGATCGACGTCGCTGCGGGCGTCGATGACGCGGAGCTGCGGGCAGGCCTGCTCTACGCGCAATGGTCGGTGGAGTACATGTCCAGCGACCACGGCGCGGCGCTGGCCACGGCTCGGCAGCTCACCGAGATCACGCCGCGCGGCGGCGACGCCATGAAATTGGCAGGCGACCGTGTGCTGGGCACCTCGCTGCTCTACGCGGGCAGGTTGACCGATGCGCAAGACCGCCTCCAGCGTGTGGTCGACCTCTATGCCGCTCCCTCGGACGGGCACAACCCCTTGCTGTTCGTCTACGACCAGCGCGTGCTGGCCCGGGCCAGGCTCGCGCGCGTGCTCAGCCTTCGCGGTCATCTGGACCGGGCCTACGAGGAGGCTCTGTCGAGCTTCGAGGCGGCTCGATCGTCCGGCGCTGGGATCACCGTGTGCTGGGTCCTGCAGGATGCGCTGTGTCCCGTCTCGCTGATGCGGGGCGATCTGGCAGCCGCGGAGGCTGCCGTCGCGGCGCTGAGCGACTGGGCCGGTCGGATGAATGCAACCCTGTGGAAGACGATGGCGACGGGCTGGCAGGGAAAGCTGCTTATCGCGCGTGGTAGAGCTGCCCAGGGTATCGAGCTGATATCGCAGACATTGGAAGCGTGCGAGCGGTCGGGTTGGCGGATGTCCCACGTCCAGTTCCTCGGCCACCTCGCCGAGAGCCTTGCCGGGCTTGGGTATCTGGATGAGGCCGGCGCCAAACTGGAGCGTGCGATCGCGTGGACGGAACGCCACGGGGAGGGCTGGTATCAGGCGGAGCTCGTGCGCATGAAGGGCGAATTGATGCTGCAACAATCGAAAGGTAAGCTTGTCATCGAGGCAGAGGATTGTTTCCGGACCGCGAGTGACATCGCTCGCGAGCAGGGCGCTCTGTTTTGGGAGCTGCGCATTGCCGTCAGCCTTGCGCGCCTGCGCATGACCCAGGGCCGCCATGACGAGGTGAGGCAACTAGTGGCGCCTGTCTACGATCGCTTCACCGAGGGGTTCGATACGCCGGTCCTGCGCGCCGCAAGGACGCTGCTGGGCGAGCAATCGACGTAGCCCGCCACGACCGGAGTGGGTCTTTCGCGTCGCCGATCATCGGTTTGCTGGTCGAGACGCAGAGTTTGCGGACATCGCGAGGTGCCCTGCGGCAGCTCGGTCACTTCGCGCAACCGCTGTCCGCACTAGCTCCGGAAGCGGACTTTGAACCTCGCCGACGAAGGCAATGAGCCGAGTCCGCCAAGCGCGCCAAACAGCGCAGTAATCCGAAAACGGCCCTTGGTTGTCAGGCGCGAGCAGATGCAGCGAGATCCCATACCGACACGCGTCGGTTCATTCGATCTGCGATGAGAACCGGTAGTCCCCACGAACATGATAGGGGGTTGTTGGTCGGGGCCATGCGATTTCAGACACTTGAGCGGGCTGCTATTTCATCCAAAGCGTCAGCGGAACGGGTTGCCTGTCGGGACAGGTCATCATCCCTGTGTAACTGTTTGACAATCTCCCGCTGTAGGTGCACTCGACGCCGGCAACCGACAATCTTGCATTCAATCGAGACGACCAAGCCGATCGCTGAAAGCGAATTTCACCAGTTTTCTCCTCCGGGCCATCTCGCGTGCACACGCCGACGTGCCTCATCGTTAGCGGTCCCGAAAATTCCTTCGTTTGCCCGGACCCATTTTCTGTAACGGTGGCGGTTAACTCCCACTCACCGAGCACTCCGGCATATCCGAAGACCTGGAGCGACTGGGCGCCGGCCGGCGTTCCGAGCGCGGCAATCACGATTGGCAGAATGAACGCTCTCATCGGATGCTCACGTACCCATCGCCGCGCTCTTCTCAACGCTTCTTCAAAAGCGAGCGCGCTTCGGCAACTTCGATTCTGCTGCTATCGGCGCCTCCCGCAATTGCGACAATTTTCTCATTGTATGCGCGAGCCTTGGCCTTGTCCCCGGACCGTTCGGCAGCCTTCGCCGCGCCCACGTAGGCGCCTAGCCGGTTTGGCTCCTTCTTAAGCGTCGCTTCGAAGGCCGCGAGCGCTTCCGTAGCCATGTCGCGCTCGAGCAGCATGACGCCATACAATTCGCGTGCTGGCTTCGGCACGCCCGGCGTCACGGGATGTTTTTCGGTCTTGTCCTCGGCGTCGGCGGCTGCACTCATGGCCTTAAGCGCATCGTCATGTTTGCCCTCGGCAAAGAGCACCCAGGCGGAGGCGACCTGAGCTTGGATATCGACCTGCCCGGACCAATAGGTGTCCTTTGCCTCGCGGAGCTTATCGCGCAACTCACCGAGCTTGGCGATGTCGGCCTTGGCTGCTTCAGGATTGCCCGAGCGGGCCGCACCCAGAGCGCGCGAGAAATGCGTCATCGCCTGCACGTGAGCGAGCGGGCTCGGACGCACCGCGAGCTCAGACGCGGCCTTCCAATCACCGCGCTCCACCGCGTAGCGCGCCGGCGAAACAGCCAACGCATACGGCCCCACTAGGAAGGTTTCGGTGAACCCGGTCACCGTCGTCATATCGTCAAGAACGGCCTTGGCCGCCTTGTCTTGTCCGAGCTGCAGGTAGGCATAGACCTGGTAGTCCATCGCGTGAAGCTGGTCGTGGAAATCGGAGGCCTCCTTCGCGACACGCTGCGCGACCTTATTGGAGGCGATCGACTCCTTCCAGAAGCCGACACGCGTGAAGATATGCGAGGGCATGTGCTGAGCGTGGGCGGCACCGGGGGCGATCCTGGCGTAGAGCCTCGCCGCATTCAGCCCCTTCTCGGCGATCGGCGGATAGTCGTAGAGGTGAATGAGGTAGTGCACCACGCCGGGATGCCGCGGCTGACGCTTTGCGATCGGCTCCAGGATCGCCGCCCCCTTGAGCTGGCTGGCATAGGTCTTGTCGGCGGGCGACGCCGAGGTGTTGAGGGCCAGCGCGTAATGGATCTGCGCCTCGTCGTCTTTCGGATAGCGCTGCGCGAGCGCCTCCATGGCCTTCGCATAGGCAACGATACGGGTGCGGTGGTCGACCTTCTCGTGGTCGGCATACATGACCGCGAGCGCGTCGATGTAGTCGCGCTCACGCTCCGACTTGGCGCCGACGCTCTTTCCCTTGGCGATCATGGCGGCGCCGTCGGCGAGATTCTTCGCAGGCGTCGGGACGTGGGGGTTCCAGAGAAGGCTCAGCGCAATACCCCAATAGGCGATGCCGCACTCGGGATCGGTCTTCAGCGCGTCCTCGAACACTTTTTGCGACGCGCGGTACCAAAACGAATGTTGATATAGCATAGCCTGGTCGAAAAGCCTCTGCGCCACCGGTTTGCAGGATGTCTCGAAATGAACCTTACCGAGCTTCTTGTCGTTCGGTTGGGCGAAGGCTGGCTGGCCAACGGTGATGCCGGTAGCTACCAAGACGGCGATGCCGAAGGATGATCGCATCATGGCTCCTCTTTCTCCCGCTGGAGAGCACTGGGACCGACAGTTGCTCCACGTATCTGGAGGATGCCAATATCCGCGGAATTCTGCCTTCAGGATCTCTTGCTTTGCCTATACGGTTCCCTTGTTTTTTGCTCCAGACGCTGGTGTGCTAGGTTTCTTCCACACACCTCATCCGGCCATGGAGAGAGCGTGATTTGCGTTATCTGTTTGAAGACTGCGTCCTCGACACCGACCGCCGTGAACTTCGTCGCGGCGCCCATTTGGTTGCCGTCGAACCGCAGGTATTCGACTTGTTGGTCCATCTCGTCCGCAACCGGGAGCGCGTGGTCGGCAAGGACGATCTCCTCGCGTCCGTATGGCACGGGCGCGCGGTCTCTGAGTTGGCGGTTGGCACGCGGATCAACGCCGCCCGATCCGCGGTCGGCGACAGCGGCGAGAGGCAGCGGCTGATCAAAACCCTTCCTCGCAAGGGCATTCGGTTTGTCGGCGCCGTGCGGGAGGAAAGCTCCAGCGGGCAATATCCGACCGGCACTGCTGAACCGTCCAGGCCCGACCTCTCCCCGCCTGACAAGCCGTCGATCGCCGTCCTGCCGTTCACCAACATGAGCGGCGATCCCGAGCAGGAGTATTTTGCCGATGGGATTTCCGAGGACCTGATCACTGGCCTGTCCCACATCCGCTGGCTGTTCGTCATCGCCCGCAACTCGACGTTCGTCTACAAGCACCGAGCGGTCGATGTGAAACAGGTCTCGCGCGAGCTTGGCGTCCGCTACGTGCTCGAAGGCAGCGTGCGCCGCGCAGGAAAGCAGTTGCGTATCAGTGCACAGCTCGTCGACGCAGTGAGCGGCGGTCATCACTGGGCTGAACGCTACGACCGTGAGCTCGGTGACATCTTTTCAGTGCAGGACGAAATCACGCGCAGCGTTGCTGCCGCCATCGAGCCCCATTTGTTGGCCGCGGAAGGGGATCGCGCCCTGTCGCGTTCGGCACGGGATCTGGGCGCCTGGGAACTCGTGGCCCAAGCACAAACGCGGTTCTTGCGCTTGTTGCAGCCGGAGCATGATGCAGCCATCAACATTCTCAAGCGGGCCGTCAAGGCCTACCCGGACTATGCACCGGCGCGAAGCCTGCTCGGGTTTCGCCTCGTGTTTGCTGCGCATATGGGGTGGATCGATCGCAACAAGGGGCTTCTCACGGGCCGCGAGCACGCCGTTCGCGCAATTGCCCTCGATGAGCGCGATCCCTGGGGACACATTGCGCTCGGCTATTGGGCACTGATGGAACGGCGCACCGAAGAATCAATTGCCGCTTTCCGCCGGGCGCTCAATCTCAATCCCAATTCGGCGGCCGCCCACGCTCATCTCAGCCACATCTTCGCTTTTGCGGGACAGGATCGAGAGGCAATCGAGCACGCCGAAGACGCGCTCAGGCTCAGTCCGGTGGACCCTGAGATGGCATTCTTCCTCGGTGGTATTGCGATTGCGCATTATACAGCCGGGCGATTTGCGGAAGCCGCGCAGTATGCGGCAGAAGCCTTACGGTGGCGCCCCGGTTTTCAGGGGGCGCAACGTTTGCGCTGCGCAAGCCTAGCCCAGCTGGGACGCATCGAGGAAGCGCGATGCCTTCTGGTAGCGGCTCGACGCGAGCAGCCCCGGCTATCGATCCGCTGGATAAGAGCGAGCGTTCCCTACCAGACGCCCCAGTTGATGGAGCGCTTCCTGGAGGGCATGCGCAAAGCAGGACTGAAAGAGTAGTAGGGTCGCCTATGGGTCAACAGCCCGCCTGCCGCGCGGGCCATAGGGCGGTCCGCTGCTCCTCGAACTTCGGAAGGAACGCTGCAGTATGAGGTGCTTCGGTTCAGTGCCATGTATGGACGGCGCCCGCGTTGCAAGAGGAATCTGACATTTCAGCGAAGCGTTCGGGTGCAGCCATGTATTCGGCCTTTGGATGCAGCCGCTATGGCCGCTGGCCCTGATGTAATCCGCTGATCGGGTCCCTATCAAAAGCACGCGCTTATCAATCGCGTGGCACGAAGCGGGTTCTCCCGATCGACGGTCTCGACCGTTTCGCATCAATGTCGTCATCACCCCTGCAATTCGAGAACGCACTGGGTTACCCCATCCTCCCCATCGCAAAGCCCACTAGACGGCAGCCGCGAGCTGCGGCGCTCGATAGGTTCCGCCCTTGGCCAGCAGCGCCCACGCGATGCGCGCCATCTTGTTGGCGAGCGCCACCGCCACGACCTTGAACGGCCGCCGCGCCAGCAACGCGGTGAGCCAGGGATACTTCTCAGGGTGCTGTCGCGCGCGCCGCAGGACGGCGTGCGCACCCACGACCAGGATGCGCCGCAAGTAGCGATCCCCCTGCTTGGAGATGTGGCCAAGCTTCTGCTTGCCTCCCGTTGAATCCTGTCGCGGCACCAGTCCGATCCATGCCGCAAAGTCGCGTCCCGATCTGAATGCCTTCGGATCCGTCACGGTCGCGTCGATCGCGTGGCGCCAACGACGCCAATGCCGGGGATCGTCTCGAGCCGGCGGCTCCTATCGTTCGACTTATGCTGGGCGATGATCCGCTTCTCGAGCGTGCCGATCAGCGTTTGGCAGGCCTGAAGCTGTGCCGCCAACACCATCAGGCTCGCCTTGGCATCCACCGGCAGTCTGCCGTCATCTCTCGTTGGCCACGATCGCGAGTAGATCCTTCAAGCCCTCGCGGCCTTGAGCAGCAACAATGCCGAGCTCGGCCATATGCGAGCGCAGCGCATTGATCAGTTGCGTGCGCTGACGCATCAATTGATCGCGCACCCGGTGCTGCATCAATCGCCCTTGCTGCTCCACCGTCTTGACCGTGACGAACCGCATGGTCGGCCGCCGCACCGCCTCGCAGATCGCCTCGGCATCGGCCGCATCGTTCTTGTTGCGCTTGACGTAGGCCTTCACGTCCTTGGCCGGCATCAGCCGAACCTCGTGGCCGAGCTTCCTCAACTCGCGCGCCCAATGATGCGCCGTGGCACACGCTTCCATGCCCACCAGGCACGGCGGCAAGGCCTCGAAGAACGCGATCACCTGGCTGCGCCGAAGCTGCTTCCTGACGACCACCTTCTCGTTCGCGTCGATGCCGTGAACCTGGAATACGTTCTTGGCGAGATCCAAACCGATCGTGCTAATCTTGCATGTGGACGGCCCCCTCATGTGATTCGTCTACGACGAACACGCTATGGCACTTCGATGCCGGGAGCGGGCGCCGTCCACTACATGCCAATAGCTGCCGTTCGGCGCTGCACGATCTGGGCACGAGCACCGACCCTGAAATCATCGTAGTCGATCTGCCCGCTCGCTTCTTCAGTCAATGGCAAATTCCCTGATCCGTGACGTAGAGCTTAGATGAGCTCTGCTAGCAAATGAGCCGCCCGCGCCGCGCCGTCTGCCTCTACTGGCATGAATTTGGTCTGCGCCTGCAGTGAAGTCACCATCGCATCGGCGATCATGTCCGGCGTCGACGTAGCGAACTCCATGCGCCGTCCTGCACCGTACCGGTCGAGGCGGTGGGCAACATGGAAATTTTGCTCGAAATGGTTCTTGAGCGGGAAGTAGAGAAACGGAGTTCCAGCCGCCGTGAGCTCCATGCAGGTAGTTAGCCCACCCTGAACGAGCGCGAGGTCGCAGGCCGCCAGATGGCGGTCAAGGTCCGGTACGAAGGCGCGCACCTCCACCCCGGGTGGCGCATTCAGCGAGGCGGGGTCGATGCGCGGTCCTGCCACCAGGATCATTCGTAACTCGGGCATTCGCTCGTGCACTGTTGGCCAGCTCTGTAGTATGCGCTTGATGAGATGCGTACCGACGCCCGAGCCGCCGACAGTGACGATACATACCCGCTCGCCCTCGCGATAGCCGAGGCGCTCGCGCAATTCCGCTCGACTCCCAAACGTACTCGGATGCTCGCCGATGACGTAGCCAGCGAAGTCGAAGTGCTCCGGCACCCAATCACGCATCGCGGGCAGATCCTGGCCGAACGACAGTGGTACGATGTCCTCGGGCGAGCCGACGAATATAGCCCTGTCGCGCACGCCTGGATGCTGCTCGACGTGCTCGATCATCTCGGCGTTGTAGTCGCTCGTCAGGAATGCCTCGTGCGCGCCGCCCGACGGCATCGGCACATAGCCAACGAAGTCGGTGAACCAGGCGAGCTTGGCGCGTTTCAGCTCCGGATGCTCGTGCCAGTAGTGGTCGATGTCCCAAGCCTCGTCGGCGATCACCAAGTCGTAGTCGCTCTGGTCGACGGCATCCTGAAAGATCATGAAGTTGGCAATCAGAACCTCGTCCATGCACCGAATCGCCTGAAAGGCGTTGAGATCGTGCTCGCCCGACTCGAGCTCGATGTGCCGCGACTCGCTCGCCAATCGGCAACTGAGAGGGTGGATGCGCTCGCCGCAAGCATCGAGCAGCCGTGTCACCGGGTCCTGCGCCAGCCAGTCGACTTGCAGGTCAGGGCGCAGCTTGCGCAGCTCGCGCGTGATGGCGATGTCTCGGCGGCCGTGCCCGAGCCCGATTGGCGAAGACAGATACAGCGCCTTCCTAGTCCTGGTCGAGGACTGCGCCCGCGTCTTGCCAGGCGCCGGAATGCCGAGTTTGCGATCCAGGAAGTCGTTGATGAGGTCGTTGCACTTGGCCGGGAATCGCGCGAGCGGATTATGCCCGCCGCCGGGAATTGTGAAGAGCTCGGCGCCCGTAAGCTTCGCCACCACCTGGGCACGTGCATAGGGCTGGATCTGGTCGTTGTCGCCGTGGATCATCAGCAGGGGACACGCGATCTTGCGATACATTGCCTCGCTGACGTCAAAGGCCGGCGGGATCGCTCGGGCCTCCACGGTCCTTGCCAGGATGGGCCCCGTCGTGCCGCCGGCCCATTCGATGCCGTCCTCAATCTGCCTGGTCGAGTGAGGATCGGAACAGATGTTGCGCACGAAGTGCTCGGCGAAATCTGCATACTCCGCATGCCAGTAGTCGCGGTTGTACTTGTCCCAGCCCTCGAACCGCTCGCGCTTGGCAGTGAAATGCTTCGGCGCCAGATACGGATAACCCGGGCCGACCGTGGCCGCCGTGCCGGCCAGCACTGCCGCCTTCACACGCTCCGAGTACTGTGCGGCCAGGATGCACGCATGCATCCCCCCAAGCGACAGGCCGACCAGGATCGCTTTGCCGGCGTCGGTCGCATCCATTACGGCGAAGACGTCGCCCAGGTAGTTGTCGAGCGAGTAGGCCGCAGCTTCGTCCGGCTTGTCGGACTGGCCATTGCCTCGCGGGTCGAAGGTGATGCAGCGGAAGCGCTCGCTGAAATAGGGGAGCTGCGCCTTGTAGACGCGCGCGTGCACGATGCTCCATGGCGGCAGGAACACCATCGTCTCGGGTCCGTTGCCATAAACCTCGTAGTGGATCTTCACGCCGTCGCGTTCGGCTCCCTCTTTGCTCGACAATTTGGCGCGCATGGCATCACCTCCTCGTGGAAGCGGCTTCGGCAATACGGATGAGATCGCCCATGCGCCGCAAGGCCTGACGCACGGGCGCGCCCTTCTTTTCGAGACCCATCAGGTAGATGCTTTCCGCGCCCATGAAAGCGCAGCCGATGAGTGCGGCAACCTCTTCGGCACGAAATGGGCCGAGAGCCCCAAGCTGCCGGTCAGCCTTGCGCGCGAGTTCGGTCAGTAGATCGAACCAGGTGAGCAATCCGGTGCGGACTACTTTTGCTACCTCGGCATCGGCCCAGCTTGCCGCCGTCAGCTCCTGCAGCACGCGCACGTAGCCCGACGCGATGTCGTCGTCGAGATAGTCGCAGGCCCGGTCCCACTGCTCGGAAAGCTTGAGCGTGGTCTCGCCAAACAGCGCGTTCTGCCGATCCAGCAACTGCGCGTTCAGGTACTCGAACAGCGCCAGTACCAATCCCTGCTTGGAGCCGAAGTGGTAGTGAATCTGGCTGAGTGGCACGCCGGCAGTCGCTGCCACGTCCCGCGTCGACAGCCCGGCATAGCCGTTCTGGCGCAGCACTTTCTTCGCCGCCTCGAGCAGCGACACACTGGTCTCCGGCTTCTTTGCCAATGTGCGTGCCATGCCACCTCCAGCGTCCAACCGACGTACCTGCGTCGTCGCGCTATGGACGCTTCGCCGCCGCCGTCTGACTGCCGGCATCTACGTTCGGGTGCCGCCGGACGGGCAGCGGGATCAGCATTGATACCTGCTCGCGGTAGCGACGGTACTGATCGCCGAACAATCCGATGAGATCACGCTCCTCGAGGTAGATGCCGAGCAGGATATAGCCGGTGGTCGCGATCGCGAACAGCAGATGTCCAGCCGTCATGGACGCCGTCGCCCAGAAGGCAAGCAGGAATCCGAGATAGAGAGGGTGCCGGACCCGCTTGTAGAGAAGGGGCGTCCTGAATACCGGTTCCGGCAGCGAATGGCCGCGGAGCCGGGCATAGACCTGGCGCAAGCCAAACAGCTCGAAATGATTGATCAGGAACGTGCTGAGGAGCACGACGGCCCAGCCGAGCCAGAAGATTGCCTGCATGGCGACAACGCCGACTGGGTTGTTCACTGACCAAACCATCCGCGGTATGGGCTGCCACTGCCAAAAGAGCAGCACGAGAACCAGACTAGCGAGCAGCACATAGGTCGTCCGCTCGATTGTATGCGGCACGAACTGGGTCCACCAGTGCTTGAACGCGGGGCGGGCCATCACGCTGTGCTGGATGGCAAACAGTCCCAGCAGCAGCGTGTCGACAATCAACGCCGCACCAAGAGGCCCGGCCTCCCCGCTGTCGATTGTCTTTGGCACCGGGAGATTGCCGACGAAGGCGACGGCGTAAAGGATCGTACCCAAGAACAGCACGTAGCTGACCGCGCCGTATAGAACCGAAGCGATACCGCCCACGATGATGTCTCCTTGCTGCGCGAGATGGATCATGGAAATCATAACAATTCGGTCGACCGACCTATACCATAGAACCATATTTCGGTCAGATGACCGAGTTAAGAGCGGTCATATGTGCCTTTGCCAATTGCCAATCGCACATTCGCGTGAAGAGTTCGGCTTGGGGTCAGGATCGACGGGCGGTAAACTAGTCGATCGGACGTCATGGGGTTTGCGGAGGTAACCAATCGTATTCAGTGAGCTAAGTAATCACATCCGCGATCCCGGCTGTTACACCCATTGCACTCCATGACCGCGATGTCCACCGTCGGACGGGAGACCTTGCGGTTGTACATTCGTCCTATCGCTCGATATCGGTCCATGCCGCGACAAGGAGCTCAGCATGTCCAACCCTGCCTTCCGGTTCGACCACGTACACATCATCGCTAAGGATCCGCACGCGTCGGCACGTTGGTACGTAGAGAAGCTTGGCGCGACGATCACCGCCGACACGGTGGCGCGAGGCGGGCCGCAGATCTTCGTTTCGCTCGGCGGCATGACCATCCTGATCCGGGGCCGGCGCCCGGGGGAGGCGCCGGTCGATGCACGGGCGATCCAGCATTTCTCCGACTTTTCGAGCCATGAAGAGTGGGGTACCGACCACTTCGGCTTCATTTACAAGGGTGATCTTGCGGCCTTCTGTGAGGAGCTGAGGGCCAAGGGCGTTGCGTTTCCCGTTCCCCTGAAGAAAGGCGTCAATGGTGCACTCCTCTGCTTTATCGCCGCGCCCGACAACGTTTCCATCGAGCTGATGCAAGAGTGAGCCGCGCCGACATAGATGTCCGATCTTCAAGATGCACTCCTCCTACGTCCGGTCGTGCAGTCGACAATCCGACGGAAATTGCCCGACAGAGGCGTGAGCAGTGCGAGCGCCGCAATGCCTGGATAAATGGCCGAACGAGGCGGCGGTGATCCACACGCGAGCGGGCAACCTAAGGGTCGCGCAGCTACTGCTCGGACATTGTGAAATTTAAGGTACCATGCGCTACCTCGGCATCGAAGTTGATGACGTCATCGAGAGCTCTAAGAAAATCGATGTCTGATCGCTCGACGCGTTGCTCTCAAATCCGGACGTGGCCGGCGGCTGCGGATTCGTCGCTGACAACGCAGCACTCGACGTCAGCTTCTGAGATAGAGCCACTATGGTCACGATCGGGGTGCCAAGCGATGCAATGATCCGACAGCCGCCGTCGACAACCCGACGCGACGTGCCATTAGCTGACGTGCTGATACCTTTGCCAACGTCGCCAGGGGTCGGGCTCGCCATCGGTATGTCCGACTTCAGCACCGTGTGAGACAGATCTGGCGGCTTGATGCGACGGACTGACCTCGCGACGCCGGCTACCTTGTCGGCATGACGAGGTTCGGCAGCCACGTCGTGAGAGGCGGAAACACCGTGCACAGCGCCAACGCGAACAGCATGGTCAGGAAGATCGGCCACTGGTAGCGCCAGAACTCCTGCAGCGAGATGTTGGCGATGCGGCAGAGCAGAAACATCGTCAACCCGTAAGGCGGCGTGACAAGGCCGATGAGGAGATTGAACACCGTGAGGACGCCGAAGTGCACGGCGTCGATGCCGAGCGCCTTCACGGTCGGCATCAGCAGCGGCACGAACACCAGGAGGATCGGCACGGTGTCGAGGAAACACCCCATGACGAGATAGATGATGTTGATGGCGAGCAGGAACACCAGCGGATTGGTGGTGAGCGACGTCATCCAGGCCGCGAGAGAGTCGGCCGCCCCGTAGAGGGTCAGAACCCGGCCGAACACTGCGGCCGCGGCAATGATGATGAAGACGGACCCGACCGTGCGCAGCGTCGAGAGCATTTGCCGGGCGAAGATGGCGACGCTGAGCTCGCGATAGAGAAATCCGCCGACCACGATCACGGCGATCACGCCAAGCACCGCGGCTTCCGTTGGCGTAGCGATACCGATGAGGATGCTCCCCAGCACGACCACCGGAATGGCGAGCACCGGCAGGCCGACTACGGTCGCCTTCACGCGTTCGCCGTAGGGCACGCGCTCTTCGCGCGGGTAGCCGTTGCGCTTGGCCACGATATAGGCCTGGACCATCAGGAACAGGCCGAGCATGGCGCCGGGAATGGCGCCCCCGAGAAACAGCCGCCCGACGGATTCGTCCGTCGCCGCCGCAAACAGGATGAAGGCGATCGACGGCGGAATGAGCGGCCCGATCGTTGCCGCGCCGGCAATCAGGGACGCCGCATAGCCCACCGGGTAGCCGCTGCGCTTCATCGCCGGGATGAGCAGGCGCCCGGTTGCGGCCGCGTCCGCCAGGTCCGAGCCCGACATGCCCGCCATGATGATGTTGACGATCACGCCGACATGGGCGAGCCCGCCGGCAATGTGTCCCACGAACGCCTTGGCGAGATTGACCAGGCGCTGGGTGACGCCGCTGGCGAGCGCGAGGTCACCCATCAGGATGAAGAATGGGATTGCCATCAGCACGAAATGGTTGACGCCCTGCCAAAGCGTCGTCGGCACGGTCGACAGGGGGATGGCCGTCGGGGCGAACCACAGGCCGACAATGCTGGAGCAGATCAGCACCATAGCGATCGGCAGGCGCAGGAAGAACAGGGCAAAGAAGACGATGATGACGTACCACAGACCGCCCATCCGTCAGCCCCCGAAGCCGGCGTTGGGCGGCTCTGGCTCGCGGCCGTTGAGCCTGCCGATCAATAGCGCCAGCGTATGCACCATCATCAAGGCGCCGCCGATCGGCACCGGATAGGCAAACACCGACAGCGGCAGGCCCAGCGAGATTGAGCTCATGATGTCCAGGTTGCGCGCCGTCTCCCAGCCGAGCCACACGATCGGCGCCAGGACCAGAAGCACGAGGACATCGCCGAACAGGCGCACCACCTTCTGCAGCGGCGCAGGCAGCAGGTCGTAGACGGCGCTCATGCGGATGTGGTCGTCCACGCGCTGCAGCGCCGCCGCCCCCCAAAACGCGGCCCAGATCATGGCCAGCCGCCCGAACTCCTCGGTCCAGGGTATGTCGACGTCGTCGGAGAAGAGGTAGCGGACGAGCACCTGCAGCGCAGAGCTGACCAGCATGCACAGCATCAGGAACAGGCTGACGAATGCCTCGCTCAATTCCCACCAAGCGATACGTCCATCCGGCTTGCGCCAGTCGGCCCGGATTGCCCACGTGCAGCCCACCGCGACCAGCACCAGCAGCGCAACAATCGCAACGAGCTCGGGCGGAACTCGCATCATGTCGTCCCGACCGGCGAGCTGACGCCCGTCTCCTCGCGTATCGAGCTCATGCGCCGTGACGGCCATCTCGGGCAGCTATTTCTGTGCCGCCTTGACCTCTTCGAGGAGATCGGCACCGACCAGATTGGCGAAGTACTTGTGCACCGGCTCGACCGCCTTCTCGAAGTCGGCTCGCTCCGGGCGCACGATCTTGACGCCGTTCTTCTCCATCAGGGCGATGGCATCGGCGTTGGCCTTTCCGGCGTTGACGAACATCGTCTCGCCCGCCTGCTTGGCCGCCGTGACCATCACCTCTTGCAGCTTGGGCGACAGCGACTCGAACTTCTTCTTGTTGATGACGAAGACGGTGGCGGTCCAGATGTGGTCGGAGACGGTGAGGCTCTTTGCAACCTCGTAGAGCTTGGAGTCGGCCATGCCGTGATAGTTGGTCTCAACTCCGTCGATCGTCTTCTGCTGCAGCGCCGAGTAAACCTCCGGCCAGGCCATGGGCACGGGATTGCCGTTGTAGGCGCGGATCGTGCGCACATAGAGCGGGTTCTCGATGACGCGGATCTTCTTGCCCTTCAGGTCGTCGGGCTTGGTGACGTCGAAACCGACGGTGAGGAAGCCGCGCATGTCCCAAACACCCCAGGACAAGGCCTTGATGCCCTTCGGCTCCAGCAGCGCGAACATTTTGTCGCCGGCCGGCCCGTTCAGCACCTTCCAGGCAAGGTCGCGAGATTTCCAGATGAAGGGCAACTCGGTGATGGAGAAGGTCGGCTCGATGGCCGCAACAATGCCGGAGCCGGCCATTGCCATGTCGAGGGTCCCAAGCCGCACCTGCGAGACCATCTCGAGCTCGCCGCCGAGCTGACTGTTGGGAAAGATCTGGATCTCGATCTCTCCATTCGAAAGAGATTCCGCAACCTCCTTGAGCTTGGAGGATCCCTGTCCCGCGATCGCTTGAAGGCTCGTGACATGGCCGATGCGCAGTGCGATCTTGGTCTGCGCAGACGCGCCGTCCGGCAGCATCATCGTCATCATGCCGACGAGCAAGGCAGCAACTGCGCGAACACTCATCACGGAGTACTCCTCAGGAGGTCAGTCGATTTGCGCGATCTGCGCATTCGTCGCCGCTCGATGCAACGAGGCTAGGCCTGCGTCAGCACGGCGGTCAAGGAAACACTCTCATTGGGAGAAACAGCCGCACGTGACATCGGTGCGATTTGTTGCAACTGTCGAGTTGGTCGCCGCGCTCGCTTTGTCGCGTGACCACAAGTCGAGCAGTCAGATCAAAACCAGGGCATGCGCGCGCGTGGAACAGAGCAAGCATATCGCCATCGGTGTCGACATCGGCGGCACCTTCACCGACGTGATCCTCGTCGACGAGCGGGCAGGCCGCATCTTCTCGGCCAAAGTTCTGACTACGCCGGGTCAGCCGGCGCAGGCGGTGCTGACGGCGGTCGCGCAGGTGCTCGAGCAGGCCAAGTCCAGTCACGATGCGGTGCGGACGATCGTGCACGGCACGACGCTCGCCACCAACGCCATCATCGAGCGCAAGGGCGCACGCACCGCACTGCTCACCACACGCGGCTTTCGCGATACGCTCGAGACCGGAACCGAGCTTCGCTACGACCTGCACGATCTTTTCATCGAGTTCCCCGAGCCACTGGTGCCGCGCCATCGGCGCATCGGCATAACCGAACGCGTGCGCTTCGACGGGAACGTGCTGACACCAGTCGCCGACGCAGAGGTGCGCGAGGCCTTGCGCTCCTTGAAGGCCGAGGACGTCGAGGCGGTCGCCGTGTGCTTTCTGCACGCCTACGCCAACGCGTCCAACGAAGAGGCCGCAGCTCTCGCCATCCAGGACGAGCGGCCCGATCTATCAGTATCGCTGTCCTCGCGTGTTCTGCCCGAGATCGGCGAGTACGGCCGCGTTTCCACCACGGTGGCCAACGCCTATGTGCAGCCGCTGATGTCTCGCTATCTCGCCGAGCTCTCGCAGGCCCTGAAGGAGAAAGGCTCGCGCGGTGCCTTCTTCGTGATGAGCTCGAGCGGCGGCACGCTCAGTCTCGATCTTGCCCGCCAGTTCCCGGTGCGGCTGGTCGAGTCCGGGCCCGCTGCCGGCGTCTCCATCGCCACCCATTTTGCCCAGCGCCTAGGCACGCCCAAC
Organism: uncultured Alphaproteobacteria bacterium; assembly: GCA_963774165.1. Lineage (GTDB taxonomy): Bacteria > Pseudomonadota > Alphaproteobacteria > Rhizobiales > Hyphomicrobiaceae > AWTP1-13. The sequence continues at coordinate 2,930 of CAVZEC010000001.1, read as the reverse complement.
GTCCTGGCATTCGATATGGGCGGCACGACCGCCAAGATCTCGCTGATCACCGGCGGCCAACCGACGCGCACCACGGAGCTGGAGGTCGCCCGCGTGCGGCGTTTCCAGAAGGGCAGCGGCCTGCTTCTCAAGGCGCCCGCAGTGGACCTGATCGAGATTGGCGCCGGCGGTGGCAGCATTGCCCGCGTCGACGCGCTGGGCCTGCTGGGGGTCGGGCCCGACAGCGCGGGCGCCAAGCCGGGACCTGCCTGCTACGGAGCAGGTGGGACCTTACCCACGGTCACGGATGCGGACCTGCTGCTGGGCTATCTCAACGCCGACTATTTCCTCGGCGGCAAGATGCGCCTCCACCCAGAGCGGGCAGCCTCGGCCGTTGAGGAGCACATCGCCAAGCCACTGGGCGTCGACGTCGCCGGCGCCGCCCGCAGCGTGTACGAGGTCGTGAACGACAACATGGCCAACGCGGCTTCCGTCTACGCGGCCGAGCAGGGCATCGATCTCAGGGAGTTCACGCTGCTGGCGTTCGGTGGCGCCGCCCCGGCCCATGTGTGCGATGTCGCGCAGCGCCTCGGCATCCGCCAGGTGCGCGTGCCGGTTGCCGCCGGCGTTCTCTCGGCTCTGGGATGCCTCGCCTCTCCCGTGTCCTTCGATTTCGTGTTCGGCTACATGCGCGAGCTCAAGCAGGTCGACTGGGCGACCGTCAACACGCGCTTCGCGGCCTTGGAGAAAGAGGGCCGCCAGCATCTCGCCGAGGCCGGCATCCGCGAGGGCGTCAGCGCGCGGTTCTCCGCCGACATGCGCTATCTGAGCCAGCGCTACGAGGTCAACGTGGTGCTGCCGCCCGGCCCGCTGGGGCCCGGGCTCATGGACGATCTGCACGGTGCCTTCTACGCCGCCTATCGGCAGCATTACGGACGCGAGATCCGCGAGGTGCCGGTGGAGACCGTGAGTTGGCGCCTCACCGTGTCGGGTCCGGCGCCGCAATTGGACGTCACATGGCCGAGCCAGGGCGGCAGCGATACCGCTCCGGCAGAAAAGGGGCGCCGCCCCGTGGTCTTTGCTGGTGCCGCTACCGCCGTTGACTGCCCCGTCTACGAACGCGCACGCTTGGCGCCGGGCGCAGCGATCCCTGGCCCGGCGATCATCGAGGATCATGAATCGACCGCGGTGGTCCCGCCCGGCGCACGCGTCGAAGTCGACGATCTGCGCATGCTGGTGATCACGCTGAAGGGATAGCGCATGCCCGCGAAAAACTCGCCGACCCTCGACGCTACCACGCTCACCATGTCGTGGAACAAGCTGCTGACCATCGTCGACGAGGCGCAGGTGACGCTGTTGCGCACCGCCTTCTCGCGCATCGTTACCGAGGCCTGGGACTTCAGTTGCGCCCTGTTCGACACCAAGGGCGAGATGATCGCGCAAGGCCGGCACGGGTTGCCGGCATTTCTCGGCTGCATGGCGCAGGCCCTGCACGACTTCCTGGCTGCCTTCCCGCCCGAGACCCTCCAACCGGGGGACGGTCTGATCACCACCGATCCTTGGATCGGCGCCAGCCAGATCAACGACGTCTTCTTCGTGACGCCGATCTTCCATCGCGGCCGCATCGTCGCCTACGCCATGAGCGTCTCGCACTCGCCCGACGTGGGCGGGCGCCTGCTGTCGGCCAATTCCAGGGAGGTATTCGAGGAAGGCTTCCGGCTGCCCATCGTCAAGCTGTTCAAGGGTGGCGAGCCGAACGAGGATTTGTTCCGTATCATCCGCCTCAATGTGCGCGTGCCGGACATCGTCGTCGGTGACCTAATGGCCCAGCTCGCTTCCAACACCATCATGGCGCGCCGGCTCGTTGAATTTCTGGAGGCCAAGGGCCTAGACGATGCCGACGCCTTGTTCGACGCCGTGTGGGAGCGGTCGGACCTTGCGATGCGCCAGGCGATCGCAAAAATCCCGCCCGGAACGTACCGCGGCGAGGTCGAGACCGACGGTTTCGACCAGCCGATCACGTTGCGCTGCGCGATCACGGTCAAGAGCGACGAGATCCACGTCGACTGCGAGGGGTCCTCGCCCCAGCAGGAGTACGGCATCAACTGCACCAAGCGTTGGTCGTTCGCCGAGGTCGCGCACGCCTGCACTTGCGTGGCGCACCCGGCCTCTCCCGTCAACGGGGCCACGCTGAAGCGCATCACATACAGCGTGCCGGAAGGCACCGTGATCAATGCGTCCTACCCGGCCGCTCTCGGCGCCAGGGCGCTGGTCGCCATGTACCTGCAGGGGCTGATCTTCCGCACCTTGGCGCAGGCGGTGCCGGATCGCGTCATCGCCGAGTCCGGCACTCCGCCGCACCTGTCGGCCTACATGGGCCTCGGCAACGGCGGCCGGCGCTACGTCGACATCATGTTTCTGAACGGCGGAGTCGGGGCGCGGCCGACGATGGATGGCCTGTCCTCGATCGGCTGGCCGGCCAATATCGCGGGCACCCCGGTGGAGGTGACGGAGAACGAGAAGCCCTTGCTGTTCCTGGCCAAGGAGCTCGTCATGGACTCCGGCGGCGCGGGCCGGCAGCGCGGCGGCCTCGGGGCGCGTCTGGAGGTGCGATCGGAGGCGCCCCAGCCGATCACCGTCGGCGTGCGCATGGACCGGATCACGCATCCTGCGCTCGGCCTGTTCGGCGGAAAGCCCGGCGGCACGGCGACGGTTTCCGTTAACGGCAAGGCCGTCCACTCCAAGAAGACGCTCGCCCTTGCCGCAGGTGACGTCTATGCGGCTTGCTGCGCGGGCGGTGCCGGCTATGGCGATCCGCACGAGCGCGCGCCCGAGGCGGTGCTGCGGGACATCAAGGGTGGCTACGTCTCGGCCGCGGTGGCGCGCAACGACTACGGTGTCGCGCTCACGGTGGCGGGAGATGCGGTCGACAGCGTGGGCACGCAACGGCT